>JACKLX010000004.1 GCA_024235695.1 Accumulibacter sp.
CTGGCCAGCCGGCGCTTCAGGCTGGTGTAGTCGAGTTTCAGGGCAACGGCGACCTTGGCGATGCCGTGCCGCTCGGCGAGTTCGATCGCTCGCGACCAGAGGTCTTCCGGGATACGCGGACTGCGCGGGCGGGTCTTCCGCCATTCAGCGAGGGTGGCCGCGGTGTCGGCCAGTTGGGGGTCGGACAAGGGTAGGGACGGCGCCATCGGGAGGCCTCTGGATCAGTGAATACGGGCCTACCACGCTACCAGACCGCCTCGGCGATTTCATGCAGCGTTGCCGAAAGGACACCGTCGGTCAGCGACAGGAACGCGCTGCCCGGGGCCGATTGGTTACCCAACTGGCTTGCCGGAACGAACGCCGAGGCTGTTGGCGCGAGATCGGCCGAGAGCAGGAGCCGCTGTTCCAGCGTTTCGAACAGCATCTTGCGGGCAAATGGTGGGGCGGCGCTTTGCGAGCGCCCGGCCGGCCCGATCGCGTCGATGGCGTTGCGGCACGCCATAGAAAAGCGTGCAAGAAATGATGTCCGGGCGCGAACCGGGTTGCCGATGGAGCGCTGCGAAGTCCTGGACATGTGCAATTCCTCCCCAATTCACCACATTCACCGTTCACGCTTGCGAGCCCTCGCGCATGTCAGAGCGGTGCGACGAGAGCGCCCCGGGGGAGATGTTCGCAGACGGCTGCATACAGCGCGCATACGGCCCGCATACACGGCGCGGTCCTGTTGCGGGAAGAGGGATGGTTGCGGAATGACGAGGGGGCTTGCCAGGGCGGTGCTGCGGCGGATCGAAGCGAGCGCTTTACCTGCCCGGTGGTGGCTGGAGACCCGCGACGCTTTCGAGCGATCCGCGGATCGCTTCGGTTTCCCGCGACGGCATCGTCCGCAGGCCCGCCTGCAGGGCTTCGCAACAACGGCGATAGACGCGCAGCGCCTCCGCCGTCTCGCCCTGCTGTTGCAGACAGTCCATCAGGCGGCGGTACCAGGTCTCGGCCAGTGGTTCGAGCTCTATGGCACGTCGGTAGAGCCGGACGGCCTTGTCCCATAGTTCGCCGGCTTCGAGACGCCTGCCGACGTCGGCAAGCGCAGTCGCCAAGCGACTGCGCAAGCGCTCCTGAACGGGCAGCGCCCACGGACCGCAGTCTTCGCGACCGAGAAACTCGCCCTGATAAACGCGCAGGAAGCTGTCTGTCCGGGCCAGCAGGGACATGGCGGCCGCCTGACCGTTGTCGTGAAGCGCGGTCTGAACCTGGCTCAGCAGACGCTCGAAGGCCCAAACGTCTACCCAGCACAGGAGTGGGTTGAGCGTGAGTCGGCCGCGCTCGAGAAGCAGGGAATCGTCGTGACCGAGCAGGCGACGCAGGCGCGACAGGGTGGTCTCGAAGGCTCCTCGGCCGCCCTTGCTCTCGGCTTCCGGCCAAAGCGTCTCGATCAGCCGCGGTATGGCGATCTGACGGCCTCCCTGGGCGATCAGCGCTTGCAGCAGTTCGATCGGCTTTTGCGACGGACGGCCAGTCTCGACAATCGCTTGGCCATCGACGACGACGCTGAAGCGACCGAGCGTATAGATCTTGACGGGCCACGGCCAGCACTCCTGCTCGAGCGCGGGCGGCTTGAGACAGCGCAGGCGGATAAGCCGCCGGGCGTACTCGGGAACGATGCCGTGCGCCAGCGCAAAGGCGCAAAGCCGTGCCATGACTGCGGGGCGGAAGCTTTCGTGGTTCAGGTAGTCGCATCCGGCGCCCAGTGCGAAAGCACTCTGCAGCGCCCGGGCACAGCGCTGATGGTCGCCGGCGTCGAGCGCAAGCAGCGCCTCGCACAGGTCGGCCTGAAAACACAAGAGGTCGCTGCACATTGCCTCGCCGATCCGGCGACCAGTGTCGATCAGGGGCCAGGCTTCGCCGGTACGGCCGACGGCATGCAGTGCCTGCGCCTGAGCAAGGCTGCCGAGTGCGATCTGCTGCGGGCCGCCATAGTGCCGGGCAATGGCCATCGCCGTCTCGATCCGGGTCAAGGCCTGCGCGCCTTCGCCGGCGAGCAGGCTGGCCAGGCAGGCGAGATAGTCATAGTGGGCGACGTCTACCTTGCGCTCGCTATCAAGGCATTTTTCAAGTCGCGCCAGCGCGACTCGGACGCGGCCGAGTTCGCCGCTGTTCAGCCATGCATACACCTGTTGCGCGCCGAGCAGGAAATCCCACATGCGCACGCCGTTCTCGCCGGCAAGGCGGCTACCATTCTCGGCCGCCAATACGGCCTCGCCGAGACGCCCACGGCACCAGTGGTACATCGACTTGAGGGCCCAGAGCAGTGTTTCGGCCAGTGGCGTGAGGGCCGTCCCCGCGGGCGGATCGACGGCCTTCATGAGACGTTCCAGCTTGCCGTTCGCGCCGACGCTGACGCTGTAGTGCATGTGCAGGTTACATCCGAGCCGGATGCGCTGACTGGGGTCTGGACAGGCCTCGATGAGCAATAACAGACGTTCGCCCCACCGGTGTATGGCGGGGTCCTGCGGACGACGGAACAACAGAGCGCCAAACATGCTGGCTGCAAAGCGCGCAGCAAGCTCTTCGCCCGAAGGGCCGAATTCGGTGTGCAAGGATTTCGCTTCGTCGAGCCAGTGATCAAGCCTGCTGAAATCGGCCCATTCAAGACAAATCAGATCGACGATCGCCGACCAGGTGAGCAAGGCGCCACTGCCGATCTTCAGTGCCCTGAACAAGCGGTAGGCGCTGACGAAGCGCTTTTGCGCGGCGGGCGGATCAAACGGCAGCAGCGCCGAACCCTGCCAGTAGCAGAGCCAGGGATCGCTCGCCAGCCGTTCGGCAGGAAGGGTTTCGAGCCAGGCTGTCAGCGTCCGGTGCCGGCCGCTGCCGAGCAGGCTCCTGGCGTGTTCGAGCACCAGTCGCTGCAGGCGATCCCAGTGGCATGCGGCGATCAGCACCTGTGCGGCAGCATCGACGTCGCCATGCTTCTCCAACAGAGCGACCGCCTCGCAGACGACGCGATCGCGCGTTTCACTGCTCAGGTCCGACCGGGCACGCAGCAACAGGAACTCGCGCAGCAGGGGATGAAACCGGTAATGGAAATCGGCGCTGACGCCATGCGCCGAAGTGAAGTTGCCATCGCCGTGCATGACTTCGAGTAGGCGCTCTGCCTCCGGTCCGCCGAGCGCCGCGGCCAACACGGGTGTGATGCGCGGCAGCAAAGCAAGCTTGACGAGGAGATGGCGAACGGCCTCCGGTTGCTGGTCGAAGACTTCGGCCGCCAGGTAATCGAACAGGGCGGTACCGGCCGCAACGCGCCCGCTGGCGCCGGCAAGCACGTCCGGGTTGTCCAGTTGCAGGAGCAGTTTCAGACCCGCTGGCCAGCCGCCGGTGATCCGGTGCAAGGTCCGCATCTGCTCGACGGTGCGCACTCTGGAGCCAGCCGCGGTCAGTTGCTGGACGGCGATTGACTCCTCTTCGGTCAACGACAACTCATCAGCGTCGAGGACCACCAGGCCGGCGTTCGCCTGCAAGCGTGCGAACTCGCCCGGTGGCCGGCTGCGGCTGGTGATTAGCAGGCCGACGTGGCTCGGAGCCTCGCTTATGGCTGCCAGAAGTAACTCGCGGAAGATCGGCGACGCGAGCGCTTCCTGAGCGCCATCGAGGACCAGGACGCTCGAATCCTTGATGCAGGCGTAGAACGCACCGAAGAACTGGCGGAAGGAAGACTTCGTCCTTGCCGCTTGCGGCAGGGCGACTACCGGCAACTCTCTGCCCAGCCGCGGCGAGATCCGGCTTGCCGCGATTCGCAGATAGTTGCAGCATGCAGCCGGGTCGGCGTCACCACCGTCTACGTGGTACCACAGACTTGGCAGCTCGCGGGCATCGAGATAGCTGGCGACGAGTGCTGTCTTGCCTGCGCCGGCACCGCCGCAGACCCAGACCGCCGCATATTCCAGGTATTCGTCGAGGCGCAGAAACAAGCGCTCGCGCGGATGCACACGTGCGAGCCGCGGGCGGCTCAACTTCGCCAGGCCTGGTGACCTCCCCTTGACGAGCATACGAGTCTCGCTCTTCCTGTTGCGCCAGGATGCGCGCTGCGCAGCGGGACGGCGCAGGCGTTTTCCCCGTTAAACCTTAGCACTCGGATCAGGCACAAGCAAGGTGAAGCCTTGTCCGCCGTGGTATGCGCCTGACCAGGGCGTGAATATTCAGCGAAGCACGACCCTGGAGCAAAGCGCTGACCACAGGGGAAAGGGCTTGATCATCCGGAAAATGGTGACCGACATGGGGAAGTATGGCTGTGGATGATCGAGCAGCTCGAGCATTTCCTCGGGCCCGGCGGCACAATCGGGTTCGCGAGCCTGAGAGTGCCTCCGGAACGTTACCCGCTGCCGCTCCAGAACGGTGCGATCGGCCACGCCCTTGTCGCGCGTCATCCGCTTGGTGCGGAGCAGACCTTCCAGATTGATCGTACGGACCGGCACGCCTTGGAGATCGACGGTCTCGGCAAATCCTGCCATGCCATCGATCAGGCAGTTCAGCTGGTCTCGATTGGCTTTTTGGTGCGTCGTGAAGCGACAAATACCCTTGGGAATGAAGCTCGTGTGCCGGCTGGCAGGCGATGGATTTCGTCGTTGAAGCGGCCACCCTCTGCCAACAGCGCCGTGCAAGCCGTGAAACTGACGGACGCTCTTGCCTATGACCAACAGTACGCATCGCGGGTCGCTCGGCAGATGGCCGCGTGACGAAGGGAAAACGAGCGATGGCTTGGAGTATGTGTGGTGTTGGGCCGTGTCAGGGCTCGGCTCGCCCGAAAAGCTCATCGAGGGTCGCGCCGTCGAGCACCCGATCCAGCCAGCCATCGATCTGCGCGAGGGACGCCGCCGAGATGGCGGCCAAGACATCCGGCGGGACAGTTCCGAAACGCTTCTGGAGCAGCTTCTGCAACGCCAACGCCTCGCCTTCGGCCTTGCCTTCGGCCTTGCCTTCGGCCTTGCCTTCGGCCTTGCCCTCGGCCTTGCCCTCGGCCTTGTAGGCATGCGCCCATTCCTCGAGTCGTTCAGCCAACATGACATTCAGCTCCTGTAGATCGTCCATCCGAGGCAAGACGATACGATATTCCGCCTTGCGCATCAACGTCGCCCGAATCCAGAGAGCGAACATCCGACGCAGATCCGGCCGGTCGACCAGCCACTCGTCGAGCAGACCGAGCAAGACACCGATGGCGGCAGGGGACGCCGGGTGTTCGATGCGGAAAACGGCGGCGACCAGGTTCTTCAGCGAAGCCAGTTCGCTGTCGGAGTAGGCATTCTCGTCGATCAGCAGGTACCTCAAACGCGGTTTGTACTGCTCGACCAGCCCGGGAACCGGCGGAATCAGGTCGAAGACGTCGGTCGCCGCGCGCCAGTTCTGGCTGCCGTTGTACAGAACGATCGGCAGCACCGGCGGCAGCCGGCCGTCGACCAGCACCTCGCCACGCTTGACCAGATCCTGATAAAGCAGCCCGACGTAGACCATCATGCGCAGCGCCATGTACTTGTCGACGCTGCTCTGGAATTCAAGCAGCAGATAGAGGTAGACCCATTCGCCACCCACTCTGACTCGCCAGACGACGTCGTCGGCGCGATACCGAAAGTCTTCACTGATATAGCTGCCGGGGACCCGCTCAAGGGTGCTGTAATCCAGGCTGTGCAGCCACTCATCCGGAACGAAGCCGATGATCAGGTCGCGCACCAGTTCCGGAGTCGAAAAGAGAAACTTGTAGCCGGTGTCGTGATCCTGGCGCATGGTCGAATGTTATCAGGCTGGCGACGGTCGGAAACAGTCGTCGGCAGGCACGCGACAGACCACCGCCCGGCGCCCCCCCAAACCGCCACAACGCCGGCTCAAAGCTGATACTCCTCGCCCGGCGGTGCGCCGGCGATCGCCATGTCTACCGCTTTCCTGGTCAACTGCGGCGCGAAGAGTTCGATGAAGTCGTATTCGTAACGGCGGATGTGGTTGCCGCGGCGCAGGCCGATGCGCGTGGTGTTCGAGCCGAACAGGTGCTCGGCGGGCAGCGCCTGCAGCCCGGCGTCGCGGGCCGGGTCGAAAGCCATGCTGGCGATGATTCCGAGGCCGAGGCCGAGGCTGACGTAGGTCTTGATCACGTCAGCATCGATCGCGGTAAGCACGACGTTGGGCGTCAGTTGCGCCAGCTCGAAGGCCTTGTTGATCCGCGAACGACCGGCGAACGCCGAGTCGTAGGTGATCAGCGGCCAGCGCGCCAGGGCGGCCAGCGACAGCGGCTTTTCGCCGAGAAGCGGATGGCCGTCGGGAGCGATCACGCAGTGCACCCACTGGTAGCAGGGCAGCATCAGCAGCTGCGGGTACTGGTCGAGCGCCTCGGTGGCGATGGCGATGTCGGCCTCGCCCTTCAGCGCCCATTCGGCGATCTGCGTCGGATGGCCCTGGCGCAGCGACAGCCTGACCCGCGGATGCCGGTCGACGAACTTCTTGACGACGCCGGGCAGCGCGTAGCGCGCTTGCGTATGGGTGGTGGCGATGATCAGGCTGCCCGAATCGCCACCGGCGTACTCCTCGCCGACCCGGCGGATGTTCTCGGCATCGTGCAGGATGCGTTCGGCGATCTGCAGCACCGCCCTGCCCGGCTCGCTGATCGCCGTCAGGCGCTTGCCGCTGCGCTCGAAAACAATCACCCCGAGTTCGTCCTCGAGCAGCTTGATCTGCTTGGAAATCCCCGGTTGCGAGGTGAAGAGCGCCGCGGCCGCTTCCGATACGTTGAGGCCGCGGCGCGCGACTTCGACGAGGTAACGCAGTTGCTGGAGTTTCATTCGCACTCCAAATCGCCAATGGTTATAAGAATCTAACTGAATATTCTTTTTCGATCAAACTCCGTGCTGCTACCATGCGCGCTCGTTTTCGCTCTGGCACGTGATTCATGGACTGGATGTATACCTTGTCGGGTTTCGTCGTCGGCGCCATCGTCGGCCTCACCGGCGTCGGCGGCGGCTCGCTGATGACGCCGCTGCTGGTGCTGGTGTTCGGCATCCACCCGGCAACGGCGGTCGGCACCGACCTGCTCTACGCGGCGATCACCAAGGCCGGCGGCACCGTCGTGCACGCCCGGAAGGGGCACGTCAACTGGCGCGTCACGCGGTTGCTGGCGGCCGGCAGCATTCCGGCGGCGCTGCTGACCATCTGGGCGCTGTCGTTGCTGCCCAAGCAGAGCGCCGAGGTCTCGCACATCATTTCGGTGTCGCTCGGTATCGCCCTGTTGCTGACCGCCGGCTCGATCATCTTTCGCCACAAGCTGCAGGATCATGCGCTGGCGCACGCCGGTGACGGCACGCAAGCACAGTCGCGGGCACCGATCACGATCGCCGTTGGCGCCCTGCTCGGCGTCCTGGTGACGATCTCGTCGGTCGGCGCCGGCGCCCTCGGCGTGGCGGTGCTGTTCTACCTCTACCCGCGGCTGCCGACGATCCGCATCATTGGCAGCGACGTCGCGCACGCGGTGCCGCTGACGCTGGTTGCCGGCCTCGGCCACTGGTTCCTCGGCAGCGTCGATTGGTCGCTGCTCGGCAGCCTGCTGCTCGGCTCGCTGCCAGGAATCTGGCTCGGCAGCCACGCCTCGGCGCGGATCCCCGACCGCATCCTGCGGCCGATCCTGGCGGGCATGCTGCTGCTGATCGGCGGCAAGCTGATCGCCCAGTAGGCGGCATCCCCGGCCCCACCCCAGAGCCAGAGCCTCACCCATAACAGGAGCGACCGATGTATCGCTACGACCGCATTGACCAACAACTGATCGACGAGCGCGTAAGCCAGTATCGCGGCCAGATCGAACGCCACCTCGCCGGCCAGCTGTCGACCGACGAACTGCGTCCGCTGCGCCTGCAGAATGGCCTCTACATCCAGCGCCACGGACCGATGCTGCGCATCGCCATTCCCTACGGCATGCTTTCGTCGGCGCAGCTGCGCAAGCTGGCCGAAATCTCGCTCCGCTACGACCGCGCCGTCGGGCATTTCACGACCCGCCAGAACATGCAGCTCAACTGGCCGAAATTCGAGGAAACGCCGGAAATCCTCGCCGAACTGGCGAGTGTCGAGATGCACGCGGTGCAGACCTCGGGCAACTGCGTGCGCAACATCACCACCGACCATTTCGCCGGCGTCGCGCCCGACGAACTGGTCGACCCGCGCCCGTACTGCGAGCTGCTGCGGCAGTGGTCGACCTTTCACCCGGAATTCGCCTTCCTGCCGCGCAAGTTCAAGATCGCGGTCAATGCGGCGGCGCAGGACCGTGCGGTGATCCGCGCGCACGACATCGGCCTCGACCTGGTCAGCGACGAACGCGGCGAGATCGGCTTTCGGGTGTTCGTCGGTGGCGGCCTGGGCCGCACGCCGATCCTCGGCAAGGCAATCCGCGACTTCCTGCCGCGTCGCCACCTGCTGTCCTACCTCGACGCCATCCTGCGGCTGTACAACCGCTACGGCCGCCGCGACAACATGTACAAGGCACGGATCAAGATTCTCGTCCAGGCGCTGGGCGTCGAGGAATTCACGCGTCAGGTCGAGCTCGAGTGGTCGCACCTGCGCGACGGCGAGACGACGGTCACCGACGCCGAGTTCGAGCGCATTGCGCAACACTTCACGCCACCGGCCTGGCAGTCGCTGCCCGCCGAAGACCCCGGGCACGCGGCGCGACTGCGCGACGACAAGGCTTTCGCCAATTGGGTCAAGCGCTGCGTACACCCCCACAAGACGCCTGGCTACGCCGCCGTGACGCTGTCGCTGAAGGCGGCGGGAGCGGCTCCCGGCGACATCACCGAGCAGCAGATGATCGCCGTCGCCGACCTCGCCGACCGCTTCAGCTTCGGCGAACTGCGCGTCAGCCACGAACAGAACGTGGTGCTTGCCGACGTCCGCCAGAGCGACCTCCACGAGGTCTGGCAGATCGCTCGCCGTGATCGCCTGGCGACGGCCAACATCGGCCTGCTGACCGACATGATCTGCTGCCCCGGCGGCGATCTGTGCGCGCTGGCCAACGCCCGCTCGCTGCCGATCGCCGAAGCGGTGCAGCAGAAGTTCGACGACCTCGACTATCTGTACGACATCGGCGACATCTCGCTCAACATCTCGGGCTGCATGAACTCCTGCGGCCACCACCACGTCGCCAACATCGGCATCCTCGGCGTCGACAAGAACGACGAGGAGTGGTACCAGATCACCGTCGGCGGCCAGCAGGGCAACGGCGCAACGATCGGCAAGGTGATCGGCCCGTCGTTCTACGCGCAGGAGGTGCCGCTGGTGATCGAGGCGCTGATCGACGTCTATCGCGAGCAGCGAACGGCCAGCGAGCGCTTCATCGATACCTGGCAGCGGGTCGGCGTCGAGCCGTTCAAGGCCCGCGCCTACGCCGGCCGCGACCGTCGCCGCAGCGCCAAGGTCGCGCCAACCGAGAAGGAAGTGGTCAATGCCTAGGATCATCAAGAACGAACGGATCGTCGACGACAACTGGCAGCGGCTGACGCTTGCCGAGGGTGAAACGCCCGAATCGGTCGCCCTGCCCGCCGAACCCGTGCTGCTGCCGCTGTCGGTATGGCTGGCGCGCCGGGACGAGATCGTCGCCGGGCACCGGCAATGCGGCGTCTGGCTGGACAGCGACGAGGGCCCCGAGGCCCTGGCGGGCGACCTCGACCGGCTGGCGGTGATCGGCGTCAATTTCCCCAAATTCACCGACGGCCGCAGCTACTCGAGCGCCCGCCTGCTGCGTGAACGCTACCGCTACAGCGGCGAGATTCGTGCCCTCGGTGACGTCCTGCAGGATCAGCTGTTCTTCATGCGCCGCTGTGGCATCGACGCCTATGCGCTGCGTGCCGACAAGGACCTCGACCAGGCGCTGGCCGGGCTGCACGCCTTCAGCGAGAGCTATCAGGCGGCGGTCGACCAGCCGCAGCCGCTTTTCCGGCGGCGCGGCGCACGGGAGGCGGCATGAGCGTCCAGGGCAGGCTCGACGACCCGGCGCTGCTGGCCGCGGTCGCCACCCGGGTCGACGCCGCACGCCGATTGCTGCGCGAGATCGCCAGCGACTTCTCGCCGGCGGCTTTCGCCAGCAGCCTCGGCGCCGAAGACATGGTACTGACGCATCTGATCGTCCGCGACCGGCTGGACATCGAGATCTTCTCGCTCGACACCGGCCGCCTGCCGGTCGAGACCTACGATCTGATCGCCAGGTTGCAGCGGCACTACGACCTGAGGCTGCGCCTGTACTATCCGCGCCACGATCTGATCGAGGCGTGGACGCGCGAGCACGGCATCAACGCTTTCTACGAGTCGGTCGAACTGCGCAAGGGCTGCTGCCATATCCGCAAGGTCGAGCCGCTGCAGCGCGCGCTGGCCGGCTGCAAGGCGTGGATCACCGGCATGCGCGCGCAGCAATCGAGCACCCGCGACGGGCTGCCGATCCGCAGTTTCGACGCCGCCAGCGGTGATCGCGGGCTGGAGAAGTTCAACCCGCTGGCCGACTGGAGCGAACGCGAAGTCTGGGCTTACATCAAGCTCAATCAGGTGCCGTACAACGCGCTGCACGACAAGTTCTATCCGAGCATCGGCTGCGCGCCGTGCACCCGGCCGGTAACACCGGGCGAAGATGTGCGAGCCGGCCGCTGGTGGTGGGAGAATCCGGAATCCAAGGAATGCGGCCTGCACGCCAGGACCGCCTGAAAACCCGCCGACCAATCGAAGAATCGCTTGAATCACAGGTCAATCATGAGCACCGCAGCACTCTCCAGCGTCACTCTTTCCCACCTCGACTGGCTCGAGTCCGAGGCCATCCACATCATGCGCGAGGTCGCCGGCCAGTGCAGCAACCCGGTGCTCCTGTTTTCCGGCGGCAAGGACTCGATCTGCATGCTGCGCATCGCCGAGAAGGCTTTCCGGCCGGGCCGCTTCCCTTTCCCGCTGATGCACATCGACACCGGCCACAATTACCGCGAAGTCACCGATTTTCGCGACCGGCGCGCCGCCGAGCTCGGCGAACGGCTGATCGTTCGCTCGCTCGAGGATTCGATGGCGCGCGGCACGGTGGTCCTCAAGTCGGCCGACGAGCCGCGCAACAAGCACCAGTCGGTGACCCTGCTCGAGGCGATCGAGGAGTTCGCTTTCGACGCCTGCATCGGCGGCGCGCGCCGTGACGAGGAGAAGGCACGCGCCAAGGAGCGGATCTTTTCGTTCCGCGACGAATTCGGTCAATGGGACCCGAAGAACCAGCGCCCCGAACTGTGGGACCTGTACAACGCGCGCAGTTTCAAGGGTGAGAACATCCGTGTCTTCCCGATCTCGAACTGGACCGAGATCGACGTCTGGCAGTACATCGAACGCGAGCAGCTGGCGCTGCCGTCGATCTACTTCGCGCACCGGCGGCCGATCGTGCGCCGCAGCGGCGGCCTGCTGCCGGTCACCGGGGTGACCCCGGCGAGAGCCGGCGACACGGTCGAGAACCTGATGGTGCGCTTTCGCACCGTCGGCGACATCACCTGCACGGCGCCGGTCGAATCGGACGCCGACAGCGTCGCCGCGATCATCGCCGAAACGGCCATCACGACGATCACCGAGCGCGGCGCGACGCGCCTTGACGACCAGACGTCGGAGGCGTCGATGGAACAACGCAAGAAGGAAGGTTATTTCTGATGTCCGCAATCGAAAAACTCCCGCTCGAGGACATTCCCGACAACGGCCTGCTGCGCTTCCTGACCTGCGGCAGCGTCGACGACGGCAAGAGCACACTGATCGGCCGACTGCTGTTCGACAGCAAGACGATTCTCGCCGACACCCTGCACGCCATCCAGCGCACCTCGGAGAAGCGCGGCCTGGAAGGGGTCGACCTGTCGCTGCTGACCGACGGCCTGCAGGCCGAGCGCGAACAGGGAATCACCATCGACGTCGCCTACCGCTACTTCACCACCGGCACCCGCAAGTACATCATCGCCGACGCGCCCGGCCACGAGCAGTACACCCGCAACATGGTCACCGCGGCGTCGACCGCCGACCTGGCGATCATCCTGATCGACGCCCGCAAGGGCGTCCTCGCGCAGACCCGTCGCCACTCGTACCTGGCGCACCTGCTGGCCATTCCGCAGATCGTCGTGGCGGTAAACAAGATGGACCTGGTCGACTACTCGCCGGAAGTCTTTGCCCGGATCAAGGCCGACTACCTCGCCTTCGCCGGCAAGTTGGGGATCGACGATGTGCGCTTCGTCCCGATGTCGGCACTGCTCGGCGACATGATCGTCGAGCGCGGCGAACGGCTGCCGTGGCATGACGGACCAACGCTGTTCGAGATCCTCGAGACGACGCCGGCGATCCATAGCGCGCACGCCGAGAAATTCCGCTTCCCGGTGCAGTACGTCTGCCGCCCGCAGGATTCGAGCAATCCGGCACTGCACGACTATCGCGGCTTCATGGGCCGCGTCGAATCCGGCGAACTGGCGATCGGCGATGCGGTGACGGTCTTGCCGTCGGGACTGGAAACGAGGGTCAGGGACATCCAGATGCTCGGCGAGTCGCTGCCGCACGCCGTCGCCGAGCAATCGGTGGCGATCCTGCTCGACGATGAGATCGACGTCTCGCGCGGCGACATGATCGTCAAGACCGGCGAATTGCCGCGGGTCAGCAAACAGATCGACGCGATGCTCTGCTGGCTGGCCGAGGCGCCGCTCGATCCGCGCCGGAAATACCTCATCCGCCATACGACGCGCGACAGCAAGGCGATGCTCGCCGGCATCGCCTTCCGGGTCGACGTCAACAGCATGCAGCATCAGCCGGCCGACCGGCTGGCGATGAACGACATCGCCCGCGTCAGCTTCAAGCTGGCGCAACCAATCTTCGCCGACCCTTACGCGGAAAGCCGCGGCACCGGTGCTTTCATCGTCATCGACGAGTCGTCCAACAACACCGTCGGCGCCGGCATGCTGCTCTGATCGACGGTTGCCGCCGCAACGTCCGATCAGGCGGTTGACGGCGTCCGCGCCAGCCTGGAAAGGTCGCGTTTGACCTGTCCGCCGGCGGCGACGATACTTCGTTCGATTCCCCGGCGCCTCGCCGGGTGAAGCGGCCGGCCGGCTGCGCGGCCGGGTCGTCAGTCTGGAGGCTGCTGTCAGCATGGACATCCACGGGAAGCCGATCGCCGAACGCATCGACTGGGTCTTCAGCCTCGCTGACCGCCACGCCGCGACGTTCCGCAGCCCGGAAGCCTGGCTGGCGCGCGAACGCTATCTCGCCGAACACCCGACGGCAATCGCCGTCCTCAAGTGCATGGACGGCCGGATCAACATTCCGGTCGCAACCAACACGCCGGTCGGCCTGCTGATGCCCTTCCGCAACCTCGGCGGCATCTTCGACCTCGGCTGGCCGCACCTCGGCGAAGTGCTCGCGCATCACGTCCAGCGCGTCGTCAGTGCCGGTCGCCATGTCGTCTTCCTGGTCACCTACCACTACTCGCAAGGCGATCCGCACCGCGGCTGCGCGGGTTTCGCCTACGATACCGCGGCGGCGATCGCGCATACCTACCAGATTCGCCAGCAGGTCGAGCACATCTTCGGCCGCGATCACGGTACCGTCTACCCGCTGGTCTGCGGCTTCGAAACCGACGAGGATGCCCTGGTCATCCACGGCACGGCCGGCGACAAGCTGCACCTGGCCAGTCTCGGCGCCGCCGACCGCGCGCTGCTCGCGCCGCGCCTCGCCGCGCTGCTGCCCGACATGCCGGCGCAGATGCGCGACGATCTGCTGCCGCTGCTGCACGGTAACCTCGAACATATCGCCAGCGTACGCGCGCAGATCGACAAAGGCGAACGGCTGCTGGATATCGAGCACCGCGAGTGGATGATCTGCCTCGGCCGCGGATTCGACTTCCTGCACACGCCGAACATCGCCCTGATCATCGGCCCCTACAGCCCGAATCTGGACGGCCCGATCCGCCGGGCGGCGGGCATCATCGAAGCGAACATGCAGGCCGGGCGGATTCCGGACGACGGATTCCTGCTCCTGGCTTCGGTCCCCTACGACGAAATCGGCGTCGACCGCGCGCGCGCCGAGCTCAAGTCGCGCTTCCTGTCGGCCTTTGCCGCCGACGTGATTCGCGCCGAGTTTCCGCGCCTTGGCGAGCAGATGAGCATCCGTACGGCGGTCCTCGACTGGCGCTCGCGCACGCTGGAGACGATTGCCGTCGGGGAATAGCCGGAAGAACCCCAAGTGGCCGGAGGCGTGAACCATCGCCGTCGTCGCCCGAAGACGTCGGCCGACCAGCCCATCAAGTGGCGCCGGGCCGCGACCCACGACGCCTCGCCAACCGACAGACGCACGGCAAGCTGTTAGAATCGCGGCCTCTCCCTGCCGGCCGCATGCCATGTCCCAGCAATCACGCCTGATCTTCGGTTTTCATTCGACGCTCGCCAAGCTGCGTCACGATCCCGGCGCGATACGCGAGATCTACGTCGATGCCGCTCGCCACGACGCTCGTCTGCGCGATCTGTTGCGTCATGCCGAGTTTGCGACGGTGCGTGTGCTGCCGGTTGACGGTGCCCGGCTGGAAGCGATGGCGCCCGGCGCCCGGCACCAGGGGGTGATCGCCACGATCGACACGACGCAGCGTCACGTGACGCTGGACGACGTTCTCGACACGCTCGACGAGCCGGCTTTCCTGCTGGTTCTCGACGGCATTCAGGATCCGCACAACCTCGGCGCCTGCCTGCGCGTCGCCGACGCCGCCGGCGCGCACGCCGTCGTCGCGCCGAAGGACCGCGCCGTTGGTCTTACCCAGACGGCAGTGAAAGTCGCCAGCGGCGCCGCCGAAACGGTGCCGTACATCACGGTGACCAATCTTGCCCGCACGCTGCGCGAATTGAAGGAACGTGGCATCTGGGTCGTCGGCACCGACGCCGCCGCCCAGGACGACCTCTACAGCGCGCAGTGGCCGGCCGCCTGCGCGTGGGTACTCGGAGCCGAAGGCGACGGCCTGCGCCGGCTGACGCGCGAAACCTGCGATCAACTGGTGAGCATTCCGATGCTCGGCTCGGTCGCCAGCCTGAACGTTTCGGTCGCCACCGGCGTCTGCCTTTACGAAGCGCGGCGGCGTACCGCCGGACGGCAGGCGAACGGCGCCTAGCCCTTGTACGAATAGCGGTATACGTAGCCCTTGTAGCCGTAGCGGTAGCGCTGGCGACTGACGTTGAGGTCGTTGAAGACGAAGCCCTTGACCTCGACACCGGCCTGAGCAAGGCGCTTGACCGCTTGCTCCAGCTCGCGAATCGGGTGCTTGCCCGAGCGCGCAACCATCAGCGTCGCGCCGACGTGCCGCCCGATGATCGCCGCGTCCGACACCGCCAGCACCGGCGGCGCATCGACGATCAGCGTGTCGAAGCTGGTCGACAACTCGGTCAGCATGGTCACAAAGCGCTCATGCATCAGCAGTTCGGACGGATTCGGCGGCAGCTGGCCGGTACTGACCACCGACAGGTTGGGTACCGCAGTGGCCTTCAGAATGTGCTGCAGCGATGCCTGGCCGGCAACGTACTCGGAAACCCCGACCGCGCGCTCGAGGCCGAACTCCTTGTGGATATGCCCCTTGCGCAAGTCGGCGTCGATGATCAAGACGCGTTTGCCGACCTGCGCCAGGACGACACCGAGGTTCTTGGAAATGAAACTCTTGCCGAGGCCCGGACTCGATCCGGTGATCAGCAGCGAGTTGCGCTTGGCGTCGAGGAGCGCAAAGTGGAGCGTCGTGCGCAGGCCGCGCAAGCTCTCGACGGCGTCGTCGTCGGGATAGTCTACGGCGAGAAGACCGCCGATGCCGGACCGTGCCTTGCGGTGCAGATCCAGTTCGATCTTGCTGTGCGGAACGGTGGCATACACCGGCAGGCCCAATTGCGACTCGATGATATCAGGGTCTTCGACGACGACCCGCAAGGAACGCAGTAACCAGATCACGACCATGCTGAGCAGCACGCCGAGCAGCAGGGCAATGCCCAGGATGGCCACCGGTTTGGCGCCAACGGGTTCGCGGGCGACCGCTGCCGGGTCGATCACTCGCACGTCACCGACCGTGCCGGCCTTGGACACGCGCAACTGCTGCGCGGTGTTCAGCAACTCGGTGTACAAGCGGGTCGACACCTCGACGTCGCGCGCCAGGCGCAGCACCGTCTGCTGCGTATCCGGCAGGCGGGCGACGTCCACTTCAAAGGCCTTGCGCCGCTCGTTGAGCCGCTGCAGCTTGTTGTCCACCGCCTGGATCGTCGGGTGCTCGGGAGTGAAGCGCTGCCGCAACTCGTCACGCTCCTGCTTGAGCAGCACCGCGGCGTTCTCGACCTCGACCAGCGACTTGAGGACACCCTGCGTCTCCAGGCTGAGATCGAGCGAGCCACGGCTCTGGCGGTAATTGTTGTAAGCGGCCTCGGCACTATCGACCTGCGTCTTGAGAGCCGGCAACTGCGTTTCGAGAAAGGTCAGGGTTTTCTCGGCCTCCGCCGAGCGCCGTTCGACGTTCTGGCGGACATAGGTGTTCATGATGTCGTCGAGGACGATGCCGATCTGCGCCGGATCGGACCCGACCAGGCTCAACTCCAGGACGCTCGACTTCTTGCCGCGCTCCTTGACCGAGTAGTTCTTGCGCAGTTCGTCAATCGCCGTTTCGGTGGAAAGTTTCTTCAGCCGAAACTGGGTACCTGGCCGTGCCTTGAGCTGGGCGACGAAGATCGAGTAGCCCTGACCACTGGCGCGCGTCCCGGCCTTGCCTTGAAGTACCGCTTGATCGTCCATGTCGAGAAGCTCGAAGGCGCCGGCGTCGCCGGCGATCAGCGTCAGCTGTTCGTCGAGCGCGCGCGCCGGAACGTCGATGGAATCAACCTGTATGACGTCCCCACCCCAGGCGAAGCTCGACAGGCCAAGCCACGGCGAATTGGGTTCATCGCCTTCGTAGCGCCGGGCAA
This sequence comes from Accumulibacter sp., assembly GCA_024235695.1. Lineage (GTDB taxonomy): Bacteria > Pseudomonadota > Gammaproteobacteria > Burkholderiales > Rhodocyclaceae > Accumulibacter. The sequence goes on from JACKLX010000004.1 coordinate 16,971, forward strand.
CCGCGCCGCCGATCAGCGGCAGAGTCCGCGGGGCAACGACGATGTCGAGCTTGAGCTTGCTGACCACGCGGCCGAGAACCATCCGCGAACTGAGGATTTCGAGCTCGGCGGACACGGTCGTGTCGTCGCCGAGCAGCGGTGCCAGGGCTTTCAGCGAGCCAATCCCACCGGAGTTCTTTTCCTCGACCTGGAGCAGGCCATCGGCACGGTACACCGGCTTGGCGATGAAGATCCAGGCCAGGCCGAGGACCAGCGCAAACAGAGTGATCGCCGCGATCAGCCAGCGGTAATCGATGAGCACGGCGATGATTTCGCCAAGCGCCAGGCCCTCATCGTCATCTTCCGGGGACATCTGGGGAGTCGCTTGCCCCTGTGTCCGGGCGCCCGTCCGTCCCGGGGCGCCGGGCGCGTTGACAAGAGGGTAAGACTGGTCGTTATCCATTGATCGTCCGTCGTTGCCGTTGCCAGTCATCCGACTGGGCGGCCAAGCGTGTTAAACAGGCTGCGGTACGCAGCAGTTGGCGAGACAGCCGCCGGGCCAAGGTCAAGGTCACCGGGCCCGGCCTGGAATCTCAGTAGGGTTGCCTTCCACCGAAGAGCGGGTACTTCGTCTGGCTGGTCACGTCGAGCATCGTCGCCGTCGGCAGGATGTTGGCGATCACCCGCTGCCAGCGAACGACGGCCGCCGCATCGACGTAGATCACGTCACGCGGACGCAGCGGAAAGCGATCGGCGAGCAACATCGCGTCGGGCAGACTGGCGTCGAGATGAAAAAGCTCGGGAGCCTCGGCATCGCCGCGCATCACGTAGATCCAGCGCGGATCGGAAGTCGTCTGGCTGACATAGCCAGCGTCGCTGAGCGCCTCGGCGAGCGTCGCACGCTTCTTGTTCATCACGTAGGAACCCGGCCTGGCGACCTCACCGAGCAGGAAGAGCTTGTTGTAGCTGCGATCCGCGACGTTGACGATGTCGCCGTTCTCGAGCAGCGCGTTCTGTTCGGTCGCGCCGTAGTCATACATCGCCTGGATGTTGACCTGATAGGTAGTGCCACGGCGGGTGAGCAGTACCCGGCTGTAATCGGCCTCCTGGGTGAAGCCGCCGGCACGGTTGACGGCCTCGAGGATGGTCATCGGAATGTCGGTAACCTGCTGGATGCCCGGCTTCGCCACCTCGCCGACGACATACACCTGCTGGCTGCGAAACGCCACCATGCGCACGTCGAGTTGCACCTTCTCGATGTATTTGGCCAGTTTGCTCGACAGCATCACGCGCACTTCGCTGGTCGTCTTGCCCGCCACCTTGAGGACCCCGGCGTAGGGGAAAAAGATCGTTCCGTCGTCAGCAACGACGGTACCGGCCTGTTCGGCGGTACGGAAACTTCCCGCCGGAATGGTCAACTCGGGATGATCCCAGACGATGATCGAGATGATGTCGCCCGGACCAAGCTTGTATTCAGGTGTCGGCGGGAAATTATTGCCGGTGAGGCGGGGATTGTCCTTCCCCGCCACAGCCGCGACGCTGGTGCCGTCGCCACGCGGTGGGCGCGCCGCATTGAACATCTCGATGATCAATTCGGCAGTGATCGGCTTGATCTTGATGTTGGCCGGGGCGAGGACATCGCCCTGCTGAACCGGCAGCCGTACCGCCGACTCCTCGCGATTGCTGTAGCTCTGGTTACCCGGAACGAGGCTGCAGCCCGCCAGGATGCTCGCAGCAAGACCCATCAGGAGGGGCCGGATTCCGCCGGGAACGGCAAGCGACGTTTTCATGCTGAACTCCTCGTTTCCATTCGTTCTTTCCATTGCGGGCGCCTGCTGGAAAACGCGCGCCGCGAAGTCTACATCGAGTTGGGGAACTCCCGCAAACGCACCCGTCCGGGCGTGCTGCGACAACCGCCCGAGAACCAAGCGCGACAGAGCTCCGGCACCCGTACGCCGCCAATTCCAGCTTCAGGGGGATCTTCTTGCCTACACCCGGAGGGTATCGTCGGTCAGCGAAGGACCTCGTGCTCTATTTCACGTCGCACGCGAAAAAGCACGCGACCTGCCCGCTCCTTCAGCCGAGTTTGTCGACCCAGGGTTCGACGGCGGCTTCGATCAGATCGATCGCTTCCGCGTGCGCCGCGTCGCCGCGCCGATAGGGGTCGGGGATCTCCGTCCCGGTCCAGTGCCCCAGCAGGAAGGTCTTGCCGCGGGCCGTCGGGTCCATCGCCAGAACCGCGTCGCGATGGTGGCTCTCCATGACCAGGACGAGTTCCGCCCACCGCAGGCGCTCCGGCGTCAGCTGGCTGGCTCGGTGCGCACTGAGGTCGACGCCACGCGACTGCATCATCGCGCAGGTGGTCTCCTCGGCCGGGTGATTGACCAGCGCACCGATGCCCGCGGAGCGTGCATCGACCCGCCGCCCGACCTTGCGGGAGCGATCGCGGAAGAGGAACTCGGCCGCAGGACTGCGGCAGATGTTGCCGGTGCAGACCGTGAGAATCCTGTTGAACACCGATCAGTCCATCCTCACACCGGTGGCACGCTGACTTCAAAGCCGAGCCCGTCGCTGCGCATCGTACCGCCGCCACGTTCCATCGAGTAGATCAGGTTGCTTCGCGCCCCACGGCGATCACGAGCTCGCTGGCTGCCGTCCTTCTTTCCGGCCGCGATGGCGTTGTTGCGCAACTCGTTCTCGCTCTTGCGGCACATGAAAAGCCGCACCTCGACCCCGGGCTGACGGGCCAGACGTTTCCTGATCGACGAAGCTTCACGCTGGATCCTGCCGATCAACTGGTCATTGCCATCGGCCGAGATATGGACGACGCAGTAGACGTTGCAACCGTCGTTAGCGACAGCACCCACCGTCTGGTAGACGCCAAGCTGGTAATCGTAGCCGGTACCCAGTTTCTCGCATATCACGCGAAGCAACGCCGGAAAGCTCTCCTTGCGGACGTAGCCGACGAAGATCCCGCGCACCTGTACCGACGGCAGGCCGAGCGAACGGTTGATCCGGCGCAAACGCGGAACCAGACGCCACGGCCGCACGATTGCCAGCAGATAGACCCCGAAAACGCCCATGAACAGCCAGAACATGATGTATTCCGGAACACCCAGCAGCAGGCCTCCGACACCGATCACGCCAAGACAGATCTGCCCGAGGATGGCAAGCGCAACGATGTCGCAGACGCGAAATCCGGCGCGCACAAACAGGTGATGCAAGTGATGACGGTCGGCGCGAAACGGTGACTTGCGCAACCAGATACGCCGCAGCATTACGCCAATGGTATCCATCAACGGCAGTCCGAACAGCCACAACGCGGTGACCGGCGTCATCGCCGCCGAGGCCCCCTGCGACAGGGCAATGAACAGCCAGGCGAAAACGAAACCGAGCACCATGCTGCCGTTGTCACCGAGGAAAACCCGCGCCCGCGGGTTGCCAGGGTAACGCAGGTTGTAGTACAGAAAACCCGCGATGCCACCGATCAGGGCAACGACCAGGACGAGATACGCATGGTAGCCGCCAAGGTAGACAACCACGCCGGTGAGCACCAGGCTGACCAGACTCACCGAGCCGGACAGGCCATCGATGCCATCGATCATGTTGACCGCGTTGATCAATCCGACCGTGGCGACGATGGTCAACGGGATCGACAGCGGACCGAGATCGAAGGGCAAGCCGGGAAGCAGTTCGCCGAACGACGTCAGTTCGACGCCGCCAATCAGAACCATCGACAAAGCAGCCAGCGCCTGGACGACCAGTCGCGACTTGAAGGTCAGATGCCAGATGTCATCAGCCAGGCCGGTCAGGAACAGCAGCAGCGTACCGATGAGCATCGCTTGCAAGGGATGAAGTTCGAAACTGGCGTAAAGCGGGTCAAGCACCAGGAAGAGGCCGACGAGCACGGTGGCGACACCTGCGCCACCAACAAACGGCGTGCTGGCGTCGTGCTGCTTGTGCCCACCGGGCTGGTCCATGATCCCCAGATATCCAGCCAGGCTCATACTCAACCGGATGGCCACGCCTGAGATCAACAGACAGACACCAAACAAAACGGCCAAGTCCATGGCCACCTCCACGATTTGCTGCCAGGGCTGCCACCCTGCCTCACCCAAGCCGATAACTGCTTATGCGATCATGATAACACCCGGCAGGCATCAGACACAAAGAGCCCTTCCGGGCTCTCCGTGCACATCGCGAACGCGTTGCCGCGCCCGCCGGTCGTCAGATCTTCTCAGATCTTGCGGCGGCGACCAAGGAACAGACCGAGCAGGCCGATACCAAACAAGGCCAGCGATTCCGGCTCGGGGATCCTCACCTCGTAGTTGCCGGTGTAGGAAGGGTACGGCGTCGTGCAACCCGCACAGACCCCGGACGGCGTCGCGGAAAAGCCGTACAGGTATTTTTGGAGACCATCGAGATCGACCCTGACCACTTCGCTGACCTGCGATCCCTGCGGCACCACCACCGACGGGAACATCGCCTGCAGGACCGGCGTCGCGTCGAGGAAGCCGGCCAGACCGATGTTGACGCCATGGCCGGCACCCATATCAACGTAAGATATGTTGGGGTCGCTGACCAACTGCCAGGGCGCACGGCCACCCAGGTTGGCGGTAGGCGTATAGAAGGCATTGAGGGCATTCGTCATGTCAAACGAGGTCACGCCGACCGAGTTCGCGGCGGCCTGAATGTATTGCTGGTCGAGACCGCCCCGCCAATCACCTTCATCAAGGCTCCACAGCGTGATCGGCTTGCCGTTGATGTTGCCGGTCAGCGAGGTGATCGGCCCGCCAAACTTGCTCAGTTCGACGTTGCTGCCGGGAGTTGCCGCATTGCCACCATTCAGTGCCGCCTGGATCGCCGCAAGGCCCGCGTTTGGTGCCGCGGTGAGCGATGGCCCTAAGGTGAGTTTCTGCCAGACGATGTAGTTCCCGGAAACGCCGGTCACGGTCATCGGGACGGCCGACGCACCGGCCGACGCAGCCAGAGCCAGGACGGCCAAAGCTATCTTTGTCTTGTTGCGATATGCATTCATTGAGGACTCCTTCGACATCGAATACCAGCCCTTGTCGGAAACCGGTTGATGGGTGGTTGAGTAAGTTATGGGTTTTACAAGTCTTGGTTTCTGGAAACCCGAACGGAAGCACTCCGGTTACCTCTGACAAAACCTGACTCGATGACTATTCAGCAAGATCCATGCCTAAAACACAATTTGCTATTAAAACAAATCGTTAAAAAAATCACAGTGAGCAGGAAAAGAGCAAGTGTAAAAAAATCCGACACCTCGAAGGAGCAATGCCGGCTCGCCGTCGAGCAGAAGATCAGGCCAGGAAGCGACGACCTCGCCGGTCAAGCAGGCCGCACAGCTTGTCCGCCGGCAAGGATGACGGAGAGACGCTGGCGGTCCAACAGCCGCCGTCGATGGCGCCGTCGGCCACCGACGAGCCTGGCGCGAATGGCCGGTGCGCCAGCGGCTACGCTTGCGAGCAGCACGTCCGGCGCGCTATAGTGGCGCCGCGAATGGGAGAGCGCGGCAATGCCGCCGCCGAAGGCGCAATCCACCCGGAAACGCTCAGGCAAAAGGACCGTTCGTGCAATGAACTCTGGAGAGCGGCGCACGCTTCTGGCGAAGCGCCCACCGATGGGGCAAGGCGGCTGCGATACACTCTCGGCCCGAAAATCTCTCAGGTACATGGACAGGGGGGTGAACTCTATTCGAGTTCGCCCCTTTCTTGTTTCTGGAATCCGCTTCAACAGATCCTCTCAAGGAATTGATACGATGCAGAAAACGGTCCTCAACGATATCCACCACCGAAGCGGCGCGCGGCTGATCGACTTTGGTGGCTGGGAGATGCCTCTGCATTACGGTTCGCAGATCGAGGAGCATCACGCCGTCCGCCGCGACGCCGGCATGTTCGACGTTTCGCACATGTGCGCCGTTGACGTCGAGGGTGCCGATGCGGCGCCTTTCCTGCGCCGCCTGCTCGCCAACAACATCGACAAGCTGCAGGTCGCCGGCAAGGCGCTGTACAGCGCGATGCTCAACGAGGCCGGGGGGGTGATCGACGACCTGCTGGTTTACTACCTCGACGACGGCAGCTACCGGCTGGTGATCAACGCGGCAACCGCCGACAAGGACCTGGCGTGGATGAACGTCCATCGCCAGCAATGGCAAATGGCGCTGAGCATCACACCACGTCGCGAGGGTGCCGGTGCGCTGGCCATGATCGCCGTGCAGGGACCCCAGGCGCGCCAGAAGCTGTGGCATGCGCAGCCGGCATGCCGCCCGGCCTGCGAACCGCTGAAGCCCTTCTTTGCCGTGCAGTGGGGCGATCAGTTCATCGCGCGCACCGGCTATACCGGTGAAGACGGCTACGAGGTGACGCTGCCCGCCCAGCAGGCCGGCCAGCTGTGGGAAGCGCTTGCCGCCGCCGGCGCGCGGCCCTGCGGTCTCGGCGCCCGCGACACGCTACGCCTCGAAGCCGGCATGAATCTCTACGGCCAGGACATGGACGAGAGCGTCTCGCCGCTCGACGCCGGCCTGGCGTGGACCGTCGACCTGTCGGCGCCACGCGACTTCGTCGGCAAGGCAGCCCTGCTTGCCAAACCGCAGCGCTACCAGTTCCTGGGCCTGGTGCTGCGCGACCGCGGCGTGCTGCGCGCCCATCAGCAGGTCGTCGGCAAACACGGCAGCGGTGAAATCACCAGTGGCAGCTTCTCGCCAACGATGCAGCAGGCGATCGCCCTGGCGCGTCTGCCACTGGCCACGGCGATCGGTGACACCGTCGAGGTGGCGATCCGCGACAAGCTTCTCGGCGCTGCTGTAGTCAAGCCATGCTTCGTCAGAAACGGGAGCATTCTCGCTTAATTTCATTGATCAATGCCAAATACTTGATCTCATTTCTCAGGAGAACAGATGAACATCCCCGCTGACCTCAGGTACACCAGGAATCACGAATGGATCCGGTCCGAAGCCGACGGCACGATCACTGTCGGGATCACCGACCACGCTCAGGAACTTCTTGGCGACCTGGTATTCGTTGAATTGCCTGAAGTCGGCGCCGAGTTCGCTGCCGATCAGGAAGCCGCCGTCGTCGAATCGGTCAAGGCCGCCTCGGACGTTTATGCACCGGTCGCCGGCAGCGTCGTCGAAGTCAACCAGGCGACCGTCGACGCGCCGGAAGTCGTCAATCAGGACCCCTACGCGGCCTGGCTGTTCCGGCTCAGGCCGGCCGCCACCGCTGACCTCGCCGCGCTGCTCGACGCCGCCGCCTACCAGCAACTCGTCGACGCCGCTTAGGCGCGGAGAGTCGCCGCACCAACGGAAAAAGCCATGGACGCCATTCGCCTCTCCCCGACCCTCGCCGAGCTCGAAGCACGCGACGATTTCGTTCAGCGCCACGTCGGTCCCGACGCCGGTGAAATCGGCGCCATGCTGGCCAGCATTGCTGCCGGCAGCCTCGAACAACTGGTCGACCAGACCGTGCCGGCGGCGATTCGCCTGCCGTCGCCGCTGGCGCTGGCCGAGCCACGTCCGGAACGGGAAGCCCTAGAGGCGCTGCGGGAAATGGCCAGCCGCAACCGCGTTCAACACGCGATGATCGGCATGGGCTACGCCGATACGCTGACGCCGGCGGTAGTCGTGCGCAACGTCCTCGAAAACCCGGGTTGGTACACCGCCTACACGCCCTACCAGGCAGAGATCGCCCAGGGTCGCCTAGAAGCGCTGCTCAACTTCCAGCAGATGGTGATCGATCTCAGCGGCCTTGAACTCGCCAATGCGTCGTTGCTTGACGAGGCCACCGCTGCCGCCGAGGCGATGACCATGGCCCGGCGACTGAGCAAGTCGAAATCGAACCGCTTCTTCGTCGACGCGGCGTGCTTCCCACAGACGATCGACGTGATCAGGACCCGCGCCGCTTTCTTTGGCTTCGAGCTGCTTTTCGACTCGCCCGAGGTCGCCGCCCAGCAGGAGGTTTTCGGTGCGCTGTTTCAGTATCCGAATGACCGCGGCGAGGTCAATGACCTCAGTGGCGCGATCGCCGCGGTCAAGTCGCGCGGCGGCATCGTCGCCGTCGCTGCCGACCTGCTGGCCCTGGTGCTCCTCCGCTCGCCGGGCGAGATGGGTGCCGACATCGCGCTCGGATCGTCGCAGCGTTTCGGCGTACCGCTCGGCTTCGGCGGCCCGCACGCCGCTTTCTTTGCCACCCGCGACGAGTACAAGCGCTCGGTGCCCGGCCGGATCATCGGCGTTTCCGTCGACAGTCGCGGCAACAAGGCGCTGCGCATGGCGCTGCAGACGCGCGAGCAGCACATCCGGCGCGAGAAGGCCAACTCGAACATCTGCACGTCGCAGGTTCTGCTCGCCAACATCGCCGGCATGTACGCCGTCTATCACGGCCCGCAGGGCCTGCGCACGATTGCCCTGCGCGTGCACCGGCTGACCGCGCTGCTGGCCGCGAGCCTGCGCCGCGCCGGGATCACCGTGCTGACCCGGCAGTTCTTCGACACCATTCAGGTCGACCTCGGTGGCCGTGCGCTGAGCGCCTACAAGGAGGCCCTCGACGCCGGCTACAACCTCCGCCAGGTCGCTCCCGGCGTGCTCGGGATCGCGGTGAACGAGAAGACCTCGTCGACGGACATCAGCCTGCTGATCAAGCTGCTCGCCGAAGTCAGCGTCGACCTGGAGCCGCTCGACGAGCCTCTGCGACATGCCGACGCCAGCCTGCCGCCCGGATTGCTGCGCAGCGACGCGATCCTCGAGCATCCGGTGTTCAACACCCACCACAGCGAACACGAGATGCTGCGCTACCTGAAGAAACTGCAGAGCAGGGACCTGGCGCTCGACCACTCGATGATCTCGCTCGGCTCGTGCACCATGAAGCTCAACGCCACCAGCGAGATGATCCCGATCACCTGGCCGCAATTCGCCGACATCCACCCCTTCGCGCCGCTCGAACAGGTGCAGGGTTATCTGCAGATGATCGGTGAACTCGAGCAGTGGCTCAAGATGATCACCGGTTTCGACGCCATCTGCATGCAGCCCAACTCGGGTGCACAGGGCGAGTACGCCGGTTTGCTGGCGATCGCGCGCTATCATGCCAGCCGCGGCGAGGGGCAGCGCAAGGTCTGCCTGATCCCGCGATCGGCGCACGGCACCAACCCCGCCACCGCGCAGATGTGCGGCATGCGGGTGGTGGTGGTCGATTGCGACGATTCAGGCAACATCGACGTTGCCGACCTTGCCGCCAAGGCCGCGCAACACGCCGCCAACCTCGCCTGCCTGATGATCACCTACCCGTCGACGCACGGCGTCTTCGAGGAGGCGGTGAAGGAGATCTGCGCGATCGTGCACGCGCACGGCGGCCAGGTCTACATGGACGGTGCCAACCTCAACGCGCAAGTCGGCCTCACTTCGCCGGCGCTGATCGGCGCCGACGTCAGCCACATGAACCTGCACAAGACCTTCTGCATCCCGCACGGCGGCGGCGGTCCGGGCATGGGGCCCATCGGCCTCAAGGCGCATCTCGCACCGTTAATGGCCAACCACAGCGTGCAGCCGGTCAGCGGCCCGCATGCGGGCCAGGGTGCCGTTGCCGCCGCCCCATGGGGCTCGGCGTCGATCCTGCCGATCTCGTGGATGTACATCGCGATGATGGGCGGCAGCGGCCTGACGCGCGCCACGCAGGTGGCGATCCTCAACGCCAACTACGTCGCCAATGCCCTGCAGCAGCACTATCCGGTGCTATACACCGGCAGCAACGGCCGCGTCGCGCACGAGTGCATTCTCGACATTCGGCCGCTCAAGGCGAAGACCGGCGTTTCCGAGACCGACATCGCCAAGCGACTGATGGATTACGGTTTTCACGCGCCGACGGTCAGCTTCCCGGTTGCCGGGACGATGATGGTCGAGCCGACCGAGTCGGAATCGAAAGCCGAACTCGACCGCTTCATTGCCGCGATGATCGCCATCCGCGAAGAGATCCGCCAGATCGAGGTCGGCCATTGGTCGGCCGACGACAACCCCTTGAAACACGCGCCGCATACCCAGGCCGACATCGTCGACAGCCAGTGGAGCCGACCCTACAGCCGCCAGCAGGCCGTCCTGCCGCTGCCGCATGTCGCCGACAACAAGTTCTGGCCGAGCGTCAACCGCGTTGACGATGTGCACGGCGATCGCCACCTGTTCTGTGCCTGCGTGCCGATCGACGACCACACGGCATAGCGGTACGGTCGGCAGTACTCAACACGGCAGCCCGTCGGGCCACAGGCAAGAGCCCGCAGCGTGCTGCGCGCCGGTCAGCGAATCGAGCAGCCGGGCGAGGTCGGCGGGCGAGGTCCACCAGATCGGCGCGATGTCCTTGAACGGTCCGATGCCGGCGATCGCGTTCTGCACTGCCGCCCCGCAGAACAAGGGCATCCCCCTGTCGGCCTCCGGCAGGCGCGCGACGACGGCCGAGAACTGGGGCTCGGGCAGCGTGAACCGATAGATCTGGATTCTCGGGCCATCGACCATCTGATAGGCGACGTAATCGGCAAGGCCAGGCTGCCGCCAGTCGGGACGCTGCGAGCGAACGTTCTGGTAACTACCGGCCGGATCGCTCAGCCGCGCGCCGGCGAACAGTCCGGCATGATTTCCCAACACGGCATTGTTGTTGATCACCACCACCACTTCGTGCTCGCCGGGATCGGCAAGATCGATCACCGTGCCAAGACCGTCCAGCGGTCTTTCGGCAGCATCCTTGACCGCGTCGCCGTTGCCGGGTGGCGTCGCACAGGCGACCAGCAGCAGCACCGGCAGCAGGCGCCGCAGCCGTGACACCGAATGGACAAGGACTGGCAGGCGGCGGTAATCGTTCATCGTTCTGCTCCGCGGTCAAGAATCCGGCGCCTGCTGGCGCACCGGCGTGCTCATGCCGCGCCATGGTAAATCAGCCGACCGTTTGTCGGTAGCCCTGCCTTCGCTGACGGCACAAGCGGCGGGCGGTCACGCACGGAGCGGCGTTTCTGGGTACACTGCCGGCAGCTTGCCGTTTCGCAAATTGCCACTCATCCTGGAGACATGGCCATGACCGCACCGATCCACGCACCGATCCATGACTTCACGGCCGATCGCCTCGAAGGCGGCAGCCAGTCGCTTGGCGACTACGCCGGCAAGGTCCTGCTGATCGTCAACACCGCCAGCAACTGCGGCTTCACGCCGCAGTACGAGGGTCTCGAGGCGCTCTATCAGCGCTATCGGCAGCGCGGTTTCGAGGTACTCGGATTTCCCTGTAACCAGTTCGGCTCGCAGGAGCCCGGCGAAGCGGACGAGATCGCCAGCTTCTGCCAGAAGAACTACGGCGTCAGCTTCCCGATGTTCGCCAAGATCGACGTCAACGGCGACCATGCGCACCCGCTCTACCGCTACCTCAAGAAGGCCGCACCTGGCCTGCTCGGCAGCGAGGGCATCAAATGGAATTTCACCAAATTCCTGGTCAATCGCCAGGGCGAGGTGAGCGCGCGCTACGCCTCGGCGACGGCACCGGAAACGATCGCCCGGGACATCGAAGAACTGCTCTGATGAATAGCGGCCAAGAGCCGGCGGCCTGCCGCCGTCGGCACCGGCAGGCCACCGCTTCGCCCGGAAAGCAGAGTGCCGCTTCCTGACTTCAGCGCCATGTTGCGCTGGCCGAACGTGCCGGCGTGCTACGGCTGGCTGTCGCTGGACCGGCGCGGCCGCTGGCGGCTGCGCGGCGACCTGCTGAACCATGCCGGCCTCAACGACTTCCTCCATCGGCAATACGCGCATGACCGACACGGCAACTACTTCGTGCAGAACGGCCCGCAACGCGTCTTTGTCGAGCTCGAGTACACGCCGTGGGTGTTGCACCTGGCAGCAGCGGACTGCTTGGCAACGCAGACCGGTCAAACGGTCAGCGAGTTGCGCGGCGCCGCGGTCGACGAGGAAGGTAATCTGCTGCTCGAGATCCCGGACGGCATCGCCCTGCTCTGCGACCGCGACCTGCCCGCCCTGCTCCACGCCCTGCGCCGGGCCGATGGTCAGTTGGTCGACGATGATGCCCTGCTGGCGGCGATCGCGCAGCCCGGCGTCGGGACGTTGACGCTCGATTGGCAGGATCGTCGCCTGCCGGTGGTGGCGCTGCGTCGATCGCAGGTGCCGGGACGCTATGGCTTCGTCAGCTCGCCGCGCGAAACCGCAGCGGCGACCGCGCCGGATTCGACGCCATGAACGCGCGGCAACTCGCGCTCGACGCCCTGCTGTTGCGCACTCACCGGGAAAAGTGCGCGGCGGTCAGGGCGATCGCACCACCGGCCGCCGAGCAGGCGGTCACCAGCCCCGATTGCAGCCGACTGGCGAGCGAAACCCTTCCCGGGCGCACGGCCAGGCCGCCGCTGGTGCCGCCGGCGCAACTTGCCCGACGGCCGGTGAACACTCCTGACGGACGCGCTGCGCTGTTCCATTCGCTGGCGCATATCGAACTGAACGCGGTCAACCTGGCGCTCGACGCCGTCTGGCGTTTCGACGGCCTGCCAGTCGCGTTCTATCGCGACTGGCTCGGTGTCGCCAGCGAAGAGGCCGACCACTTCGACCTGCTCAACGAACACCTGCAAGCGCTGGGCTTCACCTACGGCGATTTTCCCGCCCACGACGGCCTTTGGGAAATGGCCGAGCGAACCAGCAACGACGTCCTGGCGCGCCTGGCGCTGGTGCCACGGACACTCGAGGCGCGCGGCCTCGACGCCGCCCCACCGATCCGCGACAAGCTGCAGCGCGTCGGTGACAGTCGCGGTGCGGCGATCCTCGACGTCATCCTGCGCGACGAGATCGGCCACGTCGCGATCGGCAATCGCTGGTACCGATGGCTCTGTGCGCGACGCGGACTGGAGCCGCTGGCGAGCTATGCCGAACTGGCGCTGCGCCATCGTGCGCCGCGTCTGCGCGGGCCTTTCAACCTCGAAGCACGCCGTGCCGCGGGCTTCGACGAACGGGAGCTGGCAGCGCTGCAGGCGCAATGACGCCGCCACTGATTTGCGTCGGCAGCGCGCAATGACCGCGCCACCGCCCTCGTTTGGCCTCGCTGTCCTGTTGACCACCCTGGTCGCGCTCGGTCCGCTGTCCACCGACCTTTACCTGCCGGCACTGCCGACGCTGGCCAGGGTCTTTGCCAGCGACGCGGCCGGCGTGCAACTGACGCTGTCGGTCTTTCTCGCCGGTTTCGCCGTCGGCCAGCTGTTCTATGGTCCGCTGTCCGACCGTTTCGGCCGTCGCCCGGTGATGCTCGGTGGCCTGGCGATCTATTGTCTGGCGACCGTCGGCTGCGTCTTCGCGCCGAGCATCGACGCGCTGATCGCCGCGCGCTTCGTCCAGGCCATCGGCGCCTGCGCCGGCCCGGTGCTCGGCCGCGCCGTCGTCCGTGACGTCTGGGGTGCGACCGAATCGGCGCGGATCATCGCCTACATGGGCGGCGCCATGGCCATCGCACCACTGCTCGGGCCGACGCTCGGCGGCTTTCTTACGGTGCTCTTTGGCTGGCAATCGAACTTCGTCGTCCTGCTGATCGTTGCCGTCTGCCAGGGCGTCGCCGTCGCCTGTCTGCTGCGCGAAAGCAACGTCCATCGTCACCCCGGCGCGACCAATCCGCGCCAGCTCCTGGCCAGCTTCCGGCAACTGCTCGCCGACCGCCGCTACCTGGGCTACGTGCTCAGCTTCTCGTTCTCCTACAGTGCGCTGTTCGCCTTCATCTCGGCGTCGTCCTTCGTCCTCGTCGATCGCCATGGACTGACACCGCAGGTGTACGGGATGTGTTTTGGTCTGGTCGTTGCCGGCTACCTGCTTGGCTCGATCGCCTCGGGTCGCCTGGTCCGACGGCTCGGTGGCGACACCCTGCTGGCCGGCGGCGCCTGCCTGGGTGCCGTCGCCGGCGCCGTCATGGCGTCCCTGGAGTTGGCCGGCGTACGCAACATCGCCGCCATTCTCGGACCGATGTTCTTCTGTACCGTGGCCACCGGCCTGGTCATGCCAAACGCCATTGCCCGGGCGCTGGCGCCGTATCCGACGATCGCCGGCTCGGCTTCGGCCTTGATGGGTTTCGTGCAGATGACCATGGCGGCGCTGGTCGGCATCGCCGTCGGCCACGGCCTCGCTGGCGGTGGCGGTGCGCTGGCGGCGGGGGTGGCAATCTGCACGGCGTTGGCGCCGCTGTCCTGGCTGCTCCTGATCCGCGGCCGCGGCGGCAACTGATGGCGCTCGCCGCGCGCGACACGCCGCTTCGCTCCCCTTCGACCCATTGCCGGTCGCCGGAAGACCGCCAGCAAGATCACTTTCGGAATAAGATTGGACCCTGCGCAAGGCGTGTCGGGAGTGCTCCCGGACACGCGACGCGCAGGTTTTCTGCAACCGTCCGCCGACCTCGGGATACCACTTGCTAGCCAGAGAAACCACACCCAGCGCGATCGTCAGGTATCTCGACCAGTACGTCATCGGCCAGGAGGAAGCGAAGAAGGTTCTGGCCGTCGCGGTCTACTCGCATTATCGCAAGATCGCCACCTTCGAGCGCGACAGGGGAACCATCGCCAAGAGCAACGTGTTGCTGGTCGGGCCTTCGGGAACCGGCAAGACGCTGCTCTGCGACACCCTGTCGAGGATGCTCAAGGTGCCTTTCGTGACCGCCGATGCGACCTCGCTGGCGCAAACCAAATACGTCAACGAAGAAATCGAGGCGGTGCTGCAGCGCCTGGTGGACAAGGCCGACGGCGAGATCGTCAACGCCCAGCACGGGATCATCTTCATCGACGAGATCGACAAGCTGAAGGCGAGCAACGCGCAGTCAGGCGCGATTTCAGGGGAGAGCGTTCAGCACGCCCTGCTGAAGATCATGGAAGGCTCGCCGGTGAAGCTGAAGGACGGTCAATACATCGACACCAGCAACGTCCTGTTCATCTGCGGCGGCGCCTTTGTCGGCCTCGAGAACATCATGTCCAAGACGCACGGCTTCGGCTTCATCGCCACTTCGGCCGACGACAACCAGAACATCCTCGACCGGCTGAACAAGCGGGTGAAGCCGACCGACCTGTTCGAGTTTGGCCTGATTCCGGAGTTCACCGGCCGCCTGCCGGTGATCGCCAACCTGCACCAGCTCAGCAAGGCGATGCTGGTGAGCATCATGAGCGTGCCGAAAAACTCGATCTATCGCCAGTACGTCGAGATCTTCCGCGGCGAAGGCGTCGACCTGCGGATCGGCGCACGGGTCTTCGAGCAGATCGCCGAAATCGCCATCGAATACAAGACCGGCGCGCGCAGCCTGCGCGGCATCTTCGAGGAGTTGATCACACCGATTCTCTACCTCGTTCCCGATCACCCGGAGATCGGTCGGGTGGAAATCACCTCGCTGTTCGAGGACGCCCGCCTTGTCGGCAGGAAGTGAGCACGCGCCAGCCAAGCCGCAATCCGACGCCGAAGCCGGCGTCAGGGATGGCGCGTCGAGCAGTCTCCGGGCAGGCCTGCGCGCTGCGGCGGGCAGCGTGTTTGCCGCCTGTCTGCTGCTGACCGGCATCAGCATGTTGCAGGACAAGCTCCTTTACTTCCCCGAACGCGCCAGCGTCGCCGAGATGGCTTCCGGCGGCCTGTCACCCTGGCCGAATGCGGCCGATTTTCGTGGTCTGCTCGCCGAAACCGGGTCAGAGCCGCGCGGCACCGCGGTGATCTTCCATGGCAACGCCGGCCACGCCGGTCACCGTCAGTACTACGTCGGCGAACTCGCCCGCCTTGGCCTGCGGGTGATTCTCGCCGAGTACCCGGCTTACGGCCCGCGCGCCGGTGATCTGGGCGAGCAGAGTCTGGTCGCCGACGCCGGGCAGACGATTGCCCTCGCCCAGCGGATGTACGGCGGACCACTGCTGGTGATCGGCGAATCGCTTGGCGCCGGCGTTGCCGCAGCGGCCAGTGCGCAGCAGCGCACAGCGGTCGCCGGCTTGCTGCTGATTACGCCCTGGGACCGGCTCGCGCACGTCGCCGGCCACCACTACCCGCTGTTGCCGGTGCAGTGGCTGCTGCGCGACCGCTACGACAGCGTCGCCCACCTGGCGTCGTTCGGCCGTCCGGTGCTGGTGGCGATCGCCGCCGACGACCAGATCGTGCCGCCACGGTTCGGCCGGGCACTGCACGCGGCGCTCGCCGAACCCAAGCGACTGACGGTCATCGAAGGCGCCGGACACAACGACTGGTTTGACCGCCTCGACGACGGCTGGTGGCGGCGGGCGATCGATTTCCTGCTTCCCGCGAGCAACGCCGCCGACCGTGCGTCGCCCTGACCGCGGCGCACCGCGCTCAGCGTCCCCCGACCCCGGTCTCGGTGCCGGCTCCCGGCGCCTTCGGCTTGAGCGCCGCGAGCAGGTCGAGAGGCAGTGGCAGGACGACGGTGGTCGCACGGTCGCCGGCGACCTGGGTCATCGTCTGCAGGTAGCGCAACTGCATCGCCTCCGGCCGCTGCGCGAGCATCGTCGCCGCTTCGAGCAGGGCGGCAGCCGCTTCCTTTTCACCCTCGGCGTGAATCACCTTGGCGCGACGCTCGCGCTCGGCCTCGGCCTGGCGGGCGATGGCACGGATCATCGACTCGTTGAGGTCGATGTGCTTGATCTCGACGTTGGTGACCTTGATTCCCCAGGAGTCGGTCTGTGCGTCGAGGATCTTCTGCACGTCGAGATTCAGCCGTTCGCGTTCGGCCAGCATTTCGTCGAGCTCGTGCTTGCCGAGAACGACGCGCAGCGTCGTCTGCGCGAGCTGCGAGGTAGCCATCAGGAAATCCTCGACCTGGATGATCGCTTTCTGCGGATCGACGACGCGAAAGAAAACCACCGCATTGACCTTGACCGAGACGTTGTCGCGCGAAATCACGTCCTGCGGCGCGACGTCCATGGTCACCACCCGCAGGTCCACCCGCACGATTTGCTGAACACCGGGTACGACGATCACCAGTCCGGGGCCCTTGACCTTCCAGAAGCGACCAAGCTGGAAAACGACGCCGCGCTGATACTCGCGGAGAATGCGCAGGGAGCTGAACAGCAGGATCAGCAACAGCGGCAGCAGGATGCCGCCCAGGCCGACGTTGAAGTCGAAGATCATCGAGGCTCTCCTCTGAGTAGCGGGAAGTCTTCCAGCACCTGCACGTCGAGCGTCAGGCCGTGCACCGCGCGCACACGCACACGCTGCCCCGGCGCCAGCGGCCCGCTGTGGCAATCGGTGCGCACGCGCCAGTTCTCGCCACGCAGCTGCGCCCAGACCTGCTCACCGTCGACCGAATGAACGACACCGGTGGCACCGATCATTTCGTCGGCGCCGCTGACCACCGGCGCCCGGCGCGCACGTAGGGCCATGCCGCCGACCAGCAGCACCATCGCTGCCGAGCTGGCCGCCAGGCCAAACAGCAGCGGCAGCGGCACACCGAGGCCCGGCACGTCGCGGTCGAACAGCAGCAAGCCGCCGGCAATGAATGCAGCGATGCCGCCGACCCCGAGGACGCCGAAACTCGGCGACAACAGTTCGGCGGCGAGCAGCCCGATACCGAGCACGATCAGTGCCAGGCCGGCGTAGTTCACCGGCAGCATCTGCAGGGCAAACATCGCCAGCAGCAGACAGATGGCTCCGACCGTGCCGGCAACGCCGAAACCCGGCGACGAGAATTCGAAGATCAGTCCGTAGATGCCGATCATCATCAGGATCAGTGCGAAGCTCGGGTTGGCGATCACCGACAGCAAGCGATGGCGCGCGTCGGGCAGCAACTCCGTAGTCGTCAGGCCGCGCGTCGCCAGCGTCACCGTGCCGCCCGGCAGCTTGACGCGGCGCCCGTCGATCTGCGCCAGCAGGTCGGCGACGTTCGGCGAGACGACGTCGATCACGTGCTCGCGCAAGGCCTCGGCGGCGGTCAGGGTGACCGCCTCGCGCACCGCGCGCTCGGCCCATTGGGCATTGCGCCCGTGCTGCTGGGCGAGACCGCGGATGAACGCAGCGGCGTCATTCACCTGCTTGCTCTTCATCGCGTCGCCGAGCGCCGGGGCAGCAGCCGGGGCAGCAGCCGGGGCGGATGGCGGGGCGGATGGCGAGGCGGCATTCGGGGGCGATGCGGGCTCGCTTGCCGATCCCGGCACGCGCGGGTTGGCGGGCGCTGACGGCAGCGCGCCTGGTTCGGTGGCGGGTGCCGGTGCGGCGGCGGGCGCTGCCGGCGATTCCGGCGCCGACGGCGCACCGGGCAGACCGATCGATACCGGTGTCGCCGCCCCCAGCGTCGTCGCCGGCGCCATCGCCGCAAGGTGACTGGCATAGAGAATGTAGGTGCCGGCGCTTGCCGCGCGTGCGCCCTGCGGGCTGACGTAGGAAACGACCGGCACCGGCGACGCCAGGATCGCCTGGACGATCTGCCGCATGGCGCTGTCGAGACCGCCGGGGGTGTCGATCCGCAGGACGACCAGCGGCGCCCCCTCCTGCTGCGCCCGCTGCAGGCCGCGCACGACATAGTCGGCGCTGGCAGGGCCGATCGCGTCCTGAACGGTCAGCACCAGTACCGGCGCACCGTCCACCGCGCGGACGGTGCCGAAGACCATCGCCGCCACGGCCAGCAGCAGCACCGCCAGCCAGCGCCGCGCAGCGACGGTGGCGGTCGGAGTTTGTCCTGCGCAGCGTCGAAGCAGCGTTTTCATCACTCTTCCCTTCCCCGGCTTTCCTTGCCTGGCTTTCCTCGCGGTCATGACTTCTCGAAACCCACATCCGGAAAGCCGCCGCCGTTTTCCTCACGTGCGCCGTGCCGCGTGCACACTCTCCGTACATGCCGGTCTGCGCACCGGCATCGCCCGACGGCCGGCGAGCATGCTCCGCGAGTTCGCCGCCGCACGGCAAGCCTGCGTTGGCACGGCCAGCCAGCGATGTCGCTACGACCGGGCGAGCCGGTCCGGGTTCCGCCGACAGGCTTGGCGAGCGTTGGCGCATCGATCATTACCAGTATAGGCATCACGTCAAGGCGACGCGAGCAGCTGGCCCCTACCGCCCGCGGCCAGGCTTGAGAATCGGCAGCCCGACGAGCTACACTGGCAGGCAGTGACACCCGGTGCTTGCATCGAAGCACCGGGCAATACAGGAGGCTGTGATGATTCTCGAACAGATCGCCACTGGCGGCTGCCAGTCCTACCTCATCGGTTGCAGCGAAAGCAGTTCGGCGGCGCTGATCGATCCCGAAATTCGCCAGATCGACCATTATCTGGCGCTCGCCGCACGTGACGGCTTGCGCATCCACTACCTGATCGACACGCACACGCACGCCGATCATTTTTCGGCGACGCGCGAACTCGGGCGACGACTGGCGGTGCCAGTGGTGATGCACCGGGCGAGCGCCGCGCCGTTCGTCGACATGCGCATCGACGACGGCGAGATGGTACTGCTCGGACGGCTCCGGCTGCAGGTGATTTACACACCGGGCCACACCAGCGACTCGATGTGCCTGCTGGTCGACAACCACCTGTTCACCGGCGACACCCTGCTGATCGGCGCCACCGGTCGCACCGACCTGCCGAGCGGCGACCCGGAAGCGCTTCATGACAGTCTCTTTCGGCGGCTTCTGACCCTCGACGGCGAGACCCGGGTTTTCCCCGCGCACGACTACAAGGGCCGCCAGAGCTCGACGATCGGCCAGGAAATCGCCACCAATCCGCGCCTGCAGGCGCGCGACCGCCAAGCCTTCGTCGACATGATGCGCAACCTCAACCTGTCGATGCCGACGCACGTCACCGAGGCGCTGCGCACCAACATGAGTGGCGGCAAGTCGGTGGCACAACTGCTCGCCGAGGCCGCGGCAAAGGTGCCGTTCATGTCGCTGGCTGAACTCAGGGCGCGCGTCGAGGCCAGGGACGACGAGCTGATCGTGCTCGACGTGCGCGAGCGCGACGCCTACGAGGGCGGCCACATTCCCGCCGCGCGCCTGTTGCCACGTGGCCAGATCGAGTTGCGCGTCAACCAGGAGCTGCCCGACCCCACCCGTCGCATCCTGGTCTGCTGCGAGCTCGGCTACGTGTCAACGCTGGCAGCAGCGACGCTGCACGAGATGGGCTTCGCACATGTCGTCGCCCTCGACGGTGGCATGAAAGCCTGGCGGGAAGCCGGATATCCGGTGAACTCGGGACGGGAACCATGAATCGACTGGTGGGTTCGAATAGCATCGAGGATGTCTCCTCCGCAGCACGGGGCGCCAGCGACTGGCGGCTCGAGCGGTGCGTGGCGCGCGGCTGGAGGGGTTGGTGACGAAACGGCGCCTGACGTGTTTCGTCCCGTCCTCGAATCTTCTCCACACAACAGCGAAAGGAGTACAGCATGGGACTTCACATCGGCGACGAAGCGCCGGATTTCACTGCCCAGACCACCGAGGGCACGATCAGTTTCCATCAATGGATCGGTGACAGCTGGGCCATTCTGTTCTCGCACCCGAAGGACTTCACGCCGGTGTGCACCACCGAGCTCGGCTACCTGGCCCGACTCAAACCCGAATTCGACAAGCGCAACACCAAGGTCATCGGGCTGTCGATCGACAGCGTCGACGACCATCAGCGCTGGGCCGGCGATATCGCCGAAACGCAGGGGACAGCCCTCAACTACCCGCTGATCGGCGATACCGATCTGGTCGTGGCCAAGCTCTACGACATGATTCACCCCAACGCCAGCGGCAACGCGGCAGACCGCACGGCGGTGGACAACGCGACTGTGCGCTCGGTATTCCTGATCGGCCCCGACAAGAAGATCAAGCTGACAATGACCTACCCGATGAGCGCCGGACGCAACTTCGACGAGCTGCTGCGCGCCCTGGACGCCGTCCAACTCAACGCCAAACACACCGTCGCGACGCCGGTGAACTGGCGACCGGGCGAGGACGTGATCATCCCGCCGACGGTTTCCGACGAAGCTGCCAAAGCCAAGTATCCCGACGGCTGGAAGACGCTCAAACCCTACCTGCGCATCGTGCCACAGCCGAAGTAGCGCCCGTCCGCCGAGGACCGCCCGGCGATGAGACTGCGCGTGGCACGAGCGGGCGCGCGCGGAGGCCCATCGCCTGCGGCTGAAAAATCACCGGGTCAATCATCGCTGGCCGATCGATGATTGGCCTGAAGCGCATCTGCGCCAGAATGTCGCGCTCGATGTCGATGCCCGGTGCCAGTTCGCGCAGCAGCAGCCCGTGCTCGGTCAGTTGGAACACGCAGCGCTCGGTGACGTAGGGTACCCCCTGCTACCGCCTGCTTGCGGCGGCGCGCGTAGTCGGTGCTGAACGTGGTCTGAGCGACGCTGTCGACGAACTTCGCGAACTTGCCTTCGCTGGCGATGCGGACACGGCGGTCCTCGACCGCGACTTCCAGCCCAGCCGAAGTGAAGGTGCCGACGAAGACGATCTTCCTGGCATTCTGGCTGATGTTGATGAAACCGCCGCAAGCCGGGATCCGCGCGCCGAAGCGGCTGGCATTGACGTTGCCACGGCCGTCGCATTCACCGAAACCGAGAAAGGCCGCGCCGAGGCCGCCCATCGGCACACCGCCGATCACGCCCGGATCGACCGTCAGCGTGATCCGGTCCTGCATGCGCTCTTCGGCGGCGATCAGTGGCAGCTGGTCGGGAACGGTTCCGACGCCGACGTATCACGCAGTTCGGCGACAGCTCGAGCGCGCCGCGCCGCGCGTCGAGCGATCCTTCCGCCGCGACGCGCCCGACCTGCGCCAGGACGATACCGCCCGAATTGCGCGCGGCAATCGCCAGTGCCAGATTCTCGAGTGTCAGCGCCTCGCGCTCGGCGGTGATGTTGCCATCCGGGTCGGCGGTGGTGCCACGGGTCAGGGCAACATTGATCGGGAACGCCTCGAAGAACAGAAACTCGCTGCCGTCGATCTCGATCAGCCGGACGAGGTCCTCCACAGTCGTCGCATTCATCCGTGCGCCACCATGGCGCGGGTCGATGTAGGTTCCCAGCCCGACCGGCGACAGCGTTCCTGGTTTGCCGGCACCGATGTCCCGATAGAGGTGGGTGATGATCCCCTCGGGCAGGTTGTAGGCCTCGATCAGGTTTTCCACGACGAGCTTCTCGATCCGCGGAATCAGGCCGAAGTGGCCGCCGATGACACGCTTCAGCAGCCCGACGTGACCGAGCCGGTTGAAACCCTTGTCCGTGCGTGTCACCCTGGCCGCCGGCAAATACCAGCGTCAGCTCACGTGGCGCGCCGGTGTTCAGGAAACGCTGTTCCAGCGACCAACAGTTGATCCGGGGTGCCGTTGCCGCCGTACCCCGCCGACGCAATCACGTCGCCATGGTGTATGACCGCCACAGCGTCGTCCGCTTCGATGATCTTCTTCAGCTTCATGCTCACCCCTTCAAGCGTTGCCGGCGATGGTCGGATAGCCAGAAACCTGCCTTGAAGAAATGTGACAGCGTGAAACCGCAAACGGCAGTTCGATCTGCGAAAAGAACGATTTGGAACGATTTGGCGGTCCGCTGGCGAATCCTTCCCGGGATGCCGGTGCCGTTCTCCCGGACAGGCAGCCGACCACGCGGCCGCGCGACAACGTCATACCGACTGCCGCGGCGCACTCAGCCGAGTCGGCGACGAAGCGACGCGCTCGCCGCGTCGACCGCCACCGAGAGCAGCAGCATGGCGGCGATCACCGTGCTCGCCTGCGCCTGGTGGAACAGCGACAGCTCGACGTAGAGCAGCTGCCCGAGACCGCCGGCGCCGACGAAGCCGAGGATCGCCGCCATGCGGATGTTCATTTCCCAGCGGTAGAGCGCATAGGCGAGGAGTTGCGGCGTCACGGTCGGCAAGCTGCCGTAGAGGAAGGCCACGCCGGCCGGCGTGCCTGCCTCGAGCAGCGCGTCACGCGGCGTCGCTGGGGCATTCTGCAGCGCTTCGGCGAACAGCCGCCCGAGCACGCCGCTGGTATGCAGCGCCAGCGCCAGAATGCCGGCGAAAGGGCCGAGACCGGCGGCCAGCGCCATCAGCGTCGCCCATACCAGCTCGGGCACCGAACGCAGGGCGTTGAGGACGAAGCGTGTCGCCTGCTCGAGCAGTGCACCGTGGCGCCCCGACGCCGGCAACGCCAGCAGCAGCGCACAGACTGTGGCGAGCAAGGTGCCCAACACCGAGATGGCGAGCGTCTCCAGTGCTCCCTGGCCGACTTTCCACAACCAGCCGGCCGATAGATCGAGCGGCCAGAAGGACGCGAAGAAATCGGCGATCGAAGCGGCGGCTGCGCGGCTCAGCAATGCCCCAAGGCCGAGATCTAGCCAGGCAAAACTGGCCAGGACGGCGCCGCCGAGCGAGGCCAGGATGGCCAGTGGCAGAGGGCCGAGCGCCGCCGCGTGACCGGCCGTACCCGCCTCGCCGAGCTGCCGACGGAAAAAAGCGGACAGCGCATCGGCAGCCAGCACCAGCGCCAGGAAAGTCAGCAGAATGCTCGCCGCCTCACCGCCATTGAGCATCTTCATCGACTGATCCATCAGTTGGCCCAGCCCGCCAGCGCCGACGAAACCCATCACCACCGAGGCGCGAACCGCGCACTCCCAGCGATAGACGGTGTATGAAGTCAGCTCCTGCGCGACGCCCGGCAGCAGGCCGTAGCACAAGGCCTGCAGCCGGCTGCCGCCGGCCTCGAGCAGCGCGCGCGCCGGCCGCTGGTCGCCCGATTCGAGGATTTCGGCGTAGACCTTGGCGAGCATGCCGCCGTAGGTCAGCCCCAGCGCCAGCACGCCGGCTGCCGGCCCGAGACCCAAGACACGCACGAAAAGCAGCGCCCAGACCAGTTCGGGGATGCCGCGCAGGACGACCAGCAGGATCCGCAGCCCGGCGCGCAGCAACTCACCGCGGCGGCGCCCGGGCCCCGGGCCGAGACGCGATATCGACAGCGCCTGCGTCGTCGCGACCGCCAGCGGCACGGCAACGACGAAGGCCAGCGCGATGCCGGCGCTGGCCATCGCCAGCGTCTCGATCGTCGCTTGCCCGAGATAAGCGAGAAACTCGCCGCCGCTTGCCGGCGGCAGAAAGCCGCCGAGGAAGCCGCCCATCACTCGCAGGTTCTGCGCTTCGAACAGCACCCAGGGACGGAACTCGCCGATCACCGCCAGCGGCCAGAGCACGACCGTCGCCAGCAGCAGGCCGCCGACCCGTGCCAACGCTGCCGGGTCGCGCGGCGCCTTCATCGCCAGCAGCTGTCCGCCCTTGCCGCCTCGCCGCCGACCGCTGGCCGCAGCAGGCGCTGCGCACTGGCGGCTGGTGGGACCTCGGCCAGTCCGGGCAATTGCCCACCTTCACTGGCGTACAGTCGGCGCAGCAAAGCCCGGTCGACCTTGGCCGCCGGCCGGTCGAAAGCGATGCGCCCGTCGCGAATGCCGACGACTCGCGGGAAACACGCCAGCGCCAGATCGACGGCGTGCAGACTGGCGACCAGCGTCGCGCCGCGCGCCGCCGCATCGGCGGTCAGCACCCGTACCGTCTGCTGCGCCAGCGCCGGGTCGAGCGCCGAGACCGGCTCGTCGGCGAGCAGCAGTTGCGCTTGCTGATAGAGCACACGGGCGACGCCGACGCGCTGCAACTGGCCGCCCGAAAGCCGGTCACAGCGATCGAAAATCCGCTCGCCGAGGTCGAGCTGCGCCAGCGCCGCTGCCGCTCCGGCGATGTCGAGGGGATAGGCCAGCGAGGCGACGCTCTTCCACCACGGCCAGCGGCCAAGGCGGCCGGCGAGCACCGCGGTCACCACGCGCTGGCGCGCCGGCAGCGGCGGCGCCTGGTGTGCGACGCCGATCCGGGCGCGCAAGCGACGCAAGTCGGCTGTCGACAAGGACCACGGATCGGCGTCGAGCACGTCGAGCTGCCCGGTCGTCGGACGCATGGCGGCGCCGAGCAGGCGCAGCAGGCTGGTCTTGCCGGCGCCGGAAGGGCCGACGATGGCAATCTGCTCGCCGGGCTGCGCCGCCAGGGTAAGCCCGCGCAAGGCGACGAAACCGTCGGCGTGCGTCAGCGAAACGTCGCGCAGACGAATCAAGGCGGCTACTTCAGCAAGCCGGCCGCTTTTGCCGCCTGCTCGATACCCTGGTAGTTCTCCTTGCTGGTCGGGATGAAGCGGCTGGCGCGTTGCAGGGCGAGGATCTCGGCGTGCTCGGGGTTGGCAGGATCGAGCTTGAGGAAGGCGGCAGCGATCTTCCTGACCAGTTCCGGGTCGAGACCGCCGCGCACCGTCCAGTTGTAGTCGAAGTAAGGCGGCGTCGTGGCGATCACGCGCACCTTCGGATCGACCTTGTTCTGGTCGACCAGCTTCTCCCAGACCGACGCATTGAGCACCCCGGCGTCGGCCTTGCCGGCGGCGACAAAGGCTACCGTGGCATCGTGCGCGCCCGAGAAAGCGACGTTCTTGAAATCCTTGTCGGCGTTGATCCCGCCCTGGATCAGGAAATAGCGTGGCATCAGGTGACCCGAGGTCGACGACGGCGAGCCAAACGCGAAGACCTTGCCCCGGGTATCGGCCAGAGTCTTGATGTTGTCGTCGGCGGTGATGAATTTCGACGTGAAGCGGGCGTCTTCGGCGCGCTGCACCAGCGGCGTCGCCGCGCCCCTGGTGCGGATGCTCGCCTGGACGAAGGTAAAACCACCGAGCCACGCCAGGTCGAGTTTGTCGCTGGCCAACGCCTCGACCACCGCCGCGTAGTCGGACACCGGCACGAAGGACACCTTCATCGCCAGCTCCTTCTCGAGATACTTGCCGAGCGGCGCGAACTTTCGCTGCAACTCGGTCGGCGCCTCGTCGGGAATCGCCGAGACACGCAGCACGGGCTCGGCGGCGGTCGCGCTGGGAACGACACTGATGGCCAGCGCGCAGACGAGCGCGCCCTTGAGCGCCAGACGGCGCGAGAAACGAAACATGGCAACTCCCTGGCAAGACCCGCCGCGGCACGGAGAATGCCGCAGCTTGAACACGGTCGCGTCCGACGACGCCGCACCGCTAAGAAGAAACGAAAAGCGGTACTCAGACCGCCGGCGGACTATAGCGGCGCGCGGGCGATCGATCAAGCCGCGAACGCGCGTCCGCTCGACCGGGCACCAGGCAGGGAGGCATCAGCGCAATGCCGCGCGCGTCAGTCCGCGGTCAGCGAGTCCGGCGGCTTTCGCTTGGCCGGCCGCAAAGGCCGAGCGGCCGCGCCAGCCCTCCCAACAAGCGGAACCATGGCCGCACCACGACGGTCTCACGGACATTCCAGATTCGAGCCTGTCGCCTTTGTTCGGCGGTTCACCGGAGCGGGCGTCGGGACGCGGATGGAAAGGGATGCTTGATTCTCCCATTCCTTTCTCGAGGCGAACGCGTCCGCTGCTTGCTCGGGCAGGAAACGTCTTGCAGTCCTCGCACGGGCCTGCCCTGGTCCAGACCAGACACACCCCGATGTAGTGACGCCGCCACGGCCACGGAGTGCCGCCGCAGGGGCGAAGCTTCCGTGCACTCCGGGTCATGTATGAGGAGTCAGCCGCCATGAATACTTCAAGCAAACCGTCGATGCTTCTCAAAGCTATCGTCGCTTCGTCAGTCCTGGCACTCCTTTCGTCAGGCGCTGCCGCCGGAACGATCACCTTTTTCGATTTGTCGGATTCGGTGACAGTCACGTTGAGTAGCGATCTGCTGGCGCGGGGTTCGACGTCCACCTGTGTCGGAGAAATATGCGCCGTCCGTCTGCTGCCGCCACCGCCGTCCTCCGGGAGCGCGAGCTGGGGTTCCAATACCATCTACGAGCAGGGCAGTTCGCAGATCAGTGACACGATAAGCATCATCCCGACCTTCTTGCCAAACTTCGAGATCGAATATTTCACGGTCACCTTCACCTCCGACATGGAAGGTGGTCCTCCACTCCTCGACCTGGGCAACCCGATGACCGAGGATGGAACGTTGCAGCGAGCCATCAACAGCGACATCGGTTGGCAGCTTGGCCCCACCGGTGCAGCGATCACCGATATGATCTTCTTCCAGTCGGACGTCGTCGAGAATCCGGCAAATGAACCCGCCAGCCTGGCGTTGTTCGGCCTCGGCCTTGTCGGAATCGGCTTCTCGCGTCGTCGGCAGTAGGTGATTCATGACGGCAAGACATCTGGCATCGACGGGGCTTCGCGTGCTTCGCCGGCGACTGGCATTGCTCAAGCCACACCAGTGATGCGATGAGCCCGGCACTTTTTTTTCGTTCAGCCCCGCTTTTTCCGGCTTTTCCATTGGCGTCCACGACCGCCGTGGCGCGCGATCGACAGAAGCGCCTGGGCCGGGAAAAATGGGGGTAACACGATAGACCCGAACGCGCTAGGATAGCGTCCGCCCGAAACGCATTGTGGTGCGTGCGCCCGAGGCAGATGCCGATGATTATCCGAGCCTCTCGCCGCCAGCACCCGGGAGAGCTCCGATCCCCTTCCTTAACGATTGCGATCGTCCGACGACCGCTTTGGCGGGCGGTTTGCGGAAACGATCGCCAGGAGATGAGCATGTACAAGGCACTGACCGTCGCGCTGGGCCTCTCGTTGGCCGCCACCGGCACGCTGGCCGAAGCCCCCGGCGAAAAGCTACCGGGGACCGCGAGCGCGAACTACCAGTGGAACGCTCCGGGCGGTGAAGCAAGCCAGGCACTCAGGCTCGCGGGTGATGTCAAGGCGGGTCAGGAAGACTACACGGCGTATTGTGCGGCCTGTCATCGCCCGAACGGTGGCGGCGACCCGGATGGCAGCATTCCGAAGCTGGCCGGCCAGCACCCGAGCGTGGTCGTCAAGCAGTTGGCCGACATTCGCTCGGGACTGCGCGACAACCCGACAATGCTTCCGTTTGCCGTGCAACTGCGCGATGCGCAGGCACTGGCGAACGTCGCCGCCTATATCGCGACGCTGTGCATTCCGCGAGAGTCCGGAATATATCAAGCCCCCGATGCCGCCAATCTGGTCGCCTATGGCAGGAAGCTGTACGACAAGGACTGCAGCCAATGCCATCAGCCGAACGGCTACGGCGTCAACGAAAAGCTCTATCCGGTGATCGCCGGACAGCATTACCCCTACCTGCTGCGCCAGATGATCGAGATTCGCGATGGCAAGCGCCGCAACACCCACCCGGACATGGTCAGGGTGATCAGCAAATACCAGGATGCCGAGTTGGTCGCCATCGCCGCCTATCAGTCGACCCTGGCCACGCAGGCTCAGCGTTTGACGCTGCAGCCACGGTTCTGCAACCCATCGTGAACGACCTTCGACGCCGACGGGGGTCGAAATCACCCCTACGGTGATTTCGACGTCGAGCGTGGCTCTTGCTGCGACGACAGGTGGGCAGCCATGGTTCAAACTCGGCTCAAGGGTGCGACGCCGAGCCAGCACATCCGCTTCTCGGCCGACGCGGTGACGCGGCTGCCGAGCACAGCTGCCACCACTTCATGATGAAGTCGGTGGTGACGGCCGCGGCAAGCGGGACGAAATGGGCGCAGGACCTTGCACTTGTGCCGTTGGCCGTGATCGTCGAACCGCCACGCCTCGCGTCGCCGCCACGCACGAACCAGGGGGCGCCGCGCCACCTCCCGGTCAGCGACCCCTTTTTCGCGCCGCCATCAGCTCGTGGAGCGTCTTCGCCGCCGGTTTCATCGGCGTCCGGCTGACTGTCCAGCCGCCTTGCATCGGCGGCGTCAGCACGCGCAAGCGGGTGGCCAGCCAGCCAAAGGCACGATACAGTTTCGGGCGCGTATACAGCGCCATCCAGCCCGACCAGATGGCATCGACCAAACGGCTCCTGGCGGCACCCTGACCGACCATCGGCGGATGCCCGGGGCGCGCCTCGTGCTGCGCTTCGCCACGCAGACGGACCAGCAACTCGGGAATCGGGATGCGCACCGGACATACCTCGCCGCAGGCGCCACACAGGGTCGATGCGGTCGGCAGGACGTGCGTCGCGGCGAGACCCATCATGTGAGGCGAAATGATCTCGCCGATCGGCCCCGGATAGGTGGTGCCGTAGGCGTGGCCGCCGATCCGCGTATAGACCGGGCAATGGTTCATGCAGGCGCCGCAGCGGATACACTGCAGCGTCGCGCGCATCTGTTGGTCGCTGTAGGCCTGCGTGCGGCCGTTGTCGACCAGCACCAGATGAACCTCGCGCGGGCCGTCCTTCTCGCCCGGCTGGCGCGGGCCGCTGATCATGTTGAAGTAGGTGGTGATCGCCTGGCCGGTCGCCGAACGCGTCAGCAGGCCGAACAACGGTGGCACGTGTTCGAGCTTCTCGACGACCTTCTCGATACCGGTGATGGCGATATGGACGTCGGGCACGGTGGTGCACATGCGGCCATTGCCTTCGTTCTCGACCAGGCACAGGGTGCCGGTTTCGGCGACCGCGAAGTTCACTCCGGACATGCCGACCTCGGCGGTCATGAACTTCTCGCGCAGCACCGCACGGCCGATGCCGATCAGTTCGTCGACCGAGTCCGTGTAGCTGGCGCCCGGCACTTTGGCTGCGAACAGCCGGGCGATCTGCTCCTTGGTCTTGTGGATCGCCGGCATGATGATGTGCGAGGGTTTCTCGCCGTCGAGCTGGACGATGTATTCGCCCATGTCGCTCTCCAGCGCTTCGATGCCGACGTCGGCCATCGCGTGGTTCAGCTCGACCTCCTCGCTGACCATCGACTTGCCCTTGACCATCAGTCTGGTCGAGTGGCGCTGCGCGATGCCGATGATGATCGCACACGCCTCGTGGGCGTTCTCGGCCCAATGTACCTTGACGCCGTTTGCGGTGAGCTTGCGCTCGAGTTGCTCGAGCAGATCCGGCAGGCGCGCCAGGCTGTACTTGCGAATGTGTTCGGCGAGCGAGCGCTGGCCTTCGAGCGCTTCGGGATCGGGGAACTGCGCCGCGCGCTTGTTGATCAGGAAATCCATCGCACCGCGGAAACTCTTGCGCAGATGCTCATCGGCGACCGCCACCGCGGCGCGCTGCTTGAATTCGCTGGCCGGGACGAAGTTCAATGGCTGGGCGCTCATGCCTGTTCCTCCTCGTTGACCAACAGCAGGACAATCAGCTCTTTCGGCCCATGCGCGCCGTAGGCCAGTGTGACCTGGATGTCGGCGGTCTTCGACGGACCCGAAACGAGCAGCGCGTTGGTCGGCATGCCGTCGCTCCATTGTTGCTCGCTGATCGCCTGAAAGAGGGTGTCGTACAGGCGGTCGCCGTCGAGCAGCGCGAAGTGGATCGGTGGCACCAGCGACAGCAGGCGCGGTTCGGCGGCGTCGGGCCAGATGATCAGTGTGCCGGTCTCGGCAATACCGCCACGGGTCGACGTCAGGCCGGCGTCGGTGTCTTCGAACAACTCCTTCTTCCACTCGTCGACCGGCCGATCATAAGGCTTCAGGCCGTCGATGCCGGCCGCCTCGAGTGCCCGGGCGTGCTCGCCCTGCGCGCCGTAGAGCAACGAACGGATGCCCCTGGCAGCGCACAGCTCGCGCAGCTTCTGCGGCCAGTTGTTGCGCGTCACGCGGACGACCTCGCCGTGCCAGAACGTCATCTTTTCGCAGAACAGCTCGATTCGCGATGCCCGCGTACCGACCGGTGCGGCAGCCGCCAGCGCTGCATGGAAAGCGCCGACGTCGGGCGGCAGCGGCGTCTGCCCTTGCGGCGCCGCCCGCAGGCGTCGCAGGATGTTGTCGCGGGCGCTCATCGCTGCCCTCCTTCACCGCCTGTCCGCTGCCACAGAAAGCTCGCCAGGTGTTGGCCCTGAAAGCCTTCGCCCCGTTTCTGCAGGGTGTGGTTGAGACTCAGCATGCAGCCGCAGTCCGCCGAGACGAATTTCTGCGCGCCGGTCTCCTGCAGCGCATCGACCTTGTCGCCGGCCATCGCCGAAGAGATCGCCGGATGCTTGAGCGAAAAGGTGCCGCCGAAACCGCAACACTCCGATTCGTGCTCGTGCATCGCGACCTCGACACCCGGCAGCTGCGCCAACAGGGAGCGGGCGTGCAGGTGGGTGCCCATTTCCCGCCGCGCAGCGCACGAGGTATGCAGCGCGATGCGGGTCGGCGCCCCGCGGTCGGCCAGCTTGACCCTGGCGACATGAACGAGGAATTCGCTGAGCTCGAAGATGCGTTCGGCGAGCGCCGTCGCCTCGGCCTGCAGGCCGGGATCGTCGGCGAAGACCTCGGGATAGTGCTGACGCATCATGCCGGCGCACGAACCCGAAGGGACGATCACCGGCCACGGCTCGGGAAAAAGTCGCAATTGCGCCAGCGCCACCGCGCGCGTCTGTTCGGGGAAACCGCTGCTGTGCGCGGGTTGCCCGCAGCAGGTCTGATCGGCCGGAAAATGCACCTCGATGCCCTCGCGTTCCAGCAACTGGACGGCGTCGATCCCCGCCTCGGGACAGAAAAGATCGATCAGGCAGGTGCCGAAAAGGTAGACCTTGGTGGGCTTGTCGGGGTACTGGCGGCTGCCGGCTTGATCCATGACTGTCTCCTGTTTTCCAAGCGCTACATGAAAGCTCGATCAAAAGTGGTAAGACCAATTTTCCGCGTACACTAATTGCGCCTTTGGTCTTTGTCAATCATCGGCACCAAAGCGCCCTTCTGCAAGCAACCAGAGCGCGCAATAACCAGGCACCCGGACAACAACTGGTAAGACCAATGGAAGCCTGCGATAATTCGCCGACCAGCCCCAGCCCCCAACCAGCATGAGTTACAGCAAGCTCAACCTGCCGCGAATCCCCGATGCGATCGCTCATCAACTCGAAACGCGCATTCTCGAAGGCTCGTTGAAGCCCGGCGACCGACTGCCGGCGGAGCGCGAACTTGCCGTCGAGCTGGGCGTCTCGCGGCCGTCCCTGCGCGAGGCGATCAAGAAACTGGTCTCACGTGAGCTGCTGGTCAGCCGCCATGGCGGCGGCACCTTCGTCACCGACCGGCTCGACGCCAGCTTCAGCGATCCCTGGCAGCAACTGATCGAGCAACACCCGCAGCTCCAGGACGACCTGCTCGAATTCCGCTATCTGCTGGAGTCGTCAGCCGCCGAACTGGCCGCGCAACGCGCCACCGACGCCGACCTGCGACGTCTCGAGCAGGCCTACACGCGACTCGATGCGGCGTACCTTGGCGACGACCGCGGCACGCAGGTTGCCGCCGACGTCGCTTTCCATCTGACCATCGCCGAGTCGGCGCACAATGCCCTGTTCGGCCACATGGTCGCCAGCGTTATGCGCCTGCTGCACGAGCATGTCCGACGCAACCTCCGCGACATGGCGGTCAGCGCCGATACCGGACGGCAACTGATGGCGCAGCATCGCGCGATCCACGAGGCGATTCGTTCGCGCCAGCCCGCCGCTGCCCGGCTCGCCGCCGAAACGCACATCGGCTTCGTCCGCCAGCGGCTCGACGAAGCGGCGGAGTCGGAGCAACGGCAGCAACGATCGCTGCGCCACTTCAGCTGAAGCGGCGCCTCCTGAAGCGCCGGCTCAAGCCTTGACGCGCATCAACCGCGCCTTCTCGCGCACCCAGTCGCGCTCCTTCTCGGAGTCGCGCTTGTCGTATTGCTTCTTGCCCTTGGCCAGACCGATCTCGACCTTGATCCGGCCACGCTGGAAATGCAGGTCCAGCGGCACCAGCGTAAAGCCGGCGCGTTCGACCTGACCGATCAGCTTGCTGATCTGTCTGGCATGCAGCAGCAGCTTGCGGGTGCGCGTCGGGTCGGGCCTGACGTGCGTCGATGCCGCCATCAGGGGGGTGATGTGCATGCCGAAAATGAACACCTCGCCATTGCGGACGAGGACGTACGCTTCCTTGATGCTCGCCCGCCCGGCGCGAATCGCCTTGACTTCCCAGCCCTCCAGGGCCATGCCGGCCTCGACTTTCTCCTCTATGAAATAGTCATGAAAGGCCTTCTTGTTGGCAACGATGCTCATGGTGCTTGTTCTCGGGAGATTGGCAGGCTGAAGTGCTAGAATGCTCGATTCTACAGGAATCACGGGACACGGCAGAGGATGGCCATAGTCAAGAAATCGGTGCTGATCGAGCGTTCATCGCAACAGATGTTCGACCTCGTCGACCGCGTCGAGGACTATCCGCAATTCCTGCCATGGTGCAGCGAGACGCACTGCCAGTTCCGCGACGACCAGAAGACCGTCGCCACGCTGCACATCAACTACCGCCGCGTCAGCTCGCACTTCACCACCGAGAACGACAAGCAATCGCCGCTGTGGATGAAGATCAGACTGGTCGATGGGCCGTTTCGCCGTCTTGACGGTTTCTGGCACTTCAAGCCGCTGGCCGACTACGCGTGCAAGATCGAGTTCCAGCTGTCGTACGAGTTCTCGAGCAAGATGCTCGAAAAAGTCATCGGTCCGGTGTTCAGCCAGATCGCCAACACTTTCGTCGACGCCTTCGTCAAACGCGCCAACGAGGTGCATGGCTTGCCGAATGCCTGAGACGCTTCGCATCGACGTGATCTACGCCCTGCCGAGCAGGCAGCAGCTGGTCAGCCTGAAGCTGCCGGCGGGCAGTACCGTGCGGCAGGCGATCGAAGCTTCGGGGCTATTGCAGAAGCATTCGGAAATCGACCTGACCAGCAACAAGGTGGGCGTTTTCGCCAAGCTGACCAAGCTCGACGCTCCCTTGCGTGACCAGGACCGCGTCGAAATCTACCGGCCGCTGATCGCCGACCCCAAGGAAGTCCGCAAGCAACGCGCCGCCGAGGGAAAGATCATGAAAAAGGGCGCCGGCGACGGCGACAGCGAGTAGCCGGCCTGGGTCGCGCGAGCACTCACCGGCAGCTTTGCTGCGCCGCCTGGCGTGCCTTGGCGATCTCCTGCTCGCGCTGCGCCTCGTCGAGATAGTAGCGTTCGCCGTGGCTGTCACGCATCGACACGCGTTCGCCTGACTCCAGCACCTGCAGCGCCCGACGCGCGGTGTCGCAATTCTCCTGCCGCTGGGCGGCGAGCTGGCGCTCGTGCTCGGCCTTCTCGGCACCTTCACCGGCTTCCTTCTGGCGCTTTCGGAAATCCATCTCGCGGTCGGCCAGGGTCTTCGCGGCGGCGCCACCAGCGACCGGCGGCTGGCCATCAAGCAGCCGCGGTTGGACGCCCTTGCCGACCGGCGGCCGGTCGGAAATCACGGTCTTGTTGTTCTCGTCCTGCCATTGGTAGATCTGCGCCACGGCCGCAAAAGCGGCTGGCAGCAGGGCGGCAGCTAGGGCTATGCGCTTCATGGTCGTTCAGCGGTAAGGGAGCACGCTGTATAATACGTTTTTGTGACCCCGGATCATAGGCCATGCGTTTAATCCAACGGGCGCTGACGTTCGACGACGTCCTCCTCGTTCCCGCCCATTCGGCGATCATGCCACGCGATGTCAGCCTGAGGACCCGGCTGACACGCAAGATCAGCCTCAATCTTCCCCTGGTATCGGCGGCCATGGACACGGTCACCGAGAGCCGCCTGGCGATCGCGCTGGCGCAGGAAGGTGGGATCGGCATGGTTCACAAGAACCTCAGCCCGAAGGCGCAAGCGGCCGAAGTCGCCAAGGTCAAGCGTTTCGAATCCGGGATTCTGAAAGATCCAATCACCGTCTCGCCGAACATGTCGGTACGCGACGTGCTGGCGCTGACCAGCCTGCACAAGATCTCCGGGGTACCGGTACTCGACGGTCGCGTAGTGGTCGGCATCGTCACCAACCGCGACCTGCGTTTCGAAACCAACCTCGATCAGCCGGTACGTAACATCATGACGCCGCAAGACCGCCTGGTGACCGTACCCGAGGGGGCAACGGTCGAGGAAGGCAAGGCGGTGATTCACACCCACCGCCTGGAGCGCGTGGTGGTGGTCAACGACGCTTTCGAGCTGCGCGGCCTGATCACCGTCAAGGACATCATCAAGACCACCGAGCACCCGAACGCCAGCAAGGATGACGCCGGCCGCCTGCGCGTCGGCGCTGCCGTCGGCGTCGGGCCAGGCACCGAGGAGCGCGTCGAACTGCTCGCCGAGGCCGGCGTCGACGTGCTGGTCGTCGACACCGCGCACGGACACTCGCAGGGCGTGCTTGACCGCGTCGGCTGGATCCGGAAGAACTTCCCGGCCGTCGAGGTGATCGGCGGCAACATTGCCACCGCCGATGCCGCCCGGGCGATGGTCGATCATGGTGCCGACGGCGTCAAGGTGGGCATCGGCCCGGGTTCGATCTGCACCACGCGAATCGTCGCCGGCGTCGGCGTACCGCAGATCACCGCCATCCAGGACGTGCACGAAGCGCTCAGGGACAGCGGCGTGCCGCTGATCGCCGACGGTGGCGTACGTTACTCGGGCGACATCTCGAAGGCGATCGCTGCCGGTGGCGACGCGGTGATGCTTGGCGGCCTCTTCGCCGGCACCGAGGAAGCCCCCGGCGAGGTCGAGCTGTTCCAGGGACGCTCGTACAAGTCCTACCGTGGCATGGGTTCGATCGGCGCCATGGCCGCCGGCGCTGCCGACCGCTATTTTCAGGACGAAACGGCCAACGTCGACAAGCTGGTTCCGGAAGGCATCGAAGGACGCGTCCCCTACAAGGGCTCGGTGCTGGCGGTGATCCATCAACTGATGGGCGGCCTGCGCTCGTCGATGGGCTATCTGGGCTGCCGGACGATCGCCGAAATGCACGAGCGGGCGACCTTCGTGCAGATCACCTCGGCCGGCGTGCGCGAGTCGCACGTCCATGACGTACAGATTACCAAGGAAGCTCCCAACTACCACGTCGATTGAGCTTCGATCGACCAACGACGGGCGGCTGCAGGCCGCCCGCGTCATTTGAGGCGTGACCATGTCCCATCAAAGAATCCTGATCCTCGACTTCGGCTCGCAGCTGGCCCAGCTGATCGCGCGCCGCGTGCGCGAACAACAGGTGTACTGCGAGCTGCACCCCTACGACGTCGACCAGCAGTTCATACGCGACTTCAAGCCGCAGGGCATCATCCTCTCCGGTGGTCCCAATTCGGTCTATGACGTCGAGGAGTTCAGGGCGCCGCAAGTGGTATTCGAACTCGGCGTGCCGGTACTCGGCATCTGCTATGGCATGCACCTGATGGCCGCGCAGCTGGGCGGCAGCGTCGAGAGTTCGAGCATACGCGAGTTCGGCTACGCGGAAATGCGGGCGCGTGGTCACTCCGCGCTGTTCAGGGGGATCGAGGATAGGCGCAACGGCGAGGGCCACGGCCTGCTCGACGTCTGGATGAGCCACGGCGACAAGGTTACCGTCCTGCCGCCGGGATTCAAGCTGATCGGCAGCAACCCATCGACGCCGATCGCAGCGATGGCCGACGAACAACGCCGCTTCTACGCCGTGCAGTTCCACCCCGAGGTAACGCACACCCTCAAGGGCAAGGAAATCCTTGCTCGTTTCGTCCGCGACATCTGCGGCTGCGGCAACGACTGGAACATGCCAGACTACGTCGCCGAGGCGGTCGCCAGCATCCGTTCACGGGTCGGCAGCGAGGAGGTCATCCTCGGCCTGTCCGGCGGCGTCGACTCCTCGGTCGCCGCGGCGCTGATCCACCGCGCGATCGGCGACCAGCTGACCTGCGTTTTCGTCGACAACGGCCTGCTGCGCCTGAACGAGGCCGAGCAGGTACTGCAGACCTTCTCCCGCAACCTCGGCGTCAAGGTCGTGCACGTCGACGCCACGGCGCAGTTCATGGAGCACCTGCGCGGCGTCGCCGACCCCGAGCGGAAGCGCAAGATCATCGGCCGCGAGTTCGTCGAGGTCTTCCAGGCCGAAGCGGGCCGCTTGGCGAACGCCAGATGGTTGGCGCAGGGGACGATCTACCCCGATGTAATCGAATCAGCCGGCGCCCGGACCGGCAAAGCACATACCATCAAGAGTCATCACAACGTCGGCGGCCTGCCCGAGAAGCTCCGCCTGCAGCTGCTCGAACCGCTGCGTGAGCTGTTCAAGGACGAAGTACGCGAGCTCGGCGTCGCCCTCGGCCTGGCGCACGACGTGGTCTATCGCCACCCCTTCCCCGGCCCCGGCCTCGGCGTCAGGATCCTCGGCGAGGTCACGCCCGAGTTCGCCGACCTGCTGCGCCGGGCAGACGCGATCTTCATCGACGAGTTGCGCGCTGCCGGCTGGTACGAAAAGACCAGCCAGGCGTTCGCCGTATTCCTGCCGGTCAGGTCGGTCGGCGTAATGGGTGACGGTCGAACCTACGAATACGTCGTCGCCCTGCGCGCCGTCGAAACGCAGGATTTCATGACCGCGCAATGGGCCGAACTGCCACACGGCCTGCTCGGCAAGGTCTCCAACCGGATCATCAACGAGGTTCGGGGAATCAACCGCGTGGTCTACGACATCTCGGGAAAGCCGCCCGCGACGATCGAGTGGGAATAGTCAGCACTTCTCGCCGCGGTCCCGAACAGCGACCGCGCTGTCCAGCCGGCGGCACGCCACGATGCGCGAGCTGCCGCTGCGGCAGCCGCCCTACTCATCGCGAACGGTCGAACCAGCGGCTGCGCAGCTGATGCGAGACGCGCAGGACCGGCGCCTCGACGAAGCGGTATCCTGCCCAGCCATAGACCACGACTGCGGCGAGCATCAGCAGGCAAACCAGCAGGTTGTCGAGCAGGCTGGCCGGCGCCGGATCGGTCATCGCCCACAGGCGACCGATCGCCGAGAGGACCAGCACGTGCGATAGATAGATGGTGTAGGAGACATCGCCCAGAAAGCTCGGGAAGCGCGGAATCACCAACCGGCCTGCCCTTTCGAGGGTCGCCAGAGACAATACCAGAACACCGTACAGGATGCCGACGGCGCCCGCCCGGATCAGGCCGAAACCGTCGAGCAGGTCGAACCTGTGCAGCAGCGGGAAGCCGGCGACGGCGACCAGCACCAGCGCGCCGATCGACATCGCCGGCGAGAAGCGGGCCGCGTATTCGCCGGTGACGAAAACCGCCACCAGCGCACCGGCGATGAACTCGAGCGTGAAGGGATGCAGGGCGATCAGCAGACCGGCCGGCAGGTCGGCGGTGGCCAGCAGGAGGTTAGCCGTCGCGACCACGGCGCCCCACAGCAACAGTGACGGCAACAGCCACTTCTCGGCGAAGTTCAGCAGCAGCGCGAAGACGACGTAGAACCACAGTTCGTGCGTCAGCGACCAGGCGACGGCGACCAGCGGCGAATCCCCGGGCAGCAACAGGAACGATGAAAGCAGGCCGACGGGCGCGCCTTGCGATGAATTCACCCAGGCCGGTTTGATCAGCAGGACAGCAAGGGTCAGAAAGAAGTAGAACCAGTAAGTCGGATAGATACGGCTCAGCCGGCCCCAGAGAAAGCGCGCCGTTTCCCCGCTGCGGCCGAAGCGCCCGGTGCTTACCGAGACCATCACGAAACCGCTGATGACGAAGAAAAGATCGACGCCGGATTGCCCCAGGATGAAGAAGTCGGGCAGCAGGAGGTCGCCGCCGGAGTACTTCCGTTCAACGGCCAGCGCGTGAAAGGCGACCACGGCAAGCGCGGCGAATCCTCTGAGTGCCTGCAGCGACTGCCACTTGTTCATGGCCATGGTTGTCGTCGATCGCGACGAGCGCTTGTTTTGCTGCCACCCGAAACGTGCCGCCCTGCCTACCGGCCGCTCCGGCGCGTCAGCGTTCTTCACCGAGCGGGCGGCAGGCAGGCCGGCCGGCCTCACCGCTGCAGCCTTCCGGCGAAGCGGGCAGCGCCGCCGGAGGGCGCGCCGGCAGCGGCGAGAAAACTGCGTCGGGTGTTCATCGGCATCCAGGCTGTGTGGTGCTTCGCGCGGCGACCGCAGAGCGCCTGGCGGCCCTGCGAATCGCTGCCCAAAGGTTTGCCTACTGGTCTACGCCGCTGATGACGATTTCCACCCGACGGTTCTTCGCTCGCCCTTGCGGCGTATCGTTCGAAGCCACCGGACGCGAGTCGCCGAAGCCTTCCGCGGCAAGACTGCCGGGTGGCACTCCCCTGGCGACAAGGAATCTGACGACATCCGAGGCGCGCGCGCTGGACAACTCCCAGTTCGACGGAAAACGTGCCTTCAGTGCCGGCCCGATCGGCACGTTGTCGGTGAAGCCTTCGACGACGATGCGCTTGCCTTTCAGCGTGCTCAGCGTCGGTGCAACCTTGCTCAGCGTCTCCTCGCCCTTGCGGTGGATCTGCCAACCGCCTTCCGGGAAAAGAATCTCGTCGATCAGGGTCAGCCTGACCTCGTTCTGCAGTTGCCGGATCTGCGCTTGATCGGCATTGATCTCGGTCTGCAGCTTGGCGTTCAGCGCCTCGTACAAAGCCGACTTCTGCTGATACATGTCGGCCTGCTGGACCTCCGCCTTGTAGGTCTGTTCGGAAACGCAAGCGGCGGCCAAAGCCGACGCAGCAAGCGCTGCGACGACCAATACTTTCTGACTCATCTTCAACTCCTTGCAATGGTTACGGCTGCGTCAGATCGCCATGGACCGATCCGCCAGCCAGGTGAATTGGGGAGATTACCCCATGGACTCAAACGCCTGACGACGGCGTGCTCCGTGCCGCGCTGGCTGCCGCTGCCAGTGATTCGGGCGCGCCAGCCACCTGCGGCTGGGCGCTTGCCTGGATGCCGGCCAGGCCGGCCGCCGAGCGGATGTGCAGATCGCGCTGCGGAAACGGGATCTCGATGTTGTTGCCGCGTAGTGCCGCCTCGACGGCAAGGTTCAGCTCGTGCGTGACGCGCAGGCGCTTGTCGAAGGAATCGACGAAGGCACGAATCTCGAAGTCTAGCGAACTGTCGCCGAAATCGACGAAGTAGGCCGACGGCGACGGATCGTCGAGCACGTCGTCGTTCGCCTGCACGACCTCGAGCAACACCCGTCGCACCAGCGCCAGATCGCTGCCGTAGGCAACGCCGACCTTGAGCAGCAGCCGGGTGGTCTGGTTCGAGAGCGTCCAGTTGACAACGCTGCCGGTGATGAACTCCTTGTTCGGAATGATCACCTCCTTGTTGTCGAAATCGACCACCGAAGTGGCGCGCGCACGAATCCGCGAGACGGTTCCCGAGACCTCACCGACGGTGACCACGTCGCCGATCCGGATCGGCCGCTCGGCGAGGACGATCAGGCCCGAGACGAAATTCGCGACGATCTCCTGGAGGCCGA
Organism: Accumulibacter sp.; assembly: GCA_024235695.1. Lineage (GTDB taxonomy): Bacteria > Pseudomonadota > Gammaproteobacteria > Burkholderiales > Rhodocyclaceae > Accumulibacter. Next base: position 57,093 of record JACKLX010000004.1, read on the forward strand.
AGCCGAGGCCGACGCCCATCGCGGCGATCAACCAGTGCACGTCGGTCCAGGCGATGCCGACGATGCTGCAGGCGGCGACGATGCCGGCGGCGGCAAGAACATAGCGGGCGATCACCTTGATCGCATAGGTGGCGTCGGCCTGTACCTCGAAGCGCCGCAACAGCACGATGTCGAGCAGCGCACCTACGTTGCGCACGGCGATCGCGGTGACGACACCGACGACCACCGCCAGAAACAGGTTGCCGACGGTCAGCGGCAGCGTCGTGCTCTTGCCGTCGACCGTTGCGTTGTACGTCCACAAGGCGTAGTCGCTGATGATCGACAGCGCCGGCACACTGCCCTTCCACACCAGCCAGAGGCCGCTCAGCAGCAACAGGGTGATGAACAGGTCGAGCAGCGATCGCGTCTGTTCGCCAATCGCCGCGACGTCGAGCTGCGGCGGCGGCGGATCGGCGATCTCGCTTCCCTCTTCCTGGTCGGTCTCGGCTTGTGCCAGGCGCCAGGCTTCCTCGGCCTGGCGGCGGCTAAGGCGCCAACGCTCGACCTGAACCCACAGCGCGATCAGGCCATAGAGCGCCACCGCGCCGAGGACCATGAACACCGATACCATGGTACGACCAAAAAAATAGCCGGCGGCAACGAAGTATCCGGCGGCGGCGAGACCGGCAATTCCCAGCGGCCCGGCAATCAAGGCGCCAAACCACAGCGCGTGCAGGCGAACCGCCCAGCTGCGCGGCGCACGCGTCCATAGCCGCTCCATCAGCGGGCTCTTGCGGCGAAACAGGCGGGCCAGAAAAAAGGCGACGACCAGCATCGCCAGGCTGAAGCACATGCGGCCGACGCTCTCGCGGTTGCCGTATGGCGCATGATCCATGCCGTTGAGGGTAACGATCAGGATCAAGGGCACAAAGACCATCGAAAACCTGCGCAGCGCTCGCCTGGCGAAGCTCAACGCCGCCTCGTCCCAGCCGAAGTGGCCGCCCGCCACGCCACGTTCGTCGAGCAGCCAGGCGAGCGCCGACAGCGCCACCACCAGCTTGGCGGTCGCCGCCAGCGCGTCGCTCAGCGCCAGCGGGAATGACTGTTCGGCTGCTGCCGAAGCGAGCAGCTTGGCCGCCGTCCACATCAGCAACGGCCCGGGTAGCGCCAGCACGAAGGTGATGACCAGGGCGGCGGCGGTGTGCCCGATCCAGTAGCGGTCATAATTGGCAACGGCCGGCGCGAGCACGACCAGACGCGATTGCAGTCGCCGACGGCCAAAATACAGGCTGAGGGCGAGCAGCACCGCCAGTGCCGGCGCCAATGGCTGCCAGATGAATTGGTCGAGCAGGACCGTACCGACCGCGCGCCAATTGGCCGCCGAGGTCATCCATGCCCACGACGGAGCGAGTTCGCCGATCGTCTGTATGCCCGGACGCGCGGGCACCCAGAACAGCAGACGCGTCAAATCCGCGCGCGCCGCGTGCGTCCGCTGTGCCAGCCTGAGATCGGCATCATCGCTCTCCTGCAGTACGTGCAGCAACTGGCCCTGCAGGTCGTCGAGACGGCTCAGCAGGCTGCGCTGCTCGGCGAGTCGGTCACGCGCCGCTGCCCTGACCTGCGACCACAGACCTTCCGGAATCGGCGGTTGCGCCGCGGCAAGGCGAGTCGTGACCGCCGCATCGAGGTCTGCGAGCTGATCCAGAGCGCGCTCGGCCCGCAGATTGGCGTCGCTGGTCGCCTCGAGTTGCGCGTCGCGCTGCACGCGCTCGGCGTCAAAACCCCCGGCGCGTGGCAGCACCCGCAATTGCTCGATCACCGTCTGTGCGAACACCCGGCCGAGAGCATGCACCTGCGCATGCCGCTCGATGCGCTGCATGCTCTGCTCGAGATCGCGCTGGCTGTCCTGCAAGCGGCCCAGGTCGGCACGGGCGCGTTCGAGCGCCGCGCTGGTGGCGACGATCTCGGCCGACAACGCGGCGTTCTCGGCCGCCAGGGCGCTGAGCAGACTCGACTGCTGGGCTTCATCGCTCGCCCGGGCCGGGTGCGCCAGCAGCATCAGCGCGCAAATCACCAGCAGCGCGGCCAACGCTACCCCGGCAAGACGCTTGCCGTTGCGCCGGGCAGGCCTGTCCAGCACCGCCAAAGACGGCATCATGGCGCGCGGATGGCCGCCGCGATGTCAGCGCTGACACGCGCCAGAGCACGGCTGTGGGCGGCCACCAGGGGGTCGAAGCCAGCCCCGGCGGTCGGCTCGCGCACCAGCGACCGGCCGGTTTTCGGCGTGCCACCCGACGCTGGGCGGACGGTCCACAGGATGTCGACCAGCACCTCCTGGCCGAGCGTCGACTCGAAACGCTGGACGTCGATCAATACCCGGTAGTCGGCGCTCGGCAGCGGCGCCTGCGCGTACGGCCAGACTCGCGCCGAAGCCAGCTGATGTGCCAGGTTGCTGGCGATCACGCTGGCGATATTGTCGTGCAGTGGTGACGCCCAGCGGTTGAATTCGTCCAGGCGCACTTCGTTTTCGCCGCTGTGTACGACGATCTGCGGGCGATCGACGAGCGCCGGCAGCGACACCGGGCCGACGACGACCGACGGACCCGGCGCCATCGCCGGCGAAGACGCGGCGCCACTCAAGGTGTAGAAGCGCGACGCCGGCGAAGCGCAAGCAGCGACGATTGCCCACAGCAGCAGCGCGGGGGCGACGGTGGTCAGGCGAGGCATCGGGGTTCTCCTAGTTCTTGCCGCGAATCAGCGCTTCGGGATGCCGCTCGAGATAGTCGGTCAGCACGCGCAGGGAACGCGCGGCGCGCGCCACCTCACGCATCGCGTCGCGCAGTTCCTGCTGGCCCGGTGCATCCGGTGCGAGCAGCGTCGTATCGGTGTTCTTGATCATCCGATCGGCGGAAGCGGTCGCGCGACGGAACTCATCGAGCACCTTCTTGAGTTCGGGCGTGACGTCCGAGTCGAAGCGCTTCACTGCCTGGTCAGCGTCCTGCAGCGTCTGGCTGAGCGTCTTCAGCATCGTCCGGGTATCGGCACCGATCGCTTCGTACGGCAACTTGTCGAGCTTGGCAAGAATGCTGCCGATCTTCGCCTCGAAGTTCGGGAGCGTGCTCGGGATCGACGGCACCAGCGACTTTTCCTCGCTCCAGTCAACCTTTACCTTCGGCGCATCCGGGTGAAAATCGAAAGATATGTAGCGCTGGCCGGTAAGCAGGTTGCCGCTCTGAATCTGCGCACGCAGGCCGAAATCCTCGACCATCCGCTCGAAGAACGCCTCCCGTCTGGGACTGACGCGCGCGAGCATGTCGCCGCGCACCTGCTGCGCGTTGTGCATTTGCGCAACCACTCGCTCCGGATAGACAACAAACTCGACGCGGCCGCGAAGACGCTGGGTCTTCGGGTCGATGTCGAGCCCGACACTGGTCACCTCGCCGCCGGGTAGGCCCAGCAGGGTGACCGGTGCACCGACGGAGAGTCCGCGCAGCGATTCATTGAAATGAAGGACATAGCGCCTGGCCATTGGCTCCGGCTGCTTCATCGCTGTCGCCTGATCGCCATGAAGCGTGAATTCGGTGTTGGCAGCGGCAGGTTCCGCTTGCGGCGAAAATGGCGGTGTCTCGAAGGCGAGGCCGCCGGCAATCAGCGCGACCATCGACTGCGTGCGCACGTCCAGACCGCTGGCACCGAGCGACACGTCGACGCCGCTGGCGTTCCAGAAACGCGTTCCGGGATTGACGAACTGGTCGTACGGCGCGTGCACGAAAACCTTGATCTCGACCGACTTGCCGTCCTTTGCCAGCTCGTAAGCGACGACCTGACCGGCCTGCAGGCGTCGGTAGTAGACCGGCGAGCCAATACCCAGCGAGCCCAGGTCATCTGCCTTCAGCAGGAACTGCCGCCCGGGCTGATCGCCGGTGATGATCGGCGGCACTTCGAGGCCGTTGAAGCTGCGCTCGCTGCTGTCCGACCTGCCGGCCTCGAAACCGATATAGTTGCCGGAGAGCAGCGTGCCAAGACCCGATACGCCGCTCAGCGTGATGCGCGGCTCGACGACCCAGAACTTCGCGTCCCTGACCATCAGCCCGGCGGCGCTCTTGGCAATCTTGGCGGTCACCCTGACGCTGCTGTAATCGTCGGAAAGCTGCACCGCGGCCACCTGACCGATATTGACGTCCTTGTACTTGACAACGGTCTTGCCAGCCTCGATGCCCTGCGCATTCTTGAAAACGATGGTCACCGTCGGGCCTTCGCTGAGAACCCGTTGCACCGCAATGCCGACGGCGACCACAGCGGCAAGGATCGGAATCACCCACACCGTCGACACCCGTGTCCGCTTCTTCGGCACAACCGTCGCTTGTGGAAGGTCGTCGCGTTCGCGGCCGTCAGCCATCCTGCGTCTCCATATTGTTTGCCGAGTCCCAGATCAGGCGGGGATCGAAAGTCTCCGCCGCCAGCATGGTCAGCACCACCACGGCCGCGAAGAACAGCACTCCGGGACCGGGAAGTACCGACATCAGCGGTTGCAATTGCACCAGCGCTACGGTGAAGGTGTCGACGAAAACGTCGAGCATTGACCAGCGGCCAATGAAGACGACGATCCTGAACAGACGCGCGCGGTCGTGGTGGCTCCCTGCCATGCCGCGTTGAACGCTGACCAGAAGATAGCCGAGCGCCAGCAACTTGCCAAGCGGCACCATGACGCTGGCGACGAGCACAATCAGCGCCAGCGGCCAGGATCCGGAGGTATACAGGTAAACCACGCCGCCCATGATCGTTTCGGCATCGGAGGTGGCAAAGGTGTTGCTGACCATCACCGGCAGCAGATTGGCGGGACGTAGCAGATCGCCGCGGCGATGATCAGCGCCCAGGTACGCTGCAAGGACTGTACGCGGCGAACTTCCAGTGTCGCGCCGCAGCGCGGACAGTGGCCGGCATGCTCGGCGTGAACCGGCCGCGTGAGCAGCTTGCAGGTTTCGCAGGAGACCAGCCCCGCCTGCGCCCCGGTGACGACAGCGCCGCTCATCGGCCGCGCTCCAGTAATTCTCGTCGGCAAATGCCGCGCAGCCAGGTCGTCGCCGTGCTTCCATTCGACGCGTTTCCAGACTTCGCGGGCGTCGAAAGTGACCGCGATGGCCGGCAACAGAACCGCCAGCAGGCCCATCGCGAACAAGCCGACGCCGGGATCTACGGTAGCCAGTTGGGCGATCTTGATCAGCGCCACCAGAATGCCCAGCAACATCACGTCGTACATCGCCCAGGGGTGCATATGCAACGCCCAGCGCAGCAACTCGCCGCTCCAGTGCGGCAGTGGTGGCCGCCTGGCGGCGAGCAGCACGGCCAGCATCATGAGCAGGTACAGCGCGGGGCGATCACCGCACAGAAGACGACGATCATGGCGGTGATGCGTTCACCGTCCAGCCACATCTGCCGCGCACCGCCGAGGATCGTCGTGCTCGCGTACCGCCCAACCGCCGACAGATCCATCAGCGGCATGGCGTTGGCGACGACGAACACGATCAGCGCGGTAAGCGTGAGCACCAGCGGCAGTTCGAGCGGATCGCTCGGCCTCGCCGCGAGCACGAAGCCGCAACGCGCGCAGCGCGCCCTGCCGCCAATCGGGAGAGGCGGAATCCGCTGCAGCAGATCGCACTCCTGGCAGGCCATCAGCGGCTGCTCTGACCTGGCCGCCTCACTCACCTGCTACACCCGCTGGCGCACCGTTCATCCGACGCACGGCCCGCCGGGGCACGGTTCACCCTAGAACTTCCAGTTGTAGTAGGCCGCAACAAAGATGGTCCCGATGTTCTTGTACGAGCCGACGAGGTCACCGCGCCCGCCTGCCACTACCGGCAGGGTACTCCGCAGATCGGTGTCGAGCGTTCCGCCGTAGAGGTACTCCCCGGCAATTCCCCAGGAGGCGCTCTTGCTCAACGTCTGCTCGCCACCGACGCCGAAGCGCCACGCCGAACCGACGGGCAGCAGGGGCGAGACCTCGCCCGACTGCAGGCTCGAGTCGTAGGCAACGCCGAAATTGAGCAGCCAGGGTTCGCTGATACGGTACTGCGCGCCGGCAGCCAGGTGCCACGTATCCTTGAAATCAAGGTCGGTGCTAAGGCTGGTGTCCTTTGACGGATTGTCGATACCAAGCTGCACTTGACCGAACTTCGACCACTGTTGCCAGCCGACGCTCCCCAGTACTGCCCAGCGATCATTCACCTGCGTAAAGATACTGCCCATGACCTGCTGCGGCACCGTGATGCCGACCTTGATATCCGAATTCAGCGCGCCACGATTGCCGAGAACCGTCGCCAGCCCAGGCGCAAGATTCGAGAACTTCGCCGAGGCCTTGAAATCGAGATCGACCTGCGAATTCCAGGTCAGCCCCAGGCGAGTACCCGGATCGATTTCGTAGAGCATGCCGAGGTTGAGACCCCAGCCCCAGGTATTGTCCTCGAGCTTGAGCCGCCCGTCGCCGAACCGCGGCGCGAAGTTGTTGATCGCCACCTGATTGGTATCTTCCCGTACATCGCGTTAACGCTCGCGCCCAGCAGAGTTTCTCGTTTACCTTGTAGGCAATCGACGGCAGGAAGGAGACACCAAGCAGGGTGGTGCTCTGAACGTAGTACCTGCCCACCCAGTCGTTGTCGTAGTTCAAGGGCATGCCGACGTTGCCGGTAAGCGCGAAGCCGAGCTTGAGCTCGGGCGACACGCTGTAGCTCAGGAAGCCGCCACCGCCGACGAACCAGCCGTCCGATCCCAGCGCGTAGCCGCCATCGTCGCGGCCCAGCCCCGGCGACGTGGCCGCGCCTGCCGAAAACTGCGCGTTACTCCACAGCGCCTGCCCGGCCGCCAGGAATTGCGTCCCCGCCAGCCGCGTCATGCCGGCCGGGTTGCTGAACACGGTCGACGCGTCCTGCGCGCGCGCGCCGAAGCCCGCCGAAGCCAGGCCGACGTCGGCCGTACCGACCTCATAGAGAATCAGCCCACCCGCCGCCACCTGCCCCGCAGCCAGTGCGCCGGCACAGCACGCGAGCATAGCCAGCATGCGGCGGCCGTCACTCATCGATCCTCGCAACTTGATCATTTCACCCACCCTGTTTGAATGGCAGTCACTCCGCTGGGCCAGCGCGCGCTACCGCCCCACCGTTCGTCGTCAGCAATCTCGGCGCACTCTCTTCATTCCCCGATCGCCGTCATCGCCAGCCGACCCCGCGACGACCGACACCGACGCCGTGGAATCCGACCCCGACTCCACCACCGGGACCGATCCAGTCGATGAACAGGGCGGTCGCTCCGCCGGCCTTCGGCATCTTGCCTTCGATCAGCTTGTAACTGTACACCAGGTCCTTGCCGTCCACGACCGGCTTGCTGATCTCGACGACGGTCAGTGTATTCTCGCCTTGCCCCGGCTCATAGACCGACAGCGTGGCGTTTGGCGGATCCTTGCTGAAGTTGTTCGGGCCAGCGGCAGCCGTCCACTCTTCGAGATACGCCGGCAGCGTGATATGGCCGGCGATGCGTTCCGGCCGATCCGAAAAGTAGATCGTCTGCGGTGCCACATTGATCAGCCGCAGCGTCTTGTCGTCGGCTTTGAGACCGTCGGCGCTTTGTACGAACATCAGTTGGACCTTGCTTTCCGCAGCAACTGCCGGGCTGAACAGCGACCCCAGCGGAGTAGCGGCGACCGCCAACAGCGCGGCCGCGACGAACTTGCGTCTTGTTTTCATTTGCCTTCCTTTCCATTCATCGCACACAAGAAGACCTATTCCCTTCGCCGGACAGCACTGCCAGACGCGGACGTCACCTTGGTCAGGCGCCGACATGGGTGGCTCACCTCAGTTACTGCGCGATCTGATTGACGATCTTGGCTTTCGCCGACTCGTAATCACTGGCGCTGATCAGGCCCTGGTCATAGAGCGACTGCAGTTCCTGCAACCTCTGCTGCGGCGTCCTGGTCTGGCTGGCGCGCGCTGCGGCCTGATCGGCAGCGGCCGCCGCCTGTTGGGCGGCGGCCGCTGATGCATTGGCGGCGGCCTGCGCCGACGCCGCGGCTGCGGCCTCCTGCGAGGCGGCAGCGCTCTCGGTGGCCACCGCAGCGGTGGTCGCCGCGCCGGCAACGATTACCGTCCGCCGTGCGGCACGACGCCAGACGCCGAAAATCGCCCAGGCGGGCTGCGTGCACACCAGCAGAGCCAGCCCGCCCAGCAGCTTCCGTCGTGAAAACATCCTGTCCGTTGCGGTTTGCTTCATCTTCCGTCTCCTTGTCCAGTCACGCGACTACCTGCTTCGCGTGTAGCGCAGTTCCATCATCTTGAACATCTTGCTTCCCAGGCCCTTGCCCCACAACTCGGTGACGTGGCCGCCGTCGTCGGAAACCTTCATGCGCAACTCGACCGGCGAAGGCTTGCCGGTCAGCGGGTCGGGAACCGAGCCCTTCATCGTCGCCGACTTGCCGGAGGCGTCGAAGCCGCCCTGGTACCAGATCATGCCGGTACTGCCGTTGTCCATCCAGGTCGCTTGATACAGCTTGCTGACGTTGTCGAAAGCAATGTAGCCGATGCCACTGAAGGGCTGACCCTGCAGATCGCCGGAGAGCATCATCTGGACGTAGCGATCGCCAAGCACCCAGGCGCTGACGCTGGTCGCCGAGGATTCGACCGGCGGCTTCGACGGATCGACCCAGGTGCGGATGACGACGTCGAAGGTACCGATCATCGCCTGCAGCCGCTTCTGGCCCTCACCCGGGGTCATCGCCTTTTCAAGCGCCTTGGCCTCGGCAGATTCCTTCGCCGCAACGTTGGCGGCCGCCTGGCTGGCGTCTTTCGCAAGTACCGGGTTGGCGAGACAGAGGATGGCAGCCAGCAGCCCTGCCAGGCGATAAGACGTTTTCATTTTCAAGCCTCCTTTTCAATCAAGAATCTGTAGCCGGAAACCCCTGATGCCTATTGCTCGCCCAATTCTTGGCACCACCTGCGGACAGCGCCATAGCCTATCGATAGCGGCGGCGAACCGGTCCTCGATTACCGGCAGCGCCGGGCTGGTCAACTCCCGGATCACGCCCGACGTTGCCTGCCGCGCCGGGCTGGTTCACCCCGCGGTCCCGTCCGACGTTACCCACCGCCCCAGGCTGGTTGACGCCCGGATCGCGCCCGAGGTTGCCAACGGCACCAGGCTGGTTGACACCCGGGTCGCGCGCGGTATTGCCGACGGCGCCAGGCTGCTTGACGCCCGGGTCAGGCGCGGTGTTGCCCAAAGCCCCCGGCTGGTTGAATCCGCGGTCGCGAGCGTTCGCCGTACCGGCTAGGGCTGTGATCATGGCGCCGACGATCAGCGCAGCCGTCCACTTGCCTCCGGCACCATTCCTCGTGCCGGCTGCTCTTTCACAAGACGGTGTCGATTTCATCTTCATCTCCATCGTAGTCACCCTCCGCTCACATGCCGGCGATCGGGCGGATCGTCCGATGCCAGGCTCGCCGGCCATTGCGAAAGTGCCCGTCCCGGATATTATCCATCGCCTTGGACCTCGCCAGCTACCTGGCCGAGGTCGCCCCGCGCTTCGCCATCGCCTGCAACGCGTGGAGACCTTCGCCCACCAAGAACGCGATTGTCGACCGTTCCGTACCGTGTTGCTTGATAATTCGCGACATCGCCACGTGATAACTGTCAAGCTCACCATGCGGAATGACCAGGCCATGTTGCCCTACAAGAACGCCTGTGGCGAAATTCCCGACGGCCTTGTTCGCATCGGACCCCTGACGAACATCGCGCAGGCGATCGAGCGCTTCGACGTCGACGCGGAGGCACTGTTCGCGAGCGTCGGACTCAGCAGCGAGCTGTTCACCGACCCCGACAACCTGATCTCGCCGCACACCTATGGCGAACTGCTCGAGCGCTGCGCGACACTTACCGCTTGCCCGCACTTCGCGTTGCTTCTCGCGCAGAGTCAAGGCGCTTCGTCGCTCGGCGCGGTCGGCGAACTGCTGCCGCACTGCGCCGACGTCGCCACTGCACTGGCGTACCTGCAGAACTATCTGCATCTCCATGACCGCGCGGGGATGGCGACACGTACGATCGAAGGCAACACCGCCACCCTCGGCTACACCCTGTTCGCCGGACCGATAATCGGCGTCGACCAGATCTACGACGGCACGTTGGTCATCGCGCAGAACATCATGCGCCTGTTGTGTGGCCCGAACTGGAAAGCACGCGCGGCGCTGCTCTCGCGACGCCGCCCAAAGGACGTGCGACCGTATCGACAGGTCTTTCAGTGCCCGGTCGAGTTCGACGCCGCGAGTTCGTTGCTGGTCTTTCCCGCCAGCGATCTTAGCCTGCCGGTCGCCGGTGCCGACGCCGGTCGCTGCAAGCTGTTGCAGGAGGAACTGGAAAGCCTCCGCGATCGTCACGACCTTGACCCGGTCGCGCAGACTCGCCGCGTGGTGCAGGCGATGGTCGTCCTGCAGCGCTGCTCGCTGGCCGGGGTCGCCGGCGAGCTGTCGATGAACCCGCGCCGGCTGAACCGCCTGCTCGCGCGCCAGGGAAGCAGCTATCGGCAACTACTCGACGAAACGCGTTGCGGCCTCGCGCAGCGGCTGATCTGCAATACCGACCTGTCGCTTGGGCAAGTCGCCGAGATCCTCGACTATTCCAGCGCCAGCGCGTTCACTCATGCCTTCAAGCGCTGGAAGAAGGTCGCGCCGCTGGAGTGGCGGCAAAGCCATGGCCGCGCGGCCGCTAGCGCCGCACACCAGCTCGATTCACGTTAGACTAAGCCACCCGTCAGGCCACAAACGCGGGATCTCCATTCAGAAAAGGTAGCCTCCAATGAATCCAGATGTACGAAAACCAGTCAATTTCTCAATTCGCAGCGTTCCCGTGCTGGCGCTTTCCGTAGTCCTTGCCCTGGGGATATCGACCAGTGCCAGCGCCGATGAGGCAGATGCCAAACGACTGCTCAAGGGCATGTCGGATTACCTGGCGGCGCAACAGGCGCTCTCGTTCAGCTACGACGCCACGCTCGAGGTGGTCACGCCTGAAGACCAGATTCTCGGGCTGGCGAGTTCAGGCAAGGTCGTCGTCAACCGGCCCGACAAGATTCGCGCGACGCGCGCCGGCGGCTTCGCCGATGTCGACATGACATTCGATGGAAAAACGCTGACCATCCTGGGCAAGAATCTGAATCAATACACCCAGGTCGAGATACCCGGCTCGATCGATCATCTGGTTGACGTGATGCGCGACAAGTACGATCGCCCCCTCCCTGCCGCCGACCTGCTGCTGACCAATTCCTACGAGATGCTGATGGACGGTGTCGAAGATATCAAGGATCTGGGCAGTGGCGTGATTGGTGGCGTCGAGTGTGACTCACTGGCTTTTCGCAGCAAGGACGTCGATTGGCAGATCTGGATCGCGCATGGCGACAAGCCTTATCCCTGCCGCTATGTGATCACCTCCAAGCGCGTGCCGAATGGCCCGAGCTACAGCATCCAGTTCAGCGACTGGAAGACCGGCAAAGCGGTGACGGCAGGTAGTTTTGCCTTCAAGAATTCAAGCAAGGCCAGCAAGGTCAAGATTGAAGAGCTTAAGGGTACGGGTGACTTGCCCGAACACTTCACCAAAGGAGCAAGCAAATGAGCAGGCTGAAACCAGTTGCAGTTTTCGTGTTTGCCACGGCGATCATTGTTCTCGGATCTGAAGTTGGCGAGCAGCTCGCGATTCCGGGGATTCACGGCGTCGTCCCGAACGCCGAAGCCGTCGTCGGCCGGCCGCTGACGCCGGTGAGCTACGCCGGCGTCGCACGTCGCACCGCGCGACGTTATTGAGAAGCAGCCGGATTATCGCTGCAAGTCTGGCGATGCGATGGCCTGGCCGGGAAGCTGAGCGCGTCTAGCGCACGCTTTCCCCCGCCAGGCCATCGAGCCTGAATCACCTTCACTCAGCGCGTTCGACGTCGTGCCGCTGCGACCCTCGACACACACGCGCGCAACGCCATCTCCGGTGACCGCCAGGAGCGCCGTTCGGCGCAATGCGCCTCGTCCGGCATCCGGCCATCGACACCCGGCAACGATGCCGTCTTTGGAGACCCGCCGATCCTGGCTTCAATCGCGCCAGCATCGCCTGCCGCGGGCAGCAGATCCAGTCGCACCCGCAGTCGCTAGGTCCAGCGCCAGTTCGGCAAGATCTGCGAGGCTTCGCAGCGAGCTTATTCTGGTGTTGAAGGAGTCTGCCGCCGAACCCGGCAAGGCGAGTGGACCGACAGCGTGCGCCGCAGTGCAGGCCGTCATGCGTTCGACACACGAGACCGCTACGCTGGTCGAGTGCGTCCGCGCGCGAGCGCCGGCCACGACTTTCACTGCCAGGAGGCACAGGTGGACAAGTTGTTCAGCAAATTGCGCATTGGCGAGAAGATCGGCCTTGGTTTCGCACTCGTCGGGCTGCTGTTCGTCGGCGTCGTCTGGCACGACCGCCAGACGCTGCAGGGCGTTCTCGGCGACTATCAGCAGTTGCAGGGCTTCGGGCTCCGCAAGTCACTGGCGCTGGAAATCGAGATCGAGCTGGCCGCCGTGCGCGACGCCGAGAAGGGCTTCCTGCTCGACCGCCGGGAGGCGTTTGCCGAGGAGGCCAGCAGGCGCTTGCAGAACCTGCGCGACAAGGTCGCGGCGCTGGCCGCGGTAGACCAGGACTCGCGGCAAACCGCCGACTCGCTGCTGGCGCTGGTGACTACCTACCAGAAGAGCTTCGACGCCGTCGCCGAAGCCTGGCGGGTCATGGGTCTCGACGAGAACACGGGGCTGCAGGGCGCTTTCCGCAAGAACGTCCATCGCCTGCAGGAGCTTTCGGCCGGCTACAACGTCGACCGCCTGTACACGCTCCTGCTGCAAATCCGGCGCAGCGAGAAGGACATCGCCTTGCGGCAGGATCCGGCGTACCGCGAGCGCGTGCGCAAGCTGCTCGCCGAACTGCAACAGGCGGTCGAAACCTCCGAACTGCAGACTCCGGTCCGGCAACAACTGCTCAGCGAGCTGGCGGCGTACGCCAGCACCTTCGAACCTTATGCCGAAAGCGCCCTGAAGGCTGGCAACATCAACGGTGGCAAGGGGCCGTTTCGCGACGCGGCGCACCGCATCGAAGCGCTGCTGCAGGCCTACCACGTCGCCAATCTGGAAGCCAGCGTGCTGCAGTTGCGCCGCCGCGAGAAGGATTTCCTGCTCCGTGGCGACGACTCCTACCCGCCGATGGTCGTCGAAATCGCCACGACGATTCGCGCGCAGATCGCCGCATCGGCCTTGTCCAACGCCGACAAGGCCCTGCTGACCGGCCTGCTGCAGGATTACCAGCGCGATTTTCTGGCGCTGGTCGCGCAGAGTGCCAGCATCAGCGTGCTGACCCGCGAGATGAACGAGGCCGCCGAGCGCATCGCGCCGCTGGTCAAGCAGAACGTCGACCAGGCGAATCAGATGATGGCCGCCCGCCTGGCCGAAATCGAGGTTTCATCGGCGGCCAGCGTCCGCGGGAGCCTGATCGTCATGGCCTGCGCGATCGCGTTGGCGATCATCTTCGCGCTGGCGATCACCACGCGCATCGTTCGCCCGGTGCGGCAGATGGCGGGATTGCTCGACGATCTGGCCTACGGCAGGCCGACCAGCCACGTGCCGACGGTCAGCGACGGCCGTGACGAGATCAATGCGATGGGTGAATCGCTGAACGCGCTGGTCGACCACCGGATGACTTTCCTGCGCTGGTGGAAGGAATCGATGGACGAGGTGAGCGCCCGCCGCGAGTTGCTACAGGCGGGCAGCGACGAGGAGAAAGACGAGGCGATGAAGGATCTGCGCGCGGCGACCATCGCCAAGCTGCAGCAACTCAACGCCATTCGTGGCCGCCTGCTGCAGCACGGCGAGCGTGTGCGAGAGGTCTCGCAGCGCATCCAGGCGGCGCCCGGCAGCGTCAGCGCTGCCGACGCGACGGCCCTCGAACATGCGGCCCTGGCGATGGCGACATTGTTCGAAGTGCTGGCCAGGGAAGACGCGCCGGCTGCCGAGGACATGCCTGCCGCCGCTTCGACGCCGACCAGCAGCGCCTGACAGTCGCGACGTCCGGCCCAACCGCCGCTTGACACGGACCGCGAGCGTCCTGGCGTGAAGGTCTCGTCGGCAACTCACGCCCCCCCCTTCTCCCCTGCTCGGAAGAAGGCCCGCGACCGAGGGAAACGGTCAGGAGCCTCATGATCGGTAGTGTCTCGACCGCTCTTTACCCTTGATGCCGCCAGGCACAGCCGCAAGGCGGACCACTGGCCGTCCACCAGCCCCTCGATCGACGCGAAGTTGGCCTTGTACGCCATCTTCCGGCTGTCGCGAATCCAGTAGCCGAGATACAGGTAAGGCAGCGCGTTGGCGGAACACTGGGCGATCTGCCAGATGATGTTGTAGGTGCCCAGACTGGCCGGCTGCAGGTCCGGATCGTAAAAGGTATAGACCGACGACAGGCCGTCGCTGAGCACATCGAGGATGCTGACCATGCGCAGCACGCCATCGTCGGTGAACTCCACCAGCCGGGTGTCGACGCGGCTTTGCAGCAGGAAATGCGCGTACTGGTCGTGGCTGTCCTGATCCATTCCGCCACCGGCGTGCCTTGCCGACTGGTAGCGCAGGTAAAGCTGATAGTGCTCTTCGCGAAAGGCCAGCGGCAATTCGCGCGCCTGCAGCGCCGCGTGCAGGCGAACGCTGCGCCGCTGGCTGCGATTGGGTGCGAAGGCGTCGACCGGTATGCGCACCGGCACGCAGGCCTGACAGGCATCGCACTTCGGCCGGTAGGTGAACAGTCCGCTGCGTCGGAAGCCGCTGCGGACCAGCTCGCCATAGACCTCGGTGTTGATCAGATGGCTTGGCGCGGCAACCTGCGAGCGCGCCCGCTCGCCCGGCAGGTAACTGCAGGTATAGGGCGCCGTGGCATAGAACTGCAGCAGCGAGAACGGCAGGTTGGAGTCGTTGAGTCGCGACATTCGCCTAGTTCCAGGGTTGGCTGGCGCCATCCTTCGGCCAGCGGCCAGGCTGCCAGGCGACGCCGACCAGCGCACGCAGGCGAGCCATGAAGACCGCACGCGGGATCTCGCGCGCTCCGAGAGACGCCAGGTGCGGCGTGCTCATCTGGCAATCTATCATGCCGTATCCCTCCTCCTCAAGAAAGCGCGCGAGATGGGCGATGGCGATCTTGGAGGCGTCGGTGGCGTGCGAGAACATCGATTCGCCGTAAAACATCCGGCCGATGGCGAGACCGTACAGGCCGCCGACGAGCGTGTCGTCCAGCCAGGTTTCGACCGAATGGGCAAAGCCCAGCTGCGCCAGTTGCCAGTAGGCCTGCTGCATTTCGGGCGAGATCCAGGTGCCGTTCTGGCCGGCACGCGGCGCCTCGGCGCAGGCCCGGATGACCGCCGGGAAATCACCGTCCAGGGTCACCCGGTAGCGGCCGGCACGCAGGCGGCGGCGTAGCGAACGCGAGATCCGCAACGCCGCGGGCTCGAGCACCATGCGCGGGTCCGGACTCCACCAGAGGATCGGTTCGCCGCTCGCATACCAGGGAAAGATGCCGTGCTGGTAAGCGCTGAGCAGGCGCTGCGGCGACAGGTCGCCACCCGCACACAACAGGCCGTTCGGTTCGAGCAGCGCCGTTGCCAGCGGCGGAAAGGCCTGCTTCCCGTCGAGCCAGGGAATCATCGATGGAACCGGATGGCCTGCGCGGTCAATGGAAAGGCACGGGTCGGCGTCTTGAAGGCGACGACGTGGTCGACGTCCAGGCGGATGCCGATCCGCTCGCCAATCGCGTGATCGTGATGCGAAGGGACCAGCGACAGGACTTCGACACCGCTTTCCAGCCGCAAGGTGTAGAGGATTTCGGCGCCGCGAAAGGCCTTGTGGCGGACCTCGGCCAGCAGCGTGCTGCGGTCGTCGTGAATGACATCGTCCGGACGCAGCAGCACTTCGACGCCGCAGCCCTTGCCGCAAGGCTCGCAGCCCTGGCTGCATTCGAGCGGCAGACGCGATTCGAGGACGCCAAGTTCGACTTCGACGCGGCTCTCGTCGACCACCATGCCGGAGAGGAAGACGCCCTGACCGACGAAATCGGCAACGAAGCGGTTGGCCGGCTGGTGATAGACGCGATACGGGCTATCCCATTGCTGGATGATCCCCGCGGCCATCACGCCAAGCTCGTCGGCCATCGCGAAAGCCTCGTGCTGATCGTGGGTGACCAGCACCGCGGTGATGTTCTGGCTCTTCAGGATTTCGCGCACTTCCAGCGACAGACGCTCGCGCAGGCCGACGTCGAGGTTGGAGAAGGGTTCGTCGAGCAGGATCAACTGCGGTTGCGGCGCCAGGGCACGCGCCAGGGCGACGCGCTGCTGCTGGCCGCCCGACAGCTCATGCGGATACTTGTTGCCCTGACCGCCGAGACCGACCGTCGCCAGCAATTCGGCGACCCTCGCCTGGCGGTCGCTGATGGCAAGCGCGGCGAGGCCGAAACCGACGTTGGCGGCAACGCTGAGGTGCGGAAACAGCGCGTAGTCCTGGAAGACCATGCCGATCTGCCGTTGCTCCGGCGGCACGCGGCGACCAGGGCGGCTGACCGTCCGGCCGCCGACCCGAATCTCGCCGGCGGCAATTTCCTCGAAGCCGGCAATGCAGCGCAGCAGTGTCGTCTTGCCACAGCCCGACGGTCCCAGCAGGCAGGCGATACTGCCGGTTTCAACGCGAAAGCCGACGCCATCGACGACGGTGTGTGAGCCGTAGCGCTGAACGATTCCTTCCAGTTCCAGGTGAGCCATCGAAGCCAGCTGATCAGGTGCTGCCGGTTGAAGGGGTCCGCTGGCGCCCGAAAAAGCGCCAGGCGACGTGGAAGCAGGTGCTGGTCAATTATAATTCTCATTTACCCGATTCAGCCATGACCCTCTCGCGCCTCAATCCGCTGCTGCTCGTTTCGGCCGCCGTCGCCGCGCTGGTCAGCCTGCCGGTCGCCAGCGTCCTGACCAACATCCTCAGCGGCGGCACCGGCGCCGTCTGGTCGCATCTGGCGGCGACGGTCCTGCCGGACTACGTCGGCAATACGCTGGTGCTTTGCTTGACCGTCGGTCTCGGGGTGATCGTCGTCGGCGTCGCGACAGCCTGGCTGACGAGCATGCATGCCTTTCCCGGTCGGCGCCTCTTCGAGTGGGCGCTGGTCCTGCCGCTGGCGATGCCGGCCTACGTGCTGGCCTACGTGTACACCGACTTCCTGCAGTTCGTTGGTCCGCTGCAGAGCTTCCTGCGCGACGCCTTCGACTGGCACAAGGCCGACTACTGGTTTCCCGACGTCCGCAGCCTCGGCGGCGCGGTCAGCATGTTCGTCTTCGTGCTCTATCCGTACGTCTACCTGCTCGCCCGCACGGCCTTCCTCGAGCGCGCCAGCGGCATGCTCGAAGCCTCGCGGACGCTGGGTCTCGGACCCTGGCGCAGCTTCTTTCGCGTATCGCTGCCGCTGGCCCGGCCGGCGGTCGCGGCCGGCACGGCGCTGGCGCTGATGGAGACCCTGGCCGATTACGGCACGGTTTCCTACTTCGGCGTCCACACCTTCACTACCGGCATCTATCGCGCCTGGTTCTCGCTCGGCGACCGCATTGCCGCTGCCCAGCTGGCGGCGGCGCTGCTGCTTTTCGTGATGCTCCTGCTGCTGATCGAACGTCGATCGCGCGGCCGATCGCGCTTTCACGACACCACCGGGCGCCACCGACAGCGACATGGCCAGCGCTTGCCGGGCTGGCGAGGCTGGCTGGCGACGGCCGTGTGCGCGCTGCCACTGACCGTCGGTTTCGTCCTGCCGGCCGGCCTGTTGCTGAGGCTGGCGCTGGCCGACGGCCAGGCGCGCTTCGATGGACATTTCCTGAACATGATGCGCAACAGTTTCCTGCTAGCTGGCCTGACGGCGATCATCGCCGTTGCGCTGGCGGTACTGCTTGCCTACGGCGCGCGCCTGTCGAAAGGCGTGCCGGCACGCGCCCTCAACCGCCTGGTTGGCCTCGGCTACGCCGTGCCTGGTTCGGTGATCGCCGTTGGCGTGCTGATTCCGGTCACCCGTCTGGATATCTGGCTGGCCGGGCAATGGCAGCAATCGTTCGGCAGCAACCCCGGCCTGCTGATCACCGGCGGCATTGCCGCGCTGGTCTACGCCTACCTGGTTCGTTTCCTGGCCGTTGCCTTGCAGGCGGTGAGCACCAGCCTGGCCAAGATCACCCCGAGCATGGACGACGCGGCGCGCAGCCTGGGCCTCGGGCAGGGCGCGACGCTGCGCCGGGTACACCTGCCGATCATGCGCAGCAGCCTGTTCACCGCCGGCCTGCTGGTGTTCGTAGACGTCATGAAGGAGTTGCCGGCGACGCTGGTCATGCGGCCCTTCGATTTCGATACCCTGGCCACCCAGGCCTACACCCTCGCGTCCGACGAGCGGCTCGCCGAAGCGGCCAGCGCGTCGCTGGCGATCGTCGCCGTCGGACTGTTGCCGCTGATCGCGCTGTCGCGGCAGATCTCGCGCAGTCGCCGCTGAGCCGAGCTGGCGGCGCACCGCCAGCCGTCCGCTCAGCGATAACCGGCGCGGTCGAATATGATCTGTGCCTTGGCCCGATACATTGCCAGCGACGCCACCGGCAGGCTGTCGGCCTTGAACTTGCCGAGCGCCTCGAGCGCCGGATTGTCGATCTTGACACCAACGACCACCGGCCACTCGTTGTTGCCGTCGGCAAAATAACGCTGCGCCTGGTCGCTGGCCAGGTACTCGAGAAACTTGATCGCCGCCTCGCGGTGCGGTGCGTGCTTCAGGACGCCGCCACCGGACACGTTGATATGCGCCCCGACGCCCTGCTGGTCCGGCCAGACGACGCCGATCTTGTCCATCGTCTGCCGGTCTTCGGCTTTGTCCGAACGCATCAGCCGCGCCAGGTAGTAGGTGTTGGAGACGGCTACCGCGCACTCGCCGGCGGCAACCGCCCGGATCTGATCGGTGTCGCCGCCCTTCGGCGCGCGCGCGAAGTTGGCGACGACGCCCTTCGCCCACTGCTCGGCCCTGACCTCGCCCTGGTGGGCGATGATCGAAGCCATCAACGACAGGTTGTAGGGATGAGAACCCGAGCGTGAGCAGATCTTCCCTTTCAGGCGCGGGTTCGCCAGGTCGTCGTAGGTCTTCAAATGCTCGGGATTGACCGCCCCTTTGCCATAGACGATGACGCGCGCGCGGGTGGAGAAGGAAAACCAGTCGCTGGTGCGCAGATTGACGGGAATACGCGCTTCGAGAATCGGCGAACTGACGGCCGCGAACAGCCCCAGTTCGTGCGCCGCCGACAAGCGCGCCGCGTCGACCGTCAGCAGGACGTCGGCCGGACTGTAGGCGCCCTCGTTCCTGATCCGCTCGACCAGTTCGTCGTCCTTGCCCTCGATGCGCTTGATCTTGATCCCGGTCTGCTTCGTGAAGCTCTCGTAAAGCGCTTCATCGGTCTGGTAGTGGCGGGCCGAGTAGAGGTTAAGCACCTTCTCCTCGGCGTTGGCGTCGGCGTTGGCAAGGCACGCCACGGCCAGGGCGAGGCTGCACAGTGAACGGGAAAACAGAGGTTTCATGACTATGGCTCCGGTTGATCAGATGGGAATGACAATCGTTCACGGATGATGATAGCAGCCAGCTCAAGCCATGTAAATGAGAATCGTTCTTGACACCAGTCGAAAAAAAACGACGCGCGGCGTCGTTTCCAGGGTCCCGGGAGGCTTCGCCGCTCAGCGCGCCAACAGGCGGCGGGCGCCGTTGTAGCGGTTCACCCAGTAACTCTGCCGCATGTCTTCGATGCGAATCTCGGCGCCGGCGCGCGGCGCGTGCATGAAGCGGTTGTCGCCCAGGTAGATGCCGACATGCGAAAAGGCGCGACGCATGGTATTGAAAAAAACGAGATCCCCCGCTTTCAGTTCCTGGACGTCGATCACCGCGCCGACCTCGCTCTGCTCCCTGGCCGTACGCGGCAGCAGCATGCCGATCGCGTCCTTGAAAACCACCTGTACGAAGCCGCTGCAGTCGAGACCGTTGTCGGGATCGGTGCCGCCGCGGCGATACTTGATGCCGATCAGCTCAAGGCCCTTGAGGATCAGATCCTGAGCGTTGTTGGTGTAGCGCGCGAATAGCGAGGGCTCTTCGAGCCCTGCCTGCAGTTCGTCGGCGTGGGCCAGGCCGAGCCCTGAGAAAGCAATCAGGGCGGCGCAAAGAAGCGATGCGAGGGGGCGTGTTCTGAGCATAGAGGCGGAATTTATGTGAAAAATGTCACACTGTAAACCCCCAATTGCTCTAGCTTGGATCGCGAAATGATCTGAGCATCACGCGGCAAGCCACTAACTTAAATGGGCTTCTAACCAACAAGACAGCCCAGCAACGCGGGTCGGCGGCAGACGCGACTACCGGAACAAACACGATGGTTCCGTTGTCGCGCGGCCAGCCCTGGCGAAAAGCCCGACTTGTTGCGGGCGGCGGCGATCGCGGACGGCCTTGCGTCGCGCGCAAAGTGCACGAGCTTTGTGTTTATAATCGTCGATCACTGGCAGGACGGGAACGTCGCCACCGCGGCCCTCTCGCTGACACGCGGCCGACAATGGCACCGAACACCCAAGGAGTCCCCATGAGTCCGTTCAAGGCGTACCTGATCGACGAGAAGGAAGGCGTTACGCGCGGCGGCTTCGTCAGCATGGACGAGTCGCAACTCGACCCCGGCGACCTGACGATTCGCGTCGCCTATTCCAGCGTCAATTTCAAGGACGCACTGGCGGCCACCGGCGCCGGCCGCATCATTCGTCGTTATCCCTGCGTCGGCGGCGTCGACCTCGCGGGAACCGTCGAGGCCAGCAGCGATCCGCGCTTCCAGGCCGGCGACGAGGTCATCGCCACCAGCTTCGACATCGGTGTCGCCCACCACGGCGGCTACGCCGAATACGCCAGGGTGCCCGCCCAATGGGTCGTTCCGCTGCCCGCCGGGATGTCGCTGTACGAGTCGATGGCGCTCGGAACGGCCGGCTTTACCGCCGCACTGGCGGTAGTGCGCATGGAAGAAAACAGCCTCGAACCACGCCGCGGCCCGGTGATCGTCAGCGGCGCCAGCGGCGGTGTCGGCAGTCTGGCGGTGGACATGCTGGCCAGGCGCGGCTATCAGGTCACCGCCCTGACCGGCAAGGAAAGCGAAGTGGATTACCTCAAGGGGCTGGGCGCCACGCAGGTGATGCTCCGCTCTTCGCTCGACCTGTCGCGCATCCGGCCGCTCGACAAGACACTGTGGGCCGGCGCCGTGGACAACCTTGGCGGCGAGGTCCTGGCGTGGATCGCCAGCACCATGCAGCAGGGCGGAACGATCGCCAGCATCGGACTGGCGGCAAGCGCGTCGCTGAACACCACGGTCATGCCGTTCATTCTGCGCGGCGCGTGCCTGCTCGGCATCGACTCCGGCTACATCGGCGAGCCCTATCGCACCGCCATCTGGCAGCGCCTGGCAGACGACCTGCGGCCACAGCATCTGGCTAGCCTCGCGCGCCGCATCGCGCTTGACGAATTGCCCGGCGTCTTCGACCAATTCATCCAGGGTCAAGCACACGGCCGGGTCGTCGTTGACGTCGGCGGCTCCTGAATCACGCCGCGGCTGACCGCGACCGCGCACCTCGATGGACGAACCGAAGCAACGACCTCGCATCCTGATCGTCGACCAATCGCGGATCGTCCGTGCGACGCTGATCAAGCTCATTCGGGAGACCTACGATTTTCGCGAGGAAGTCAACGGCGAAGGCGGTTGGCAGGCGCTGGTCATCGACCACTCGATCCAGTTGGTGATTTGCGCGCTGTCGATGTCGCTGCCGCTGCTCGATGGCGACGGCCTGCTGGTGCGTGCTCGTTCGTCCAAACTGGCGCGCCTGCGCCAGATGCCGGTGCTGATGATCGCCGGCGACAACGAGGAAGCCAAGGAGCACGCCAGGGCACTTGGCGCCAGCGACTTCATCGCCAGCGGCATCGGCACCAGTGAATTGCTTGCCCGCATCGACTCGCTGCTGCGCCTGGCAAGGGCGCAGAACGAGTTGCGCGAGAACCCCGAGCGCGACGCACAGCATCCCGATACCGGCCTGCCAACGCGACAGCGCGTCGAAGTGCAGGCGGCGCAGGCGATCTCGCATGCGCTGCGCCACGACAGTCCGGTGAGCATCCTGGTGATGGGTTTCGATCGCTTCGATGCGCTGCGCGAACAATACGGCGACGACCTGGCGAAGGAATTGCACAAGCGTTTCGCGCTGATGCTCGGCAACAAGGTGCGCAAGGAGGACAGTCTGGGCCATTATTCGGGAAACGATCTGTCGGTGGTCTCGCCGGGAACGCCCTACCCGGCCTGCGAAGCCTTCGCCAATCGCCTGCGCGAGGCATTCGCGGTGGCCAACATCGCGGTTCATGGCCAGCGCCTGAATCTTTCGGTCAGCGTCGGGGTAGCGAACATCCCGGTCGATCGGTTAAGCTCGGCGGCGTCCTTGCTCGGCCTGGCCGCCGAACGCCTCAAGGCAGCGCAGCAGGCAGGCGGCAATCGCGTCGTGGCTTGTGGCAGCAAACCGTCAAGCGAGCTGCCGACGCCCCGGCTCGGCCATGCCATTGACTTGATCAAGGCCGGCCACGAGACTGCGGTGATCCCGCATCTCGTCAAGCTCGGCAGGGAAATTCTGCCCTTTCTGGAATTGCTTGAAAGGGAATTGAAGTTGGGTCTGCCTTTGGCAGAAATCCGTAAGCGGACGCTTGACCGGGAGCAGGAGAGCAAAGACACTCGGCACGCGTAGTTTCCACTGGTGCAGGTGGTTCACATTTTTGAAGAGGGAGTCTCATGACGACAATCAAAGAGTTTCACAAGAAATCAATCGATAATCCGGACGCCTTCTGGGCTGAAGAGGCCAAACTCATCGACTGGCACAAACCGTTCAGCCAGACGCTCGATTTTTCCCGGCCACCGTTTGCCAAATGGTTCGTCGGCGGTGAAACCAATCTCTGCCACAACGCCGTCGACCGCCACGCCGCCAAGCGCCCGAATGACCGCGCGCTGGTCTTCATCTCGACCGAGACCGATCAGGAAGTCGTCTATTCCTTCGCCGAGCTCAAGAGCGAAGTCATGCGCACAGCGGCGATCATGCAGAGCCTCGGCGTCGGCAAGGGCGACCGGGTGCTGATCTACATGCCGATGGTCGCCGAGGCGGCGTTCGCGATGCTCGCCTGCGCACGCATCGGCGCCATCCACTCGGTGGTCTTTGGCGGCTTTGCCTCCGGGTCGCTGGCTACCCGCATCGACGACGCGACGCCGAAACTGATCGTCTCGTCCGACGCCGGCATGCGCGGCGGCAAGGCGGTGCCCTACAAGGGTCTGCTCGACGAAGCGATTTCTTTGGCGCAGCACAAGCCGGCGAAAGTGCTGATGATCGATCGCGGTCTCGACAAGGGTTTCAACAAGGTCGAAGGTCGTGACGTCGACTACGCGACGCTGCGTGCCCAGTTCATGGACGCCGACGTGCCGGTAACCTGGCTGGAGTCGTCGGAGCCCTCCTACATCCTCTACACGTCCGGCACCACCGGCAAGCCGAAGGGCGTGCAGCGCGATACCGGCGGTTACGCCGTCGCCCTGGCGGCGTCGATCAAGAACATCTTCTGCGGCGAAGCCGGCGAAACCTTCTTTGCCACCTCGGACATCGGCTGGGTCGTCGGCCACTCGTACATTGTTTACGGGCCGCTGCTCGCCGGCATGGCGACGATCATGTACGAAGGAACGCCGCTGCGCCCCGACCCCGGCATCTGGTGGCAGATCGTCGAGAAGTACAAGGTCAGCGTCATGTTCTCGGCGCCGACCGCGGCCCGCGTGCTCAAGAAGCACGACACCGAGTACATGCACAAGTACGATCTGTCGACGCTCAAGCACCTGTTCCTCGCCGGCGAGCCGCTCGACCAGCCGACGCACGAATGGCTGATGAACGAGCTCGGCCTGCCGGTGATCGACAACTACTGGCAGACCGAAAGCGGCTGGCCGATGCTGTCGGCGATGCCCGGTGTCGAAAAGACCGAGATCCGCTTCGGCACGCCGAGCTTCCCGGTCTATGGCTACAACCTCAAGATCTTCCGCGAAGACGGCACGATCTGCGATCCCGACGAAAAAGGCATCGTCGGCATCCTGCCGCCGCTGCCGCCGGGCTGCCTGTCAACCGTCTGGGGCGACGATGCACGCTTTGTGTCAACCTACTTCACACTGTTCCGCGAGCCGCAGGTGTACTCGTCGTTCGACTGGGGCATCGCCGACAAGGACGGCTATCACTACATCCTCGGCCGTACCGACGACGTCATCAACGTTGCCGGCCACCGTCTCGGCACGCGTGAAATCGAAGAAGCCATCCAGGGCCATCCGGCGATTGCCGAAGTCGCCGTCGTCGGCGTCGCCGACAAGCTGAAGGGCCAGATGCCGATGGCTTTTGCGGTGGTCAAGAGCGCCGACAGCATCGCGACGCCGGAACTGGCCGAAGCGCTCGAGAAGGCGGTGATGAAGAAGGTGGACGCAAGCCTCGGCGCGATCGCCCGTCCGAGCCGCGTGCACTTCCTCAGCGTGTTGCCCAAGACCCGTTCGGGCAAGCTGCTGCGGCGGACGATCCAGGCGCTGGCGGAAGGCCGCGACCCGGGCGATCTGACGACCATCGAAGATCCCAAAGCGCTCGAGCAACTGCAGCGCGCGCTGAGCGGTGGCTAGCCACCGACCGGGCCGCACCAGCCAGTCCTGAATTGCCTGTCGCCGTCATTGGCGACAGGCTTTTTTTTTGCCTGCGACGGAAGCGGCGATGCCTGCCCCGGCCGGGCTTTGCAGAATCAGCCGCCAACGGCTACCATCGGCCTGCCTCGGCGAACAGCCGCGCAGCAGCTGCAGCCGGGTCGCAGGCCGACATCCCGGCAGCCATATCACACCATATTTCGGGCCAAGCACAGCACCGGCCCGGGGACGCTCATGCACGTTCAGTACGACATCACCCACACCACCTGTTACCGCTACAGCTCGCCGGTGACCTTCGGCGAGCACCGGGTGATGTTCCGCCCGCGCGACAGCCACGACCAGCGGGTGCTGGCCACCGACCTGCAGGTCAACCCCGACGCCGTCGTGCGCATGATCCAGGATCCGCACTCCAACTCGGTGGCGCTGGTGACGCCGCTGGGTGAGGCGCGCGAACTGCAGATCGTCTGCTCGTTTACCATCGAACACGCGCGCAGCCCCTACCCGGAGCTGCAGCTCTCGCCCAGCGCGCTGATCTTCCCGTTTGCCTACTCCGTCGAAGAACGTTTCGACCTCGAGCACTACATGCGCCCTCACCACGACGACCCCGACGGCGTATTGACCCACTGGGCGCGCCAGTTCATGCGCACCGACGGGCCGACGGGTACACGCGACCTGCTGTTGCACATGAACCAGTTCATACGCGACCACTTCGGCTACGCCCAGCGCGAGCAGGAAGGCACTCAGACACCACTGCAGACCTTGCAGTGTGGCACCGGCACCTGCCGCGACTTCGCCCTGCTGATGATGGAGGCAATGCGGCGTCTCGGCGTCGCGACGCGCTTCGTATCAGGCTACCTCTACGACCAGGCGCTGGATAGCGGCAGCGACAGTGGCAGTGGCGACGCCACGGTCGGTGCAGGAACGACGCACGCCTGGCTGCAGGCCTACCTTCCCGGCGCCGGCTGGGTGACCTTCGACCCGACCAACAACCTGCTCGGCGGCAGCAATCAGTTGATCCGCGTCGGCGTCGCGCGTGACCCGAGCCAGGCCTCGCCGATCTCCGGCAACTGGTTTGGCCCGGCTGACGCCTACCTGGGAATGAGCGCGACGGTTCAGGTGCGGCGCGTGACCGCGGCCAGCTGACCGCCGCTGGGCCAGTTGATGGCGGCGGCGAGCGGCGAGGGAGCGGGCACAGGCTGCTAGAATGCACGGTCGCCAGCTGAACGACGGGACCGACATGATCGCCAGCATCAGGGAATTCTTCGACCAGTTCATCGAACCCGCCAGCCATTCGGCTGCGGCGAACAGCGAGCACGCGCTGCAGATCGCTACCGCCGCACTCCTGGTGGAAATGATGCGCATGGACAAACACCTCGCCGACGTCGAACGTGCCGCCGTGGCGGCCGCACTACGCCAGCAGTTCGGCCTCGACGCCGGGCAGCTCGACACGCTGCTCGCACTGGCCGAGGAGGAGGCACGCCAGGCCAGCGGCTACTACCAGTTCACCTCGCTGATCAACCAGCGCTGCAACGCCGCGCAGAAGGCCCGCATCATCGAGAACCTGTGGCAGGTGGCGTTCGCCGACGGCCACCTCGATGCGCACGAATCGCACCTCGTGCGCAAGATCGCCAACCTGCTCCACATCGGTCACGCCGACTACATCGCCGCCAAGCAACGCGCCCGCGCAGCGACCGGCGTGCCGCCGCTGAAATAGCGACCGCGGCGATCGCAGAAAAAATGCCAGCTCTGGCAGGGAATCGCCGATGCTCCTGTTCTTCTTCATGCTGTTGATGCTGGCCTTGGCCTGGGGCGTTGCCGACCATCTGCAGAGCCTGATCGGCAACGCGCCGCCGCCAGCAGCGCCGGTCAAAGTCGAGGCGCAGGACGCGCGCGCGCCGGCCGCCGTGCCCGCAACACTGACGCCTGCTGCCGACCAGGCGGCGGCTGATGACGGCGGCAACGCCAGCGCGGCCACCGCGGGCGCCGAGGAGAGGGCGGCCAGCAGCGACGGTGACGGCGGCAAGCCTTGATTCGGCCGTCGATCAGGGCGCGGCGTCATTGACTGGTGCCGCGGGCGCTCCCTATACTGCCGGCCGCCTTGTCGAGTTGCCGCCGCCCGCGAGCCGCTCGAGAGCGCTGCGTCAGCCACCGCTGACGCTGGCTGGATGTCGAAGACTTTGAGGAGTACCTGATGCGCCGTACCAAGATCGTCGCCACCATCGGCCCCGCCACCGCGACGCTGGCCACCCTGCGACAACTGATCGATGCCGGCGTGGACGTGGTGAGGCTCAACGCCGCGCACGCCGACATGGCCACCCACGCCAGCAACGCGCGCCTGGTCCGCGAGGTCGCCAGCGACCTCGGGCGCAGCGTTGGCGTGCTGGTCGACATGCCCGGCCCGAAGATCCGCAGCGGCGTCGTCGCCGGAGACGAGGTCGAACTCGAGAATGGCCAGGAGTTCGTCTTGAGCGGCGGCGGCGACGGCGTCGGCAACGCCCGGCAGGTGTCCACCACCCTGCCCGACCTGGCCCAGTGGGCGCGCGCCGGAGACGAGGTCTATCTGGCCGACGGCGCGATCGTGCTGCGCGTCCTGGCGGCTGTCGACCGCGACGTGCGAACCGAAGTCGTGCGTGGCGGCACGCTGCGCTCGCGCAAGGGCATGCATCTGCCGCGCGCCGAAGCGCACGTCGAACCGTTCACCGAGCGCGATGCCCTGGCCCTCGAGATGGCCATCGCCGCCAAGGTGGACTTCCTCGGGCTGTCATTCGTGCGCCGCGCCGAGGACGTCGAGCGGGTGCGCGCGATGCTGCCCAAACGCGGCATGCGACCTGCCCTGGTACCCAAGATTGAGACCGCCGCCGCGATCGACAACCTCGCCGGGATCATCGGTGCGGCCGACGCGGTGATGGTCGCCCGTGGCGACCTCGGCATCCAGATGCCGGCCCGCAGCGTGCCGCTGCTGCAGAAGGAAATCATCCGTTCGTGCAACCTCGCCGGCAAACCGGTGATCACCGCGACCCAGATGCTCGAGTCGATGACCCGCTCGCCGCTGCCCACGCGCGCCGAGGTGAACGATGTCGCCAACGCCGTACTCGACGGCACCGACGCCTTGATGCTCTCCGAGGAGACCGCGGTCGGCCTGTTCCCGTGCGAAACCGTGCGGATGATGGGCGAAGTCGCCGAGGCCGCCGAAGGCTGGCCGCACGAGCGCGTCAATCCGGCCGCGATCATTGGCGCCGACGCCGACCGGGTGGCGTGGGCGGTCGCGCACGCCGCGGTGCAGGCGGCCGAGGACCTCGGCGTCGCCGCGATCCTCTGTCCGACACGCAGCGGTCAGACCGCGCGGCGGGTCGCTGCCTTCCGGCCGAAGGTTCCGATCGCCGGCATTTCGGCGGTACCACAGGTGCTCGGTGGGCTCTGCCTGGTGTGGGGCGTGCAGCGACTGCTGGTCGCCGAAAACCGCGAGGAAGACCCCTTGCGGCAGGCGCTCGCCGCCGCACGCAAGGCGGGAATCGTGCACGACGGCGATCTGGTGGCAGTGGTCTTCGGCGCCGCCGGGCCGCGTACCGGCAGTACCGACAGCGTCCGCATCGTCCGCGCCTGAAGCCGCCAGCGACGACGCGAGGCGGGCTTTCAGACCCGCGACCGGAACTTCACCGCCGCTACCCGCCGCTGCTCAGACCATCGCCGCCGCGACCTGCTGCCAGTAGGCTCGGTGCGCGTCAACGCTGGCACGACGATCGACGACGACGTCGAGCAGCGTCGGACCACCCCGCTGCAGCGCCCGCTCGAGGCTCGCGGCAAGCTCTGCCAGCGTTGACACCCGCTCGCCGGCGACGGCGAAGCTTTGCGCCGCGGCGACCAGATCGACGCGCTGCGGCGTCAGCCAGCCGTGCTCGAACTCGGCTAGAGCGGCAACCGGCAGATACTCGAAAATCCCGCCACCCCCGTTGTTGAGCACGACCACCACGATGTCGCGGCCGCTGGCGACGGCCAGCGCCGTCAGGTCGTGCTGGGTGGCGAGGTCGCCGAGCAGCGCCAGGCACGGGCCGGTGCTGGCGACGCCCAACGCGGTCGACAGGTTGCCGTCGATGCCGCTGGCGCCCCGATTGCCAAAGAAGCGCAGCGGCTTGTCGTCGCCGCCGGAAAAAGCGTCGAGGTCGCGAATCGCCAACGAGTTGCCGCAGAACACCCGATGACCCGCCGGCAGGCGCGCAAGCACGGCCGGAATCAGCGCGCCTTCGAAACTCTCCTGTTGTCGGCAGCGGTGCGCGATGGCGGCGGCCTGCGCTTCGGCCCGCACAAACTGCGCTCGCCAGCCAACCGGCGCGCGCCGGCTACCGCCGGCGAGCAAGGCTCGGCAGGCCAGCACCGGATCAGCCTGCAGCAGCGTCGTCGCGAGCTGCTCGGGATCCGGCCAGCGGCTGTCGGGAGTGACCACGATCTGCGGCACAGAGGCCGCTGCGCCCAGCCAGTCCTGCAGCGACCGGGTCACTGGAAAGGCGCCGAAACGCAGCAGCCAGTCGGGCCGCAGCAGCGCCAGTGACGACCCCTGACGCAGGAAAGCCTCGTAATGCACGCACAGGTGGCTGCGATCATGCGCACCGAAGCGCAGGTTGGACAGCGGTTCGGCAAGAATCGGGCAGTCGAGCTGGCCGGCCAGCGCGCTCACCGCGTCGGCGAACGACGGCGGGTAATCGGCGCCGCCACAGACGATCACTCCGCAACGGCCACTGATCGTGGCCAGCGTCGTTTCGATCAGCCGCTGGTCGGGGAGCAGCGCCGGCGCTGCCACGTCGATCAACGGCTGGGTGACCGGCGTGCCCGGCCGCCCGAGCGCGTCGCCGGCCGGCAACAAGGGTTCGCGAAACGCCAGGTTCAGGTGTACCGGACCGGCCAGCGGCCAGCGACTCTCGGCCAGCGCGCGCACCGCCAGTCGCTGCAGGTAGGCCGCCGAGAAGTCGGCAGCCGGCGCCGCCGGAGCGTGAAAGGAACGTACGTGCCGACCGAACAGGTGGTGCTGATCGATGGTCTGGTTGGCGCCCCAGCCGAGCAACTCGGGCGGCCGGTCAGCCGACAGCAACAACAGCGGCACGGCACCGAGATCGGCTTCGATGACTGCCGGGAACCAGTTGGCCGGCGCCGATCCCGAAGTGGATAGCAGCGCCGTCGGGCGGCCGCTGGCCCTGGCAAGGCCAAGAGCGAAGAACGCGGCGCTGCGCTCGTCGAGGATCACGTGGCAGCGAATCGCCGGCTGGCGCAGAAAGGCCAGCGCCAGCGGACTCGAGCGAGACCCTGGCGAGAGCACCAGTTCGCCGAGACCGGCAGCGGCCAACGCGGCGGCGAGCGTCTGCGACCAGCGCCAATTGAGCTGTCCCGCGTCGGCGCGATGGCGGTCGTGATCGCTCATGCGGCACCGCTCGCCGATCCGCCAAACTCACCCCGGCCATCCCGGTAGTCGGGCCGGTGTGCTTGCCGCAGTGCGGCCGCGATCACCGCCAGCTTGGCTTCGGTTTCGGCAAGCTCCTGCGCCGGCACCGATCCGGCGACGATCCCCGCACCGGCAAACAGTTCCGCCTGGTGGCCTCTGATGCGGGCGCAGCGCAGGGCCACGGCGACCTCGCCGTCGCCGTCGCGATCGATCCAGCCAATGCCGCCGGTGTACCAGGCGGCGCGCCGATCACCGTGCTGGCGTAGCCACCGCCGGGCGGCGCTGCCCGGCGCGCCGCCGACGGCCGGTGTCGGGTGCAGACAGGCGATCAGATCGAACAGGCCGGTGCCCGTGCGTGCCCGTCCGACCACCCGCGTGCGCAAGTGCTGCAGATCGCCCAGCGACATCATCTCGGCCGCCTGCGGCGGCGCCAGGCGGCTGCACAGTGGCGCCAGCGCCGCACGGACGGCGTCGACCACCAGCTGCTGTTCGCGGCTGTTCTTGTCGCTCTGCAAGACCGGCGAGCCTGATCGATGGCCCAGCGGATCGGCGAACAGCCAGGCCGTTCCGGCCAGCGCGTCGGCCTCGACGACCTGCTTGTCGAGCGACACCAGGCGCTCCGGTGTCGCGCCGACGAAGCACTGGCGGTGCTGGCCAACACCATAGATCGTGCACTCCGGATGACCGTCGGCAAGCGCCGCCAGCAAGCGCGAGACGGCGATCGGCGTGGCGCTGTCGAAGTGCACGCTGCGCGCCAGAACCAGCTTGTCGAAGTCGCCCGCTGCGATCTCGGCCAGCGCCGCGCGAGTGCGCGCGACGAAGGCGCGATCGGCCAGCGGCTGCCTGCGGCGCCGCCAGCCCGCCGCTGCCGCCTCGGCGACCGCCGGCGGGCCGGCTGCCGCTGGCCGTGCGCTTCGCAGCTCTGCTGCCCAGCGCTCGATCGCTGCCTCGCCCTCGCTTACCGCGCAACTGAAGACCGCCGTGCGCCGTCCCGCACGACTGTGCAGGACGATCGCCGGCACCAGCAGGCGTGCATTCGGCAGGTCGTCGCGGATCTCCGCTTCCTCGTCGAAGGCAAAGCCGACATGCGCCACCGGCACGACGCCGGTCCGCTGACAGTCGTCATGCAGCCAGACCGGGGCAAGCCCGGTGAAAGCGGCCTGCAGCGCGGCGAAGCGCGCCGCTCCGGCGGTGACAACAGACATCGCGTTGCCGAGCGCGAGGCGATAGTCGCCGCTCTCGCCGGCCGCCGGCCGCGCCCACCAGTTGACCAGTGGTCGGGCAGGATCGACGTTCAGCCAGCGCTCCTCGCCCGGACCGAGATCAAGGCAGATGCTCAGCAGGCCACTGGCCGGTGCACCCGGCAAGCGGGCCAGCAGCCGGCGTCGCAGCAGCGCGCTGCGGGTGGCGTCGAGCAGTGCTGCGAGATTCACGCCGGTTGCCGCTGCTGCGCCAGCAGGCGCAGGCTCTGGCGAGACAGCTTGCCGAGCGCGTTGCGCGGCAGAGCGTCGACCCGCAGCACTCGCCGTGGTCGCTTCGCGGCCGCCAGATGCTGCTGGCACCAGTCGTGCAGGCTGGCGATCTCGGCGCTGCCGACGACCAGCGCGACCAGCGCGTCGCCCCACACCGGGTCGGGCGTCGCGGTCACCGCCACGTCCCTGACGCCGGGACATGCGCCGAGGCAGGCCTCGACTTCGAGCGGGTGAACCTTGACGCCACCACTGATCAGCATGTCGTCGGCACGGCCGACGATGCGTACCTGGCCAGCGGCCTCGAGCACGCCGAGATCACCAGTCGACAACCAGCCGTCATCGAGGCCGCAGCCCCTGCGCCAAGCCGGATTCAGATAGCCGGCCATCACCTGCCCGCCACGCAGTTGCAGGCGCCCGTCGGCAGCCACCCGCGCCTGCAGGCCCGGCAGCAGGCTGCCGACCTGTCCCGGCTGCCATTCAACGCCCGCCCGGACCAGCGTCGCCGCCTGCGCGGTGGTCTCGCTCATTCCCCAGGTCGGACAGATCGGCCAGCCGCTGGCCAGCGCACGGTCGCACAGTGGCTTCGACAGCGCGGCGCCACCGATCAGGGCATAACGCAGGCTGGCCGGCGGTCGCACGCCATCCGCCACGGCCAGCAAGCGCGCCAGCATCGCCGGCACCAGCGACAGGTGACTGACCTGACGAGCATGCAGATCGCGCCACACGGCCGCCGCCGAAAATCCCTCGTGCAGCAGGGTTGCCGCGCCAGCGCGCAGGCAGCGACAAAGAATTGCCATGCCGCCGACGTGATGCAGGGGCAGGCAGGCAAGCCAGACGTCACCGACGGACAAGGGCAGGCAGAGGTTGGACGCGACCGCCGCGGCGTCGAGGTTGGCGTGCGTCAGCATCGCCACCTTCGGCGCACCTTCACTGCCGCTGGTGGCGATCAACAGCGCCAGGTCGTCGCGCTTGCCGGCAGGCACCGACCGCGTCGCAACGACGTTCAGCTCGTCGGGGAGCGGCGGCAGACGCTTCAGGCGACCACCTGCCAGGGCCTGCAAGGCCGGCCAGGCATCGTCGCCGGTCAGCGGATCGAGCGGCAGCAACACCGCATTGGCGGCCGAGCACGCCAGCGCCGCCAGCGTCAGGTCGCCGGCGGCACCGGCCAGCGCGACGGCGTCGCCGGGCTGCACCGCCCGGGCCCGCAGAAAGACGCCGCCGCGCTCGGCCAGCGACAGCAGCTGGTCGTATCGCCAGTCGGCGCGCGCGCCGAGCAGCGCCGGTGCCGATGGATGTCGGTCGGCGCCTTCGGCCAGCCACTGGGCGAGCGGGCTCATCGGCCCCTGAGCGTACAGGTGTGCATCGGCCGAAGATTATACGCAGCGCCCCCGACCCGCGCCTTTGCTGCCGATCAAGAAGATCGGTAAGGCCCACTGCCAGGCTCCGCGCCCGGGCCGCCGCGGGCGCCGGCGGCATGCGGTAAACTGGCGGCATGTGTGGACGCTATGCCCTCGATGCCCCTCGCTCGCGCTTGTCCTGGCGTTTCGACCTCGACGAGTGCGTCGTGGTCGAAGCGCGCTACAACATCACGCCAGCCACCGACATTCCGGTCATCCGGCAGTCGCCCGCTGGCCAGCGCGTCCTGCACCTGCTGCGCTGGGGCCTGCAGCCGCACTGGTCCAGGCAGCCGGCGAGCGGCGCCCGCCTGATCAACGCTCGCGGCGAGTCGCTGGCCGACAAGCCGGCTTTTCGCGACGCCTTCCGCCGCCGGCGCTGCCTGATTCCGGCCAGCGGCTTTTACGAGTGGCAGACGATCGCCGACGAGGCACGACGGCTGCGCCGGCAGCCCTACTACATCTCGCTCAAGTCGACCGAGACGATGGCCTTCGGCGGACTCTGGGAATCGTGGACGACACCGACCGGCGAGGTCGTTCGCAGTTGCTGCATCGTCACCACCGCCGCCAACGACCTGCTGCACGCCGTCCATGACCGGATGCCGCTGATTCTTGCCGCCGAGCAGTGGCCCGCCTGGTTGGCCGCTCCGGCAGCCGAGGTCGTGCCGCTGATCCGGCCGCTTGCCGACGCCGAACTGCAGTGCTGGCCGGTGAGCCAGCGGGTCGGCCAGGCGAGCAACGACGATCCGGCGCTGATCGTGCCACTGGCTGAGGAACGGCGATGAAAACACGCTACGACGATAGCGCCGCCTACGTCACCCGCGACGGTTCGCAAATACGCGAGCTGATGCATCCCGCGGTGCACGGCAATCACCGGCAGAGTCTCGCCGAAGCCGTCGTTCTGCCCGGACAGGCGACGCGCCTGCACCGCCACCGGCTCAGCGAGGAGCTGTATCACGTGACACGCGGCACCGGGGTCATGACGCTGGGCGCCGAGACACTGGAGCTCGCCGTCGGCGACACCGTCCTGATCCCGCCGGGAACCGCGCACAGCGTCACCGCGACTGGCAGCGAGCCGCTGCACCTGCTCTGCTGCTGCAGTCCGGCCTACGATCACCACGACACCGAACTGCTTTGAGCGACCCCCGAGCGCGCTGCCCTGCCGCCGCAGGCAAGGAGTTTTGTAGGATAATCGGCCGCTCATGTTGGACTCGAAATTTCCTTGATCCGCTTCGTCGACCACGATCGCTATCACTCGATGAAAGCGACCGGCAAGCTGCCGTCGCCGAAGGGCGTTGCCTTTTCGATCATCAAGTTGTTGCAGCGCGACGACTTTCGGGTACCGGAACTGGTGCGGCTGGTGCAATCCGATCCGGCCATCGCCGGGCGCCTGCTCAAGTTCGCCAACGCCGCCGCTTTTGGCCGCACGCGGCCGATCGTCTCGCTGCAGCGCGCGATCGTCGCGCTCGGATCGTTCAAGGTCCGCGACCTGGTGATCGGCCTCTCGGTGATGCACAGCAACAAGAGCGGTCAGTGCTCGGCTTTCGATTACGGTGCATTCTGGGGTCACTCGCTGGCGACCGCCATCGCCTGCCAGGAACTCGCGCACTTCGCGCAGATTTCGAGTGAGGACATCTTCACCATCGGCCTGCTGTGCCGCGTCGGCGAACTGGCGATGGCCTCGCTCTACCCCGACGAGTACGCCGGCGTACTGCTGGCGGTGCAGGACATGCAGCAGGACCTGGTCGACCTCGAGCGCCAGCGCTTCGACATGGACCACCGCCAGTTGAGCGCGACGATGCTCGCCGAATGGGGTCTGCCGGAAATGCTGATCCAGGCTGCCTACCATCACGAACAGCCCGACGTCGCCGGCTTTCCCGACGGCTCGCGCCTGCAGACGCTTACCCAGTCACTGAATTTTGCCCGTTCGCTGGCCGAGGTCTGCATGGCCGATGAGGAAGCGCGCTGGAGCCTGCTGCCGGGCCTGCTGACCCGGGCGGCGCGTCTTGGGATCAGCGGTGACGTGCTCAACGACATGGTCGATCGGATGGTGCGCCGTTGGCGCGAGTGGGGCGCGATGCTGCAGGTCCGCACCCAGGAAGTCCCGCCTTTCGCCGAGATCCTCGCCGCCAGCCCGCCCAGCCGCCGGGTCAGCTCGGCGACTCCCGAACAGAGCGGCAAGGGCGCTTCACCGCGCCTGCACGTGCAACTGATCGGCATTCCGCCAGCCGAATTGCCGGCCCTGGTGCAGCAGATCGAGAGCCTGGGTCATCGGCCGGTACTGATCGACGGCAGTGTCGAGGGCCTCAGGCAGGCGCTGCGCCAGCCCGCGCAGATCGTCATTGCCGACATGGCGATGCCCGGTCTGCAGCCGGCGGCATTCTGCCGCGCCCTGCGCCAGACCGCTGCCGGCAAGGAAAGCTATGCGCTGCTGCTGGCGTCGCCGGAAAGCGAAGGACACATCCTCGAGGCGATCGACGCCGGCGCCGACGACGTTCTCGTCAAACCGCTGACCATGCAGACCTTGCGCGTCCGCCTGAATACGGCGACCCGGATGCTGCTGCTGCGCGAAGAGATCCAGCGCGAGCGCCGCGGCATCATGCGCTCGACCGACGAGTTCGCGGTCGCCCACAAGCGGCTGCTGCAGGATGCCCTGACCGACACCCTGACGCAACTCCCGAACCGCCGTCACGGCCTCGACTTCCTGGCCTCCGAATGGGCCTTCGCCCAGGCCAACGCGCTGCCGATGGCCTGCCTGCTGATCGACATCGACCACTTCAAGCGGATCAACGACAGCTACGGTCACGCCGCCGGCGACGCCGTCCTGCGACAGCTTGCCGACCTGCTCAAACGCACCTCGCGCGGCGAGGATCTGGTCTTTCGCTATGGCGGCGAAGAGTTCGCGGCGGTTCTGCCCAACGCCAGCGCGCGCGCCGCGGTGCAGATCGCCGAGCGGACCCGGGCACTGGTCGAAAAATACGACTTCCTGTGGAAGCATCAATCGCTGCCGCTCACCGTCAGCATCGGCGTCGCCAACCTGAGCGGCAGCGAAAAGGACAGCCAGGCGCTGATCCAGGCCGCCGACGCCGCGCTGTACGCCGCCAAGAACGCCGGCCGCAACCGCGTCGTCGTCGCCAGCTGAGCGGCAGGGGCCTGCTGCGGCTCGCTTCAGCGGATCAACGCGGCGGCGTGATGGCGCAGGTGATCGTCGATGAAACTGGCGATGAAGAAATAGCTGTGGTCGTAACCCGGGTGCCGGCGCAGGTGCAGCGGATGGCCGGCGGCAAGGCAGGCGCGCTGCAGCTTGTCCGGCTGCAGCTGCTCGACCAGGAAACCGTCGGCTTCGCCCTGGTCCACCAGCAGCGGCAGGCGTTCGCTGGCATCAGCGATCAGCTCGCAGGCGTCCCATGCCCGCCAGGTCGCCCGGTCGGCGCCGAGGTAGCGGGCGAAGGCCTTCTGTCCCCAGGGACTGTCGAGCGCGTGGCTGATCGGCGCAAAGGCCGACAACGAGCGGTAGCGGCCAGGGTTGCGCAGCGCACAGACCAGCGCACCGTGACCGCCCATCGAATGGCCGCTGATCCCACGGTGCACCGTCACCGGCAGGCAGGCCTCGATCAGCGCCGGCAATTCGAACACCACGTAGTCGTGCATCCGGTAGTGCTCGGCCCACGGCTGCTGTGTGGCGTTCAGGTAGAAGCCGGCGCCGTGACCGAAATCCCAGGCGCCGTCGGGGTCGTCGGGGACCTGCGCGCCGCGCGGGCTGGTATCGGGTGCGACGATGGCGATTCCCAGTTCGGCAGCGACGCGCATGGCGCCGGCCTTGTGCATGAAGTTTTCGTCGCTGCAGGTCAGCCCGGACAGCCAGTACAGCACCGCCACCGGCGCGCTGGCGGCCTGCGGCGGCAGATAGACGGCGAACACCATCTCGCAGCGCAGGGTCGCCGAGTAATGGCGAAAGCGCCTGTGCCAGCCGCCGAAACAGCGATTGGCGGCGATCTCGTCGATCGCGGACGACGTCTGCGTCATCGCCGGTCAGAAGTGGATCACCGAGCGGATGCTCTTGCCGGCGTGCATCAGTTCGAAGGCGTCGTTGATCTTCTCGAGGCCCATGGTATGGGTGATGAAGGTGTCGAGCGGTATCTCGCCACTTTGCGCGCGCGCGACATAGCCTGGCAGTTCGCTGCGCCCGCGCACGCCACCGAACGCCGAGCCACGCCAGACGCGGCCGGTCACCAGTTGGAAAGGCCGGGTCGAAATCTCTTCGCCGGCGCCGGCGACGCCGATGATCACCGATTCGCCCCAGCCCTTGTGACAGCACTCGAGCGCCGCTCGCATCACCTGGACGTTGCCGATGCATTCGAAGGAATAGTCCACACCGCCGTCGGTCAGGTCGACGATCACTTCCTGGATCGGGCGATCGTAGGCGGCCGGATCGATGCAGTCGGTCGCACCGAGCTGCCTGGCAATCGCGAACTTGGCGGGATTGGTGTCCACCGCGATGATCCGCGCCGCCCTGGCCATCACCGCGCCGATCACCACCGACAGACCGATGCCGCCGAGGCCGAAGACGGCGACCGTCGCGCCCGCCTCGACCCTGGCAGTGTTGACCACCGCGCCGATGCCGGTGGTGACGCCGCAGCCCAGCAGGCAGACTTTCTCTAGCGGTGCGTCGCTGGCGATCCTGGCCAGCGAGATCTCCGGCAGCACGGTGTACTCGGAAAAGGTCGAGGTGCCCATGTAGTGAAAGATCGGCTTGCCGCGGTACGAAAAGCGGCTGCTGCCGTCGGGCATCAGCCCCTTGCCCTGGGTGGCGCGAATCGCCTGACAGAGATTTGTCTTGCCTGACTTGCAGAACTTGCACTGTCGACACTCGGGCGTGTACAGCGGAATCACGTGATCGCCGACGGCGACCGAGCTGACGCCGGGACCGATCGCCTCGACGATGCCGCCGCCCTCATGACCGAGAATGCTCGGGAAAATCCCCTCCGGATCGGCACCCGACAGCGTAAACGCGTCGGTGTGGCAAACACCGGTGGCAACGATGCGCACCAGCACCTCACCCTGACGCGGCGCCTCGACGTCGACTTCGGTGACCTCCAGGGGCTGTCCGGCAGCCCAGGCAACAGCAGCACGTGCCTTGATCATCTGCAACTCTCCTCGATAGGTATTGCCGTCGGCGTCCCGGCGTCGCCACTTGCCTGCGGTCGATACGCCGTGCCCGTCAGTGCAGGTCCTGCACCTTCAGATGCGGCAGGCGAAGCACTTCGACGCCTTCTTCGCGCAGCGCTTCGCACTCCTCGGGGCTGGCCTCGCCACAAATCGCCCGCTCCGGCACCTCCAGGTAGTGGATCTTTCTGGCTTCCTCGGCGAAACGGCTGCCGACGTCCTCGCAGTTGGCGAGCAGCATCGCGGTCAGTTGCCGGTAGCTGGACAAGGCGCCGGCACGCGGGTCGATCGCCGCGCGTCGCGGCACGACTGACGGCGCCATCGTCGGCGTCGATGCCGGCTTGCCGAGATGAAGCGCCGACGGCACGCGCCGGATTTCGGGCGAGCCACACTCCGGGCAAGCGACCAGCTCGCTTGACAACTGGCTGTCGAAATCGTCGCGCGACTGGAACCAGCCTTCGAATCGATGGTCGTGCGGACAAGCAAGGTCAAAAATGATCATCGGGACCACCGGCAGGTAGTTGGCGCCACGTCATGGCTGCGATGGTACCCGGAGCCGGGGTCGAACCGGCATAGCCGTGAGGCCGAGAGATTTTAAGTCTCTTGTGTCTACCTATTCCACCATCCGGGCGCTGCAGACAAGAGCAGGCAGATGCGGCCAATTATACCTGCCCGCAAATCGGCATAGGGGACAGCCATGGCGGCTGCGCCCCTGCCACACCACCCGGCATGCGGGTCCGCACCGGGCGGTTCGAGAAGTTGAGGTCATGAGAGCCGGGGGACCCTGAGGCGATCAAAGTAGGCGATGGTCAGCACGGTTTTCAGTAGCCGGTCGCTGTTATGCCACCAGCGCCGTGAGTTGCCAGCCACCTGGCGCGCCGCACTGCGGGTCGCACCGAGCGCTTTTAACTCCCGGAACACGGCCGAACTGCGTTTCCAATGTTTGAGCTGGATCGCCCGCAACCGGTGACGCATCCACTCATCCAGCCTCCGCCAGATATGCGGGGTTTGCGCCAATCGAAAGTAGGCTTTCCAGCCAAGTACATAGTGACGTAGTCTTTCCACGACTTCAACCATGCTGCGCCCGCCAGAGCGGCCAGTCAGTTGCCTGATCCGCTGCTTGAACGTCGCCAAAGGCTTGGCGGCCACCTTGCATCTGATCTCCCCCCTGGGTGCCGCCCAGAAGCTGAAACCGAGAAACTTGCGACCAAATACGCTGGCGACCGCACTCTTGGTCTCATTGACCGTCAAGTGCAGTTGGGCGTACAGGCTGCGCAGTAATTCCATCACCCGCTCACCCGCACGGCGGCTACGAACGTACACATTCGCATCGTCGGCGTAGCGCACGAAGCAATGGCCCCGGCGTTCCAGTTCCTTATCCACTTCATCAAGCATGACATTGGCCAGCAACGGCGATAGTGGTCCGCCTTGCGGCGTTCCCTGATGCCGTTCCAGCACCACGCCATCACTCATGATTCCGCTGTTCAGATACGCTCGGATTAGCCGAATGACTCCGGCGTCATCAATGCGCTTCCGTAGGCGGTCAATCAAAATGTCGTGATTAACCCGGTCAAAGAACTTCTCCAGGTCCACGTCCACCACGACCCGGCGACCGGATTGCACATAGGACTGCGCAACCAGCACCGCATCGTGCGCACGGCGTCCGGGACGGAAGCCGTAGCTGTGCTCGCTGAAAGTGGGGTCCAGAATCGGCTGCAACACTTGCAGCAGCGCTTGCTGGATCACCCGATCCGTCACCGTCGGAATGCCAAGCTCACGCTCGCCACCGTCAGGCTTCGGGATCGTTACCCGACGTACCGGACTCGGCCGGTACGTCCCCCGCAACAGGCTTTCACGAATCGCCGGCCACGCAGTCACCAAGTGACGTGCTGTCTGGTCAATATCCAGACCATCCACGCCCGCTGCGCCTTTGTTGGCCCGCACCCGCTTCAATGCCTGTCGCAGGTTCTCTCTCGTCAGTGCCGCCGAAAGCAGCCCTGACCCTGTGTTTACCGGATCATGTCGCGGGCCGCAGATTTCGTCGCTGGCAGGATCACGCGCAGCTTCACCGCGCGCTACGCCCACCCGCCCCGCTTGCGCGGGCATCTGACGCCATACCTGCTGCATCGACATGGGGCTAAACATTCCTTCTCGTTTGGTCCTTCACCTCCGGTCTCGGCCTTCTCCGGCCACGCCTCGGGCTACTACGACCGCTGCTGACTTCTCGCTCCGGCTCGACACCGTCGCCCTTTCAGGCACAAGGCGAGATCTCCCCAGGTAAGGGCCGCACTCCTTCGCTGCATAACCGCCGGATCTACGCCACTTCGCCTTGATCACGAGACCTTCGCGGTTACGTGCCCGCTCGGCCTGCTCCGCAGCGCCTTCTATCCGGTTCTTGTTCATCGGCTCGCAGCTTCGATCCACGCTTCCTCCCCACACTCGGTCACCCTCATGCAGTTGCGCTTCACTTCGTTCGCTGTGATCAACTTACGACGGGACTTGCACCCGCAAGAGCGCGCCCATGCTGGGCGCACACGCAGAAAAGGGAAAGTGCGCTGGCGCACTTTCCCTTCAATGTCTGGAGCGGGAGAAGAGTCTCGAACTCTCGACCTATACCTTGGCAAGGTATCGCTCTACCAACTGAGCTACTCCCGCTTGCAAGCGGTTCCGGCGATCCATACCGCGCCCCCGAGACAAGGAGCGCATCGCGACCACCAGCGCGGCGCATTATCCAGATGCCTGCCGGCGCTGTCAAGCCTTAGTCCCGCGGCGCCGAATTGCCGCCTCGAACGGCCAGCGCTGACGGCCGCTGCGCCAACTCGATGTCGGCCTAGCGCGCCGGCTCGGTGACAAAAGCGATTCGCACCAGGCCCGCCCGCTGGGCGTCGGCCAGCACCTCGGTGACGCGCTCGTAGCGCGTACCGCGGTCGGCGCGCAGATGCAGCTCGGGCTTGCCGCCGGCCGCGCCAATCGCCGCCAAGCGACCGGCCAGGTCGCTGCGGGCGATCGCCAGACCGTCGACGAAGACCTCGCCGGCAGCGTCGATCGCCACCGAGACGATCTGCGGCGGGTCGTCGAGCCGGGTCGCATCGACCTGCGGCAGGTCGATCGGCACCGCTTCATGGAACAGCGGCGCGGTGATGATGAAGATCACCAGCAGCACCAGCATCACGTCGACCAGTGGCGTCGTATTGATCTCCGCCATCGGCTGGCTGCTGCCACCATTTTCGA
Source organism: Accumulibacter sp. (assembly GCA_024235695.1). GTDB lineage: Bacteria > Pseudomonadota > Gammaproteobacteria > Burkholderiales > Rhodocyclaceae > Accumulibacter. Next base: position 98,583 of record JACKLX010000004.1, read on the forward strand.
ACGAACCGAAGGCCATCGCCGACGCCCGCCGCTCAGCCGTTGCGACCGGCGCGAATGGCGCCGAGATCGACCAGCCTGTCGCCGGGCCGGCCGCGCAGGCCGGTCGTCAGGTAGGCGTGCAGGTCGTGCGCAAATCCGTCCAGACGAGCCAGTGTCAAGCGATTGCCGCGGGTGAAAGCGTTGTAGGCAAGCACCGCCGGAATCGCCACGAAGAGCCCGGCGGCGGTCATGATCAGAGCTTCACCCACCGGCCCGGCGACCTTGTCGAGGACCACCTGGGTCGCCCCGGACAGACCGACCAGGGCGTGGTAGATACCCCAGACGGTACCGAACAGGCCGATGAACGGCGCCGTCGAACCCACCGACGCCAGGAAGGTGAGGCCCGACTCGATACCGGTGTGCGCGTCGACGATCTGACTGCGCAGCGAGCGAGTGACGAACTCGCTGACGCTGACACCGGCGCCAATGCCGCGATCGGAGTGTTCGCGATGCAATCCGGCGGCGTTGGCGCCGGCGATCGCCAGGCTGGCGAGAATGCCGGTGCGGTCCTGCAAGCGGATCGCCTCGATCGCCGCCGGCAGGCTTGGCGCGCCCCAGAACGACGCCAGGGCGCGCGCATGGCAACGACGGGCCTGCCACACGGCGTGCGCCTTGACGGCGATCACGTACCAGCTGACCACCGACAGCAGCACCAGCAGGATCGCCACGGAATGCGTTACCAGATCACCCTGCGCCCAGAAATGGGCCAACCCCAGCTCCCTTTGCATGCTTCCTTCCCGTTCAACCGTTGAGAGTGAATTGTAGCGGCACCAGCACCGACGACTCGACCGCTTCGCTGCCCTGCCTGGCGGGGACGAACCGCCAGCGCTCGACCGCCGCGCGGGCGGCGTCGTCGAGACGCCGGAAACCGCTTGACTGCCTGACCTCCACGGTCAGCGGCAAGCCCTCGGCGCTGACCCTGATCCGCAGCAGCACGCGACCCTCCTCACCGAGCCGACGTGACGCGGCCGGATAGACCGGCGGCGGATTGCGCAGATAATCGGCGTCGAAGCGGGCGGCAACCAGCGGCGCCGGTGCGGCGGCGGCGGCTGGCGCGGCTACCGGCGCCGCCAGCGTGGTAGCGGCAGCCGCCAACGCCGGTGTCGCCGACGCCGTGACGGCCGCCGTCGATACTGCCGGTGGCGTCGGCAGCGCTTTGTTCACCGCTGCGACCGAGGTCCGCCGTGGCGTCGTCCGCCGAGGCTTTGCTGGCGCTTCGACCGGTCGCGGCGGCTCGACCCGCTGGCGCCGGTCGACGATTTGCGGCGCCTCGACCGGCTTCACCTGAGCGACCCATGGCCGCACCGCAACCCGTTCGACGACGCGTACGGTCAGTACCGGCAGCGTCGCCGCCGGCGCCGTCCGGCTGACCGTTCCGAACGCCAGCAGCAGCCAGATCAGGTGTACCCCGAGCGCCGACAGGAGGAACAGGCCCAGGCGCCAGGCCGGCTGCCGGCGTTTTGCCGGGAGCTCGAAGTAGCTGCTTGCCAATTCACCCTGGCCCGACATCTCACCCACCTCTGTACTCCGTCTATGAGCGCCGCAAGGGCCCCGAACGGGTGCCATTCTACGTCGCCAGGCCGCCAGGCGGCGGCGACATTTGGTCGCGGCCACCCGCTCGCCCGCCGGCGGCAACGACGGCCAGGCCGTCGAGGGGCCGTCGACGCCGCTTGATCCACATCAAATCTCGGCGATTCTTGTAGCGAACCGCGTTGCACGAACCTGGCCTCCGTGTATAGATTGTTGCGGCAAGCGCCGAAGCGTGGCGCGCGGGGCAACTCGAGAGGAGAGGAAACGATGAAGATTGGTCGCCTGGCCGGCGCATTCGCCCTGGCCATGACCCTGGGTGGGGCAAGGACTGCGATGGCTGCCGAAAAAGGCGACATCGGCAAGAACGAGTACCAGTCGAACTGTATCCTTTGCCACGGGGCAGACCTGAAGGGCGGCGGCGCGTACCTCGAATTCCTGAAGGCAACGCCGCCCGACCTGACCCAGCTGAGCAAGAAGAACGGCGGCGTCTTTCCTTTTGAACGCGTCTACGGCGTCATCGATGGCAGGCAGGAGGTGAAGCCGCACGGAACGCGCGACATGCCGATCTGGGGCAAGGACTATCAGGTCAAGGCCGCCGAGTATTACTTCGATATCAACTACGATGCCAACGCCTACGTTCGTGGCCGCATCTTCGCGCTCATCGACTACCTCAATCGCATGCAGGCCAAGTAGCCGCTGCGATCGTTGCAAACAGCCCGGTCAGGGCTGTTTGCGTTCTCGGCGCGACGGCAGTCGCCGACCGACATGCGGCAAGCCACGCACATCCTGGCCAGTGACGGCGAGCGCCAATCAGTGCGTGATGACCCGGGGCAACTCCTTCGCCTGCGCCACCCAGTCCTCGACTTGCGACGCCGTCGGGATCTTGCGGACAAGACCCTTTTGCTCGTTCACTTCGGCCATCCTGGCGTGCAGGTTTTCTGCGTTTCTCTGCGCCAGTTCGGGAACCGTGTCGACGCCGGCACACTCCAGCAGGTCGGCGTACTGCGTACTGACGCCCCGGATTCTCGACAGATCGGCGCGATTGACCCAGTTGAGGATGAGTTTCTCGCTGATTCCCGACTTCTCGGCGATTTCCTTTCGACCGCTCTTCTGGCAGCATGTTTTCAAGAGGCTCTCGAGCGAACCTACTCCCGCTGCAGCGAGCTTGCTCGCGTACACCTCGCCGATACCTTCGATTTCGGAAAGCTTTGCCATCCTTGTCTCCTTCTTGTCGTCGTGATTGATGTTTTCTTGGCCATGGGCATGCTGCCGCCCGGGCGCTCTGCCCGCCGATCCGATGTCGGCCGGCGGCGCGCTGGCGATCGCCAGCGGCGCAGCGATTTGGCGGCGGCAAACCCCCGTCATATCAACCGACACCCTGCTGGCGTCCAGGGCATTGTAAGGCCGCAAGGGCGCTTGTCAAATGACTGGCCAGCGGCCGCCACGTATCGATCGCCTGGCGTCCGTGTCTTCCGAAAGCATTGACCATGCTTCATCGAGAGCTTCCGCCCGTCGCCGACGGCCGCCTGCCAGGCGACCCCGGGCGGCCCGAGCCGGCGACCACCGCCCGGCTGTTCCTCGCGTTGTGGCCGACCGCTGACGAGCAGCTTCGCCTCGCTCGCCACCTGCGGGACTGGTCGTGGCGGCAAGGTACGGCGGTCGTCCGACCCGAGCGCTGGCATCTGACCCTGCACTTCATCGGCGCGCTCGAGCGTCGGCGCATCACCGAGCTGAGCGCCGGATTGCAGGTCGCCATGACGCCTTTCGAGCTGTCCCTGACGGACGCGGAAATATGGCCGCAGGGGCTGGCGGTGCTGCGCGCGAGCGCGCCGCCCGATGCCTTGATGCAACTCCATGCGCGCCTTGGCGAAGCGCTGCAGGCCCTTGGCCTGCCGGTCGACAGGCGACGCTTTCGGCCGCATGTGACGCTGGCGCGACGGGCGACGGCATCGATCACGCCAGCCCGGCCGCCGCAGCAGAGCTGGCGGGTCAGCAGCTACCTGTTGGTCGAGTCGCTGACGGCCAGCGGCGGTGGCTACCAGGTCCTGCGCAGCTACCATTGAAGCATCGGGCGGCGTCGCTGGCCGACGGCAAAGTGCGTTCGGTCGACGCGAAATCCTGCACAATGGCGGCCTTTTCTCACCCCACTGCGCTTGCCGCGGCAGGAAGCACCGAGATGTCCCACCGCCGTGCGGTCGCCCTGATGGTCCTGGTCACACTCTTGTGGAGCATGGCCGGCGTCGTTTCCCGCCATCTCGACCAGGCGAGCAGCTTCGAAGTCACTTTCTGGCGCAGCCTGTTCAGCGCGCTGACGCTGAGTATCGTCCTGACCCTGATCCGCGGACCACGACTGTGGCGTGATCTGGCACGCGCACCATGGCCGGTCTGGTTCTCGGGCGCTTGCTGGTCGGTCATGGCGACGGCCTTCATGCTTGCCATCACCCTGACGACGGTCGCCAACGTGCTGGTGGTGATGGCCATCGGACCATTGATCACCGCCTTGTTCGCGCGCGTCTTCCTGCACCACCGGCTGCCGGCCAGAACCTGGCTGGCGATCGCGGTCGCCGGCGTCGGTATCGCCTGGATGTTCGGACAGGAAGCGCGAAGCGGGCTGTCGCTGACCGGTTCGCTGGTGGCGATGGCCGTACCGCTGGCTGCCGCGCTCAATTTCACGACGCTGCAGCACGTCGGCCTGGGTGTCCTTGGCGCAGCCAGACCAGGCCGCCACGACATGCTGTCGGCGGTACTGATCGGCGCCGTGCTGTCGTCGCTGTATACCCTGCCCTTCGCCTATCCCTTCCAGGCGTCCACTCACGACCTCGCGCTGCTGGCGATGCTGGGCGCTGTCCAGCTGGCGCTGCCATGCCTGTTGCTGGTGCGCCTGTCGCGCCAGCTGCCGGCGGCGGAGATCGCACTGCTCGGCCTGCTGGAAGTCATTTTCGGGGTCACCTGGGCGTGGCTCGGCGCTGGCGAGATTCCCGGAAGCAGCACGCTGGCCGGCGGCGGGCTGGTCCTTGGCGCGCTGATCGCCAACGAGGCGCTGGCCTTGGGAGGTCGAATCCGCGGCCAGCGGCCGACAGCGGGAAGCCACCGCTGATCGCCGCCTGGCGAACGCTCAACGCCCGTCCCCGGACGCGCCGGCGAGCGCCAGTTCGGCGGCGCTGGTCGCATGAATTCTCGTGCTGTCGAACAGCGGCACGTCGGCGTCTTCGGCCGCCAACAGCAGCGAGATTTCGGTGCAGCCGAGAATCACCGCCTGCGCGCCGTCGGCAACCAGTCGCCCGATGATCCGTCGATATTCGGCGCGCGACGCGGCGCGCAGCTGGCCGAGGCACAGTTCGTCGTAGATCACCCGATCGACGATCTCCCGATCCGCCTGCGCGGGAAGCAACACATCGATTCCCTGCCGCTGACGCAAGCGCTCACGGTAGAAAGGGTGTTCCATGGTAAAACGCGTGCCGATCAGGCCGACCCTGGAAAAGCCCAGGCGGCGGATTTCGTCGGCCATCGGATCGGCGATATGCAGCAAGGGGATATCGACCGCCGCCTCGATCGCCGGGGCCACGCGGTGCATGGTGTTGGTGCACAGCACCAGGAAGCCGGCGCCGGCGGCCTGCAGCGCCACGGCGACTTGCGCCAGCAGCACGCCAGCCGCATTCCAGTCGTCGGCACGCTGCAGTTTCTCGACCTCGTGAAAGTCAACGCTGTAGAGCAACAACCGCGCCGAGTGGAGTCCGCCGAGCCGCTCCTTCACCGTTTCGTTGATGGTGCGGTAGTAGGGTATCGTCGACTCCCAGCTCATGCCGCCGATCAGGCCGATAGTCTTCAAGCAAGCCTCCTCCGGAGCGACCGCGCCCTGCCTGATCGCTGCTGCCGCGCGGATTGGCAGCGTAATCCCCCGTCGCTGCGCCAGAGTCGGCCGCTCGCCAGTCATTCGACGGTTGTAACCAGTGGCAGCGGCTTTGCCGCCCGGGCAGTGCTGCCGCGCCCCGAAAATATTCATGCGCTGGCACCACGGGATGACCGACAATGGTTAACCTGTATCAAGGAGGCAAGCGAGCGCGACGCGGACAATAACCGACATCGGCGACGGTGCCAATGGCGGCCAGGACGGTGACCCATCGCTGCCCCGGCGACCGGCGCAGCGCTGCGACCGCTGCGACCGCTGGTCAGCGCAACGACCCCTGCCGCCGGACCGGATCCGGCCGGTGACCCTGCTCGACGCCGGAATTCTTGCGACAAGCCATTGACGACAATGAAAAGACTCTTGACCCTGATCCTCTCCGTCACGCTGCTGCTGGCCGGCTGCTCGCCGTCGCCGCCACCCTTCAGGTCGACCGACCTTTCCGGGGTCGACTGGGGCAAGGACTTCGCCTTGACCGACCACAACGGCAAGCAGCGCCACCTGGCCGACTTCAAGGGCAAGGCGGTGATCGTCTTCTTCGGTTACACCCAGTGTCCCGACGTCTGCCCGACGACGCTGTCGGCGATGCGCGAGGTCCTCGCGCGTCTCGGCAGCGACGCCAGCCGTGTGCAGGTGGTTTTCGTGACCCTTGATCCGCAGCGCGACACCGCGCAGGTGCTGTCCGAGTACGTCACCGCTTTCGACCCGGGCTTCATCGGCCTGCGCGGCGACGAGGCGACGACCACGGCGGTGGCCAGGGACTTCAAGGTCTTCTTCGCCAAACAGGCCGGCCGTACGCCCGACAGCTACACGCTGGATCACTCGACCGGCAGCTTTGTCTTCGACCCGCAGGGTCGCCTCAGGCTGCTGGTCCGCCACGGCGAAAGGCCGGACAGCATTGCTGCCGATCTGAGGCTGCTGCTCGCCGGTAAATGATCGTTCAGGACACTTGCCATGAAACGCCTGTTACTGCTGCTCGCCATTCTTTCCCTGCCGGTCGCCGCCGCACCGACCAGCGACCAGATCAACCTCGACATCGGCACGCCACCGGTGATCATCGTCAAGCACACGCTGGCGCAACGAAGCTCGCGACTGGTCCGCTTCTACGAAGTCGGGATCATCGGGCTGGGCAACGACGGCATGATCAAGATGCGTGATGGCAGCCGGCTGAATCTCGCGCAACGACAGATTGCCGAAAAACTGATCGACCAGGAAAACCCGGACCGCAACTCACTGATCTACGCGATCGCCGAAGCCCACGGTGGCCAGGACGCCGAACCGGCCGCGCGCGCGGCGCAGATCCAGCGCTGGAAGATGCAGTTCCACTCCGGTTGGTGGATCGAGGACGCACAGGGCAACTGGCTACAGAAGCCGTAAGCCGGCCGGTGATGCGCCGCACCGGCACGCTCGCGGGTGCGGCATCTTGTCGCATCGGGGTCGCACCGACCGACGATTTATAATCGAGTCCCTCAACGATCAAGGAGTACGGCTTGAAAGCGACACCAATCCACCTGACGATGGCGATCGTGCTTGGCCTTCTTGCTGCCGGCGCCAATGCCGCCGACGTCGAGATCAGGGAGGCGTGGATACGAGGAACGGTGCCCGGCCAGCAGGCGACCGGCGCCTTCCTGGAAATCACCAGCAAATCCGGAGCAACACTCGTCGGCGCCGCCAGCCCGGCTGCCGGCGTCAGCGAGATCCACGAAATGAGGATGGACGGCAGCGTCATGAAGATGCGCGCCGTTGAACGCCTCGAGCTGCCCGCCGGCAAGACCGTGCAGCTGGCACCCGGCGGCTACCATGTGATGCTGCTGAACCTCAAGCAAGCGCTCAGGAAAGGCGAGACGGTACCGCTGACGCTGCAGATCGAGGGCAAGGACAAGCAGGTCGAAGCCGTCGAGATCAGGGCCGAGGTCCGCGACCTGACGACCACCGCGGCGCCAGCCGGCGAACACCGGCACTGAACGTGGCCGGGCGCGCCGCTCGCGCGTCCGGCCACGCGTTGAGCTCAGCGGCGACGCAGCGTCACCAGCGTCGCCAGCAGCAGTGCGGCGCCGACGCCGTGGCCGATCGCCAACCACAGGCTGAAGCCGCTGATCACGGTCAGGCTGCCGAGAGCCGTTTCGGCGACCAACAGCGACAACAGCGCCAGCGCGGCCGGGCGCGCCGGTTCGCGACCAAGCGCCGGCAACGCTGCTGCCCCAAGCAGCAGCAGCGAACCGACGGCGGTCCAGCGGTGCAGCAGGTTCAGCGTGATCGCGCCGGCGTCGCCGGCGTGTGGTGCAGCGGCCAGCCGGGCGAACGACTGCGGCAATGCCGCCCAGCCGCTGGCCGGCGGCCACCATAGTCCACCGCAGGCGGGAAACGAGGGGCAGGCAAGTGCCGCGTAGCCAGCGCCGATCAGTGCGCCAAGGATCACCGTCAGCGACAGCGCAACGGCTCCCAAACGCAAGGCCAGCGTCGGTGCCGACGCGCTCTCGAGAGTCGACCCGGGCCGGCTGGCCAGCACCACGCGCCACGAGCAGCTGACCAGTGCCAGACCACCGATGATGTTCAGGAAACCCACCAGCAGCAGTCGAGGATCGGCGCTCCAGAAACCCAGGATCGCCAGCGCCAGCGTCAGCAGCAGCAGTAGCGTCGCCGGCCGGGCCGCCTGCGGGACTGACGGGCGACGCCAGGCGAGCCAGGCCAGGTAGCAGGTCAGCAACAGGAACAGCGATGCGACGAGGCGGTGCACGAGGCGCGCAAGGCCGAAGGCTTGCGGTTCGGGCTCACCGTGCAGCAGCTTGCCGTAGCAGCCCGGCCCATCCGGACAGCCCAGCCCGGCGCCGTCAAGACGAAGGTAGGCGCTGAGCAGGACCACCGCCAGCGAAAGCGCCGTCAGCAGTAGCGCCGTGGCGTGGATTTGCCGCAGCCGCAGGCCCCGGCTTGCCGTCAAGCGACCGCTCCCGGAAGCCGACTGCCACGGTCGACGCGCAACTCGTGATTGAGCCACAGCAGCAGGCCGAGAACGACCATCGCACCGCCCTGGTGCGCCGCGCCGAGGCCGACCGGAACGCCCAGCAGCAAGGTCGAAATGCCCAGCGCGATCTGCACGAACACCGCCACCACGGTCAGGGTCGACAGCCGCCGGGTGGCAGCCGAAACGTCCGCGCGGCGGATCTTCCACCACAGCCAGGGTACCAGGAAGGCCAGCAACCACGCGCCCAGCCGGTGGTCGAACTGGACCAGCGCCATGTTGTTGAAAAAATTCAGATACCAGGGGTCGATGATGAAGCTTTCCGGCGGCAGGATGTGCCCGTTCATCAGCGGGAAGCTGTTGTAGGCCTTGCCGGCACGGATGCCCGCGACGAATCCGCCGCTGACCACCATGTAGGCGACCAGAATCACCAACCAGAAACCGATCCGCTGCAAGCCCTTCAGGGTCGCGTCGGTGGTGCTGCGCGCGCGCTCGGCGAGCAGCCCGAGGGCCAGCCAGAACATCGACACGAAGATCAGGAAAGCCAGTGAAAGATGCGCCGTCAGCCGATAGTGGCTGACGCGCGGATCATCGACCAGCCCACTCTTGACCATGTACCAACCCATTGCGCCCTGCATGCCGCCGAGCAGGAAAATCCCGAGCAGCTTCGGCACCAGCGGCCGATCGATCTTGCGTCGCAGGCAGAACCAGATGAACGGCAGCAGGAAAACGACGCCGATCAGGCGTCCGAGGACGCGATGCCAGTATTCCCAGAAAAAGATCCCCTTGAACTCGTCGAGCGACATCTGATGGTTCACTTTCTGGTACTCCGGCGTCTTCTTGTACTTGTCGAAGGTCTCTTGCCACTCGTCCTGATCGAGTGGCGGGATGACGCCGACAATCGGCTGCCATTCGACGATCGACAGGCCCGAGTGGGTCAGGCGCGTGACACCGCCGACCACCAGGATCGAGAAGACCATGGCGCTGCAGATCAGCAGCCAGAGCGCAATTTGCCGGCGAGCGACTTTGTCCATACCAGAAACCCGAAGCAGAGAGAGGGAGAGAAGCGCGGATTATAGGCTCTTTGACGGTCGCTTCGAGCGCTCCGGTGGCCGCGACGATCGGTCGCAGCAGCGACCCTGCAATGCCCATGATTGCTGGTCTTGCCGGCCATCGCGGCGTTTCCGAGTTCTTGACGTGCATCAAATCAAAAGCAGGGCAAGTGCGGGTATCCTTCCGCCAATTGTGCCCCGAAAGCCCAAGAAATTCGCCGCTGTCGGCAAACGCCAAGCGCCATGAGCGCCAACCAGTAATGGAGGATACATAGATGGTCGACGAGAGAGACGACGACATTCCGTTCATGCAGAAGCTGCTGGACAACCACTTCCTGCTGCTGTTTCTCGGTGTGGCCTCGCCCGGACTGCTCTACATCCTGTGGGGAATCATCGACATCATGAACACGCCGGTTGCCAAGTAACCAGTCCGTCAAATCAGGGAGAGAACTATGAGTGCAATTCTGCCGCCGTCAGACCGGCTCTGGTGGAAGCAACCCATCGACAAGGTCGAATGGGCGTGGATCGCGATCGCCTTCGTGTGGGGGATGATCATGTTCGGCATGATGATCTACTGGCACGTTTACGGTAAGCAGAACCTGTCCAACGAGGCGTACAAGATCACCCCCGAACTGTTCGCCGCCAAGGCCGAGAAATTCATCGCCGAGAACACCATCCGCACCGAAACCGACCAGGACATCCCGGTGGTCAAGGTCCCTGCCGGTGGCGACGGCTACCTGATCGCCCGCCTGTGGGCCTGGTACCCAATCCTCGAACTCGAGGAGGGGCAGACCTACAAGATCCACCTCTCGTCAATGGATTACCTGCACGGTTTCTCGCTGCAACCGGTGAACATCAACATCGAGGTGATCCCCGGTTATGAGCACGTGGTCAAGGTCACGCCGACCAAGAAAGGCACCTACGCCATCGTCTGCAATGAATACTGCGGCATCGGTCATTCCTGGATGCTCGGCCGTATTTACGTGAAATAAGGGGGAGTAAATCGATGGCAACCACGTACCGCACCTGTCCGATCTCGGGAATGCAGTTTGAGGACCAGGCCGAGAAACTAATGCGCTGGAACGCCGTCGCCGGCGTCCTCTGGCTGCTGGTCGGCGGCATCACCGCGCTGCTCGTCATTCTTACCCGCTGGCCGGCGATCAAGCTGCTGCCGGCCGAGGAGTTCTACCTGATTCTCACGGTCCACGGCATCGACATGCTGATCCTGTGGATCCTGTTCTTTGAAATGGCCGTCCTCTACTTCGCCTCATCAACGCTGCTCCGTTGTCGACTGGCGACGCCGAAGATCGCCTGGCTCGGCTTCTGGCTGATGGTCGTCGGCGGCATCATGACCAACGTCGCGATCTTCCAGGGTGAGTCGAGTGTGATGTTCACCTCCTACGTGCCGATGCAGGCCAAGCCGCACTTCTACCTGGGGATCATCCTGGTCGCCGTCGGTGCGTTGCTCGGTACCTGCGTCTTCTTCGGCACGCTGGTCGTCGCCAGGAAGGACAAGACCTACCAGGGTTCGCTGCCGCTGGTGACCTTCGGCGCGCTGACCGCCGCGATCATCGCCACTTTCACCATCCTCTCCGGTGCCGGCATCCTGATCCCGACCTTCTTCTGGTCGGTCGGCCTGATCAAGGAAATAGACGCGCAGTTGTACCGCATGGTGTGGTGGGGTCTGGGGCACTCGTCGCAGCAGATCAACGTTGCCGCGCACGTCTCGATCTGGTACCTGACCGCCGCCGTGCTGTTCAACGCCAAGCCGCTGTCCGAGAAAGTCTCGCGCTTTGCCTTCCTGCTCTACATCCTCTTCCTGCAACTGGCCAGGTGCACACCACCTGCTCTCCGACCCCGGCATGAGTGCCGAGTGGAAGGTGCTCAACACCTCGTACTTCATGTATTTCGCGGTGATGGCATCGATGATCCACGGCTTCACCGTGCCGGGTGCGATCGAAGCGGCGCAACGGCGCAGGGGTTACACCAACGGCCTCTTCGAGTGGCTGCGCAAGGCACCGTGGGGCAACCCGGTGTTCTCGGGCATGTTCATCTCGCTGGTCAGCTTCGGCTTCCTCGGCGGCATCTCCGGCGTCGTCCTCGGTACCGAGCAGATCAACATGCTGATGCACAACACCTTCTACGTCCCGGGCCACTTCCATACCACGGTCGTCACCGGCACGACGCTGGCCTTCATGTCGATCACCTTCCTGCTGGTTCCGGTGCTCTTCCGGCGCGAGCTGATCCTGCCGAAACTGTGTCAGATTCAGCCCTACCTGTTCGGTATCAGCATGTCGATCCTCGGCCTGGTAATGATGGGCGCCGGCACGCTGGGCGTTTCCCGTCGGCACTGGGACATGGCCTTCTCCGGCGCACCCTTCCAGTATGAATGGCCGGGTGCTGCCTACCTGATGATGGGCCTGACCGGTATCTTCGGCGTGATCGCGGTGATCGGTGGTGGCCTGTGGATCCTGCTGATCGTCGGCTCGCTGCTGTTCGGCAAAAAGCTCGACGGTGGCAAGGTCTCCGACAAGCCGACGCCGATCCCGGTGGACACGCAAGCGGCATCCGCCGTCGCGCACGGCAGCGACCATCAGCCGGTTCCCGGCACGGTGATCCTGGCCCTGCTGCTGTTCGTGTCCTTCGTTCTCTACTACTTCGTCAACTGGAAGTACCTGTCCGAAGTCTGGCTGCTCAGCTGAGCGAGCTGCCCCCACGCCAGCGGCGTGGGGGCCTGCCTCAATCGGGCCTCGACGCGAGGCTCGATTCAAGCAGGTCCGCCCTGCCCCAACGCGAGTTTCATGGCTAGCCCCCACCCACCTTCTTCCCTGCGCTGCGCCACGACCAAAGACCCATGCAATCGACGCTCCCACCGAACAGCACCTCCGGCTTCCCATACCGTGCCATTCTCGGCGTCTTCAAGTTGCGTATCGGCGTGGTCATTACCTTTACCGCCCTCGCCGGCCTGGCGGTTGGCGCCGGGCCCAGTCTCAGTGTCGGACAACTGCTGGTGCTGACCCTCTCGGTACTGGTCTCGTCGGCCAGCGCCGGTGCCTTCAACCAGTATTACGAACACGACAGCGACCACCTCATGACGCGCACCAGCAAGCGCCCCTTCGTCACCGGCGAACTCCGCCATGGGCCGCTCTGGCTACTGGTGATTGGCGTGCTGATGGTGCTCTCGGTCGGAGCCGCATGGATCGCGCTCAATGCCTGGTCGGCGCTGTTCGTCTTCCTCGGCGCCTTCTTCTACGCCATCGTCTATACCGTCTGGCTCAAGCGCCGCACCTGGCTGAACATCGTCTTCGGCGGACTCGCCGGCAGCTGGGCGGTCCTCGCCGGCGCCACCGCCGCCGATCCGCAACTCGGCGCCGTGCCACTGGCGCTGGCGCTGGTGCTCTTCCTGTGGACACCGCCACATTTCTGGAGTCTGGCGATCGCTTTCCGTGACGATTACGCCGCCGCCGGCGTGCCGATGTTGCCGGTCGTCGTCGGTGACCAGCGGGCAGCGAAGACGATCTTCTTCAGCACTCTGGCGCTGGTGGCCGCATCGTTTGTGCCGCTGGCCTTCGGCCTCGGCGCGATCTACTTCGCCGGCGCGGCGATCGGTGGCTTCCTGTTCATCCACAAGGCCTGGCTGCTGACCCTCGACACCAATCGCAAGTCGGCGATGATCTGCTTTCACGCTTCGCTGATCCAGTTGACACTGGTGCTGCTGGCGGCCATCGTGGACAGTCAATTCGCGTCCTGATCCACAACCGGCGTCTTCCGATGATTGGTCGTTGTTGTCGCGCCGTCCTGGCGGCGTTCTTCCTGTTGGCAGCCCCCGCCCTGGTCGCCGATCAGGCGGTGGCCGACAAACCCAAGCTCACGGCGCGCCCACAGGGACTGCTCAACAAGGACCTGACGCTGACCGCACTCGATGAAAAGGCCGCTTTCGCCTTCTCGCAAAGCGTCATCGGCAAGCAGGTGGACGACTTCGTCCTGCTTGACCGGGACGGCAAGCCGGTCGAATTGTCGCGCTATCGCGGCAAGCCGCTGCTGGTGAACTTCATTTACACTGCCTGTTTCCAGGTCTGCCCGACGACCACGCGCAACCTGCAGAAAGCTCTCGAGAACACCGTCAGCGTAATGGGTGCCGACCGTTTCAACGTCATCAGCATCGGCTTCAACCAGCCCTTCGATTCGCCGGCGGCGCTCAAGGTCTTTTCGCGCCAATACGGCATCGACCTGCCGAACTGGAATTTCCTGAGCCCGGCGCCGGCGATCGTGGACCAGCTGGCGGCGCAATTCGGCTTCCGCTTCGTCGCCACCGCGGCCGGCTTCGATCACCTCAACCAGGTGACGATGGTCGATGCCGAAGGCAAGATCGTCCGCCAGGTATACGGCGAGAAGTTCACTGCCGAGGACCTCGCCGAGCCGCTCAAGGTGCTGATCACCGGGTCGGCGATCCCGCCGGAGATGGGTACTCTCAAGGAAATCATGGAGCGCGTGCGGATCATCTGCTCGGTCTACGACCCGGTCACCGGCCGCTACCGTACCGACTACTCGCTGTACTTCATGTTCGCCGGTTTCATGACTTTCGTAGGCTTCATGATCTACCTGTCGATCAACTTCTGGAAAAATCGGCGCCGCAGCGAACCCGGGGCGCCCTGATCGCCGAACCGTTTCCCGGAGCGTAGATTGACTGCCGTCGTCCTCTTCCAGCCCGAAATCCCACCGAACACCGGCAACGTCATCCGGCTCTGTGCCAACACCGGCTGCGAACTGCATCTCGTCGAGCCGCTCGGCTTTCGCTGGGAAGATCGCTCGCTGAAGCGCGCCGGCCTTGATTATCACGAGTTCGCACGGGTTGTCCGGCACCCGGACTGGCCGGCCTGCAAGCAGCTGCTGGCCGGCCGGCGCCGCTTTGCGATCACCACCCGCGGCGGCACGCGCTTCGACCAACCCACCTTCCGCAGCGACGACGTCCTGGTCTTCGGCCGCGAGACCAGCGGCTTGCCGACCGAGGTGATGGCTGAATTCGCCGCCGAGCAGCGCCTGCGCCTGCCGATGCTGTCCGGACAGCGCAGCCTGAACCTGTCGAATGCCGTCGCCGTGATGGTTTTCGAAGTGTGGCGGCAAGGTGGTTTCGCCGACGGCACCTAGCCCGCCAACGCCGCACGGCGCCCTCTTTTCCGGCACGCTGCCGCCGGCAATCCCTGGTGCAGCCGCGAACCGACAACGCGACATTGACGGCAACGACCGGGCCACCAACAGGCCTCGGGCTGCCGATTTGACTCGTGTCAAGTCGCCGCCAGACCGCCATCTATATAATAAACGGCTAATAATTATGATCCGCACCGCTTCGGGAACCCCAACCAAGTGAGCTTCCACGCTGCATTGCGTAACGCCACCAAGAGCGTCTTCTTGCGCGTGGAAGAAGCCTTCGATGCGCCATTTGGCGGCCGGGACAACCCGCTGCGCCATCTCGGCGCGATCGGTCTCTACCTGTTGTGGATCGTGGTCGGCAGCGGTCTCTATCTCTACACCGTCCTCGATACCGGCATCGACGCCGTCTACAGCTCAATCGGCTATCTCTCGCAGGAACAGTGGTACCTCGGTGGCGTTCTGCGCAGCCTGCACCGCTACGCCTCCGACGGCTTCATGCTGGTGATGATGCTGCATCTGCTGCGCGAGTGGTCCTACGGCCGCTACTTCGGCTTCCGCCTCTATTCGTGGATGACCGGTATCCCGCTGATCTGGCTGGCCTATGTGGCGGGAATTGGTGGCTACTGGATCGTCTGGGACGAACTGGCGCAGCTTTCCGCGACGGCGACCACCGAACTGCTCGACTGGCTGCCGATCTTCAACGAGCCCTCAGCGCGCAACTTCCTGTCCCCCGACACCATCAGCGACCGTTTCTTCACCGTCCTGATCTTCATCCATCTCGGCGTGCCGCTGCTGCTGATCCTCGGCCTGTGGGCCCACGTTCATCGCATCAGCCACGTCGACTACCTGCCGACGCGACGCGTGATGCTGGCCACCGCCGCCGCGCTTACGGTGCTCGCGCTGTTTCGCCCGGTGCTCAGCAACCCGCCGGCCAACCTGGCAAGCGTCCCCGGCGAACTGGCCTTCGACTGGTTCATCCTGTTCATCCATCCGCTCACCGACCTGAGTTCGCCGGCTTTCGTCTGGGCGCTGCTTTTCGGCCTGACCGCGTTGCTCTTTGCCCTGCCACTGCTGCCGCACGGTCGCCCGCCGCCGGTCGCCGTCGTCAATCCGGCCAACTGCACCGGCTGCGACCGCTGCCTCGCCGACTGCCCCTACGCCGCCATCTCGATGGCGCCACATCCCGGCCGACCCGGTTCAAGACTGGCCGTCGTCGACCCCGACCTGTGCGCCGCTTGCGGCATTTGCGCCGGCGCCTGCCCCTCATCGACGCCTTTCCGTCGGCGTGAAAAGCTGGTCACCGGCATCGACATGCCGCAACTGTCGGTCAACGCATTGCGCGAGCAGCTCGAAGCGGCACTGCCACGACTCGCCGGGCGCACGCGCATCGTCGTCTTCGCCTGCGACCGCGGTGCCGCGGCCGGCAAGCTGCTGGCGGCCGACGACACGGCGGTGATCGACCTGATGTGCACCGGCATGCTGCCGCCGGCCTTCGTCGAATACGCCTTGCGTGGCGGCGCCGACGGAGTAATGCTTGCCGCCTGCCGCGAAGGCGGCTGCGAATTCCGCCTCGGCGACCGCTGGAGCAGCGAACGCCTGCTCGGCGAGCGCGAGCCACACCTGCGCCACAGCGTGCCGCCGTCACGCCTGCAACTGACCTTCGCCTCGGCGCACGACAGCACGCGGCTGGCCACCGCGCTGACCGAGTTCAGAACCCGGATCGAAGCCCTGGGGGCGACGACAGACAGACTTCAACCCTACCTGCGGAGAGCTCCACATCATGCTTAAACCCGCCGCCATTGTCGGCCAGGTGATTCTCTACGGCGCCTTTGCCGCTTTCATCGGCTACTTTGCCACCTCGCCGACCTATCACCAGATTCCCGACGACGTTGCCCTGATCAAGCTTTCGATCAGCCACCTCGGCGACCGCGCGTGTCGCAAGCGGACGCCCGAGGAGCTGGCCAAAATGCCGCCGAACATGCGCGCGCCGATGGACTGCCCGCGCGAGCGCTCGGACATCAAGCTCGAAGTCGACCTTGACGGCAGGGAGGTCTTCCGCACCGTGCTGCACCCTACCGGCCTCTACAAGGACGGCGTATCGACGGTGTACAAGCGCTTCGAGGTCAAGGCCGGCACGCACCAGCTGGCGGTCAGGATGAACGACAACGTCGTCAATCCCGGCTTCAACTTCGTCCAGGAGGAGGAGATCTCTCTCGCCCCGCGGCAGGTGATGGTGATCGACTTCAACCCGGACCAGGGCGGACTGTACTTCAAGTGATCGCCGCTGCGAGCAACGCCAGACGGTGCCAGCGGGGCAATTCCCGGCCAGCAGGCACGCACGCTTAACCAATTTTCCGAGCTGACATCAAAAATGGTCAAAGTCATTCAACAAGTCATCCGCTGGCTGTTCATGCGCATCGAGAACGTCTTCAACGTCGCCTTCGGCGACAAGATGAACCCCTTCTACCACCTCGGCACGATCAGCTTCTGGCAGTTCTGGTTGCTGCTGATCTCCGGCCTCTACCTCTACATCTTCGCCGATACCGGCGTTCATGACGCTTTCGAGTCGGTCGAGAGCATCACCCACGACCAGTGGTGGCTGGGCGGCATCCTGCGCAGCGTGCACCGCTACGCCACCGACGGCATGATCCTGACCATGCTGCTGCACATGCTGCGGCACTTCGCCTACGACCGCTATCGCGGCTTTCGCTCGTTCTCGTGGCTGACCGGCGTCGCCCTGCTGTGGCTGATCTACATCGCCGGGGTCAACGGTTTCATGCTGGTCTGGGACAAACTGGCGCAGTTCGTGGTCATCGCCACCGCCGAATGGTTCGACGTCCTGCCGATGTTCAACGGCACGCTGATCCGCAACTTCCTGTTCCTCGAAAGCGTCAACAGCCGCCTGTTCACCCTGCTCGCCTTCCTGCACATCGGCATCCCGCTGATCATCGGCTTCGTGATGTGGGTGCACGTACAGCGGGTTCCACGCGCAAACATCAATCCACCACGACCGATCGCCATCGCCGTGACACTGATGTTCCTGATGCTCGCGCTGATCAAGCCGATTCTCAGCCAGGGCGGCGAAGCCGACATGGCCGTCGTGCCCACCGGCATCGCTTTCGACTGGTTCGAGCTGCCGGTGCTGGCGCTGGTCTACGTCACCGACCCGCTGCATCTCTGGTTCTGGGTGCTGGGCCTCACCGTCCTGCTCTTTCTCGTTCCCTGGCTGCCGCCGAAGCGGCTCGGGTCGGCCAAGGCATTGACTGCGATCACTTTCCATCCCGACCACCGGTCGGTCAACGCGCGCTTTGGTGAAACGCTGCTCGACGCCGGCCTGCGCCAGGACATCAAGCTGCCCTACGAATGCCGCAACGGCGGCTGTGGCGTCTGCAAGTGCACCGTCCTGCAAGGCAAGGTCGATCCCGGTCTCTATCAGCCCAGCGCGCTGTCGGACGCCGAACTGGCGCAGGGCAAGGTACTCTCCTGCTGCGCCACCGCGCTTGAGGACGTGGTCATCGAGTACGAAAGCAGCGCTGTCGCCAGCGGCATCCAGGAGTACACCGCCCGCGTCGTCAAGATGGAGAAGCTCACGCACGACGTGATGCGCGTCCTGCTCAAACTGCCGGAAGGGCAATCGATCGCTTTCAAGGCCGGCCAGTACGTGAACATCATCCTCGACGACGGCCAGCGGCGTGCCTTCTCGTTCGCCAACCCGCCGCACGAACCCGAATTCGTCGAACTGCAGATCCGCCTGATGCCCGGCGGCAAGTTCACAACCCATGTCTTCGAGGTAATGAAGGAAGGCGACGAGGTCCGCTTCGAAGGCCCGATCGGTGATTTCAGCCTGCGCGAATCCGAGCGTCCGATCGTATTCGTCGCCGGCGCGACCGGCTTCGCACCGGTCAAGAGCATGGTCGAGGACGCCTTCAAGCGCGGTCTCAAACGCCAGATCCACCTCTATTGGGGCGTCAGGACTCTGAAAGACCTCTACCTGCCAGAGTTGCCAACGCGCTGGGCGAAGGAACACGACAACTTCCACTTCATCCCGGTACTCTCGGAACCCGAATCGGAAGATGGCTGGTGCGGCCGCACCGGTCTGGTGCACGAAGCCATCCTCGAAGACTTCCCCGAACTCAAGGAGCACGAAATCTACGCCTGCGGCTCGGTGAAGATGGTCGAAGCGATCTTCCCCTTCCTCAAGCAGCATGGCGCCGAAGACGGGTCCTGCTTCTCGGATGCCTTCAGCGTCTCGGCGCGGTCGATGGCGTTTCAGCCGCGGCAGCGGTCATAGACGTTCCATCGCCCGTTAGATCGGGCTTCTACGGAGGCAGCGCCGTTATCCGGGTAGGAGCCCGATTCATCGGGCGATCCGTCGCTCGCCGCAAGAGAACAAGCAAGAGAACAAGAAGAGATCCATGGGCAAGACCCACGACAATCATTATCTGAAGGCGGCAACGCGGCTTGGTGATTTCCAGCTGGTGATTGCTCACCGGGCGATCTATTCAAGCGTTGGCGTGAAGCTGATCGATCGTGGCGTGCGCGTGGACAGCCAGCTTTACCATCGCTTGCTCAATCACAAGCTGCAAGTGCCGCTCGATGAAAGCCTTACCGCCGAGAACACGGTCACAGCTGCCGAGTTGCGTGATCAGGCCGAACGCCTGATTGCGGAGCGCTCCTTTTACGGTCGGCTGGTCGCCGACCCCAGCGATCGCGCCGCACTGCTCGGCGCGATCGGCGGCATGACGCTTCCGCAAGCGATCGCCTTCCGGCTGACGGTCGCCCGCGATTGCCACAACGCCGTTTTCTGCCACAGCCTGCAGGTTGCCCTGATCGCCCTTTACCTCGGCCTGCGCCAGGGGCTCACCGCAGCGCCCTTGCGGGCTCTCGCCGCGGCAGCGCTGCTGCACGATCTCGGCGTACTGCACATCGACCCCGGCATCCTGGAAGAAGATCACCGCTTCACTGCCGTCGACCGGCGTCAGCTGCTGGCGCACCCGCTGACTGCCGCGATGATCGTCGAGCAGCGGCCGGAATACCCGCCGGAAGTCGCGCGAGCCATTCTGGAGCACCACGAACGACACGACGGCAGCGGTTATCCGCGCGGCCTAAAGGGCGGCGAGATCAGCGTCGGGGGACGCATCCTGCTGCTTGCCGAGTTGGTCGCCGCACTGCTCGACAAGAAGCTTAGCGAGCCGGGGAAACGTCTGTCGCTCATCCTGCGCCTGAACCACGGCAAGTTCGACCGTACGATGTCGAGGCAGGTCGTCCGGCTGCTGCAGAAAGAGGCGGCCGGCGAAACGGATCGGGAGCAGGAGCAGCGAAACGCCGAGCGCCTCGAACGTCTTGGCGAAGAGTGCGACAAGTGGCGCCTGGCGCGCTCGGAGCTGGCCAGCTACAGCTCGGCGGCACCGGCAGTTGGGTCCTTCCTGGCGGACCGCGTCGCGGCACTGGAGCGTTCGCTGGCCGACGCCGGTCTACACCCTGATCAGCTCCCGTCGACCCTTGTCGACCTCGCTGACCAGCCCGCCGCCGTGAACGAACTGGCGATGCTGATGCGCGAAACAGGCTGGCAGCTGAATACCATCATCCATGATGTCTTCGCGCGTTTCCCGAGGCTGGAAACCACCGAAAAGCCCGGCGAGCGCGCCATCCGTGACTGGCTCCTGCAACTGCAGGAGCACTTGAACACCAGCGGTGGCAAGCTGTCGCCCGACGCAAGGCCAGCTGAAGCTGGTCCAGCTGCCGCATCCGCCGCGACGAAGGCCTGACAGGGCTCGTCGGTGGTCGGCCGCGTGACGTACTGGCCGGGCGGCGGTCGGCGCATGATCGCGAACCTGAAATACGCGTTGCCGCCATTTCAGGATGCAAGCGGGAAAACGAAACAGGGCGACTTCTGCTTGCCGGCTACAGTTCGTCGCGGAAAGCGCTGTGCTGGAGGGAGGCGAAGGGAGTGTCGAGTTGGCTTGGCGAGATGCGGCGGGCCCCTGCCGCCCGCGCCCTCGCGTCGCCACTCACGGCGCGATCAGCCTGTCCAGAATCGGCTGCAGCTTTTCCTCGTCGAGCCGGCCCAGGCGGCTGCTCGCGAAACGGCCATCGCGGCCGATGACCACCGTATAAGGCAGCGCCTTGACCTGCAGCCCGGGCGTCTCGCTGGCTTCCCTGGGGCCAACCAGCAGCGGGTAGGTAACCGGTGTCGCTTTCACGAAGCGGCGCATGTTGTCGACCTCGTCGATGCCGATACCGACGAACTGTACGCCCTGCGCCGCGTAGCGCTCCTGCAGGCGCGATAAAGCCGGCATTTCTTCGACGCACGGCTTGCACCAGCTGGCCCAGTAGTTGACCACCAGCACCTTGCCGCGCCACTGCGCTAGGGCTTGCCGATGGCCATCGAGATCGTCGAGCGTCAACGCCATGATCGCGTCGACTTCAGCCTGGGCTTGTTCCGGTGTCGGTTGTGGCGCCGCGCGCAGAGCGGGCGGAATGCTGTCACCGGATGGCAGGCCGCTCTGGCTCGCCAGGCGGTAGGCGAGCAGACCGACGGTGGCCATGGTCAGAACGCCGGCGACCACCGCCAGGAGCAGTGCGTTTTCCTGCTTCACGGCTGCTCTTCCGGGTTACTCGCACGCCGCCCTGACATCGCCTTCAGGCAGACCAGAACAAACATCAGGCCACCGATGACAGCGATCAGGCCGCCGAGACCCATCATTCCCATGCCGACCTTCTGCGGCAGGGTGGTCAGCATCTGTTCGGCGCCGGCAACCTTGCGCTGCACGCCGTAACCCCCCGACCAGGCCAGGCCGAGAACATGGATCAGTTGCCCGCCGCCATAGACGTAGGGCTGCCAGAGCGCCATGCGCCCCTCGGCCGAGCCGAAACCAAGGCGTGGCAGGAGAACGTAGGCCAGGCCCATGAAGGCCAGCGTGACCCCGACCGTCGAGCCATGATAGTGCGCCGGAATGACGACGTTTACGCCATGGATCATGTAGCCGAGGACACCGCCGAGCGCGAACAGCGTGAAGGAGGCGACGAAGGCCGACCTGGCGGGTGCCGCGGGCAAGGAGCGCACGCCCCACAGCGACCAGGCACCGAGCAGGATCAGCGGCCCCATGTAGGGATGCCCCCACTCCATCAACTTGGCGAACAGCTCGACGTGTGGCAGGGAGCCGACCGGCAGCAGCAGGTAGATCGCGGGAACGGCCAGCAGCGGTACGACGGCGACCAGGAACAGCACCGACAGCGCGCGCGGCGAGGCGGCCGACGGACGGCCGAGCTCGGCGGCGATCCACAGCCAGGCGACGACCATCAACAGCGCATGCTGGAACTGCAGCGTGTGCCCGCCACCCCAGAACAGGACTTCGTAATAGATCGTGCCCTCGACCTCGGGCACCATCGACCACGACCAGTAGAAAGCGGCCAGCGCCAGGAAGCCGGCGACGGCGCCGAGCAACGCACCGAGGCGCAGCGGCTCGCCAAGCAAGCGAGTTGGCCAGGTGGTGAGCAGTGCACGCACCACCGTCAGGCTCATGCCGGCGCCGAAAATCCACAGCGAGGCAAAGAACAGCGGCTGTTTCAGCACCGGAATATAGTTGTTGAGCACGGGTTCGGCGCCGGGGAAGAAGGGCGACACGGTCATCAACGCGGTCCCCAGCGCAGCCAGTACGAAGCCTCCCCAGCCCAGCCACGCCAGGCCGGCGCCACCGAGCGCGCACCAGATCACCGCGGCGAAGGCCATGAACCAGACCGCCACCGACAGGTCGACGTGCACCACCAGCGCGGCGCGGAACATGTCCTTGAGCGGGAACACATCCTGTATGCCGGGCGTCCGCGACAGCACCAGCAGCACCGCCAGCAAGCCCGAGCCGATCAGCGCCATCACTCCCAGCCACAGCCAGGCGCGCGCCAGACGGGTCGGCAATCCCGCGACGATTGCCGGCAGCCCGGATGCCGGCAAAGAACCCGTGACAACTTGTGAATCCACAGCGGCCTCGTGCAAAAAAACACGTGAGTATAGAACCAGGCGGTCGGATACACCAAATGGCTCCCGCCCGGAGGCCAGCTGCCGCCGACCATCCCATTGTCATCAGCTTTGATAAAACGGCAAAGACCGGCAAGTCTGCGCGGCGGGGCCATCGCAACATCCTTGCCGCCGACGGTTACAAATGAGAGTATCGCGTCTTGCTCAAGGCCGACTGCCCCGGAAACCGCCCATGCACCTTGCCCCACACGGCATCAACATCGAAGCATTGCTGGCACACGTGCCGCTGTTCAACGAGCTGGAGAGGGACGAAATTGCACGCCTCGCACGGGGCACGCGCGAAATCAACGCGAGTCGCGGCGACATTCTGTTTCACAAGGGCGATACACCGACAGGTTTTTACCTGATCGTGTACGGACAGGTCAAACTGGCATTCACTTCGCCGCAGGGTGGCGAAAAAGTCGTCGACATCCTGCCGCAAGGGCAGACCTTTGGCGAAGCGGTGATGTTCACCGACAAGCCGTTCATGGTCTATGCGCAGGCGCTCGCCGACTCGCTGGTGCTGCACATTTCCAAGACGGCGATCATCGAGGAACTCGACAGCGACCCCAAGCTCGGTCGCAAGATGATTGCCGGGCTGTCGTTGCGCCTGCACCAGCTGATGAACGACGTCGAATCGTATTCGCTACATTCGGGGCGTCGGCGAATCATCGGCTACCTGCTGCGCGACCACGTCAACGACAGCGGCGAGCAATCCTTCACCATCACGCTGCCAACCAACAAGGGTATCATCGCCTCGCGCCTCAACCTGACGCAGGAGCACTTCTCGCGCATCCTGCATGAACTCTCCGAAAAGGGCCTGATCGTCGTCGAAGGCCGAAGAATCCACATCCGCGACGTCGACGCCCTGCGCACTTACGATCTCTGAACGCTGCTCTACCAAGATAAACCGATCAGGAGACAACCAGAATGGCATTGGAAACCGAGATCAAGCTGAGCATACCGGCGGGCGCCGCACGGCGCCTGGCCAGCCACCCGCTGCTGGCGGGTGTCAAACCGCTCCGGCAGAAGCTGGTTAATACCTATTACGACACCCCCGATCGACAGCTGCAGAACAAGCGGATGGCTGTACGCTACCGCAAGAAGGGCCTGCAATGGCTGCTGACCGTCAAGAGCGACGCTCCCGCCCCGGGCGGACTGGCACAGCGCAACGAGTGGGAGGTTCCTGGCGTACCGGGCGAATTCGATTTCTCGCACGTCGACAGTCCCAAGGTGCGCCGCTTTCTGGAAGCGGCCACGCCGGAACTGCGGCCGGTGTTCACCACCGACTTCAGCCGTGCCAGCTGGCTTCTGACGCCGCAGGAAGGAACGCGCATCGAGGTCGCGCTCGATCGTGGAAAGATCGACGCGAATGGCCGTCAGGAGACCATCTGCGAAGTCGAACTCGAACTGCTCGAAGGGAGCGTCACCGAACTCTTCGCAACGGCACTGGCGCTGCAGGAGGATCTGCCGCTGCATCCCGAGAGTCCGAGCAAGGCCGAACGTGGCTACCGGCTCGCCGCCGACACACCGCTGACCGCCGCCAAGGCCGGCAACGTAGCGCTGGAAATGGGCATGTCCAGCGTCGCCGTCTTTCGCAGCACGGCATTCTCGTGCCTGACGCAGCTGCAGGCCAACGAACGCGGCGCCCGCGACAGCGACGATCCGGGATTCATCCATCAGGCGCGGGTGGCGATGCGCCGCCTGCGTTCGGCGATCCGCCTCTGGAAGCCGCTGCTGCCGGAAGAATACGTCGGCAACTTCGACCCGCGCTGGCGCGAGATGGCCAATCAGCTTGGCGACACCCGCAACTGGGACGTCTTCATCACCGAGATCCTGCCGCCGATCAGCAAGGCCTTTGCCGATCACCAGCAGGTCCGGCAGCTCGCCAGGCAGGCGGCGATCCACCTCGCCAGCTGTCGCAAGACCGCGCAGGCGGCGATGGCGTCGCCCGCCTACTCGCGCCTGCTGCTGGAGTTCACCGCGGCGACGCTGACCCTGCCGGAAAAGAAGAAGCCAAAGCTGACGGTCTTTGCGCCGCGTTCGCTCAAGAAGCGCGCCAAACGGGTCGCCGAGCTGGCGGCACTGACCAAGGATTCGCATCCGGAAGCACGCCACGAACTGCGCGTCGCGCTGAAGCGGCTGCGCTACGCAGTCGAGTTCCTGGCGCCGCTGTTCCCGGCGCGCGGCCTGCAGCGCTACCTGCAGAGCGCGACCGGCCTGCTCGACCTGCTTGGCCGGATGAACGACATGGTCGTCGCCGAACAGCTGGTCGTCGAAGCCCTCGCCGGCCAGGACAGCGACCTGGCCCGCGCCTGGCTGGCCGGGCGCAGCGATCTCATGCTCGATGAGCTCGACAGCCTGCTGGGCGAGTTTCTCAGCCATCCGGCGCCGTGGGAGAACAGCTGAAGCAGCGACGCCGATGAGCTTGCTCGACACCGCGACACGCTGGCTGCCGGCGCTGCTCGCGGTGCTTCTCGCCAGCGCCCCGGCAGCCCGTGCAGCGGAGCTGCCGAGCGCCGTCAGCGATGCCCTGCAGCAGGCCAACATCCCGCCGCAATCGGTAGGCATCGTCGTCCAGGCGGTTGACGGCGGACCGCCGCTGCTTAGCCACAACGCGCGGCAGGCAATGAACCCGGCGTCGGCGATGAAGCTGGTGACCACCTACGCGGCGCTGGAGATGCTCGGACCGGCACACACCTGGCGCACCGAAGTGCTGGTCGACGCCGCGCCGACCAGCGGCCGGCTCGACGGCAACGTCTATCTGCGCGGCAGCGGCGACCCCAAGCTCGGCTTCGAACAATTCTGGCTGCTGCTGCGGCAGTTGCGCGCGCATGGCGTCGAGCAGATCAACGGCGACCTGATTCTCGACCGCAGCGCCTTCGCGCTGCCGGCGCACGATCCCGGCGCCTTCGACAACCAGGCGCTGCGGCCGTACAACGCCGGTCCCGACGCGCTGCTGGTGAACTTCAAGAGCGTCCGCCTGCTTCTGCAGCCCGACCCGGCACGGAACGCGGTGCGGGTGATCGCCGAACCGCCCAGCGACGGCCTGCGCATCGACAATCAGCTGAGCCTCGGTCGCGATGCCTGCGGCGACTGGCGCGAACAGATCAGGCCGGCGGTCAACGCCCTGGTCATCGAACTCAGCGGCAGTTTTCCGGCGGCCTGCGGCGAACGGGCGCTGAGCCTCGCGCCGTGGACTGCCGACGTCCAGACCGAAGGCCTTTTTCGCGCGCTGTGGCGCGAACTCGGTGGCAAGTTCAGCGGCCGCGTGCGCACGGGCCAGGTGCCGGCCACTGCGCGCACACTGGCCGTTCAGGAATCACCGACGCTTGGCGAGATCGTCCGCGACATCAACAAGTACAGCAACAACGTCATGGCCCGCCAGCTGTTCCTGAGCCTCGACAGCGAGCGGCCGGCGACCACCGACGGCGCACGCCGGCAGATCGCCGGCTGGCTGCACGCGAGCGGCCTGCCACTCCCCGAGCTGTTCATCGACAATGGCTCGGGCCTGTCGCGCGAGGCACGCATCTCGGCCGGCGGTCTGGCACAGCTGCTGGCCGCCGCCTGGCGAAGCCCGGTGATGCCCGAACTGATTGCCTCGCTGCCGGTAGCCGGCGTCGACGGAACCCTGCGCAAGCGCTTGAAGAACGGCCCGACGGCTGGCCGCGCGCACCTCAAGACCGGCTATCTCGAGGGGGTGCGGGCGATCGCCGGTTACCTGCTGGACAACAGCGGCAAGCGCTGGATCGTCGTCGGCCTGATCAACGACGCGAACGCCAGACTCGGCAAGCCGGCACTCGACGCATTGCTGCTGTGGGTGAGCAGTCGCTGAGCCGATATCGTCCCGGCGCTCGCCGATCGGCGGCTTTGCCCGCCAAAATGTCGGCCGTCAGGCAAGATAGCGGTCGCGCACCAGCGCCGCGAACGCCGCCGCCGGCAGCGGCTTGCTGAACAGATAGCCCTGCCCGTCGTCGCAACCCCTGGCGCGCAGAAACGCCAGCTGCGCCTCGCTTTCGACGCCCTCGGCAACGGTCCGCAAACCGAGGCTGTGCGCCAGGCTGATGATTGCCGTAACGATCGCCGCGTCTTCGGCATCGCTGGCGACGTCGGCGACAAAGGAGCGATGAATCTTCAGCCTGTGCACCCGAAAGCGCTTGAGGTAGCTCATCGAGGAATAACCGCTGCCGAAATCGTCGATCGACAGTCGCACGCCCTGCGCGCGCAACTTGTCCATCATCACGATAGCCGCCAAAGGGTTGTCCATCGCCGCGCTTTCGGTCAGTTCCAGCTCGAGGTAGCGCGCCGGCAACGCCTCGTCATCGAGAATCCGCGACACCAGCTGCGCCAGGTTCGCCTGACGGAACTGCACGACCGAGAGATTGACGGCGACGCTGATCGGCGGCAAGCCGGCCTGCTGCCACGCCCGCAGCTGCCGGACAGCGGTGCGCAACAGCCATTCGCCAATCGGCAGGATCAGCCCCGACTCCTCGGCAATCGGGATGAACTCGGCCGGCGAGACCAGGCCCAGCTGCGGGTGCTGCCAGCGCAGCAGCGCCTCGGCGCCGATCAGGCAGCGGTCGGCGAGCGCCAGCTGCGCCTGGTAGTGCAGCTGCAGTTGCCCGTGTTCGAGCGCATGCCGCAGGTCGTTCTCGAGCTGCAGCGTGCGTGCCGAGCGCTCCTGCATCTCGGCGGTGAAGAACCGGTAGGCATTGCGCCCACCCTGCTTGGCGCGGTACATGGCGGTGTCGGCGGACATCGACAAAGCCTCCAGCGTCTCGCCGTCGGCCGGGTACAGCGCGATACCGATCGAAGCGGTGCAGGTCAGTTCGTGCTGTTCGATGGCGTAGGGCGGCGCCGTGACTTCGAGCAGTTTGGCCGCCACGTGCGCCGCGCCGTCGGCGTCGGTATCGGGCAGGACGATGATGAACTCGTCGCCGCCGAGACGGGAAACGGTATCCTCGTCACGCACCGCACCTGCCAGGCGTTGGGCGACCCGGATCAGCAACTCGTCACCGATCCGGTGCCCCAGCGAATCATTGACCTGCTTGAAGCGGTCGAGGTCGAGGAACATCACCGCCAGCGGCTCGCGCCCGCGCTGAGCACGGCTGAGGTCATGGCGGACGCGTTCATCGAGCAGACTGCGGTTGGGCAGCGCGGTCAAGGGATCGTAGTGCGCCAGGTACTGGATCCTCGCTTCGGCCTCCTTGTGCCCGGAAATGTCGATGAAGGTGCCGATGTAGTGCGTGCCGACGCCATCCTGGCAGACCCGGCTGATCGACAGCCACTCCGGATAGACGCTGCCGTCCTTGCGGCGGTTCCAGACCTCGCCCTGCCAGCCGCCATGCGACTCGATCGACGCCCACATGCTGCGATAGAACGCCGCGTCGTGCCTGCCCGAGGCGAGCAGGCGCGGGTTGTTCCCCAAGGCTTCGCTCTCGCTGTAGCCGGTAATCGCCGTGAATGCCTTGTTGACCATCACCATCCTGCAGTCCGCGTCGGTAATCGCGATGCCTTCGCCACCCTGCTCGAAAACCTTGGCCGCCAGCTTGAGCTGCGCCGCTGCCTGCTGTTGCTCGGTGACATCCACCACCGTTCCCAGGTAACCGGTGAGAACCCCCGCCGGCGTGCGCAGCACGGTCACCGACAGGCGGACGGTAATCCGGCGCCCGTCCTTGCGCAGATACGGCACCTCCCGCTCGTCGGTCCGGCCACTGCTGCGCGCCTTCACCACCAGCGCGTCGAAGCCGGCGGCGATCGACCGGCCGAGCGTTGCACTCAGGGCCCTGGCAGTCGCCGCCACCTCCTCAGGGTCGTGAAAGCACAGCGGCGTCACCTTGCCGACCACTTCCTCCGCGCGATAGCCGAGAATCGCTTCGGCGACGGGATTGAAGACGGTGATCAAGCCCTGCGGATCGGTGGCAATCATGCCGCAGGCGGCGCCGGCGAGCACTGACGCCTTGAGCGCCTCGCTGTCACGCAGCGCCTGCTCGGCGCGCTGCCGTTCAGCGAGCAGGGCGCCGTTTTCGAGCGCTACCGCGGCGCTCGCTGCCAGTGCCTGCAGCAGGTGCACATCGGTATCGTCAAAACCGCCGGGCTTGTTGTGGATCTCGAAACAGCCGAGCAGTTCGCCGTGACGGCTGACGATCGGCATGTCGAGCAGGTTCTCGAAACGAAGCGCCCGCTGGATCTCCGGGATTACATGGGGATCATTGGCGGCATCGTTGCTGAGATGAAAGCGTCGCGTCTGCATGACCTGACCGGGGACACCGTGTCCGGGACTGAAACGGTAGTCGACCGGCAGCAACTGGCCGCCCTCGTTGTACTCGCTGAACACCATCTGGCCGCCGCACATCTGTGCCGCCGTACCGGAACTGGCGCCGGTCACCCGCAGTGCGGCAGCGACGAGGTGGCGGAGAATCACCGGCATCTCCAGCTCGCTGTTGATCTGCTGACTCGCCACCGCGATCAGCTGCAATTGTTCGCTGCGGCGCAGCAGGGCGGCCTCGGCGTGCTTGCGCGCGGTGATGTCGCGCGAGAGCATGACGAAACGCGGCGGTTCGTCGCTGCGGCCGGGCTTGCGGGCCACCGACAGTTCGAACCAGTAGCGCCCCGTTGGCAGCGGCAACTCGAACTGCTGGCCGCCGGAACGCCCTGTTTCGTGTGCCTCGCGCAAGGCTGCCAGGCAGGTCGCGGCAGCCGGCGGCGGCAGGACATCGGTCACCAGCCTGCCTGGCAGCGACGCGGCAGGGGCCGCGAGCAGGTCGGTACGGGGCGAATGAAAGCCGTGGTAACGGCCGTCGAGATCGAGCTCGAACATCAGGTCGGGAACTGCGTCGAGCGTCGCGGTGAGCCGCGCGGTACGCTGCCGGACGACTCGCCGCAAGCTGATGCCCCACAGCAGCAGCACGGCGCCCAGCAGCGAGCCGATCAGCAGGGCGTAGCCGAGATAGCGGACCTGCGGCGACCGGGCCAGCGGAGTCCCCATCCATTTCTCCTGCAGCACCTGCTCCTCAGCGGTCGTGATGCGGGCAAAGCCGCTCTGCAGCAGGGCCAGCGTCGCGGCATCTCCCTGGTGGACGGCGCGATGAAGCTCGCCGGCATAAAGCGTGAAGGCCTTGTTGAAGCGCTCGCCGGCACCGTTCAGATAGAGCAGGTAATTGGCCGGTGGCTCGTCGAGGCAGAAGACACGCACCTTGCCTTCAATCGCTCCCTCGACCAGCGCCTGATAACTGGCGAACGGCTGTACGGCCGAAACCCCGGCAGCGGCAAGCTTGTCCGCGCAGGCGTCGCCGGCCTTGACGCCGACCAGGAAGCCGCGCAGCGTGCTCGCGTCGACGATGCCGCCGATGCGCGCATCGCTGTAGATCGCCACCGGGATCCTGGCGTACGGTGGCGAGAAATCGAGCTGGCGGTCACGCTCGGCTGTCTTGAAGATGGTTTCGATGACGTCGGCCTGGCGCTCGGCCATCCGCCGCTGCGCCGTCGCCCAATCGCTGCCGAGCAGATCGACGCGAACGCCGGTCTTCCTTTCCCACAGTTTCCAGCTGTCGACCAGGTAACCGGTGAGCTGACCTTCGCCGTCGCGAAACACGTAGGGCGGGTAGTTGTCGTCGGTCACCACGGTCAGGACCGGCGGTGAACCGGGCTCGGCGACTGCGTCAGCGCCGGCACCGCCAGGGATCACCAGGGTGATCAGTGCCAGGCAAAAGCGACCAGGGCTGCTAAACAGGCTCACGAGCATCGGCCATCAACACGACTAATGCTTGATGATAGGCGATAGGCGCAGCGAATGCCGCCAACGCCGCGCGGCGGCAGCCGAAAAAGCGCCTGCCGCGAGCTTCAGGCGACGTCGATCGACCGTCGGTCCGACAGGGCGAGCCAGCCGCGAATCACCCGGTAGCCGACCCACAGGCCGAGGATGACGATCAGCAGCCAGGCGATCGGAATGCCGATGATGGTGATGATCAGCAGGCCATAGACCAGCAGCCACAGCACCGTGAACCAGAAGGTACGGATTTGCCAGCGATAATGGCTGTCGAGCCAGGTACCCCGGACCTCGCTGCGCTTGATGTAGTTGAGCACCACGGCGATCAGCGACGGCACACCAAAAACAAAGGCGCCGGCAACGGTCGCCGCGCCGGTCACGCCGATCACCACCGCCAGTGCATGCAACCCGTAGATGACATGACACCAGGCGCGTGCGCCTTCGAGGTCGGACCCAGCGGGAATCAACTCCTGACTCATTTCGTTCTCCGGTCACGCATCGCGCTTGCCACGATGCGCTCAACAGCGCTGCACATCGGCCGCTGGCGCGCCCGGCGGCACGCCTTCCCAGGGCACGGCAAGCCGCGTCGACCGCCGCCGCTCACAGCCCGAGCTCACTCCACATGGCATCGACGCGCAGCTTGACGGCGGCATCCATGACGATCGGCGTTCCCCACTCGCGGCTGGTTTCACCGGGCCACTTGTTGGTCGCGTCGAGCCCCATCTTGCTGCCGAGTCCGGCCACCGGGCTGGCGAAGTCAAGATAGTCGATCGGCGTGTTTTCGGCGATCAGGGTATCGCGCGCGGCATCGACGCGAGTGGTCATCGCCCAGATCACTTCCTTCCAGTCGCGGATATCGACGTCGTCGTCGACGACGATGATCAACTTGGTGTACATGAACTGACGCAGGAAGCTCCAGATGCCGAACATCACCCGCTTGGCGTGACCCGGGTACTGCTTCCTGATGCTGACCGTCGCCAGTCGATACGAACAGCCCTCCGGCGGCAGGTAGAAGTCGACGATCTCCGGGAACTGTTTCTGCAGCAGCGGCACGAAGACCTCGTTGAGCGCGACGCCGAGCATCGCCGGTTCGTCCGGCGGCTTGCCGGTGTAGGTGCTGTGATAGATCGGCTTGCGGCGCATGCTGATGCGTTCGATGGTGAACACCGGGAAATGCGCCCGCTCGTTGTAGTAGCCGGTATGGTCGCCGTACGGTCCCTCGAGTGCACTCTCGGCCGGGTCGATGGTCCCTTCGAGGACGATTTCGGCCGACGCCGGCACCTGCAGGTCGGACCCCAGGCATTTCACCAGTTCGGTCCGGGCGCCGCGCAGCAGGCCGGCAAACTGGTATTCGGAAAGACTGTCGGGCACCGGCGTGACGGCACCGAGAATGGTCGCCGGATCGGCGCCCAGCGCCACCGCCACCGGGAAAGGCTGCCCCGGCTTGTCCAGGCAGTGTTCGCGAAAATCGAGCGCACCGCCGCGATGCGCCAGCCAGCGCATGATCACCTTGTTAGCGCCGAGAACCTGCTGCCGGTAGATGCCGAGATTCTGCCGCGTCTTGTGCGGCCCGCGCGTCACCGTCAGCCCCCAGGTGATCAGCGGCGCAGCGTCTCCGGGCCAGCAGAGCTGGATCGGCAGACGCGACAGATCGACATCGCCGCCTTCCCAGACGATCTCCTGGCACGGCGCCGACGAGCGTAGCTGCGGCGCCATGTTGAGCACCTGCTTGAGCACCGGCAGCTTGTCCCAGGCATCCCTGAGTCCCTTCGGCGGTTCCGGCTCCTTGAGGTAGGCGAGCAGCTTGCCGACCTCGCGCAGCGCCAGCACCGATTCCTGTCCCATCCCCAGCGCCACCCGCCGCGGCGTCCCGAAAAGATTGGCCAGCACCGGCATGGCGTGTCCCCTGGGGTTCTCGAACAGCAGTGCCGGCCCGCCGGAACGCAGCACGCGGTCGCAAATCTCGGTCATCTCGAGGCGCGGGTCGACCTCGACGGCGACCCGCCTCAATTCGCCTTGTCCTTCGAGTTGCGCGATGAAATCACGCAGGTCCTGGTATTTCATCGGCAGCTTTCCGGCGGCAGGGTCGCGACAGCAACCAGCGCGTTGTGTTCGGCCTGGCGCCCGGGCCGAGGAGTCCCTCGGGACAGAGGCCGGGGACGTCCAGCGCCTGATTATAGCCGTCTCGCCGGGCCGCGTTGCGGCTCCGGCGGCGCTCGGTGACGCCCGGCACCGCCCGCCCGGTGAGACGAAACGGCGCCAGCACCCGATCGTCAGCCACCCTTATGCGCCACCAGTTCGAACAGATCGTTCTCGAGTTCGGTGCCATTGGCCGACACCACCCGCCGTTGCATCCGTGCGTAGCGCTTCAGCTCCGGCACGTACCACACCAGATAGTGGACGCGCACCGGTTCGAGTTGCGCCTCGGCCCTCGACCCGGTCGCGCGCCGGCTGCTCCAGACCTCGACCTTGGTCGCCACATAGCGACCGGCCGGAACGGTGATCGATTCGCTTCCCAGCACCCTGGCCTCGGAATACCACTGTGTCCAGTAGGCCTGGTCGGGGGTTGGCAGGTCGCGCCAGCTGCGACCTTCGGCGAGTGGCTCGAAGGCCGCCAGGTAGGGGCTGAACTCGGAACCGATCTCGTTCCAGTTGACGAAGCCAGGCGCGGCCGTGCTGCCGCGGCTCTCGCCGGCGCCACCAGTCGCCGGCTCGATCGGCTGAAACTGGTCCTGGACGGTGCCGCTGGTGACCGCACGCGCAGTGATCGTGAAGCTGCGTTTGGGGCTGGTCGGCCACTTGCCCGACGAACGATAGTGCCACTGCTCGCCAACCAGTGGCCGCCGCCGGTCGGTGATCGCCGGCTCCTGCGCCGTCGCGCCGGCGGCCGGCGCAGCGCTCTCGGCCGGCGCCCTGGCGACGCTGCTCGGCTTCGGGCTGAGCAGC
The DNA here is from genome assembly GCA_024235695.1 of Accumulibacter sp. Classification (GTDB taxonomy): domain Bacteria; phylum Pseudomonadota; class Gammaproteobacteria; order Burkholderiales; family Rhodocyclaceae; genus Accumulibacter. The sequence goes on from JACKLX010000004.1 coordinate 131,946, forward strand.
AGGCTCTTGCGGGTAGTGCCCGCCGAGTTGCGGGCGATCAGGGTGAAGCGCGTCGGCGCGTCCAACGCAACGCGTACGCAGTCACCCGCGGTCTTCTCGAGAACGCCCGGCTTTGGCGTCAGCTCGACTTCGTCCGCCAGGCTCGTCCGATAGCAGAGCCGCCCGCCGCCTTCTTCGGAAATTCCCCGCCAGGCGACGATCTGCGGCGGTCGACCGTCGGCCGCAGCCGCCGCAGCGTCCGCGCTGGCTGCCTTGCCTGCCACGGACAGCTTGCGATCCTTGGCCGCCTCGGCAGGCTCGGCAGTCGGCGACGGCACGGGCGACGGCGGCGCAGTCGCCGTACCGACGAGTTCGACGCTGACCTGCTGCGAGGCATCGGCGAGCGCCACGACCAGCGTCGCGCGGCGGCTGGCGGGCGACAGCGGCTGGTAAGCGAGATTGATTTCGCAGGTCCGCCCCGGGGCGAGGTCGCCGACGCAGGTACTGACGACGATCCGGAAACTGGCGGCGTCGTCGCCCTCGAGGCGGGCCTTGGCAAGACGAGCCGGCGCTGTTCCCTCGTTGCCGAAACGCACCGCGCCCGCCCGGCTGCTGCCAACGGCTGCGGCACCGAAATCCAGTCCTGGCGCCAGAGTGACCAGCCTGGGTTGGCGACTGCTGGTCGACGACGACGGCACACTGCCGCTGGGCGCCTCGGCGTCGTTGGTGACGGCAACGGCCGGCGCCGTGTCGGGCGCCGGCCCGGGGCGCCCGGCGTAGAACCAGGCGAGACCGGCAAGGACAGCGCCAAGCACTGCCGTCAATGCGGCCACCGGCGGGCGGCCAGCACCAGCCGGCCGGCCGGGGTTGGCCGCGGGAGTGGCTGGCGGCGGCGCCGCTGGCGCCTCAAGAATCCGTTCGAGGGTGCGGATCAATTCGCCGGTGGACGCCTCCCATTGCTTGTGGCTGATCTCGACGGCCTGGCGCCGGGTCAGCATGCGCAGGTCTTCGGGCAGGCTGTCGGTCGGCGGCATCGGCGTCCCGTCCACGAGCACCGGCACGACACGTATCTGCCGGGTCAGCGCGGTAGCGGTTTCCAGGCGGATGAAATCGTTGGGGTCGTCGAGGCGGCGCTTGCCTGCCGCGTCGCTGGCCGACAGCCACTCGTCGCCGATCAGGACGATCAGCACCGCACAGGCGCCGACGGCGTTCTCGATGGCATCGACGAAATCGGTGCCTGGCTCGATTCCTTCGACGTCCATGAACACCTGCTTGCTGCCGAAACGTGCCGCCAGGCGATCGTAGAGGCGGCCGGCGTAGCCCGCCGAATCGTCACGCCGATAACTGATGAAGATTCCGCCCGTCATCCGTCAGTCTCCCGCCCAAACGATCGTCCGCGGCAAGCCGCCGCTCATGAAATGCCCTGTCCTAGCCCGCATCCAGAGCAAGGAACGCCAGTACGCGCGCCTCGACGTAGGGAAAGAACGGGTTCCAGCGCAAGCGCAGGATGTCCGACGCCGGAATCTGCAGGACGCCACGTTCGCCGCGCAGCGCGACGTCGCCGAGCTGGATGACGCCGCCTTGCCGGACCGCCTGCCCACCATAGACCGGGTCGTCGGGCGGAAACGGCAGGGCGACGTGCGCCAGCGAGTAGACGCCGTCGGGCCAGGAGAGGTCAAGCGCCGCCTCGCGCGGCCGCTGCTCGCCCGACGCCAGGGTCAGTTCGACCACCCGGCGGCTATTGGCGTTCTCGTTGCTCACCAGGCTCAGGGCAAACGCCCGTTCGGGATTGTCGCGCAAGGCGCGCACGGCGGCGGCTGGATCAAACTTCAGCAGCGGCTCGATCTCGGCCATGCGGTTGATGTCGAACAGCACCAGTTCGTGCCCGCCCGCCGGCAGCCGCTCGAACAGCCCCGACACCAGCGCGGGGGCGGATACCGTGGCGTCGACCACCGACGAAAAAGCCAGCAAAGGCGGGAAGCCCTCGAGCTTGCCGCTGCCGCTCAGGGCATCGAGACGGCTCTGGATCTGCGTCGTCAGGCGGTAGACCAGGTCGCCGGCATTGACCGCGAAGGAACCGTATTTGTAGGGGTCGTACTCGGGCAGGATGACGTTCCAGGCGAGTTTCTCGAGACCCAGCAGGTGGCCAAGCCGCGCCTGCCAGACGGCCAGCACCGCCGCGCTGCTGACGCCGATGGCCGGCGACAGCAGGACCAGTTTGTCGACCTTCGCCAGGGCGCCGTCGTCCAGCGTGGCCAGCGCGTAGTTCACCGCCAGCGCCGCACCGGTGGAGTAGCCGACGATGTAGAGCGGTGGCGCGGCGCCCTCGCCACTCGCTCCGACTTCGTCGGCGAGCTGACGCATCGCCAGCCGCACCGCCGCGGCCATGTCCTGCCAGCGGACCTCGACCAGTCCCGACGGCGCCGTGCCATGCCCCGGCAGGCGCAGGCCGAGCACCGTCGCACCCGCCGCGTTGAGCTTCTCGCCGATCGCTCGCAGGCTGTACGGCGAATCGGACATGCCATGCAGCAGCAGCACGCCGGCCTTCGGCGACGCGGCACGCCGCACGAAGCTGCGGTTCCAGTTCGGTGACCGGCGCGCCGGGTCCGACAGGCTGTTGCGGTGGTAGCGATTGATCTGCCGCCGTTCGTCCGCGGCGATCCGCGCGTACACCTTTTCGTTCAGCTGCTCGAACAGGCGCTCTTCGCGCGCCAGGTAAGCGGCGAAAGTGGTCACCCCGGAGGCTTCGGTGAACTCGGCGTCGAGGTCGGCCAGATGCCAGACTTCGAGGTCCGCCTGCTGGTTGAGGTAGACGATGCCGGCGATCAGCAGGACCGCGGTGGCTCCGATGGCGCTGTAGGCCAGCGCGACCAGGAGGCTGCGAACGAATCGGGTCAATCTGAAGATCATCGATCCCTGCCGATTCCGGAGTTGGTCGCTCAGCGGATGCGGTAGGCGTAATGACAGGCGACGCAGCCGCTGGTCAGCGACGGCAAGGCGGCGATCGTCTGCTCGCGGTCGCCGCTGGCGGCGATCCGGGCAAACTCGCTGGCTGCCCGGTGGCCATCCATGCCGGTGGCGTGCATCGCCGGCGGCATGTGTGGCCCCGGACGCGCTGCCAAAGGCTGGCCGCGGTGCTTGCCCATCGCCGACACGCCCAGTTCGCTCTCGGCGACCTCGCCGGCCTCCTTCAGCTTGCCGGCCGCGACCAGGCCGAGGATTTCGTTCAGCGCCAGGAGGTTGGCGCGCATTTCGGCGCGCAGCGCGGCTTCTGCGGCGGCCGGCAGCGGCGCCAGTTGCCGCCCATCGTCAGCGGCGTGCAAGGTCGACGCCAGCAGCGCCAGCGAAAAAACGATCATGGTCTTCATCCGGAGAGGCCTCTCGAGAACAGGAAATCGGCGGCGATTCCGGCATAGACACTGGCGCCAAGCCAGTTGTTGTGCAGGAAGGCCTTGAAGCAGCGCGGCGGATCGCGTTCGCGGATCAGCGTGTAATGGTAGGCGGCAATCGCCGCCGCGACCGCCAGGCCGGCGTAGAATACGCCGCCCAGCGCGAGTCGGTAACCGACCGCGCCGATCAGCGCCAGCGCCAGCGCGTAACAGGCCATCACCGCCGCGACGTCGGCGCGGCCGAAGGTGATCGCCGAGGTCCTGATACCGATCTTCAGGTCATCGGCACGGTCCACCATGGCGTACTCGGTATCGTAGGCAATCGCCCAGAAGACGTTGGCCAGCAACAGCCACCAGGCCTCGGCCGGGATGCTGCCGAGTTGCGCCGCGTAGGCCATCGGGATGCCGAAACCGAAAGCGACGCCGAGATAGGCCTGCGGAATGGCCAGAAAGCGCTTGGTGAACGGGTAGCTGGCAGCCAGGAACAGGGCCGCGAGACAGAGGCCCAGCAGCAGCCCGCTGCGTAGCGGCAGGACGACCAGGAAGGCACAGGCGACCAGGCCGGCGAACAGCAGCAGCGCCTCGCGCACCGACACCTGGCCGGCAGCCAGCGGTCGCTGGCTGGTTCGCGCGACATGCGGATCGAAGTTGCGATCGGCGAGGTCGTTGATCACGCAGCCGGCCGACCTCATCAGCACCGTTCCGAGGACGAAGATCCATACCACCCGCCAGTCGGGCCGGCCCTGCGCCGACAGCCACAGGCCCCACAAGGTCGGCCAGAGCAGCAGCAGGATGCCGATCGGCTTGTCGAGGCGCATCAGCCGTTCGTAGAGCGTGATCCGTTCGCGCAGTGCTGGCCCTGAGAATCGCATGGCTGTCATTCTAACCCGTTCGCCCGCCGCTCTCCGCGGCAGGCAGCGCGCCGGCGATTCGGAGCAGCCGGTCGAAGGCCGCGCCGAGCGGGAGTCCGAAAAGCAAGACGCGGCCTTCCGCGCGCGCTGGCGAACAGCCTGCCGCCTAGCGCCAGTCGCCGCGCAGGTTGGCGACGATCGCCTGCAGGTGCTCGGGCGTCGCTGCTTCGGGCGCCACCGGCGGCGCCACGCTCAGCGCGATGCGGGCAAACAGGCCGGCGCGCAGCGGCTTGCTCATCGCCGGGCCGTACTTGCGGCTGAAGAAGCTTCCCCACAGGCCTTGCAGCGCCATCGGGATCACCGCCACCGGCGTGCGTCCGACGATGCGCTGGACGCCCGGACGGAAGGGATTGATCTCGCCGTTGTCGGTGATCCGCCCTTCGGGAAAGATCGCCACCAGTTCGCCTTCCTCGAGGGCCCGCGCGACTTCCTCGAAGGCCGCCTCCATCATCGCCGCGTCTTCCCGCGCCGGGGCAATCGGTATGCTGTGCATGTGGCGAAAGACGAAGCTGATCAGCGGCATGCGGTAGATCCGGTGATCCATGACGAAACGGATCGGCCGCCGGCTGGCTGCGGCGATGACGATCGGGTCGACGAAGCTGACGTGATTGCAGACAAGAACCGCCGGACCGTCCTGCGGAATATTCGCCAGGCCGCTCTGCTGCAGCCGGTACAGCGTGTGAATCAGCAGCCAGGCGATGAACCGCAACATGAACTCGGGCACCAGGCTGTAGATGTAGATCGCCACCGCCGCGTTGCACAGCGCGGCGATGCCGAACAGGGCGGGAATCGACAGGCCACTGCCCAGCAGTCCGGCAGCGGCCAGCGCCCCACAGACCATGAACAGCGCGTTCAGGATGTTGTTGGCGGCAATGATCCGCGCCCGCTGCGCCGGGACGCTGCGCAGCTGGATCAGCGCGTACAGCGGCACGATGAAGAAACCGCCGAAGACACCGAGCGCGAACAGGTCGAACAGCACCCGCCAGGTTTCGTGCATGGCGAGGATGGCGGCAAGCGCCAGCGGCGCGCCGGCGGGAACGACATCCGGCGAAGCGAAAGCGAGGTCGATGCCGAAAATCGTCAGGCCGATCGAACCGAAGGGAACCAGGCCGATCTCGACGTGGCCGCCCGACAACCGATCGCAGAGCAGCGAGCCAAGACCGATGCCGACGGTGAACACCGCCAGCAACAGCGTCACCGTCGTCTCGTTGCCGCCAAGAACGCTTTTCGCATATACCGGAAACTGCGCCAGGAACAGCGCGCCGTAGAGCCAGAACCAGGAGATGCCGAGAATCGACAGAAAGACCGTCCGGTTCTCGCGCGCGAAGCCGACGTTTCGCCAGGTTTCGGTGAACGGGTTGAGACCGACCAGCAGCTCGGGAACCGGTGCCGCCGCCGGCGGAATGCCGCGGCTGCACAGATAGCCCAGCACCGCGACCAGCAGCCCGGCGACGGCGATCCAGGTGGTCGCGCCATCGACCGCGGCGAGCAGCCCGCCGGCAAGCGTGCCGACCAGGATGGCGACGAAGGTTCCCGACTCGACCAGGGCGTTGCCGCCGACCAGTTCGTCTTCGCGCAGGTGCTGCGGCAGGATGGCGTACTTGACCGGTCCGAACAAGGCCGACTGCAGACCCAGCAGGAACAGCGCCAGCAGCAGCACTTCCAGACTGTGGATCACGAAACCGAGCAGGGCGACGCCCATGATCACCACCTCGAGCAGCTTGGTCAGGCGTGCCAGCAAGGCCTTGTCGTACTTGTCGGCGAGCTGGCCGGCGGTGGCCGAGAAGAGGAAGAAGGGCAGGATGAAGATTCCCGCGGCGAGGTTGGTCAGCACCTCGGGGGTCAGCGTCGTCCAGCTGGTCGCCTGAAAGGTGAGCAGCACGACCAGCGCGTTCTTGAACAGGTTGTCGTTGAAGGCGCCGAGAAACTGGGTGCTGAAGAAGGGCGCGAAGCGACGGGTCTTGAGCAGAGCGAACTGGGAGCTCATGCGATGTTCCTTTCGAAGAAGGCGCGGGTCTCGAAGATCGAGGGAGAAAAGCGGTGCGCACCGGCCGACAGCTGGCGCTTGAGGACGAAGTCGAAGAGCAGCGGATTGTGCTGCCGGATCGTCTCCAGCACCGGCACGGCCGCCGCCGGCAGCATGCCGTGCTCGACGAACTCGGCCGGCGAGATCAGCGGCACGATGCCCGGCAAGGGGTAGTCGGAGCCGTTCAGCAAGCGCGGGTGCCACTCGCGGCGTTCGATCACCGTCCGCACGATGTCGACGCGGCGATTGCGGAGCGTCAGCGCCGAGATATCGGCGAACAGCAGTCCTTCATAGCGGGCTTCAGCCATCAGCCGGGCGAAGAGGTCGAAGCAGGGCTTTGCCGGAGCGTTCGGCCCCTGGTCGAGGTCGACGGCACTACCGATCGACGCGCAATGCGCGACCACCACCCGCACGCCGTGATCCATTGCCCGGCGCAGCAGCAGCGGATTGCCGAAAGCCTGCTGATCGCCGCCATGTACCGCCTTCTCCTCACCGGCATGGCTGATCAGCGGCAGTTGCTGGCTGGCCAGCGCTGCGTAGAAGCGGTCGCAGCGCGGCGACGACGGGTCAATGCCCATCGCCGGCGGCAGCCACTTGACCGCCCGCGCGCCACCGCGCACGGCAGACGCGAGTTCCTCGACGCAGTCGACGCGGTAGGGATGAATCGACGCGACCCACTCGAAGATCCGGGGATGGCCGGCAGCGACCGCCTGCGCGTAGGCGTTCGGCGTATAGAAGGAACTGCGCTCGCGGTCGGCGCGGCCGTCGGCGTCGTGGAAGCGATCGAAGGCGAAGAGCAGCAAGCGGGCGCCCGGCGGCAGTCCGTCAACGAGATTCTGCAGGCGCTCGACGTAGCTGTCGTCGATTCGCCCGGGGGCGTCGTGCACGCAACCCGCGTTCAGGTAAAACAGCCGTTGAGCATACTGAAGCGGGTGAAAGAGGCTTTCCATCCGCGGGTTGACTTCGATGCCGCTGCCCGAATCGCCCGTACCAACCAGATGCACGTGGCAATCGACAAACCGCGCCGGATCGACGCCCAGCCAGGCCGAGCGGACCAGCTCGTCGGTCGCCGTCGTCGGCGGCAGCACGGCGTGACAGGCGTTGAACAAGGCCGGCGAGCGCCGCGCGACGAGCGCCGACAGCGTTACGGCGCCGACCGCCAGGCCACCGAACAGGACACGGCGACGGTTCACGCCGTTTCCCGCAGATAGTCGAGAACCTTACTCAGGCATTGCTCGAGAAAAGCCTTGTTGACCCAGAAATAGACCTCCTTGCCAAGCTTCTCGGAGAGCAGCACGTCGGCGTCGCGCAGGGTCTTCAGATGGTGTGAAACGGTCGAGCGGGCCAGCGTGGACACCTCGGCGACCTGCCCGACATTGAGCCGCTCGCCGGGCTCGAAGAGCAGCAGGATGCGCTGTCGGTGTTCGTCGCCAAGGGCTGCGAACACTTTCGACATCGCCTGCCACGGCGGCGGAATCGTCCGCCCGTAATCACCCCGCATGCTCGCCCCCTGACCTGGCAACACCATCGTAACCGGAAAACATGTCGATAAGTGTAGTTATATCGACATTCGCGTCAAGGGGAATTTCGACCGCGACAACGCTCTGGCGGCCACTCTCACAGCCCGGCAGAAGAACCGGCGGGCATCCGTGAGCGCCACGGCATGCCGGCGCCGGAGCGGCGGCAAGCGAGTTTACGCGCCTGCCGGCCGTCTTCAACCGGGGTCGATGGCCCGCGACTCGGGGCTGGCACGCCATAGGCGATAACGCACTTCGACGCCTTGCGGAGCATAGACGACGACCGGCAAGCGACTGTTGTAGCCGATCAGGTAGGCGTCGCCGGCAAGCGTCACGAAGCGCTTGACCTTCGGCGTTCCCGGGTCGGTCGCCATCAGCGTGCCGGCCAGCGGCCCGAGGCGGCCGACCACGTAGCGCGGAAAGCCCCAGCCCTTGATCGTCTCGCGCTCGATCCTGCCGGCAAAGAAGTAGCGGTTGCCGGGGTCGACCGCGACCGTCTTGCCAACGATCAGCTGAACCTTGAAGTCGGACTCCTCGTCCTCGGCGGGAAGCTGCAGCAGATGGCGAACCATCCCCGCACCGGCAGCGGGAAACGCCTTCAGGTTGTCCGCCGCCAGCGTCGGCAGCGCCGCCAGGAAGCCACACAGGGCGGCCAGCACAGCAAACACCCTCATCCTTCTTCTCCTCTCCTGGCACTTGCCGATCAGGGACAGCGGTCGCCAGCCGGCACCTGCCACACCGGCCATCGCGAGCGCCGCGACGGGTCGGCGCAGCAAGCGCTCGCCTCGCCACCATGCCAGTTTGGCCTGGCGCTCGCAAGCGCGCTTTCGCCAGCGAAGCGGGACCGCATTCGCCATTTATAATTGTCCTACCGGCAAGCCCTTCGCGCACCGCTTCCAACACCCGCAGGCAGGCAAGAAAGTGTCCACCCGATTAACGACGACCGCGGTCTCGACGGCCAGGGCGCTGATCGTCGCCGTGCTGCTGACGCTGGCCGGATGCGCGACTCGGGAACCCGTGCCGGAGCCGACGCCGGCGGTGGACATTCCGGAGAGCACCTGGCGGCTGGTCGATCGCGACATCGCCACTGCCTCGCTGGCTGCCCGTGGTCCTGCCGGCAACTACGCGCGCGGCGTCATGCAGGCGTGGATCGAGCGCATCCGTCAGCGCACCGACGAAGACTTCATTCCCTGGTACACCAGCTACTGGACGCAGCAATGGCTGGCGGTCAAGGTGGCCTGGTACAAGCTCGGCGACGGCGAAGGGCCCGATCCGGTCAGCCGGCGGCTGGCGGCCTACCTGCAGGAGCAGTATCAGGAACGGGTCATGAATCCGGTCCGCGAGGAGATCGATCCCGACCAGGTGATGCGCCAGACGACGAGGCTCTACGTCCGTCTCCTCGCCGAGCAGCTGCCGCGCATCCCGCTGCGTTACGGCGTGCCCGGCGAGCAGTTCGAGCGGCGGCTCGAGGCGATTCCGGCGATCGCACTGGCGCCGCCGCCAGCGCACGGCGCGTCGCTCTACCAGCTGGTGCATGCCCAACCGATCGATGAGCTGCCGGCGTACGCCGCCTTGCTCGCCGACATCCGCAAGGCGACGGGGAACGCCGAGGGCGGGCCAAGCGAAGCCCGGATATCGCCGGTGGCGCAACGGACCGCCGAACGGCTGGTGAACAAGCTGGCGATCAGTGGCGGCGCCAGTGCCGCCGCGGCGGCGGTCGGCGGCGTCGCCGGCATGGTGATTTCACTCGGCGCGGCCGGCATCGGCGCCATCGCGCACGCCAGCGAGCTGCCCGAGCTCGAAGCACAGCTGCGCGAAGGCCTGGACGCGGCACAGCACGAAATGTGGGAAACGCTCGTCGAGAACCCCCGCACCGGCGTCATGGCGGGAATGGCGCACATTGCCGGCGAGGTCGAAGGCAGTCTCGCCTACACGCCGGCGCTGGTGGTCGAAATCGAAACCGGCGAACCGGTCGAGGACGATGGCCGGGAGGGCGGGTTTGCCGGCGAAAGCGATAACGCGGAGGAATAGCCCCGGACAAGGGCCGGCAGGCGTTTCCTCCGCGTCATGAAGGAGAACGAAGCCCCCTCACGTCATTTCAGCGCAGCCGCGGCAAGCGCTTGCTCACTTGGCGCCGCAGACCTCGCCGGAATAGAACGCGAAACCGCCGAGCTCCTGTCCGGCAACGGTGATCGTTCCCGAGGCGCCGGCAAAGTCACCGCCGCCGCCGACGATCTTGAGAATCTGCCCGACTTTACCCGAGGTAGGCGCAAGCTCGATCACGCCGGTGTCCTTGGTGTACAAGGTACCCTTCAACAGCTTGCGTCCCGCATAGACCTGACCATTCAGTACCGCTTGCGAGGTGAAAACGGTCAGTCCGGAACGGACTGTTGCAGGCGCAAAACCAAGCGGCGTCGCCGAGTTCCCGGCTTGCGGGTTTCCTACACCAACCGTAGTCAGCCCCGAAACCCCCGAAAACTGGGCTGTTCCGAAACCCCTGATGGTCAGGCAGGCCTGCTCTGCAGGCACGCCAAAATTGACGAGCAGGGGGTCTGCAGCTTCGACGGTGCCCGGCCAGCTGTACTTCGGATCGGTCTTGATCGCGCACGTCGGATCGGGAACCGACTGCACGACGCCGGTCACCGGGATGCAGCTGCCGCCGCCAAAGCCGTAGGCGGTGCTCGCGAAGAGGATGCAGAGTGAGGCAACAGCCGGTCGGGTGATTGTTTTCACTGTTCTTGCTCCTTCCAGAAAGGGCGGCGAGACGCCCGTTTCTCTGCCGCAACGTATGAGTGGAACCCCTCGGACATCATGGATTATGGGAGATACGGCGACAAATGCAAGGACCGCGACCTTGCCGGTGGGCGGCCTACGCTGCCGGCTTCAGCCGCCAGGCCGGGAATTCGACGCGGAAGGTGCTGCCTTCGCCAACCTCGGACTCGATCGCCAGGCTGGCCTGGTGGCGCAACAGGATGTGCTTGACGATCGCCAGGCCGAGGCCGGTACCGCCGGTGTCGCGCGAGCGGCCGCGGTCGACGCGGTAGAAGCGTTCGGTCACCCGCGGCAGGTGCTCGGCGGCGATGCCAACGCCCGAATCGCGCACCGAGAAGACGCCGACCTGGTCGCGGACGCGCCACTCGATGTCGATGCTGCCGCCGGCCGGCGTGTAGCGAATGGCGTTCGAAACCAGGTTGCCGAAGGCGCTGTGCAGTTCCTTGCGGTTGCCGCGCACCGCCGGCCCATCGCAGCGGACGTCGAGGCGATGCCGGCCTTCGCTGAGGCTCTGCCCTTCGGCGAGCAACTGCGCCAGCAGATCGGCCATGTCGACGTCCTCCTCGCTCGCCGGCGCGTCCTCCGCTTCGAGCCGTGACAAGGTCAGCAGGTCGTCGACCAGGGTCAGCATGCGCGCCGTCTGATCGCTCATCAGGCGCGCGAACTGCTGCCGCTGCTCGGCGTCGATCACGCCGTCGTCGGCGAAATGCTCGAGGAAGCCGCTGACCACGGTCAATGGCGTGCGCAGTTCGTGCGAGACGTTGGCGACGAAGGTGCTGCGCATCGATTCGACGCGGCGGGCATCGGTCACGTCGAGGCTGACCAGCAGCTTGTTGCGCTCGCCCAGAGGTACCACGCGAACGGTATACACGCGCGTGCGCGCGGCCGGCGACTGCAGAACGAAGGGAGCGCTGGCGTCGCTGCCGGCGAGGTACTCGGCGAATCCCGGCGTCCGCACCAGATGCTCGATGATCGCGCCGCTGTCGCGCGGCAAGCGGATGCCCAGATGCTCGCCGGCGGCGCGATTGCTCCAGTGGATCTGGTGGCTCGAATCGAGAATCACCAGGCCATCGGGAACGGCGTCCATCGCTTCCCTGAACGACCGCAGCCGCTCTTCCACGGCCTGCCGGCTGCGCGCGTCATGACGCAGCTTGCGCGCCAGCTTGCGAAAGACCTTGCCGCCGGCACCGCCCGCGTCCGGCAGCTCGCTGCCGTCCGGAGCGTCGAGCCAGGCTGCCAGCAGCGACAGTTGCCGGGTCCGCACCAGAGCCATGCAGGCGAAAGCCAGCGCCGCCAGTGCCCAGGCCCAGTCTGGCCCATGGCTCAGCCAGGCGAGCACGGCAAGGCCCAGGATCGGCAGCACACCGGTGAACAGGAACTTCGCGAACCATTGCCCGCCGCGGTTCATGACGCAGTCAATTTCGCCTCGGGACGATCAGCAAGTTTGTAGCCCGCCCCACGAACGGTTTCGATGATCTGCTCGGCGGTCGGACCGAGGGCGACGCGCAGCCGCCGGACGTGGATGTCGACCGTGCGATCCTCGATATAGACGTGGTCGCCCCAGACGTTGTCGAGCAGTTGCTGGCGCGTGTAGACGCGACCCGGGTTGGCCATCAGGAAACGCAACAGGCGGAATTCGGTCGGTGTCAGGTTGATCCGCTGACCGTCGCGACGTGCCTCATGACTGACCGTGTCGAGTTCGACCGGACCCGCCCTGAGCGTGCCCCTGGCGTACTCGGGAGCGCAACGACGGAGCACCGCCTGCACCCGGGCGAGCAATTCCTTGGGACTGAACGGTTTGACGATGTAGTCGTCGGCACCGCCTTCGAGGCCGGCGACCCGGTCGCCCTCCTCGCCGCGCGCGGTCAGCAGGATGATCGGCAGGCCGCGCGTTCGCGACTCGTTGCGAAGCCGGCCGGTCAGCGCCAGCCCCGAGCGGCCGGGAAGCATCCAGTCGATCAGGGCGATGTCGGGCAGAGTATCGCGAAGCAGGGTTTCGGCGTGCTCGGCGCTGTCGGCACAGAGCGGCTGGTAACCGCCGCGCAGCAGCGTGAAACGCAGCAGTTCCTGGATTCCCTTGTCGTCCTCGACGACCAGGACCGAAGGCTGGCTGGGAGATGATTTGCTCATGCTTGCTGTGTTTCCTTGCGGGCAGCGCCGGCGTGTCGGACGTCGACGCCGCTGACGATGTAGATGACGTTCTTGGCGATGTTTGCGGTGTGGTCGCCGACGCGCTCGATGGCCCGGGCGATCCGGATGATGTCCAGCGCCTCGCTGGTCGCGCGCCGGTTTTCCGTCATGTCGGTGATCAACTGCCGGAGAATGGCGTTGAAGGCCTCGTCGATCGCCTTGCCGGCACCAATCACCCGCTGCATCGCCTCGACGTTGCCGGCGCTGAAGGCATCGATCGCCGCCAGCAGCTGCGTTTCGGCGAGTCCGCCCATCTGCAGGATACGGCTGCGGACAGGTTCAAGTTCGCGGTCGAACTGTTTGCCGAGATGTTCACTCATGGGGCGGGCCTGCATCCGGAAGGAAGCACAGCGGGCTGGCGATGGCTCCCATGTTACCGGAAGATGAAGGCGCGGCGGCAGCGGCGACTCCGGCACCGCTTCGAACCAGCCGGCTCCGACGCCTGCCGCGGATGGCAATGACGGTTATAATCGCCGCTCCGGCATCCCGGCGTTGCGCCCCGACGACTCCTTTCTGGAAGGGCCTTTGTGAACTCGAGCCTGCTGCTTGCGGCAATCCCTGCCACGGCCTTTGGCGCATTTCTCCTGCCGCTGCTGCTGCAGCGATTCGGACGTGGCGCCGCGGCACTGGCAGCCACGGCGGTGATCGGCAGCTGCCTGATGCTGGTGACGCAGCTGGCGCCCGCCGTCCTGGCCGGCAATACCCTGCTCGCGCACCTGCCCTGGTTGCCGGCCTACGGCCTGAACCTCAGCCTGCGCATGGACGGTCTCGGGCTGTTGTTCGCACTACTGATCTGCGGCATCGGCTTGCTGGTAGTGCTTTACGCCTTCTATTACCTGTCGGACAGCGATCGCCTGGGCCGCTTCTATTCGATTCTGCTGCTGTTCATGGCGGCGATGCTCGGTGTCGTGCTTTCCGAAAACCTGCTGCTGCTGCTCGTCTTCTGGGAGATCACCAGCCTTTCGTCGTTCCTGCTGGTGGCCTACAACAGCGACAAGTACGAATCGCGAATCGGCGCCCGCATGGCGCTGGCGGTCACCGGCGGCGGCGGTCTGGCGCTGCTCGCCGGCATCCTGCTGCTCGGCCACATTGCCGGCAGCTACGAGCTTTCGCTCATCCTCGCCGCTGGCGCGCAAATCCGGGCGCACACGCTCTACGCTCCGATGCTGATCCTGGTCCTGCTCGGGGCGTTCACCAAGTCGGCGCAGTTCCCCTTCCACTTCTGGCTGCCCAACGCGATGTCGGCGCCGACGCCGGTATCCGCCTACCTGCATTCGGCGACAATGGTCAAGGCCGGCGTCTTCCTGCTCGCCCGCCTGCATCCGGCGCTTGGCAGCACCGACCTGTGGTTCTGGCTGGTCAGTGGCACCGGCGCGCTGACCCTGGTGTACTCCGCATCGATCGCGCTTTTCCGTCACGATGTCAAGGGGCTGCTGGCGTATTCGACGATCAGCCACCTCGGTCTGATCACCCTGCTGTTCGGCCTCGATACACGACTGTCGATCGTTGCCGGCGTCTTCCACATCATCAATCACGCGATCTTCAAGGCATCCTTGTTCATGGCGGCCGGGGTGATCGACCACGAATGCGGCACGCGCGACATGCGGCGTGTCAATGGCATGTTCAGGCGAATGCCGATCACCGCCTCCCTGGCTATCATCGCCGCTGGCTCGATGGCCGGTGTGCCACTGCTGAACGGCTTCCTGAGCAAGGAGATGTTCTTCGGCGAGACCGTCGGCCACCCGCAGTTCGAATCCCTTTCCTGGCTGTTGCCGGTGGTTGCGACGATCGCCGGCATGCTCGCCGTCGCCTATTCCCTGCGTTTTGTGCACGATGTCTTCTTCAACGGCGAGCCGATCGACCTGCCGCGCCAGCCACACGAGCCGCCGCGCTGGATGCGCGCGCCGATCGAGCTGCTGGTGCTGCTCTGCCTGCTGGTCGGCGTGCTCCCCGAATGGACCGTCGCGCCTTTGCTCGACGCCGCCGCGGCGGCCGCGCTGCAGGCTCCGCTGCCGGCTTTCGAACTGGCGCTGTGGCACGGTTTCAACAAGCCACTGGCGATGAGCCTGCTGGCTCTCGCCGGCGGCGTCTTGATCTACGCCCTGCGCGGCCCGCTGTTCGCCTGGCAGGAGCAGCTGCCGCGGATGCACCCGCGCACTGCCTTCGAGCGCGCCTACCGCCTGCTGGCCGCCAGCGCGCGAACGGCCGTCGCGACGGTCGACAACGGCTCGCTGCAGCGCTATTGCGCGCTGTTGTTTGCCTTTGTCCTGGTGCTTGCCACCTGGGCCTTTTTCTCGGGCCCCGAGGCGACCATCCGGCTGGCCGCGCAGCCCGCCGGCGAAGCCGCGTACATCGCCCTGTTCGCCCTGCTGCTGGGCAGCATCGGCGCCACCCTGCTCTATCGCCAACGCTTGCTGGCGGTGATCCTGGTCGGCGTCGTCGGGCTGGTCGTGGCGCTAATCTTCGTTCGCCTGTCGGCGCCCGACCTGGCGCTGACCCAGCTTGCCGTCGAGACCGGAACGATCGTCCTGATGCTGCTGGTGCTCTACTACCTGCCGACCGGAAAAGCCCCGCGCAGCAGCGCCAGCCGCCTGGTTCGCGACCTGCTGCTGGCGATCTTCGCTGGCGGTGGCCTGATGCTGGTCAGCCTGCGGATGCTTGCGACGCCGTTTGAGACAATCTCCGGTTTCTATCTGCAGGAATCGGTTCCCGGCGGCGGCGGCACCAATGTCGTCAATGTGATTCTGGTCGACTTCCGGGGCTTCGACACGCTCGGGGAGATCACCGTCCTGGCAATCGTCGCCCTCGCATCACACGCCCTGCTCGACCGACTGACCATGACCGCGCCGCGGCTCGACGCCGACGGCCGACCGTGGTCTGAAGAGGCCCATCCGCTGTTCCTGTCGATGCTGATGCGCCCCCTGCTGCCCCTGACCTTGACCGTCTCGGTCTACATCTTCCTGCGCGGACACAACGT
The DNA here is from genome assembly GCA_024235695.1 of Accumulibacter sp. Lineage (GTDB taxonomy): Bacteria > Pseudomonadota > Gammaproteobacteria > Burkholderiales > Rhodocyclaceae > Accumulibacter. The sequence goes on from JACKLX010000004.1 coordinate 147,707, forward strand.
CCCCGGTGGCGGCTTCGTCGCCGGCCTGATCACCAGCGTCGCGCTGATGGTGCAGTATCTGGCCAACGGCAACGCATTCGCTCAACCGCGCCTGCCGCTCAACGCCGCCGGTCTGCTGTCGCTGGGATTGCTGCTGGTGAGCGGTGTCGGGATGGCGAGCTGGCTGTTCGGCCGGCCTTTCCTGACCAGCGCGCACGGCCATTTTCAGCTGCCGCTGATCGGCGAGATCGAGCTGGCTTCGGCGATGATCTTCGATCTCGGGGTGTACCTGGTGGTGGTCACGGTCGTGGTGACCGTGCTCTCCGGACTCGGCCAGCTCTCGGCACGCGCCCACAACCAGCCGGTGGCGAACTGATGGAAGTGCTGCTGTCGATTGCCATCGGCGTGCTCACCAGCTGCGGCGTTTTCCTCGTCCTGCGCTCGCGCACTTTTCCGGTATTGCTCGGCCTGACCCTGCTGTCCTACGCCGTCAACCTCTTCCTGTTTGCCAGCGGCCGCCTGCGGCTCGACGCGCCACCGCTGATTCGCGCCGGTGCCAGCTACACCGACCCGCTGCCGCAGGCGCTGGTGCTCACGGCCATCGTCATCGGTTTCGGGATGACCGCCTATCTGGCAATCCTCGCCTTGCGCGCCCTGTCCGAATCCGGCGCCGATCACGTCGACGCCACCAAGGAGCCATGAACGCGAACGCGCCGATCCTGCCGCTGCTGATCCCACTGCTGACCGCGCTGCTGCAGATGGTTTCGGCTCGCCTGCCCTTTCAACGCGTCGTCGGACTGCTGGCGACGGCGCTGCTGGTACTGGTCACCGGCTGGCTGACGCTGCTCGCCGACGATGGCGTGGTGCGGGTCTACGCGCTCGGCGACTGGTCGGCACCCTTCGGCATCGTCCTGGTCGTCGATCGACTGGCGGCGGCGATGACTCTGCTCACCGCCATCCTCGGCCTGCTGGTGCTGCTCTACGCGAGCGCCGGCTTCGACCAGGAAGGGCTTCATTTCCATCCCCTCTTCCAGTTTCAGCTGCTCGGCCTGCTCGGCGCCTTCCTGACCGGCGACCTGTTCAATCTGTTCGTCTTCTTCGAGATCATGCTGCTCGCCTCGTACGTGCTGCTCGCGCACGGCGGTGGCCTGGCCCGGACGCGCGCGGGAATCAGCTACGTGGTGCTCAACCTGGTCGGCTCGGCGCTGTTCCTGATCGCACTGGGCCTGCTCTACGGCGTCCTCGGCACGCTGAACCTGGCCGACGTGGCGCGCGTCGTGGCGCTGCCCGGTCACGACCGCTCACTCGCCAGACTGGCCTTCATCCTGCTGATCGCCGTCTTCGCCCTGAAGGCCGGACTGTTGCCGCTGTCGTTCTGGCTGCCACATACCTATACCGCAGCCGGCGCACCGGTCGCCGCGCTGTTCGCGATCATGACCAAGGTCGGGATCGTCGCCATGCTGCGGGTTCAGGCAGTCGCCCTGGCGCCAACGATGCCCGATCTGCTCGACCACTGGCTGACGCCCCTGGCGCTGGCGACCATCGTTTTCGCCGCCCTCGGCGCGCTCGCCGCGACCCGCCTGCGCGCCCTGGCAGCCTGGCTGGTCCTGCTCTCGGCGGGCACCCTCTTGCTCACCCCGGCGCAGGCCAGCAGCGAAGTCAGCGCGGCGGCGCTCTACTACCTGATGCAGTCCACACTGGCCGCTGCGGCCTTCTTCCTGTTGAGCGGCGTGATCGCCCAACAACGCGGCGAGCGCGCCGATCACTTCATGACCGGACCACCGCTGCGAAGCGCCTGGCTGGCGATCGCCTTCCTGGTCCTGGCGACCACTGCTGCCGGCCTGCCGCCGTTCTCCGGCTTCGTCGGCAAGCTGATGCTGCTGACCACTTTGCGGGACGTCGCCGCCGGCCCGGCGATCTGGGCGGTGGTGCTGACCACCGGCTTCATCGTCATGGCAGCGCTGGCACGCGACGGCTGTTACCTGATCTGGAAACACCGGGCGAAGGCCAGACCGTTGCCCGTCGAGGGCATCGGCTGGCAACAAACGACGGCGGTGCTGTTGCTGGTCGCTGCCGGACCGCTGCTGGCGGTCCTGGCGAAACCGCTGTCCGACTTCAGCCAGCGCGCCGCGGTACAACTGCACACACCAGGCGCCTACGTCGCCGCCGTTCTCCACAGCGGCACGGTGAATCCTGACGGTCGCGAGGCTACACGATGATGCGCGCGATTTTGCCGCGCCCGCGTCTGGCGCTGGCCGTCTTCCTGTTGTGGGCGGTGATCACCAATGCCGCATCGCTCGGCCTGCTGGTGCTGGGCGGCGTGCTGGCCATCGTCCTGCCGCTGCTGAGCCGCCGCTTCTGGCCCGATCCGCCGCGCCTGATCCGTCCCTGGCGGGCACTGCGCTTCATGGGCGTCGTCGCCCTCGACATCGTCACCGCCAACCTGCGCGTCGCACGGCAGGTCGTCGGGCCGCTGCACCGGCTTTCGCCAGCCTTCGTCGAGGTGCCACTCGACCTGCACGAGCCGTTCGTCGCCACGCTGCTCGGCAGCGTCGTGTCGCTGACCCCCGGAACGGTATCGATCAACGTCGATCAGGAGCGCTGGGTGCTGCTGGTGCACGCCCTTGACGCACCCGACCCGCAAGCACTGATACGTGAGATCAAGGAGCGCTACGAAATGGCGCTCAGGGAGATATTTGCATGCTGAACGCCGCCATGGAAACCGCTTTCCTGCTGATCGCCACAGCGCTGCTGCTCAACCTGTACCGCCTGCTGGTCGGGCCGGATGCAACCGATCGCATCCTCGCTCTCGACACCCTGGGGATCAACTGCATCGCACTGCTCGTCCTGTACGGGATCAGTACGGCCAGTGCCGCTTACTTCGAGGTGGCACTGCTGCTGGCGTTGCTCGGCTTTGTCGGTACCGTCGCGCTGTGCAAGTTCCTGCTGCGTGGAGACATCAGCGAATGAGCACGGCAGTTGAATTCGCCATCTCGGCGCTGATCGTCGTCGGCGCGGCGTTCGTCCTGCTCGGGTCGATCGGTCTGGCGCGCCTGCCGGATTTCCTGATGCGCCTGCACGGCCCGACCAAGGCGACGACGGTCGGTGTCGGCGCGCTGCTGCTCGCGTCGGCGATTTTCTTTTCGACACGGGAGAGCGGCGGCATCAGTCTGCACGAACTGGCGCCGCTGTTCTTCCTGTTCATCACTGCGCCGGTCACGGCCCACCTGCTGGCCAAGGCGGCGATGCACCGAAAATCGCCGGCACGCCCGACGGCAAAGCCACAGGCGACCAGCGACAGCCAACACCAGGAGAGCGAGCGGTGAGCAGACGGCGCAGCGGTCCGTCGGCGCACGCCTGCTCGGCCAGTGCTAGAATCGCGCCGCCGGACTTTCGGGCCGGACGTTTCTGCAAATCCCGCCGGTCGGGTGGCAGCGGAAAAACGTAACAAGCATCACAAGCCACAACGAGGAACGGCACACGATGGCTGAAGAGGGTCAATTTTTTCGTCCGGTAAAGGATTTCTGCGAGCGCTCCGTGGTCACCTGCGCGCCGGACGATGGCTTGGTCGAAGTGGTCGGGATCATGCGCGAAAAGAACATCTCGAGCGTCGTGGTCTGTGACAAGAAGCTGCCGACCGGAATCATCACCGACCGCGATCTGCGCAACAAGGTCGTCGCTTCCGGCGTCGACCCGTCGACGCTGGCGGTCAGCGAGATCATGAACAGCCCGCTATCGGTGATCGGCGAGAACGACCTGCTTTACGAGGCGCTTTACCGGATGTCCCGCAAGAAGGTCCATCGTCTGGTGGTGATTGACGCCAAGGGCAAGCTCTCGGGGATCATTACCGACAGCGACATCATCCGCCTGCAGTCGCACTCGCCGCACCAGCTGGTTCTGGACATCGAAAACGCACTGGATATCGACGAAGTGAAGGTGGTGTACGGGCGGATCCAGAGTCTGGTGCTGCATCTCAGCGGCAGCGGCACCAGCACCCGCGACATGGTGAGGATGATCGCCCACCTCAATGACCAGATCCTGCTGCGCCTGATCGCGCTGATGCGTGCCGAGCGCTTCGCCAACCTGCCGGCGCGCTTCGCCTTTGTCGTCCTCGGCAGCGAAGGCCGCGGCGAACAGACGCTGCTCACCGATCAGGACAACGCCATCGTCTACGGCGATGAACTTGGCGCCGACGAAATCGCGCAGATCGAGGAATTCTCGCAGGTTCTGGTCGATTCGCTGATCGCCATCGGCATCCCGCCCTGTCCCGGCGGAATCATGGCCAAGAACAAGGAATGGCGGCGGAGCATCGGCAAGTGGCACGATCAGCTCGACCGCTGGCTGCGCTCACCGACCCCCAAGCACGTCCTCAGTTGCGGCACCTTCGTCGACATCCGGACGATTTACGGCGACCCGTCCTTCGAGCAGGAGCTCAAGGAACAGCTGTACGCGCATGTGCAGCGAGACAAGCTGTTCCTGATGCGGATGGTCGAGAGCACCTTGCGGTTCGCCCCGCCGCTCGGATGGTTCGGCAAGGTCAAGGGGGAAAGCGGCGGCGAACACTCCGGCATGCTGGAGATCAAGAAGGCCGGTATCTTTGCGATTTCAGAAGGTGTCAAGGCGCTGGCCATTCAAGCCGGCAAGCTCGAGGGCAGCACACACCAGCGCCTCGAGGCCCTGGTCAAGGACAAGCTGATCAATCAGAAATTGGCCGACAACGTCGCCGAGACCTTCGATTTCCTGGTCCTGATGCGTCTGCGCGGACAGGTCGAGGCGGTGCGCGAAGGGCGCACTCCCGACAACTACATTCCTCTGGCGCGACTCAACATGATGGAACTCGGCAGGCTGCAGATCGCCCTCAAGGGCGTCGAGAAATTCCAGGAATTCATCAAGGGTCACTTCAGCCTGCATCTGCTCCGGTCGTAATCGCGGCCGCCACCACTGGCCGCCGACGACCGCCGCAATCGCCAGAACGCCTCGCTCCGCCGGCCGGCAGCGACAGCCTGGCCGCGGCGGATGGAGGCATCAGTAGGTCGTCGTTTCCGCGTCGTCGGCCTTCTTGACGCCCGGTTTTCGCCCGCGCGCCGGCGTCGGCGGATCGCACGACAGCCGACAACTGGTACCCTCGATCTTGCGACCATCGATGAAGCGCGTCACCCGGCAACAGATGAGGTCTCCCGACGAAGCAAGCCGCGCCACCTCGTCGCGCAAATCCGTGATCGGAATATCGAGCGACGCGGCCATGTCGACGTCGAGTTGTTCGCCATTGGCTCGCAGGAAACCAAGGATCGATTCATTCATCTGACACCCCCAAAAAAAGCCTTCGCCAGTCGGCGAAACGTCCTAGTGTGCGCCGCCTGCGACGTTCTGGCAAATCGCGGCGCTGGCGCACGGCAGGCGCACGAGTTCCTGCCAGCGCCCGACGCTCATCGAGCGGCCCGCACGGCCGCCCGACGCCGCGCCGGGTACACGCAAAAAACCCGGTGCCATGGCACCGGGCTTCACGGAACGTGGCGCGCAGCGAGCGGCTTGCGTCCGTCGACTCAGAACTCGGAGTCAGGCCGTCTTCTTGAGCAGCTTGGCTACCGGCTTGCTGGCGGTAATTTCGGTCACCGGAGCGCCTTTGGCCGCTGGCAGGGCGAGCTGGCCGGCGTTGGCGTAGGCGGTGCGAGCCATGGCCAGCAGCATCTTGCCGCTCGATACGGCAAAGTCGAAAACTGGCGGTGCGTTCTTGCGACCCCGGTCGATTGCCGAGACTACGCCGCCGCTGACCTGCGAGAGCTGGCCACCAAAGACCGACACCATGCTGTTCGACGTTTCACTGCAAATCTGGTACGTCCGACGCGAGTAAGCCACCGACTGCGAGAGGGCAGATACGGCCATCGGGTGCTGCAGTGCTTTCAGGCCCGCGAGATCGCGGACTTCGCACAAGGCGTTGAAATTCTCGGCGTTGCGTGCGGCGACGGCACGCGCCGTGTGAAGATTCAAGGCGGCGAGTTTTCCGACGCCGTCGAAGGATGCATTGATGACCGTCTTCAGCGCTTCCAGGCCAGCCATGCTGGACTTGGTGAATTGCTCGGCTACGTTGTACACGCTATTCTCCTTGAAATTTCCAGACTCAAACATCACCCGGACAGCGCACCGTCCGAGGATTTTTGCTGCGGCGCAGCGGATAAGGTATTTTAGCTTGCAAACAGCAATTGTCAAGCATTTTGCTGCATCGCAGCAATGGCGACGAAGAGCTGCCGCCAGGTCCCTGGAGCATCGTTCGAGCGCACCAGGCAAGCAGCGTTGGTGCACCGAACAGGCCCCGGATCACGGCAGGCAGGCTTCACTGAACGTGGCATGGCGGTCGCCGCCGCCTCCTGCCGGTCCGGGAAACGGAGGATTGCCGGGTCGCCGATGCAACACCTGCCGGAACGGAAAGCCATGCAAGAACAGACCCCCTACCTGCTGATCGGCGGCGAGGCTTCACTCGCCAGCCTCTGTGACCGCTTCTACGAGTTGATGGACACTGTCTGCCAGTTCGCAACGATCCGCGCCCTTCATCCTGCCGACCTGCAGCCCTCGCGCGACAAGTTGTTCATGTTTCTCTCCGGCTGGCTGGGGGGACCCGATCTCTACGTCCAACACATCGGCCATCCGATGTTGCGCCGCCGCCACCTGCCGTTCGCCATCGGCGAGAGCGAGCGCGACCAGTGGGTAGCGTGCATGCTGCTGGCGATGGAGTCGATCGGCATCGAACAAACGCTGCGCCAGGAGTTGCTGCTGTCGTTCTTCAACACGGCCGATTTCATGCGCAATCAACCGGCCTAGACGATCGCCTCTTTTTGCAGCGCAGCAGGGGGAGTCGGCTGTGCTAGAATAGCCGCCCTTCCTGAGAGGCCCGACCCGACATGTCCCGCGCCATCCGCAACATCGCCATCATTGCCCACGTCGACCACGGCAAGACGACCCTGGTCGACAAGCTGCTGGTCCAGGCGGGCAGCTTCTCCGCCCACCAGCACATCACCGAGCGGATGATGGACTCGAACGACCTGGAGAAGGAGCGCGGAATCACCATTCTGGCGAAGAATCTGGCCGTGGACTACGCCGGCGTGCACATCAACATCGTCGATACGCCCGGACACGCCGACTTTGGCGGCGAAGTCGAACGTGTGCTATCGATGGTCGATGGCGTGCTGCTGCTGGTCGACGCCGTCGAGGGGCCGATGCCGCAGACCCGCTTCGTCACCAAGAAGGCACTCGCCCTCGGCCTGAAGCCGATCGTCGTGATCAACAAGATCGACCGCGACGGCGCGCGGCCGGACTGGGTGGTCGACCATACCTTCGACCTGTTCGACAAGCTCGGCGCGACCGACGAGCAACTCGACTTTCCGGTGATCTACGCGTCCGCGATCAACGGTTATGCGACCCTGGATCTGGCCAAGCCCTCGCCCGACATGCGGCCGATGTTCGAGACCATCCTCGAGCACGTTTCGCCCCCGCACGCCGACGAGATCGATGGCCCGCTGCAACTTCAGATTTCAGCGCTCGATTACTCGAGCTACGTCGGTCGCATCGGCATTGGCCGCTTGCAGCGCGGCCGCCTGCAACCGGCGCAGCAGGTGTTGGTGATGTATGGTCAGGCCGACGCCGAAGGCAGGTTCGAGCATGGCGCGCCAAAAACGGCCAAGGTCAACCAGGTCTTCGGTTTCCAGGGCATGGAACGGGTGTCACTGGACGAAGCGGTAGCTGGCGACATCGTGCTGGTGACCGGCATCGAAGACCTGTCGATTGGTTGCACGATCACTTCCACCGAACAGCCCGAAGCGCTGCCGATGCTGCGCATCGACGAACCGACGCTGAACATGACCTTCATGGTCAACAACTCGCCTTATGCCGGCACCGAGGGCAAGTACGTCACCAGCCGCCAGATTGGCGAGCGCCTGCGCAAGGAGTTGCTGACCAACATGGCGCTGCGGGTCGAGGAGACGTCCGAAACCGACAGCTTTCTGGTTTCCGGACGCGGCGAGCTGCATCTGACGATTCTGCTCGAAACCATGCGTCGCGAAGGTTACGAACTCGCCGTCGGCCGCCCGCGGGTGATCATCAAGGAGATCGACGGCGAAGCCTGCGAACCGTACGAAATGCTTACGCTCGACGTCGAGGAGTCGCATCAGGGCGGTGTCATGGAAGCCCTTGGCTATCGTCGCGGCGACCTCCAGGACATGTCCTCGGATGGCCGCGGTCGCGTCCGCCTCGAATACCGGATTCCGGCGCGTGGTCTGATCGGTTTCCAGGGCGAGTTTCTCAACCTGACCCGTGGCACCGGCCTGATCAGCCACGTCTTTGACGAGTACGCACCGGTCAAGGGCGACATCCCGGGTCGTCGCAACGGCGTCCTGATTTCCGGCGAACGTGGCGAAGCGGTGGCCTATTCGCTATGGAAACTGCAGGATCGCGGGCGCATGTTCAGCAGTCCCGGAGACCGGCTGTACGAGGGCATGGTGATCGGCATCCACAGCCGCGAGAACGATCTGGTGGTCAATCCGATCAAGGGCAAGCAACTGACCAACATCCGCGCCTCGGGCACCGACGAGGCAGTGCGCCTGGTGCCGCCGGTCGCGCTGACGCTCGAGTCGGCGGTCGAATTCATCGCCGACGACGAGCTGGTCGAAATCACCCCGAAGAACATCCGCATCCGCAAGCGTCTGCTCACCGACAACGAACGCCGGCGCGCCTCGCGCGAGGGCTGATTGCCGCTTGCCAGCCGTGTTGCCATGGCGCGCTTGCCAACCGTGGCGGGCGCCAGCCATGGTTGGCGCGGTCGTTCCTGTCTTGCCGCCCGCCCGTCGCCCTTCCCTTCCCGCCCGGCAGCGATCCGCCTCGCATCCTCCCGGCATCAGGCATGCCGCGCGGAGCGATCGAGATAGTAGGCGAGAACCTGCTCGAGGTATTGCTCGGGCGCCGGCACAGCAAGGCCGGCGGCGGCCAGCAGTTGCTGCGTGCGGTGATTGGCGAAGCTCTGTTCGGTCGCCAGGTAATCGAGGAATACCGGCAGCGTCCTGACCGCGCGCCTGGCCTCGGCCGGCATCAGCCAGCTCGCCGCGCCGAGGATGCCCTTGAACACGCTGGTCGGCAGGTTGATCAGCGGTGGCAGGCGACGACCCGAGCGGGCAAAGATCTCGCGAACGCGTTCGCGCAACGGTGTCAGCGGCAGCGCCAGCGTCGGTCCCGAACAGGAATGAACGATGCGGCCAGTGCTGGCGGTCGTCGTGCTCGACCAGGCGATGGTCCGGGCAACGTAGTCGGCGGGAACGATATCGAGTCGCGCGCCGCCAAAATTAGGCGACAGGCCGAAGGTGCGACCGCCCGAGAGGAATTCACACAGGTGGTAGAACACCTGGAAATGAATGATCCGGCCGTTGCCGCTGTCGCCGACCACCATGCTCGGCCGATGCACGGTCAGCGGCAGACCGCGTTCAAGCTCGCCGCGAACGATTTCCTCTGCCTCCGCCTTGGCCTGCTCGTAGGTGTTGTGGAATCCGCGGTCGCCAAGCAACCATTCCTCGGCAACCAGCCCGTGCGTGCGACCACCGACACCGACCGTGCTGACGAATTCGACTTTCTCCAGATGCGAGCAGCCGTGCGCCAGGGCGATGATCTGCCGTGCGGAATCGAGCGACGAGCGACGCGCCTTTTCGATCGGTAGGTTCATCCGAACGTTGCCGGCGGAGTGGACGATGTGCGTGCTATCGGCAGCGAGCTGGTGGTAAGCGTCGTCATCGAGACCGAAACCAGGTCGCGTGGCGTCGCCACGCAGAACGCGCACGCGCTGGCGGGTCGCGACATCCGCCGCGCCGATCTGCCAGAAGCGATACAGCGACTCCAGGCGTTCGGCCAGATTCTCGGCCGAGGCGGCCCGCAGCAGCAGGCAGACCTGCGTATCGGGGTCGTCCAGCAGGATGGGAATCAGGGCGCTGCCGATCGCTCCGGTGGCGCCGGTAATGAAGTAGTTCTTCATGGGCTGCAATAGAAAGCGCGATTGTCCTCCGCCCAGGCTTCAAAAGAGGCTCCCGGTGCGCCGTCGATGCGCGCAAAGAGCGCGCTCAACGCCGCCGCCTTCTTCGCTTCGATGACCTGCCGGCGCAGCTTCAGGTTGGCCGTCAGTTCGCCGCCCTCGATGGTCAGCGCCTGCGCCGTGATCAGCAGGCCAGCCGGGCGCTGGTAGGCGGGTAGTACGCCACTGGCTGCGGCGAGCTGCGCGCGCAGGCGGGTGAACGACTCCTGCCGGCCCGCCTGCCACGCTGCCTCGGTAAGCACCAGCAGCGCCACCGGCTGCGGCCGGCGGGCGCCGAAGACAAGCACGTGGTCGATCCCGGACACCTGCTGCAGGACGCTCTCGACACTCACCGGCGCGATCCGGCGTCCGGTCGAAGTCTTGAAGATGTCGGACTTGCGGCCAACCAGGGTGATGAAACCGTCGGCGTCGATGCTGGCGTAGTCGCCGCTCGCCAGGTAACCCGCCGCATCGAGCGGGTCTGGCACGGCGCCCTTGTCGTCGCCGAGATAGCCGGCGAAGACGCCGGCTCCGCGCACCAGCAGTTCACCGTCTTCCGCGAGACGGACTTCGCTGCCCGGCAAGGCCTTGCCGACCGTGCCGAAGCGGAAGCAGTCCGGCCGATTGAGTGACACCGGGATGATGTTCTCGCTGATCCCGTAGGCTTCGAGAATCGGCAGACCCATGGCATGAAAGCGTTCGAGCAGCCAGACCGGCATCGGCGCCGAGCCGCTGATCATGAAGCGCAGCTCACTACCCAGGACACTGCGCAACTTGCCGAGCGCCAGCCAGTTGGCGGCGATGAACTGCAGGCGCAGGCCGATCACTGGCCGCTGTCCGGCGCGTTCGGCGGCCGCTCGCCGGTCACCGACCTGCAAGGCCCACCGCACCAGCCTCTGTTGCCAGCGCGGCTGTTGCGAGAGGACCTCCTCGATACCGGCGTGCAGTTTCTCGAAAAACCGCGGCACGCCGATAAACAGCGACGGCTCGATGCTCTTGACGTAGAGCATCACCTGGCGTGGGTCTGCGACGTAATAGGTTTGCGCGCCACGACCGATGGCGCTTAGATTGATCATTCGCTGAAAAAGGTTCGATAGGGGCAGCCAGCAGGCCAGGCGACTGCCTTCGGCGACTTCCGGATAGGCGGCGAGGATCGCCGCGGCGGCGAGGCAGATCTGCCGGTGACTGTACTCGATACCCTTGGGCTCACCGGTGGTTCCCGAGGTGAAGATGATCGTCGCCGGTGCGTCCGCCTGCGCCCGATTCCAGTCGTCGCTGGTACTGGTTTCGGCGAGCAGTTCGGCGAGCGGCACGACACCTGCGGCAGCGGCCGCATCGAGGCAGACGACGAAGCGAAGCGCTTGCCGCGTTTGCTCGTCAAGCTTGTCGAGCTGCGCCGGGTGAGCCAGCACAAGGCCGGCGAATTGGCAGCGACGGGCGATCTCGCGGACGTGCTGGTCGAGACCGTGCGGATCGAGACCGACCGCGACACCGCCGGCAGCGAGAATCCCGAGTTGCGCGAAATCCCACTCCCGACAACTCGGCGCCATGATCCCGACCCGCTCGCCCGCCAGCAGACCAAGCCTGGCGAAGCCGCCACTGAGCGCGGCGACCGCCTCGCGGTAGGCACTCCAGGTCGTGCCAAGCCACTCGCCGCCGGCTGGCGAGGCCTGCGAGATCTGGCACAGGGCGATGTCGTCGGGGGTCAGCAGGCTGCGTGCGAGCAGCATCCCGGGCACCGTCCAGCCGCTGCGTTCGATGGCCGCGTCGCGCGCTGGTGCGCTGCTCACGCCAAGCCTCGCCGGCGTCCGATCGCCCGGTGCCGCCCAGTACATCCGCTCATCGCGGCTCCAGTACCGGGTCATACGCTCCGCGCGGCCGGGTGATGCGCAGATCGTCGGCAGTCAAGCCCAGCCAGTTCATGCTGCGAGTCACCTCTCGCCCCGGGCCGAGGCGCTTGCGGATCAGGAAATCGACGACCGGGCCCATCAGCCGCCAATAGTTGCGGTTGGCCTTGCCATGCCGGATCAGGCTGGAGAATTCCGGCGCGTACGGGTTGTAGCCAAAGGTCCGCAGATCCGAATACATCAGCAGCCAGTTGATCGGATAATTGCTGTGGATCGGGTTGGCGTGCTTGCTGGTGGCTACCAGACCATGCTCGACCACCTTGCGCATGATTTCCTCCTGGTTGTAGGGCCAGGCGTGGAATGGCGCGAGATAGCGCGGCACCTGCGTTGCCGCCGGATAGCTGCGCGGGTTGTAGAAGCGGCCCAGTTCCTCGGCGCTGAACTCGCCGCAGGTCGCCAGCTCCGGCGGTGTCCAGTCGGTCTCGCAGAGCAGTTGCCGCGAGAACTCGTAGAGCATCCGCTCGGGCTCGGGTTGACCGGGCGAGTAGCCGGCGAGCACCAGCGGGATGCCTTTGGCGATCGCCAGCTTGATCGCGTCACCCTCGAAAAGCGGCGCGTAGACGTAGGAAAGCGTGTACACCGCACCGCGCTCTTCCTGATTGCAGAGCAGATAGCGGAAGACCTTCCTGTAGAACCGATGTTCGGGCGAATAGCTGATGTGATCGATATTCAGCTTGCGCAAGGCACGCTTGATGTTGTCCCAGGCCAGCGCGGGGATATTGATGTCGACGGTGAACGCCAGCACCTTGAGCTTGAGCTCGACGCTCAGCCGGTAGAGGAGATAGACGCTGTCCTTGCCGCCACTGAGCGGCACCAGGCAGTCGTATTCGCCCTGCCCACGGCAGTCGGCCAGGGTCTTGTGGAAATCGGCCTCATAGCCACGACGCGCTTCTTCGGCCAGGGCCACCTCGGCGGCCAGCGCCCTTTCGTCGCGACAGAGGTTGCATGTGCCGTCGGCGGACAATGCCACTCCGGGAACGCTATCGGGCACCAGGCACTTGGTGCATCTTTGCATTTCACTGTCTCCACACTGGGCGAACCCGGAGTTGGACGGCACGTGCTGTCGACCAGCGGCTGGCCTGCCGGCAGGCTCTCGTCACCTGCTGCGGATTCAAGGCCGGTCGATCCCCGACTGCACGGCCAGCGGCCGCCCCCGATCGGCAGCCATCCACGACACCGCCGGCGGCCGATGCGAGTCGGCAGACTGCCAGCGCACGTGCCGGCCTGCGCAAGCCCTCGCCGGCATCGGCCCGCCCCGCGCCAAGCGGCGATGGCCGACGCCGGCGCGATTGCGGGCTCCGGAGCGCACAATAATCGGCGAAGAAGCCGGAATTGTCCACACCATGGCCGCCTCGGCCAGCGATCGACAATAGCCGCCCGCGGTGGCCGTGCCGCCGGCCAGGTGCATATTGCCATGGCATGTGGCGGTCAAGACGCCTTGCCATCCGGCGAGCTGCCCGGATGACGCCGCCGGCCGCCGGCGTCGGCCGGCGCCATCGCGTTCTCCTCGTCAGCACTTCGCAAGGCGCTGCCCGAGCGCGCCACCACCAGACGCTGCCGGCCGGGGAGCATCCGCGGCCAACCCCGCCGCGCGCCGAAACTGTTCGGCGAAAGCCATCGCGGCCGGAAAGAACTCGAGGAAGTCGCTCTCGAAGTCGCCGTAAGCGGCGCCCAGCTCGACGCCGGCACCGGCCAGGCTGTTGCCCGGTCTGACGCGCCGGCTGGCGATCTGGTCGAGCGCCCGGCCAACCGCCGCCGGCTCGCGATAGCTGGCGAGCCAGTCGTCAGCGCGCATCCGGGGCCGTATCTGCGCCAGGCGCTCGGGCAATCGGTGCCGCGCCAGCAGGGCGTAAACGCCGGCCGTAAAGGCTTCGAGCGCCTGTTCGGAAAAGCGCCCCCAGTGCACCGCAAGAAAGTGGTCGTAGAACAGGTCGATGATGATCCCGCTGTAGCGGCGGCGCTCGGCACTGATCCGCTGCCGGCTACGACGGAAGGCGACATGCGCGTCGGCAAAGCTGTCGATCCGCCGGTGCAACACCAGCCCGTGCAGCACCTCTGCGCCCAGCGCCGACGGCGTTGGCGGCAGCGGCCCCTTGACGAAGTCGCCGAGCAAGCCGCCCAGGCGATAGTCGTCGTCCGGCCCCGCCAGCAGCGCGTGCGCCAGATAGTTCACGACGGCAGGCGTGGCCACGAACGATCTGCCGGCTCGCCCGAGGTCGACGCCGGCGGCAGCCCGGACGCCGGCGCGCGCGGCAGATGCAGCATCAACAGCTCGCTGCCGAGCAGGGTGACATGACCGTTGCGGCGATTGTCACCGGTATCGCTATACTCGAAATGATAGATCCGACGCAGGCGCAGCCGGCCCTCATCGTCACGAGCCGGGCGCAGCGATCCGAGTGCGACGGTATCGTCAAGCAGCTGCAGATCGTCGGCAGCACAGGCCGCACGTGCGGCGCGGATACCCGCGTCACGTGCCCGGAAGCTGTCGATCCAGAACCAGCCCGCGGCCAGCATGCCGAGCAGGCTGAGAATCTCCATCCACGGCATCGCCGGCCCCTACCGCCGCGGCCGGATGCGGCTCGGCGAGCTGCTCGCCGCCGCCTCGCGCCGGCAATTCCGGGCGGGCCGGCCACGCAGGGCGTCGGTGGTCATCTGTCGCGTTTGTCGAGTAGCACTGTGGATGGCCCTGGTTGTTTGAATCACGGCCCGTCCGATGGTCGCCGATGACGGTGCAGCCGCTGCCCAAGCGGGCGCGTCGTGGATCACCGACAGCGACCCGTCGCGATCACCACGAGCTTGGCTATACTAGCGAAAAATGGCCCACACCACATCCCGACCGAGCTCGGCACGACCATCCGCCGCTCGTCCAATCGCCGCCATCGCTGCCATCGCCACGCTGTTTGCTGCCTTTCCTGCCACCCTGGCGGCCCTGGAAGCCAGTGATCCGTTCGACACTCGCGCCATCACCCCGCCGCGTCCGATGCTCGCGCCCGTCACGCCGGGCAGCAGTAACCTGCCGTGCCAGGCGCTGCCGGCCGATGGCGCCTATGGTGTGCTCGAAGTCATCGACCTGGCGCTGTGCAAGAATCCGCGTACGCGCGAGCTGTGGTCCGTTGCCCGCGTCCAGGCGGCGCAGGTCGGTCTGGCGCAGACCGATTTTCTGCCGACACTCGATGCGCGCCTGACCGCCAGTCGCGCCAGGATCGATTCGCGCGCTGTCAGCCAGCGCGGTGCCGCACTGACGCTGTCGTGGCTGCTGGTCGACTTCGGCGCCCGCTCGGCCAATCTCGAAGTGGCACGACAGTTGCTCAGCGCCGCCGCGGCGACCCTCGACGCGACCGTCCAGAGTGTCTTTCTCGACGCCCTGCAGGCTTACTACAACACCCAGGCTGCGCGCGCCGCGGTCACCGCGGCAACACAGTCGGAAAAGGCGAGCCGCGAGAGCCTGTCGGCCGCCGAGGTACGCTACCGAGTCGGCAGCGGCACGCCCGCCGACCGCCTGCAAGCGCAGACCGCCTGGTCACAGGCGACGCTCAACCGGATCAGGACCGAGGGCGTACTGCGCAACGCGCTCGGCCGCCTGGCCAAGGTAATGGGACTCGATGCCGACCAGCCACTGCGACTTGACGAGATCCCTGCGGTAGCGCCCGAATCGGCGCTCGACGCGAGCTTCGACCGCGACGTCGCCGCGCTGATCGCCGAGGCACGCGAACGTCGCCCCGACATGAAAGCGGCAGAAGCCGAACTGCGGGCCGCACAGGCCGGCATCGCCTACGCACGCGCCGCCGGCCGGCCGACCATCTCGCTGAGCGGCGGACCGCAATGGCAGGATCTCGGCGAGCTGTCGAGCCACGGCAACGCCATCGGCCTGACCTTCAGCGTGCCGATCTTTTCCGGTTTCAACACCACTTACAACATCCGCGCTGCCGAAGCGAGAAGCGATGTCCAGGCAGCCCGCCTGGACGACACCCGCCAACAGGTGGCGCTCGACGTCTGGGAGGCGTACCAGAGCCTGAGCACCGCCAGCCAGACGATCAGGAGCACCGTCGACCTGCTGGCCAGCGCCGAGCAGTCCGAGCGCGTCGCGCTTGGCCGTTACAAGGCCGGCGTCGGCAATATCCTCGACGTCCTCAACGCCCAGAGCGCGCTTGCCACGGCCCGCCTGCAACGCATCCAGGCGATGCTCGACTGGCACGTCTCGCGCGCCACGCTGGCCAGAGCCATAGGCATTCTCGACAGCAGCCTGTTGCTGTCGGTCGGCCGCGATCGGAAAAACCGCAACCCATGACAATTTCGCCCGGAAAATCGGCCATCGCCGTCGTGCTGGTCGCCCTGACCGCCGGCGCCGTCTACTGGCAGAGCCACAACGCCGCCCAGACACCCGAACAGCGCTACAAGCTGCAGACGGTCGAGCGGGGCAACGTCACCCAGACGGTCTCCGCCAATGGCACCCTCAACCCGGTGGTGCTGGTCAACGTCGGCACGCAGGTTTCCGGGACGGTGACCAGGCTGTATGTCGATTTCAATGACAAGGTCGAGAAGGGACAGCCGCTGCTCGAACTCGACGACTCGCTGCTGGCGGCGCAGGCGCGACAGTCGGCCGCCAATGTGCTCAATGTGTCGGCGGCGCTGGACCTGGCACGGGCCAATGAAGCGCGCATGCGGGCGCTGTTCGCGCAGGAGTACGTGTCGCGCCAGGAACTCGAGCAGGCGGTGCAGGCGCGCCGGTCGACCGAGGCACAACTGGCGCAGGCCAGGGCCGCCGCCGACAAGGACCGGGTCAACCTGCGCTATACCACCATCCGCTCGCCGGTCTCGGGCGTCGTCGTCGACCGCGTCGTCGACCTCGGGCAAACCGTCGCCGCCAGCCTGCAGACGCCGACGCTGATCAAGATCGCCCAGGACCTGTCCGAAATGCGCATCGACTCGAGCTTCGCCGAAGCCGATATCGGCAAGATCAGGGAGGGACAGAAGGTCCGTTTCACGGTCGACGCCTTCCCCGACCGGAGTTTCGAAGGCGCCGTACAGCAGATCCGCCTCAACCCGACCAGCCAGCAGAACGTCGTCACTTACAACGTCCGCGTCTCGCTCTCGAACCCTGAACACATCCTGCTCCCCGGCATGACCGCCTACGTCAGCATCGCTGTCGCCAGCCGCGACGATGTCCTGCTGGTCGCCAACGCCGCACTGCGTTTCAAACCACCGGTCGACGCCGACGACAAGAGCAATGGCAAGACGACGGTGCCGACGCGTTCCGGTGATCGCGCGAGGGACGCCAAGGGCGCCGGTAACAGCGGCACCGTACACGTGATCGACAACGGCCGCCTGAAAGCGGTGAACGTGCTGCTCGGGATCACCGACAACCGCAACACGGAAGTGCTCGGCGGCGACCTGAAAGCCGGCGACCGGGTGGTCGTCGGCGAGAACCACGGCAATGCGGGCGGCAAGCCGAGCAGCATCGGCATGCGCTTGTTCTGATGTCGCAGCCACTGATTCGGGTCGTCGGGCTAGGCAAGTCCTATCGCACTGCCGCCGGACCATTCCCGGCGCTCAGGGGCGTCGATCTGGGCGTCGACGCCGGCGAGTTCGTGGCGATCATGGGGCAGTCCGGGTCCGGCAAGTCGACCTTCATGAACCTGCTCGGCTGCCTCGACACACCGAGCAGCGGCGACTATTTCCTCGCTGGCCGCAACGTCGCCCATCTCGGCGACGACGAGTTGGCGGCGCTGCGCAACCGGACCCTCGGTTTCGTCTTCCAGGGTTTCAACCTGCTGCCGCGGATGAACCTCGAAGACAACGTCGGCCTGCCGCTGGTCTATGCCGGCGTCGAACGCGAGCAGCGACGGCGGCGGGCGCGACAGGAACTGCAGCGTGTCGGCCTGCACGCCTACGCCGACTCGCTGCCCAGCCGCATCTCGGGCGGTCAGCAGCAGCGCGTGGCGATCGCCCGCGCACTGGTCAACTCGCCACAGCTGATCCTCGCCGACGAACCGACCGGCAACCTCGACAGCCATACCAGCGAAGAGATCATGGCGCTTTTTGCCCAACTCAACCGCGACGGCATCACCATCCTGCTGGTCACCCACGAGGCCGACATCGCCGCCCACGCGAAGCGGCAGGTCCGCTTTCTCGACGGGCTGATCGTCAGCGACATCACGACGCCAGCCGGGGCGCTCGCCCGATGCTGAAGGCGATGCTCGGCGAAGCGTGGTACGCGATGGGCGCCAACCGCCTGCGCACCGCGCTGACCATGCTCGGCATGGTCATCGGCGTCGGCTCGGTGGTGCTGATGATGGCCATCGGCCAGGGAGCCCAATATGCCGTCGCGCAAACCATCAGCACCATGGGCAGCAATCTGTACATCCTGATCTCCGGTTCGACCAGCGCCGGAGGCCTGCGCAGCGGCGGTGGCGGCGGCCCGTCGCTGAACGTCGGCGACGCCGAGGCGATCGCCGAACTCGACGGCGTCAGCCAGGTCGCGCCGGTCCATCAGGGACGACAGCAACTGGTGCACGGCCCGAACAACTGGAGCGCGACAGTGGTCGGCACGACGCCCGCCTACCTCGACGCCCGCGCGTGGACGATCGCCAGCGGTCATCCCTTCGGCGACTCGGATGTCCGCTCGGCGACCCGTGTGGCACTGATTGGCCAGACCACCGCCGACAACCTGTTCGGCGCCGAAGATCCGGTCGGCAAGGCGATCCGCATCCAGCAGAGTCCCTTCGTGGTGATCGGCGTGCTCGGCCAGAAAGGGCAAAATCTCGACGGCCGCGACCAGGACGACACCGTGATCGTGCCGCTGACTACCGCCCAGCGCAAGATCTTCGGCACGCCTTTCCCGGGCTCGGTGCGGCTGATCATGGTCCAGGCCAGCTCGGCCGAGGCAATGCCGGCGGTCGAAGCGGGCATGATCGCCCTGCTCCGCCAGCGCCACCGGCTGCGCGACGGGCAGGACAACGATTTCTACGTCCGCAACCTGACCGCGGCCGCTGATTCGGCGGCCGAAACGACGCGCGTGATGTCGGTCCTGCTCGGTGCGATCGCTTCGGTGTCGCTGCTGGTCGGCGGCATCGGGATCATGAACATCATGCTCGTCTCGGTGACCGAACGAACGCGCGAAATCGGCATCCGGATGGCCATCGGCGCCAGGCAGAAGGACATCCTCGCGCAGTTCCTGCTCGAAGCGCTGATGATCTCGGTCGCCGGCTGCCTGATCGGACTGCTGCTCGGCATCGCCGGCGCGCTGCTGATCAACACCATGATCGACATGGTGATCGTCATTTCAGGCGCCTCGGTGCTGGTTGCCTTCGGCGTCGCCGCCGGCATCGGCATCTTCTTCGGTTACTATCCGGCACGCCGCGCTGCCGCGCTCGACCCGATCGACGCGCTGCGCCACCAATAGGCCGGCAGGCGCTACAATCCGTGCTCCGAAACGACCGCGAGACCTACGCCATGCCCATCTTCGCCATCGGCAGCCGCCGCCCGCAGCTCGACCCGCGCAGCTGGGTCGCCCCAACCGCGATCGTCATCGGCGATGTTCGCCTGGCGCGTAATGCATCGATCTGGTGGAACGCCACGCTGCGCGGCGACAACGACCCGATCAGCATCGGCGAGAACAGCAACATCCAGGACAACTCGGTGCTGCACACCGACGAAGGCGTGCCACTGACCGTCGGCCGCGACGTCACCGTCGGCCACCTCGTGATGCTGCACGGCTGTACCATCGGCGACGGTTCGCTGATCGGCATCGGCTCGGTGCTGCTCAACCATGCGGTGATCGGCAAGGGCTGCATCGTCGGCGCCAACACGCTGGTCCCGGAAGGCAAGGTGTTCCCCGACCATTCGCTGATCGTCGGTTCGCCCGGCAAGGTAGTTCGCCAACTCGGCAGCGAGGAAGTCGAGCGCCTGCGACACAGCGCCGAGCACTATGTCGCCAACTGGCAGCGCTACGCGCGCGAACTCGAAGCTCTGTAGACTCGACGCTCGGTACTATCGAAGCCCCGTTATCGAAGCTCCGTGATACGCCTGGCCGAGCAAACCGAGATCGAGTAGGGGACGAAGTTACCCCCGTCGCCCTCTCACACCACCGTACGTGCGGTTCCGCATACGGCGGTTCATCAAACCTGCTGGAAGCGTCGCTGAGTAGCCAGCAACGAAACCAACCCCAATGTGTCAAGAAAGCGTTTGGGATAGGCCGCGTTCATATGGCTCGCACCGGCGTTCCACCAGGGGCCACGTCCGTTGCTTGCCGCTCTCCATGCTCGCGTCCCGTCCAACCCTCGCGCCTGTAATCGCTTGTTACGGGTGGCCGGACGCTTCCATTGCCGCCAGAGCTGGCAACGCAGTTTGCGCCGTATCCATCCGTCCAAGTCCTGCAGCACACCTATTACCTCGGTCAGCCGGAAATAGGATGTCCAGCCGCGCAGCACGGGGTTAAGGGCGTTGATCGTTTGGCCGAGGTTGCGAAAGGCATTCCCGACGACGATTTCACGCACTTTGTCTTTCAGCCGCTTCACACTGCCAGCCGCGATCTTCAGACGTGCCTGCTTGTGCCGTGTGACGCTATACCCCAGAAACTTCCGCTGCCAAGGCCGTGCGACGGCGCTCTTGTCCCGATTGACCCGAAGCTTCAATTTCTTCTCCAGATATTCGGTCATCGCCTCCATCGCGTGCTGCCCTGCCATTTCGCGTTTGACGTAGATGTTGCAGTCATCGGCATAGCGGCAGAACAGATGCCCCCGGCGCTCCAGTTCGCGATCCAAGTCGGTCAGGAGGATGTTCGACAGCAACGGTGACAGCGGTCCGCCTTGCGGCGTGCCTTCCGTCCTTGCGCTGACCGTTCCGTCTGACATCATGCCCGCTTCCAGGTAACGCCGGATCAGTTTCAGAACCCGTTCATCCTCTACCCGGCGCGCCACTCTCGACATCAGAATGTCGTGATTTACCCGGTCAAAGAATTTCTCCAAGTCGAGGTCGACCACCCAACGGTGATCCTCCCTGATAGTGCCTTGCGCTCGTTGCACCGCTTGCCATGCATTGCGGCCCGGTCGGAACCCGTAGCTGTGTTCGGAGAATTCAGGCTCAAATGCCGGTTGTAGAACTTGCAGCAGCGCTTGCTGGATCAGTCGATCCAGCACCGTCGGGATACCCAGTATCCGTACCCCGCCTTTGGGTTTCGGCATTTCCACTTTCCGGATTGCCGCTGGCAAATAGTCGCCTGCCAGAAGTGCTCTCTTGACGCTTGGCCAGTGCTGTTGCAGCCATGCCTTGAGTTCGAACACGGTGAGTCCATCGACTCCTGCCGCGCCCTTGTTCCGCAGTACCCGCTCATACGCTTGCCAGAGCTTGCTTCGTTCGACCACGGCGTCCATCCCTTGCCGCAGCCCTTCCGCTTTCGTTTGCCCATCCGCCACCGTGCCAACCTCAGCGCCCAACTCGGTCAATGGCGAAATCCGTCCGCCTCCCTCCGTGTCAGGTGCAGTTGCCTGCTTTATTGCTTCATCGATTTGCATCGAGGTCGAATGTCCTAATCGCGTTGTTCGATGTTCAGGCCTTCGGTCAGAGTTCTTCTCGGGCACTCCGCTTCGTCCCCAACCTACCATGCCTTCGGCTGACTTCTGAACGCGCATCCCGGCACCTCTCGACGTCGGTAGCACAAGGCACGCATGCAGATCTCCCCGGGTATTGCGCACCCACCTTCACGCTTATGCCTGTCGGATCTACGTCGTAGCGTTCCGTACAGGTTTCGGGCTTTGATGATAGGCGACACCTCACCCCGCTACGCCGACTCGTAGCCGCTTCCTGTTCGTCAGGCCAGCGCTTTGCCTTCGGCTTCCTCCAAATTCACAGTCGCCCGCGACACCCTTGCCTTTCAGCTAACTCTTCCCCTTGTCGGGCGAGTAGAGGACTTGCACCTCCAAGTAAGTGCGCCCTGCCGGGCGCACACAAAAAAAAAGGGCGCCAACGGCGCCCTTCTCTACTACCCGAAGGCAACTGCGAATCAGCCGCGACGACGGCGTCCGACCATACCGCCACCCAGCAGACCGAGGGCCAGCAGCGCCAGCGTACCGGGCTCCGGTACTTCGGCGATGCCGCGGGTATTCAGCGTGCCCTGCAGACACCACTGACCAGAGGCTGCGGTACCGGTGCTACAACCAACCGTCAGACCACTCGAGATGTCGAAGGGATTGAGCACGAAGTTGTTGACCGACTCGGTGTAGGCAAGATCGGCGAAACCGCCGACCGCGTCGGGCACGCCATTGCCGTCGAGGAAGGTCTCGAAGGCGGCATTGCCAGCACCGGCGACGATGTCGAGCAGGCCGTTGCCGAAGAAGTTCAGCGACGCACCACTGAGGTTACCCGACGAGACGCTGACCGCTGCCGGTGACGCGCCACCACCGAGATTGGGGTGACCGACCATTTTCGCGTAGAGCGTGCCGGCCTGGATCGCCGTCACGTTGGCCGGCGAATTCTGGCTCAGCAGGTTGAGGAACGGACCGTTCAGGTAATAGACATTGACGTCCGTACCGGTAAACTCGACGGTCGTCGGCGAGGTGAAGGTTCCGCCGCTGTAATCCACCGTGTAGTACAGGCCACAGCCACCACCCGCGGTGCAGTAGTTGTTGTTGCCGTTGATCGTGGTGATGTAGCCGTAGCCGGTACCGGTACCGGTTCCAGCAGGGGTCGTCGCCGGATTGATGAACTGCTGGGCAAGTGTCATCGTCTCCAGGTGGGCTGGCACTGCGCCGAGCGCCCCGAAGTCGATTCCTGCGACCACCACCGCGGAAGCAGGCGCACTTGCCATGCCCAGACCAGCGGCCAGCGACAGTGCGATTAGTTTCTTGTTCATTTAAACACCTCTCTTGTGTAGTGACCTAGTTACCTAGTAGTAGATTCTTGGAAGCAACCTGCACCCTTTTATTAGCAAGCGGCATGCCAGGCCCTGACGATATAACGTAACTCTTTGGATTAATGGCAATTGTTAGTTTTTCTTGTTCCTTCTGCCATCACCCGCCTGGGGCAAGTGTAAAAAAAACCGACACTCTGGGCAGCCCTCTTGCGCTCCTTCGGCAACGATCGCCGTCAAAGTGCGCTCGCCGAACCGGGACCACCCCCGCGCCTGGCGGCAACCATCCGGACTGACTGGGCGCCAGCCGATGCCGGCTATGTCGAGCGGCGCATGCTTGACCCACTCCACGGCCTGAAACGCCACGGCCGTTCAGCGAGCAGCGAGTCTGGCACAAAGGGGGCGTTGCTTCAAGGTCGGCCACGGCGCGACCCATGCCAGCGATCGATGCCGATCACGATGGTCATCGTCTCCGCCGTCAAGGGCGAACCGCCGCGCGCCGGCGGGCCGGCACCGCGAGCACCATGACGCCTGGCAAGGAGCCGGCGGCACGCCTGTCCGCCACTGTCCCGACTAGACGCACTGGCGCAGGGCATCGACCACCGGGATCCGGATCACTCGTCGGGCGGGGAGAATCGATGCGCCGACGGTGGCGATGAAACCTACCGCGAAAGCCGTGGCGATCTCCTGGGGCAGGATGCGGATCAGGGCGGTATAGCCGAGGTTGGCATTCGGCGGGGGCGGCATCGGTATGCCGATTGCCGAGATCACCAGTGCCAGCACGATCCCGAGTGCGACCCCGAGCAGGCCGCCGACCAGACCGACGATCGTATTCTCGACGATTACCAGGCGGAAGACATGTTCGGGCCGGTCACCGAGCGCCATCATCGTTCCGAACTCTCCGACCCGTTCGAAAACCGTCATATTGACGCTGTTCGCGACGCTGAGCAGCACCATCAGCAGGACGATCAGCTGCAGCACGCCGAACTGGCGCTTGTAGAGGACGACGGTCTTCTCGTAGAAGTCGTTGAGTTGCTGCCAGGTGAGCAATTCGAAGATCGTCGGGTCGAAGCCCTGCGCCAGGCGCGCGCCAACCGCCTCGGTGTCGGTCGTTTGCTTGAGTGAGACGACGATGGCATTGACGCCGCTGGTCGTGAGCAGCGACTGCGCGGCGGCCAGCGGAATGCGTACGGCACGTGCGTCGAACTCCTTGGAATAGGACTGGAAGACGCCGACGACGACAAAATCCGCGGTATTCAGCGCGCCATCGGCGGTGTTTAGGAGAATCGTGACCTGGTCGCCCGGCACCAGTCGCGCGGCGCGAGCGAGGCCCTCACCGAGCATCACGCCCTGCCGGTCATCGCCGCGGAGCTGGCGGCCGGCGGTGATCACGATGTGCGTGCCGAGTCGGCTTTCGCGATCGGGCTCGACGCCCTCGCCGATGATCGAGAGATCGGTCTTGCCGTTGTTCAGGAGGCCGGAGAAGTAAATGCGCCCCATCACGTCGTCGACCTGGCGCAGCGCCGCGATGCTGCTCTTGACCGCCGCCACGTCGTCGATCATGTACTCGTGCGGCGCCCGCGAGCCGTGCTTGAAGAACCCCGAGCGGGTCAGCTGCAGGTGGCCGGACTGGGAATGAATCACCGCTTCGCCCAATTGAATGAATACATCCTGGACGAAGCCGCCGCTGAGAACCAGGCCGACCACGCCGAAAACGATCGCGGCCAGCGTCATCGCCGTACGGACCTTCTGCCGGAACACGTTGCGCAGGGCAAGCTTGAACATGGTCTCTCCGCGCCGGGCCGCTCTAGCGATTGAAACGAAGGGCGTCGACGATGATCATCCGGGACGCTTTCCAGGCTGGATACAGACTGGCGAGCAGGGTCGTGCCAGCGGCCAGCAACGCGGCGTTGAGCAGCAGACTGGCGTTTACCAGTATCTCGGCGGTATAGCCGCGGGCCATCCCGGGTGGCGGTGGCATCGGAATGCCGATCATCGAGATGATGGCCGCGGCAATGCTCCCCAGCACCAGGCCGAGAGCGCCGCCAACGATGCCCAGCAGCAGGCCTTCAAGCAGGAACAGGCGCATGATCTTGGCGCGCTTGACGCCAACGGCCATGGCCGTGCCGATCTCGCCCGTCCGTTCGACGACGTTCATCATCAGGGTATTGGCAATCGACAGCACGATGATCATGCCGATGATCACCTCGATCACCCCGACCTGCTTGCGGAACAGCACGACGGTCTTGTTGTAGAAGTCCGCGAGGTCGCTCCACGGCACGAACTCCAGTGACCGATCGGCCAAGCTGGAGCGCAGCGAGGCGAGTACCGCTTGCGTATCCTCCGTTTTTTCGAGCAGCAGTACCCAGACGTGCGAGCCGGAGACACGAAGCAGCTCGCGCGCGGTCGCGATCGGCATCTGCAGCGCGGAATCGTCGTAGGCCTTCGAAACGGTAGAGAACAGCCCGAGAACCGTGCACTCGACGGCATTGATCCCGCCAGCCCGTGTATTGGCCAGCAGGACCACCCGATCACCGACGTCGACGCCAAGGTTCGCCGCCAGACCGAGACCCATGATGATCCCCTTCGGCTCGGCGCCGGAGAGTCCACTGCCCCGGGCGATCAGCAGGGTGCTGGACAGCGTCGCCTCTTTCTCCGGCTCGACACCCTCACCAATGAACGAGAGCGTCGACTCGCCGTGGCTGATCAGACCACCGAAGCTCATCCGCGCCCCGCTGAGCCTGACCCCGGGCAACTTCTCGATGGCTTCTCGGTCGGCTGAATTCTGCGGCAGCAGATAGGCGAAAGGCTCCGATTGTCCGATCTGGAAGTATCCGGGTCGGGCGACCTGAATGTGCCCCAGTCGGGAACCGATCGTCGTCTCGCGCATGCCCATCAGGTTCCATTCGATGAAACCACCGGCGAGCAACAGCGTGGTGATGCCGAAAGCGACCGCCGCCACGGCGATACTGCTGCGTCGGCGCTGACGCACGACGTTTCGAAAAGCCAGAAACAGTTCCTGCACCAGGGGATTCACGTGGGTCGACAGCGCCAGTGGTCGAGAAGGTCGGGCGAGCACCAGGCCAGCGGGGCCTGTACTCCTGTGTAAGCCCGGCGGATCATGACCCAACACGGCAGCGATTTCAAGCGCTGTCGTTGCGGCGCGATACCGCCGCGCTATTCCAACCCGGCAGACGCCGGATCCGGTAAAGTGCCGGCCATGCCGGTCAAGCTCGGCCGCAAGCGAGGACCATCAGGCCCCGCTCGACGAAACATGCCGAGCAGTCGCCACGAAGTCGCCGGCGCTGACTGCTCGTGCTTCACCGCTTCACCGAAGGAACCCCGATGACAAGTCACGCCGACAGCCCACGCCTCGACCCAGGGGTCGCCGAAGAGCTACGTGGAATCGTGGGCACCGAATACGTCTGCACCAGCGCCGACCAACTGCAGCGCTACTCGCAATGCACCATACCGTGGCAAAGCCTGTGTGCGGCGGTCGTCTTTCCGGCATCGGCCGAGGAGGTTGCCGGCGTCGTCCGGGTCGCCGCCCGGCATCGAATTCAGCTATGGCCGTCGAGCACCGGACGCAATTGGGGCTACGGGACAACGCTGGCGGTCGAGGACGGCGCCATCGTGATGATCCTCGAGCGAATGAATCGCATTCTTGAGGTCAACGACGAACTGGCCTACGCGGTGATCGAGCCGGGCGTCTCCTACGAGCAGTTCAATGCGCACCTGCGCAGCAAGGGCTACAAGCTGTGGATCGATTGTACCGATGGCTCCGGGCAGGGAAGCGTGATTGGCAACGCGCTGGAACGTGGCATTGGCGAAACGCCCTACGGCGACCACTTCGGTAATCTGTGCGGACTGGAAGTGGTCTTGCCCGACGGCGAACTGGTGCATATCGGCGGCGCAACCAGCGGGCTCAAGACCTGGCACACGCACAAGTGGGGCGTCGGCCCCTATCTGGAGGGAATGTTCACCCAGTCCAACTTCGGCATCATCACCCGCGCAGGCATCTGGCTGATGCCCAAGCCGGAGTCGTATAACTCCTTCGTGTACGAAATTCGCGACGAGGAGCATCTGCCGAAGGTGCTCGACGCCTTTCGCCGCCTGGCGCTGAGCGGCGTCGTCAATACCAAGCTGCACATGATCAACGACTTCGTTTCGATGACCATCCTGACGCAACGGATCAGCGAGCAGATCCCGCAGGATGGGCCGATGACCGACAGCGACCTGCAGGCCCTGCGGCGCAAGTACGGCATCTCGCCGTGGAATTGTGCCGGCGGGATCTACGGCACACGTGCGCAGGTCAGGCTGCAGCGGTCGCTGCTGCGCGAGGCACTGACGCCGTACGGGCGCCTGATCTTCATTTCGGACCGGCTGCTGCCCTTGCTCGAGGGAGTCATCGAGCGCGCCTGGAAAAACCCGCTGTTTCGTCGCCTGACCGAACTCGTCGCACGTACCTCGCTACCGGTGCTCGAGTCGGCGCCGTACGTGCACAAGATCCTGCAAGGCATCCCGACGGAATACTTCGTCAGGCACGCCTATTACCGCTACCGCCATCCGCGACCGCAACAGGCGATCCAGCCGGCGCGCGACCGCTGCGGGCTGATCTGGTTCGCGCCGATCCTGCCGTTTACCAACAGTCATGTCTGGCCTTACCTCGATACCTGCCGCAAGCGTTTTGCGGCGCATGGCTTCGACTTCTACGTCGCCATGCTGCTGATGAATCCGCGTTCGGTGGTTTGTCTGATGGCCGTGATCTACGACAAGGACGACGCCA
Organism: Accumulibacter sp.; assembly: GCA_024235695.1. Lineage (GTDB taxonomy): Bacteria > Pseudomonadota > Gammaproteobacteria > Burkholderiales > Rhodocyclaceae > Accumulibacter. The sequence continues at coordinate 175,267 of JACKLX010000004.1, forward strand.
ACGAAACGGCACACAGCAAGCTGCTTTACGAGGAACTGCTGGACGACATGCGCGGCCAGCAGTTGCAGCAGTACCGCGCCGGGCTGCAGAGCTGGCAGACCGTCTTCGCCGATGCGCCGGAATTGCAGCGGCTTAACGAAAAAATCAAGACCGCCCTCGATCCGGCCAACATTCTCGCCCCGGGGCATTACGGCATCGCCTACCCGCAAGCGCTGGCGGCTGACCGCCAGCAGAACGGTCATGAACGGTGAACGAAGGTCCCGGATCGTGCGAGTCGTGACCGTTTCCCTCGCTTGCACGGTGCCTTCCGGCTTGCCCGCCGGCATCGTTCGACGGGCCGTCGAGGTCATCGGGATCGGCCACCGCCCTTCGCCCGCGAAAGCCACCACCACAGAAGCAGGCTGGCCAGCGCCGTCAGCATGACGATCGGCAGGGCCAGCGCGTTCAGCGTCGCCCAGCCACCGTCGGTGACCAGCATGCCGGCGGCAAGCGAAGTCACGCCCTGCACGCCGAGCACGATGAAGTCGTTGCTGCCCTGCACCTTGGCCTTTTCCTCGGGACGGCAGGCCTCGGTGAGCAGCGTCGTGCCGCCGACGAAGAGGAAATTCCAGCCGACACCGAGCAGCAGCAGGGCCCACCAGAAGTGCATCAGGCTGACCCCGGACAACGCGATGGCGATGCAGACGAAGAGCAGCGCGGCGCCAAGCAGCAGCACGGGCAGCACGCCGAAGCGCTTGATCAGATCGCCGGTGAAGAACGACGGCGCAAACATGCCGATGACGTGCCACTGCAGGATGAAAGCGGTGTCGGCGAAAGGCAGGCCGCAGATGTCCATCGCCAGCGGCGTCGCGGTCATCAGGAGGTTCATGGTGGCGTAGCCACAGGCCGCGGCAAGGACGGCGACGATGATTTCCGGCTGCCGCGCGATCGCCCGCAGGGGCCGGCCGGCGGCCTGCTGCTGGTCTACCGGCAGGGCCGGGATAGCGAGCCGGCTGGCCAGCGCCATGGCCAGCGCGGCGAATCCGGCCAGCGCGGCATAGCTCGCCAGATAGGTGGGCTCGAGCAGGTTGCGGGTCAGCGTGCCGACCTGCGGGCCGACCACACCACCGACGATGCCGCCTGCCAGGGTCAGCGAAATCGCCTTGCCACGCCAGTCGGCCGGCGCCGCATCGACTGCGGCAAAGCGGTACTGCTGGCCGAAGGCGTTATAGATTCCGGCGAGGATCGTTGCCAGGCACAGCAGCCAGAAACTGCTGGTGAACACCGCCATCGCCGACAACAAGGCGCCACCGACGCCGAAAGCCGCCCCCAGCATGAAGCCCGCACGACGGCCGCGGTGCTTCATGAACAGCGCGGCCGGCAAGGCGGCCAGCGCTGCGCCGATGACGTAGGTGGTAATCGGCAGCGTCGCCAGGCGCTTGTCGGCGGCAAGTTGCATCCCGAGCAGACCGTTGATCGCCACCAGCGTGACGCCGTTGGTCAGCAGCAGCGCCTGCGCGGCGGCCAGCAGAGCAATGTTTCGCCGAGGCGACGGCAGGGTCACCGGCGTGCCGATCGGCTGGTCGCTTGACGTCCCTTCCCGGCAGCGATGCCGGCCGCGCTGGCCACGCTCAAACGATGACGCCGCCGCCCAGGCAGACGCGGCTTTCGTAGACCACCACCGACTGCCCTGGCGTCACCGCCCACTGCGGCTCGGCGAAGCGGATCAGGCATGACTCGGCGTCGACATGCTCGACTTCACAAGCCGCGTCGGCCTGCCGGTAGCGCGTCTTGGCGGTGAACACCCAGTGCGTGTGCGGCGGCTCACCGCTGACCCACGACAGCTGCGCAGCGCGCAGATCCTCGGCCAGCAGCGCCGGATGCGCGTGCCCCTGAACGACGTACAGGACGTTGCTGGCGATGTCCTTGGCGGCCACGAACCAGGCGTCGTGGTCGCCGCTGTCGCCGCTCTTGCCGCCCTTGACGCCGCCGATGTGCAAACCCTTGCGCTGACCGATGGTGTGGTAGGCGACGCCGTCGTGTTCGCCGAGCACGCGGTCGTCGTCGAGACCGCGAATCTCGCCCTTCCGGCGTGGCAGATAGCGCATCAGGAAGTCCTTGAACGGTCGCTCGCCGATGAAGCAGATGCCGGTCGAATCCTTCTTCAGCGCGACGTGCAGGCCAGCGCCTTCGGCGATCTTGCGAACCTCGCGTTTGTAAAGCCCGGCCAGCGGAAACAGCGTCCTGGACAACTGCTGCTGATCGAGGCGATGCAGGAAATAGCTTTGGTCCTTGCTGCCATCCTCGGCCTTGAGCAGCTGGAAAGCGCCGGCAAACTGGCGCACGCCGGCGTAATGGCCGGTGGCGATGCGGTCCGCGCCGATGCTCAGCGCGTGTTCGAGAAAGGCGCTGAACTTGATCTCCGAATTGCACAGCACGTCCGGATTCGGCGTGCGGCCGGCTTCGTATTCCTTGAGAAAATGGGCGAAAACGCGCTGCTTGTATGCGGCCGCGAAGTTCACCACCTCGACGTCGATGCCGATGACGTCGGCAATGCTGATGACGTCGACCAGGTCCTGTCGCGACGAGCAATACTCGTCGCTGTCGTCATCCTCCCAGTTCTTCATGAACAGGCCGAGGACATGCCATCCCTGCCGCTTGAGCAGCAGGGCCGCCACCGCCGAATCAACGCCGCCGGACAAGCCGACGACCACCGTCTTTGCCTCGTTCATCCTCGTACCTTTGCTTAACGATCCGCCGGCGACGACAGAACGGCAGCGCGGTCGCTTGCCGCGCCTTCCCCGGCCTGGTTCATGGCCTGGTTCAGGGCCTGTTTCGCGACCGCGTCGCCGGCCCGTTCTTCCTGCCCGTCGGCGGCGGCTTCGTCGTCGCCGGCGAGCCAGCGCGGCAGCGCGATCACCACCGCCGGCTGCCCGTTGTCGCGAAACCAGCTGTCGACGACATAACGCGCCGGCGCGCCGCCTTCGCGCGACTCCTGCACGGCCGGCCGGATTTCCTCGATCAGCGCCGCGTAGTGCACCTGGAACAGGTAGCGCACCCGATACTCGGGCTCGAGAACGCGGTGAAAGCGCAGCCAGCCACGCCCTTCCAGCAGCCGCAACAGACGCGTCGTGGTGGTCGCATGGTCAATGCAGTCCATCCGCCCGTCGACGCCCTGGTCGGCGACATTGCCGCCGCGGTCGGCCGAAATCGGCGACTGCTCGCCGGCCCAGCCGAGCAGCCAGCCGATCACCGGCGACAGCCTGGCACGCTCGTCGGCGGCGTCCCGTGCCGCAGCGAGGAAAGCCTGCAGCTGCGCCAGCTGGCGGTCGCTGTAGTTCACTTCGGCCTGTGCCAGGCAACCATAGTTGTAGCAGACGTCGACCGCAGCCGCCGTGGCGAACGGTGCCGCGCCGAGCAGCAGCAGCGCCGGCAGCCACCTCATCGGCAATGCGTCAGGAGTTCCAGCGGGTAGCGTCGGCCTGCCTGCCAGTCCTCGATGCAACGCATCACCAACGGACTGCGATGCTGCGCCTGCAGCGCCCTGATCTCGTCGAGCGTCAGCCAGTGTGCGGCGAGGATGCCGGCGTCGAGTTTTTGCCGCGAATCGTGCGCGCTGATCTCGCCGCCGAAGGCAAAACGCAGATAGGTCACGTCCCGCTCCTCGTTGCGGCAGTTGTAGACACCGACCAGGTACTGCGGCGTCAGGGTATAAGCGGTTTCTTCGAGCGTCTCGCGGATCACCGCTTCGATCAGCGACTCGCGGCATTCGAGGTGGCCGGCCGGCTGGTTGTAGCAGACGCCGTAGTCGGTTTCCTCTTCGACGAGCAGAAAGCGGCCGTCGCGTTCGAGCACGGAAGCGACCGTGACATTCGGTTTCCAGATCATTCGACGCGCCTTGCGGGTAGGGCAAAGCCGCCATTTTACCGCCAACCGGCGGGCGAAATCGGCTAGAATTTCCGCTTCAGGATTTCCGGCTGAGGGAGCGAAGACAATGTCCATGGCGGATCGCGACGGATTCATCTGGTATGACGGCCAACTGGTTCCGTGGCGCCAGGCAACGACGCATGTGCTGACCCATACCCTGCACTACGGCATGGGTGTTTTCGAGGGAATCCGCGCCTACAAGACGGCACAGGGAACCGCCATCTTCCGTCTCGAGGACCACACCGACCGCCTCTTCAACTCGGCGTACATCTTCCAGATGAAGATGCCCTATGACAAGGAAACACTCCTCGAGGCACAGAAGGAAGTGGTCCGCGCCAACGAACTCGAGTCGTGCTATATCCGGCCGATCGTCTTCTACGGCTCGGAAGCGATGGGCATCGCGGCCACCGCGGTGAGCACGCACGTGGCCGTCGCCGCCTGGCCCTGGGGCGCCTACCTCGGTGCCGAAGGCATGGAGAAGGGCATCCGCGTCAAGACTTCGTCATTCACCCGGCACCATGTCAATATCAACATGTGTCGCTCGAAGTCGGTCGGCACCTACACCAATTCGATCCTCGCCCACCAGGAAGTGGCGCACGACGGCTATGACGAAGCGCTGCTGCTCGACGTCGACGGCTACGTTGCCGAGGGGGCTGGCGAGAACGTCTTCATCGTCAAGCACGGCAAGCTGTACACCCCGGATCTGACGTCGTGTCTGGAAGGAATCACCCGTGCCTCGGTTCTGCAGCTGTGCGAGGAACTTGGCATCCCGGTGATCGAGAAGCGGATCACCCGCGACGAGGTCTATTGCGCCGACGAAGCGTTCTTCACCGGCACTGCCGCCGAAGTGACGCCGATCCGCGAACTCGACAATCGCCAGATCGGCGCCGGTCATCGTGGCCCGATCACCAGTCGCCTGCAGAGCCTGTTCTTCGACTGCGCGCACGGCCGCGTGCCGGCGCACGCCGACTGGCTGGCCTACGTCTAGCCGCGGCCTCTGCGCCGCTTGCCGCCTCCCGTTGCCCGTTCCATTTGCCCGTTTGCAAGGTTGCCACAATGTCCCAATCTTCCCCGCAGAAGCCCATCGAGGTTACCGCAAAGGACCTGCCGCTGCACTGCCCAACGAGCGGCGCACCACTATGGGCCAGGCATCCGCGCGTATTTCTCGAGATCAGCCACACCGGCGAAGCCGTTTGTCCCTATTGCAGCGCGCACTACGTGTTCAAGGGCGAACTGCCGAAGGGGCACCACTGACAGCTTCGATCGCCGGCAGCTACCGGTACCGGTTGGGCCGCTGAACGGCTGCTCATGAAAGCCCTGATCGTCGCCCCGTCCTGGATTGGCGACACCGTTCTCGCGCAACCGCTGTTCATGCGACTGCACCAGCGCACGCCCGGACTGCAGCTCGACGCCCTGGCGCCACGCTGGGTGGCACCGGTACTCGAACGTATGCCGGAGATCGCGCAGCTGATCGACAGCCCCTTCGCGCACGGCGAGCTGGCGCTAAAAATGCGTCACCGCCTGGCCCGCCGCCTGGCGGCCGGCGGCTACCAGCGCGCTTACGTGCTGCCCAATTCGATCAAGTCGGCGCTGGTGCCGTTCTTTGCCGGCATTCCCGAACGCATCGGCTTTGTCGGCGAGAAGCGCTACGGCCTGATCAACCGTCGGCACACCCTGGACAAGTCACAGCTGCCGCAGATGGCCGAGCGCTTCGCGCAACTTGCCGAGCTGCCCGGCAAGCCACTGGCCCGACCGCTGCCGCAACCGCGGCTGACTTGCAGCCGCGAGCAAGGCGACGCGACGTTGGTGGCGCTCGGCGTCCAGCGGCCGGCCAGACTCGCGGTGTTCTGCCCCGGTGCCGAATACGGCCCGGCCAAGCGCTGGCCGGCGCGGCATTTCGCGAACCTGGCCGATTCGCTGGCCGAGCGCGGTTACGCGGTCTGGCTGTTGGGCTCGGCAAAGGACCGCGAAATCGCCGCGCAGATCGTCGGCGCGGCGCGCGCGGCGACCTTGCCGCAGAACTTCTGCGGCAGCACCACGCTGGCACAGGCGATCGACCTGCTGGCCGCCGCGTCCTTTGTGGTCTGCAACGATTCCGGCCTGATGCACGTCGCCGCGGCCCTCGACCGGCCGCTGATCGCCGTCTATGGGTCGTCGTCGCCGGGCTTCACGCCGCCGCTGTCCGAGCGTGCGCAGGTGATCAGCCTCGGACTCGAATGCAGTCCATGCTTCAAACGCCAATGCCCGCTACAACATCTCGACTGCCTCAACAAGCTCGAGCCACGGCGCGTGCTCGACGCCTGCCTGTCCGCGGCGGGCGCATGAATACCCTCTTGGCCAGCCCCGACGAGGTCGAAGCGGTGTTCTACGACGCCATCGCGCGCGCCGATCTGATGGCCCTGATGAGCGTCTGGGCCGATGACGAAGACATCGTCTGCATTCATCCGACCGGCCAGCGCCTGAGCGGTGCGGCGGCAATCCGCGACAGCTGGCGCAGCATCTTTGCCAACAACCCGCGCCTCAAGGTCCGCCTGTCGCGCGTCGTGCGCTGGAACAGCATGCTGCTGGCAGTGCACAACGTCGTCGAGACGCTGTACATCGGTGACGAGCAGAAAGCGCACGGCCCGATGCTGGCGACCAACGTCTTTCAGCGCGGTGCCAGTGGCTGGCGGCTGCTCGCCCACCACTCCTCGACCGCCGCCGACCGCGACCTGGCCGACCGGCGAGTCGCCGGCGAGCGCCAGGAAGATGCGCCGCGGACGCTGCATTGACCGGCTACCGTGCGCCGCGCTGGTTGCCAGGCGGCCATGCGCAAACCATCTACCCGCTGCTGATCAAGCCTGCTCCCCCGCCCTACCGCCGCGAGCGCTGGCAGACACCCGACGGCGACTTCATCGATCTCGATTGGGCCGGACCGCCGGCAACGGCGGGCAGCCTCGGCGGCACGCCACTGCTGATCCTCTTTCACGGCCTCGAGGGCAGCTCGCGCAGCCACTACGCGATCGCCCTGATGAACGCCTGCGCGGCCGTTGGCTGGACCGGCGTGGTGGTCCATTTCCGCGGCTGTTCGGGCGAACTCAATCGTCTGCCACGCGCCTACCATTCCGGTGACAGCGCCGAGATCGACTGGATCCTGCGCCGTCTGCAGCTGCTTTTTCCACAAGCAGCGCGTTACGCCGTCGGTGTTTCGCTGGGCGGCAACGCCCTGCTCAAGTGGCTCGGCGAGCAAGGAACAGGCGCTGTCGAGTCGCTGCGCGCGGCGGCGGCGGTCAGCGCGCCGCTCGACCTCAGCGTCTCCGGCCACCACCTCGCGCGCGGCTGCAACCGCGTCTATACCCGTCACTTCCTGCAGACACTCAAGCGCAAGGCGGCGGCCAAGCTGCGTCACCATCCCGGCCTGTTCGACGAACGGCGAATGCGCGCCGCCCGCAACCTGTACGAATTCGACGATGTCGTCACCGCGCCGCTGCACGGCTTTGCCGGCGCCGACGATTACTGGCGACGGGCCTCGAGCAAGCCATGGCTGACCGGCATCCGGCTGCCGACGCTGCTGCTCAACGCCTGCAACGATCCTTTCCTGCCGGCGCAGGTGCTGCCGACGGCCAGCCAGGCTGCCGCCGGCGTGCGGCGCGAATTCCCGGCCGAAGGCGGCCACGTCGGTTTCGTTGCTGGCCGCCTGCCCGGACGACTCGACTGGCTGCCACAGCGCCTGCTTCACTACTTTCAAGACGAGGTTTGACATGAACGCTCCCCTGCCGGCTGAAATCTTCAAGGCCTACGACATTCGCGGCATCGTCGGCAAGACGCTGACCGCCGAGATCGTCCGCCGCATCGGCCATGGCCTCGGCTCGCTGGCGGCCGACCGCAGCCAGCGAGCGATTGCCGTCGGTCGCGACGGACGCCTGTCGGGACCCGAACTGGCGGCGGCGCTGATGGACGGCATCCGCCTGGCCGGGATCGACACCATCGACCTCGGCTGCGTGCCGACGCCGGTGGCCTACTTCGCCGCGCACCAGCTCGGTTGCGCCAGTTGCGTGGCGGTCACCGGCAGCCACAACCCGCCCGACTACAACGGCCTGAAAATGGTCGTGGGCGGCGAAACACTGGCCGGTGAAACGATTCAGGGCATCCGGCAGCGCGTCGAAGCCAAGGACTTGCGGCATGGCGCCGGCCAGGCCAGCGCTGCCGACGTTGGACCGGCGTACCTGGCACGGATCGCTGCCGACGTCCGCCTGGCGCGACCGATGAAGGTCGTCGTGGACTGCGGCAACGGCGTCGCCGGCGGCATCGCGCCCGAGCTTTTCCGCGCCCTCGGCTGCCAACTCGTCGAACTGTTCTGCGCGGTTGACGGCAATTTCCCCAATCACCATCCCGATCCGTCCAAGCCGGAAAACCTGCAGGACTTGATTCGCGCGCTGCACGACACCGACGCCGAGATCGGACTCGCCTTCGACGGCGATGGCGACCGTCTCGGCGTCGTCACCCGGAGCGGCCAGATCATCTACCCGGACCGGCAGTTGATGCTCTTCGCCGCCGACGTGCTGAGTCGTTGCCCGGGCCAGCAGATCATCTACGACGTCAAGTGCACACGCCTGCTGGCACCGTGGATTCGCCAGCATGGCGGTGAGCCGCTGATGTGGAAGACCGGCCACGCGCTGGTCAAGGCCAAGTTGAAGGAGACCGGCGCACCGCTGGCCGGCGAGATGAGCGGGCATGTGTTCTTCAAGGAGCGCTGGTTTGGTTTCGACGACGGCCTCTACGCCGGCGCCCGGCTGCTCGAGATCCTCTCGCGGGCCGCTGACGCCAGCGCCGTCCTCGAAGCGCTGCCCGACAGCAGTTCGACGCCAGAGCTCAATATCGGCATGCAAGAAGGCGAGCCCTTCGCGCTGATCGAGGAGTTGCGGCGTAACGCCCGCTTCGATGGCGCTCGCGAGATCATCACCATCGACGGCCTGCGCGTCGAGTACGCCGATGGTTTCGGTCTGGCGCGTCCGTCAAACACCACGCCGGTTGTGGTGCTAAGATTCGAGGCCGACAACGACGCCGCTCTGCAGCGCATCCAGGCCGATTTTCGCCGGCTGCTGCACGCCGCACGCCCGGAACTGACCGTGCCGTTCTGACGCTCGGCGACGCCACGCCAGATCGCAGGAAACCACCCTTGATGACCGATCAATCGCTCGACAACGCCTTCCTCTTCCGCCAGCCGATCCTCGACCGCAAGCAGGAACTGGCCGGCTACCAGCTGTCCTTCCACAGCGGCGAGGAGATCGGCGATGAGGCTGATCGCTGCGACCGTCGCTACCGTGGTGCCGGCGCGCCACTGTGCGCCGCGTACACCGAACTCGGCATGCGCAGTGCGTTGGGCAACAGTTGCGCCTTCATCGGCATCGACGTCGATTTCCTGCAGCAGCAGGCGATCGAGCTGCTGCCGCCGGAAAACGTCGTCCTCGAACTGCTGCTCGACGGCCTGCCCGACAAGGCGACACTGACGCGTTGCCATAGCCTCCGGGAGCGCGGCTATTCCATGGCGCTGACCAACTACCAGGGCATCGACGACCGCAGCCGGCCGCTGCTGCCGATGGTCGACGTGGTCAAGATCGACCTGCCGCGCACCAAAGAAGACCATCTGCGGGATCTTGCCGGGTCGCTACGGCGCCTGCCACTTAAGCTTCTCGCGCAGGGCGTCGATACCCGTGAGCAAATGGAGCACTGTCGCGATCTCGGCTTCGCCCTGTTCCAGGGTCGCTTCTTCGCGCAGGCTGAAATCGTCAGCGGCCGCCGCCTGTCAGCCTCGCACGCCGCACTGATTCGCTTGTGCAACCTGGTCGGGCATGACGTGGACACGACCGTGATCGAGGACGCCTTCAAGCACGAACCGGCGCTGACGCTGAACCTGCTGCGCATCGTCAATTCGGTTGGTCGGCTGGGCAACCGCTTCGCACAACCGGTAACCTCGCTGCGCCACGCGATCGCCCTGCTCGGGCGACGCCAGCTGCAACGCTGGCTGTCACTGCTGCTGCTGGCACCCGGCAATGACAGCAGCGACCCGGCCCGCTCGCCCCTGCTGCAGGTAGCTGCCCTGCGCGGGCGGATGATGGAGCTGCTGATCGAGGTCGGCAAACCCGGCGATCGCAAGCTTGCCGATCTGGCATTTCTCACCGGCATTCTGTCGATGATGCCGGCGGCGCTTGGCCTGCCGATCGACGAGATCCTCGAACAGATCGCCGTCGAGCGTGAAGTCGGCAGCGCCCTGCGCCGGCATGACGGACTGCTGGGAATCCTCCTGGCGCTGCTGGAATGCTTCGACAACGACGACGCCGCGGGCTGTGACGGCCTGCTGACCACGCTACCCGGCGGCTTCAACCGGCAGGCGCTGAACACCGCTCTGAGCGTCGCGCTGCGCTGGTTGAACGGCAGCGCCGACTGAACGGTTTCAGCGACTCGGACGCCGTGCTGGCGGCGTGCGCCCAACGCTCAAGCCATGCCGACGCGCGTCGCCGCTGTGCTCGTCGCCTCCGCGTCCATTCGCCGATCTTCCGGAGTCAGCTGCAGTGGCAGAAATCCCAGCCATCGCAGTTCGCCCGCTTGCTGGGATAGTTGTCGCAGATACAGACTTCAGCCGCCGTGCACGGACCGCGGCAATAGGTCCAGTGGCCGGTGCCAGGAATGCCTTGCCATTCGGAATGGCAATCAAAGAGATAGAATGCCTTCGCCAGACGATGCGATGGCCGGGACGATGGATACAGGGTCTGCGCGGGCCTGATTCGCGCGCGAATGGGCTCTGACCGGACGACTTCTTCGCCGACTCCCAGCAGCAACTCGACGCGCGCGTTCAAGCCACCTGCATGCCCGCAGCCGCAGCCCCCGGTGCCGTTCGCTTCGGCCGCGGCAACGATCTCGCCGACCGACGAATTCTCGCAGGAAACGGCCAGGCCGAAGGAACCTGGCTCGCGGTCACAGGCCTGCTCCGCAAGCCCCTCGAGTTGGCGCGTCAAATGCCTCTGGTCGACGATGCCGAGGTGCACGATGGCATACCTGACCGGGGCATCGCCTTCCAGCACGATGCTTGCGGCCGGCACGATGGAGACGGCAAAGAGGCCACCGCAACGAAAGACCTGTCCGGGGTATTCGGCCTTGAACAGGGCCCTGGGCTTGTCCATCACGACCTGCTTGATGAAGCTTCCGGCAAACTGGCGATTGGCCACGCCGATCGGCCAATCGACGACGTTCTTGCAAGTGTTCATTTTCCTGACTCCTTTGCTTTCATGGTTGGCACAAGGATGCGGTCGGGACCCGCGTCGCGGTGGTCGCCATGCGGCGTAGCGATCGTCCATTGCCGCTCGCGGGTCAGGCAGTCGGTCGATGGTCGCTGACCGGCGGCGGCGAGCGGATCGTACGCGCCCATTTCGCTCGGGCTGCCGAGCGGATCGGCTTGCAGTGAGTTAGCGGACCTTCCAGCGAGCCACACACAGCGCGTGCGCGCAGGGCCATACCCGGCATGACCGCCTCGCCCGCGAATTCTCGCCCGGCACGCGGACGCCATGGCGTTAGCACCGCGGATACCAGCGCGCCGGCGGAAACGCACGGCGACGGGGATTCCAACCCTGTCGGCAGAAATTCCGGCCTGGCGTACGGCACGACACCGTCGGGAAGCCGCCTGTCGATACGTCGCACAGGCATCTTGCCGACGCTCCCGAGAACACCACCGAAGCACTTGCCCATGCCAGTTCCTCCGATGTCACCCACCTGTCCGCCTTTGCGCTCGGCGACCTTGGGTGTGCTGCTTGATCGGCCTCCCGCCGTGTGCGCCGGCAGCGAGAGTTGGCAGTCGCGGCGTGGCCGATTCGTACTTCCGTGCTCGACCTCACTGGCTGTATCGACCGCCTGGCGGTGCGGAAATTCAACGCCGGCGAGCGAGTTGTCGCGGCTGCGCCAGACGATACGCTGAGCGGACTCCCGGCCAGTCGTCGCTGCGCCAGGCACCTGCAGCAGCTATCGCCAACACGGTCAATCGGGCACAGACGCAACGATCGGCGGCTGGTCGGCGTTGCCGGCAGCTATCAGGGAATCAGACGGGTCGATTCTTGTGGAGCAATCGCCGGACGATACCGCGCAGAAGTTTTTTTGATTCGGCGCTCAGGCGCGCTTCGTTGCGATAGGCCAGAAAGAACCGCAGGCGTTCGGTCCGCGACCATCCTTCGGCACCCCTCGACAGCGAATAGAGGTCCCGGGTGGTAATGATCGACCTGATCGGCCGCCACTTCGCTTTTTCCAGATCGATCACACGCGCGTCAACCGTGCCGTCGGCTTCCTCTTTCACGAAGACATGCTTCAGATACAGGCAGTTATGTTGCAATCTTGCATCGTGCATGGCGCGCAGCGTCTTTGCCACTCGGCTTATCAAGCGCGAGCGTCTGTTCTTGCCTATCTTTCCGATCGGCTTGTAGCACTCGGCATCGAAAGGCTGATAGCCTTCAAGCTCGCGCGTAACTATGATTGCGCGCAACTTGCCATTGACCGTCTTCTGGCAATAGTAGATCGGCTCGAGCGTGCGCACGCCGAGCTTTCGAAAGTTCATCAGATTTCTGAACTCTCGTTCGAAGGTGGCAGTGAGCCTGAAGAGATTCCGCCACGAACGAAAGAAGTGGTTCTCCTGGCGTTTGACGAAAATCCCGACGCCGCGACCGTCAGGCAGGAGAATACGCGTTCTCATCACCCCGCTCCAGCCACCTCGTCGGTAATTTGGCGGCTCGAACCAGTCGTCCTTGTTCAGCTCCCAAAGCGCTTCGAAGCTGTCCAGATGGTTATGCTGAAGTATTGGCAACCAGTCGTCGTTGACATATTCCCTGAGCACGATTTCGAACGCCGATCAGATTTTCTTCAGCACGTAGGTGCGCCACATGTGGTAATACTTGATGAAGTCAAGACTCGCCTCGATCCGGAAACCATTGTCCGCGAACTCACGCTCGATGACCCTTGCCGGAATCACCAAGCGATTTTGATATTGATGCGCGTCCCTCGCTTTCTCTCGCCTGTTCCTGACCCAGGACTTGTAGTTTCCGTCGACCCAGAGCGAAATGATCACCGAATCCGATGCCACCCGATGGAACTCCTTGAGCAGTGTCGTTCGGTCTTCCGATTTCGCGAGATGATGGACGAAGCGAATGCAGAAGATGCATTCGACAAAATCATCGGCTACCGGCAAACTGAAAGCAGACGCCTGAAAAGACGACTGGATGCGCCTGCTGATTTCCGCAGGCCGATACTTGAGGCCGGCGTCTATCATGCTCTGGCTATAATCGCTGGCATGAATCACGCGCCCCGGCTGTTCGGCGAGAGCATCCCAGAACCTGCCCGTACCGCATGGCGCATCGAGCACCGACTTGGGATTACCCGCTATTTCCAGGGCTTTGCGGGCAATCTGGTGGTCGCGCCAGTTTGAAAGCTTGCGCCAGAATTCGTTTTCGTGTTTGTCGAAATAATACTTGGCATGCGCCTCGTCGTACTTCTGCGAAAACTCCAAATCGGGGACAGGTGGATTTGCCATGTGGTGGTCTTGATCAGTCATTGAGGGGCGTTGTCCGTGTGGACAGGACCGTCATTATAGGTCAAGAAGCGGCGCCCCCGGAGCCGGCGAAAGATCGCTGACGGTGGCACGCTGGCCAATCGACCGCCGCGGCGAGCGGTCGGAGAAAGCGCGAGGCCGCCAGCGCTGCCGGCAGGCGCCGTCAGACCGCAGCGCGCCTGGCCAGCCAGTCGCTGACCGCCAGGCCGGTGCCGAAATCCCAGGCCTTGAGCTTCGCGGGCGCGATCAGGCGGAACTCGGCAAGCTCCTCGTTCAGGCGGATTTCCCCATCACAGACGACATGGTAGGCAATGATCACCTCGTGTTTGCGGGCAAAGGGGTAGACGCCGATCAGCGTCGTCGCCAGCACCTCCAGGCCCAGCTCTTCCTTGACCTCGCGCGCGACGCCGACGACCGGGTCTTCACCACGCTCGAGAAAACCGGTGATCAGGCCAAAGGCGCCCGCCACCCAGGCCTGGTTGCGCGCCAGCACGACGCGGCCCCGGTACTCGACCAGCGCCGCCAGCACCGGCGCCGGGTTGTCCCAATGCACGAAGCCACAACCGGCGTGGCAGACGAGGCGCTGCAAGCCACCCTCCTGGCTGCCTTCGAGCCGGGCGCCACAGTACGGGCAGAATTGCCAGACGCTCATGACTCCTCGCCCGCAAGCTGACGAATGTCGGCCAGCAGCCGATCGACGGTCTCCGGCGCGGTATCCCAGCCACACATGAATCGTGCGCCACCGGCCGCTATGAAGGTGTAGAAAAGCCAGCCACGTGCGCGCAGTCCCTGCTCCACCCCGCTCGGCAGTTCAACGAAGACACCGTTGGCCTCGACCGGAAACAACAGTCGCAGGCCGGTGATCCCGACCAGTCCGCTGGCCAGTCGCTGCGCCATCGCATTGGCATGAGCGGCGTGTCGCAGCCAGGCGCCATTTTCGAGAATTCCGAGCCACGGCGCCGAAAGGAAGCGCATCTTCGAAGCCAGCTGTCCGGCCTGCTTGCAGCGATAGGCAAAGTCGTCGGCCAGCCGGCGGTCGAAGAACACCACCGCCTCGCCAACCGGCAGGCCCATCTTGGTACCACCGAAGCACAGTACATCGACGCCTGCACGCCAGGTCAGTTCGGCCGCGCTGACGCCGCTGCCGGCGACCGCATTGGCGAAGCGCGCGCCGTCCATGTGCACGCGCAGACCGAGTTCACGCGCCGTATCGGCAATCGCCCGCAGTTCTGCCGGACGATAGACGGTACCCACCTCGCTGGCCTGCGTCAGCGTTACCACTTTCGGTTTCGGATAGTGGATATCGCTGCGCCGGGTCACCACCTCGGTGATCGCCGCCGGCGTCAGCTTGCCGCGGTCGCCGGCGACCGCCAATAGCCTGGCGCCGTTGGAGAAGAACTGCGGTGCGCCGCATTCGTCGGTCTCGACGTGCGCCAACTGGTGGCAGATGACGCTATGGTAGGACTGGCAGAGCGCGGCGAGCGCCAGGGAATTGGCCGCCGTACCGTTGAAGACGAAATAGACGTCGCAGTCGGTTTCGAACACCTCGCGCAGGCGGTCGGCCACGCGCAGGGTCCACTGATCGTCGCCGTACGAGCGCGCATGCCCGTCATTGGCGGCCAGCAGTGCCGCCAGCGCCTCCGGGCAGATGCCGGCGTAGTTGTCACTCGCGAAGTGCTGCATCGTCCGACCTCGTCGCGCCTCGTCGTGGCTCATGCTGCCTCATGCTGCCTCATGCTGCCTCATGCTGTCTCATGCTGCCTCGTCCGTTTTCCCGATCGGCGTCGGCATTCGGTGGACGCACAGCGACCAGCGCGATCGGCCGGGTCGGCGCGATCGATGGCCGGGATGCCCGCCAACAGTGCATGCGGGACTACAGCCGCTGCTCGACCCATTCGCGTACCGACGCCAGCGCCACCGGCAGTCCTGCCGGGTCGTTTCCGCCCGCCTGTGCCATGTCCGGACGGCCGCCGCCCCTGCCGCCAACCTGGCGGGCGACCATGTTCACCAGCTCGCCGGCCTTGACCCTGCCGGTCAGGTCGGCGGTGACCCCGGCGATCAGCGTCACCTTGCCATCGGCCGCCGAGGCGAGGACGATCACCGCGCTGCGCAGCTTGTCGCGCAGCTTGTCGATCGCCGAACGCAAGCTGTCGACGCTGGCACCTTCCATGAGCGCTGCCAGCACGCGTGCGCCCTTGACCTCGACCGCCTGACCGAGCAGATCGTCACCCTGCGCCGACGCCATTTTCGCCTTCAGACGCGCCAGTTCCTTTTCCAGCAAGCGGACATTGTCGAGCACCTGCGCAAGCTTCGCCGGCACCTCCGCCAGCGGCGCCTTGAAAGCCGCCGCCGCTTCGCTCAGCAGCGCCTGCTGCTGCTGCACGAACGCCAACGCCGCCTCACCGGTGACCGCCTCGACGCGTCTGACACCGGCCGCAACGCCGGTTTCGGAAACGATCTTGAACAGCCCGATGTCGCCACTGCGGCGAACGTGTACACCGCCGCAGAGTTCGGTTGATGAACCGATGGTCAACACCCGCACCTGGTCGCCGTACTTCTCGCCAAAGAGCATCATCGCACCCGAATTCCGGGCCTCTTCGATTGCCATGATGCGTGCTTCGGTCGCCGCGTTGGCGCGAATCTCGTCATTGACGAGACACTCGACGCGGCGGATCTCGTCGGCGCTCAACGGCGCATTGTGCGCGAAGTCGAAACGCGTCTTCTCGGGGTCGACCAGCGAGCCTTTCTGCTGCACATGCGCGCCGAGCACTTCGCGCAGCGCCTTGTGCATCAGGTGGGTCGCCGAGTGATTGCGGACGGTGCGCGCCCGCGCCAGCGCGTCTACCCGGGCAGCGACCCGGTCGCCCAGCCTGACGAGCCCCGTCCTGACGACGCCCTGATGACCGAAAACGGCCGCCTGGACCTTCTGGGTGTCCTCGACGGCGAAGATGCCGCTAGCCGTCTGCAGGACGCCGCGATCACCGACCTGGCCACCGGACTCGGCATAAAAAGGCGTTTCGTCGAGGATCACGACGCCAAGCTCGCCTTCCTTGAGTTCATCGACCGGGCTGCCGTCGCGGTAGAGCGCCAGCACCTGACCGTTGAAGTCGAGCGTCTCGTAACCGTGGAAGCCGGTTGCCGGTCCGCTGTAGTCGAGTGCGGCAGCCATCCTGAACTTGCCGGCGGCGCGTGCCTGCTCCTTCTGCTGCGCCATCGCCGCCGTGAAAGCGGCGACGTCTACGCTGACGCCGCGTTCGCGGCAGACGTCGGCCGTCAGGTCGAGCGGGAAACCGAAGGTATCGTGCAACTTGAACGCCGTCACGCCGCTGAGCACGCCGGCACCAGCCAGGGCCGCGAGTTCGCTTTCGAGAATGCTCATCCCGTGCTCGATGGTTTCGAAGAAACGCACCTCTTCCTGGCGCAGCACTTCGCTGATGCGCTGCTCGCTGCTGACCAGTTCGGGGTACGCCGCGCCCATTTCGGCGACCAGGTCGGGGACCATTCGGTGAAAGAACGCCGCTCGCGCGCCGAGCTTGTAGCCGTGCCGAATGGCCCGCCGGATGATCCGCCGCAAGACGTAGCCACGCCCTTCGTTGCCGGGAATGACGCCATCGGCGAGCAGGAAGGAGCAGGCGCGAATGTGGTCGGCGAGCACCCGCAGTGACGGGCTGTCCGGATCGGCAGCCGAGGTCTCGCGGGCAGCGGCAGCGATCAGGCGGACGAACAGGTCGATCTCGTAATTGCTGTGCACGTGCTGCAGTACCGCCGCAGTCCGCTCTAGCCCCATGCCGGTGTCGACCGACGGCTTCGGCAGCGGATGCATGACGCCCGCCTCGTCACGGTTGAACTGCATGAAGACGTTGTTCCAGATTTCGATGTAGCGGTCACCCTCTTGGTCGGGCGAACCCGGCGGCCCGCCGGCAATGCCTTCGCCGTGATCGTAGAAGATCTCCGAGCACGGACCGCAGGGACCGGTATCGCCCATCATCCAGAAATTGTCGGAAGCGTAGCGCTCGCCCTTGTTGTCGCCGATGCGGATCACCCGCTCCGCCGGCACGCCGATCTCCCGGGTCCAGATGTCGTAGGCCTCGTCATCCTCGGCGTAGACAGTCACCCACAGGCGGTCGGCCGGCAGTCGGTACACGTCGACCAGCAACTCCCAGGCGTAGCGAATCGCGTCCAGCTTGAAGTAATCGCCAAACGAGAAATTGCCGAGCATTTCGAAGAAGGTATGGTGACGCGCGGTGTAGCCGACGTTCTCGAGGTCGTTGTGCTTGCCACCGGCGCGAACGCATTTCTGCGAGGTCGTCGCGCGCAGGTAGGGCCGCTTGTCGAAGCCCAGGAAGACGTCCTTGAACTGGTTCATGCCGGCGTTGGTGAACAGCAGCGTCGGATCAGCATGCGGCACCAGCGAACTCGAAGCGACGATCTGGTGGCCCTTCGATTCGAAGAACCGGAGAAATTTCTCGCGGATTTCCGCGCTGCTCATGGTGGGGCTTTTCATCGCATCATCTACCGTACCCCGCTCGGGGGCGTTGAAAAAGCTGCGATTCTAACGTGAAAGCCTCCCCTGCGACCGGCCAATCGCCCTTCGCGCACTGCCGGCGGTGGCCGCGCAGCACGACGCAGGCCGCGCCATCGGGCCGCAAGCCCGGGGCAAGCGGTGTCAGCTTTCGCCGAGGCAGTCGATGCGATCGCTGAACACCGCCATCACGCCTCGCCGGAAAAGCCTCGTTGCCGCCTGCGTTTGGTTGACCGTGTAGCACAGTACCGGGATACCGTTCGCCCGGGCTGCCCGCAGCACTTCGTCGTCAAGTAGCGTGGCGTCGCAGTGCAGGCTCAGCGCGCCGACCCGATTGACGCGCGCCAGCCAATCCGCTGGCGGACGCTCGAAAAGGCTGCCGAGCGGCATTTCAGGCGCCGCCTCGCGCGCCGCCAGCAGCGCCGTTTCCGAAAACGAGGAGAGCAGCGGCAATTCGGTACCAGCCCACAACTCGCGCGCGCAACCGGCAACGACCGCGCCGGTCGCCGCTTCGTGACCGGCCGCCGGTTTGATTTCGACATTGGCCATCAGGCCGAGCTGCCGGCAAAGCTGCGCCGCCGACTCGAAGCTCGGCAGCGGTTCGCCAGCGAACGCTGGATGCCGGCGAGCGCCGGCGTCGAGGACGCGCAAGTCAGCGTCGGAGGTCTTGCAGACCGCGCCGACGCCGTCCGTCGTGCGCTCCAGCGACTCATCGTGAATCAACCACGGCGAACCGTCCGCCGACAGCATGACGTCGAACTCGACGGCCCGGACGCCCAGGCGGGCGGCGATGCGCAGCCCGGCGAGCGTGTTCTCGGGCGCCAGCGCACCGCCGCAGCGATGCGCGAAGACACGCGGCAAGGACCAGCCAAGCCGCGGCCGAATCACTTCAGCACTTGCCCCTTGAGCGCTGCCGGCAGGACGACGTTACCGCGCTCGACGGCATTGTCGAGCGCCTCCTTGGCAGGCTTCGTGCCAGCCCACGCGGCTTCCAGCTCCTCCTCGACGATCACCCGCACCGGCTCGATCTGCGAGACGCGCAACTCCCGCAGGGCGCCCTTGCCCTGTAGCTGCAGATAAGCGACATCGAGACCCGCGACATCGGCCCGCAGCAGCTGGCTGTCGGCCGCTGCGCGAGCCACCGGAGTCAGCGGCAGGAAGCCCCCCAGAGCGGTGAACTCGACCTGCAGGTCGGGCTCCAGCAGGAAGCTGACGAAGCGCGCCACGCCCTTGTATTCGGCCGCCTTCTTGCCGGCACCTACCCACAAGGAAGCGCCATCAGCCAGCGTCTGCTGCGGCGTGCCTTGCACATCATCGTGGTAGGGCAGCGCCGAAACACCGGTTTCGACCTTGCGACCTTCGGACAAGGTGCTGAACAGCGAAGACGCGCTGGTCAGCATGCCGCACTCGCCGGCGGCAAAGCGCCGGTCGGCTTCATCGCGGCGACCGAAATAGGTGAAGAACTTGGCTTTCGACCAGGTGGTCAGCATCGCCGTGTGCTTGACCTGAACCAGACCGTTGAAGTCCAGCTTGCCCTTGGCGGTTGCCACCTCGGCGCCGTTCCAGGCGCTGAGATTGTCGATATGCACCCAGGCCGGCCACGACGTGGTGTAGGGGCAGGTGCTGCCCGAATCGAACAGCTTGTCGGCGGCCTTTTGCGCTTCCGCCCAGGTCTTTGGCGGCTTCTCGGGGTCAAGGCCGGCTTTGCGGAACGCCGCCTTGTTGATGTACAGGACCGGCGTGGACAAGGCCACCGGCAGGGCGAAGAGGTTGCCCTTCCTGTCGCCAAGACCGACCCGCAGCTCCGGCGACAGTTTGCGTCCGTCGAAGGGTTCCTTGGCCTGCTGCATCACCTGATACAGGGGCTTGAACTCCTCCTTGGCGGCCATGAACTGCGCCTGCTCTTCGCGCGTCACCAGGTTGAGGTGTTTCGGTGCGTCACCGTCGACACGGCGCACGACCTTCAGCTGGTAATCCTTCTGTCGCGAATTGAAACGCTCGACGACCTTCTCGAGTCGCTCGCCGCGCTCCTCGTCAAGCCGGTGCGATAGGTCGATTTCGATTGGCGCCGCAGCCAGGGCCAATGCAAAGGGGGCAGCAAGAGCGAATGCCACCGCGGAGGAGAGAATAGTGTGCAGGCGCATGGCGATCCCTGAAAACAAAATGGACAGCCTCGCATTATAGCCGCAGCTTGCGGCAAATCGACGTACCGTTTGTCGGTGAATCCCGAGCCGGGCGTACGCCGGCGCGGCCAGCGACTCAACAGGCGGCAGTGCCTGTCGGCGACGCCCCGGCCTGCCGACAGGCTCTCGGCATTGTGGGTAAAATGGCGCATCTCCCACCCACCTTCAGAGACCGCCGTGCTTGATCGCCCACGTCGTCCGCTGCCCACCCTGCTGATCGTCAGCACCCTGTTGCTCGGCCCTGCTGGCTGCGACCTGATCCAGCAGAAGCTGGGACTCGAAGACCCGGCCGCCAAGGCTGCCCGGCTCGAGGCCGAGGGGCGGGCGGTCGGCGGCGGCTGCCGGCAATCGGGGCGGGCCATCGAGGACTGCTATTCGATCTATTCGTGGTTGCAGAAGGCGGCGATCTACGAGGGCTGGCGCGACATGGATGCCTACATGCGCGAGAACAAGCTGGAAACGGTCGAGCCGCAACTGCCGCCGCCGCAAGCTCCGAATGCCCGCAAGAGACGCAGTGCGCCGATGACGACGGATGCCACCCCGAACCTCGCGACCGACGCGAGAGATGGCTCGCACGCCGACGGCAAGGGCGAGCGATAGCCAGACCAGCTGCCTGGCGGTGAAAATTGCCGCGGCGACGCGTCCGTGCCGAGGCGCGCTGCGGCCGCGTGAGCAGCCACTTCGCCCCACTTGCCGGACCGTCAGGGCGCCGGATTGGTATAGCGCAGATGGACGCCGTCGATCTCCGCCAGCAGCGACGGCGGCAGCTGCACCGCCAGTGCGGCGAGGTTCTCGTCGAGTTGCGCGAGGCTCGTCGCGCCGATGATCGTGCTCGCCGCGAACCAGCGCGAATAGACGAAAGCAAGCGCCAGCTGTGCCGGCGTCAAGCCGTAGCGAGCGGCAAGCTCGGCGTAGGCGGCGACCGCTGGCGCGACGTTGACCTTGCCGTAGCGCTGACCGAAGCCGGCAAAGCGGGTGATCCGGCCGGGCGCCTGCGCGTCGTGCAGGTACTTGCCGGAAAGGGTGCCGAAAGCCAGTGGCGAATACGGCAGCAGGGCGAGATTCTCGCGGTGACAGACCTCGGCCAGCCCGCACTCGTAGACCCGGTTGAGCAGGCTGTAGGCGTTCTGCAGGGAAACCGGCCGCGGCAGTCCGTTCGCGCGCGCCAGGCGAAGGAATTCCATGACACCCCAGGGATGCTCGTTGGAGAGGCCAAAATGGCGGATCTTGCCCTCGCGCGCCAACGTCGCCAGCGCTTCCAGCGTCTCGAGAATCGGCGTCGACGCGCACTCCCTGGCCGGATCGTACTGCCATTGACCGAACATCGGCTGATTGCGCGCCGGCCAGTGCAGCTGGTAAAGATCGACGTAGTCGGTTCGCAAACGCCGTAGCGAGCCGTCGAGCGCGGCCCGCAGCCCGGCCAGATCGAAGCCCAGCCGACCATCGCGGAGCCAGCTGAGGCCGCGTGAAGGCCCGGCGGCCTTGGTCGCGACGATGATCTTGTCCCGCGACTGCCTGGCCAGCCAGTTGCCGACAATCAGCTCGGTGCGGCCGCAAGTCGCCGCCTTCGGCGGCACCGGGTACATTTCAGCGGTATCGATGAAATTGATTCCGGCGGCCAACGCGCGGTCAAGCTGCAAGTGCGCTTCGGTCTCGCTGTTCTGCTCCCCGAAGGTCATCGTGCCGAGACAGACCGCGGAAACCCGCAGGCTGCTGTCAGCAAGCGTCACGTACTTCATGCGTCCTCCATCTCTCTCGCCCGAACGACGCCGGCACCCCTCCTCCTGCCCGCCATCGCCCACCGCCCACCGCCGATAGACTATCGTCTATCGTCTATAATCCCGTCATGAAACACGCAGCCCTTCCGGTCGGCGCGCGCGCCCGCTACCATACACCAATCGCCCGCCGCCACAGCCATTAGCCGCAATGGAAGATCCTTTCGAGGTCCTGCGCGCCAGCAGGGAGCTTTTTCTGAACCGCCTCCGGGAGATCGTCGGCCAGGCGGGAGTGGCCGGACCATCGCTACTCGAGGCCTTCGCTGACGAAGTCGGCAGCGCTTTCGATCAACTGGCTTCCACCCGGCCGCGCGACGAATTCGACGAGGCCGGCGACCTCACCGCGTCGCGGCTGACCCTGATGGGCGACGACCAGCTCGAAGTGGACATCCGCATTCGCGACATCGGCAGCCGTCTGCGAGACGCCGGCGGACGCGACCTGTGGCGAAGCCAGTTGCGTTACATGACGCTGTTGCGTCGGCCGAAGATGAAGGATGCCGGCAACCCGGTCGGCCCGGAGGCGATCTGCCATGGCCTGTGGGCGATTGGCGCTGCAGGAGGCGGTGACCTGGCGCAAACCCTGGCGCAGCTCGATCGGGTCGAGGAGCGGCTGCGCCAGAAGTTGTCGGGCCTTTATCGCGAAATCGACGCGCTGCTGGCAGCACACGGGATCGAGCCGGCAGCGGTACAAAACGCGCCGAGCGCCGCTGGTGCCGACGCGCAGCGCGCCGTTGGCAGCGAAGCGGGCGGCAACCCGCTGTCGGCTCTGCAGCAGGCGATGCGTCAGCGTCGAGAGGCTGACCAGCCAGCCGTCCCCGGCCAGCTGGCGGGCGGCGGCGGTGATCCGCGAGCCGGGAATCCGACCCTCGACACGGCCGCGATGGTGATGGTCAAGCACCTGTTCGATCGCCTGACGCTCCTCGAAGCCCGCTCGGCAACAGCAAGCGGCGACACCGGCGCCGGCGGTTCGGCGTCCCGCCCGCCGCTGAGCGCGCTGAAATCGACGGATCTCGACCTGCCACTCGGCAAACCCGAGGCAATCGCGCTGGACACCATGGCGATGATCTTCGAGGCGATCTTCGACGCCAGCGAGTTGCCGGACACCGTCAAGGCGGCGATCGGGCGGCTGCAGATTCCACTGCTGAAGCGGGCCATTGTCGACCCGTCGCTGTTCGCCAACGACACCCATCCAGCACGCCTGCTGATCAATCGCATGGCGCGAGCGGCGATTGGCCTGCCCCGCGACGCCGGCTGGCAGCACCCGGTGTGCAAACGGATCGGCGCCGTGACCGCCGCCGTACGCGATGCCCTGGGCAAGGATGACACGCGGCTCGATCCCCATCTGGCCGAGCTTGAAGCGCTGATCGCCGAGCGTGACCAGGCGATTCGCCTGGCCGCGGCCGGGCATGTACTGCTGGTCGTCGGACACGAAAAGGAGCAACAGGCAACGCAACTCGCCAGGCGCTGGCTGCAAGCCAGCCTGGCCAGGGCCCCGGCACCGGCAATCGCCGTTTTTCTCGAGAAGTACTGGTGGCGAGTGATGGTCGCCGCAGCCCTGGCGGGTGGCAGCGATGGCACACGCTGGCGAGAGGACAGCGCCACGGCGCAGGACCTGGTCTGGAGCGTCGAACCGAAGCCCACTGCCGACGAACGCAAGCGGCTGGCCAGCGTCGCCTCGTCACTGGTCAGGCGAATCGCTGCCGGCCTCGACGAAATCGGTGTCGCCGGCCCGGAAAGGGTGCTCTTCCTCAACACCCTTTTCGACCTGCAGACCGCCGCGCTGCGCGCCCAGGCGGCAACCGCCACCGCCCCGCCAGAGGCGCCCGACGATTCCGGCTACCGGGCCGCCGGCGCCAACCCTGGCCCGACGCTGGATTCCGGACCCCGGATCCTCGAGGGCGATGGCCTGCGAGTGCACCACCTGGGGATGTCGGCGAGCCCGCTGGCGCCCCGTCGCCCGTCGGCCAGCGATTGGCAGGTGGGCGACTGGCTGCGATTCCCGGTCCCGGACCAGGAGCCGCTGACCGGGCTCTGCTGCTGGCAAAGCCCGTCGTCGGCAACGGTCGTGCTGTTCAACCCGGACTGGGGCGGGAATTGCGCCTTCGCGATAGCCGGCAACGCACTCGATCAGCAGTTGCGCGCCGGCCATGCGCAGATCGTCTCCCGGATGACCATCTTCGATGCCGCCGCCGAACGCGCCCTGAGCCTTCTCGGCAAGTCTTGACGCGACGCCGCGCGGGCGCGCCGGCAGCCGCCCGGAACGCTCCCGGGCAGCGCCGCAAAGCCGGGCGAGCGTGCCAAATCGATGTATAATCGCGTTTTCTTGCGATCGAGCGTTGACTGTCTTGACCGAATTGAACGCTTCACCCGTACGTTTCACCGACCTCGGTCTGGCGCCCGACCTGCTCAGGGCGGTCGCCGATCAGGGCTACCTCGAGCCAACGCCGATTCAGGCACAAGCGATCCCGCTCGTCCTCGCCGGCCGCGACCTGATGGGCGGCGCCCAGACCGGTACCGGCAAGACCGCCGCCTTCACGCTGCCGCTGCTGCAACGCATCCTGCCGTTCGCCAGCCCGAGCCCGTCGCCGGCGCGCCACCCGGTGCGCGTGCTGATGCTGGCACCGACGCGCGAACTGGCCATCCAGGTGCATGAGTCGGTCAAGACCTACAGCAAGCACGTTCCGATCAGGAGCTGCTGCGTCTATGGCGGCGTGGACATCAAGGCGCAGATCGCCGAGATCCGCTGCGGCGTCGAGGTCCTGGTCGCGACGCCCGGGCGGCTGCTCGACCTGGTCGAGCAGAAGTGTCTGCACTTCAACAGCGTCCAGGCACTGGTGCTCGACGAGGCCGACCGGATGCTCGACATGGGTTTCATTCCCGACGTCACGCGGATCATCAACATGCTGCCGCAGCAGCGGCAAAGCCTGCTGTTCTCGGCGACTTTCTCGGAGGAGATCAAGAAACTCGCCGACCGCATGCTCAAGGCCCCGGAACTGATCGAAGTAGCGCAGCGCAACACCGTCTCGGAAACCATCACCCACCGCGTCCATCCGGTCGCCAGCGAAGCCAAGCGCGCGCTGCTGGTCAAGCTCCTGCGCTCGTCCGATTTCAATCAGGTGCTGGTCTTCACGCGCACCAAGATCGAAACCAACCGCCTCGCGCGCGACCTGCAGCGGGCGGGCATCGCCGCTGATTCGATTCACGGCGACAAGAGCCAGCTCGACCGCCTCAAGGCGCTGGAAGCCTTCAAGGACGGCTCGGTGCTGGTACTGGTGGCGACCGACGTCGCCGCGCGCGGCCTCGACATCGACGAACTGCCGCACGTGATCAACTTCGAACTGCCGCGCACGCCGGAAGACTACATTCACCGGATCGGCCGCACGGGACGCGCCGGCAAGGCCGGCACGGCGATCTCGCTGGTCTCGGCGAGCGAAGTCCAGTATCTGGTGGACATCGAAAAGCTGATCCGCATCAAGGTCGAGCAGGTCGTCATAGCGGGCTTCGAGCCGGAGTACGACTACACCTACCCGCCGGGCGACAAGCACCATCGGCGGCGGCCAGCGGCACCACCACCGGCGCCGGCTTCACCGGCGACCGCACGTGGCGAACGCCCGTCGGGCCGAAGTTCGCCGCGCGATGGCAAGAGCAGCCCGGGTGGCGGGCGGCGTCCCGGCCATATCGCCGCCGACGGCTTCGATTTCAGCAAGCCCTACGAAAGCGCCGAGCCGCATCCATTGGCCGCAGCGATCGACAGTGACGCGGTGAAGCCGCCCAGCCACGCCGAACACCCGCACAAGCGACGGCGGGCGGTGGCGGCGCTACTTGGCGGACTGGGGCGCTAGCGAACCGGCCGCCGGACCGGCGATCGGCGCCGGCTCGGGCACCGGCGCCGCGACCAGTTTGAGGATCGCCAGCGAGATGTTGTCACCGTCGCCATTGCCCATCGCCCGCGCCCGATCGACCAGCAGTTCGGACGCTTCGCGCGCCGACGACGCGCCGTCGATCACCCACGCCAGTTCCTGATCGGTGAAATAGCCCCACAGGCCGTCGGAACAGAGCAGGAAGGTATCGCCTACCTGCAGGTCCTCGGCGTCGCCGAAAGCGATCTTCGGCGCTTCGACGCCGCCCAGCGAGGTCAGCAGGATATTGCGGTGAGGATGAACAAGCGCCTGTTCGGGCGTCACCCTGCCCTGGACCACCAGTTGCGCAACGTAGGAATGATCGGTGCTGCGGAAGACGAGACTGCCGCCGCGAAAGCGGTAGAAGCGGCTGTCGCCGCAGTGTGCCCAGCTGACCTTGCCGGGTTGCAGCAGCAGCATTACCGCCGTGCTGTGCGGATCCTTCTCGTTGATGAAGCGCGAAGCCTTGATCAGCATGTGCGCTTCGTTGATGCTCGACTCGAGCAGCGTCCGCGCTGACTCGCTGCGTGCCGAAAAGCGCTCGAGGTTGTCGCGAGCGGTATGGATCACCTGCTGGGCGGCGATCACCCCACCGGTGTGTCCACCCATCCCGTCGGCGACCACGGCCAGGGCGACGCCGCCGCCGCGGGGGTGCGGCAGGATGGCCACCCGGTCCTGCTGCTCGCGGCGGTCACCCTGGTGCTGGGCTACGCAGGCATCGATCGATATCGGCATTGACTGACTTTCCTGGCGGCCGGCTCATCGTCGTCGGCCGACCCGCCTGGCCAGGCAGACGGTCGACCAAGCGGATGTCGGCCTTGTTGTTCTAGAT
Organism: Accumulibacter sp.; assembly: GCA_024235695.1. Taxonomy (GTDB): domain Bacteria; phylum Pseudomonadota; class Gammaproteobacteria; order Burkholderiales; family Rhodocyclaceae; genus Accumulibacter. The sequence goes on from JACKLX010000004.1 coordinate 201,949, forward strand.
GTCTACCCGCCGCAGTTCACTCGGGCGCGGCAAATGGTCGCTGTGATCGGGATGACGTTCGATATACACCCGGTGCGCCGCAACCACCAGAGCATGAACGTCGTCACGGTCCAGGGCGGGGAAATTATCGCGTACGACGCGATACGCCAGATGCTCGAGTGACTGCCCGGCCCACCCTTGCTGCGGATCGAAAAACGGCTCGATCATCGCGAATGCTTCTTCGAAGGCCGCCCGCAAACCGGGCTTTTGCCGCCGCTCGGGCGGCGCTACCACCGTACGCTCGAGTGCCTCGCTCATTTCATGGTCTTTCCAGCCTGCACGATTCGCTCCTCCTGACGAGCACGCAATAGCCGCCGCTGGACCTTGCCGGTGGTAGTCATTGGCAGCGCATCGATGAATTCTATCGCTTTCGGCGTCTGGTAGGGTGCCAGATCCCGGCTTACCTGTTGCTGCAGTTCGTCGACCAGCGCCGAGCTGCCGGCGAAGCCCGGTTGCAGGACGACAAAGGCCTTGACCAGGGTGCCACGAACGGCGTCCGGCACGCCGATCACCGCGCAATTGGCGACCGCCGGATGCTTGAGCAGGCAGTTCTCGATTTCCGACGGGCCAATGCGATAGCCGCCACTGTTGAAGACGTCGTCGACCCGACCCTGGTACCACAGATCGCCATCGTCATCGAGCTTCGCCAGATCGCCGGTCAGCCCCCAGCCGTCGCCGACGAACTTGGCGGCCGTCGCCTCGGGATTCTGCCAGTAAGCGAGCATGATCACCGGATCGTCCTCGCCCTGGCACTGACGATGCACGGCGACCTCGCCGAGTTCGCCCGGCGGCAGCACCCTCCCCTGCTCATCGACCACCGCCACCCGGTGCCCCGGGTAGGCCCGGCCCATCGCCCCGGGCTTCGCCGGCCAGCGCGATGCGCAGTTGCCGACGACGTAGTTCATCTCGGTCTGCCCGAACATCTCGTTGATCGTCACGCCGAGCTTCTCCCTGGCCCAGTTGAATACCGCCTCGCCGACCGGCTCGCCGGCACTCATGATGGTCCGCAGGTCAAGGTCGTATTTCGCCTTCGGCTCCGGCACCAACTTCATCATCATTTTCAATGCCGTCGGAAAAAGGAAGGTGTTGCGTATTCCGTACTTCTCGATCAGCGCAAAGGCCTTGTCGGGGTCGAATCGCCCCTGGTAGGCCAGCAAGGGCATGCCGAAGTGCCAGGTCGGCAGCAGCACGTCCCACAGACCACCGGTCCACGCCCAGTCGGCCGGCGACCAGAACATGTCGCGCGCTTGCGGAAAGGAGTCATGCGAGCAGACGAAGCCGCTGAGGTTGCCGAGCAGCGTCCGCTGCGCCATCAACGCCCCCTTCGGCCTGCCGGTCGTGCCGCTGGTGTAGACGATCATTGCCGGGTCGTCGGCTCGGGTAAGCGCTGGCGTGTAGCGCGGCGAGGCCAGTTCAAGCACGTCCGCCCAGCACTTGACGTTGTCGCCGTGCACCGCGCCGACGCCGAGGACGTGCCGCAACTGCGGCAGCCGCTGGCGGATTTCGAGCACTTTCGGCAGTGTCGTCCGATCGACGATGGCGACGTGCGCGCCGGCGTCGCCCAGCCGGTATTCGAGCGCGTCGGGCCCGAAGAGGTGTGACAGCGGGACCGACAGCGCGCCCATCTGGTAGATCGCGACATGCGCGATCGCCGTTTCGGGGCGCTGCGGCAGAAGGATCGCGACGCGGTCGCCAGCCAGGGTGCCGAGCGCCGCCAGCACATTCGACAAGCGGTTCGCGGCACGCTGGATGTCCCAGAAGGTATGCGCCGAAGTGAAACCGCTCTCGTCCTCGTAGTACAGCGCAAAGCGACTGCGATCGCCGGCCCAGCGACCACAGACATCCACCGCGATGTTGAAGTGCTCGGGCACCTGCCAGCGAAAGCTCGCGCGAAGTTGTGCGTAAGTGTCGGCCTGGTTGTCCATCCTCGTCGCCCTCCGCCCTGCACGAATTGCCTTGCCCGGGTCCCCGAGCGATCAGGCGGCGCCGTTCAAACGCTCGTCGATCAGTTCGATCCAGTGCCGCACGGGCGTCTTGCTGCCGCTTTGCAGGTGCGTCTGGCAGCCGATATTGGCGGTCACCAGGATCGCCGGCGAACCGGCGCCCATCGCCGCCAGCTTGTTGTCGCGCAACTGCCCGGCAAGCACCGGCTGGCTGATCGAATAGGTCCCCGCCGAACCGCAGCAGAGGTGCGGATCGGCAACCGGCGACAGCTGAAAGCCGGCGGCGGTGAGCAGCGCCTCGACGACGCCGCGAATCTTCTGCGCGTGTTGCAGCGTGCACGGCGAGTGGAAGGCGACGCGCTGACCGGCGCCGGCGTCGGTCTGGCGCAGCAGGGCCAGCAATTGATCCTGCTCGGCGGCCAGCACCTCGGACGCGTCGCGGGTGATGGCGGCGATTCGCGCCGCCTTTTCGGCGTAGCGCGGATCGCCTTTCAGCAGGTTGCCATACTCGCGCACGTGCTCACCGCAGCCCGAGGCGGTCATCACGAAGCCCTCGACACGGCCGTTCTCGACCTCCGGCCACCAGGCGTCGATCACCTGTCGCATGTCGTCGAGCGCCTTCTCCTGTGCGTGCAGGTGATAACGCAGCGCGCCACAGCAGTTGGCGGCAGGCGCCTCGAGCAGTTCGATGCCGAGCCGGTCGAGGACGCGGGCGGTGGCGGCATTGGTATTCGGCGTCAGCACCGGCTGCACGCAACCGGCGAGCGCGATCATCCGCCGTCGATGTCCACCCGGCCGAGGCCATGGCCGGGCGGCGCCACCGGCAAGCACCGGCACCTTGTCGGCCAGTGCGGCCGGCAACAGCGGCCGCAGCAGACGGCCGACCGCCACCGCCGGCCTGAAGATCCAGCGCCGCGGCAGCGCTTCGCAGAGCAGGAAACGCGTCGCCCGCACGACGAACGGGCGCGGCACGCGCTGCTCGACGACCTCGCGACCGATCTCGAGCAGGCGATGGTAGTTGACGCCAGACGGACAGGTCGTTTCGCATGCCCGGCAACTCAGGCAGCGATCGAGATGGAGCTGCGTCCGTTCGCTGACCGGCTGCCCTTCGAGCATCTGCTTGATCAGGTAGATCCGCCCGCGCGGCCCGTCGAGTTCGTCGCCGAGCAGCTGAAAGGTCGGACAGGTGGCGGTGCAGAAGCCACAATGCACGCAGGTGCGAAGAATCGCGTCAGCTTCATTGCCGGCCGGCGTGCCCTTGATGAAATCGGCTAGATTGGTTTGCATGGTCGGCTGCCTCTCAGAGTTCCGGATACATCCGGCCGCGGTTGAAGACCTCTTGCGGATCGAAGGCAAGCTTCAGATTGCGGTGAATTCGCGCCAACGGCGGCGGCAAGGGCTGAAAGATGCCGGCCGCGGCCTTCAAGGCGTCGTCGGCGCGGAACAGCGTGGCATGCCCACCAGCCCTCGCCGCGGCCACGCGGAGCGCCGGCGCATCGCCGGCACGCAGCCAGCGCTGCGCGCCACCCCACTCGATCAGCGTCGGCCCGAGCGCCTGCGGCGCTGCCACCGAAGGCAAAGAGAGGCGCCACAAGGGCTCGTCACCGGCGAAGAAGGCGTGCGTCTGCTCGCGAATGGCCTCCCAGAACGCGTCCGCGTCGCCGTCAGGCAGGGGCTCACCGGCCAGCGTTCGCTGTGCGGCGGCGACCGCCGCGGCGGCCCCCGACAGACGGACGGTGAGCGCGCCGTCATGCCAGACCGAGGCGGAGATCGGCAGCGGCCGGCCGCCCCATTCGTTGAGCCTGGCCAGGGCGCCGGCCTCGTCGATGGCAAAGCGCAGGCTCTGCTCGGCCACCGGCAGCGGCAGCACCTTGAGCGACACCTCGAGCACCACTCCGAGCGTCCCGAGGCTGCCGGCCATCAAGCGCGCGACGTCGTAACCGGCGACGTTCTTCATCACCTGGCCGCCAAAGGAGAGTACTTCGCCGAGCCCGTTGACCATCTTGACGCCGAGCACGAAATCGCGCACCGCACCGACCGCCTGCCGACGCGGTCCCGACAGGCCGCTGGCGAGCATGCCGCCGACGGTCGCCGTCGGCCCGAAATGCGGCGGCTCGAAGGCCAGCCACTGCCCCTTGTCAGCCAGCGTCGCGGCCAGTTCGACGAGCGGTGTTCCGGCACGCGCGGTGATCACCAGTTCGGTCGGCTCGTAGGCGACGATGCCGCGATAGCTGCCGACCTCGAGCCGTTCGCCGTCTTGCCGGCCACCGTAGAAATCCTTGCTGCCGCCACCGCAGATCGCCAGCGCTTCTCCCGACCTCGCCGCGTCGGCGATCCGCTGCGTCCAGTTGTCGATCAAGCTAGCCATCACAGGCTCGGCGAAGTAACAGCCGCGCCGGCGCGCGCCTGGGTGTACTCGCGACAACGCGCCAGCGTCGGCACGCCCTTGCCGGGATTGAGCAGGCCATGCTCGTCGAAGGCCGCCTTGAGCCGGTGAAAGGCGTCGATCTCGGCGAGCGTGAACTGCTCGGCCATGACGTCTATCTTTTCGAGTCCGACGCCGTGCTCTCCGGTGATGGTGCCGCCGAAGCTGACCGACAACTCGAGGATCTCGGCGCCGAAGGCCGCCGCACGTTCCAGCTCGCCCGGCTGGTTGGCGTCGTACATGATCAATGGGTGCAGATTGCCATCGCCGGCGTGGAAGACGTTGGCGCAGCGCAGCGCGTATTTTTCCGACAACCGGTTGATCGCCGCCAGCATCTCGGCCAGGCGCTTGCGCGGAATCGTGCCATCCATGCACAGGTAGTCGGGAGTGATTCGTCCGACCGCCGGAAACGCCGCCTTGCGGCCGGCCCAGAACTTCAGCCGCTCGCTCTCGTTCTGCGAGACACGAATCCCCGCGGCGCCGCTCTTCTCGAGCACCGCCGTCATCCGGCCGATCTCTTCGGCGACTTCTTCGGGGGTGCCGTCCGACTCGCAGAGCAGGATCGCCTCGGCGTCCATGTCGTAACCGGCGTTGACGTAGGGCTCGACGGCGTGAATCGCCTTCTTGTCCATCATTTCCAGGCCGGCGGGAATGATCCCGGCGGCGATGATGCTGGCCACCGCATCGCCGGCCCGCCGGACGTCGGCAAAGGACGCGATCACCACCTGTGCCAGCTCGGGCTTCGGAGTCAGCCTGACGGTCACCTCGGTAATCATCGCCAGCAGTCCCTCCGAGCCGTTGAGCAGCGCCAGCAGATCGTAGCCCGGCGCATCGAGCGCGGCATTGCCGAACTCGACGATCTCCCCCGCGATGGTCAGGGCGCGCACGCGCAGGACGTTGTGCACCGTCAAGCCGTATTTCAGGCAATGGACGCCGCCGGCGTTCTCGGCGACATTGCCACCGATGGTGCAGGCGATCTGCGAGGACGGATCGGGCGCATAGTACAGCCCGTACGGCGCTGCCGCCTCGGACACCGACAGGTTGCGCACCCCGGGCTGCACCACCGCGGTACGCGACAGGGGGTCGACGCGGACGATCCTCTTGAGCTTGGCCAGCGAGACCAGAACGCCGTCACGATGCGGCGTCGCGCCACCCGAAAGGCCGGTCGCGGCACCGCGTGCCACCACCGGCACGCGCAATTCGTAACAGACGCGGAGGATTGCCTGCGCCTGCGCTTCGTTCTCCGGCAAGGCGACCAGCAAGGGCAACTGCCGGTAGGCGGTCAGGCCGTCGCAGTCGTAGGGCCGCATTTCTTCCTCTTCGGCGAGCAGCGCCGCCGCTGGCAGCACCTCGCACAGGCGCCGGATCAAGGCCTGCCGGTCAAGCGTCAAGCGCCGATCGGCAGCGGTCGTTGCAATGCTCATGGGCTTTCCTCGGAGAGGGTTGACGACGGTGAGCGGCGCGTGCGGCGGCGTCGAAGATGCTCAGCGGACATCACCGCGGCGCTCGCTGATCAGATCGTCGGCGAGTTCGACAGCCACTCGCCGGGCGGCGCAGCGCACATGCTCGTGGGCATGACGGCGCGCGCCGGCGGCATCGCCGGCGGCGATCGCCTGGTAGATGCGCCGGTGTTCGGACTGCGCCGACTCAGGCAGGACACCGTGGCGACCCGGCATCGTCCACGCCAGACGACGCGACTCGGAAAAATGACGGCCGAGGAACTCCAGCAGGCGATGCGCGTAGCTGTTATGCGCTGCCGCGGCGATCGCCAGATGAAAATCGTCATCGGCTTCGGAACCGTCGCTGCCGGTAGCCACGGCGTCGTCCATCGCGAGCAGGAAGCACTGCATGGTGGTCACGTCGGCCGGCCGGCGACGGCGCGCAGCAAGTTCGGCAATCGAGCTTTCGACCATCGCTCGCAACTCGAAGATCTCGCGCAACTCGACCAGCGCCGGCGCGTCGCCTTGGCAGAAGCGAAAGTTGAGGCTTTTTGGTGCCAGCGCGACGAATGCACCCGCCCCCTGCCGCGTCTCGACACGCCCATCGGCCTTGAGACGCGCCACCGCTTCACGAACCACCGCCCGACTGACGCCAAAGCTTTCGGCGAGAGCTTTTTCGGCCGGCAAGCGCTGACCGGGCCTGATCTCGCCACGCGCGATTTTTCCCTCGAGAGCAAGCGAGACTTCCTCACTCAGGCGAGGCCGCCGAACGATTCTCGTCGGCTCACTGTGCTTCAGCTCGTTGGTGAACATCGCGATCCGGTTGTCTGACAACTTGGCGGCAGCATACTACAAGCGGCGCTCGACGCAATATGCCTTGTCGATCGAGCTCCGCAGCACGCGCTTGTCGAAAACGATACCAGAGCAAGAGACCCCGAACGGCGCGAGCAGTCGCCATTTGCCGGGATGTAGCGGATTCCCGATTCGGACCAATCCGTCGACCACACCAGTTGGCGACGATACGGCCATTCGCCTTGCTCGTCCTTGCCCGCACTTGTGCTGGCACAACAAGGTCGTCTTGTTGACCCACGTCAACAATCATGCATTGCCACCAGCAAGAGCCTATCCCGCCTTGTAGCATGGTTTTGGCACTACTGGTCGAGCGTGAATGCAGCGGGTTTTCGTACTGCGACATCGGCCATCACACGGTTTCCCACGACTTATCTTGAGAGGGCTGTCGAAAAATTCTTGAGCGTTCTCAAGGAGTTTATTCGGCATTGACGCGACGTGACTTGGTCGCAGTCGTCGTGTCATCCCTCGGGGAGTGCTGAAAAATCTCTTCGATGGCGCTTGATCTTTCCCGGGAGGAAATCATGAAGCGCACATCGCTCAATCACGTCTATCGCATCGTCTGGAGCCAGGTGCTGGACGCCTGGGTGGCCGTCGCCGAGATCGCGCACGGTCGCGGCAAGAGCAAGACTTCGAGGAAATCAAGGGCGTCGATTGGCCGGCTGATCGCGGCGATCGTCTCGCTCTCCGCCACCCTGGCGCAGGCAGCGCCGGCCGGAGGCCAGATCGCCGCGGGCTCCGGCAGTATTTCGCAGTCGGGGTCCACGACCACTGTCCAGCAGGCCAGCTCGAAGCTCTCGGTCAACTGGGCGAGCTTCAACCTCGCACCGCAAGAGGCGGTCAATTTCGTTCAGCCATCGGCCGCCGCGATTGCCGTCAACCGCATTTTCGACACCAACGGCTCGCAGATCCTCGGCCAGCTCAACGCCAACGGACAGGTCTACCTGATCAACCCGAACGGCATCGTCTTCGGCCAGGGCGCACAGGTGAACGTCGGCGGCCTGGTGGCGTCGACGCTCGACCTCAATGACGCCTCGCTCAACGGCGACGCCCGCCGCTTCAGCGGCAACGGCGGCGGTAGCATCGTCAACCTCGGAACGATCAACGCCGCCAGGGGTGGCTACGTCGCGCTGCTCGGCAATCAGGTCAGCAACCAGGGCGTGATCACCGCGCAGCTCGGCACCGTCGCCCTCGCCGCGGGCAGTGCCGCGACGCTGACCTTCAGCGGCAACAGCCTGGTGGCCATGCAGGTGGACCAGAGCGTGTTGAACAGCCTGGCCGAAAATGGCGGCCTGATCCGGGCCGATGGCGGCCTGGTCGCCATGACCGCCGGTGCAAGAAACGCGCTGCTCGCCAGCGTCGTGAACAACACCGGCATCATCGAAGCGCGCACCGTCGAAGACCATAACGGCACCATCGTCCTGCTCGGTGGCATGCAGGCGGGGCAGGCAAAGGTCGGCGGTACGCTCGACGCGTCGGCGCCGAACGGCGGCAACGGCGGCTTCATCGAAACGAGTGCGGCGCAGGTAAAAGTGGCGAACGACGCCAGGGTGACCACGGCGGCACCCCTGGGGAACCACGGCTCCTGGCTGATCGACCCACAGGACTTCAGCGTCGCGGCGAGCGGCGGCGACATTTCCGGCGCGACGCTGTCGACCACCCTCGGCAGCACGCCGGTGACGATCCAGAGCAGCGGCGGCGGCAGCACCGGATCGGGCAACATCGACGTCGACGACGCGCTCTCGTGGAGCGCCGACACGACGCTGACGCTGACCGCCTCGAAGCACGTCAACGTCAATGCCAACATCACCGCGACCGGCAATGCGGCGGGACTGGCGATCAACGCCAACACCGCCAACGGCAGCGAGACGGCAAGCGGCGACGGCGCTTTCAATCTGAAGAGCGGCGCGTCGATCACGCTGTCCGGTAGCAATCCAAATCTGTCGATCGGCGGCACGGCCTACACGGTAATCAACAGCCTCGGCGTCGCGGGGGATACCTCGGCAACGACCCTGCAGGGGATGAACGGCGATCTGGCCGGGCATTACGCGTTGGGCAGCGACATCGATGCGACGGCAACGTCGATATGGCGCTTTACGCCAATTGGGAAATTCGCCACACCATTCGGCGGCGTATTCGACGGGCTGGGCCATACCATCAGCAATCTCATCATCGATCAGGTACAAGGCGTCGATCTCGGTCTTTTCGCAGTGACGGTCACGGGTTCAGTGATTGCTAACGTCGGTCTTATTGGCGGCAGCGTGAGCGGCTCGCGTTTGGTCGGTGGGCTGATCGGGAGGAACGATGGCACGATTCGCAACAGCTACGCCACGGGCAACGTAAGTGCTCGTAATGATTTAGTCGGCGGGCTGGTTGGGGGCAACAGTGGCACGATTCTCAATAGTTACGCCACGGGCAACGTGACCGGCTACGTTTTTGTGGGCGGGCTGGTTGGGCACAACAGTGGCACGATTCGCAACAGCTACGCCACGGGCAGCGTGAGCGGAAACAACGTAGTCGGCGGGCTGGTGGGGCAAAACCAGAGCACGATCAAAGACAGTTACTTCGCAGGCAGTGTGAGCGGAACTACCCACGTTGGCGGGCTAGTAGGGAGCAACGAGAACTCCGGCAACTTCGGCAGCATCACCAACGCCCACTACAACGTCGAAAGGGTGACGGTTAACGGCAGCCAGGCGCTTACCTTAGGTGGCCTGTACGATCTCCAGTATCAGGATTGGTTGAACCATGGCATGTCGCTAGACATTGCCAACTATGCGAGCAGCCTAGCTTGGGACGGCGTCAGCGGACATTACCGCATTGCCAACGCGCAGGGACTGAAGGATCTGCTGGGATTTGCTGACAATGGCACTTACAAGTTCGAACTGGCGGCGGACATCGACCTCTCGGGGACCCCCGGGCTCTGGATTCCCTATTTTTCTGGCGCAGAATTTGACGGCGCCGGCCACACCCTCAGCAACCTCACCGTTGACCTGCCGTTTGTCCCGTACGTGGGCATGTTTGGCATGTTGGCCCACACGAGTACGATTCGTAACCTCGGTGTTCTCGCCGGCAGCGTGCTCGGCCTTTACCACGTCGGCGGGTTGGTTGGGAATAACGTGGGCGGCATGATCACTAACAGCTACGCCACGGGTGGCCTAAGTGGTGGAGAAGTTGTCGGCGGGCTCGTGGGAGCTAACTCAGGCACGATCAGCAATAGCTACGCGACGGGCGACGTGAGGGGCACTGGCGACTACTATGTTGGTGGTTTGGTGGGGTACAGCCAAGCCGGCACGATCACTAACAGCTACGCCACGGGTAGCCTAAATGGCGGTGCTCGTGTCGGCGGGCTCGTGGGAGCTAACATAGGCACGACGATCACCAATAGCCACGCCACGGGCGACGTGAGGGGCACTGGCGACGCGGTTGGCGGTTTGGTAGGCTACAGCGAGCAGGGCATCCTCTACGTCCGCGACGGCGCAATCAGCGACAGCTACGCTACGGGCAGCGTCAGCGGCGCGCGCATGGTCGGCGGACTGGTCGGATTCGCCATGGGAGGAATCATCAGCAACAGCTACGCGTCGGGCAACGTGAGCGGCACTATCGCCTATGTTGGCGGTTTGGTGGGGTACAACGGCCGGACCATCAGCAACAGCTACGCCACGGGAAGTGTGCTTGGCCTGGAGAGCGTCGGCGGCTTGGTGGGAATCAACAGCGGTAGCGTCAGCACGAGCTACGCCACGGGGAATGTAACCGAAACCGGTGGTCAGCAAGCGCAAAGCGCAGGTGGGTTGGTGGGAGACAACTTCGGCACAATCAGCAACAGCTACGCTGCCGGCAGTGTGAGTAGCATGAACTCCGTCGGTGGTCTGGTCGGCTACAACAGCGGCACGATCAGCAACAGTTACGCTACGGGCAGTGTCAGCGGTCTGAGCCTCGTCGGTGGGCTGGTTGGCTACAACACTGGCACGATCAGCAACAGCTACGCCGTGGGCAGTGTGAGCGGTACGAACTACGTCGGCGGGTTGGTCGGCTACACCCCTTATACGGTCACCAGCAGCTTCTGGGACATCGAGACCTCCGGCCAGACGAACTCGACCGGCGGCACAGGGATGAGCACCGCGCAGATGCAGCAACAGGGCAATTTCACCTCGGCCACTAGTGCCAACGGCCACGTGAATCCGGCCTGGGACTTCGGTGACACCTGGGTGATGTACGACACGCACACCTACCCGCTCCTGCGCGCCTTCATGTCGCCGCTGACGGTGAGCGCGAACTTCAGCAAGACCTATGACGGGCTGCCTTACGCGGTGGCCAGCGGCGTGAGCTATTCGACGCCGCCCAATCTCGCAAACGTGCTGGGCACCGTCAGCTATGACGGCACAGCGCAGGGCGCAAGGAACGTCGGCAGTTACACGATCACACCCGGCGGGCTGTACTCCAACCAGCAGGGCTACATCATCAGCTATGCAGACAGCGCGCTGACCATCGCCCCGGCAACGCTGACCTACGTCGCCACGCCGGCCAGTTTTGCCGCCGGGCAAACGCCGTCCGCCCTGTCCGGAACGGTGGAGGGCTTCGTCGCCGGCGACGGCCTGGCCAGTTCGACCAGCGGGACGCTGGCCTGGCTGACGGCCGCCAGCGCTTCCAGTCCGGCCGGACTGTATGCCATCAACGGTAGCGGGCTCACCGCCACCAACTACATCTTCGCCCAGGCGGCAGGCAACGCCACGGCGCTGACGCTGAATCCCGTCACACCGCTCGATCCGACAGCCAAGCCACCCTCATCGAACGCCGCGAACTCCGCTACCCCGACCACCACGACTAGCAACGTCACCACCAACACCGCCACGACCAACGCCACGAACGTTCCGCCGCCGACCCAAGCAGCATCAAATCTGCTGGCGACCACACAACTGCTGACGAACGTTCTGGCGTCGCTGCAGAGCATCGAACCTGAACCGCCCGACCCGTCATCGACGCTCACGGTGAACGAGGTTTCCGGCGCACCGCCGGCAGGGGAAACGGCCTCGCCGCCCGCCGGCGACAGAATCGACGTCCTGTCGAACATTGGCGGCATCGGGCCGACTCTGTACATCGTGAACGGCGGCACGCGCCTGCCAGCCAATCAACTTACCGGGAACTGAGAGAAAAAACATGCGCTTCGCGACTGCCTCGCAACGAGCCCACAACGCTCTTCTTGCCGCGCTACTGCTGGCTTCTTCGCCACTGGCCGGGGCTGCCGGCCCGGTCGTGCCGGTGATCCCGAATGCTGGCTCGATTCTGCAGCAGATCACGCCGGTCGCGCCGCCGGAACCGTCTTCGACCGACACCGGGCTGAAGATCGCACCGCAAGGCGACGTGACCGGTGCTGCGGGCGCGGCTTTCATGGTCAAGACCATCAGCCTTGGCGGCAACACGCTCTTCGACGCCGCGACGCTGCACGCGCTGGTGGCCGACGCGGAAGGGCAACGCCTCACCCTTTCGCAACTCGATCAACTGGCAGCACGGATCACCGACTTCTACCACCGCCAGGGCTACCCACTGGCGCGGGCGATCATTCCGGCACAGACGATCAGCGACGGGATACTGAAGATCGAGGTCATCGAGGCGCGCTACGGCCAGATCAATCTCGACAACAGCAGCCGCGTCGATGAGCCGCTGCTCGCGGCAACACTCTCGCCGCTGCAAGGCGGCCAGGTCGTCGAGCAGGACCGACTGGACCGCGCCCTGCTGCTGCTCTCGGACATACCGGGCGTCATCGTACGCGCGACCCTGCAGCCCGGCGAGGCCGTGGGAACCTCGGATCTTCGGGTCGAGACGCTGCCCGGTGCGACCGTCAGCGGCAACGTCACGCTGAGCAATTACGGCAGCAGCTATACCGGCTACACGCGGATCGGCGGCACGGTCAATCTGATCAACCCGCTGCACCACGGCGACGTGCTGACGCTGAGCGGCCTCAGCTCGGGAAGCGATCTGACCAACTATGCTCGTGCGGCCTACGAATCCCTGCTGAATGGCCAGGGAACACGCGCGGGTGGCGCGTATTCGGCGCTGCGCTACGTTCTCGGCGGCTCGCTTTCGTCGCTGGATGGGCACGGGAACGCTGAAGTGGGCAGCCTGTGGATTAAGCATCCTTTCCTGCGCAGCCGCCAGAGCAACCTCTATGGCCAGCTCGCCTACGACTACCTCAAGCTGCGCGATGAGTATGATGTCGGCAACATCCGTATCGATCGGCATCTCAGTAACTGGACGGCGACCCTGTCTGGCGATGTCCGCGACGACTTCGTGTCCGGTGCCGTCGCCGCCTGGAGCCTCGGCTGGACTGCCGGGCAGCTCACCTTCGACGACCAGGTCGCCGAACGCGTCGACGCGGCGACGGCGAGAACGGCCGGCGGCTTCTCGCGATGGAATGTCAACCTGACGCGCCTGCAAATGCTTAGTGAGCAGAACTCGCTGTATCTCGCATTCTTCGGGCAGTGGGCAAGTACCAATCTGGACTCATCGCAGAAGATGGTCGTCGGCGGCCCGTACACGGTACGCGCTTATGCTCTCGGCGCTGTCTCGGGCGATACCGGCTACCTCGGCACCTTGGAATTCCGGCGTGCGCTGGGCCGGGCCCTGGCCGGGGATTGGGAGGGCACGCTGTTCGTGGACGGCGCGCATGTGACGGTGAATCAGGACCCGTGGGTGGCGCGGACCAATAGCGCCACCTTGAGCGGCGCCGGCGTTGGGCTCAACTGGGCGGGGCCAGATCAGTGGTCGGCCAGGCTCTTTGTCGCGGCGCCCATCGGCGCCATCCCGTCGCTGGTCGGAAACACCTCGTCTGCCCGCGCCTGGGTGCAGGTCGGCAAGACGTTCTGAGACGTTGGCCCCGCCACTTGGAAGCCGGCGACAAGCCTCCCGGACCACCTCGCCGGCAGTTCGCGAGCCGGTCTTGACGGGCTATCGGCGCATCTGACGGAGAAGCCCCGCGCTGCTGCTGCCGGCAAACGAGGCAAGATCGTCTCTGGCCGCGTGCACGGTTTTCGTTCGCTGCCGCGGCAGCCGCTACGGCACCCCCGCCGCACGACACCCGCAGCACGCCTACCGGATCCAGGGCCAGCGGCTCCTGGCAGCGGTGCCAACGCGGAGCGTGCCAGGCTCCGGAAAATGGCCGCGACCTGATGCGATGGGCGCCGCCTGTTCCGCTGATCATTCGTGGTCATTCGCGACCAAGATCGCGTTTTTATCACTTCTGATACAATCCGCCGCTTGCCGCAACAGCGCCGGGACCCGCGGCAAGGTCCCACCGCAGCGCTTGAACGATACGTCGAGGTAACCGAATGCAAGCTCTTGCTCATCTCAATCGCCTGCTGCCCGGGCTGCAGCCCTTGCTAAAGTACCGTGCCGCAGACTGGCCGTACGACCTGCGGGCAGGCCTCTCGGTGGCGGCGGTCGCCATTCCGATCGCCATCGCCTACGCCCAGCTCGCTGGCTTCAGCCCGTCGACCGGCTTGTATGCGTCGATCCTGCCGATGGTGGTCTACGCCTTCGCCGGCACTTCACGCCAACTGATCATCGGTCCCGACGCCGCCACCTGCGCGATGCTCGCCGCGGTGATCGCACCGCTGGCCGCCGGCAATAGTGGCCTCTACCTGACCTACGGCATCGCGCTGACGCTGCTGACCGGCGCCTTCTGCCTGGCGGCGAGCTTCCTTCGCCTCGGTGGCCTGGCGGATTTCCTCGCCAAACCGATCATCATCGGTCTGCTCAACGGCGTATCGCTGACGATCCTGATCGGCCAGGTTGGCAAGGTGCTCGGTAGCAAACCCGAGGCCACGCGCTTCTTCAAACAGCTGCTGGAGATTCCCGACCTCGTGCTGCGGGCGCATTGGCAAACGGTGATCATGTCCATCGGCTGCGCTGCGGTGATGTTCTTCCTTCCACGGTACACCAAGCGCATACCGGCATCGCTGGTGACGATGATCATCGCCGGCCTCGCGGCTTTTCTGTTCGGGCTGGACAAGCACGGCGTGGCGCTGATCGGCCCGGTGGCCGGCGGCCTGCCCGATCTGGAATGGCCGGAACTGCACGTCGATGTCGTCGGCGAGATCGCCGCTTCGGCAGCCGGTCTGGCGCTGGTGCTATTCACCAGCGGCATGCTCACCGCCCGCAGCTTCGCCGAACGCAACGGCTACGATATCGACGTGGACCGCGAGTTCGCGGCCTTTGGCCTGGCCAATATCGTCTCGGCGCTGTCGCAGGGGTTCGCCGTCACCGGCGCCGATTCGCGAACGGCGGTCAGCGACGCCAATGGTGGCCGCACGCAGATGGTCAGTATCATCGCCGCGCTGACGATTTCGGTGCTGCTGTTGATCGGCACCGGCTCGCTGGCCTGGTTGCCGATTCCGGCGCTCGGCGTCGTGCTGATGTTCGCCTCGTCGTCGCTGCTCGACTTTCAGGTGTTCCGGCGCTATCACCAGATCGAACGCTCGGCGCTCGTGCTGGGGGTGATCACCATGTTGGGTGTCCTCGCCTTCGGCGCGATCAAGGCGATCATGCTCGCCGTATCGCTGGCCTTGCTGATGTTCATCCGCCGGGTGGCTAGACCCGAGTGCGAAGAACTGGTCAACATCCCCGGCCGAGCCGGGCTGTACAACCACAAGCTGTTTCCCGATGCAGCGATCATCGATGGCCTGCTGCTGCTGCGTTTCTGTGGCCCCCTGGTGTTCTTCAATGCCAACCACTTCCGCGCCGAGGTGCAACGGGCAATCGCCCGACAACCCGTTGCGGTCGAACGTGTGGTGCTCGACATGATCGCCATGACCGATGTCGATATCACCGGTATCGATACTCTGGAACGACTGGACGCGGAACTTGCGGCGAGGAACATCACGCTGATTCTGGCGGGACGGCAGATCGAGTTCGAGAAATGGCTGGTGGCGACCAAACACCCCGACGAGGCGCTGCGGCAGCGCGCCTTCCCGACCATGCGGCAGGCGATCCGCCATTGGCGGGTACGCGGCGACCTGGAAACGGCGGCTGACGAAAGCGACGGTTCGGCGGCCGCCGATGAGGCCGCTACGCCGGCAGCGCCAGCGCCCGGCCCGGCATAGAAGCCGCGGCGTGGCGGCGGTGGCCGAGCCTGCGCTTCAGCGTGCCTGCTCGTTCGCCAGCGCCTTGGCGGTGATCTGTTCGTAGAGGTCGATCACCCGCGCCGAAAGCTCGGCGTATTCGGGATGCCGGGCGACCAGCGGCTTGACGTCCTCGATGTCGGCGAAAACCCGCTCGAGAAAGGCGATGTCCATGTCGTCGAGCCGCTCGCCGGCATCAACCTTTGCCTTGAGGTCGAAGGCACGCGGCAGCCGCTCTTTTTCCATTCGCTCCAGCAACACGCTGGCCACTCCCAAGTCGTTCGACTGCTGATCCATGGTTCTCTCCTTCGCTGATTGCTGCGCCAACGCGGCGGCTTGAGTCGAGGATGGTCCACCTTTTCCGGCGACAAGGCAATAGCGTCGGTAGCCATTGACACGGGATGCCGGCGGCGACAAATCACACGCCGTTACACAACCGGGACAGAGAGGCAACAGACCATGATCGGCCGATTCGATACTCTGCGTCCTGTCGCTGCCGCGCCCCCTCCTCCCCCTCCCCGCGCGGCATTGACCGCAGTACCCGGCCCGCCCAGACTCTCCCTCTGCGCGGGCCGTTCCTCTTCTGGAACGTGGCAGTCCCAGCTTGATGCCCGTTCCGTAGCGCGAACAGCGGCGCGGCGTCGCCCGACGCGAGCGCTTTATTGGAGTGATGTGATGAACCGATGGATGAAGACCTTCGCCTGCCTGCTGTCCTCGCTGATCCTTGCGTTCGCGCCGCATGCCGCGGGCGCCACCAGACCGATCCAGGCGACGCAGCTGCCAGCCGGCGTCGAAAAGCTCGGCACCGTTGAAGGAATCAGCGAGTATCGCCTTGCCAACGGCCTGCGCTTCATCCTCTTCCCCGACGCCGCCAAGCCGACGGTCACCGTCAACCTCACCTATCTGGTCGGCTCGCGTCACGAGAACTATGGCGAGACCGGCATGGCGCACCTGCTCGAGCATCTGATGTTCAAGGGCTCGAAGAACTTCCCGGACCCGACCCGCGAGTTCAAGACGCGCGGTTTCCAGATCAACGGCAGCACCTGGCTCGATCGCACCAACTACTACCTCACTTTTCCCGCCAGCGACGACAACCTCCAATGGGCGCTGGCCTGGAATGCCGACGCAATGGTCAACTCGCACATCGCCCGGAAAGACCTCGACAGCGAGATGAGCGTCGTCCGCAACGAGTTCGAGATGGGCGAAAACAGTCCGTCAAGCGTGATGCTGAAACGCACCCAGTCGCTGCTCTTCGACTGGCACAACTACGGCAACAGCACGATCGGCGCCCGCAGCGACATCGAGAACGTCAAGATCGAAAACCTGCAGGCCTTCTATCGACGGTACTACCAGCCCGACAACGCTGTCCTGACAGTCGCCGGCAAGTTCGACGAGCAGCAGGCCGTCAGGTGGATCGCCGGCGATTTCGGCAAACTGCCCAGGCCGACGCGCGCGCTGCCCGAAAACTGGACAGTCGAGCCGACGGCCGATGGCGAGCGTCAATTCACCATTCGCCGCAAGGGCGAGGTGCAACTGATTACCCTCGCCTACCGTACGCCATCGGGCCTGCACGCCGACGCCGACGCCGTCGCCATGGCCAGCGAGATACTCGGCGACACGCCCAACGGTCGTCTCTACAAGGCCCTGGTGCAAGCCGGACTGGCGGCGCAGGTCTTCGCCTTCAACGTTGACGCGCGACAACCGGGTTTCGTCGTCTTTGGCGCGATGGTGCGCAAGGGCGAGTCGCTTGATCGCGTTCGCGACAAGATGATCGAGGTGATCGAGGGCGGCTTTGCCCGCGACGCGGCGACCGCCGCCGAACTCGGTCGCACGGTCGCGCAGGCCCAGACCGCCTACGAGCGGGCGCTGGCCGACCCGGAGGTATTCGCGGTGAGCTTGTCCGAGTACATCGCACTGGGCGACTGGCGGCTTTTCTTCCTGGATCGCAATAAACTTGACCAGCTCAAGCCGGACGAGATCGACGCTGCCGCCAGCAGGTACTTCGTACGTGACAACCGCGTCCTCGGCACCTTCGTTCCCGAGGATTCGCCGCAGCGCGCGGTGATCACCGCGGCGCCAAGCGCCAGCGAGCTGCTGGCCAACTTCAAGGCGCCTGCCAAGGGCGACGCCGGCGAGGTCTTCGACACCTCACACGACAACCTCAACCGGCGCACCCGGCGGTTGAACTTTGGCGACCTGAAGGTCGCGCTGCTGCCCAAGAAGAACCGCGGCCAGACGGTCAACGTCGCCATGAGCTTCCACTGGGGCGACCTCGATGCGCTCAGCAAACGCGACATGGCCGGCAGCCTGGCAATGGCGATGCTGGCACGCGGCACCGAGCAGCTGAACCGTCAGGAGATCGACGACGAACTCACCCGCCTGAAGATTCGCGGTGGCCTGAGTCACTTTGAAACGACCCGTGACAAGCTGCCCGAAGCGCTGCGACTGGTCGCGACCCTGCTGCGCGACGCCAGTTTCCCGGCGGCCGAGTTCGCGGAGCTCAAGCGCCAGACACTGACCGCACTGCAGGCGCAACTGGACAATCCTCAGGAGCTTTCGCGCGATGCCCTGGCGGCGCACTTCAACACCTATCCGCCCGGCGACCCACGCTATCACGCGCCGCTGGCCGAACGCATCGAACAGCTGCGCGAGGCGACGCTGGAGCAGGTGGTCGACTATCACCGCGATCTGATTGGCACGGCGCGCGGTGAGATCGCGATCGTCGGCGACTTCGACGAAAAGGCCGTCGAGCAGGAACTTGGCCGGCTCTTCCCCGGCTACGTCTCGCGCTCACCGTACGCCCGCGTCGACCGCGAGTTCCGCGCCGTGTCGCCACAGCGCATCGTGATCGACACTCCCGACAAGGAAAACGCTTTCGTCCGCGCACGCCTCGACCTTCGGCTGCGCCAAGACGATGCCGACGCCCCCGCCCTGTACGTCGCGAACGACATTTTCGGCGGCACCGCCGGCCTGTCGAGCCGCTTGATCGATCGCCTGCGCCAGCAGGACGGGATCAGCTACAGCGTCGGCTCGTCGCTGTCGATCGGCAACCGTGAGCGGCTATCGACCTGGGTCTTTGCGGCGATGGCCGCGCCGCAGAACGTCAGCCGCGCCGAGCAGGCTTTCCTCGACGAACTCGCCCGGGCGCGCCGCGACGGTTTCACCGCGGCCGAAGTGTCCGAGGCCAAGAAGGGGATTCTCGAGGCGCGCGCCGTAGCCCGCTCGCAGGACAGCGCCGTCGCCGGCAACTGGCTATCGTTTCTCGACCTCGACCGCGACTGGCAGTTCTCGAAGGACTTCGAGGAGAAGGTGATGGCGCTCACCCCGGAACAGGTCAACGCCGCTTTCCGCAAGTACATCGACCCGGAACAACTGACGCTGGTCGTCGCCGCCGACGCCAGCAAGGCAAGACCGGACTGACGTTCGAAACGGCGTGCCGGCGACAGCGCCACCTACTTCTTCAGGCTGTCGCGAATCTCGCGCAAGAGCACGACCTCTTCAGCCAACTGGGGCGGCTCTGCCGGCGCCGCCTGCGGCTCGCTCTTCCGGAGACGGTTCACCTGCTTGACCATCAAGAAGATGATGAAGGCGAGAATGATGAAATTGACCAGGATGGTCAGGAAGTGGCCATAGGCGAGAACCGGGACCTGCGCCTTCCTGAGCGCGTCGAGCGTCGTCGCCGTTCCTTCCGGCACGTTGCCGAGCACCACGAACATCCCGGAGAAGTCCAGCTTGCCGCCCATGATCAACGCCACCACCGGCATGATCAGATCGCCGACCACGGCTTCGACAATCTTGCCAAAAGCGCCACCAATGATCACGCCAACCGCGAGATCCATGACGTTGCCTTTCATCGCGAACTCTTTGAACTCCTGCAGCATGCTCATGATCTCCCCCTTGCTGTTGAATACGAGATGTACACCCTGGACGTTCCAATGATGCCTGTCTGAAAGCCTGCCTTCGTTCTCGGCGTCGGCCGGCAGCCATCGTCACGGCGCTCGCAAGCACCGTCGCCGCTCACACTCGACGCAGCTTGTCGCCGGCAGCGGCCAGCGTCGCCTCCTGCTTGGCGAAGCAGAAACGCACCACGCGGTCGTCGTGTCCGTCGTGATTGAACGCCGATACCGGAATCACCGCCACCCCCACCTCGCGCGTCAGCCAGCACGCAAATTCGCGGTCGGGCAGGTCGGAAATGGCGCCGTAGCGTGCCAATTGGAAGTAGCTGCCGCGACAGGGCAACAATTCGAAGCGCGAGCCACGCATTTGAGCGCGGAAAAAATCGCGTTTCTGCTGGTAGAACCCAGCCAGGCCGAGGTGGCGCGAGGCGTCGCGCATATACTCAGCAACGCCGATCTGGCACGGGGTGTTGACCGTGAATACGTTGAACTGGTGGACCTTGCGAAACTCGTTCATCAGTTCCTGCGCGCCGAGCACGTAGCCGATCTTCCAGCCGGTAATGTGATAGGTCTTGCCGAACGACGAGACGACGAGGCTGCGCGCAGCGAGTTCCGGATGGCCGGCGAGGCTGTGGTGTCGCGCTCCGTCGAAGACGATATGTTCGTAGACCTCGTCGGAAAGCACGACGATGTCGGTGCCACGCGTCAGCTCTGCCAGTTGTTCAAGGTCGCTGGCGTCGAGCAGGCTGCCGCTGGGATTATGCGGTGAATTGACGATGATCATCCGGGTGCGCGGGCCGAGCAGCGAACGCAGCTGCTGCCAGTCTGGCCGGTAATCCGGCAACGAGAGCTGCGCGTACACCGCCGTGCCGCCGACGCATTCGATCGCCGGCACGTAGCTGTCGTAGACCGGCTCGAAGACGATCACTTCGTCGCCGCCGCGTACCAGCGCCGCGATGGCGGTGAAGATCGCCTGCGTGGCACCGGCGGTGACGGTGATTTCGTGGTCAAGGTCGCACGACACGCCGTAGAGCGCGGCGACTTTCTCGGCGATCGCCGCCCGCAGCTCGGGGACGCCGGCCATCGGTGGGTACTGGTTGCGGCCCTCGCGCATCGCCCGCAGGGTCGCATCGAACAGGGCGGTGTCCGCCTGGAAATCGGGAAAACCCTGCGACAGGTTGATCGCGCCACAGTCGGCAGCGAGTCTCGACATCACGGTAAAGATGGTGGTCCCGACCTTGGGCAGTTTCGAGTCGATGGCGACAGACGATGGGCGCATGGCAATCCGCGCCGGGCGCGGTGAACTGTGATCGAGCGCCAAGTGTAGGGCTGGCTTGTCGAGGAGACAAGCCAGCTGGTGAGCACCGCCGACAACGCCGCCGCCAGCCGGGCGAAGGCCTCGCCGCCTATCGCAGCGCCGAGGCGTTCTGATAGCATTGACCGGTCAGCCGCTCTCCCGAGCTTGTTCACTGCTCGTCTTGCGAGGCCCATGATGACCACCATCACCGCGACCACCACCGCCCGGCGCTGCCTTTCGGCCGCCATCCTCAGCCTCTTGCTGCCGATCGCGAGCGTCAGCGCGGCGCCGCCACTGCCCGCACTCGGCGCCGAGCTGCACCAGTTGACGGTTTCCGGCGTCTCGTCGGGCGCCTACATGGCGGTGCAGTTCCAGGTCGCGCACTCAAAGCTGGTACGTGGCGCCGGCGTCGTCGCCGGCGGGCCATACTACTGCGCCGAGGGTTCGACCCGGCTGGCGCTGAGTCGCTGCATGTCGCCCACCTCGTGGGCACCGCTGCCGTCGGTCGCCGAACTGCGCGCCAACGCCGAAGCGCTGTCCGCCGCAGGCCGCATCGATCCGCTCGACAACCTGCGCGACGACCGGGTTTGGCTGTTCTCGGGTGGTCGCGACACGATTGTCGCGACGGCAGTAATGGACCGGCTGGCGGCCTTCTATGGCCAGTGGATGACGCCGGAGGCGATTCGCTTCGTCAAGTTGCCCGACGCCGGGCACGCCATGATCTCGGTCGCCGACCCCGGAGCCAATGCCTGCAGCAGCGAGGAATCGCCGTTCATCAACCGCTGTGGCGATCTCGATGCCGCCGGCGAGATGCTTTCACATCTGCTTGGCCCGCTACAACCGGCGGCGGCGACGCCACACGGCGAACTGCTCAGCTTCGACCAGAAGCCCTTCGTCGAAGGTCGGGCGGTTGACGCCGGGATGGCCGACGAGGCCTACGTCTACGTACCGCAGACCTGTCGCCGGGCCGTCTGCCGGGTTCACGTTGTTTTCCACGGTTGCCGCCAGAGCGCGGCACAGATCGGCCGCCTGTTCGTGGAAAGCGCCGGCTACAACGCCTGGGCGGACAGCAACCGGCTGATCGTTCTTTACCCGCAGACGGTTCCTCGCTACGGCGCAGCAATGGGCTCGTGGACCTGGCTCAACAACCCCTTTGCCTGCTGGGACTGGTGGGGCTACTCGGGGAACGACTATCACACCCGCGAAGGACCGCAGATCAAGGCCGTGTACCGCATGATCGAGCGGCTGACCGCTGCGCGGCAGCCGTGAACGCAGCGCCGCGCGGAGCGCTAGGCGCCGGCTTGCGCCAGCGCAAGGCTCAACGGCGCAGCTTGCCGTAGATCACCAGGATGATCACCGACATGATCACCGAGGCGATGAAACCGGCACCCTCGCCGGCCCGATACCAGCCAAGGAACTGGCCGATCACGCCGGCGGCAAACGAACCGGCGATACCGAGCACGACGGTCACCACGAAACCCATGTTCTCCCTGCCGGGATGAATCAGCTTGGCGATCACGCCAATGACGAAACCGAGGACGATCGTCCAGACAATTCCCATCGCCAACTCCCAGTCAGTCTATCGACACGGCAGGCAAACCGCCGCTGCCGAACTGTCGCGTCGCCGGCGCCCCGCGAGGCGCATCACAAGGGCGGAATACGCAGCATCTGGCCAGGATAGATCTTGTCCGGGTGCGTCAACATCGGCTTGTTCGCCTCGAAGATCACCATGTACTTGTTGGGATTGTCATAATGCAGTTTGGCGATCCGCGACAGGTTGTCACCGGCAACAACGGTGTAGAACATCCCTTCCGGTGCGCCCTGATCAACCGACATCATGTCGTTCACCCGGGCAACGCCGGCGACGTTGCCACAGCAGAGCAGGATCTTTTCCTTGCTCGCCTGGTCACCGGCGACGCCGAACACGGTCGCCGTGCCGGTGGCGCCGTCAAATGTGACGGTCAGCCCGGTCACCGGCAAGCTCTGAGTAGCGATGTACGCCTCGATCGCCTCGCCAGCGCTGCGATTCATCTCGCTCAACCGCGCCCTGGCGTCGCCGTCGTCAGGCTGGCTGGCCGCGGCCTCTGACGCGGCTTCCGCGTCCTGGGAGCGAAAAAGCTTCTCGCCCGCCTCTTTGACAAAATCGAACAAGCCCATGCTGTCTCCTCCGGTTGGGCGGCGCCGCCCTGCGCCGCAATGCTGTCAACGGTGTCACGATCGTCGGTAAAGCGCAGCGAGTCTAGCAGTTCCATGACCATTGGCAAGCGTCGCAGCGGACGCTGCCAGTCGCGCCGGCAACCTGACAGCGGAGGCCCGGGCTCTGCCCGGAGGCCACGCGCCACTGGCCGTTCGGCAGCGATGGACACGGCTCGTTTGCTCGCTATACTGGCGCCCAACGGTGTCGCGCCGGTCGCCGACCAGGACGTAGCCGACACCATCGCCGCCGACCGTCGTCCATCCACTGCTCTGGAGAAAAGCTCATGCCACTTGCCACCCATCCCATGACCTCGTCGCTGCGTGCATCGGATAGCGGAAAAGTCGTCTCGGCGCAAGATGCTGTCGGTCTCATCGAAGACGGCGACACCATCGCCACCGGCGGCTTCGTCGGCATCGGTTTCGCCGAGAACATCGCGATCGCACTGGAAAAGCGCTTCCTCGATGCGGCGAGCGAAGACGTGAACGGCCTCGGCAGTCCGCGCGACCTGACGCTGGTCTACGCCGCCGGCCAGGGCGATGGCAAGCAACGCGGGCTCAATCACCTTGGCCACAGCGGCCTGGTCAGCCGGGTAATCGGCGGCCACTGGGGGCTGGTGCCGACGCTGCAGCAACTGGCGGTCGCCAATCGCATCCAGGCGTACAACCTGCCGCAAGGAATCATCGCCCACCTGTTCCGGGACATTGCCGCCGGCAAACCTGGGACGATCAGCCGGGTCGGCCTGGGAACCTTCGTCGACCCGCGCTTCGGTGGCGGCAAGCTGAACGAGATGACCAGCGACGATATCGTTCGGCTGATGGAGATCGACGGCGAGGAGTACCTGTTCTACAAGGCCTTTCCAATCGACGTCGGCATCATTCGCGGCACCACCGCCGACCCGGACGGCAACGTGACCATGGAAAAGGAGGCGCTGACACTGGAGGCACAGGCGATCGCCATGGCTGCCCGCAATTCGGGCGGCATCGTCATCGTCCAGGTCGAGCGGATTGCCGAGCGCGGCACGCTCAACCCCCGGCAGGTGAAAATCCCCGGCATCCTGGTCGATTGCGTGGTGGTCGCCGAAAAGCCCGAGTACCACATGCAGACCTTCTCGGAGCAGTACAGCGCCGCTTTCGCCGGCGAAATCAAGGTGCCGATGTCGGCCATCCCGGCAATGGCGATGAGCGAGCGCAAGATCATCGTCCGCCGGGCGGCCTTCGAGTTGAAGCCCAATGCGGTGGTCAACCTCGGCATCGGCATGCCGGAAGGCGTCGCCAGCATCGCCGCCGAGGAGCAGATTGCCGACCTGATGACGATGACCGCCGAACCCGGCGTGATCGGCGGCATCCCGGCCGGCGGCATGAGCTTCGGTGCGGCGACCAACGCCCAGGCGATCATCGACCAGCCGAGCCAGTTCGACTTCTACGATGGCGGCGGTCTCGATATCGCTTTCCTCGGGCTGGCGCAGGCCGACCAGCACGGCAACCTCAACGTCTCGAAGTTCGGCCCGCGCCTGGCGGGTGCCGGCGGCTTCATCAACATCTCGCAGAATGCCAAGAAAGTCGTTTTCGTCGGCACGTTTACCGCCGGTGCGCTGGAGGTCGCGCTGGCCGACGGCAAACTGCGTATCGTCCAGGACGGCCAGGCGCGCAAGTTCGTCGCCGAAGTCGAGCACCGGACCTTCAGCGGCGCCCAGGCGCGCAAGAGCGGTCTGACCGTCCTCTATGTCACCGAACGATGCGTTTTCAAGCTCTGCCCGGAGGGTCTGGAACTGATCGAGATCGCGCCGGGCATCGACCTGCAGAAGGACATTCTCGACAGGATGGATTTTGTTCCCGTCATGCATTCGCAACCGACGCTGATGGACAGCCGGATCTTCCGCGAAGAGCCGATGAAGCTGCGGCCCGAGATGCTCGAGATGCCGATGGCCGATCGCCTTAGCTATGACGCCGGCAAGAACGTCTTCTTCCTCAACTTCGAAGGCCTGAGCGTCCGCACGCCGGCTGACATCGAGCGCATCCGGCAAGCAGTCGACGAGAAGCTCGCACCGGTCGGCCACAAGGTCTACGCGGTCGTCAACTACGACCGCTTTTCGATCGTCCCCGAGCTGGTCGACGATTACATCGAGATGGTCAAGGCCGTGGTCGACACCTACTACCGCAATGTCACCCGGTACACCTCCAACACCTTCCTGCGCGCCAAGCTCGGCGAGGCTTTCGAGAAGCGCAAGGTTGCCGGCAAGAGTTACGAGACGGCCGCCGAAGCCGAAGCGCACCTGCGACGGAAATGACCTGGGCAAGGCCGGTGATGGTGCGCGGCCGGCGCGGCTGCCGCTGTGCCGGGCAAGCCGGTCAACCCGGGGCGCCGAGTGCCGACCAGCGGCTCAGCCGTAGCGGCCTTCGATGTAGTCGGCGGTTTCCCTGTGGATCGGCGTGACGAACATTTCCGCGGTCAGTGCGTGCTCGACGACCTTGCCCATCAGCATGAAGACGCATTCCTCGCTGGCGCGACGCGCCTGCGCCATGTTGTGAGTGACGATCAGGATCGTGTACTGGCCGCGTAGCTCCCAGAGCAGTTCTTCGACCGCCTCGGTGCCCTTGGGGTCGAGCGCCGAGCACGGTTCGTCCATCAGCAGCACCTTTGGCTTCACCGGCAGCAGTCGGGCGATACAGAGCTTCTGCTGCTCCTCCAGAGACAACTCGGTGGCCTTGCGCTTGAGGCGGTCCTTGACCTTGTCCCAGAGCAGGACGGTCCGCAGCGACTCCTCGACAATCTCGTCCGGCGTTCCTGGATGCACATCGCCGCCGCCCTTGGCGTGCAGGCGATGGCTGAAGAGGATATTGTCGCGGATCGAAATCGGCAGGGGATTGGGACGCTGAAAGACCATCCCGACCTGCTTGCGAACCTGAATCAGCTCGACGCCCGGGTCGTAGATGTTCTGACCCATGACGTCGATGCGCCCTTCGATGCGCACGTAGCCGAGGCGTTCGTTGATGCGGTTGACGCTGCGCAGGTAGGTGCTCTTGCCGCAGCCCGAAGGGCCGATCATCGAGGTGATCATGCCCTGGCGGATGCGCAGGTCCACGTCGTACAGAGCCTGAAAGGTCCCGTACCAGAGGTTCAGTTTCTTGGTGTCGATCGCGTAATCTGGAGCTGGCTGCAGCAGCGCTGCGGCTTGGGCGACGGTCATCTCGGTGTGTCCTTCTTAGACTTTGTTTGAATCCGGCGAAAGCCGTGGCCTGCTCCACCGCAGCTCTCTCAGACATGAGGCGAGCGCTGGCATCGTCGCAAGACCGGTCAGCTTCCGCAGTTCGGCAAACTGGTGGAGCGGTGGCCCGGAGGCACCTCTGCTGCAACAACACAGCAGAGATCCCCTCAGCCAGGGTCAGCCGAATCGTCCCTCCACGTAGTCGCGGGTGCGCTGATCCTTCACTTCACCGGTGAACAGATCCTCGGTGACGCCAATCTCGACGCACTCGCTGTCCAGAAAGAACGCTGTCCGGTCGGCGAGCCGCCGGGCCTGCTGCACGAGGTTCGTGACCAGGATGATGGTCACTTCCTGGCGCAACTCCTTGAGCACATCCTCAATGCGCATGGTGGTAACCGGATCGACGGCGATCGAGAACTCGTCCAGCATCAACAGGTCGGGCTCCTGCGACAGCGCCCTGGCAATCGTCAGCCGTTGCTGCTGGCCGCCCGAGAGCAGGCTGCCGAGCGCATTGAGGCGATCCTTGACCTCGTCCCAGAGCGCCGCGCGGGTCAGACAGCGCTGGACGATCACGTCCAGTTCGGCCTTGCTCTTGATGCCGCGCAAGCGGGGTGACAAGGCGACGTTGTCGTACACCGTCATCGGCAGGCCGACCGGCAGCGGGAAAACGACGCCGATGCGGCTGCGCAAAGCGTACACATTGTTCAGGCGGCGGGTATCCCGGCCGTTGAAGTCGATGTCGCCACTGACCCGCATCCCTGGTGTGAACACGTCCATGCGGTTGATCGCCTTGAGGAACGAGGTCTTGCCGGCATTGGCCGGACCGATGATGCCGAAGATTTCATGCTCGTGAATCTCCAGGTTGACGCCGTGCAAGGCGACCACCTTGCCGTAGCGGATGCTCAGGTCCTTGACCGCGAGTTTGATGCGCGGCTCGGTTCGCCCGGTCTTTGCGTCGGCAACACCAGCCGGCCGCTCGATAGTGCTTTGACTTACCATTTCTTCTTCCCCCTGAGCCACATGCGGAAGGCGATCGAGGCACTGTTCATGGTCAGCACCAGCCCGATCAGGACCAGCGCGATGCCGTAGGGGACATCTTCGGCAATGCCGGGTACCTGGGTGGCAGCGACGAACAGGTGCAACGACAGCGCCATGGTCTGGTCGAAGACGCTTTGCGGCAGGAATGGCGTGAAGAACACGGCGCCGGTAAACATGATTGGCGCCGTTTCACCAGCGGTGCGCGACACCTCCAGGATGACACCGGTCAGGATGCCGGTCACCGAGTTCGGCAAGACCACGCGGCGGATGGTCTGCCAGCGCGTCGCGCCCATGTTCCAGCAGGCTTCGCGAAACGCTTGCGGCACCGCCTGCAGCGATTCGCGGGTGGCGACGATCACCACCGGCATGGTCATCACCGCCAGCGTCAGGCTCGCCGCCAGGATGCTGGTGCCGAAGCCGAAGAAGAGTACGAAGGCGCCCAGGCCGAACAAGGCGTGCACGATCGAGGGGACGCCCGCCAGGTTGATGATCGCCAGGTTGATGGTCCGTGTGAACCAGTTGTCGCCGGCATATTCACTGAGATAGATCGCAGCAAATATGCCGATTGGCACCGACAGCAGGAGCGCCGTCATCACCAACCAGATAGTACCGATCAACGCCGGCAGGACGCCGCCAGTGCGCATGCCGTCGGTCGGCGGGGTGAACAGGAACTCCCAGGAGATAACGCCGCCGCCCTTGACCACCAGTGTTCCGAGAATCAGCAGCACGGGCGTGATCAGCATCAGGGTCATGATTCCGAAAAGTATTCGGTAGAGAACCTGCACCTTCTCGTTGCGCTGGTTCAGGCGGCTCGCCTGAAACATTGCGGTGTTGGCTGTTGTCATTTTGCTATCCCTTGCGGATGCCGCGCACGATCAGGTCGGCGCTCAGGTTGACGATAAAGGTGACCAGGAACAGCAGGATGCCGATGGTGAACAGCACCTGATAGTGCTCGCCACCGACGACCGTCTCACCCAATTCGGCGGCAATCGTCGCAGTCAGCGCACGTACCGAGTCGAAAATGCTGTCCGGGATGTTGACCGCGTGCCCGGTAGCCATCAGCACCGCCATGGTCTCACCGAAGCCGCGACCAACACCGAGCAGGACGCCACCGAGCAGACCATTCTTGGCGGCCGGCAGCACCACCTTGTAGGTCACCTGCCAGCGCGTGGCGCCCATCGCCTCGGCCGCTTCGCGGTAACGGTCGGGAACTGCCTTCAGCGCGTCTTCGGCGATCGAGGTCATGATCGGAGCGGCCATCAGGCCGAGGATGATGCCGGCGTTGAGCACGCAAAGACCCACCGGCACGTCGAACCACTTGATGATCAAGGGATTCATGATCACCAGACCGATGAAGCCCCAGACCACCGAAGGAATCGCGGCCAGCAATTCGACCAGCACCTTCAGCGCTTCACGCGTCTTGCCGGTAGCGAACTCGGCGATATAGATCGCCGCACCCAGCGAAAACGGGATCGCCACCAGCATCGCCAGCCCGGTGACGCTGGCGGTACCGGCCATCAACGCCAGAATGCCGTATTCGGGATCGTCGGCATCGCTCGGAAACCAGTAAGGGGTGAGAAAGAACTCCTTGAAATCGAGGTGTTGGAAAACGAAGCCGATGCCTTCCTTGGTGACGAAGACAAAGATGCCGAGGACGAAGATGATCGCCGAGATACCGCAGACGAAGACGAGAACCTGGACGGCCTTATCCACGTACCAGTCGGCATTGCGACGATCGAAGCTGTCCGCGCCGCCAACGGCGGCGATGGTGGCGCGCGACGCAGTCGTGCTGATGGCCATCTCAGTCCGCCTCCTCGCCACGCAGGGTGATCATCAGGTTGCTCACCTGTACCGCGATGTCGCGAATCAGGGCTGCGTAGTGCTCGCGCCGCTGATCGTCAGGAAGGTCGGCCGCAACGGCGCCGCCGAAGCGCCACTCGAGTGCCGACGAGTGGAAGGGAACGCTGTCTACGTACGACCTGACCGGACCCTGCAGGCTGACGATGACGTGGAAATCGACCAGATCGTGATGACCGGTTTCGAGCGCCTTCGGCTGGTGGCGGGCAAGATCGATGCCCGTCTCCTGAAGCAAGCTGACCACCTCCGGCGCCATCGCCCCAGCCTGTCTGCCCAGGCTTCGGTATTCGCCGCTCTCCGGGAAATTCTTGCGGGCGACGGCCTCGGCGATCGGCCCGAGAAGGGTGTTGTCATCGTCCAGGAAGAGGATGCGAAAGACCTTGGCCGCCTTGGTCTGGCCGGTGACCGCGAACACCGTTTCCTCGCAGATGTTCTTGGCCTGGTCGGAAACGCGCTCCAGCGAGTTGAATACCCCGAGATAGGCGAAGAGATCCTCGATGCTGAACTTCTCGCCTTCGTTGACCAGGTCGGCGAAGACCGCGTCGAAGGTCCGCTCGACCTGATCGGCCATGATCATCGTTGCCTTGGCCTTCTCGGCGTTGCCATCGATGAAAGCACAGACCGCCTGCTTGAACATCTGGCGCGACTCGCCGGCGAGCAGCTCGACCTCGCGCTTGATCACCGCGTCGGGACGTTTGGCCAGGTGCACCGACTCGCGGGCGATGGTCACCGCGTAGTCGCCGACGCGCTCCAGCGCCACGTTGGCGTGAATCATCGCCGTCATCAGGCGCAGGTGCCCGGCACTCGGTAGATGCACACCGATGAAAGCGTGGCACATGCGGTCAAGTTTGCGGTTTTCGGCGTTGATCCGCTGGTCGCCGAGAATGGTGGCATAGGCGAGCTTGTCGTCGCCACTCAGCAAGGCCCGCACTGCTGCACTGAGGGCTTCGTCGACGCGCTTGGCAAGCATCGTCGCCTGTTGTTTGATCTGAGACAGGTCCCTCTCGAGACGTTCTTCGTAATGACTCATCGCTAGCGGCTCCCCACAGCACTGACGGACGGACAACAATCAAAAACGGGCACGAGACGCAAGGGTCTCGCACCCGCAGAGATCAAGGCCTTACTTGCAGTTGACCTTCTTGATCGGCGCGTAACCTTCCTTGGCGACGATGCACTGACCGACGTCGCTCTTGATCCAGTCCATGTACTTCTTGGTATCTGCCTTCGGTTGACCATCGGTGTACATGAATAGCGGCCGGGCGATCGGATAGGTGCCATCGAAAGCGGTATCCTCGGTCGGCTTGACGCAGGGCTTGCCCTTCTCGGGCGAGATGCACAGCGCCTTGAGGTGATCGGTGGCGTAGGCCAGACCGCTGTAGCCGATCGCGCAGGGCGTTTTCTCGACCAGGTCGGCGACGTCCTTCGAACCGTGCATGTCGAGCGTACCCTGGCGGAATTTGCCCTTCTCGCCCAGCACGGCCTCCTGGAAGTAGGCATAGGTCCCCGAGTTGTTCTGCCGGCTGACCACGACGATCTCGTCCTTGCAACCGGGAATGGTGATCCCCAGTTCGCTCCACTTGGTCGCGCCGCCACGCCCGTAGATCTTCGCCAGTTCGGGAATGCTCAGTGAGTCGAGCGGAAAGTTCTTGTGCACGAAGATCGCCAGAGCATCGTAGCCGACGACGTGCTCGACGGGATCGTGACCTTTGGCCTTGGCCTCGGCAATCTCCTTATCCTTCATCTTGCGGCTGGAGTTGGCGATATCGACGGTGCCGTTGATCATCGCCGCGATGCCGGTACCCGAACCGCCGCCCGAGACGGCCACGGCGACGTTGGGGTTGATCTTGCCGTACTGCTCGGCCCACGACTGGGCGACGTTGACCAGAGTGTCCGAGCCCTTGTTCTGGATTTCGGTCCGTGCGGAAGCCGCACCGGACGCCAGGGCAGCGGCGACGGCAAGGCTGATGCTCAACAACAACGATTTTGAAGTCATGACGTGTTCTCCAGGGAGGGTTGATTTTTTTTGAAGCCTTTGGATGTAGATCAAAGACTTCAGGGGTGACGCAGGGCAGACGAGCGGCAAAGATTATCAGAAATAATCGCCATGGCAAGCCCCATTGACACCTAAAACACGAATAAAAATTGGCCTGACCACTGCCCGCGAACCATTTTCAGCCGGCACTTCAAACACCATGACAAAGTCCTGTGAAATCCCTGAGATGCGACACGGATTGGCACATTTTCATACGTACCGTATTGTTTTACTGTCGTTTCTATGATTTGACAAGACATGCCTTTGCACTACTTGTTGAACAATTACAGAGATCATCATTGATTATCAATGGACTTGGCACATAATCGCTAGCCATGCCAATACCAACAGACCATGGATCTCGGTGTTTGGCCATCGCGAGCACCGTCGAAGTCGCAGAAACGGTGCGATCTAATCGTCACTACGGATAAGTAATCCTTTTATCTCATGGAGTTGTCGGGCCGATTCGAGAAATTGCCCAGTCGCGGTATTTTCTCTGCGGTTCGCGATCTGTCATGAAGATGACATACGGCGACAAGGGCCGGAAAAGGTGGTGCCGGCAGCCCCTCGCCCTTGCCTCTGGTTGGCGCCGCATCACGCGATAGTCATTGCCCCGGGGATGCTCACGCGATGGCTCGCGGTACGCCCGGGACAAGCGCTCGGCAGTCTTGTCGGCGCCACGACGAGGCGCCGGGGCCTGGCGGTCGACCGTGACAGCAGGCGCGGAGATGGCCGCAAGCGGCCCCCGCAGTCCGGCCGGCTAAGCGACGAAGAGAGCGAGCCAGCACCCACCGGCATCGACCCGTGCAGCTGATCGACGGCGTCAACCGTTGGCCAAGGCCGACGCGGCAGGACCGGCCAACCGGCCGATCAACGGCTGGGCGCCGGTACGCGAAACCGCGCCGCGCCGGATTACTTGCTGAGCAGCCGCATGCCGCGTTCGAGGCCGTCGAGCGTCAGCGGAAACATCCGTCCAGCCATCAGGTTGTGGATCAGCGCCGTCGATTGGCGGTACTGCCAGGCGTGCTCCGACTCGGGGTTGAGCCAGATCGCGTGCGGCCAGGTGTCGGTCAGCCGGCGCAGCCAGGTGGCGCCGGCTTCGGCGTTGTTGTATTCGACGCTGCCCCACGGCTGCAGGATCTCGTAGGGGCTCATCGCCGCGTCGCCGACCAAGATCAGCTTGTAGTCGTTGCCGTACTTGTGCAGCACGTCGTAGGTGTCGATCCGCTCGCTGTGGCGGCGACGGTTGTCCTGCCAGAGAAATTCGTAGACGCAGTTGTGGAAGTAGTAGTACTCGAGATGCTTGAACTCGCTGTGACAGGCCGAGAACAATTCCTCGCAGGCACGGACGTGGTCGTCCATCGAACCGCCGATGTCGAGGAACAGCAGCACCTTGACGGCGTTGTGGCGCTCGGGCCGCAGGTGCAGGTCGAGCCAGCCGGCGTTGCGCGCCGTGCCGGCGATGGTTCCTTCGAGGTCGAGTTCCTCGGCCGCGCCCTGGCGGGCAAAGCGGCGCAGGCGACGCAGCGCGATCTTGATGTTGCGCGTGCCCAATTCGACGCTGTCGTCGAGGTTGCGGAATTCGCGTCGCTCCCAGACCTTGACCGCCGAGCGGTTCTCGCTCTTGCCGCCGACACGGATTCCCTCGGGATGCGTGCCACCGTGTCCGAAGGGCGAACTACCACCGGTCCCGATCCACTTGCTGCCGCGCGAGTGGCGTGCTTTCTGCTCGGCGAGGCGCTGCCTGAAGGTCTCCATCAGCTTGTCCCAGCCGAGTTTTTCGAGCTTCGCGCGTTCGGCATCGCTCAGGTGTTTCTTCACAGCCTGCCGCAGCCACTCTTCGGGAATCAGCACGTCCATCCCGGGCAGCGCCTCGACGCCCTTGAAGTATTCGCCGAAAGCCCGGTCGAACTTGTCGAAGTGGGTCTCGTCCTTGACCAGGATGGCCCGCGAAAGGAGGTAGAAATCGTCCAGACTGTGCTCGATGACGTGTTTCTGCAGCGCTTCGACCAGTGCCAGGAACTCCTTGATCGACACCGGTAGCCGGCTCGCCTTGAGATGGAGAAAGAAGTCGATCAGCATCGTCACTCTCGCTCGTATCGTTGGCTGTCGTTCAGTCGCGGCGGACGGTCACCGCTCAGCGATTCTGGCGGGCCATGAAGATCAGACGTTCGAAGAGATGCACGTCCTGCTCGTTCTTCAGCAGCGCGCCGTGCAGCGGCGGGATGGCGCTCTTCTGATCCTTGCTGCGCAGCACTTCAGGCGGGATGTCCTCGGCCAGCAGCAGCTTCAACCAGTCGAGCAACTCCGAGGTCGAGGGCTTCTTCTTCAAGCCCGGAATTTCCCGTAGTTCGAAGAACACCTCGAGCGCTTCGCGCAACAGGGCCGGCTTGAGCCCGGGGAAGTGAACGTCGACGATCCGCGTCATCGTCTCCTTGTCGGGAAACTTGATGTAATGGAAGAAGCAGCGGCGCAGGAACGCGTCGGGCAACTCCTTCTCGTTGTTGGAGGTGATGAACACCACCGGACGGTGACGGGCACGAACGTTCTGGCGCGTCTCGTAGACGAAGAATTCCATCCGGTCGAGTTCGCGCAGCAGGTCGTTGGGAAACTCGATATCGGCCTTGTCGATCTCGTCGATCAGCACTACCGATGGCGTCTCGCACTCGAAAGCCTGCCACAGCACGCCCTTGACGATGTAGCTGCCGATGTCGGCGACCCGCGCCTCGCCGAGTTGCGAGTCGCGCAGGCGCGAGACCGCGTCGTACTCGTACAAGCCCTGCTGCGCCTTGGTCGTGGACTTGATGTGCCACTGGAAGAGCGGCAGGCCGAGCGACGCGGCCACTTCCTCGGCGAGCATGGTCTTGCCGGTACCCGGTTCGCCCTTGATCAGCAACGGCCGCTGCAGGGTGACCGCGGCGTTGACCGCCAGCGTCAGGTCAGCGGTGGTAACGTAGGTTTGGGAACCGGCAAAGCGCATCGGTGTTTCCTCTCGAACGGCGTGACGAGCACGACAGATCTCAGCGGGCGTTTGCTCGCCGTGCGCTCGCTGCGACGCGCTCGCCGCATGACCGGCTGCACCACCCGAAGATTGGGATTCTACGCCCAAGAGCCCGTGTCTGCCTCTGCCCGGTAGCAGGCGAATGCAAGCCACCGGGCCGCGTTCGTCGTCGGTGCGAATGGCCAGGCAGCCTGCAAGCGGCGCCGCATCGTCAGCGAGCCCGAAGCACTCCGAGAGCCGGCCAAACTGTCGAAATTCTTTACAGTGGCCGTGTTCACTGCCAGTACTTTCTCCTTAAACCAATAAATTATCAAACTGGCACGTCTCATGCTTCGCACTGACCGAGGGCCGCTATTTCGTGTCACCTCCGGTGGGCGCGTCCGACACCGTGCAGCAGTCGGCGTTCTTCGCTCCGACCACGGCCGAGACTGCCCCGACCGGGACGCGCCGGCTGGCACGAGGATAGCGCAGGTACGGAATCAGCTCGCCACGTTTCGGGGTTCCCTGTTGTACTCGTTTATGGAGGATGAAAACATGATCAGCAAACTTCGCAATGCACTTGTACCGGCACTGCTGTTGTCTTCGTCGCTGGCTGTCGCCGCGCCGATCTCATGGACCGACTGGACAAGCGCTCCCACGTCGAGCAGCGTCCTCGGGTCTCTGGCGGTCGGCGCGACTACCGTCGGTGTGAGCTACAGCGGGACTTACAGTTTTGCCCAGACCAGCGGCGGCACCAACTACTGGACTGAAGGTGTCCCCGCACCGTATACCGGTTCGGCGCTCGTCGACAACGCCCCGCCCGCTTCCGACATCATCGCTCTTAACGCCGGTGGCCTCAAGACGATCAGCTTCTCGCAGCCGATCGTCGATCCCTTGATCGCTCTGGTGAGCTGGAATGGCAACACCGTGGACTTTGGTGAGCCCATCGAGATCCTGAGCTTCGGACCCGGCTTCTGGGGCAGCGGAACACCGATTCTCAACGCCGCTGGCACCGGCTTCTTCGGCAGTGGCGAAGTCCATGGCGTGATCCGTCTGCCTGGTGCGCATTCGTCGATAGCCTTTACCGACACGTCCGAAAACTGGCACGGCATCACCGTCGGCGTCGTTGGTCTGGCAAACGGCACCGTACCCGAACCTGCTTCCCTCGCGCTGTTCGGCTTCGGGCTGGCTGGTCTGGGTGCACTGCGCAGGCGCAGGCAAGCCTGAGCCCAACCAGGCGGTAGCGAAAACCGGCCCGAGGGCCGGTTTTCTTTTCGTGCATCCGGCGTCGGCCGGAACCCCGGCAGCGCTCTGCGTTGGCAGTGGCCGGCGGCGATCGCGGCGAACTCGCCGAAATTCCGTGGCGCCCTCAGCTTCCGGCAGCGCGCCGCACGCAATCGAGGTAAGCGACGCCGTCGATCGCGCCACCGTCGCGTTGCGCGCGCCAGAGCGCTTCGCCAAGGCACTCGAGGATCGCGTGTTCCGCGTCATGAACGTCCAGCCGTGCCCGCAGCGCCTGGTAGGCGGCGCGAATTCCGGGCGGCTGGTCGATGCTGATCTGCTCGGCGACGGCAAGGTGCAGCGAAAGGTGAAGAAACGGGTTCATCTGCCCGCTCTCGGGCGTGAACTCCTGCGCCAGCGCCAGCGCGGAGTTCTCCAGCAGCGCGTGGTATTCGGGATGTTCGACGATCAGATCGGCGGCAACGACTTCGGCGCCTTCCAGGAACAGGCGCTGACGATGCTTGCGCCAGGCGTCGCAGAAGAACTGCCGAACCTGCTCACGGCTGGGGTTGAACATCGGCCCTCCGGGTGGCCTCGCTGATCAAGGCGGTGACAACGGCGTTTTGCAACAGGCGACTGCCACCGGCCGCAGCCGGGGCGATCTGTCCGGTGCCATAGCTGCCGACCAGCGGCAGCCCGGGAAAGCGCTCGCGCAGGCACTCCAGCTCGCGGTCGCGGCCGTCGTGGAAACAGGGTCCGCGGCCGATGCACGAGAAAACCACGGCGGCCAGCGGCCTGGCGACGACGCCGGCCAGGCGGCCAAGCAGCTGGCGCATGTCGTCCACCGCCGCTTGCGGTTGGCGAATCGCCCACGCCAGATTCTGCCCTGGCGTGATTCGCTCGGCCAGGGTCAGCGACTTGTCGGCGTTGGCCGAGAGAATCGCCACCGTATGCCAGCCTCGGTCGGTCGCCGTGCCGCCGGCCGCGCCGCTGTCGGTCGCCACCGCGCACAGTGAAGCCAGCGGCAGCCGGGTCTGCTGGCGCTGTTCTGCCGGCAGGACACGGGTCAGACTGTCGAGCGCACTCCGGCCACCGACACTGAACAACTCGTGACCGCGGCTGCTGTCAACCGGCGTCGGGCTGCCGAGCAGGCGCCAGCCGCTCGACACGCCGACGTCGATTTGCGCACCGCCAAGCCGCAGGCTGCATTGCGCGGCCAGGCGACTGTGCTGCCAGGCGACCGACTCGCTGCGGCCAAGGTCGCCGACGAAGCTGCCACCGAACCGCGGTGTCGCCGATTCGCCCCACTCAGCGGGAAAGCGGCTGCCGGCGTAGCTCAACAAGGCACCGCCGAGCGCGTCGCCAGGATCGCGGTCACCGGCCAGATCGACGATCGACTCGCCGGCTGGCCGATGATCGAGCCACAGACCGCCGGCAAAAACCATCACCGCCGCCGCCGGACGATCGATCACCCAGCCATCGTCGGTGAACACGCCGGCGGCGAGACCGCCGGCGACCTCGGTGCACTGTGCCGTGCGCGCCACGGCGGTTACCGTCTGTTGCGTGCAACGCGAAAACTCCTGCGTCAGCAGCAGCAGCACACCCCTGGCGTGGCTGGCACCCGAATTCCCCAGCGCCAGTTGAAACGCCTCTTCGGCCAGCCCCGGCAGCGCCTCGTTTCCCGAAACCAGTGCGCTGCCGACGCTCATCCGGGCATCACGTCGAAAGGCACGAGCTTGTCGGGATACGCGCAGAGGTCGGCGATGGCGCATCGCCAGCACGCGGGCTGCCGAGCGCTGCAAACGTAGCGCCCGTGCAGGATCAGCCAGTGATGTGCCGATTGCCGGAATTCGTCGGGAACCACTTTCAGCAGCTCGAGTTCGACGGCCAGCGGCGTCTTGCCGACGGCCAGACCGGTTCGATTGGCAACCCGGAAGATATGCGTATCGACGGCAATCGTGGCCTCGCCGAAGGCGGTGTTGAGCACCACGTTGGCCGTCTTGCGGCCGACACCGGGCAAGGCTTCGAGTGCACGGCGCGAACACGGCACTTCGCCACCATGCAGTTCGAGCAGCTGTCGGCAGGTGGCGATGACGTTCCTGGCCTTGTTGCGGTACAGGCCAATCCGGTTGATGTAGCCGGACAGGCGCTCTTCGCCCAGGGCCAGCATGGCCTGCGGCGTCGGCGCGTCGGTGAACAGCTTTCGGGTCGCCAGGTTGACGCTCCTGTCGGTGCCCTGTGCCGACAGGATGACGGCGATCAACAACTGGAAGTTGCTGGCGTATTCAAGCTCGGTCGTCGGTCGCGGATTGGCCGCCCGCAAGCGCGCGAACAGCTCGTGGGTCTGCCTGGCGTCCATCGTCGGGGCCTGCTCTGCGCTCAGGCGCCGTCGGCCAGCGCCACCGGCGCCGCCTGACCCGCTCCCGGATCGGGGCGGTGCGCCGCGGCGCGGGCTTCCACCCAGTTCTTCCAGGCAATCAGGCAGCCGAGCAGGATGAAGGCGCCGGGCGGCAGGATGGCGAGCAGCAGCCCGGGATAATCGGCCGGCAGCAGCTGCAGTCCCTGCAGCGCCGGAAAGACCATGTCGATCCCCGAGAACAGCGTGCCGGCACCGATCAGTTCGCGCAAGCCGCCGAGCAAGGCGAGCGTCCACAGCAGGCCAATACCCATGAAGACGCCGTCGAGCAGGGACTGCAGGGGTGGATTCTTGTTGGCGAAGGCCTCGACGCGCGCCAGCACGATACAGTTGGTGACGATCAGCGGGATGAAGATGCCGAGCACCAGGTACAGCTCGTGGAAGTAGGCGTTGAAGATCAGATCGACGATGGTCACCAGCGCGGCGACGATCAGGATGAAGACCGGGATGCGAATCTCGTGCGGAATCAGGTTGCGCAGTGACGCGACGGCGACGTTGGCCACCGCCATGACGATGATCGTTGCCAGCGACAGCATCACGCCATTGACCAGCGTCGTGGTCACCGCCAGCAACGGGCAGAGCCCGAGGATCTGGATCAGGCTGGAGTTCTGGTGCCAGAGACCGTTGTCCCTGATTTCGCGGAGTTGGTCGCGACTGATCACTTGTTTTCTCCCGGACTGGATGAGAAAAGCTGCCGGCGGTGTTGGTCGACGTAGCGCAGTGCCTTATGCACTGCCTTGATCACCGCGCGCGGGCTGACGGTTGCGCCGGCGACCGAGTCGAAGCGGCCCTGATCCTTCCTGACCCGCCATTCGCGGTCCGCGACGCTCGCCAGCGACAGGCCGTCGAACTGGCTGATCCACGGCCGTTCCCTGTGCTTGTCCTTGCGCGGGTCGATGTAGTCGCCCAAACCCGGCGTCTCCTTGTGCTGCGTCACGCGTACCCCGAGCAGGGTACCGTCGGCAGCGACCGCGATCAATAGCCTGATCTCGCCGGAATAGCCGTCGGGCGCGATGGCTTCGAAGACCAGCGCACTGACCGCCCCCCCCTGGCGCGCCAGATAGGCGGTCGACGGCTCGTCGAGTCCCAGCGCGGCGCTCGCCGGCAGTTGAAGGCGGTCGTTCAACAGATCGTTGTCGTACAGACGTTGCGGCAGTACCTCGCTGATCAGTTTCATCTTTTCGGCTGCCGCCGCCTCGGCGATCGCCGGCTCGGTCCACTGATGGGCCGCCGCCAGCAGCGCGGTGAACGCGACCACGAAGACGAACAGCACGATCGCCGTGCGCACCGCCATGCTGGCCGCGCTGATCGGTTTGAGCGGCGGCGTCATGGCTCGTTCTTCAGGCCGAAGATCGGTGGCTGTGAATACATGTCGATCAGCGGCACGCAGAGATTCATCAGCAGGACGGCGAAAGCGACACCGTCGGGGAAGCCGCCGAAGACGCGTATGGTGTAGGCCAGCACACCGGCCAGCAAACCGAAGATCAGCTTGCCACGCGGCGTCGTGCACCCCGACACCGGGTCGGTGACGATGAAGAAGGCGCCGAGCATCGCCCCACCCGAGAACAGGTGGAACAGCGGATCGGCGAACTGCTGCGGATTCCAGGCCCACAGCGCGCCAGCCAGGACAACCAGGCCGGCAATGAAGCCAAGCGGCGCGTGCCAGCTGATCAGCTTGCGCTGCCACATCCACAGGCCACCCAACAGGTAGGCGCCGGCGACCCATTCCCAGCCGCGGCCGGCAAAATTGCCGAAAACGTCCTGCGTCGCCAGCAGCGTCGGCACGTCGACCTCGCCCTCGCCGAGTTTCAGCGCGGTTTTCAGGGCATCCAGCGGCGTCGCACCGCTGATCGCGTCGAGCCGCGGCAGAAGCCCGGCGATGACCTGCATCTGCTCGACGAAGCCCAGCTTCAGTCCGAGCGCCGGCCACTGCGACATCAGTGCCGGAAAGGAGACGATGCACGCGGCAAAAGCGACCATCGCCGGATTGAAGGGGTTCTGACCGAGGCCGCCGTAGAGGTGCTTGGCGACGACGATGGCGAACGAGGTGCCAACGACGATCAGCCACCACGGCGCCAGCGGTGGAAAGCTCAAGGCGATCAGCCAGGCCGAGACGATCGCGCTGCCGTCGCCGAGGAACAGCGCCAGCGGCTTGCGCCGCAGCGCCAGCATCAGCGCCTCGCTGGCCAGCGCCGCCAGCGTCGCGATCGCCAG
This sequence comes from Accumulibacter sp., assembly GCA_024235695.1. Lineage (GTDB taxonomy): Bacteria > Pseudomonadota > Gammaproteobacteria > Burkholderiales > Rhodocyclaceae > Accumulibacter. Next base: position 242,110 of record JACKLX010000004.1, read on the forward strand.
CTGGACGACGATTGCCGGTCCGATCAGCCAGACGTAGGCGGCCACACCGGGCAGCAGCGCCAGCAACACCTGCAGCATGACGCGCCGCACGCTGCTGCGTTCGATGAGCAGATAGGGAGGCGTACTGAAATCCATCAGTCGCCTGTCCGATCCGGTGTCTCGGGCAGCGACGATCCGGCGGCCGCCGCCGACGTCGCCTGCGCTTCCGCCCGCGCCGGCGGCGCCGCCCTCCTGGCCTCGACCGCGGCAATCTGGCGCTTCTGCTCGGAGCTCAGCTGCTCGGTGTTTTTCGGCTGCACCGCCTCGCGCTGGGCACGCGCACGTTCCATCGCCGCGACGATGGTCGCCTTCTTGATCGCTTCGGCGTCACCGGCGGTCGCTGGCGTTGCCGGTCGTGGCGCGTTGGCCGGCGCTGAAATGGGCGACCCGGCGGCGGCAGTGGGCCCTGTAGCGGCAACCGCAGTGGCTGGCGCGCCAGACTCCGCCGCCGCAGCGGCCGCCACTGCGGCCGTGGCCGCCGCTTTCTTGTCGGCCGCCCGGGCAGCGGCGGCGCGGGCCAGGCGCTCGGCTTTCTCCGCCTGCTCGCGCTCTTCGCGGGCATTGCGCAGTTCGAAGCGCGCCTTGGCCGCGTCGGCGGCGTTCTTGTCGCGCTCGCGCGACCAGATTTCACTCTTGGCGAAGCGGAAATACTGCACCAGCGGGATGTGCGAAGGGCAAACGTAGCTGCAGCAGCCGCACTCGATGCAGTCGAAGATATGGTATTCCTGCGTCTTGCCGAAGTTGCGCGCGCGCGCAAACCAGTACAACTCGAACGGTTGCAGCTCGTGCGGGCAGACCTCGGCACAGGCGCCGCAGCGGATGCACGGCATCTCGGGTGGATTCGGCGGAAACATCGTCGGCGACGCGGCGATGACGCAGTTGGTCGCCTTGACCACCGGCGCGTCGAGGCTCGGCAGCTCGAAACCCATCATCGGCCCGCCCATCAGGTAGCGGTTGGTGTCGGCTTTCGGCTTGCCGAGCGCGACCAGCTCGCGCAGCGGCGTGCCGAGCCGCACTTCCCAGTTGCGCGGCTGCTCGAGATTGCCGGTCAGGGTGACGATGCGCGAAATCACCGGCTCGCCGCAGGCCAGCGCCCGCCAGGCGGTGTACACCGTGGCGACGTTGAAGCACTGCACGCCGAGGTCGGTCGAGCGCTTGCTGGCCGGCACCTCCTTGCCGGTCAGCACCCGGATCAGCTGCTTGGCACCGCCGGCCGGGTAGCGGGTGGGAACGGCGACCACCTGGTAATCCTCGCCGAGCTGCGCGACCGCCTGCTGCATCGCCAGGACGGCTTCCGGCTTGTTGTCCTCGATACCGATCAGCACCCGCCGGGCGGCCAGCAGATCGCGGAAAATGGCGATCCCGCGGACGATTTCGTCGCTGCGCTCGCGCATCAGCAGATCGTCGCAGCTCATGTACGGCTCGCATTCGGCGCCGTTGATGACCAGTTCGTCCACCGGCACCGTCTCGGCAGCGGTGAGCTTGGCATGGCTCGGAAAGACGGCGCCACCGAGGCCGACGACGCCGGCGTCGCGCAGCAGTTCGCGCACCCGCTCGGGCGCCAGACGGCGATGATCCACCGGCGTGCGCTCGACCCACTCGTCGCGACCGTCCGGCTCGAGGACCACGGTCAGCGTCGGCAAGCCTGACGGATGGGCGGCGAGATGGTCCTCGACGGCAAGTACGGTACCCGACGTCGGCGCATGCACGGCGGCCGACATCCAGCCATCGGCACCACCGATCAGCTGTCCTTTGCCAACCCGATCGCCGGCCTCGACCAGTGGATTGGGCTGGCCGCCGATGCTCTGGTGCAGCGGCACGTACAGCCGCGCCGGCAGCGGCGCCTGGCCGATCGGCAATTGCACCGACGACGCCTTGTGGGTCTGCGGCTTGACGCCGCCCTTGAAGCTGAACAGTCGCGGCAGCATCCCGCTCGCCTCAGGCGGCACGCTTGATTTCGATTACCGGGTATTTCCACTTCCAGTTATCGAGTTTCTCGGCGATCGGCTGCATGCTGATACATTCCACCGGACACGGCTTGACACACAGCTCGCAACCGGTACACAGCGGTTCGATGATGGTATGCATCTGCTTGGCGGCGCCAACGATGGCGTCGACCGGGCACGCCTGGATGCACAGTGTGCAGCCAATGCACGTCTGCTCGTCGATGATCGCGACTTGCCTGGGCTTCTCTTCGGCTTCCAGCGGCTTGACTTCGCGGCCGAGCAGGTCGGCCAGCTTGCGTACGCCGTCCATGCCACCCGGCGGACACAGGTTGATCTCGGCCTCGCCAGCCGAAATTGCCGTCGCGTAGGGCTTGCAGCCCGGATAGCCGCACTGGCCGCACTGCGTCTGCGGCAGGATCGCTTCGATCTTCTCGACCAGGGGGTCGCCCTCGACCCTGAACTTGATCGACGCATAGCCGAGCGCCGCGCCAAGGACGACGGCGCCAAGCGCCATGATCGCCAGGGTGATGATCATCGCGTGCCACCGCTCACTGGTAGCGGTCCAGTCCGGCGAAGCCCATGAAAGCCAGGCTCATCAGACCGGCGGTGACCATCGCGATCGCCGCACCGCGGAAATGGACCGGCACGTCGGCGCCCTCGACACGCTCGCGAATGCCGGCAAAAAGCACCAGCACCAGCGAAAAGCCGACCGCGCTGCCGGCGCCGAACAGCAGCGATTCGACGAAGTCGTGCCGGTTGGCGATGTTCAGCAGCGGCACGCCGAGGACGGCGCAATTGGTGGTGATCAGCGGCAGGTAAATGCCCAGCACCTGATGCAGCAGCGGACTGGTCTTCTGGATCACCATCTCGGTCAGCTGGACGATGGCGGCGATGGTGACGATGAACGACAGCGTGCGCAGGTATTCGAGCCCGAAGGGCATCAACAGGTAATGGTCGATGATGTAGCTGGCACCGGTGGCGACGGTGAGCACGAAAGTGGTCGCCGCGCCCATCCCGAAGGCCGTGTCGAGTTTCTTCGAAACGCCCATGAACGGGCACAGTCCGAGGATCTTGACCAGCACGACGTTGTTGACGAGGACCGCCCCGACGATGATGAACAGGTAGTGGGTCATGGTTTGCTTAAGCGGCGGGCCGCCCGTTGCGAGGCGCAGCGATTATCCCGTGTCGGCTGCGAGCATTCAACCACGTTGTCAATGACGCCTTCCGGCCTGGCCTGGCCTGCCACGCCATCGCGATCAGCCGGCACGCCGTCCGGCGATCGCCGCAGCGGCCTCGGCAACGAGTTCCGGTCCGCGGTAGATGAAACCGGTATAGAACTGAACCAGACTGGCGCCCGCGGCGATCTTTGCCGCCGCGTCGGCACCTTTGATGATCCCGCCGACGCCGATGATCGGCACTTCGCCGGCCAGCGCCGTAGCCAGCTTGCCGACCACCGCCGTGGACATCGCCAGCAGCGGTGCGCCAGACAGTCCGCCCGCCTCGTCGGCATGCCGCTGTCCCTCGACACCGGCACGCGAAAGCGTCGTGTTGGTGGCGATGACGCCGTCCATGCGGTGCTGCCGGAGAAGGTCGGCTATCGCCTGGATCTGCTGGTCTTCGAGGTCGGGAGCGATCTTCAGCGCCAGCGGCACGTACTTGCCGTGCTGGTCGGCAAGCCGCGCCTGCGCTTCCTTGAGACTGCCGAGCAGGGCGTCGAGCGCATCGTCGCGCTGCAGCTCGCGCAGGTTGGTGGTGTTCGGGCTGGAGATATTGACCGCGACGTAGCTCGCCGCCGAATAGACGCGGTCGAGACAGAACAGGTAGTCGTCGGCCGCCCTGGCGATCGGCGTATCGAAGTTCTTGCCGATATTGATCCCCAGAACGCCACCCCAGCGGGCGAACTTGGCGGCGGACACGTTGGCCAGCAGTTTCTCGACACCGTCGTTGTTGAAGCCCATGCGATTGATGATCGCCTGCCGGTCGGTAAGGCGGAACAGCCGTGGCCTGGGATTCCCCGGTTGCGGACGCGGCGTCACCGTGCCGACCTCGATGAACCCGAAACCCAGAGCAGCCAGTGCATCGACGTGTTCGCCATTCTTGTCGAGACCGGCCGCCAGCCCGACCGGGTTGGGAAAGTCGAGCCCCATCACCCGCACCGGGTCCGCCGGCAGCGAACGGGCCAGCAGGCAGGACACGCCGGCGGCATTGACGAAGTCAACGCCGGCCATGCCGATGCCATGAGCTGTCTCGGCGTCGAGGGCAAAAAAGAACTTGCGCAGCAGCGGATAGATCATCGGCGCATTTTACCGCATCGCAGCATGCGGCGCTCGGCGCAGCCGCCGAGCGGGGTCGATTCCCGGGCCAGCGGCCGGCGCCGGCAGATGCCGGCCGCGGCCAGTCACTGGTTGGTGCGCACCAGCAGATCGGCGAACTCCGCCGCCGGCAGCGGCCGGCTGAAGTAGTAGCCCTGCATCTCCTCGCAACCGGCGTCGCGCAGGAATTCCATTTGTGCCGCCGTTTCAACGCCCTCGGCGATCACCGACAGGCCGAGGTTCTTGGCCATGCTGATGATCGTCCGGGCGATCGCCGAGTCGTCCTTGTCGCCGGGAACGCCGCGCACGAAGGACTGGTCGATCTTGAGGTTGTCGATCGGGAAACGCTTGAGGTAGGACAGACTGGAGTAGCCGGTGCCGAAGTCGTCCAGCGTCATCAGCACGCCGGCCTCGCCGAATTCACGCATCATCGCCACCACCGAGTCGGCACTGTGCATCAGCATGCTCTCGGTGATCTCGAGTTCGAGGAAGCTGCGGGGGATGGCGTGGCGAGCGAGCAGGCCGACCACCTTTCTCGGCAGCGAAGCGCTGAACTGGCGGGCGGACAGGTTGACGGCGACGTGGACGCACGGCAAGCCACGGTCGATCCACTCGCGGATCTGGCTGCACGCGGCGTTGATCACCCATTCGCCGATCGGGTTGATCAGGCCGGTTTCCTCGGCCACCGGAATGAACTGTGCCGGCGGAATCAGGCCATCTTCCGGATGCTGCCAGCGCAGCAGGGCTTCGGCGCCGGTGATCCTTCCGCTGCGCAGATCGACTTGCGGCTGGTAGACCAGATGGAACTCGCCACGCGCGATCGCCCGGCGCAGGCCACCTTCCAGCTTGAGTTGCTCGAAGGAGCGCAGGTTCATTTCCTGCGAATAGAAGAGGTGCGAGCTGCTGCCGCGCTTCTTGGCACGCACCATGGCGACGTCGGCATTCTTCAGCAGCGTTTCGACGTTGCGGCCATCGGCGGGAAAGATGCTGATGCCGATACTCGCCGACAGCAGGATTTCGTGCCCCTCGAGGAAGAAGGGTTCAGCCAGCGAGGCCAGAACCTTCTTGGCGACGTGGCCGGCGTGTTCGCGGCGACTGATTTCGGGCAAGGCAACGACGAACTCGTCGCCGCCGAGTCTGGCGACGATATCCTCCTCGCGCAGCGCCACCGACAGCCGCCGGGCCACCTCCTTGAGGATCGAGTCGGCCTGGGTATGGCCAAAGGAGTCGTTGATGTGCTTGAAGCGGTTCAGGTCGACAAACAGCAGCGCGCCATGGCTCCGTTTGCGCAGGGCAGCGCTCAGCGCCTGTTCGAGCAGCGAGTGGAAAAGGCTGCGATTGGCAAGTCCGGTCAACGCGTCGTAGTAGGCCAGATGGTGGATCGTCCGCTCGGCCTTCTTGCGCTCGCTGAGGTCGGAAAAAACGAAAAAGTGGTTGCGCAGCTTGCCGCCGGCGTCCCTGACAGATCCGATCGCCGTCGAGCCGGGGAACGTCTCGCCATTCTTGCGCCGGAACTGCAGCTCGCCACGCCACTCGCCGCCGCGCGCAATTTCATCGCAGATCAGCGGCCGCAGCCAGGCTTCGCCTGGCTGCCTGAAGAGCATCGCCGGTGACTGGCCGAGCACTTCATCTGCCTCGTAACCGGTGATGCTCGAGAACGCCAGATTGCTGGAAATGATTTTCTCTTCGGCGTCGGTGACCAGCACCGCCTCGTTGTTGCGTTCGAAAATCCTCGCGTCCAGTCGCAATCTCTCTTCCGCCGCGAGCTGATTCGACAGGTCGATGACGCTGCCGACGTAGCCGTCGCAGACACCGTTCTGGTCGACCGTTGCCAGCAGGGTGACGCTGGCCGAGAAGATTTCTCCCGACTTCTTCTTGCGGCGCACGGTGATCGCCCGCTCCTTGCCTTCAGCGCAATGACCGAACAATTCCTCATCATCCTCGGCATGCAACAGGCGGACGTGCCGGCCGATGACTTCGGCAGCGGCATAGCCGAACACCGCCTCGGCGCCCGGATTCCAGCCGGTGATGTGGCCGTCGAGGTCGATGGTGATCAGGGCATCGCGGACGAGATCGAGCAAACGCGCCTGTCGACCGATTTGCGCGGCGCTGGCAGTCAACGCTGCGGCACTCAGCTGTTGTCGGCGACGCGCCTGCAGCAGGCTGGTCAACAGCGCACCGAGGTCGGTGAAACGCCCCACCCCCTGCTCTTCGAAAGCCCCTTCGCTGGCCGCGGCACCCATGAAGCCCAGCGCTTGCCCGTCGCCAAGCAGCGGCAGCGCCAGATGCTCCAGACTCCTGCCGCCGACCACCGAGCGGCGGCGCACCACAGCGCCTCGCCTTGCCGCCTCGGCAAACAGCTCGCGCCAGATGCCACCGACGCCGGCCGCCTGCTCGGCCAGCACGAAGCGCGCGTGATCGCTGGCCAGCGCCTGCGCGATGACCGCCGCGACGGCGTCGCCGGAACTCTCGTCCTGGTGGTCCAGCAGTGCCGCATGAAGCTGCACCGCCAATTCGAAATCGGAAGGGACAAGGCCGTCGCGAGAACTGTCGGGGATCGCTTGCAGGGAATTCATCGACGCAGGAGCTACCTTTCCGAGTTGATCCTGCTGGCCCAGTAAAAAGCAGCAATCTGCGCCCTGGCGTGAGCCGCCGGGCCGATCTCGAGACTGGCCAGCAGCGCCTGCGCCTGCGTGAAATCACTCGCCTCCCCGGCGAGGACCGCGGCCAGCAGCGTGCCAAGCGTGCCCTGACGCAAGGCCAGGGCCGCGGCGACATCCGGCGGCAGGGGCAGATCCGCGAGGATTTCGCTCATCGGCATCTTGAGCAGCGTGTCGAGCAGCGAAAAGATGCCGGTCATGAACGCCGCATCGCCGGTCTCCGCGGCATCGGCCGGCGACGCCAGGTTACCGGCCAGCAATTCCATCTGGCGACCGCGTTCGGCGGCCAGTTGCATCAGTGGATTCGGCTTGCTGGCGTGCGCCAGCTGGTCGGCATAGATCAGCAGCTGCAGCCAGCGCTGCAACTGCCTTCGTCCGAGCAGCGCGATCGCCTGATGAAAGCTGCTGATCCGCGTCTTGGCACCAACCGCGACCGAGTTGACCAGGCGCAACAGGTTATACGACAGCCGCGCCTCCTGGCGAAAGACCTCCTCGATCTGGCAACTGTCGGCATCCTGCAGGACCAGGCTCAACAGCTTGAGAACCTTCAGTCGCGGCAGGTCCGGCTCGCCAGCAGAGGTCGGGTCGATGATCGTGACGAAGCCGCTGTCAGTGAAATCAAAGTGCCTGGCGGCCAGCCACTCGAACAGGCCAAGCGATCCGACGCCGGTGGCGATCCTGCGGAAGCCGCCGCGATCCAACGCGCTCAGGTCGTCCGCCGAGAGCTCGTAGCGGGCCAGGGTCGCATCGACCTGCAGGTGGTCGAAAGCGGCGCGCGGGACGTCCTTGATGCGTCCGCCGTGGGCAAGCTGCAAGGCCAGATGGCGTCCCTTCCGGCGCCAGCCGGCGCACTCTTCGATCACCCGACCGTCGTCGAGAGCGGCTGCCGGCAGCACGAATATGGCTTGGTCGGTCTCGAATTTCTCGATAAACTCGCCTTCCGTCAGCCAGTTCGGTTCGATCGGCACGACCAGCGGCATCACGCTGGCGAGCGGCGCGGCACCGGCATCGACAAAGCAGCGAACCAGATCGTCGGCCTCGGCCGATTGCCGACCGGCGGTGCGCCAGTCCAGCGCAGCCCAGCTCTTGTCGGCGGCAAGAAGCGGGCGAAAGAAGGAATGGGGATCCGGCATGGTCGTGGTTTTCTCTTGCGGGTCGAGGTCCTGTCATGCGGACCTGGCCGGCGCTGTTCGCAGTCAAGTGTCCATGTTAATACGACAATCCCGGCACCCGGACCGCGAATCATCACTTTCGAGGAAAGATAACGGCATGGCACGCGCTTTCTTTAGCTGGCAGCGTCTGGCAACGACGCTGCTAATGCTGCTGGCACTGTTTTCGTCATCGATCGAGGCGCGCGACTTGCGCCTGGCGACCACCACCAGTACCGACAACTCCGGCCTGCTGCGCGCCATCCTGCCGCAATTCGAGCAGGCGCGAGGGATCAAGGTGCAGGTGATCTCGGTCGGCACCGGCAAGGCGCTGAAACTCGCCGAGAACGGCGATGTCGATGTCGTCCTGGTCCATGCCCGCAGCGCGGAGGATGCGTTCGTCACCGCCGGGCACGGCATCAACCGCCGCGACGTGATGTACAACGACTTCGTGCTGGTCGGTCCGCCGAGCGACCCGGCGGCGATCCGCGGCGGCAGCGACGTACTGCAGGCGATGCGGCGGATTGCCGGCAGCGGCACGCGCTTCGTCTCGCGCGGCGACGATTCGGGAACCGAACAGATGGAAAGGAGCTACTGGCGCCAGCTGGGGATTACCACTGCCGGTGAACCGTGGCACGTTGCCGCCGGCCTCGGGATGGGTGAGGTACTGACCATGGCCGGCGAAATGCAGGCGTACACGCTCGCGGATCGTGCGACTTTCGCCACCTACCGGGCCAGGACAGGTCTGGAAATCCTGCTCCAGGGCGACCGCCGGATGTTCAATCCGTACGGCGTCATCGCCGTCAACCCGAAAAAATACCCGGAGATCAATTTTTCCGACGCCATGGCACTGATCGAGTGGTTGACCAGCCCGGACGGACGCGCGGCGATCAAGGCCTTCCGGCCCCAGGGTGAGCAGTTGTTCTTCGTCGCCGCCGACCGCCGCGGCAGCTAGCGGACGCCCCTTTGAGCCTGCTCGACGCCACGCAAGCGGCGCTACGGCTCCTGCTGTCCGGTGATCCGGACCTCTGGGGCATCGTCGGGGTATCGCTGTCGGTAACGCTGCGCGCCATGCTGATCGCCATGCCGGTCGGAATCTCGCTCGGCTACCTGCTGGCGACACTGCGTTTCCCCGGTCGGCGGCCACTGATCGTCATCGTCCAGGGCCTGCTGGCGTCGCCGACGGTGGTCGTCGGGCTGCTGCTCTATCTGCTGCTCTCCCGCCAGGGCGTCTTCGGCCAGTTGCAGCTGCTGTTCAGCCAGACGGCGATGGTCATCGGCCAGGTGGTGATTGCCCTGCCGGTACTGATCGCCTTCTCGCTCTCGGCGATCCAGGGTGCCGACCCGCGCGCGCGCGAGACCGCCGTGGCGCTTGGCGCGTCGCCGCCGCGCGTCGCCTGGACGATGCTCGTCGAAGTGCGCTTCGCGCTGATGGCGGCGGTCTGCAACGCCTTCGGGCGCGTCGTCTCGGAAATCGGTTGCTCGCTGATGGTCGGCGGCAACATAGCCGGCGTGACGCGCAACATCCCGACGGCGATCGCTCTGGAAACGAGCAAGGGCGACTTCGCGCAGGGCATCGCCCTGGGGATCGTGCTGATGGTCGTCGCACTCGGCATCAATACCGCTTTCGCCTTCTTTCAGGGGGAATCACAGCGTTGAGCACGCTGACGGTAAACACCTTGCGCAAGTCGTTCGGACAACGGCGCCTGCTGTCTATCGAGACGCTGAGCCTGGTCGCCGGCAAGAGCTACGCGTTGACCGGCGAGAACGGCAGCGGCAAGTCCACGCTGTTGCGCATCCTGGCCGGCATCGAAGCGCCGGATAGCGGTCGCGGCCACTACGGCGCCGCAAGCTTCGACTGGCAGCCCTACCCCGACAGCCTGCGCCGCGAGGTGATCTACGTCCACCAACAGCCCTACCTGTTTCATACCAGCGTCGCCGACAACATCGCCTACGGACTGCGCGCCCGCGGCGTCGGCCCTGGTCAGCGCGAACGCCTGATCGCCGCCGCCATCGCCTGGGCGCGCCTCGAGCGTCTGCTGACGACACCGCCGCAGAAGCTGTCCGGCGGTGAGCGCCAGCGCGTCGCACTGGCGCGCGCCTGGGTGCTGTCGCCGAAGGTGCTGCTGCTCGACGAGCCGACGGCCAACCTCGACGCCGAATCGCGGCAGCAGACGATCGACCTGCTGCAGGGCCTGTGTGCGCCGCAATGCACGACCGTCGTCGCCTGTCATGATCGCGACCTCATCGCCATGCCGGGAATGCAGCGCCTGCACCTGGTCGGTGGCCGAATCGAGCAGCCGAGCACGGCTGCCGAGTGAAGCAAGCGGCCGCTCGCGGGGCGCGACGCCTTGCCCGCGCCGGTCCGGCAAACCCTGACCCGCGCCACCGCATGCCCAGGCGCGATCGACGGTCCTGTCGGAATACTTTACACAGGCGCCCTGAGAGGCCGCCGGACAAGGCCAGAGCTTGCCCCCAAGGCACTGCTTTAACGCCGCTCCGAGCGGCCCTCAAGAAAATGGCACAGTTCGTGCTCCAATGCTCCTCCGAAGCCTGGACGTGAATGGACAGTGGCAAGCGCCCGCTTCTCCCCCGACGAATGTCGGCCGATGTGAAAAACACTTGTAGGAGAAAGCCGCCATGAAGACATTCACCAGAACGCAACTGGCATCTTGCCTGAGCGCCGCTGCCCTGTTCGCGGGCGTGCACGGAAATGCGCAGGCCTTGACCCTGGGGGTCGATTTTGCGGCCAGCTACACCGCTGCCAGCCTCGGCTCGATCGCCGGGCTGCCGACTCCCTATGGCGGGCTGACGCTGAAAGCCGGTGCGCCGAATACGCTGCTCATCGGTGGCGCGGCGAACACTGATCCGGGCCTGATTTACGAGCTTGGCGTCACCCGCGACGCCGGCAATCACATCACCGGCTTCAGCAGCGCCCCGACGCCGTTGGGCACCGTCGGCACGTATAACGACGGTGGCGTTACCTATGGTCCGGCCGGCGTCCTGTTCACTTCGCAATGGCCGGTCAACAAGCTGGGGCAAACCAAACCGGGCAGTACCGCCGAGGACAAGGTGATTGATCTCGCCGCGCTGGGCGTCGCCGACTCGCACTCGGCAGTCAACTTCGTCCCCGCCGGCTTCGCCGGTGCTGGCCGGATGAAACTGGTGTCGTGGGCCGGTGGTGAATGGTACGACGCGACCTTCAGCCCCGATGGTTTCGGCACTTTCGACATCAGCGCCGTCACCCAGATCGATCTCGATCCGGTGGCCGGTGGCGTTCAGTCGCTACCGGGTGGTCCCGAAGGCTTCGTCTATATCGCCGCCGGCAACGCCGGCTTCACGGTCAACAGCCTGCTGGTTTCCGAGTACAGCGCCGGCAACGTCGCCGCGTACGATCTCGACGCGAATGGCGATCCCCTGCTCGGCACACGCCGGGACTTCATCACCGGGCTTGTCGGCGCCGAGGGCGCGGCGATCGATCCACTCACCGGTGACTTCCTCTTTTCGACCTTCGGCGGCGCCAATGAGCTTGTCGTCGTAAAAGGCTTCAAGGTCCCGGTCGGAGTAGCCGAGCCAACCACCCTGGCGCTGCTCGGTCTTGCGCTGGCCGGACTCGGTTTCGGCCGCCGCCAGCGCAGCAGCTGAATCGACCGCTCGAGGTGGACCCAGACCCCGCCCCTGCGGGGTCTTTCCTTGCTCGCCCGCCCCTGCGGGGTCTTTCCTTGCTCGCCCGCTGCCGCTGCGGGGTCTTTCCTTGCTCGCCCGCTGCCGCTGCGGTAGTGTCGAATCGTCTTGACTTCGCCCGAAGCGCCTGGCAGGGCTGCGCTGGTCAGCCGGCGCGATTGCCGCTGACCAGCGGAAGGCTCAAAGCAAAGCGACGACGCGGCGCGGCCGCAGACTGCCCTGATCGTCGCGCTCGCCGACCCCCAGCAGGCGGGCCCCACCGTAAACGCGGCATTTCCCCGGCAGCCCGCTGCTGCTCACCGGATTGCCGTGCACAAAGCGCAGCGCCTCGACGGCCTCCAGATGGACCGCCGGCATGCTCTGCAGCAAGCTGTCGGGGGCCAGCAGCCAGCGCTCGCGATCGTCGTCGGCGAGCGCTGCCAACTGCTCCAGGGTCGCCGCATCGGCGATTCGCAGGGCACCGACGCCGAGGCGTCGCAGCGCACTCAGATGCGCCCCGCAACCGAGCGCGGCGCCCAGATCCTCGGCCAGACTGCGGACGTAGGTGCCCTTGCTGCAGGTCACCCGCAAGCGGCAGCGATCGGCCGAGAAATCGAGCAGACACAACTCATGGATGGTCACCTCGCGCGCTGCGCGCTCGACTTCGAGGCCCTCGCGAGCCAGCTCGTAGAGCGGCCGGCCGTCCCTTTTCAAAGCCGAGTACATCGGTGGCGTCTGGCGGATGGCGCCGCGAAAGCGCGCCAGCGCCGCCTCGAGTTCCAGCCGCCCGAAGGCGACCGGGCGCCGCTCGACGACAACGCCGTCGGCATCACCGCTAGCGGTACGAATACCGAACTGCAGTTCCGTCTCGTAGGTCTTGTCGGCGGCCAGCAGATCGGCGGCAAACTTGGTCGCCTCGCCGAAGCAGAGTGGCAGGAGGCCGCTGGCCAGTGGATCGAGGGTGCCCGTGTGGCCCGCCTTGGCGGCCGAGAAAAGGCGGCGCGCCGCCTGCAGCGCCGAATTGGACGTCATCCCGGTCGGTTTGTCGAGGAGCAGGACGCCGTCGACCCGCCGCCATGCCTTCCTGACGCTCAAGCCTGCTCGGGTGGATCGGTCCGATCCGAGATCGCCACCGCTTCGCCGATCAGCTTCGACAGCTGTGCGCCACGCTCCAGCGACTGGTCGAAGATGAAATGCAGTTGTGGCGTGGTGTGGATGCTGATCCGCTTGCCTAGCTCGCTGCGCAGGAAACCCGACGCCTTGTGCAGACCCGCCTGGATCACTTCCAGGCTCTCGCTGCCGGCCAGGCTGCTGAAGTAGATCTTGGCGTGCGCGTAGTCGGCGCTGATCTGCACGTCGGTCAGGCTGATCATGCCGACGCGCGGGTCGCGCAGCTCGCACCGGATCACTTCGGCGAGTTCACGGCGGATCTGCTCGCAGATCCGGTCGCGGCGAAAAACTCCCTTGCTGGCAGGCACTTACAGCAGCTTCCGGGCGACTTCCGTGACGTCGTAGGCTTCCAGCTGGTCGCCTTCTTCGTAGGCATTGAAGTTCTTCAGCGACAGACCGCATTCGAAGCCGCCGCGAACCTCCTTGACGTCGTCCTTGAAGCGCTTCAGTCCGTCCAGCTCGCCGTCCCAGACAACGATGTGATTGCGCAGCAGGCGCACGCGCGAGTGGCGTTTGATGACGCCTTCGAGCACATAGCAGCCGGCGATGGTACCGATCCGCGTCGCCCGGAAGACCTGCCTGATTTCGACCAGGCCGGTGATGTCTTCGCGCTTCTCCGGCGCCAGCATCCCCGACAGCGCCGCTTTCACTTCGTCCACCGCATCGTAGATGATGTTGTAGTAGCGGATGTCGACCCCGGCGTTCTCCGCTGCCTTGCGGGCACCGGCGTCGGCGCGCGCATTGAAGCCGATGATCACCGCCTTCGAGGCGTGCGCCAGGTGTACGTCGGACTCGCTGATCGCTCCCACCGCGGCGTGTATCACGTTGACCTTGACCTCGCCGGTAGACAGTTTGACCAGCGACTGCACCAGCGCTTCCTGCGAACCCTGGACGTCGGCCTTGATGATCAGCGGCAGGATCCGGGCCTCGGCCTCGGTCATCTGATCGAGGATCGTCTCGAGATTGGCCGCCTGCTTGGTCGCCAGCTTGACGTCGCGGTACTTGCCCTGACGGAACAGCGCGATCTCGCGCGCCTTGCGCTCGTCGGCCAGCACCACGGCCTCCTGCCCGGCAGCCGGTACGTCCGAGAGACCGAGGATCTCGACCGGAATCGATGGCCCGGCCTCCTTGATCACCTTGCCGTTCTCGTCGAGCATCGCCCGCACCCGGCCGAAGACCTCCCCGGCCAGCACCACGTCACCCTGGCGAAGCGTTCCCGACAGTACCAGCATCGTCGCCACCGGGCCGCGCCCCTTGTCGAGACGCGCCTCGATGATCAGGCCCTTGGCGGGCGCGTCCCGCGGCGCCGACAGTTCGAGCATGTCGGCCTGCAGCAGAACGTTCTCGAGCAACTCGTCGATGCCGACGCCGGTCTTCGCCGAAACGCTGACGAACGCGGCATCGCCGCCGTACTCTTCCGGCACGACGTTTTCCGCCACCAGTTCCTGCTTGACCCGTTCGGGTTGTGCCGCCGGCTTGTCGATCTTGTTCACTGCCACCACCAGCGGCACGCCAGCCGCCTTGGCATGGTGGATGGCCTCGCGCGTCTGCGGCATCACGCCGTCGTCGGCGGCGACGACCAGGATCACCAGGTCGGTCGCCTTGGCGCCGCGGGCGCGCATGGCGGTAAACGCCTCATGACCCGGCGTGTCGAGGAAGGTCACCATGCCACGCTCGGTCTCGACGTGATAGGCACCGATGTGCTGGGTGATGCCGCCGGCCTCGCCAACGGCGACGCGGGTACGACGGATGTGGTCGAGCAGCGAGGTCTTGCCGTGGTCGACGTGGCCCATCACGGTGACGATCGGCGCCCGCGGCAGGAGCGGTGCATCCTTGTGGTCGGCAGCGTCGTCGAGGAAGGCGTCGGGGTCGTCGAGCTTGGCGGCAAATGCCTTGTGGCCCATTTCCTCGACGATGATCATCGCCGTCTCCTGGTCCAGCACCTGGTTGATGGTCACCATCGAACCCATCTTCATCAGCGCCTTGATCACCTCGGTGGCCTTGACCGCCATCTTGTGGGCAAGGTCGGCGACCGAAATGGTTTCTGGGACGTGCACCTCGTGAATCACCGGATCGATCGGCGGCTGGAAGGAATGCTGCTCGTCGTCACCCGCACTGCCGCGACCCGGCCGCTTGCCGTGCTTGTTGTCCCGCCAACCGGCGCCGCCGGTCGCACCACGCGTTCTCAACCCGGCGCGCTTGTTGGCGCCTTCGTTCTTCCACTGCCCCTTCTTGTCGGTCGTCTTCTTGTCCGCTGCCGAGGGTTTGCCGGCCGGCTTGTGCAGCGTCTTGTCTTCGGCCGGCCGCTCGCTGGCGGTCTGCGCGGCAGCCTGCTTGGCGGCACCGGCCGCCTTGGCAGCGACCGCCTTGTCTTCGGCGTCCTGCTTCAGGCGCGCGAGGTCGGCGACGCGCTGTTGCTTGTTCTTGAATTCGGCCTCCTGCAGAGCGCGCAGTTCGGCGTTGCGGCGCTCTTCCTCGGCGCGAAGGCGCTGCTGCTCCTCGCCGATGATCGAAGCGCGGGTCACCACCTTCTTGACGCCCGCCCTGGACTCGACCGGCAGCTCGGCCTTTTCCTCGACGGTCGGCTCGGCCGGTGGCTCGACGACCGGCTCGGCAGGCGCCTCGACGGCCACTTCGACGACCGCTTCGACGGCTGCTGCCTCCACCGGCGCCGGCAGCACCGGTTCGGGCGCCACCTCGACGACCGGCTCGGCGCCAAGCTCCTCGAGCGGCGCCAGTTTTTCCTCGACCAGCGGTTCGGCGGGCAGTGGCCCTTGCCGTGCTTCTACCGGGTCGCGTTTGACGAGAACGCGCTTCTTGCGCACCTCGACCTGCACCGTCCGCGACTTGCCGTGTGAATCCTGCGCGCGGATTTCGCTGGTTTCCTTGCGCATCAGGGTGATCTTCGTCTTGGCATCCGCGCTGCCGTGCGAACGGCGCAGGTACTCGAGCAGCTTGGACTTGTCCTGCTCGGACAACAGATCGTCGGCCAGCCTCTTGCCAACGCCCGCTTTCTGCAACTGCTCGAGCAGGGTTCCGGCGGGCATCTTCAGTTGGGTGGCAAATTGGGCAACACTCGTTTGCGCCATATGAATTCCTTTTTCCTGCTTACTCGAACCAGTGCGCACGCGCCGTGGTGATCAGTTGTTTGGCTGTCGGGGTATCCATGCCGGTCATCTCGATCAGTTCGTCCACGGCCAGGTCGGCGAGATCATCTCGCGTCTTGATGCCGTTGCCAGCCAGTTTTCCGGCCAGCGCCTTGTCCATCCCCTCGAGGTTCAGCATATCGTCGGCAACGTCCTCGATCTTCTCTTCGGTGACAATGGCTTCGGTGAGCAGAACGTTGCGTGCGCGCTCGCGCAATTCCTGGACGGTCGCTTCGTCGAAGGCCTCGATTTCCAGCATCTCGTGGACCGGCACATAGGCAACTTCCTCGAGCGTCGAGAATCCCTCCTCGATCAGGATGTTGGCCACTTCCTCGTCGACGTCCAGTTTCTCCATGAACAGTACCCGGATCGCCGCTGCCTCGGCCTCGACCAGCGTCTTGGATTCCTCTTCGGTCATCAGGTTGATCGTCCAGCCGGTCATTTCCGAAGCGAGACGAACGTTCTGGCCGCCGCGCCCGATGGCGATCGCCAGATTCTGCTCATCGACCACCACGTCCATGCAATGCTTGTCTTCGTCGACGATGATCGAACTGACTTCGGCCGGCGCCAGCGCGCCGACGACGAACTGCGCCGGATCAGCCGACCAGAGAACGATATCGACGCGTTCGCCGGCCAGTTCGTTGGTCACCGCGGTAACGCGCATGCCGCGCATGCCGACGCAGGTACCGATCGGATCGATGCGCTGGTCATTGGACTTGACGGCGATCTTGGCGCGCATGCCGGGGTCGCGGGCAGCCGCCTTGATCTCCAGCAGGCCGTCATCGACCTCGGGAACTTCGAGCGCGAACAGCTTGACGATGAACTCCGGAGCGGTGCGCGAAAGGATCAGTTGCGGCCCGCGGGCGGCACGGTCGATGCGCAGCAGGTAGGCCTTGACGCGATCGCCGACGCGCAGGTTTTCACGCGGAATCATCTGATCGCGCGGCAGCAGGGCCTCGATCTTGCCGGTCTCGATGATCGCATTGCCACGCTCCATGCGCTTGATGGTGCCGGTAACCAGATGCTCCTTGCGGCCGAGAAAATCATTGAGAATCTGTTCCCGCTCGGCGTCCCGGATCTTCTGCAGAATCACCTGCTTGGCGGCCTGTGCGCCGATGCGACCGAAATCGACCGGCTCCAGCGCCTCTTCCAGAAAATCGCCGATCTCGACCTCGGGGTCCTGCTGCTGGGCTTCCGACAGGGGAATCTGTTGCTCCTCGTCGAGGAAGTCCTCGTCGGCCACCACCTCCCACCTCCGGAAGGTCTCGAAATCGCCGCTTTCGCGATCAACCACGACGCGCACGTTGGCGTCGTCGTGAACGCGCTTCTTGGTCGCCGACGCCAACGCCAGTTCAAGCGCGCCGAAAACGATGTCCCTGGTGACGTTCTTTTCACGCGCCAGAACATCTACCAGCAGCAAGATTTCGCGGCTCATTTGCTCATTACCTCCTAAACCAGCCTGTCGCCCGACTTGGCGAGATCGAAATCCGGAACCAGGCGTGCCTTGTCCACATTGGTCAGATCGAACTCCAGGTCGCCCGAATCGATCCGCAGGCGCAGCTTGCCTTCGCCTGCACCCTGCAGGACGCCGCTGAAGTTCCGTCGACCGTTCACCGCCAAGCGCAGCTTGAGGGCGATCTGCGAACCCGCGAAGCGCTCGAAATCCGACGCTTTCCGCAGCACCCGGTCGATTCCCGGCGACGACACCTCGAGACGGTCGTAGTCGATGTTCTCGACCATCAACACGCGCGACAGTTGATTGCTGACCAGCGCACAATCGTCGACGTCGACACCGCGAGGCTTTTCCGGCTTGTCGATGAAGACGCGCAGCACCCGTCCACGCGGGCTGCGCTCGACATCGACCAGCTCGTAGCCGAGGCCAGTCACCGTCTTTTCAAGAACTTCGTGCACATCCATGGCTGCAAATAAAAAATGGGCGAAACGCCCATCCCCGAAAAAATTGCCCCGTGCGGGGCGACCGGAAAACCGCTGGATTATAACCAAACTATCAGCCGCCGTAAATCGGCCTGCGCGTCGAAGACGGTATTCAGCGCTCGCGCGGACGTCTCGGCGGACGGTCGGCCTCGGGATCCTCCATCCCGAAGCCGGCCAGCAGACGCTTCACCTCGGCCTCGCTCAACTCGAGGACCTGCCCCCGCTTCAAGCTGGCGGGGAGCGAAATGGGGCCGTAACGAACCCGCATCAGCCGGCTGACGACGACGCCAACGGCTTCGAACATGCGCCGCACCTCACGATTCCTGCCCTCGAAGAGCGACACGCGGTACCAGCGGTTGGCGCCTTCGCCACCGGCTTCCTGAAAGCTCGCGAACTTCGCCGGCCCGTCGTCGAGATCGATCCCGTCGAGCAAACGCTGGCGCGACTCCTCGGGCAATTCGCCGAGGATCCGCACGGCGTATTCGCGCACCAGTTGGTAGCGCGGATGCATCAGCCGGTTGGCCAGTTCGCCCGAGGTGGTCAGCAACAGCAGGCCGCTGGTGTTGAAATCGAGCCGACCGACGGCAACCCAGCGGCCGGCCGAGATGCGCGGCATCGAGGTAAAGACGTTGGGCCGATGATCGGGGTCGTTGCGCGAGACGATCTCGCCGTCGGGCTTGTGATAGATGATCACCCGCGGCAGACGGTTCGAGAAGCGCAGATTGACCAGCTTGCCGTTGACCTTCACCCGGTCGCCCGGACTGACCGTCTGGCCGACGTGCGCCGGCTCGCCGTTGACGTTGATGCGACCGGCGACGATCAGCTCTTCCATTTCCCGACGCGAGCCGATGCCGCTTTGCGCGAGCAGCTTGTGCAGGCGCTCCGGCTTGCTCGTGGCGTCCGCCTGGCGGCCGCGTGCCGAGCGATCGGCGGCGTTGCTCCGCGTCGGCGGGCGACGCGCGCCGCCGCTTTCGCTCGCGGACACCACCGGCGGCTCCTCGGAGCGCCGCGACCTTGGCGTTACGGCCGCGGCCGAAAGGGGTCGCCGGGGTGGCCGGGGTGGCCGGGACGAGCGGGAAGGGTCGGCCGGCGGGCGGCGCTTGCTATTGGCCATCAGCGAGGTCCAGGGTTGAATTGATCTGTTCGAGAGGCGGCAACTCGGTGAGACTGCGCAAGCCGAGGTCGTCGAGAAACTTGCGGGTGGTCGCCAGCAAGCCGGGGCGCCCGGGCGTATCGCGATGGCCGACGACGTCGACCCAGCCACGCTCCTCGAGCACCCGGATCACCTGCGTAGCGACCGTAACGCCGCGGATATCCTCGATATCGCCGCGCGTCACCGGCTGGCGATAAGCAATGATGGCCAGCGTTTCGAGCACCGCGCGCGAGTAGCGCGGCGGCTTTTCGGGGTTCAGCCGCTCCAGATAGGGCATGAACTCGGCACGCGTCCGGAAACGCCAACCGCTCGCCACCTGCAGCAATTCCAGCGGGCGCTCGGCCCACTCGGCGCGCAACTCGTCGAGCAGGACGCGCAACAGGTCGGCGGCGATGCGGTCGTCGAAGACCTTGCGCAACTCGAGCAGCGACAGCGGTTCGCGGGCGCTCAGCAGCACCGCCTCGAGCACCCTCTTGAGCTCGGCGGGCACCGCCGGCAAGGCCGGCAGCGAAGGGTTATCGGGAATCGCCGCGGTTTCCGGAATCATCAGTCAACCTCAGGTAAATCGGCGCAAACTCTTCCACCTGCGTCATTTCGAGCAGATGCTCGCGCGCCAGTTCGAGCAGCGCCAGGAAGTGCACGACCAACACCGGCGCGCCTTGCGTCGGATCGAACAGCTCGCCGAATTCGACGAAGCCACCGGCGTCGCGGAGGTGGCGCAGGATCTGTCCCATGTGCTCGCGCACCGACAACTCCTCGCGCTGCACCAGGTGGTGCGTGTGCAGCCGCGCCTGCCGGAGGATGCCGCGCCAGGCGTTCTGCAGGTCCTGCGGATGGACGTCGGGCAAACGCCTGAGCAGCGCCTTCTCGACCCACGCCTCGACCCACTCGAAGTCGCGTTCGGCCTGCGGCAAGTCGTTGACCGCGTGCGCCGCGAGCTTCATCTGTTCGTATTCGATCAGGCGTCGGACCAGCTCGGCGCGCGGATCCTCGGCCTCGTCACCCACCACCTCCTTCGGCCGGGGCAACAGCATCCGCGACTTGATCTCGATCAGCATCGCCGCCATCACCAGGTAGTCGGCCGCCAGTTCAAGGTTCTGCGAACGCATGGCATCCACGTAGACCAGGTACTGCTCGGTCAGCGGCGCCATCGGGATGTCGAGGACATTGACGTTGGCCCGGCGAATCAGGTATAGCAACAGGTCGAGCGGACCCTCGAAGGCATCGAGCATTACCGCCATCGCGTCCGGCGGAATGTAGAGGTCGAGCGGCAGCTGCGTCAGCGGCTGACCGTAGATCCGGGCCAGCGGGCTGGCGGCGGCTGGCGGTGGCGTGGCTTCGTCGGTGCTGGCGATAGCGTTCATTCTGACCGGTGCGGAGCAGCGCTCAGCTGTAGTCCAGCCCCATCGCCGCGCGCACGTCGCGCATCGTTTCGCGCGCCAGCTGGCGCGCCTTGCGGTTGCCGTCGGCGATGATCTCACGGACCAGGCGCGGATCGTCGAGGTAGGGCTGCGCGCGTTCGCGCATCGGCGCCTGCTCGGCGAGGATGCCGTCGATCACCGGCTGCTTGCACTCCAGACAGCCAATACCGGCGCTGCGACAACCCTGCTGCACCCATGCCTGGCAGGCCTCGTCCGAATAGACCTGATGCAGTTGCCAGACCGGACAGACGTCGGGGTTGCCCGGGTCGTCGCGGTGAACACGCGCCGGGTCGGTCGGCATGCGCCGGAGCTTGCGGGTGACCGAGGCGGCATCCTCGCGCAGGGTGATCGTATTGCCGTAGGATTTCGACATCTTCTGGCCATCGAGACCCGGCATTCGCGACGCTTCGGTCAACAGGGCGCCCGGCTCGACGAGAATCATCTTGCCGGTGCCTTCGAGATGGCCGCAGAGGCGCTCGCGGTCGGCGTGGGCGAGCCCCGGGACCTCGTCGAGCAGGGCGTGGGCGCGCGCGATGGCAGCCTGGTCGCCATTCTGCTGAAAATGCGTGCGCAGCTGGGTGAACGAACGGGCGCGTTTCGAACCCAGCCGCCTGACCGCCTCGCGGGCCTTCTCCTCGAAGCCCGGCTCGCGTCCATAGAGGTGATTGAAGCGGCGTGCCACTTCGCGCGAGAACTCGATGTGCGGCACCTGGTCCTCACCAACCGGCACCTTGTCGGCGCGATAGATCAGGATGTCCGCCGACTGCAGCAGTGGATAGCCGAGGAAGCCGTAGGTCGACAGATCCTTGCTCTCGAGCTTCTCCTGCTGGTCCTTGTAGGTCGGCACGCGCTCCAGCCAGCCGAGTGGCGCCATCATCGACAGCAGCAAATGCAGCTCGGCGTGCTCGGGCACCTGCGACTGGATGAACAGGGTGGCACGGGCAGGATCGACGCCGGCCGCCAGCCAGTCGATGATCATGTCCCACGAAGCGCCGACAATGCCCTGCGGCTCATCGTACTGGGTGGTCAGCGCGTGCCAGTCGGCGACAAAGAACAGGCACGGATGCTGGTGCTGGAGCCGCAGCCAGTTCTTCAGGACGCCGTGGTAATGGCCAAGATGCAGGCTGCCGGTCGGGCGCATGCCGGAGAGGACTCGTTCTGCGTACATGTTCGCTCTCCGAGCGCTCAGACGGGGAATTGGAAGATGAAGTAAACCAGGCCCATGACGGTGCCCATCACGGGCATCAAGAGCGCACCGAGAACGCCGGTAAACAGCAGCAGCAGGAGGATCGGAAAGCCGAAACGCTCGAGCTTGGCAAAACGCCAGGCGGCTTGCGACGGCAGCAGGCTGACGGCGATGCGGCCGCCGTCCAGCGGCGGCAGCGGAAAGAGATTGAGCACCATCAACGCCAGGTTCACCAGCATGCCGACCCTGGCCATTTCGGCCATCGGCAGCGTGAAGAAATTTTCCGGCAGCAGCAGCGCCAGTTTCATCACCGTCGCCCAGAACAGCAACATCGCCAGATTGGCAGCCGGGCCGGCGGCGGCGACCCACAACATGTCGCGCTTGGGATTGCGCAGGCGACCGAAATTGACCGGCACCGGTTTGGCCCAACCGAACAGGATGCCGCCGGTAGACAGCAGGAGGATGGTGATCGGCACCAGGATGGTCCCGATCGGGTCGATGTGCTTCAGCGGATTGGCCGTGATCCGGCCCTCCTGCCAGGCCGTCGGATCGCCGAAATGGCGCGCCGCATAACCATGCGCGGCCTCGTGCAGGGTGATCGCCAGGATCACCGGCAGGGCGGCGATGGCGATGGTCTGAATCAGTGACTCCATGCGGCGTTCCTACTCCAGTCCAAGAGGCGCCAGCGCGCCCAGCCCGGCGCGCACCAGCAGCGGCACGGCGCCGGTCAGATCGACAACGGTGGTCGGCTCGATGCCGCAGTTGCCGCTGTCGAGGATCAGTTCGAGCTGGCTTCCGAGGCGATCCTGAATTTCCCAGCCCTCGGTCAGCGGCCCCTCGTCACCGGCGACGATCAATGTCGAGGTCAGCAGCGGTTCGCCAAGCGCCTCGAGCAGCGCCAGGGTGACCGCATGCGCCGGCACGCGCAGGCCGATCGTCTTGCGCTTGGGATGCAGGACGCGCCGCGGCAGCTCGCGCGTTCCTTCGAGGATGAAGGTGTAGCTGCCCGGCGTCGTCGCCTTGAGCAGACGGTAGCGAGCGTTGTCGACCCGCGCGAACTGGCCGATCTGCGACAGGTCGCGGCACATCAAGGTCAGCAGGTGCCGCTCATCGACGCCGCGGATGCTGCGGATGCGCTCGACCGCCGCCTTGTCGCCGAGGTGGCAACCGAGCGCGTAGCTGGAATCGGTCGGCAAGGCGATGACGCCACCCTGGCGAACGATCTCGGCGGCCCTGTTCAGCAGCCTCGGCTGCGGATTGTCGGGATGAATCGAGACGAACTGCGCCATGGCCCTCCCCCGGAATCAGAACGCTTCCCAGACGGGCTTCAGCCCGTCCGGCAACGGTGCCAGCTGACCGAGATCGAAATAACTCTCGCCCGGCCCGTGGAAATCGGATCCGCGCGACGCCAGAAAGCCGTACTCCCTGGCCAGGCGGCCGAAGGTATCGACGTGTTCCTGGGTGTGGCTGCCCGATACGACTTCGATCGCCTGCCCGCCCAGTTCCTTGTACTCGGCGAGAAAGCGGCGCATGTCGGCACGCGACAGCTTGTAGCGCCCCGGGTGCGCCACCGCCGCGATGCCGCCGGCACCCAGGATCCAGCTAAGCGAATCGGCCAGCGTCGCCCAGCGGTGATCGACGTAGCCCGGCCGGCCGGGCACCAGATACGATTCGAAGACGCTGCGCAGATCCTTCGCGACGCCGGTCTCGACCAGGAAGCGCCCGAAATGCGCGCGACTGATCAGGCTGGGGTTGGCCGCGTAGCGCATCGCCCCCTCGAAAGCGCCGCCGATGCCGACCTTGGCAAGCTCGGCGGACATCCGCCGCGCGCGCTCGATGCGACCCGAGCGAATCGACGTCAGACCGGCGTTCAGCGCCGGGTCGGCGGCGTCGAAAGCGTAGCCGAGGATATGGATCTGCAGCGACTCCCATTCGATCGAGATCTCGACGCCATTGACGAACGCCATGCCGGCCACCGCCGCCGCCGCGCGCGCCGATGGCAGCCCTTCGAGATCGTCGTGATCGGTCAGCGCCAGCATGTCGACGCCGTTCGACGCCGCTCGGCGGGCGACATCAGCCGCCGGCAGGAGGCCGTCCGAACAGGTCGAGTGACAGTGAAGATCGCAGTTGAACACGGCAGAAGACCCGGATGGGCAGCGCAAAATCGTAAACTGCGCATGATAGCACAGCCGCCGAAGGGCACTCCGGCGCGGACGACAATCCTGGAATCGGGGCCAAGACCGCCCGCTCTTCGATCCGGATCGACCGCGATGGGCACGCGGAAAGCGACGATTCGGATCTATAATCGCCGACTTTTTCGAGTCTGCCCATGTGGTTCAAGAACCTCTACCTCTACCGCCTGCCCGGCAACTGGGCCGTCGACGCCGGCCAGCTTGAGGAACAACTCGCCCGGCTGACGCTGCAAGCGTGCAGCGCGACCGATCCACGAAGCATCGGCTGGGTGGCGCCGCGCGACGCTGGCGCGCTGATTCATTCGGTCAACCAGCAGTGGCTGCTGGCGTTGGGTGTCGAGGAGAAGCTGCTGCCGGCGTCGATCGTCAAGCGCTTCGCCAGCGACAAGGCGAAAGACATCGAGGAGGCCGAAGGACGTCGCATCGGCCGCAAGGAAATGCGCGAGATCCAGGAGCAGATGACCCTCGAACTCCTGCCGCGTGCCTTCATCCGCAGCCGCCGGACCCATGCCTGGATCGACCGCGGCAATGGCTGGCTGGTGATCGACTCCAGTTCGCCGGCGAAAGCCGAGGAGTTCCTCGAACAGCTGCACAAATCGGTCGACGACGTACCGACGAAAGCGCTCAAGGTCGCGCAATCGCCATCCGCGGCAATGACCGGCTGGGTCGCCGCCGGCGAGCCGCCGGCAGGCTTCACGCTCGACCAGGATCTTGAACTGCGCTCGGCCGAGAAGGCCACCGTGCGCTACGTCAAGCACACGCTGGAGGGCGAAGAAATCCGTCAACACATCGCCGCCGGCAAGGTCGTCACCCGCCTGGCAATGACCTGGAACGACCGCATCTCCTTCGTCCTCGACGACCAGCTGCAGGTCAAGCGGCTGGCTTTCCTCGACATCCTCAAGGAGCAGGCCGACGGTCAGGGCGAGAATGAAGACGAGCGCTTCGATAGCGACTTCACGCTGATGAGCGGCGAGCTGGCGCGACTGCTCGACGACCTGGTCGCGGCACTGGGCGGCGAACCGGCGGCCGCCGCGTAGGCTGTCGCTGGTCGCACGGCGCCAGCCTGCGCAGTCTGGCGCGATGGGGGTCGCGCGCCACCTTCAGCGGACCCTCGGCGCGGGCGGGTTGGTCCACTGCGGAGAACGGTGGCAAGCGCAGCGTCGTGGTGCACCGGCGACCGTCACGAACCGGCGGCTGACCGGTTCGTCGCGCGGTCAGCGCCCGCGATCCGCCAGCGCCAGGGCGCGCATCACGGCGGCCGTGCGGGTCTCGACGCCAAGCTTGGCGAAAACGTGTTCGAGATGCTTCTCGATGGTGCGAACCGACGCACCGAGTATGGCCGCGATGTCGCCATTGGTCTTGCCGGCGGCGACCCAGCCAAGCACCTCACCTTCGCGCGGCGTGAGGGTGACGTTCTGGAACTGATCGCCTGAGGGCACGGCGCCGCTTTCGCGGACGAAGATCATTCTTGCGTCTGGCGAGTTGGGGTCGGGGCACCAGCGCAGGGTCAGCCTGCGCCCGGCACGGGTGAGCACCAGAGGACTGATTGCCGACCCGCCCGCCGCGCCTGGCGACCGGTCTGCACGGCGCAGCCAGGCATCGATCGGCGGCGGCAGCACGGCTCCCGCAAGCAGCGACGCAGCCGGCCACCACGACGCCAGAAGCGCAGTTGCACGCGGCGCCAGACCGGCCAGTCGTCGCTGCGCGTCCACCGCAATCGCCGCCCAGCCGTGGCTTTCCAATCCGGCGCGAAGTTCGCCAAGCGCCACCAGCGCGTCGGCGAGTTGCAGCGAGTGGCGATACATCGCGGCCAGTGGGCGCCGAATGACGTCGAGCAGCGCCCGGTCGCGCGCACTGAAGTCGCGTCGCTTGCGATTCAGCACCAGGCTGACGAGGCGCCGGTTGTCGACGTAGAGCGGAACGGCGATCACGCTGTCGATGCCGAGATGGCGGTAGTAGTCGTTGAACAGCGCGCTGTGACGAAATTCGTGGCCCGAAAGCGCGTCGGAAATTCGCTGTGCCCCACCGTCCGGGTGGGCACTGTGATAACGAACCAGCGGGTGGGTGTGGAAATGGCGATTGAAGCACGCGGCATCGGCGGCGGAAATCGCGTCCGGCGGGTCACTGACCACGGTTCGGCGGCCGTTGGTGAGGTCGCAAGAGCTCAACGTCGTCAGTTCCGAGGCGACCAGTCGTGGTATCTCGGCCAGGCTGCGCCGCACGAATGCTGCCGGCTCGACGCTTCCCGAAGCGATCGCGGCGAGCGTTCGCACGGCCGCCATGGCGTCGCGCTGCGTGATCTCTCCCATGGTGCGCACTCCTCAGGCCGACGTTGCCCGAAGCCCGACATGCCGCTACCGGCAAGTACGTGGAGTTACGTATTTGCCGCTCGCTCCAGCAGATCTAAAAATAGTCAACGGCAACGGCATTGCAAGGCCGCTGGCCGCCACCACGAGAAGACCAAGGAGACCACCATGACTCGCAAATACATCGACTGTCGCGAATACCCGAGTGAATTGAAGTGCACCGTCGCCATCGGGGCGGACTCGGAAGAAGAACTGCTCGAAGCCGCTGTGCAACACGCGGTCGCCGTTCACGGACACCAGGACAGCCAGGAACTGCGCGATACCTTGAGCACGCTGTTCAAGGAAGGCGAGCCGCGACCCTGATCGCGGTGTAGGCGGCAAGCAGACCGCAACGGCCATCAACGAGGACAAGCGCAACGATTTTCTCGGCCGCTTGGTCAACGATCTCGACGCAACCTTGCACGCCGCCAGGCCGATCATCTCCACTCGGTTTGACGTGTCGGCTGCAAGCAGCGCAGCGTCATCCGAATCTTCATCCTGGTGTGGTGTCGGGTGCTTGTGCCGCCTGAGCCAAGCAAAGGTGTTGACCTGAAAAGCGCGTCGCTAGAAGCGTGAACCTGACGGCAGTTCCTTGGTTTTCCGCAAGTCCATAGGCGTCACTGTCTTACCCCACATTCACCGGCACGAGCGGTCTCGTGTCGTTGCCAGCGATCATGATGCATATACCCCCGCATTCCGCTCCGGGTAGCTCTCATACACATGCTCGAACACCGCCGAGCATTTCTGGTTGTAGAGTTCGGGCGTATAGGCACGCGGTAGCCCCGCATCGAGCGTGTCTTCGATGGTCAGCTTGAGCTGCGAGCGCGCGGTCGATTTCTTCCGCCAGTTGAGCACCAGCAGTTCCTTGAGCCGCGCCAAGAGGTCTTGCGCCACCTTCTTCACCTCGGCCCGTTCCTCGGCGCTGAGTTCAGGGGCCGATCGCGTGAGGATGTCGAAGACAACCAGCTCTTCCTCACTCATGTTCTCGCGCACATGCCGTTTCTGCTCGTCATTCAAGCGGTTGCTCAAGGCAAGCAATTCGGCATACAGCGCCTCGATGGAGGCGCTGCCGACGTTGTAGCTTTCGATCAGCGCTTCGAACTTCTCGGCGAAGTCTGCCCTTGTGCGATTGAGCTGGATCATCTTCTCCAGTTGGGCGCGGATGGCCGCCTTGAGGGCTTCCAGCTCGGTATTCTTGTGCTTGGACTGCTTGAAGCGCTGCGCCAGTGCCTCGAAGTTGATCTGCGAGAGGTCAAGTGCCGGTGGCCCCTCTTGGCGGATTTCGTGGCCGATGATCGATTCATCGAGCAGGCCGTTGATCTGCCGCATGACCTGCGAGATGTCGGGCGGGTCCGGGTTCAGCTTGGCGCGGATGGCCTCGGCCAGGGTCGTCAGGCAGGCGACGCGGCTGGCGAATTCCGCTACCGCCGGGTTGGGCTTCACGGCGCCGTAGAGCATGCTCACCAGTCGCTCATGGGCAAAGAAGTCGCGGCGCAGCGGATCGGGAGAGATCAGCGCGTTCATGCCGTCCTGGATGCGCGACAGGCGCTCGATGCTGCCGGCTGCCGCCGCCTCGATTTCGCCCAGCATCACGCCGTGCATGGCGCAAAAGGCCGTGGCATCGACCACCGCCTTGCGCAGCTCCTCGACCAGTTGCTGCTTGTCCTTGACCGGGCTCTTGCCGTCCTTGCCGGCGCCGTAGATCGCCAACGCCTTTTCCAGAGAGACGAAGACGTTGGCGTAATCGACGATGATGCCGCTGTGCTTGCCGGGGAACACGCGGTTGGCGCGGGCGATGCTCTGCATCAGCGTGTGATTGCGCATCGGCTTGTCGAGATACACCGTCGAGCAGCTCGGCGCGTCGAAACCGGTCAGCCACATGGCGCAGACAAACACCAGGCGCAGCGGGTCGTCGCTATCCTTGAATTTCTCATCCAGCCCAGGCTGCGACTCGTTCATGCGCTTGCGGTGCGGCTCGATGTCGAGACCAAGATTCTGCATCTGCTGGATTTCGTTCTGCCCCGCCGAGACGATCACCGCCATGTCGGTGCTGGTCAGCGCCTTCAGTCGCTGTTTGAGCTCGGCCAGGCGCAGATCGTGTCCTGCCTGTTCTGGCGTCATCTCGCCACCACGCGACAGATACGCCAGCTCGCCCACTTCCTGCTGCACCCGTTCTGTTTCCGCCGCCCAGTGCCGCTTCACCTTGTCGTGCATGCGCAGTGCCGTGGCCTTGTCGATTGACACCACCATCGCCTTGCCGACCGCATTTGCCAGCATTCCCCGGCCGAGGAAATGCCGCACGATGTCCTGTGCCACGGTTTCCAGCCGGTCGTCGCGCGTAATCAGGTGGTATTGCCGCCCCAGCACACGCTCCAGCTTGGCCTCTTGATCCGCGTCGAGTTCGGCCTCCTCGATCACGCG
Source organism: Accumulibacter sp. (assembly GCA_024235695.1). Classification (GTDB taxonomy): domain Bacteria; phylum Pseudomonadota; class Gammaproteobacteria; order Burkholderiales; family Rhodocyclaceae; genus Accumulibacter. Next base: position 270,847 of record JACKLX010000004.1, read on the forward strand.
GTAGATGTCTTCGTTCAGGTCGGGATTGACGAGCTGCAACTCCGGCGTGCGGTTCTCGTAGAACAGCGGCACGGTGGCGCCGTCCTCGATCGACTGCTGAAAATCGTAGATCGAGACGTAGTCGCCGAAGACTTCCTTGGTGCGCTCCTCGCCGGCGATCAGCGGCGTGCCGGTGAAGGCCAGGAACATCGCCTTGGGCAAAGCGGCGCGCATGTTGAGCGCCAGAGTGTCGTACTGGCTGCGGTGCGCCTCGTCGGTCAGCACTATCACGTCGGAGCGGTCGCAGAGCAATTCCGGCGTCTGGAACTTGTGCACCAGCGTAAACACGTAGCGATGATTACCGCGCAGCAGTTCGCGCAGATGTGCGCCGCTGGCAGCGTGGCAGGTATCGCCCTCGGCCTCGGACACCGCAGCCGTGGCCTTGAAGGTCTTGGCGATCTGCTCGTCGAGCTCGAGGCGGTCGGTGACGACGACAAACGTCCAGTTACCAGCCAGCTTGCGCAGCACCTTCTGGGCAAAAAACACCATCGAGAAGCTCTTGCCGCTGCCCTGTGTCTGCCAGAACACGCCGCCGCGCCCGTGGCCCAGCTTGCGCGCTTCGAGCATCTTGCGAACAGCGTTATTGACGCCGAGGAACTGGTGGTTCTGGCTCAGAATCTTGATCAGCCCGGCCTTGTGCTCGGAAAACAGCGTGAAGTTCTCGACCAGGTCGAGCAGACGGGTGGGGTCGCAGGTGCCGCGCAGCATCACTTCCAGCGATACGCGGCGCGGTTCGTCCTCGCGCGCGATGCGCTTCCACTCGAAGAAGCGATCCCACTCCGCCGTGAGCGAGCCGACACGGCTGTCGGTGCCGTTGGAGGCGATCAGCAGGGCATTGCTCCACAACAGCGCCGGAATCTGTTGCTTGTAGTGCGTGAGGTTCTCGTCGAAGGCGGCCCGTGCCCGCACGCCTGGTTTTTTCAGTTCAATCACCACCCAGGGCAGGCCATTGACGAAGCCGACCAGGTCGGGCCGGCAGGTGTACAGCGCGCCGGTGACGCTGAACTGGCTGACCAGCAGGAAGTCGTTGTTCTCCGGGTTCTCCCAATCGACCACGCGCAGGCGTTCGGTGCATTGGCCACCACTCTGGCCGCCGTGCTCCCGGTCGGGGACGGATACCGTGATGCCTTCCTTGAGCAGCCGATAGACCTCGCGGTTGGCGGCTTCCAGACTCATCGCCCCGCGGTCGCGGGTCAGTTCATCGACCGCGTTGCTGATGGCCGCTGGCGGCAACGTGGGGTTGAATTTGCGCAGCGCGGCGCGCAAACGTTTCACCAGTACCGCCTCGCCCCTGGTCTCGCGCCCCAGCGTACCACCGGCGCCGAAGGTTTCTTCCACCGCCGACACCGTCTGCCAGCCAAGCGCGGCAAACAGGCCAATGGCTGGTCGTTCGACGAGCTGGTCTTCGCTGTAGGCGTGTTGGCTCATTCCCCGTCGTCCGCTTCGCTGTCACCGATCAGCGCCTGCTCGATGCCTTCGTCGCCGACCCCGAGAAAATCGAACAGATAGGGATCCTTGAGCGATTCGCGAGCCAGGTCGGATTGAGGCTTGGCCAACTGCAAGCCGAAGTTGGTGATGGCCTGCCCCGGTCGTTCCAGCAGGCGCCGCTCGATATGAATCGCCAGCACATTGCGTGACCAGCCGTGTTCGATCGCACCGTGGGCATAGGCCAGGCGCTGCTCCGGGGCCTTCAGCTTGCTGAGCAGCACGAGGTTGTGGCCCCAGGGCAATTGTCCAACAGCCTGTTGGACAATTGCCGCATCCGGCCAGGCCTCGGCAAAGGCACGCATGTACATCAGGTTGGCGCCGGCAACGCGCCCAATGGCGGGCTGCTCGACGAATTGGTCTTCGCTGCAGGCATGGGCGCTCATGGCTCAGGCGGCCTCGCCTCGATCTGACCGGAGAGCAGGCGCGGCAGCAGCAGGTCGCGGGTGCGGCGGAGGTTCCGGATCGCTTTTCTGTGAGTCTCCTGCGTTACCAGCATTGGTCGAATCAGTGAGGAAAATCGCTTTGCGGTCATTCGGTCAGCGACAACCACCTCTTTGGCAGAGAGTGGAATCCAATGACGTTTGTATTCCTGCGTATGCACAAGACTGTTCACTGCGTAGAAGACGTACGCAGTCGGCATATCTTGGCTTGCCACGAAGGGGACGACGTTTGGTCCGACAGAAAACGGCTCGATTAGAAGCTGCATCTTGCATGTGTGGTCTCCAAAGATCGCTATTGGCAACGCTGAAGATGCACTATGGTCGGGTGCATTGTCATGGAAGCCCAGAAGCTCACTTGTTGATTGGTCGATGACTGGAATAGCGCCCTCCGGCTTTACATCGGCCTCGCGGTAGACCGAGCCAGCGGGTCGCCTAGCGAGAATATTTTTGGCCGTATTCACCTTCCACCCATGCGGAATCTCGCCAAGTGTCGAAGCGACGCGCGGGTGGTGTTCGTGGCCGGGGAAACGAAGTGGACAAACCACTCGCGGTAGAGGGCGCTGGCCATCGACTCCAGAATCCTGATGCGCTGCTGGTTGTTCTCGATGAGTTCGTCGTAGGCCGACAGGATGCCCGCGATGCGTTGCTGGGCGGGCCGCGGCGGGAGCGGGACGTCGACTCCCTCAATTTGGCTTCCACTCATGTTTGGTTGAGCTGCACCATCAGCCAAGTAGAAGAACTTCTCTTGATACTCTTGGCTGCTGACGACTGCCCAAATGAAGTCCGGATCAGCGTCGACCGCGACAATCTTGGCGACGCGCTGGTTCAGTAGAAGTATCCGATTGGTGCGAACCCTTCCAACCTTTCCGGCAGTAGCCCCGGTCATAGCGACAAGAATGTCCCCGTCTTTGATGACGAACTTCTGAAGTCGTTGTGTGAGCAGGCTTTCGGGGACACAGTCAGTTGTTGCAAGGTCAACGGAGTTGTTGCCGGTGATGTTCTTGATTTTGACGACAGGGATTCCGGCTGTTCGCCAATCACTGCTCTTGAAGGCGTAGCCCGGAACAACGCGACAAACGTCACCAAGTCGCCCTCGATACCACACCGTACTCATGCGCTGAGAATCCCCGCCACATTCGCGGCGATGGTCTGCTCCAGTTCCCGCGCCTGGGCGTTCAGCGATTCCAACTCCTCGTTCAGGGTTTCGAGCTGTTCCTTGAAGTCCTCGTCGCTCACATCCTCGCCCGGCGCGACGCCGACGTAGCGGCCGGGGTTGAGCGACCAGCCCTGGGCTGCGATCTCGGCCAGCGTTGCGGCCTTGCACAGGCCGGGCACGTCGGCATAAGCGGGGGTGTCACCAAAGACTTCCTTGAGCTTGGCCATTGTCTCGCCATCACCGACCCTTGTGTCGAGCGCCTCGCCGCGATAGAGGCGAACGAGGTTGGCGATGAAGCCTATCTGCGCCGGCGTCCATTCGCGATGGGCGCGGTCCACCTGTCGGTAGATGTGGCGGGCGTCGATGAAGAGCACCGTGTCGGCGCGTGCTGTCCTGGCTTTGCCCTTGTCGAAGAACCACAGCGTGCAGGGCAGCGTGACCGTGTAGAACATGTTGGGGCCGACGGCGACCATGACGTCAGGCGACCACGTCCAGGCCGCGTTTCTCCACCACACGCAGCCGCTTGAGGGCGGTGCCCGCCGGTCGCTTCTGGCCGATTTTCCACTTCTGCACAGTCGACACACGGGGGTTCAACAGGTGCGCGAAGACCGCCTGGCTGACCCGCGCCGTGCAGCCCTTTCGCCGTGTCGTGGACGGCTTCAAGAATCGCTGATTTCGTTTTCCGCATCGCCATTCACCGCCATCAATTCACCGGCACGATCAGCCGAACGGCCAAGACAGCATCCTCTCCCCCGCCACGCCTCGAATGCCAACAGGCGCCACCAAGTCGTGCCGCGCCGCCGCGCGCCTGGTGACCAGTGGCATCAGCGCGTTTTCTTTCGCGCTTCGACCTTGGCCAAGGCTTCCCTGCGGATCGCGCTCCAGTCCGCCGGGGTCAGTTCACTCTCAGCGCCACTCAGCCCTTCCAGCAGCTTCGCTTCGAGCTGTTCGTCGGCTTTGCGTTTCTCGTCGGCGCGGATCAGCTCGCGTACATATTCGCTCACGCTGCTGTAGCGGCCTTGGGCGATCTGTCCATCCACGAACTGCTTCAAGGGGTCGGGCAGCGAAATATTCATGCTTTGCATGGCACACCTCCTTATCGCACCTAAAGTGCCACAAGCGGCAGGAAATGGCAAAACCTGCCAATCGATGGCGTTCCCGCTCGTGCACGCGCCAGCGGGCCAGGCTCCATGCGCGGCGCGTAACAGGCAAGGTCGTGGGGCAAGTCGGCCCGGGGCACAGCGTCGAGGAAATCCTGACCGATTATCCTTACCTTGAACGCGAGGACGTCATGCAAGCCATTCGCTATGCCGCGTGGCGTGCCGAAGAACGCGAGGTAATGCTGGGCAACGCATGAAACTGCTCGTCGATATGAACCTGTCGCCGCGCGGGGTCGGAATGCTGGCCGATGCCGGGTTCGCAGCGGCGCACTGGTCAGCGTGCGGGGCGACGAATGCGCCAGACTCGGAAATCATGGCCTACGCCAAAGTTAACGATTACGTGGTGCTGACCCACGACCTCGATTTCGGCGCGATTCTCGCCGCTACGCACGGCGAAAGACCCAGTGTGGTGCAAATCCGCGCCGACGATGTCAGCCCGGATGTCATCGGCACGCAGGTCGTGGCCGCTTTGCGGCAGATGGCGTCTGAGTTGGAAGAAGGTGCGTTGCTCACCGTTGATCCGAATCGTACGCGCTTGCGGGTGTTGCCCTTGCAGCCGAGAGGCTGATATGCCGGTCGGCTACGCCCGTGTCTCGACCCGGGATCAAGACCTCGATCTTCAAGTCGAAGCCTCGACCCAGGCGGGTTGCGAGAGGCTTTTCAAAGACAAGGTCAGCGGCAGCCACGCCGAGCGGCCAGGACTGGCCAAAGCGCTGGAAATGCTGCGTGAGGGCGACACCCTCGTCATCGGGAAGCTCGATCGACTTGGCCGCAGCGTCAGGAACCTGGTCGATCTGGTTGGCAGCTTGCACAAGCAAAGTATTCAGTTCAAGAGTCTTGGCGACGGCATCGACACCGGTACTCCTTCAGGTCGCCACTTCTTCGACGTGATCGCCAGCCTGGCAGAAATGGAACATGACCTGACGATGGAGCGCACCCGTGCAGGCTTGGAAGTCGCTCGCCAGCTTGCCCGCAAGGGCGGCCGCAAACGACAGATGACCGACAGCAAGATTGACTCGGCCAAGAAACTGCTCGCCACCGGCATGCCGCCTCGCGATGTGGCCAAGAAGCTTGGCGTGTCCGCGCCAACACGGTATCGATGGCTTTCGGCCTCAACGCGGA
>JACKLX010000005.1 GCA_024235695.1 Accumulibacter sp.
GATGCCGACGGCCATGTTCAGGGCTTGTGCCAACAGGCGATTGTTGGCGTCGTAGGTGGCGCTGTAGACCGTGGTCAGGCCGGTCGCCATGATCGCCAGCGTAATCAGCAGCAGCGTCGGGTCGATGTGCTCGACCAGACGCTGCCTTGCGGCGGCCAGGAACTGCTGCAACATCAGCTAGTCCTCCTCGACATCGTCTTCCGGGGCGGCCCCCTTGGGCAGTTTGCCCAGCAAATAATAATCGAAAACCATGCGCGCGATCGGTGCCGCCGACTGGGCGCCGAAACCACCGTTCTCGACGACGATGGCGACCGCGATCTTCGGTTGTTCTGCCGGCGCGAAGGCAATGAACAGCGCATGATCGCGCAAGTGTTCCTTGAGCCGGGACGCCTTGTAGTCTGTCCCCTTGAGGCTGAAGACCTGGGCCGTACCGGTCTTGCCACCCGAGGTGTAGCCGGCACCGGCAAAAGCGCGCGCACCGGTGCCCTGGGTGTTGACGCCGATCATCGCGTTCTTGATTATCTCGATATGCTGCGGTTTCCAGGGCAATCGGCGCAAGGGTTCGGGCTCGATCATCGTCTGTTCGCCGGTACGGCTGTCGGTGATGTACTTGACCAGATGCGGACGGAACATCACGCCGTTGTTGGCGACGGTCGCCGTTGCCTGCGCCAGCTGGATCGGCGTGTAGGCGTTGTAGCCCTGACCAATGCCGATCGAGATCGTTTCGCCAGCGAACCACTTCTGCTGCTCGGGCCGCCTGAAACGACGCTTCTTCCACTCCGGTGACGGCAGCACGCCTTCCGATTCACCGTCGATGTCGACGCCGGTCTTCTGGCCCAGACCGAGCTGCCCCATGAAACGGGCGATGGCATCAATGCCCATGTCGTTGGCGAGCATGTAGTAATAGGTATCGCAGGACTGCACGATCGACTTGTACATGTCGACCGTACCGTGGCCGCCTTTCTTGTCGTCCCGGAAGTTGTGCCCGGCGAAGTTGAAGAAGCCGGGGTCCGAGATCGTCTGGCCGGCCGTCCGTTTGCCGCTTTCCAGCGCCGCCAGGGCCATGAAGGGCTTGAACGTCGAACCCGGCGGATAGGTGCCGTTGAGCGCGCGGTTGAGCATCGGCCTGTCCGGCGAGTTGTTGAGCAGGTCCCAGTCGTCGCTGCGGATGCCGTCGATGAACAGATTGGGATCGAACGACGGATTGGAGACCAGCGCGAGAATGCCGCCGGTCGACGGCTCGATCGCCACCAGCGCGCCACGACGATCGCCAAACGCCTTCTCGGCCATCTCCTGCAACTTGATGTCCAGTGTCAGGGTCAGCCTGCTGCCCTGGATCGGTGCCGTGCGCGACAGGCTGCGGACGGCCCTGCCACCGGCGTCGATCTCGACCTGCTCGTAGCCGGTTTCGCCATGCAACTGGAACTCGTACCTCTGCTCGATACCGGTCTTGCCGATATGATCGGTGCCCCGGTAGTTGGCCGCCTGATCGCTCTCCTCGATCATCTCCAGGTCACGCTTGTTGATGCGGTTGATGTAGCCGATGGCGTGCGAAGCGATTGGCCCCAGTGGATACTGGCGGAACAGGCGAGCCTTGACCTCGACGCCGGGGAACAGATAGCGATTGGCGGCAAACCGGGCGACTTCTTCCTCGCTCAGACGCGTCCGAATCGGCAGGCTTTCGAAGTTCTTGCTCTCCTCGAGCAGCTTGCGAAAGCGTTTGCGGTCCTTGGCCTGCACTTCGATCAGCTTGCTCAGCCCGTCGATCGTCGCATCGAGGTCGTCCACTTTCGACGGCGTGATTTCCAGGGTGAATGCCGAGTAGTTGCGTGCCAGGACAGTGCCCTCGCGGTCGACAATCACGCCGCGATTGGGGACGATCGGCACCACCGAGATGCGATTGTCCTCGGCGCGCGTGGTGTAGTAGTCGTGCTGAACGACCTGCAGATAGAAGAAGCGGCTGGCGAGCAGCGCCAGTGCGACGGCGACCGCAATAGCCGCCAGGACAACCCGGAAATGGAAGCGGTCGCGCTCGCCATCCGGGGCATTGAACGATGACCGAGGCGCTAGCAAGACGCGTCCCCCGAGCGCTGCGCGGCGCCGCCGCAAGCACGGTCGACGCCGCCAGCCGGGCGCACGACGCTGGCCTTCAGCCGCTCACAGAGGCCGGTTGGCGTCATGGTCGACGGGTTGATGCTGCGGCAGCAGCAGGACAAAGGTAAGCAACGGCCACAACAGCGTGGCGAAGAGAGGTCCCAGGAAATACGCCAGGCCGGGGAGTTCGGCGCCGACCACGGCCCACACCGCGAACTGCACCACTGGCACCAGCAGCAGCAGCGGAAAGACCTGCAATGCCTGCTGGCCGAGCGGAAACCACAGGATGCGCCGCGACAGCGATGACGCACCATAGGCCGCGAGGACGTAGGCAAGCGCGTGCTGGCCGAGCAGACTGGCGTCGGCAACGTCCATCGCCAGTCCGAAAACGAAGGCCAGCCCCATACCGACCAGGCGCGGTTCGCGCACGCTCCAGAAGACGATCACCAGCGCCAGCCAATCGGGTACCCCGGGCCAGGCAACGGTCGGCAGGTAATTGAGCACCAGTGCGGCGAGCAAGGTGAAGCCGATGAACCACGGCCGCACGGGCAACAGAATGCGTGACGACGAGTAGCTGGTCTGCATGGCGTCAGTCCTTCTTCAGGCGTTTCTTCTTGGCCGGTCCCGATCGGGTCGCAGCCTTGGCATGCTTGCTCGCCGCCTCGCTTTCGAGTTCCTCGGGCAGGACCACTGCCGGGCGCGGATCGAGCACCATCACCTCGCTGAAGTGCTCGACACCAGCCAGCGGCGTGCAGATGATGCGGGCAAACGAGTAAGCCGTATCGCTTTCGATGTGCACCACTTTGGCGACCGGGAAGCCGGCCGGAAAAATCCCGTCGAGCCCCGAGGTCACCAGCATGTCGCCATTCTGGATATCGGCGGTGACCGGGACAAAGCGCAGTTCGAGCTGGCCATCGCCAAGACCGAAGACCACCGAGCGCAGACCGGTTCGCACCACCTGCACGGGGACCGCCTGCTCCTTGTCGGTAATCAGCGTGACTTCAGCGACGAAAGGAAACACGCGCGTCACCTGACCGACGATTCCGGCGTCATCGATCACCGGTTGTCCGGCGACCACCTTGTTCTGCTGCCCCTTGTCGATGATGATCCGCCGGGCGTACGGGTCACGCGCCGAATAGAGGATCTGCGCGACCTGGCCGCTGACCTGCTGGCGTTCCCTGACGCCAAGCAGCTTGCGCAGACGCTCGTTCTCGACCTCCATCTGCTGGCTGCGCAGCAAGGCCGCGACGTTTTCGAGACGAGCTCGCTTCAGTTGCGCGTTTTCTTCCTGCAGTCGCGCCAGGCTCGCGAAATAGCTGTCGGCATTGTCGAGAAGCTGCGCCGGAAGGTGGGCGAAGCTCTGTACGGGATGGGTAAACATCGACAAACCCTGGCGCAGGACCTCCAGCGTGTGGAAGCGGGCATCGACGACGAGCAGCGCCAGAGACAGCGCCACGTAAAACGACAGCAGCGCGACGGGCGCCGGCCCGCGCTTGAAGAACGGTGGCGGCTGTTGGTCCATCAATCGACGATCGGGGCTGGCAATGGGCGGCGCTTACGCCGCTGGCCGTCAATCGGAAGCGAAGATGCTGCCGAGATTATCCATCTTCTCGAGCGCCAGACCGCAGCCCCGGGCAACGCAGGTCAGCGGTTCCTCGGCAACGATCACCGGCAGGCCGGTTTCCTCCATCAGCAGGCGATCGAGGTCGCGCAGCAAGGCGCCGCCGCCGGTGAGAACCATTCCCTTGTCGGCAATGTCGGCGCCGAGTTCCGGCGGCGTCTTCTCGAGAGCCGACTTGACCGCCGAGACAACGCTGTTCAGTGGTTCGGTAAGCGCCTCGAGAATCTCGTTCGAGGAAATGGTGAACTTGCGCGGGATGCCTTCGGCCTTGTTGATCCCCGAAACCTCCATCTCACGCACCTCGGCACCGGGGAACGCCGAGCCGATGTTCTTCTTGATGTTCTCGGCGGTGTTCTCGCCGATCAGCATGCCGTAGTTGCGGCTGATGTAATTCATGATCGCTTCGTCGAGCTTGTCGCCACCGACGCGAACCGAACCGGCATAGACCATGCCACCAAGCGAAATGACGCCAACTTCGGTGGTACCGCCGCCGATGTCCACGACCATCGAACCGGTCGGCTCGGCGACCGGCAGTCCGGCACCGATCGCCGCCGCCATCGGCTCCTCGATGAGGAATACCTGACTCGCACCGGCGCCGATCGCCGACTCGCGAATCGCGCGGCGTTCGACCTGCGTCGAACCCGACGGCACGCAGATGATGATCCGCGGCGAGGGCGACAGCAGTCGCGAATCATGGACCTTCTTGATGAACTGCTTGAGCATCTGCTCGGTGACCGTGAAATCGGCGATCACGCCATCCTTCATCGGCCGGATGACGGTAATCGCCCCGGGCGCCTTGCCGAGCATCTCCTTGGCGGCCTTGCCGACCGCCTGGATGGTCTTCTTGGAACTGGGCCCGCCCTCGGTCCTGATCGCGACCACAGACGGCTCGTCGAGAACGATTCCCTTCGAGCGGACATAGATCAGGGTGTTTGCCGTGCCAAGGTCGATGGCGAGATCGTTCGAGAAATAACTGCGCAGAAAACTGAACATGCTTGCGAAATCCGTGATGGCCCGCGGGGGCTGCGGTGGGAAAAACTTTTATGATACCTTATATGGCTACCTCGTTTAATACCTTAGTGATTTCCCAAGCCATGTCGCTCACCCCAGAACAGGTCCGCCGCGTTGCCCACCTGGCCAGAATCGAAATCAGCGACGCCGAAGCGGCCAGCACGGTCGGCCACCTGAACGATATCTTCACCCTGATCGAAAAGATGCAGGCAGTCGATACGCGCGGCGTCGAACCGATGGCACACGCTCAGGACGTCGGCCAACGATTGCGCGCAGACCGTGTCAGCGAAGCCGGCGAAGTCGCTCAACGCGACGCTTTCCAGGCGATCGCCCCGGAAACCGCCGCCGGCCTCTACCTCGTGCCGAAGGTCATCGAATGATCGAGCATGACCTGCGAGCCCTCCGCCGGGCACTGGCGGCGAAAGAGATCTCGAGCGTCGAGCTGACCGAACTCTATCTTCAGCGCATCGCCCGGCACAACCCGCAGCTCAACGCCTACATCAGCGTTGACCCGGAGAGCAGCCTGGCCCAGGCACGCGCCGCCGACCAGCGACTGGCGAGCGGCGAAGGCGGTCCATTGACCGGCATCCCGATCGCCCACAAGGACATCTTCTGCAGCCGCGGCTGGCTGACCACCTGTGGCTCGAAGATGCTCGGCAACTTCGTCAGCCCCTACGATGCGGCGGTGATCGCCCGCTTCGCGGCAGCCGGCGCGGTACTGCTCGGCAAGACCAACATGGACGAGTTCGCGATGGGTTCGTCGAACGAAACCTCGTTCTACGGCCCGGTCAAGAACCCCTGGGATGCCAGCTGCGTCCCCGGCGGGTCGTCCGGCGGCTCGGCCGCCGCCGTCGTCGCGCGCCTGGCGCCGGCCGCCACCGGCACCGATACCGGCGGCTCGATCCGCCAGCCCGCCGCCCTGTGCAACCTGACCGGCATGAAGCCGACCTATGGCGTCGTTTCGCGCTACGGCATGATTGCCTTCGCCTCGTCGCTCGACCAGGCCGGCCCGCTGGCGCGATCGGCGGCGGACTGCGCACTGCTGCTCAACACCATGGCCGGCTTCGACGAGCGCGACTCGACCAGCCTCGACCGCCCGCCCGAGGACTACAGTCGCGAGCTTGACCGCGGTGCTGCCGACCGGCCGCTGGCCGGTTTGAAGATCGGCCTGCCGGAACAGTTTTTCGGCGAGGGATGCGCGCCGGAGGTGATGCAGCTGGTCGACACGGCGATCGGCGAGTACCGCCGTCTCGGCGCCGAGACGGTCGCCGTCAGCCTGCCCAACATGGACCTCTCGGTAGCCGCCTATTACGTCATCGCACCGGCCGAGGCCAGCTCGAACCTGGCACGTTTCGACGGCGTCCGCTACGGCTATCGCGCAGCGCAGTACGAGGACCTCAACGACCTGTACGGCAAGAGTCGTGCGCAAGGCTTCGGAGCCGAGGTCAAGCGCCGCATCCTGATCGGCACCTACGTCCTCTCGCATGGCTACTATGACGCCTATTACCTGCAGGCACAGCGCATCCGCCGGCTGATCGCCAATGACTTCGCCGAGGCCTTCCGCCAGTGCGACGTGATCGTCGGTCCGACCAGTCCCAGCACAGCCTTCAAGCTCGGCGAGAAAGCGGCCGACCCGGTGCAGATGTATCTCTCGGATATCTACACCATCGCCGTGAACCTGGCCGGTCTGCCGGCGATTTCGCTTCCCTGTGGTTTTGCCGGCGGCCTGCCGGCGGGTCTGCAGCTGATCGGCGACTATTTCACCGAAGCCCGCCTGCTCGACGTAGCCCACCGCTACCAGCAGGCCAGTTCCTGGCATCTGCAATGCCCGGCCGGCTTCGCCTGATGGCCAGGCAAGCGGCGCATCCGTCGGGTCGCCAGGGCCTTGCCGGCGGCCGCCATTCCTGATTCCTGATGAGTGAGCAAGCAGTGATGAAAGCATGGGAAGTCGTCATCGGCATTGAAACGCACGCCCAGTTGTCGACTCGAGCGAAGATTTTCTCGGGCAGCTCGACGGCCTTTGGCGCGGCGCCCAACGTCCAGGCGAACGCCGTCGATATCGCCCTGCCGGGGGTGTTGCCGGTACTCAACAAGGGCGCCGTCGAATGCGCGATACGCTTTGGCCTGGCGGTCGGCGCCGAGATCGCACCGCGCTCGGTTTTCGCCCGCAAGAACTACTTCTACCCGGATCTCCCCAAGGGCTATCAGATCAGCCAGTACGAGTTGCCGGTCGTGCTTGGCGGCAAACTGGCGATCGCGGTGGGCGACGGCGAAAAAGTGGTGAACCTGACCCGCGCCCATCTCGAGGAAGACGCCGGCAAGTCACTGCACGAAGGCCTCGGCCATCACTTCCATGGCCGCACGGGTATCGATCTCAATCGCGCCGGGACACCACTGCTGGAGATCGTCAGCGAACCCGACATGCGCTCCGCCGCCGAGGCGGTGGCCTATGCACGCGTCTTGCACGCCCTGGTGCGCTGGATCGGCATCTGCGACGGCAACATGCAGGAAGGCTCGTTTCGCTGCGACGCCAACGTCTCGGTCCGCCGCGTCGGCGAGGCGAAGCTCGGGACCCGGCGTGAAATCAAGAACCTCAATTCCTTTCGCTTCATGCAGCAAGCGATCGAGTACGAAGTGCAATGGCAGATCGCGACACTCGAGGATGGTGGCACGATCGAGCAGGCGACGGTACTTTTCGACCCGGGGTCCGGCGAAACGCGCGCCATGCGCTCAAAGGAAGACGCCCACGACTACCGCTACTTTCCCGACCCCGACCTGCTGCCACTGCTGATCGACCGCCAGTGGGTCGAACGGGTCGGCCTGGCGATGCCCGAGCTGCCGGCGGCCAAGCGCCAGCGCCTGCTCGCCGACTACGCGCTGTCGGCCTACGACGCGGCCTTCCTGACATCGTCACTCGAACTGGCGGCCTACTTCGAGGCGACAGTTGCTGCTGCCGGCCGGTCGAACGCCAAGACCTGCGCCAACTGGCTGATGGTCGACCTGACCGCGCGCCTCAACAAGGACGACCTGGAAATCGGCCAGTCGCCGGTCGCCGCCGCGCAACTCGGCGGCCTGATCGCCCGTATCGGCGACGGCACGATCTCGACCAACATCGCCCGCAAGGTGTTCGATGCCCTGTGGACCGGTGACGGTAGCTCGGCGGACGAAATCATCAGCCGGCACGGCTGGCAGCAGATCAGCGACAGCAGCGCCCTGGAAAGCTTGATCGACGACGTGCTGGCAGCCAACGCGGCGATGGTGGCCGAATTCCGGGCCGGCAAGGAACGGGCTTTCAATGCCTTGGTCGGCCAGGCGATGAAGGCGACCCGCGGCAAGGCCAACCCGCAACAGGTCAGCGAGCTGCTGCGCAAGAAACTCGCCTGAGGCGGCGAGCGCGACGCGGCACGGCGGCGGTCGGCTCAGCGCCGCTCGGCGGCGCGCTTCTCGATGTCGAGGAAGCGGCGAAGATCCTCGTCGTACTTGAGTCGGGTCGCTTCCATGTCCTTCCGCTTCGAGTCGATCACCGATTCCTGCGCCCTGATCTCGTAGTCGGCGTCGCGCAAGCCCTTGGCGACCTCCGCCGGCAAGGTCCGGTTCTTGTAGAACTCGGCCTCGTTCTCGAACTTCTTGCGATGCTTGCGTATTTCGGCGATACGCTCTTCGGCCGCCTTGATCGATGCCGCGAGGTTGCTCTCGGCACGATTGCGCATCACTTCGATATCTTTCACGCTACCGTAGGTATTGAGCAAGGCCTGATCCTTGCGCCGCTGCTCGTCCAGCACCCGCTGCCGTTCCTGGCGCTGCCGCTCGTCGGCCGCCCTGGCGGCGCGCTGCTCGGCGGTCAATGGTGCCTCGACGACCCGCGACGTCCGGCCCGACTGACCGAGTTCCCGGTAGGCACGGCCGTAACACGCCGACGGCAGGATGTCGCCGCACACCTGCTTGCCCGATTCGTCATGACAGCAATAGATGCGCGCCGCGGCGACCACCGGACCAGCGCCCATCACGACCAGCAGCAGACCGAATCTAAGCGCTGTGCGCAACGCCATATTCCTGCCGGTAGTTCGCGACGGCGGCCTCGTTCTGCCTGAAATCGGGGTGGTGACGAAGGAATGCCAGCAGGTCGTCGAGGCTGGCGACGGCGACGACCGGGATGCCGTAGTCGCGCTGGACCTCCTGCACCGCCGACAGTTCGCCACCGCCGCGCTCCATGCGATCGAGGGCGATCACCACCCCGCAGGGCGTCGCGCCGGCGCCGCGAATGAGTTCGACCGACTCGCGAACCGAGGTCCCGGCGGAAATCACGTCGTCGACGATCAACACCCGGCCGGTCAGCGGCGCGCCAACGATGCTGCCGCCCTCGCCGTGATCCTTGGCCTCCTTGCGATTGAACGAGAATGGCAGGTTGCGGCCGGCCCTGGCCAACGCGACGGCGATCACGGCGACCAGCGGGATGCCCTTGTAGGCCGGACCGAACAGGGTGTCGACGGCAATACCGCTGGCAGTGATCGCCTTCGCGTAGAATTCCGCCAGGCGGTCGAGCGCGGCGCCATCGTTGAACAGACCGGCATTGAAGAAATAGGGCGACTGCCGACCGGCCTTGGTCCTGAAGTCGCCAAAACGCAAAACCTCCTGCCGAACCGCAAACTCGATGAATTCCTGACGAAAGTCCATAACGCCTTTTTCTGGATCGGGGCCGCTCGCGGCCCGGTGCCCTATGTTACGCATCATTACCTTGAATCTCAACGGCATTCGCTCGGCCTGGCGCAAGGGCGTGCTGCCCTGGGCCCTCGGCCAGAATGCTGACATCATCTGCCTGCAGGAACTGAAAGCGCAGCAGGCCGACCTCAGCGAAGAAATGAAAGCGCCGCCCGGCTTTCATGCCTACTACCACTGCGCCACGAAGAAGGGCTACAGCGGCGTCGGCCTGTGGTGCCGCAGGAAGCCCGAGCGCATCGTCGAGCGGCTAGACAACGCCGAGTTCGACCTCGAAGGGCGCTTCCTGCGCGCCGATTTCGGCCGCCTGTCGGTGATCTCACTCTACCAGCCGTCGGGGTCCAGCTCCGAGCAACGGCAGGAGGCGAAATTCCGCTTCATGGCTTTCATCTTCCCGCGCCTGTCGCAACTCGCCGCCAGCGGACGAGACGTCGTCGTCTGTGGCGACTGGAATATCGCCCACCAGGAAATCGACCTCAGGAACTGGCGAAGCAACCGCAAGAATTCGGGATTCCTGCCCGAAGAACGCGCCTGGGTCAGCCGTCTGCTCGACGAAGCGGGCTGGTGCGACGTGTACCGGCGCTTGCACCCGACGCGCACCGACGAAGCCTATACCTGGTGGTCGAATCGCGGCCAGGCGTGGGCGAAGAACGTCGGCTGGCGGCTCGATTACCAGTTGGCGACAGCCGCCATCGCCGGCCGCGCACAACGTGCGGAGGTGTTCAAGGCGCAGCGTTTCAGCGACCACGCGCCGTTGACCATCGACTATGATTACGATCAGGATGGCGACGAGCCGCCGCCAGGCGCTTGAACAGGACCTGCTCCAGTGCACCGTCCCGGACGACCGGTCGGAGCAGCTTCCGGGACCGCCTCCGGGCTTCGGAGAAATCGTCGTCGGCACGCTTCGTGCACCGCCAGCGGCCGGCGCGACAGCCGCTGCCGTCGATCGTGCACATTGATCTCCGCCGGCAAGTCCTATAATCTGAACCTGTTACCGGGAGCTTGTCAGGTGCCGCAACGCCCGCTTTCCATCATCACTTTTCATCACGAGGTCCATCATGCCCGACGTCAATAACGAACTCTCCGCCTCCAGCAAGCAGAAGCTGGTTTCCGACATGAAAGTCGTGGTTTCCGACGCCGAGGAAATCCTCCGTGCCACCGCCGGCGTTGCCGGCGAGAAAATGGGCGACCTGCGCGAGCGCATCGGCGAACGGCTGCGCGACGCCAAGCTGCGCCTGGCTGACGCCGAAGTCGCGGTGGTCGACCGGACCAAGGCGGCAGCGCGCGCCACCGACGACTTCGTCCACGAGAATCCGTGGCGCGCGGTCGGCGTTGCCGCCTTCGTCGGTCTGCTGCTCGGCGCGATCATCAGCCGCCGTTAAGCGGCTGGCGCCCGGCGTGATGAGCAAGACGCCGCCCGGTACGGCAGGCGGCAGCCTGCTGGCCAGCGCCCGGAACAGCGCGGTCACGCTGCTCGGCACGGGCCGGACGCGGCTGGCACTCCTTGGCAACGAGCTCAAGGAGGAAAAGCAGCGGGCGATCCACCTGCTGCTGCTGTCGCAGCTGCTGGCCTTCTGCGTGGCGCTGGCGGTGATCCTGCTGGTCGCCGTGCTGGTGGTCACCTTCTGGGAGCAGAGAATCATCGTCCTGGCGAGTGCCACGGCGCTGTTCATCGCTGCCAGCGGGGTCGCCTACGCCGCTCTGCAACGGGCCATGCAGCGACCCGATCGTGCCTTCGCCGCGAGCCTTGCCGAGCTCAGCGAAGACCTTCATCAGCTCAAGCGCGCCGCCGCGGATGAATCAGGAGCTGATTGACCTCGCCGTCGAGCGCGGCCGGCTACTGGAACGGATCAGCAGCCAGCGCGAGCGCCTTGGTCGCGACCTGCAACCGGTCGGCGAAGCCCTGCAGACCGCCGATCGTGCCGTCGCCACGATCCGCAAGGGCACCACTTACGTCAAGCAGCACCCGGAAGTGGTGACCGTCGGCGTTGCCCTGCTGGTCGTCGTGCAACCCCGCCGCGTCTGGCGATGGAGCAAGCGTGCCTTCTTCGCCTGGCGCAGCTGGCGAATGCTGTGCCGGGAACTGTCCGATTCCGGCCTGCTCGCGCGCCGCCAGCCCTAGCAGCAGGACGCGTTTCGCGCGAGCGCTTCAGTCCCAGACAGCAAGCGCGCGCAGCTGCCGGGTGGCGGCTTCGGCCCAGCCGCGATTGGCGGCCGGACTCGCCGGACTCGGATGCAGGATGCGCCCGATCCGCACATCCGTGTCGGCCAGCGCCTGGGTCGCCCGAGCTTCGGCGAAGCTGCCGACGGCGATCAGCCACTCGGCCTGCAGCGCCATCACCAGCGTCCTCAGATGCGCGTCACACGCCGCCTGCAGCACGGCCGCCTCGGCCGCCGGCAGCTTGTCGGGCGTCAGGTTGCGAGCGCGCTCGAAAAAGGCCAGCGGGCAATAGTTGGCGACGAAGTGGTCGGCAAAGAAGGATTCGGCGTTGGCGAAGCGCTCGCGGAACAGTCCCCACAGCCGGCGGCCACTGACTTCCGAGCGGCGGCAGGCGAAACCCTCGATCGGCCGCCACGGATTCTCCAGCGCCGGCCGCTGCGGCGCGCAGTCGATCCGCAGCCAGTCGCGAACCGCGGCGATTTCACCGAAGGGAACACCGCTCTGCACCATCCCGAAGGGACCGGGATTCATGCCGAGAAACACCACCCTGGCGGGAGCCGCCGCGTAACGGCGCAGGTACGACTCGTGGGCTTCCCAGGCGTAGGTCAGGGGATCATAGACATGCGTCACCGGCGGCGCGAAGCGCAATGTCGCCAGCCGGGTCGACAACTGCCGGGCAGCGGCGATCAGCTTTTCGGCGATGCCGGCGTGTCGTTCCATGGGGCTACCCTGAACAGCAACAGCATGCCGGGCGCGGCGAGCATGAAGCAGAGAAAGAAGAAGTGCACCCAACCGAGCGACTCGACCAGCGCGCCGGCCGTGGCATTGACGAAAGTCCGTGGCACTGCCGCGAGACTGGTAAACAGGGCGAACTGGGTCGCGGTGAACGCCGGGTTGGTGGCACGGGCGATGAAGGCGGTGAACGCGGCCGTTCCCAGGCCGACACCGAGGTACTCGGCGCCAATCACGCCGGCCAGCGCCAAACGGTCGACTACGTCGATGCTCGGCTGGACGCCACGCGACGCCAGCCAGGCGAAGCCGAGGATGGTCGCCATCTGGACGACGCCGAACAGCCACAGCGCGCGGTTGATCCCCAGCCGCAGCATCCACAGCCCGCCGAGCAGGCCGCCGAATACCGCTGGCCAGAGTCCGGCGTGTTTGGCGATCACACCGATGTCGGTCATGCTGTAGCCGAGATCGAGATAGAAGGGCGTCGACAGGCTGGTGGCCAGCGAATCGCCGAGCTTGTAGAGAAAGATGAAGCCCAGCACCAGCAAGGCACCGAGCCAGCCCTTGCGGCCGATGAACTCGTGAAAGGGTTCCACGACCGCCGCCCGCAGCGTCTTGGGTGCGCCGATGGCAGCCGGTTCATCGACCAGCAGCACCATCGCCATCCCGGGCAGCATGAAGGCGGCGGTGATCCAGAACACCTGTCCCCATGGCATCAGGTCGGCCAGGATCAGCGACAGCGATCCCGGCACCAGGCCGGCAATCCGGTAGGCATTGACATGCACGGCATTGCCCAGCCCGAGTTCGTGGTCGCGGAGAATCTCGCGGCGAAAGGCGTCCAGGGCCACATCCTGGGTCGCCGACAGGAAGGCCAGGGCAACCGCCAGCCAGATCACCGGTGTCAGATCGGCGGCCGGCGAAAAGCCGCCAAGCAGGCCGATCGCCAGCAGCAGGCCGATCTGCGAGATGACCATCCAGCCGCGCCGGCGTCCGAGCGGCAGGCGATAACGGTCGAGCACCGGTGCCCAGAGAAATTTCCAGGTGTAGGGAAACTGGATCAGCGCGAAGAAGCCGATGATCTTGAGGTCGACGCCGTCGCTGCGCAGCCATGCCGGCAACAGATTGAGCAGCAGGTAGAGCGGCAAGCCCGAACTGAAGCCGGTGAACACGCAGACCAGCATGCGCCGGGTCAGCAGCGGGCGCAGCCAGTCGGGCATCAGGGCTTTCGCCCGAGTCGATAGAAGGCGAGACTGCCGTTCAGGTTGGGGTCGTCGGCAACCTCCTTGCCGGCTTCGTCGAAGGCCAGACGCTCACGAACCTCGATCTCCAGCCGGGCACACAGGTCCTCGAAATCGACGATCGTGAAAAAGCGTACGTTCGGCGTGTCGAACCAGTCGTAGGGCAGGTCTTCGGAGACCGGCATGTGCCCGTCGGCAATTGCCGCCCGGTTGGCACGATAGGCGAAGTTCGGGAAACTGACCACCGCTTCGGCGGCGACACGCAGCATCTCGGTCAGGATCCGCTCGGTGGTGTGCATGGTCTGCAGCGCCTGCGAAATGACGACGTGATCGAAGGAATTGTCCTCGAAACCCTGCAGACCACTCTCGATGTTCATCTGGATCACGTCGACGCCGTTGCGGATGCAGCCGAGGACGCTGTCGTGGTCGATTTCGACGCCGTAACCGGTGACGTCGCGCGTTTCACCCAGGTAGCGCAGCAACCGGCCGTCGCCGCAACCGAGGTCGAGGACGCGCTCGCCGGGCGACAGCCAGTTGGCGATTACCGCGAAGTCGAAACGCTCGCGTTGTTCGGCCCGGGCCCTTCTCTCGTATTCGGTCATACCGCGATGTTCCCCAGATAGGCGCGCAGCAGGGCGTGGTAGTGCTGGTCGTCGAGCAGGAAGGAATCGTGTCCGGCGTCGCAATCGATTTCCGCGTACACCACGCGCAGACGGTTGTGCAGCAGCGCGAAGACGATCTCACGCGAGCGCGCCGGCGCGAAACGCCAGTCAGTGGTAAAGCTGGCGACGAAGAAGCGCGCCCTGGCGCGCGCCAGGGCGCTGGCCAGATGACCACCGTAGCGGTAGGCGGGATCGAAGTAGTCGAGCGCCTTGGTCATCATCAGGTAGGTGTTGGCGTCGAAGAAACCGGCGAACTTGTTGCCCTGATAACGCAGGTACGATTCGATCTCGAAATCGACGTCGTAGCTGAACTTGTGCTCGCCGTGGCGCAGCTGGCGGCCAAATTTCTCGGCCATCTGGCTGTCCGACAGGTAGGTGATGTGGCCAACCATGCGCGCCAGGCGCAGGCCGCGGGTCGGAACGACGCCGTGATCGGCGTAGTAGCCGCCGTGGAAGTCGGGGTCGGAAATGATCGCCTGCCGCGCCACTTCGTTGAAGGCGATGTTCTGTGCCGACAACTTGGGCGCCGAAGCGATCACCATGGCGTGCCGGATGCGATCGGGAAACTGCAGCGACCACTCCAGCGCCTGCATGCCACCGAGGCTGCCGCCGATCACCGCGGCCCAGGTGTCCACCCCGAGGTGGTCGGCCAGGCGGGCTTGCGCGGCGACCCAGTCCTCGACGGTCACCAGCGGAAAATCGGCGCCGTAGCGCTTGTCGCTCCCCGGCCGGGTCGATAGCGGGCCGGTCGAGCCGTAACAACCGCCAAGATTGTTGACTCCGACGACGAAGAACTTGCGCGTATCGAGCGGCTTGCCGGGGCCAACCAGGTTATCCCACCAGCCGACATTCTCGGGATCGTCGGCATAATGACCGGCGACATGGTGGCTGCCGGCGAGCGCGTGGCAAACCAGCACGGCGTTCGAATGGGCGGCATTGAGCGTGCCATAGGTTTCGAAGACCAGTTCGAAACCCGGCAGGCGGGCGCCGCTCTTCAGGGTCAGTGGCGTGTCGCACTGCATGCGCCGCGGCACAACGAGTCCGACAGAAGTCTCTGGTGACATCGCGATCGTATCGGTAACAGGGGCAGGAAAACGAGAAGCCCGGTCAGCTGGCTAACACGGACCGGGCTTGCCGCGCTTTAGCCGTATTTGTAGGGCGCCCGCAAGCTGATCGTTCAAATCGGCGCCAAGGCGGCGAAAGTTACCCGCAGCCCGGGGAAAAGTCAATTCAGGCGTTGAGTTTCTCGAGCTGCTCGCGGATCTTCGCCGGCTCCTCGTGGCGCAGCAGGCGGCGAACGATCGGCGCCAGCTCCGAGCAGTTGGCCTGCATGATGCGCTGCTTGACCGCCAGGATCTGCGCCGGATGCATCGAGAACTGGCGCAGCCCCATACCCAGCAGCAGACGCGTCAGCGAGGGGTCGCCGGCCAGTTCGCCGCAGATCGAAACCGGGATGTGCACCTTCTCGGCGCTCGAGATGGTGTGCGCCAGCAACATCAGGACCGCCGGATGCAGGGGATCGTAGAGATGCGACACCTGTTCGTCGCTGCGATCGATCGCCAGCGTGTACTGGATCAGGTCGTTGGTGCCGATCGACAGGAAGTGCAGGCGGCGAAGAAACATGCCGACAGCCAGCGCGGCGGCGGGTATCTCGATCATCGCCCCGACCTCGATCGCTTCGTCGAACGCGCAATTCTCGCCGCGCAGGCTCGACTTGGCACGCTCGATCGCCGCCAGCGTCTGGTCGATCTCGTGCGCCTGCGAGAGCATCGGAATCAGCAGCTTGATCTTGCCGTACTTGGAGGCGCGCAGGATCGCCCGCAACTGCGTCTGGAACATGTTCGACTCGGCCAGCGACAGGCGGATGGCGCGCAGGCCGAGCGCCGGATTGCTCTGCAGGCGGTCGCCGACGACCTTCTCCGGATGCAGGTCCTTGTCGTAACCGAGATCGAAGGTACGGATGGTCACCGGCCGGCCGGCCATTCCCTTGACCACCGTGCGGTAGGCCTCGAACTGCTCGTCCTCGGTCGGCATGTCGCCGCGATCGAGAAACAGGAACTCGGTACGGAACAGCCCGATCCCTTCGGCGCCGCCGTCGAGCGCGTTGGCGACGTCACCCGGCAGCTCGATGTTGGCGTGCAGGGCGATGTCGACGCCGTCCAGCGTCGACGACTTGGCGGTCTTGAGGCGCTTGAGCTTGCTGCGTTCGAGCTCGATCTGGCTTTTTCTGAGCCGATACTCGTCGAGTACGCGCGGGTCGGGGTTGACGATCAGCACGCCACGCGTGCCGTCGACGATCAGCACCTCCTTGTCGCGGATCAGCTGGCGCGCGTTGTGCAGCCCGAGCACCGCCGGAATGCGCAGGCTGCGCGCCAGAATCGCGGTATGCGAGGTCGAGCCGCCGACGTCGGTGACGAAAGCGGCGAAACGGTGATCCTTGTAGGAAATGACGTCGGCCGGTGAGAGATCGTGGGCGACGACGATCAGGTCTTCTTCCTTGACGCCCTTGCCGATTCTCATCGCGGTTCGGCCGGGCTGCCCGACGAGTTCCTTGATTACCCGCTCGACGACCTGCCGCACGTCGTAGCTACGCTCGCGCAGATACTGGTCGTCGAAGCTCTCGAACTGCCCGACCAGCACCTCCATCTGCTGCACCAGCGCCCATTCGGCATTGCAGCGACGCTCGCGGATCAGCTGCTTGGGCGTTTCCGCCAGTTCCGGATCGGCAAGAATCATCGTATGCAGGTCGATGAAGGCGCCGAACTCACCCGGCGAATGCTGCATGCGCTCCTTGAGGCTGGCGAACTCCTCGCGCACCTCCTTCAGCGCCGCCTCGAAGCGGGCGATCTCCTTTTCAACCAGCCGCGGGGCGATCACCAGGTGCGACACTTCCAGCGTCGCGTGCGACATCAGGTGCGCCTGGCCAATCGCGATGCCGCCGGAAACCGGCAGCCCATGCAGGGTAAAACTCATGATCGAATCACTCCGCCTCGCCAAACCTGTCGGCGACCAGCGCCAGGATCGCGTCACTGGCCGCCTGCTCGTCGCTGCCGCTGGTCTCGACGACCACCGTCGATCCCTTGCCGGCGGCCAGCATCATCACGCCCATGATGCTCTTGGCGTTGATCCGGCGTTCGCCCTTCTCCATCCACACCTCGCTGTCAAAGCTGGCCGCGAGTTGCGTCAGCTTCGCCGATGCTCGGGCATGCAGGCCAAGCTTGTTGAGGATTGCCGTTTCGGCACGCACCATCGGGAGCTCCTGTTCTCGCAAATCTACGCGGTTACGGCGTCGGCAGCTTCATGACGCCATCGCGGGCACCGCTGACCGCCTTGTCCAGCATCGTTGCCATCCCTTTCTCGCGATAGGTCAGAGCACGCAGCAGCATCGGCAGGCTGAGCCCCGAAACACCTTCGACACGGCCCGGTTCGAGCAGCTTGAGCGACAGATTGGCCGGCGTCGCGCCAAAGATGTCGGTCATCACCAGGACGCCGCTGCCGCCGTCCACTTCCTGCAGGCGCTGGCGTGCCAGCGGCAGCAGATCGAGCGGGTCGTCCTGCCAGGAGACGCCGAGCTGGCCGATCAGCGGCGGGCGCTTGTTGAGGACGTTGCATGCGTTCTGAACCAGGCTTTCGCCAAAGCAGCCGTGCGTTATCAGGAAAATGCCGATCATCGCGCCCACCCATCGAAACAGGCCGCCATTCTAAGCGATTCCACGGCGCGCGAGAGCATCGGCCGACAGCCTACGGAATTATCTCGAGCGCCTTTGGCTGGCCGCCGACGTAGGTCAGCCGGGCGTGCATGGCGCGACTGACCTGGACGCGACCCTCGGCGTCGACCCGCAGCACGTGCTCGACGTGCAGCGCTCGTGCCAGACGCGGCCAATCGGCGCCGGCGATGAACAGCGGCTTGGAGGCGACGTCGGAAAGCGTCCCGGCGCCTGCCCCGGCGTCGGCGCTCACCAGCACGGTCAGGGCCTGGGTGTGCCTGACCGGCTCGGCGCTGCGCGGGTCGAGCAGATGGCTGTAGCGTCGGCCGCCGACCTCGAAATAGCGCTGGTAATCGCCGGAGGTGCCAACCGCCTCGCCATCGCCGAGTTCGAGCGTCGCCAGCGGGCCGGGCTGACGTGGGTGCTGGATTCCCACCCGCCAGGGCTCGCCGTTCTTGCTGCCCAGCGCGAGGACATTGCCACCGATGTTGATCAGCGCATGGTGCACCCCCTGCGCCTTCAGAATCGCCGCCGCGCGGTCGAGCGCGACGCCCTTCAGGTAACCGCCGAAATCGAGCGCCACGGCGCGATTGCCACTGCTGACTTCGCCGCCAGCGACCCGCAGGTCGGCGATCCCCGGCCGGGCGGCCCGCCAGGCGGCGAGCGCAGCGGCGTCGGGAAGCGCTACCGGCAGATCGTCGGACTGAAAACCCCAGAGGCCGATCAGGCGTCCGATGCCGGGATCGAAAAGGCCTTCGCTGGCCAGCGAAAGGCGCTGCGCTTCGCTGATCAGGGCAGCCAGCGCCGGCGTCACCGGCGCCGCCCGCCCGCTGGCAATGGCCTCGCTCAGCCGGCTCAACTCGGAGGGCTGCCAGGCGTGGTAGAGGCGATGCAGGCGGTCGAACTCACGCAACACGGCGGCGGCCGCCGGGCGCGCTGCGGCCTCGGTTTGACCGGCGATCAGCACCTCGACCCGGGTGCCGAAGACGAAGGCCTGCTGCTGATGCAGCGGTGCCCTGCCACAAGCTGCCAGAAAGCCGAGCAGGAGCGGGGTGAGCAGAAAGGCTAGGTGGCGGCCGCGCACGCACGTTCCAGCGCGGCGACGAACAACTCGGCGGCGTCGAAGCCGGTCTGTTCGGCGATTTCGACGAAACACGTCGGGCTGGTGACGTTGATCTCGGTAAGCCAGTCGCCGATGACGTCGAGACCGACCAGTAACAGGCCGCGTGCCGCCAGCACCGGCGCCAGCGTCGCGGCGATTTCGCGGTCGCGATCGCGCAGCGCGCGCGCCACGCCGCGGCCGCCAACGGCGAGATTGCCGCGCGTCTCGCCGGCCTTGGGAATGCGCGCCAGGCAATAGGGAACGACCTCGCCGCCGACGATCAGGATGCGCTTGTCGCCGTCGGCGATCTCGGCAATGTAGCGCTGCGCCATGATCGTCCTGCCGCCGTTGTGGGTAAGCGTCTCGACGATCACGTTGCGGTTCGGGTCGTCGTGACGAACGCGGAAGATCTCGCTGCCGCCCATGCCGTCGAGCGGTTTCAGGATGGTGTCGCGCTCGAGGTCGATAAAGGCCTGGATCAGCGCCGGGTCGCGCGCCACGACGCTCGGCACGGCAAACTGCGCAAACTCGGCGACCGACAGCTTCTCGGAATGATCACGCAGTGCCCGCGGCGAATTGAAGACGCGCGCGCCCTCGGCCTCGGCGCGCTCGAGCAGCCAGGTGGTGGTCACGTACTCGGCGTCGAAAGGCGGGTCCTTGCGCATCAGCACAGCGCCGAAATCGCGCAGCGCGACGACATGGCGATCGACCTCGACGAACCAGTCCTTGTCGTCGGCGAGCATTTCGAGGTGCACCGCTTCGGCGCACACCCCGTGCAGTGCCGACCAGTGAATCGCCTCCTGCCGTACCGCCCAGATCGCGTGCCCGGCGGCCTGCGCGGCGCGCATCATGGCGACGCTGCTGTCCTTGTACGCCTTCAGGGAGTGCAGCGGATCGACAACGAACGCTATGCGCATGAGAGCTGCTCCTCCATCGGTGCCGTGCGTTCGAGTTCGAGCGAAGCGGCGAGTTGCGCCAGGCGGGCGACGACGCCATAGGCGTAGAAGCGGTTCGGTGGCGCATCCGGGTTCTGGCACTGGTCGGGCAGCGAACAGCTGGTCTCGAAAGCCAGCGGCTCGAAGTGCATTCCCGGTGCATTGAGGCTTTCGTCACGACCGCGCCCGCCGTGCACGCGGTAGAAGCCGCCGACGACAAAGCGGTCGATCATGTACACCACCGGTTCGGCAACGCCGGCCTGCGGGCCGCTGCCGACCTGTTCATAGGTATGCACGCCCTCCTGGATGATCACCTGCGAAACAGCCATCCCTTCCTTGATCACCGACATCTTGTTGCGCTGCTTGCGATTGAGCGCGACCACCTGCGACGCGTCCTTGACCGTCATCACGCCCATACCGTAGGTTCCGGCGTCGGCCTTGACGACCACGTAAGGAGTTTCGTCGATGCCGTATTGCTGGTATTTCTCGCGGATCAGCGCCAGTACCGCGTCGACGTTGGCGGCCAGGCACTCCTCGCCCTGACGCTCGTGGAAGTTCACCGCCTCGCAGACCGAGAAGTAGGGATTGATCCGCCAGGGATCGATGCCGACCAGTCGGGCAAAATCACCCGCCACCTGATCGTAGGCGGCAAAGTGGTTCGACTTGCGGCGCACCGCCCAGCCGGCGTGCAGTGGTGGCAGAACGAACTGCTCGTCGAGATTCTGAAGGATCGGCGGAATGCCGCTCGAGAGATCGTTGTTGAGCAGGATCGCGCAAGGCTCGAAGCCGTCCAGACCGAGCCGGTGTTGAGCACGAACCAGCGGCTCGAGCAGCAGGCGGCTGCCGTCCGGCAATTCGACCGTCGTCGGCCTGACCACCTCCGGCGACAGCGAGCCGAGGCGCACCTCGAGACCGGTCAGCCGCAGGATCGCCGCCAGCTGCGCGACGTTCTGCAGGTAGAACAGGTTGCGCGTGTGGTTCTCGGGAATCAGCAGCAGCTTGCGCGCGTCGGGGCAGATCTTGTCGATCGCCGTCATTGCCGCCTGCACGCACAGCGGCAGGAAGGTGGCGTCGAGATTGTTGAAGCCGCCGGGAAACAGGTTCATGTCGACCGGCGCCAGTTTGAAGCCGGCGTTGCGCAGATCGACCGATCCGTAGAACGGCGGCGTGTGCTCCTGCCACTGCCCGCGCAGCCAGCGTTCGATCTCGGGCAAGGCGTCGAGGAAACGGCTTTCGATCTCGAGCAGGGAGCCCTTGAGGGCGGTGGTCAGGTGCGGAACCATGGGCTTATCTCCTCCCGGTTGCCGACGCGCGGCTCCGGCGGATGGGCGTTGGCGAATCCTCTTGCGGTGGCCGAGGCGGTTCGGTCTGCGATCTTACACCGCCGCCGGGCAGGAAGGCGCGGAACGAACCGGGCAGCGGCGTCTGTTCCAGGCTGCGCTGGGTGAACAGGAAGCGACCGTCGCAGACGAAGCCGAGATCGGCCCAGTCGACACCGTTCAGCGCCGCCGCCAGCTCCCTGACGTCGACCGCCGGATCGCGCGGGAAGATCGCCAGCACCGCCCCGTCGTAATTCCGGCAGGGATGCACGAAGAACGGCTGCCGCCGGCGGGTCTTGTTATTCACGTACACCCGCGGCTGCGCCGACTGATGGTAGCCACGCCCCCAATGCCACCAGTTGGACTCGTCGAAGGGTCGAATCCGTCGTGCGATCAGGCGATCCTTGTGTGGCAACAGCACTGCTGGCGGCGGCTCGCCCGGCTCGCACCAGAGCATCCGCCGGCTGTCGCCGGTGGCCACCGTCGCCGAGCAGACGAAGCTGCGGTTACCGTAGGCCTCGCTGGCATACAGGTCGTCGGCGCCGGACACCGCGCCGACCCTGACGAAGGCGATGTCGGCGAGGTGCAGGCCGTAATCGCCGCGGGTGAACAACAGGTGACCGGCGCTTTCGACAAAATGACGTTCTGCCCACCGCAGGCGGCCGAGGCCGGCCATGCCATCGGCAACACCCTGCGCGGCGTAGCGGGTCAGGCGCGAGAAATTGTCGCGTTCGAAACGCCAGATCGCGCAATTCGGCGTCGCCTCGTCGAACAGGCGCGAGTCGCCGAGATCGACGAAATCGGTAATCGTCCCGGCGGCGTAAAGCAAGCGATTGAGCGGCACCGCCGAAGTCGCTTTCAGGAAGTCGCGCGGCGTGATGAATACCAGCTCGCCGCCCGGCGCCAGATGCCGCAAGCACTTCTCGATGAACAGCAGGTAGAGATTGGCGCGCCCGTCGAGAACGCTGCGCCGGTGGCTGGCGCGCGTCGTCGCGGCGATATCCTGGTAGCGCACGTACGGCGGGTTGCCGATGATCGTCGCGAACAGCTCACGCTCGGGAAGTTCGAAGAAATCCATCACCCGCGCGCCCGGCGGTGCGTGCCTGGCGTCGATCTCGACACCCAGGGCAAAGGGAAAATGCTGCAGGAAGGCGCCATCGCCACACGCCGGCTCGAGCACCCGCCCGCAATTGCGCACCAGCGTCAACATCAGGTCGACGATCGCCGCCGGCGTGAACACCTGTCCGAGCCCCGCGACGTCGCGCCCGCTTGCCCCTGCCCCGTTCACCGGCATCGCAACCCATCCGTCAACAACGCGACGATACGCGTCGACGCGTACACCCTCAGCGTCCTCCCCAGGGCATCACCGGAACGGTCGAAACGCTGTTCGCCGGCGCGCCGTCGATCAGCTTGCGACTGATCGCCAGATAGACCAGGGTGTTGTTGGCGGCGTCCCACATCCTGACGACGCGCGTCTCCTTGAACAGGATCGAGGTATCCTCGGCAAACACCGTCGCCTCCTTCGGCAGCTTCGCCGGCAGCGTGATCGGACCGGTCTGCCGGCAGGCCAGCGAAAACTGCGAGGGATCCTGCGCCAGACCGAAGGAACCGCTGACGCCGCCGGTCCTCGCCTGGCTGACGTGGCAGGTCACTCCCGGTATCTTCGGGTCGGAGAAGCTGTCGACGCAGACCTTGTGGTTCGACCCGATCAACTTCCACTCGGTGGTCACGCAGCCAACCTGTTCGGCGAACGCCGACGTGCCCAGGCAGGCCAGCAGGCCGCCCAGGACCAGCCGGCACAACGTCGGCAATCGGTAGCTCATCGGCACTTCTCCCTCCGGCACGGCCGGATCGCGGCAAGATGCCGCAAGCAGGCGTCCGCGCGGCACGGCTGGCATGGCCTTGATCATCACTCGGGGTACGCTGCCAGCGTGACGTTGCTGATCTGCCCGACCGGCGATCCACGCCGCGCGCGCTGACCAAGATGGCGGTCCTCGGAAACCAGCGTCTTGGTCCGGCTGCGCAAGCTTCCCCTGATCGTCACCCGCGGCCCCTGCACGGCGATCACCGCACGCAGGGACTCACCCTCGCGCAGACCGATGATCTGGACGCCCTTGCCGCTGCTCAGGCGCTTCATCTGCTCGAGCGGAAAGACCAGCAGGCGGCCGTCTTCGGACAGCGCGGCGAGATGATCGTGCCCGGCGAGCCGTTGCAGCGGCAGGATGGTCGCGCCGTCCTCGACGCTGACAAAGGCCTTGCCGGCCTTCTGCCGCGACAGCAGATCGCCGTAGCTGCAGATGAAGCCGTAGCCCGAGCTCTTGGCGACCAGCAGCTGCTCCTCGGGCCGTCCGGCCAGCACGTGCGCGATCCTGCCGGCGCCGAGTTCGACGAAGGAGGAAAGCGGCGCACCCATGCCGCGGCCGTCGGGCAGGCTGGCGACGGCGACGGTGAACGCCCTCCCCTCGGTCGAGACGATCACCAGCGAATCGACCGAACGGCACTCCTGCGCCGAACCGGCGCGGTCGCCGTCCTTGAAGACGACTCCCGAGAGGTCCAGACCGTGACCCTGCCGGACGCGCGCCCAGCCCTTCTCGGAAATGATCACGGTGACCGCTTCGTCGGCGACGGCCGCGACTTCAGAGCGCGAAGCGGTCGCTGCCGTCTCGATGATCGTCCGCCGCGGGTCGCCGTGCTTCTCGGCATCGGCGCGGATTTCGCGGATCACCTGCCGGCGCAGCAGCAGGTCGCTGCCGAGCAGCTTGAGCAGCCCCTCGCGCTCGCCGCGCAGCTTTTCCAGCTCCTGCTCGATGCGGATTCCCTCGAGCCGCGCCAACTGGCGCAGGCGGATCTCGAGGATGTCCTCGGCCTGGCGGTCGGACAACGCGAAGCGGGCGATCAGCGCCGCTTTCGGTTCGTCCGACTGGCGGATGATGCGGATCACTTCGTCGATGTTCAGGAAGACGATGTGCCGGCCTTCGAGGATGTGGATGCGGTCGTCGGCCTTCTGCAGGCGAAAAGCGGTGCGGCGGTGCACCGTCCTGATCCGGAAGACGCACCACTCGCCGACCAGGTCGGCGAGCGATTTCTGGCACGGCCGGCCGTCGATGCCGACTGCCACCAGATTGATCGGCGCCGAGGTCTCGAGGCTGGTATGCGCCAGCAGCAGCGCCACGAACTCGTTGCGGTCGATCCGCGAACTGCTAGGCTCGAAGACCAGCCGGACGTCGTCGTCCTTGCCGGACTCGTCGCGCGCGCGGTCGAGTTGCGACGACATCAGCGCCTTGAGCTGCGCCGCCGACTGTTCGATCGCCTTCTTGCCCGGACGCGGCTGCGGATTCAGCAGGGCGCCGATCTCCGACAGCACCCGGGCCGATGAAACGCCCGGCGGCAACTCGCTGAACACCACCTGCCAGGCGCCGCGCGCCATTTCCTCGATTTCGTAGCGTGCCCGCACGCGCAGGCTGCCACGGCCACCGCGGTAGGCGGCAGCGATCTCGGCCGGCGACGAGATGATCTGGCCACCACCGGGGTAGTCCGGCCCGGGAACGTGTTCGAGCAGCTCGTCGACACCGGCTTCGGGGTGCTCGATCTTGTGGATCGCTGCGGCGGCCACCTCGCGCAGGTTGTGCGCCGGAATCTCGGTGGCCATGCCGACGGCAATTCCCGAGGCGCCGTTGAGCAGCACGAAAGGCAGGCGCGCCGGCAGAAAGGCGGGTTCTTCGAAGGAACCGTCGTAGTTCGGCAGGAAGTCAACGGTGCCTTCGGCGAGTTCGCCGAGCAGCAGTTCGGCGATCGGCGTCAGCCGCGCTTCGGTGTAGCGCATCGCCGCCGCGTTGTCGCCGTCGCGCGAGCCGAAATTGCCCTGGCCATCGACCAGCGGGTAGCGCAGCATGAACGGCTGCGCTACCCGCACCATCGCGTCGTAAGCCGAGGTGTCGCCGTGCGGGTGGTACTTGCCGATCACGTCGCCGACGACGCGCGCCGACTTGACCGGCTTGGCGGTCGCCGACAGGCCGAGTTCGCGCATCGCGAACAGCACCCGCCGCTGCACCGGCTTCAATCCGTCCTTGACATCGGGCAGCGCGCGGCCCTTGACGACGGCGATCGCGTACTCGAGATAGTCACGCGCCGCCGAATCGTGCAGCAGGATGCTGTCGCCGTCGTCACCATCGCCGCCGTCATCGGCCAGCACCGCGGCAGCCGGCGGCGCTGGCGGCGCTGGCGGTGCGGCCGCTGGTCCTTGCGCCACCGGCAGGTCGGCAAACAGGTCTGGCGTCGAGTCGTCCTTGCTCACGTTCAGCTCACCCTCAGAATTTCAGCGCCGATCAGCGCACTCCTAGATTTCGGCACCGATCAGCGCGCCGTTGTCTTCCATCCACGCCCGCCGTCCGGCCGACTCGCTCTTGCCCATCAGCATCTGCATCACCGGCCGCGCCACCTCGGTACCCGGCATGCGGATGCGCATCAGACGGCGTGTATCGGGCGACATCGTCGTCTCCCAGAGCTGTTCGGGATTCATTTCGCCGAGCCCCTTGAAACGCGAGATGGCGATTGCTTCGGGCTTGACGCCCTCGAGCCGCAGGCGATCAAGCCATGCCTCGCGCTCGTCGCCGTCGAGCGCGTACAGCTTGCGCGGCGGCCGGTTCTTGCCCTGGCCGGGGACGTCGAGCCGATACAGCGGCGGCTGCGCGAAGTAGAGATGGCCGGCGGTGATCAGTTTCGGAAAATGCCGGTAGAAGAGCGTGCACAACAGGACGCGGATGTGCGAGCCGTCGACGTCGGCGTCGGTCATGATCACCACCTTGCCGTAGCGCAGGTTGGCCAGCACGGCGTCGGCCGCGCTCGCCGGATGAGGGTCGATACCGAGTGCGACGGCGATGTCGTGCACCTCGCGATTGGCGAACAGGCTGCCGGCGTCGACCTCCCAGGTATTCAGGACCTTGCCGCGCAAGGGCAGGATCGCCTGCAGCTCCTTGTCGCGACCGGATTTCGCCGAGCCGCCGGCGGAGTCGCCCTCGACCAGGAAAATCTCGTTGCGGCGGGTGTCCTCGCTCTGGCAATCGGAGAGCTTGCCAGGCAGGATCGCCACCCCCGACTGCTTGCGCTTCTCGACCTTCTGGCCGGCACGGGCGCGCGCCTGCGCCGCGCGGATCGCCAGGTCGGTGATCTTCCTGGCCGCCTCGGGATGCTCGTTAAGCCACAGTTCGAGCGGGTCGCGCAGCATCCGTGCGACCAGCGCGACGGCGTCGCGCGAGTTCAGGCGCTCCTTGGTCTGCCCCTGAAACGAGGGATCGAGCATGCGCACCGCGAGGACGAAGCTGGCGCGCGAGAAGACGTCCTCGGCGGCGAGCTTGATTCCCTTGGGCAGCAACGCGTGATGATCGGCAAAACTCTTCACCGCGTCGAGTACCGCCTGCCGCAGACCGGCTTCGTGCGTGCCGCCGGCGGGCGTCGGAATCAGGTTGACGTAGGATTCGCGCGCCAGGGCGCCGTCGGCCGTCCAGCAGATCGCCCAGGCGGCGCCGGAGCCGGCGGGGAAGTTCTCGTCGCCCTTGCGGGCATACTTCTCGCTGCTGAACACCGGCGCCACCATCTCGCCGTCGATCTGCTCGCTGAGGTACTGCAACATGCCGTTGGCAAAGCACCACTCGCACCTCGCGCCGCCCTCGACCTGCAGCGACACCTGCAGGCCGGGCAGCAGCAGCGCCTTGCTGCGCAGCAGTCGTTCGAGCGGCGCCTGCGGGATCAGCGGCGAATCGAAGAAGGCCGCGTCGGGCCAGGCGCGCAGCCGGGTGCCGCTGCTCTTCTTCGGCGCATCGCCAAGCTTCTGCAGCGGCTCGACGACGGCACCGCCGGCGAAGACCAGGCGATGTCGCGCACCCTCCCGGACCACCTCGACCTCGAGCCGGGTCGACAGCGCGTTGGTCACCGAAACGCCGACGCCGTGCAGGCCACCCGAGAAGCGGTAGGCCGATTCGCGATCGTCCTTGTTGAACTTGCCGCCGGCGTGCAGCCGGGTGAACACCACTTCGACCGTCGGCACGCCTTCAAGCGGGTGGATCTCGACCGGAATGCCGCGGCCGTCGTCCTCGACGCTGACCGAATGGTCGCCGTGCAGCGTCACCGCGATGCGCTTGCAGAAACCACCGAGCGCCTCGTCGGCAGCGTTGTCGATCGCTTCCTGGATGATGTGCAGCGGGCAATCGGTACGCGTGTACATCCCGGGACGATGGCGCACCGGTTCCAGCCCCTTGAGGACAGCGATCGATTCTGCGGTGTAGCTCATTTGCGCTGATTTCTCCAGCAGGCCGCCCCGGCACGCTGCGCGCAGGCGGTGAGGGAACTTGTCCGGGTTGTTGCACGACGGCCGGTTGCATGGCAACGGGCTGCTTGGCCGACATCGGCGGCAGCCTGCCGCATCGACCGACCGGGCCAAATACAGGTACCTCGGAAGAGACCCTGGCGCTTTGGCGTATCGCGGTGCGCAGTGTACTACCTTACTGCCCGCTACCGAACATGGGCGAAACGATCGCCACGGCGGCTGACCGCCTGCTCCGGGGTGTCCAGAGAACTCCGGACCGGTCGGCCGCCGCGAGGCCGGCGACGGCCGATCTGCCGTCGCCGGAGCAAGGGATGGCGCGGCCAGGCGTCAAATGGCCGGTCCAGCTCACCTGGCGAAGCGCCTGCGCAGCCGCCAGGACCATGGTTGATTTCGCTGCCGATTACGCGCCTGGCACACCGCGCGAATCCGGCGTTCGCCGACAGCCGCAGCCGAAGGTCGCAATGCCGGCAAGGCGGTGTGATTATACTGAGATTAATCCGAGAACCGCTGCCGGCAATAATCCATTGACCGCCAGCATGATAAGGTCTGGCCAGGCGCTGTTAATGGCGAGAAAATTCGAGCCGAGAACGCTTCTCATAATCGATCTGCGCCATTGAGAAGCGCCACCGTTTCTCGTGCCGAGACGATCCCGCTTGTTGCCTCGGTTACTCATCCAGAGTCGACCGCGGGATTCAGCTTCGCGACCAGGCAAGAAGCGCTCTTCGCTTCTGATCGCTGGCCTTTGCGAATCCCCGCGCGGGCGGCCTTCTCCGCCTTGCCTGACCTCGCTCCCCGGTCAGAACGGCGGCGACGCCGCGCTGCTTCAGGGACGCCGTCGATTTGTGGCGAGCACCGCTGCTGCCACGCCGCATGAGTGGTGCAATGAACACACTTTCCGAAAGCCCGGCTTAGTCCAAACGGACTATTGCCGAAGGCTGCAACCGGAGTCTTCGCTTGCTTCCGACCCGACTCCGGGTGGCAGATCTGCGCCATATTCCTTTTATATTAGCCGCATGCCTCATGATTCCGCCAAACAGGCCGAAGGACCCGCCATGGTCCGAAATAGCTATTGTCGAAGGCAAGCCCGGCGAGTAGTTTGGCAAGCGTGGAAAAGCGCAACAAGAAAGCATTTTCCCGAACCGGTCGGAACATCCATTCACTCTTGGAAATAATGAAAGGAATCACATCATGGAAATCAGGTTCATGGTCAGGAGCCTCGCGGCAGTCGCGGTTTCCGCAGCCTTCGCTGCGCCGGCGCTGGCCGACACCGTTCAGCTCAACAGCTGGACGTTCGGCGGGCCATCTTCAGTCAGCGTCGGCACTCCCAATTACAGCGGGGGTGCCGGCAAGTTCTCCGGATTTCTGAACAGCAACGCCTTCGAGACTTTTTGTGCCGAGCTTACGCAAACGTTCAATCTCGGCGTTACGTACAACAACTACTCGGTCGTGAATGCAGTCACCGCGTGGGGCTCAGCCAGGTCCACGGCCCTCGACAAGGTTCTGTCTTTTGTTGCCAGCGCTCCTGGTACTTGGCTGTACAGCCCGGACACTTCCGCCGCTGTCCAGTCGGCGGTGTGGGAAGTTCTCAACGAGACGGGTTCGAGCTACGACTTCACCACCGGATCGTTCAAGGCGAGCAGCTCGGGAACGACCCAGACGGCGCTGACGGCTCTCAACAACAGCTTGTGGGGAAGCCTCGCAACCCAGGCGATCACGGTCCACGCGGACAAACTGTTCTCCGAAGATCACCAGGACTTTCTCGTCATCACCGCGGTGCCGGAGCCCGAAACCTATGCCATGCTGCTGGCGGGGCTGGGAATTGTCGGCGCTGTCGGTCGCCGTCGCAGGTCCGCAAGCGCGTGATCACGGGCAGCCGCTCGGCCGCGGGCTCTGGCGTCGAAGACGGCGGCCAGCTCGTGTCCGGGCGCTGTGGCGAGGCCGTCAGCGAGTGCGTGACAGCAGGGACCAGCGCCAGCCGGACTGAAAACCCTGGCACGCTCGCCAACGCGTCGGCCGGTGTGCCGACCGCCGCTGGGGAAAACCGGCGCACCTGGCCGGGCAAGGAGCGCGCAGTGATTCGCGGTGATTGCCTGCAGGCGGCTTTTCTCGCCGCGCTGCGGCGCGTCGAGCCGCTGCCTTACGCCGGCTCCGCCCGCCAGGCGTCGCGCGGCAGATCGGCGGTTCCCGGGCAGATCGTGAAACGCGCGATGGCGGCCGGATTCATCAGCCCGACGCCGCCGTGCGCCAGGCGGTAGTTCATCACCGGACGTTCGAAGAAGCTGGTCAGATTCATCAGGCGCTCGGCGAGCGCTGCCTTGCGAACACCTTCGGCACGCGTGTGCAGGACGTGGCCGCCGGCGAAGAAGAAATCGATCCGCACACTGAAGTTTTCACCTTCGAAGCCACCGTCAAAAGGCTCGGCGAGCTGCTCGGGCGTCAGCAGCGTCAACTCCAGGTTGAGCGGGCTGGCGACGTAGGCGCTCAGATCCCGCGCCGCTTCAAATTCGATGCAGGCGATCGCCGCCCGCGCGAAGACCTCGGTCTGCCCGGCCGAGCCGATGATCAGCCGCTTGCCGCCGAACATCTGGCTGCTGCGCCTGAGATTGTCGATGGTCTGCTCGAGCGCCGCGTCGTCGGTCTGCAAGAAGCGCCGGGCACGGTTGGCCGTGGTAATGACCGTAATGCCGATGGCCATGTCGAACTCCCCTCAAAGTAAGTGATTTCTCGCCTTCAGTCGCCGCCGCGATTCTTGCCCTGCACCCACAGCACGTCGCCGCTTCCCGCCACCTTGTTCAGCACACGGCCGAGGACAAACATCAGGTCCGACAGCCGATTGAGGTACTTGCGCGCGGGATCGGAAACCTGTTCGCTGGCCGCCAGGCGCACGACGTAGCGTTCGGCACGACGGCAGACCGTCCGCGCCAGGTGCGCGACGGCGGCGGCGCGCGTGCCACCCGGCAGGATGAAGTCCTTGAGCGGCGACAGCTCGTCGTTGAACTGTCCGACGAGGTCCTCGAGACGACCGACCTGCGCGTCGGAGATCATGTTCATCCCGGGAATGCACAATTCGCCGCCGAGATCGAAGAGGTCGTGCTGGACGCCGGTCAGCGCCTGCCGGACATCGTCCGGCAACGCTTCGGTCAGCAACAGGCCGAGCGTCGAGTTCAGCTCGTCGACCTGGCCGATGGCTTCGATGCGCAGGCTGTCCTTGGCCACCCGCGTGCCGTCGCCGAGACCGGTGGTGCCGGCGTCGCCGGTACGGGTGACGATTTTCGAAAGGCGGTTGCCCATGCTGGCTTTCCTGATCAGAACAAGATGAGAGACGATTATAGCCGAAGGCGAATGGCTGGCCGGACGATCACCGACGCTGAGTGCCAACCTCGCCTTCCTGGTCACCGACGTGCCGTTTGCCGAGCGCTTCGGGCGCGCGGCGCGAGGCGGTTTTCTGGGCGTCGAATACCTGTTCCCCTGCGCGCACGACGCCGCGGAACTCGCCCGGCTGCTGCGCGAACACCGCCTGCAGCAGGTGCCGTACAAGCTGCCTGCCAGGACGTGAGGCGGAATTCCGCGAAGGCGTCGAACAGGGCATCGCCTACCCCCGCCAGCTGTGCTGCGGGCAGCTCAACTGCCTGGCCGGCGTGGCCCCCGACGAGGTGCCGGAAGCGGCCCTGCGCGCGACGGTCAGCAGCAAGCTCAGGCACGCCACCCGACGCGTCGCGGCCAACGCGGGCGTGGCCCCCGCCCTCAGTTGGCCGGCAGAGCCTTGCAGAAACGAAGCTCTTCCGGATAGGGGAAGAAATCCTCGACATGACCGGCGCGGATCTTCTCCTGCGCCGTCTGCCAGAACTTCACGTTCAGCAGGTCGCGGTGGTACTTGAGAAAAGCCGAACGCACCTTGGGCGAACCGAGCAGGAATCTGGCGAATTCTTCCGGGAAGACGTCGTGCCGGCCGACCGAATACCACGGCTCGCCCGACATCTCCATTTCCGGATACGGCGCTTCGGGAATCACCCGGAAGTTGGTGTCGGTCATGTATTCGATTTCGTCGTAGTCGTAGAACACGACGCGGTCGTAGCGGGTGACGCCGAAGTTCTTCCACAGCATGTCACCGGGGAAGATGTTGGCGCAGGCCAGTTCGCGGATGGCATTGCCGTACTCGTGCACGGCGTGGTCGATCTGCTCGGGCGTCGCGGCGTCGAGATAGATGTTCAGCGGCGTCATTCGCCGTTCGATGTACAGGTGCTTGATCACCAGATCGGCGCCGTCCTCCTCGATCAGCGACGGCGCGAGAGCGCGCAGCGCATCGAGCAGTTCGTCCGAGAAGCGCGCCCTGGGCAGCGCCGCGTGCGAGAACTCGAGCGTGTCCGCCATCCGGCCGACGCGGTCGACCTGCTTGACCAGCAGGTACTTGCGCTTGACGGTGTCGCGGTCCATTTCCTTGGATGCGCCGAAGACGTCCTTGATCAGCTTGAAGACGTAGGGATACGACGGCAAGGTGAACACCAGCATCACCAGACCGGCGATTCCCGGCGCGATGATGAACTTGTCCTGCGAGTGGCGAAGGTGCTGCTTGAGGTCGCGGAAGAACAGCGTCTTGCCCTGCTTGCCGAGACCGAGCATGGTGTAAAGCTCGGACTGCGGCTTGTTCGGCATGATGCTGCGCAGGAAGTACACGTATCCCGAAGGCACCTCCATGTCGACCATGAAATAGGCGCGCGAGAGCGAGAACAGCACGCTGATCAGCCAGCGGTCGAGCAGGATGGTATCCACCACCAGCTTGCCTTGCGGCGTATGCAGGACGGGCACCGCGAAGGGAAACTCGTGATGACCGTTGATCGCCTTGCCGAAGATGTAGGCGCCCTTGTTGCGATAGAAAGCCGAGTGCAGGACCTGGATCTGCGCGTTGGCCTCGGCCTCCGGCCACTCGCCAAGGCGCTTTTCGGCCGTGCGCATGATGAAGTCGACGTCGCGGTCGAGGTCCTCGAAGGGACGTTGCCAGTCGAAGTCGACGATCACCTGCCTGATCGTCGCGCGCAGGCCCTGCTGCACCGGATAGTAGCTGCGGTAGGTCGGCGGGTCGGCCTGGATGTACTCGGTCGACGCCGCCGGACGGGCAAAGATGTAGTCGTTGTTGAAATAGGTCCGGTGCAGGATCTTCGAGCACACCGAGTTGAAGAAGGTCTCGGCGAGTTCCGGCTGCTTGTGGTTGATCAGCTGGCCGATGTAGAACAGCTTGAGCTGTTGCCAGGTCGCGTCGTCGATCGACGCCGCACCGAAGTCGGCGGCAAGCAGTTCGGCAGTCTCGTTGACGCGCTCGTCGTAGGAACGGATGCGCTCGCGGACGGCGACGTGGACGCCCTTCCAGTCGGCGGCTTCGAAGAGCGCCTTGGCCTCCCGGCCATAGCTGCGGATCAGTCGGTAGTGCCGATTGAAGCCGTCGATCATGGCCTCGGCGATGCGCTCGGCGAGTACGTTTTCAACAGTTGAGATGTCCATCGCGATGACAGGCTGGTCTGACTTGACGCGATTGTAGCACCGCCGGCATGCTGCCCAGGCTCGCCGCATCACGCCCGCGAAGGTCGCCGGCGGGCGCGCCGCAAACCCGCCGCAGGCCTGAAGATGCTGGCAAATCCCTTGAATCTGCGGCATAATCGCCTGCGGTGCCGCAGGGGAATTTGCTTTCGACAAATCCTTCGTGCCCACGTACGCTGCATCGTCCGATGCGCAGGTTCCGAAGCACCGCAGGGCGGTGGCAGACGCCGGTGCCGGCACACGAATCGGATATCACCACACCACACATTATGGAGTTGGCATGAGCGCAAGTCTGATCAAAGTCCCACAGGACGGCCAGAAAATCATTCCGGGTCAGGCGATCCCGGACAACCCGATCATCCCGTTCATCGAAGGCGACGGTATTGGTATCGACATCACGCCGGTGATGATCAAGGTCGTCGACGCGGCGGTTGCCAAGGCCTACGCGGGCAAGAAGAAGATTTCCTGGATGGAGGTCTACGCTGGCGAGAAGTCGACCCAGATGTACGGTTCCGACGTGTGGCTGTCGGCGGAGACGCTCGATACGCTCAAGGAATACTCGGTTTCGATCAAGGGCCCGATGACCACGCCGGTCGGCGGCGGCATCCGCTCGCTGAACGTTGCCCTGCGCCAGGAACTCGACCTCTACCAGTGCGTCCGCCCGATCCAGTACTTCCGTGGCGTGCCGTCGCCGCTCAAGGACCCGTCGAAGACCAACATGGTCATCTTCCGAGAGAACACCGAGGACATCTACGCCGGCATCGAATGGCTGGCCGGCACCGATGGCTGCAGGAAGGTGATCAAGTTTCTGCAGGAGGAAATGGGCGTCAAGAAGATCCGCTTCCCCGACACCTCGGGCATCGGCATCAAGCCGATTTCCAGGGAGGGCACCGAGCGCCTGGTACGCGCCGCCATCAAGTACGCGATCGCCAACAACCGCAAGTCGGTGACCATCGTGCACAAGGGCAACATCATGAAGTTCACCGAAGGCGCCTTCCGTGACTGGGCCTACGACCTGGCGAAGAACGAATTCGGCGGCGTCGAAATCGATGGCGGGCCGTGGCTCAAACTGCCGCAGGGGATCATCATCAAGGACTCGATCGCCGACGCCTTCCTGCAGCAGATCCTGCTGCGCCCGGCCGAATACGACGTGATCTGCACCACCAACCTCAACGGCGATTACATCTCCGACGCCCTGGCAGCACAGGTCGGCGGCATCGGCATCGCGCCGGGAGCCAACATCTCCGACCTCTACGCGTGTTTCGAGGCGACCCACGGTACGGCACCGAAGTACGCCGGCCTCGACAAGGTCAACCCCGGCTCGCTGATCCTCTCGGCAGAAATGATGCTCCGTCATCTCGGCTGGATCGAAGCGGCCGACCTGATCATCAAGTCCATGGAAGCGGCGATCGGCGACAAGGTCGTGACCTACGACTTCGCGCGTCTGATGGAAGGTGCCACGGAAGTGTCGTGCTCCGCCTTCGGCGACGCGATGATCGAGCGCATGTAGGCCATTGTGCCTGACCTGCACCACTGACAAGGCCCCCGCAAGGGGGCTTTGTCGTTGGCCAGCACGACCCTGCGCCAGCCCCATCCTTCCTGCTCGAGCCCATGACGACATCGACAAAACCTCTCGCCGGCCTGACGGTGGTCGAACTCGGCAGCCTGATCGCCGGACCCTTCGCCGCGCGCATCATGGCCGAGTTCGGCGCCGAGGTGATCAAGATCGAATCACCCGACGGCGGCGACCCCTTGCGCAAGTGGCGCAAGCTCTACCAGGGCACCTCGCTGTGGTGGTACGTGCAGTCGCGCAACAAGCAGTCGGTGACGATCAACCTGAAACATCCGGCCGGCCGCGAGATCGTGCACAAGCTGGTCGCCGAAGCCGACATCCTGGTCGAGAATTTCCGCCCCGGTGTGCTCGAAAAGCTCGGTCTGGGCTGGCAGGAGCTGTCGGCCATCAACCCCGGCCTGGTGATGCTCCGCCTGTCGGGCTTTGGCCAGAGCGGCCCGCTGGCGCAGCAACCCGGCTTTGGCGCGATCGGCGAGTCGATGGGCGGGCTGCGCTATGTCACCGGTTTCCCCGATCGACCGCCGGTCAAGACCGGCATATCGATCGGCGATTCGATCGCCGCGCTGTGGGGAGTGATCGGCACGCTGATGGCGCTGCGCCACAAGGAGCAGAACGGCGGCAAGGGCCAGGTGGTGGACGTCGCGCTGTACGAAGCGGTGTTCGCAATGATGGAATCGCTGCTCCCCGAGTTCGACGTTTTCGGTTTCGTTCGCGAGCGCACGGGCAACATCATGCCCGGCATCACCCCGTCGAACACGCATTCCACCAGTGATGGCAAGCACGTCGCGATCGGCGCCAACGGCGACGCGATCTTCAAGCGCCTGATGCTGGCGATTGGCCGCGATGACCTCGCCA
Organism: Accumulibacter sp.; assembly: GCA_024235695.1. GTDB lineage: Bacteria > Pseudomonadota > Gammaproteobacteria > Burkholderiales > Rhodocyclaceae > Accumulibacter. The sequence goes on from JACKLX010000005.1 coordinate 35,578, forward strand.
GGGATCCGCAACTGGCCGACAACGCCGGCCGCGATGCGCGTCGCGACGAGTTGTACGCCGCCATCGACGCCTGGGTCGCCGCCCATCGGGAAACCGAAGTACTGGCAACGCTGGCCGCTGCCGAGGTGCCGGCGTCGCGCGTCTATTCGGCCGCCGACATCGTCGCCGACCCGCAGTACCTGGCCAGACAGATGATCGAAACGGCGACGCTGCCCGACGGCAAATCGTTTCGCATCCCGGGCATCGTGCCGAAGCTGTCGGCAACGCCGGGTGGCACCGAATGGCTGGGGCCGACACTCGGCCAGCACACCGACCAGACGCTGCGGCGACTCGGTTACCCGGCGGACGCGATCGACGCCCTGCGCGACGCCGGCACTGTCTGAGGCTTCCCGCCGGCGCCGCCGCCGGGCGTGCCGCCGCTTACGAAAACTCGTAGGCGAGCCGTCCGACGCGGCCTCGCCAATATGGCTGCGGCCCCTGTGGCGGCAGCCAGCGCGCCTCGCCGCGCATCGGCACGGACATGCCATGCTGCTGCTGGTAGTCCGACCACAGACCCTCCCAGGGCAAGGCGACGACCTGGCCGTCGACCAGGCGGGCGCGCGATTCGGCACGCACCGATTCGACCAGGCCGCGGTCGTCGAAACTGAACAACAGGCTGACGCTCAGTTTGCCATCGGTCAGCGTCGCGACCGCCGACCGCGCGTCCACGGCCTGCCATTTCACGCCCTGACTGGGCAGCAGCGCCGTCGGGTAGCAGGGCGCTTCGGCCAGGAAGCGCAGCAACTCGGCCTCGGCGATGACGCCCCTCCCCTGCACCTTGCCAAGCGGCAGCAGGCCCATCAGCGCCGGATGAAGCGTCCCTTCACCGGCGACGTAGGCGTCGTGCACGTGCACCGCGACACCGGCCAGGATCGTTACCCTGGCGTCCCAGAGAAATCCGGGCCGGCGGATACAGACGCGCTGGCCCGAACTGAAGGGCTTCCAGTTGTCACCCCGCTTGCCGATGTTGAAGCGGCCCGAATGCTCGACGCTGAGCGCGCGGATCATCGGCTGACCGACCGTCAGCACCTGGCGGAAGTAACGCTGGACGGGTTCCGGCAGTCCCGTCAGTTCGCGCTGATCGAAACGTTCCGGGCCGGCCGTTTCCTGCGCCGCCTGCAGGCCGCGGCGCAGCTTGCGGGTCGCCGCGGCCCAGCGCAGCCCACCGAGGATCGACAGGCCAACGAAGGTCAGCACCGCGACAAAGACGATGGTCAGCAAGAGTTCGATCGACAGCATTCCTTCCCTTTCCATTCTTGTCGACTGGCTGGCAACGGCGCGCCGCGGCGGCTTCCAGCAGTGCCGCGGCGTGTCGTTTCCGGGCATCGCTGGTCAGCAATTCGAAGTGCTTCCTTCAGCGAGTCGACGACAGGTCCCGCAAGGCCGCTGGCACCATCGACCGCGACATCCATCGGCGCACCTCGCGGCTTGCTCGGCCTGGGTGAGCAGATTGATCTCCCGCTTTGCGGCACCTATATTGAGGTACCGATGCAAGTGCGCGAAGCCATCTGCCGAGCACAACGCCAGTCGTGAAGCGTCTTTCCTGGCGATCAAACAGCCGCAACGGGCGACCTGGCCGCCGGGCTGGTGAAGGTCACACGGCAAGGGTTTCATGCTGCCGTTGCGGGCTATTGCCGACAGGCAACCGCGACCCAGCCGGGCTGCCGAAGACACATCGGTGAAACACCAGCCGCCACGACATGACTGCCTAAAGGAGGGATGGACATGGCCAATAGCCGATTTCAGAAAGTGACCGGCGCCTGCGCACTGGTCGCGCTTGTCGTCGCGCAGAATGCAGCTGCGGGTCCGTTCACCATCAAGAACATAAGCACCACCAATGATACCGAAACTACCGTCCATATCGACGGCGTCGCCGCCGAGGAATTCGAAATCGCCTATACCGACGCCAACGGCAAGGCGCGGAAGACCACCGTCGTCACCAACGGCATTGGTACGAGAAACGTTCAGGTACAGGCCAAGACGAACACGACGATTACGGTAACCAATCTCACCCAGGGTGGCTCGAGCACCGTCGTGGCGTCGCTGTTCACGCCGCCGTCCGACATCGTGGTAAGCGCCTTCACGGTCGATCCCCGTTCGGAGCTGACATTTGCGGGAAACACCTTCGCGCTCACCGGCACGTTTACCACCGTCGACACGATGGTGGATTACGACCCCGCCTCGCCTACCTATGGCGTTGAGGAAGGATTTGTCCGCGACTTGAGCATCGAGGCCATTGGCAGCGGCGGATCGGTACAGTTCGTCCTCGCGGGAACGCCCACCTACACGCTAGATCTGGCTTCGGTCTGGGGTTTGGAGATCCCACTCGGAGGGCTTTCAATCCCGCGCAACATGGCGTTTTCCGGAGTCCTCTCCTACAACTCCGTGTCGAGCCCCTTCGACGCGACATTCGACGGTGATGTGACCTTCTTTGCGGATGGCTCGACGGGGGCAAGCGGAATTCTCGCGCTGACGACGGACTTTGGGCCGGCCGCCGGCACCCTGGCGGCGGCGGCGCTTCCCCAAATCGTCGCGCTGCCTGAACCCGCGACCTGGCTGCTTCTTGTGCCGGCACTCACGGGGCTGCTGAGCTGCCGTCGACGGCCACCGGCACACGCGCGCAGCGCCCATTGAGCGCGGACGCTTCGGCGACGAGCAACGCGAACCGTCGTGCCGGTGATCCTGCGGCGAATGACCGGAGCGCGGTGATCACCCCTCGGCGCGGACCGTCGCCTTGCGCTCCAGATTGCCCCAACCGACCAGAGCGCCCTTCAGTGAAGTGATCGTGCTCTTGATCGCCACGTAGTACATCAGCTGGCGGTAGAAGAAGCGCTGCCAGAACAGCCAGATCAGCAAGCCCCAGCTTTCCTTGCGTTCGAGGACGAAGGCGAGGACGGCGGCGAGGTAGTCCACGGTGACGAACAGCGCGTAGTAGAAGAGCACCCGCCAGAGGTTGTCGGCCGAGTATTCTTCCGGGTGATGCCAGCTGTTCAGCGCGGCCGATGCCAGCGAGCCGACCAGCAGCAGGTCCATGATCGGCGAAACCAGCGGGAACAGCACCTGAAAAACGATTACGTTCGGCAGGGCGACAAAGCCCAGCGCGCCATAGCGCGGACGAAAGAGGACATCGCGGTGTTTCCAGGCGGCCTGCATGGTGCCGTACATCCAGCGATAGCGCTGGCCGATGAAGCCGCGGACGGTGTCGGGTGCCTCGGTAAGGGCGATCGCTTCGTCTTCATAGACGATCAGGTTGCCGCGCCGGCGGATCGCCAGCGTCAGGTCGGCGTCTTCGGCCAGCGTGTCGTGATTGAAGCCGCCGGCGGCTTGCACCAGCTCGCGGCGCCAGGCGCCGACAGCGCCGGGAACGACGGTGATGCAATTGAGGACGTCGAAGGCGCGACGATCGAGATTCTGGCTGGTGATGTACTCGAGCGCCTGCCAGCGGGTGAGCAGGTTGATGCGGTTGCCGACCTTGGTATTGCCGGCGACGGCGCCAACCCGCGGATCCTTGAAGTGGCGAACGAGCTTGCTGATGGTGTCGCGGGTGAACACGGTGTCGGCGTCGAGGGCAACGACCACCTCGGCGCGCGTTTGCGCGAAGCCGAAGTTGAGCGCTGCCGGTTTGCCGCGGTTGTCCTGGCTGAACACGCGCACGCGCGAATCGCCCGCGAAGGCTTCGCTGGCAACGCGATAGGTGGCATCGCTCGAACCGTCGTCGACGACGATGACCTCGAATTGTCGCGGCGCCTCGCTGGCGAGCAGCGAGGAGATGGTCTGGACGATCACCCTTGCTTCGTTGAAGGCCGGCACGACGACCGCCACCGATGGCGCATAGGCGGCATCGAAGACGGCCTGGCGCTGGCGCCGACGCTGGTAGATGGCCAGGCCACCGACCAGCGCCAGGCGGCCAATGCCAAGCACGATGCCGAGCAGGAACAGGCCGTCGACGGCGGCACCGGTCCAGTTGATGACCGTGAAAGCGGCGCCATCGAACCAGGTTCGCAGCTGATCTTCGGGCGGCACGGGCGGCATGATCGCGTCGCGACTGCGGCCGACGAGCTCTGCGACGGTGACGAACTCGAAGCCGCGCTGGCGCAGCTCGGCGACGATTCGCGGAATGGCTTCGACGGTCTGCGTGCGGTCGCCTCCGGAATCGTGCAGCAGCACGATGTTGCCTTCGCCGCGTTCGGCTGCCTCGACGACGCGCTTGACGATCTCCTCCGTGCCGGGGCGCTTCCAGTCGTCCGGATCGAGTTGCATGCCGACGACAACGTAGCCTTGCCGCGCGGCGAGTTCGACCGGGCGGACCTGATCAATGGTTTCCGGCTCGGCGTCGACGGCATAGGGCGGGCGGAACAGCAACGAATGACGCCCGACCTCGCTGGCCAGCAGATGCTGCGTGGCCGACAGCTCGAGTTCGAGCTGCTTCGGCGAGATGCTCGAGATGTTCGGGTGAGTGAAGGTGTGGTTGCCGAGTTCGTGCCCTTCATCGACCGCGCGGCGCAGCAGTTGCGGATGGTTCTGACCGTTGGCACCGATGATGAAGAAGGTCGCGGGAACGCCGGCGTCGCGCAGCGCGTCGAGGATCAGGGGCGTGTACCTGGGATCGGGGCCGTCGTCGAAGGTGAGGACGATCTTGCGTTCGGCGCCACCGTGGCGGGTGATGACATAGGGCGACGGGAAAGCGGTGAAACGCTCGGCCGAGATCAGGCCGCGCTGAGCATCGAAGCTGACGATCCGCTGGCCGATCTGCGGCTGGGCGGTGACGTCGAGGACTTCGCCCTTGCCTTCGTAATCGACGCCGTAGGCGAAACGGATTTCCTCGAGTTGTGCCGCGCGCGCGCCATCGAGCGGACCTCGCTTGCCGAACACCTGCCAGAGCGCCGGATCTTCGCTGCCGAGCCGCCACAGGGCGACGCCGCGCGGCTGCACCGATCGCAGGGTGACCAACTGGTTGAAGGCGGTGACGGCGTCGAGCAGCCAGACGTGATGACGGCGATCGTTGTCGTCAGCGTAGGCGAAGGTCGGGTTGAGCGAGGCGCGGTCCAGTTGCAGCCGGCCTTCCGATTCCTTGGCGATCAGCACGGCTTCTTCGAAGGTACGCTCCTCGGCCGGCTGCCCGGGCGGTCCCCAGTCGTAGGCGTAGTTGCCAATGGCGACGATCATCTTGTCGGCCGGAATGTCGCGCTGGCGGGCATGCAGGACGCGGGCGAACCAAGGCAGGCTGGCGATCGGGCCGGGCGTGCCGTCGGCCCAGTGCTCGTCGTAGGCCATCAGGATCAGGTAGTCGGCGTTCTTGACCAGCCGACGGTAGTCGAAAGCGGCGTCGTCGGCCGGCACGTTGACCGACACCAGCAGCTTCCTCGGATGCATCACCGCGTACAGCTCGGCCATGAAGCGCTGAAAATCGGCTTGCGCCTTGACCGGGATGTTTTCGAAATCGATGCTGATGCCGGCGTAGCGATGGCCTTCGACGAAGGCGAGGATCTGCTCGATCGTCCGCTTGCGCGCCGCCGGATCGGCGAGCATGCGCGCCAGTTTGGCCCCTTCCCAGCGCTGGCCGTTCCAGTTGTTGACCAGCGGCACCAGCGACAGGTCGGGACGGCGGGCGCGGATGTAATCGGTGACGTGGGCCGTGCGGACCGGGTCGTTCTCGCGCAGCGACCCGTCGTCGCTGGCAAGGTGCAGCCATTCGGCAATCACCGTGTCGAGGTTGCCGAGGTTCTCCTTCAGCGAACTCATGCTCGAATCGTCCCAGTTGACGAAAAAAGCGATCGCCAGGGGCTGCTGATCCGGCGCGAGGCCCTTGGCGCGCGGCGGTTGCAACAGCTGGCGCAGGCTGCGCTCACGCTCGCGAAGCAGTTTCAGCTGATCGTTGCGCAGGACGCGCTGGCGCCGGGTCACCGGGCGCTCGGCCGCGAGTGCCGGCACGTCCGGCACCGCGTGCGCACCTTGCGGCAGGAAGCTGAGGTGCGGCAGATGCAGTGCCGGCAAGGCCGGCGCGGCAAGAATGCTGAGCAGCAGCGCGCCCAGCAACAGCGTCAGGCTGACGCCGACCAGCGTCATGCCCAATCGGAGACGTGGCCAACGCTTCCTGGCCGGATCGAAGAACACCGGTTCGGCGATTCGGGCAGCGGCGGCTGGCCCGGGTGAATGGTCGGCGGATGACGGCTGAGACATGCTGGGACTATCTTCTGATGTAAGAGTGCCTGTTGCAGGACCAGCGCTGCCCCGGCTGGCGCATCTTGCGGCTGCGGCGAAAACGGCGCGCGCCGTGCTGGGCAGGATCTTGCTCTGGTCGGTGAGCTTGGCGGTATCGCGGGCATCTGCTGGCAACGGATGCGGATCATAGCCGGAGTCCGGCATTCGCGCACGACTCCTGCGTACGACCGGCAACGAGCGCTAAGTCTCGCCTAATTATCGATCGCTATCTTGACCCTGACGCGAATGTCCGCGTCACTTGCCGGAGAGATCCCCATGAAACCTACGCTCTATGTGGCCGCCGTTGCCGTACTTTCGGCGACCGCCGTCGGCGGTGTCTACGCCGCCAAATCCACCGACAACGATGCACTGGCGATCAACGACGCGCAAATCAGCCTGACGCAGGCGGTGATCGCCGCCGAACAGCACGTCGGCGGCAGGGCTTCCCGCGCCGAGTACGAACACCACAAGGGCCAGTGGCTGTTCGACGTGGAAGTGGTCAAGGGCCGGCAGGTCATCGATGTGACGGTCAACGCCAACAACGGCACGATCATTGCCGCTGTCGAGGACCCAGCCGACCGCGACCATGACCGTGACGATTGATCGCCCGGACGACGCCAATCCCGGGACGGCAGCGCCGCCCCGGCCCTTCACTTGCGCCGCGGCGGGCCACACGCCGTCAGTCGGGGAGAGCATTCAATGAACTTACTCAGCCGCGCAGATGCGCCGCACCAGCGCCTGCCGATGCTCAACAAGGTCCCGGAAGTCACCCTCTTCTTCTGGATCATCAAGATCATGGCGACGACCGTCGGCGAAACCGCTGCCGATTTCCTCAACTTCGACCTGCATTTCGGCCTGAACGCAACGGCGCTGCTGATCGGTACGCTGCTGGCCGCCTTCCTGCTGATGCAGTTGCGCGCCAGAAGATATGTGCCGTGGCTGTACTGGCTGGTGGTAGTGCTGATCAGCATTGTCGGAACGCTGATCACCGATGGCCTGGTGGACAACTTCGGCGTGCCGCTGGCAACGACCACCATCGCCTTTGGCCTGGCCTTGCTGGCGACCTTCGCAACCTGGTACGCAAGCGAGAAGACGCTGTCGATCCACGCCATTTTCACCACGCCGCGCGAACTGTTCTACTGGGCGGCGATCCTGTTCACCTTCGCCCTCGGCACGGCGGCGGGCGACCTTGCCGCGGAAGGCATGCAGCTCGGCTATGCGAACTCGACCCTGATGTTCGGCGCGCTGATCGCCCTTGTGACCATCGCCTGGCACGTCTTCCGGGCCAATGCCGTGCTGACCTTCTGGCTTGCTTACGTCCTGACGCGGCCACTCGGCGCATCCTTCGGCGACTTCCTGTCGCAAGCGACCGCCGACGGCGGCCTCGGGCTGGGCACGGTGCTCACCAGCGCGATCTTCCTGGCGAGCATCGCCGGCCTGGTGATCTACCTGTCGGCGAGCCGCAGGGACGTTCAGCGCGCCGTGCCGGACAATGCCGCCTGACGGCGCGTCACAGCCCACGACTTGGGCGCCCGGCGACGGCGTACGGCGGGTAACATTCGTCCATTTGATGCGACCAGACCGACTGCGACAATGAAGCATTTGCAAGTGCGGAAAGCGTGATGCGCATCCTGCTCGTCGAAGACGACGCCATGATCGGCGAAGCGACCTCCGTCGCACTCAAGGACGCGGCGTACGCCGTGGACTGGGTCAGGGATGGCGCGACCGCCAGCAACGTCCTCCGGGACGGAGGCCACCAGGCGGTGCTGCTCGATCTCGGGCTGCCCCGGCGCGATGGGCTGGAAGTCTTGCGCCGCCTGCGGCAAGCCGGCAACACCGTGCCGGTGCTCGTGATCACCGCTCGCGACGGCGTCGATGACCGCATCAAGGGACTCGATTTCGGCGCCGATGACTACCTGGTGAAACCCTTCGACGTCAACGAGCTGCTCGCCAGGCTGCGCGCGATCATCCGCCGCCAGGGCGGACACGCCGCGCCGGTGTTGAGCAACGGCCGCCTGAGCCTCGACCCGGAAACCCACGAAGCACGTTGTGGCGACAGGGTGGAGCTTCTCGGCGCGCGCGAGTTCGCGCTGCTGCACGCGCTGTTGCTGCGCCCCGGAGCCATTCTCGGGCGCGACGAACTCGAACAGCGCATCTATGGCTGGAACGAGGAAGTGGAAAGCAACGTCATCGACGTCCTGATTCACGGCCTGCGCCGGAAGTTCGGTACGGCGATCATCAAGAATATCCGCGGTGCCGGCTGGATGGTGGACAAACCCCTGTGAAACGATCCCTGCAGCGGCACCTGTCGCTGACCCTGGGAAGCGCGATCGTGATCACCGGTCTGACGGCGGCGGTTGCGTCTTTCGCCCTTGGCTACGCCGAAGCCAGGGAATTCCAGGACGACATGCTACGGCAGATCGCCGCGTTGAACGCGGCCGGCGCGGCGGCGCGCTGGCTTCCGGAAGCGGCGCCGCAAAGCTCGCGAAACATCCGGCTCAAAGACCCCGAGTCGCGGATCATGATCATCCATCTGCCCGGCGACACGCGGCCCGATTGGCTGGCTGCCGACCTGCGGCGTGGTTTTCACACCCTGCGCGCCGGCACCGAGCGCTTGCGCGTGTTCGTTCTGGACACGCCCGCCGGGCTGCGCACCGTCGTCAGCCAACCGACCGACGTGCGTGACGAGATCGCCATCAACAGTGCCCTGCACACGCTGATCCCCCTGTTGCTGCTCGTCCCCCTGCTGACCGTACTGATCGTGCGCATCGTCCGCCGCGAGCTGGCACCGATCACTCGGCTCACCAGGAGTCTCGACGAGCAAGCCGCAGATCGACCGCGGTCGATCGCCGACGATGACCTGCCGGAGGAGATCGCGCCCTTCGTCCGTGCCATCAATCGTTTGCTGGAGCGGGTCAATCACCTGCTCGGACAACAACGGCGTTTCATCGCCGATGCCGCCCACGAACTGCGCAGCCCGCTCACCGCGCTGTCGATACAGGCGCAGAATATCAGTCGCGCCGAATCGCTCGCCGCCGCCCGCGACCGAATTCCGCCGCTGCAGGAGGGCATCGAGCGTGCCCGCCAGTTGACCGAACAGTTGCTGAACCTTGCCAGGACACAAGCCGGAACAGGCGTCGGGACAACGGTCAACGTCTCGCTGCTGGCGCGCGAGTTGATCGCCGAACTGCTGCCCTTCGCCGACGCCAGGAAGATCGACCTGGGACTCGACGAGCTGGTGCCGCTGACCATTGACGGCTCGCCGGAAGTGCTGCGACTGATCGTCAAGAACGCGCTCGAAAACTCCCTGAAGTACACGCCCGAAGGCGGTGAAGTGACGCTCCGACTGGATGCCGATGGCCATCGGGCGGTCATCGAAGTGGCTGACAATGGCCCCGGCATCCTGGACGCAGAACGCGAGCGCGTGTTCGATTCCTTCTATCGCGTCCCGGGTTCCGGTGGCGACGGCAGTGGCCTTGGCCTGACCATCGCCCGCGAAGCGGCAGCCCGGCTGGGCGGCACGGTGAGCCTCCATACGCCGCCGGACGGCGCCGGCCTGGTCTTCCGCTACCAGCAGGTTCGCCGGAAATGAAACGTTTTCTTTCTTCCCTCGCCGAGGGTCTCCTGGAGCCTCGGCGAGGCGGCCTGGTGCTTTTTCTCTGCCTCGCCTGGCTGACGCTGCTGGCCGGCATCAGGCCGCTGATGCTGCCCGACGAGGGACGCTACGTCGGCGTCGCCTGGGGGATGCTTAGCAGCGGCGACTGGCTGGTGCCAACGCTCGACGGCCTGCCGTTCTTCCACAAGCCGCCGCTGTTCTACTGGCTGACCGGGCTGGCGCTGCAGGTGTTCGGCAGCAACGACTGGGCGGCGCGACTGGCCTCGGTGATCGGCGCCGCGCTCGCCACCGGTGCGCTGTACCTGTTCGTCAGCCGCCATGGCGACAAGCGTCTGGCCGGCGTGTCGGCGGTGGTGCTGGTCAGCCAGCCGATGTTCTTTGCCGGCGCGCAGTACGCCAATCTCGACATGCTGGTCGCCGGCATGATCTCGGCGACCATCGTCTGTGGCGCCAGCGCCATCCTGCGCCTCGACCGCGGCCTGCCGTACCGGACGGTGCTGGCCGCGGCCTACGTCTTTGCCGCGCTCGGCGTTCTCGCCAAGGGATTGATCGGTTTCGTCCTGCCTGGCGCAGTCCTCCTGGCGTGGCTGCTGCTAGGCAAGCGCTACCGGCTGATCCCGGCACTGTTGTCGCTGCCGATGCTGCTGCTGTTTGTGGCCGTCGCGGCACCGTGGTTCCTGTGGATGCAGAAGTCGTACAGCGGTTTCTGGGATTATTTCTTCGTCTATCACCATTTCCAGCGCTTTGCCCACAGCGGTTTCAGCAACGCCCGCCCGTTCTGGTTCTATCTGCCGGTCGTGCTGCTCGGTGCGCTGCCGTGGTCACCGTGGATCGTCCGTCTCGGTGCGCCGAAGTTCCTCGTCGACCCGCCGCGATGCGAGATGCGCAGCCTGATGATCGTCTGGCTGCTGGCGATCCTGGTCTTCTTCTCCTGGCCGAATTCGAAACTGATCGGCTATATCTTTCCGGCCCTGCCGCCGCTGGCGTACCTGCTGGCCGACGCCATTCTGACCTGGCTGCAGAAGCGCCAGGACGCGCAGCGAGCCGATGCCTCGGGCTACCTGGGCGGCAGCGTGCTGCTTGCCGGCAGCCTCTGTGTCGCCTTCGTCGCGCTGGTCGGCCAGTTCGACCCGACCTCGACGCGCGCCCTCAGCCGCCAGGTGGCGCCGCTGTTTTCTGCCGACGACCAGCTGGTGATGATCGACGAGTACGAGTACGACCTGCCGTTCTACCTGCGTGCGCGGAAGAACTCGTGGGTCGTCAGCGACTGGCAGGATGCCGACATTCCGCTGCGTGACAACTGGCGCAAGGAGTTGTTCGACGCCGGCCGCTTCGCGCCGATCAAGGCGCAGGAAGTACTGCTGCTTGCCGGCGAACTCGCGCCGCGCCTGTGCGCCCTGGGCAGTGGTACGGTGTGGATCTGGGGAAAGACGGCGCAGGCCGCGCGCTATCCGTTCCTCAGCCAACAGACCGTCGCTTTCAGTGACGGCAAGAAAGCGGTCTGGCGGTTCGACGACGCGCAGCGACGGCGGCTCGCGGAATGCGCCGCGCCACCCGGCAGCGGCTGAGGACACGAGTGCAGCCGGACGCACCGGCGACATGAAGGCGACGATGACCAAACCGGCACCAAGCAGTTGGCGGCAAATGCCGGCAGGCGTATGGCTTCTCGGCCTGGTCAGCATGTTGATGGACATCTCCTCGGAGATGATCCACAGCCTGCTGCCGCTGTTCATGCTGACGACCCTGGGGGCCAGCGCGCTGGCGATCGGACTGATCGAAGGGCTGGCCGAATCGACGGCGCTGATCGTCAAGCTGTTCTCTGGCGCGCTCAGCGATTATTTCGGCAAACGCAAGGGCCTGGCGGTGCTCGGCTACGCGCTGGGCGCACTCACCAAGCCACTCTTCGCCGTTGCATCGACCACCGGCGTCGTGCTCACCGCCCGCTTGCTCGATCGCGTCGGCAAGGGCATACGCGGCGCACCGCGCGACGCGCTGGTCGCCGACATCACGCCGCGGCATCTGCGCGGTGCGGCGTTTGGCTTGCGGCAGTCGCTCGACACGCTCGGCGCGTTCCTTGGCCCCTTGCTGGCGGCCGGCCTGATGCTGCTGTCGGCCAACGACTTTCGCGCCGTGTTCTGGGTGGCGGCGATTCCGGGGCTGCTGGCGGTTGCGCTGCTGTTCTTCGGCTTGCACGAACCCGAACGCCCGCCAGCGGCAAGACGCAGCAATCCGATCCAGCGCCAGAACCTGAAACGCCTCGGTGTGGCGTATTGGTGGCTGGTGGGAATCGGTGCCGTTTTCGCACTGGCCCGCTTCAGCGAGGCTTTCCTGGTCCTGCGCGCGCAGCAGGGAGGCGTACCGCTGGCCCTGGTACCGCTGGTCATGGTGGCGATGAATGCCGTCTATGCTCTCTCGGCGTATCCATTCGGCAGGCTCTCGGACCGCATCAGCCACAGCAAACTGCTGGCGCTCGGCCTGATCGTGCTGATCGCCGCCGACATCATCCTGGCGACCAGTGAGCACTGGCGCGTGGTGCTCGCCGGCGTCGCCCTTTGGGGCGTCCACCTGGGGATCACCCAGGGATTGCTGGCGACGATGGTCGCCGATACCGCGCCCGCCGACCTGCGCGGCACGGCGTACGGCTTTTTCAGCCTGGTCAGCGGACTGGCGATGCTGCTCGCCAGCATCCTGGCAGGGCTGCTCTGGGACCGATTCGGGGCGGCATCGACATTCCATGCCGGCACCATCTTTTGTGTCGTGGCACTGGTCGGATTGGCGTGGCAGCCCGCCGCCGTGCACCGACGTGACGCATGACGCGCTGCCCGCAGCAGGCTCAGCGCGACCGGGCGGCCGGCGAGGGTGCAGATTCTTTCCCCGCCACCGGGGAGTCGCTTCCTGGTCGTGCCGCGTCGCGCTCAAGGGACCACATTTCCCCAGGACTGACGTCGTGCGCGTAGTGATGGATGACGCCCAGGCCGGCATGACCGAACAGGTAAACCCAGACGACATTGGCCAGCGTTCGGTGCACCAACATGACGGCGCCGACCGCTCCACCGGCGTCCGGATCGCCCGTATTGATGAAATAGTAGACCGTGCCGCTGACCGCCATTGCCGAGATCAGCAGCAAGCCGAGACCATGTATGGCGGACGGCAAGGCCGCCTGCGAATCATGCGGTGGCAGTCGCCGCCTGAGCAGCGCGGCGAGATGAGTCCTCGCGTCGGTGCGCAAGGCGCTCAGGCGCGAGCCCGAAAACCAGGGGAACAGCGTGCCTGGCGCCGTGCCTGGCGATCGTACGCAAACAACGGCCCAGAAAGCGAAGACGAAAGCGAATGCGGCCAGACCGGAATACTGGTGAATCTGGAAGAACCCGTTGCCGACGCTGTCGGCAGCCGGCGGCTCCATTGGCAAGCTGGTCAGGAGCTGCACGATGACCGCCAAGGCCAGACCGGCATGGACCAGGCGCGTCGAGAAAGCGTGTTTGCGGTGTGCGATGCGTGCGTTCATATCGGATCGATTCCTTGCAAGAGGGTTATCGGCAGAGCCGCCGAGCGGCAGCGCCAGGTCGCCAGAAGCATGAACGGCAGCAAGGACTTGCCCCCGGCAAGGCGGCAACACACGTGCAAGCCTGTGCCTGGCGAGGAAGATAGCGACCAGGAATTAACTGGGACTTAGCAACCACCGCTCGGCGCGATTCGCATCAGCCCCGGCAAGGCGTCGCGCGACCGATCGCGAGGCGCCGTTGGTCAACACGCTCACCTCATGATTCCGCCACCAGCAGTCGTCCGGTGGCCGGCCTGGAAACACGCGCGAGGCGCGATAACAGGGAAACGGAACAAGCATGTCTTTGTCCTTCAAGCCTTCCTGGCGCACTACCGCCGTGCTGTTCGGTGGCACCCTGGTGCGCTATCTGATCTACGCCAGCTGGCGCCAGTTCTTTCCGGTGAGCGTCGCCACCGGCTGGCAAGTGCAGGTCTACCGCGACGACATCACCATGATCAGCGCCCTGGCCACTCAGTCGCTGCTCTTGGCGGCTGCCAATGCCGGCTTCACGCAAGCCGCGGAGAATTCAGCGCAGTCTCTCTTGATCGCGTAGCGAGATGCCATTTCTGCATCGTCGTCGTAGAAGCTGATCGTCATCGCCGACGAATCGACAGCGATGCTGCAGAAGCCGTGTTGCGACTTTCCGAACAGCAAGCCGTCTTGCCCCGGCGAGACATGATATAGGCTCTGCCCCCCACCACCGGAAATGACGTAGTAGGGCTCTCCGTCGCGCGCTATGAGCTGCTGGTCGTGATCATGGCCCGTGACATAGAGGTCAATGTGGTATTTCTGCAGAACGGGCAGCAAGATGGCAGCCAGCCTCGGCGTTTCGCCGTGTCGGCCAAGATTGCGAATCGGGTGGTGCGCGACAACGACACGCCATGTCGGTTGCCCGGCGGAAGGCGCAAAGGACTCTTCGATGAAGCGTATCTGCTTCTCCAGCCCTTCCGACGCCGATCGATTGGTATCGATGAAGACGACGCGCAACAACGGCCGACCCTGGTCGCTGCCGAAATCCTTGCGGTATTGGTGCGCCGGCATCTGCCAGCGGCCCGAGCCTGCCTGTGCCCGGCTGTACTCGATTTGCGCTTCCGCATTTCCCAGCACGTCATGATTGCCCAGCACGGCATAGAAGGGAATGGCAGCAAGCCTGGCGCCCGAGTACATCTTTTCAAACTTCCAGTTCCACACCCGGTCGTCGATCGAACCTACGCCATAGGAATAGAAGCTATCGCCCAGCAGGACGACGAAATCGGGGTCGCCGCTGCGTTCGGCGACCTTCTCCATGCTGCGCGCGACGGTCCACTGTCGATATTGGCCTGAGCCCTGGTCGCCGAGAGCGAAAAACGAGATCCTTGCCGCGTCGGCTGAAGGAAAGGTGAGTTGGACACGCTGCGGGGGAGAAGACATTTGGTATGCGAGGACGCCGACGGTGCCGATCACGACGGTGACGGCGATCGCCAGGAGATGGTAGGGTTGCCTCAAGCGGCGCACTGGCGGGTTTCCTGGGTCCAGGCAAGACGGCATGGCGTGCGACGCCCGGCTGCCGGCTGCAGGGCGGTGAGGAGGCGCGAAACTGAAAGGCAGGTAGCTACCACCAACAGCCTGCGGACAACGGCCGCGGCCTGCGAGTGTCGAGGGTCGCGACCACTCGATCGGCGCCTGGCAGCCGCATTGCTCACTCGTCCGGCGTGCCGCTCAGTGCCGCCGGCGATCGTCATCCGGCAGCAGTGCCTGTCGGCAAACTTTCCCTGCTGACCGTCGCCCACCGTCCGTCCGAACCCGGCAAGGGGACATCGAGCCAGTACCAGGACGCGAGAGCCGCGATCAACAAGGCCTCACCAGCAGTCGCCCGAGGAGGCGACCTTGGTCGCACGGGCTGACCGTGGTCGGCCGCGGGCTCAGATCTTGCGGCACAGCAGCTCGGCCTTCGGCTGGAAAGGCCAGGCGGCATAATGGACTTTCTCCAGCGTCACGCCGGCGGCCGCCAGCAGCGAGGGCAGATGGTCGGGTGCGAGCGTCTGCCGCCGCGAATGGCGGCGACGATTGAGCGGCGTATCCAGCCAGGCGTACACGACCAGGCCCATTCTCGCGACACGTGCCAGACTCTTCAGGAGGCGGACGCGATCGTCGTCCAGCTGAAAATGGTGCAGCAGGCGATGACACACGACCCACTCGAACTGGCCATCGGCAAACGGCAGCGCAAACGCATCGCCTTGTTGGCCGATCCGCTCCGGGTGCCCCTGGCGATACACGGCCAACATCGCCTCGGAACTGTCGAGTCCGACGACCGTGTTGAACCTGGCGCGCAACTGACCATCGAGACGACCGGTTCCGCAAGGACAATCGAGCACGCTGTCACCCTTGACATCGCCCAGGGCACGCTCTACGGCCCGTGCTTCCAGCCAGTGCGAAAAGCGACGCACGACGCTCGGCGGCGTGATCTTGCTGTTGTAGTTCTCGGCACTCGCCAGCGCCCGATAACGTTCGGGCCGTGAATCCGGACTGTCCTGTCTCATCGTCTGTTGCCTCCCGGTGGGTGCTGAATCGCTGACCGCTCGCTACCCGGAGCGGCAGCGTCGCCGCGTAGCCCCGTACACGAAACAATCATCCCCGCCGCGAATTAGCCTGGAGTTAAGGCGGCGTCGATCGGCTCGCCCAGTGGCCCGCAGATCCTGTCGCCGGGCAAGCGAGAAGACCGCCGGTCGCTGCTCGGAGGGCCAAGCTCGGACGGTTCGGCGGCGACCATTCGGGCCGGCCACCGAGCGGCAGTGGCTGCCGGCCGACAAGGCCCACAGCCTTCGCTCGAAGGCGTATAGAATCGCGGGCAGTCAGGGCCGACGCCAGCGACGCGGTGACGATCCCGACCATGATGGCCACGCACACCAGACATCACCAGCTCGCCGAGATCCCCGATGAACACGCCCGCAAACGTCGCGCCTTCGCCTTGGCCCGCAGCGACCGACGGCCGTCTGCAGCGGGAAACGATCGCCGTCGCACTGGTCGGCTTGCTGTTGTTCAGCTTCGGCCTTTGGGATCAGGAATTCGTTGGTTTCGAAACGCGTTTCGCGGTCTTTGCCAGGCAAATGCTGCAACATGGCGTGTCGGTCTTTCCCAAGACCTACGGTATGCCGTATCCGGATTACCCGGCCGCCTCGACGCTGCTGATCTGGCTCACCTCGCTGTCGCTTGGCGAGGTGAACAAGTTCACCGCGATCCTCCCGACCGCCGTCGCCAGCGCGCTCAATCTGGCGCTGACCTATCGTCTGCTGAGCAAGGTGTCGCGCCAGTGGGCGTTTCTTGCGGTGTGCTTCGAACTACTGACCGCCACCTTTCTGGTCGAGGCACGTTCCATATCGCTCGACCAGATGCTGGCGACGATCACCGTCGCGTGCTTCGTCCTGGCCTACCGGCGGGACGGCATGGTGACGTCGTCCGGGCGCCCGCTGCTCGGGAGCCTGGTCTTGCTGGTGTTTGGCTTTGCCATTCGCGGACCGATGGGGATCATCATCCCGGTCGGCGTGCTGTGCAGCTATTACGCGCTGAGCTATCAGTGGCGTGAGGTCTTCAGGATCGGCCTGCCGGCACTGGCACTGCTGATCGCCTGCTGGTTCGCGCTGCTGTTTCTGGCCAGGATCGAAGGCGGCGAAGCCTTTGTCAGCGACGTTGTCCGCATGCAGGTGACCGGACGCCTCGGCGGCAATGACGACGCTCTGCCGCGCTACTACTATCTGGTCAACAGCCTCGCCAACTTCGCCGTCAGTTTCCCGGCGGCCCTGCCGGTCACGGTGGCCGTGCTCGCCGCTTCGCTCCCCTACTTCCGGCACTCGTCGCGGCGAAGCGCCAGTGCCACCGCCTGGGACCCCGCCCTGCGCATGGCGACGCTGATGGCCGGCTGGCTGCTGCTGATCCTGATCGGCTTGTCGATTCCCGAAACCAAGAAGGCGCGCTACCTGCTGCCGGCCGTTCCGGCAATGGCCGCACTGGCCGCCTACGCCTTCATCGATCAGCGCGGCAAGCTGTTGCTGGTCGTCTACCAGCTGCTGCGAACACTCTTGCTGGTGTTGCCGACGGCGTTGATTGCGCTGCTTTTTTTCGCGCAGCAATATGCCCGCCGGCACGGCCTGGACGTGCAGGTCGAGGCGCCGCTGCTGTTGGGCTCGCTGGCCGCCTGCCAGCTGCTGTCGCTGACCTCGCTGCGCCGGTCGTTCGCGCCAGGGCGGCGCGACCGGTGGATCGCCGCCGCCGCGGCGCTGGCGTTCTGGCTGACCAACGTCTGTCTGCGCGAACCCGCCGAACTGCAAATTCATTCGGCGCGGCCCTTCGTCCAGGCGGTCGAGGAAATGCGCCGGCAGAAGCCGGCACCGCTGGTGCTGTATGGCCTCAACAGGGACGGCCCGGCGATTGTCTATCACGTCAATGTCGAGGGCGAGTTCACGCCGCAGTTCATTGACCGGGCACAACAGCTGACGGAGCTGCACTATCCGCTCTACCTGGTGATCAGCGACAGGAACAGCAGCGCGCTGGCCAGCGCGCGAGCGGCAGAAGGGCGGCCGGCATTGCCGGCTGCCGCCTATCGGGGCTGGTTTCGCGACGGCGAGTACCGCGTGTACTACCTGGAACAGCCGCCGGATTGATGACCTGAAAGGTCGTGTGAGCTGCCGCTAGCGGTGCTGACGATCGAACGGCGAGCAGCGCTGCAGCGGCACGCCAGCGCCTGCCGCGCAGGACACCATTAGCGCCGTTCGCGCCAGATGCCGCCGATCGGCCGCGCCTTGGCGTCACCGGTCGCCATCGGCGCGACGTCGAAGATCGCTTCGATGGTCCGCAGCAGGTCATAGTGGTCGTAGCGGCTACGCACCTCGCCGGGAATCACGTCCTCACCCCAGAGCACCGCGAAGACACGATCGCGATCCCCCCAGAAATGCCACCATTTCCGGTCGCTCTCGTCAAAAGTGACGATCAGCAGCACATCCCGCCTGAACTCGGGATCCGCGATCAGGCCGGCAAAATTCCTTTCCAGCCAGGCATTCGCGTCGCGCAGGGGCTTGTTGTGCGCGTCGTGGTCGAGGTTCGGGATGACCAGCGAAAAGCGCGGCAGCGCGTGCGCCCTGGCGGCAATCAGGAACTCGTCAAAACCGGCAATGTGCGCGCGGCAGAAATCCTGGTTGTCCTGGACGTCGGCGAAGCTCAGGAAGGGCACGTGCTTGCGGGCGTAGGCGCCGATGGTCGTGCGCAGGTCGCAGGTGCCGCCTGGGTAACCTTCGGCGTAGGTCATCCATGATGTCAGCTTCTGGCCGAGATGGGGGCGGTCGAGTTTGACCGGCGAATTGTCTTCCACTCCCTGCATGCTTCCCGAAACCAGCGCCAGGTAATTGGGCTGGGAATGCTCGGCGAGAGCATGGTAGTTGGCGAGATAGGCGCCCGAATCGGCAAGCATGCCGAGGAATTTTTCGGCGCGAGCCTTGTCCGCGCTGGTGTTCTCGAGGACGACCAGCACCACCTTCGTCGCCACCGGTTTGTGAAACTCGCCCGGCGGGTCGCCGACCGGCGGCGGTCTGGTGAATGCCCAGACGGCGAGGATCGCCAGCAGCGCGACACTCAACAGCAATTTGCGAAACACCGTGGCGGTCTCCCTGAAGTGGAGGGGCTCCCGGGCACAAGCTCACGGCCCCGGCTGGCCGGCGGCCGTGGCGATGCCCGCTGGGCCAGAGCACGCAGTGTAGGCGACACAGCGGCAACCCGCTTGCCAGCGAAAACAAATGGCAACAACTTTCGAGCCGATTGAGCGAGACGCTCGACCCGTGTGCTGCGAAATCTCCTCGCCAACGCCCCAGAAACCCTGGCTCTGGCCAACTCTGCCTCCTGTGCAGCGTCTGCCGCTTGCAATGTTCCCCTGTTTCCGAAACAATAACCAAGCGCTTGCTTTCTTAACGATCAGATGCAACTTTCGGGATACGCGTTGATGAACCATAACTCCGGCACGCTCGTGCCAGCCACCCCGCCCTCGCCCTACCCGCAGCTGCTCGCGCCGCTCGATCTGGGCTTCACGACGCTCAGGAACCGTGTGCTGATGGGCTCGATGCATACCGGCCTGGAAGAGGAGAAGGACGGCTTCGAGCGCATGGCGGCGTTCTATGCCGAGCGTGCCAGCGGCGGCGTCGGGCTGATCGTCACCGGCGGCTACTCGCCCAATCTGGCCGGGCGCGTCTATCACTTCGGTTCGCAGCTCAGCTTCCCGTGGCAGCTCGGCAAGCACCGCATCGTCACCGAGGCGGTGCATGCCGCCGGCGGCAAGATCGCCCTGCAGATCCTCCATACCGGCCGCTATGGCTACCACCCGCTGATCGTCGCGCCGTCGAAGCTGCGCGCGCCGATCAACCGCTTCACGCCGCGCGCGCTGACGCAATGGGGCATCCGCAAGACAATCGGTGACTACGCGCGCTGCGCGCGCCTGGCGCAGAAGGCCGGCTACGACGGCGTCGAGATCATGGGCTCCGAGGGTTACCTGATCAACCAGTTCATCGCCCGGCAAACCAACCAGCGCACTGATCAGTGGGGCGGCCCGTTCGAGAACCGTATCCGCTTCGCGGTCGACACGGTGCGCACCACCCGCGAGAAGGTCGGGCCGAATTTCATCATCATCTTCCGCCTGTCGATGCTCGATCTGGTCGAGGGCGGCAGCAGCTGGGATGAAGTCGTCGCACTCGCCAGGGCAATCGAGGCCGCCGGCGCGACGCTGATCAACACCGGCATCGGCTGGCACGAGGCGCGCATCCCGACCATCGCGACGATGGTCCCGCGCGCCGCTTTCACCTGGGTCACCAGACGGCTGAAAGGCGCCGTGAGCATTCCCCTGATTACCACCAACCGCATCAACACACCCGAGATCGCCGAGGACGTCCTCGCCTCGGGCAGCGCCGACATGGTGTCGATGGCCCGCCCCTTCCTCGCCGATGCCGATTTCGTCAACAAGGCAGCGGCCAACAGGAGCGACGAGATCAACACCTGCATCGCCTGCAACCAGGCGTGTCTGGATCATATCTTCAACGGTCGGCTGAGCTCGTGCCTGGTCAATCCGCGCGCCTGCCACGAAACCGAGCTGAGCATCGAGAAAGCGGTCGTGCGCAGGAAAGTGGCGGTGGTCGGTGCCGGCCCGGCAGGCATGGCCTGTGCCACCACCGCCGCCGAGCGCGGACACCAGGTGACGTTGTTCGAGGCCGCCAGCCGAATCGGCGGCCAGTTCAACCTCGCCAGGAAGATCCCCGGCAAGGAGGACTTCAAGGAGACGCTGCGCTACTTCGCGCGCCGCATCGAGATCACCGGCGTGACGCTGAAGCTCAACCAGCGCGTCGACGCCGAACTGCTCACGGCCGGTGGTTTCGATCATGTCGTGCTGGCCACCGGCATCACGCCGCGCAAGCCGGCGATTCCAGGGATCGACAGCGACCGGGTGGCGAGCTACGTGGACATCGTTGAAGGCCGCAAGGCAGCCGGCAAGAGCGTCGCGATCATCGGCGCCGGCGGCATCGGTTTCGACCTCGGCGAGTTCCTGACGCACGCGCATGACGACAGGAGCGAGGCCGAACGGTTCAATGACGAATGGGGAATCGACGCCAGCTACGCGCATCGTGGCGGCCTCAAGCCGGCGGTCGATGAAGCCGCTCCGCGACAGGTCTTCCTGCTGCAGCGCAAGTCGACCAAGGTCGGCGACGGCCTCGCCAAGACCACCGGCTGGATTCGCCGCACGCTGCTGAAGAAGCGCGGCGTACAGATGATCGGCGGCGTGAACTACCAGCGGATCGACGATGCCGGCCTGCACATCACCGTCAATGGCGAAGCCCGGACGCTGCCGGTTGACACCATCGTCGTCTGCGCCGGCCAGGAATCCCGCCGCGAACTGCTGGCACCGCTGCAGGCCGCCGGCATCCCGGTGACGGTGATCGGCGGCGCCGACCTGGCCGCCGAACTCGACGCCAAGCGCGCCATCGATCAGGGCACGCGACTGGCTGCGGCGCTGTGATGACGGGCATTCGCGCACCGCATCCGCCGCCAGCCAGGCGGCGCGCCCGGCAAGCCTGCGGTCGGTGTTGATTGCATGCCGAGAAGAAAGGCTGAAGCGGGGCTGGAACCCAATCGCCGTAGCGAATTACTACGCGCCGCCGCCAGACTGTTCGTCGAAAAAGGCTTCGACGCCACCACCACGCGCGACATTGCCGACGCCGTCGGCATGCGCTCGGGCAGCCCCTTCTACCACTTCCGCAGCAAGCAGGAGCTGTTGAAAGCGGCCATGGTCGAGGGGCTCGATGTCGGCTACGGACGCCTGCTGGCGGCGATCGACGGCATTGCCGACCCAGGCCAGCGACTGCGCATACTGGTACGCACGCACCTTGGCACGCTGCTCGAGGAGGAATGTCATTCGCCGATGCTGCTCGGTGAAACGCGTGCCCTCGACGCCGCCGCGCACGCTGAAATCGCCGCGGCCTTCGACCGCTACCAACAGCCGTGGCAAGCGACGCTCGACCAACTGGCGCAGGCCGGCAGGATCGCCTCCGCCGCCTCGCCGGTGCGTCTGCTGCTGTTCGGCATGCTCAACTGGTGCAAGCACTGGTATCGCCCGGACGGAAAGCTCTCGCTGGACCAACTGGCCGACAGCGCGGTCGCGCTGCTGCTCGGCGAACCGCCGGCCAAGGAAGACGGCAAGAGCAGCTCCCCGTAACGCAAAGCATGCCTGCGCTGTGTCGCCTGATCATTGAACCCGGGCGTCGCGATTGCGCCCTGTGTCGTTGCGGGCGATTTCTTGCTATCTTGCCGGCATCTGCCGTCGGAAATCGTCCTTGCGCAAGGATAGCGCTTCGCTCGCCAGCACCGTGTTGAGCGCTTCCTTGCCCTGACCCCTGGGCCATCAGCGATGGAAATCAGCACCGTTGGCGAGTGGCTCCACTGGTCGTACGCGAACCTCGCGATGGCCCATTCAGCCATTGCTGCGAAAGCCGAGAAGTATGGACGCACACATTTCATGATTCGTTCTCGCCTTTACGCAGGACTCAACAGACAGAGCATGAACATCGGCCCCCTGGCCGACGATGATCGCCTGAAGATGGTGCTACCGCAGGCTTGCTGTTACTGCGGGAGTCGCGACTTCCTGTCGGTCGACCATCTGATCCCGAGGAAGCGGGGCGGTGCAAACACCGGCGACAACCTCGTCTGGGCCTGTCGTTCATGCAACAGTTCGAAGGGTGCTCGTGACGCCCTGCAATGGCTGGCGGAGAAGAACCAATTCCCGCCGCTGCTGTTGCTTCGCCGTTATTTGAAGCTGGCAATTGAAATGACCCATGAACGAGAACTCATGCAGGTACCGCTTGCGGCTGCACCTGAGCTCCCGTTCGCGCTGTTTTCGATTCCCCGGACTTTCCCGCCGGTCAATCAATTGCACTTGTGGGTTGTCGAACTGCCTCAGGAGCGCGCCAGCAATGGGCGCCTGACGTAACAATGCTGCGCTACACCCGCATGGCGTCGAGTGATGGCCGGAAAAGCGTCAGCACCGGCAGATCTGAACAGGTCTGACGAGGCATCAGCGATGGACATTCAACTCGAAATCCTGGAAGCCGAAACGCGCAAGCTGTCAACTGGTGAACGTGCTGCGTTTGCTCAACCACTGCTGGCCAGCCTTGACGAGGATACCGAGATGGACGAGGCCTGGGCGACTGAAATCGAACGTCGAATCGCTGACGTCGAAAAATGGTGCTGTTCGGGTTATTGCCATTGCCGATGCTCTTGCCCAGCTTCGCGCAGGGTCGAAAATGAAGCCCGTCGTCGCTGCGGCGGCGCTTGCCGACCCGCACGACGCAGCCGCCTTCCATACGGCGAAAGCTGATGCAGAACTTGGACTTGCGCCCGTGGCCGAGTTCGAGAGAAGCGCGCGCCTCATCTTGGCCAACCCCCGGCTCTATCTTCCGTGGCGCCCGACGCCGCTTTCCTTTGCGCAGGTTTCCCTGCAGAGCGATTTACCAAACCACCCCGGAGGCGCTTTGGACAGTCGTTGTGGCACACCGTCGCCGGCGGCCGGGGTCTTGCCAACAATCAGGAGGGTCAGCCGATGGGCGAGACGAATTCTGAGCGAACAGCGCTAACGGAGGGATCCAGCAGCAGCGCAACGCCCGGCTTTGATCTTCAGCCAACGCTCATTGGCGAGACGGTTTCGCTTCGTGCCCTGCATGCCGAGGATTTCGAATCGCTCTATGCAGCGGCGTCGGATGCCCTGATCTGGGAGCAGCATCCCGAGCCACTGCGGTACCAGCGAGCGGTTTTCGAGGGGTTCTTTGCCGGCGCGCTGGCCTCCGGCGGTGCGCTGGTGGCGACCGACAAAGGTTCGGGCGCGCTCATTGGTTCGTCCCGCTATTACGACTGGCAAGCCGACGCGCAGGAAGTCGCCATCGGCTACACCTTCCTGGCCCGCAGTCACTGGGGTGGCACCACCAACCGGGAAATGAAGAAACTCATGCTCGACCATGCCTTCCGCTGGGCGAAAGTCGTCTGGTTCCATGTCGGCAGCAACAACTGGCGCTCGCGCAAGGCCATGGAAAGGATTGGCGGCACGCTTTCGCATGAAGCGCGCGTCGAATCGAACGGCGTCGCGCACGATTACGTCTTTTACAGGATCGAGGCGCCAAAGCGAAACATCGCCCGATAGATCGGGCGCCTACCGACAACCATCTCACCTGCCGCCGTCGGAGCCTGATTTATCGGATGACAGGACCTTGTCGTTCGCTCATTGCCGTGATGGTCGACGGCGGCCACGCCGCTGCCATGTGGACGCCACGAATTCCAGCCGCCACGCAGGTCTTGCGCGCCTTCTACCCCGGCTGAAGCGGGTCGTCAAACCAGCGCCCTGCACTGCCTTGTCCGAAAAAAAAATCAGATCGCACCGGCCTGCCGCAGGCGACCGATCGCTGCCTGATCCCAGCCCAGCTCGCCGAGGATCGCGTCAGTGTGCTGCCCCAGCGCGGGCACGGCGTCCATGCGCGGCGCGAAGGCATCGACCTCGCCGGGCGGCAGCAGGGCCGGGATGGCACCGGCCGGCGTGTCGACCTCGGTCCAGCGCCCACGGGCCTTGAGCTGCGGGTGCTCCCAGACCTCGTGCATGTCGTTCATGCGGGCATTGGCGATCTGTGCCGCGTCCAGCTTTTCGATCAACTGCTCGGAGCTCAGCCGCGCGAAGCGCCCGGCGATCAGCTCGCGCAGTTCGTCGCGCGCCTGCGTGCGCAGCGAGTTCGAGCAGAAGCGCGGGTCGCCGGCCAGTTCCGGAAGCTCGAGCACGCGGCTGCAGAAGACCTGCCACTCGCGCTCGTTCTGCAGGCCGAGCATCACCGTCTTGCCGTCGCCGGCGGCGAACGGGCCGTAGGGAAAGATCGTCGCGTGCGCGGCGCCGGCGCGCGGCGGTGGCGTTGCGCCGTCGAAGGCGTAATACAGCGGATAGCTCATCCACTCGACCATGCTCTCGAGCATCGACACCTCGATGTGGCAGCCGCGGCCGCTCCTGCCGCGTTGCAGCAAGCCGGCGAGGATATTGCTCTGGGCGTACATTGCCGCCGAGATGTCGGCGATCGAGCAGCCGGCCTTGACCGGCGCCTCGGGCAGACCGGTCACCGAGAGAAATCCCGACTCGCTCTGGATCAGCAGGTCGTAGGCCTTCTTGTCGCGATACGGGCCATCGCCGCCGTAACCCGAGATGTCGCAGACGATCAGCCGCGGATGCGCCTCGCGCAGCGCCTCGTACGACAGACCGAGACGCGCGGCGGCGCCGGGCGCGAGGTTCTGCACCAGCACGTCGGCGTGCTCGAGCAGTCGCGCCAGGATGGCCGGCGCCTCGGCGTGCTTGACGTCGAGCGTCAGGCTCTCCTTCGAGCGGTTGGTCCACACGAAGTGCGATGCCAGGCCACGCACACGCTCGTCGTAAGCGCGTGCGAAATCGCCGCTGTGCGGCCGTTCGACCTTGATCACGCGAGCCCCGAGGTCGGCCAGCTGGCGGGTGCAGAACGGCGCCGCGATGGCGTGTTCGAGGGTGACCACGGTGATGCCGTCGAGCGGACGCATGGCGGGCTTTCTAGAACGAGCGCGGCAGCCCGAGCAGGTGCTCGGCGACGTAGGAGAAGATCAGGTTGGTCGAGATCGGCGCCACCTGATAGAGGCGCGTCTCGCGGAACTTGCGCTCGACGTCGTACTCGGTGGCGAAACCGAAGCCGCCGTGCGTCTGCAGGCAGACGTTGGCCGCCTCCCACGACGCCTTGGCGGCAAGGTACTTGGCCATGTTCGCCTCGGCGCCGCAAGGCTGCTGCGCGTCAAACAGTGCGCAGGCCTTGAAGCGCATCAGGTTGGCCGCCTCGACCTCGATGTAGGCATCGGCGAGCGGAAACTGCACGCCCTGATTCTGACCGATCGGCCGGTCGAAGACGATCCGCTCACAGGCGTAACGGCGGGCGCGGTCGATGAACCAGTAGCCGTCGCCGATGCACTCGGCGGCGATCAGCGCGCGCTCGGCGTTGAGACCTTCGAGAAGGTAGCGGAAGCCCTTGCCCTCCTCGCCGATCAGGTTCTCGTGCGGAATCTCTAGGTTGTCGAAGAACAACTCGTTGGTCTCGTGATTGACCATGTTGGCGATCGGCCGCACGCTCAGGCCCTGACCGATCGCCTGCTGCAGGTCGACGATGAAGATCGACATTCCCTCGGATTTCTTCTTCACCTCGGCGAGCGGCGTCGTCCGCGCCAGCAGGATCATCAGGTCCGAGTGCTGGACGCGCGAGATCCACACCTTCTGGCCGTCGATCACGTAGCGGCCGTCCTTCTTCACCGCGCTGGTGGTGATGCGCGTGGTGTCGGTACCGGCGCCCGGCTCGGTCACCGCCATCGACTGGATGCGCAGCTTGCCGGCGGCGATACCGGGCAGGTACTTCTCCTTCTGCGCCTCGCTGCCGCTGCGCAGCAAAGTCCCCATGTTGTACATCTGGCCATGCACGGCGGCGGCATTGCCACCACTGCGGTTGATCTCCTCCATGATGACGCTGGCGGCGCTCAAGCCCAGCCCCGACCCGCCGTAATCCTCGGGGATCATCGCCGACAGCCAGCCGGCGCCGATCAGCGCGTCGACGAAGGCCTCCGGGTAGGCGCGCTGCTGGTCGAGCTGGCGGAAGTACGCGTCCGGGAATTGCCGGCAGAGGTCGCGAACGGCGTCGCGGATTTCCTGGTATTCGTCGGGGCTGTCGAGCATGCCGTCCTCTTCGTTTCCTTCTTGTCGCCGGCAACCGGTCGAAGTGAGCGAGTTCGGCCCTATTGCAGCGCGCCCGGCGACAGCGGCTTGCCGGCCGGCAGGGGACGGCTACCCGCCGGCAGCCTGAATTCGGCACTGGGGGTCAGGCTTTGCTCGCCGACGAAGCCCGGTGAGCTGGCCTTGCCGCGCAGCAGCGAGTTGCTCGGCAAGGCGAACGGCAGGCCGTCGCGATCGCTCAGCGCCGAGCGGTCGACAATGACGTTGCCATCGTAACGGCCGGGCGCCTGTGGCGCAAAGGTGCCAAGGCCGACCAGCAGGTTGTTGAGCGCCCAGACTTCGGCGCCCGGCGGCAGCTTCTCCAGCCAGAGGTGCAGGAAACGCCCGCCGGGCGACTGGTCGACCAGCGTATTGTGCACGAGGTAGAGGGCGTTTTCGGGCCAGCGCTGGCCTTCGGCGCCGTAGGAAACGATGTCCGGATTTTCGGTCTGCGCGCTCTGCCCGATGACATTGCCGATCACCCACACCAGCCCGCCGTTCGGAAACTCCAGTTCGTAGGAGGCACGGCCTTCGGCGCCGTCGACGATCAGGTTGTAACGGATGTCGCTTTGGCGCGCGCGCGACTTGATCAGGTGGCCGCGGAAGCCCTGCTGAAAGCGGCTGCCCCGAACGCTCAGCCGGGCGATGCTGCCGGCGTAGAGCAGGTGGTGCAGCGCACCGGCGTGCGTCGGCGCCTGACCGAATTCGCTGTCGACCACCTCGAGCACGGCGTCGGCGAGATTGCCGCTGAGGATGCCCATCTCGTTGTCGAAGAAGGCACAGCGGACGACCCGCAGATGGCCGTTTTCGAAACGGATCGCGGCGCCGTTGCCGTCCGGCACGCGCGCACCCCGGAACTCGATGTTCTCGATCAGCATGTCGGCGTTGCGCACCACCCACAGCGCCTTGCCCTCGGCGCTGTCGCCGTCGGCAATCAACACCGGGCGCTGGCCGACGCCCCTGATCGTCAGCCGGGCTTGCGTCCACACCACCGCCTGCTGTCGGTACTCGCCCGAGCGGATTTCGACGGTGTCGCCGTCGCGCGCGATGCGTGCGGCTTCCTGGATGCTCGAGACCGGCTCGAGCGGACCAACGACGATGGTCCTGCCGCTGGCAACCGCGGCCGGCGCTTTCTGCGCCGGCGGCTGCCCCGGTGCGGCCCGCTTGACCGTCTCCGGGACGACGGTGGTCGCTGTCGCGCCTGGTGGCGTCTCGGCAGGCGCCTTGAAGACCTCGAGCTGGCCGCGCTCGTTGCGTCGAATGCTGCCCAGCTCGGTCGGCGCCGCCGGCAGTTCCCCGGCGGAGACCGCGACGGCCAGGGAGCTCAGGATCAGCACGCTGGGGAGGTGGGGTCGGTAGCTCATGGCGTCCTCGGATGATCGGTCACGTGGCGGTGGCAAGCCCCGCGCTCCCCGAAAACTACGCAATCGCGAGCCGTGAAGCAAGCGCTACGAGAGCTCGACCTGCGCACCCAGCTCGACCACCCGGTTCGGCGGAATCTTGAAGAAGGCGGTTGCCGGATCGGCGTTGCGGAACATCCAGGTGTAGAGAACCTGCCGCCAGTGCGCCATCCGCGAGCGCTTGGCAATCGGCATGGTGACGATCGTTTCGCGCCCGAGAAAGAACGATGTTTCCATCATCTCGAAGGCCAGTCCGTGCGCGGCGCACAGATCCATCGCTCGCGGCAGATCGGCTTCATCCTTGAAACCATAGCGAACGAACAGCCGATGGAATCCGGCCGGCAATTCTTCGACGCGCACACGCTCGCTGTCGGCAACGCGCGGCACGTCGTCGACGTCGACGTGCAGGAGCACGACGCGGCGGTGCAGCACCTTGTTGTGATAGAGGTTGTGAAGCAGCGCCCGCGGCACGCCGTCGGGGTTGGCGGTGAGGAAGACACCCGTGCCGTCGACGCGGTGCGGTCCGCCGGTCGCCAGGCTGGCGATGAAGGCGTCGAGCGGTATCGTATCGTGCGCGAGTTTTTCGTACAGCAGCCGACGCCCGAGCTTCCAGGTCGATAGCAGGATGAAGACCGACAAGCCGAGCGCCAGCGGGAACCAGCCCCCGTCAAGGATCTTGATGACGTTGGCCGAAAAGAAGGCAAAGTCGACGATCACGAAGAACACCAGGAACAGGGCGGCCCGCGGCCAGCTCCATTGCCACAGCGCGCGCACCACGACGAAAGCGAGAATGGTATCGATCATCATCGTCAGGGTGACCGCGATGCCGTAGGCCGAAGCCAGATTCGACGATGAACGGAAGCCGAGGACGACGACGATCACCGCGGCCAGGAGCAGCCAGTTGATGTTCGGGACGTAAATCTGGCCCTTCTCGCGTTCCGACGTGAACTTGACGCGGATACGCGGGCAGTAACCCAGCTGCATGGCCTGGCTGGTCAGCGAAAAAGCGCCGGAAATCACCGCCTGCGAGGCAATCACCGTCGCCACGGTGGCCAGCACTACCAGCGGTATGCGCAGCAGATCGCTGGGCACCATCAGGAAGAACGGATTGTCGACCGCGGCCGGGTCGGCGAGGATCAGGGCGCCCTGGCCAAGGTAGTTGAGATACAGCAGCGGGAAGACGCAGGCAAACCACGCCCACTTGATCGACCGCCGTCCGAAATGGCCCATGTCGGCGTAAAGCGCTTCGCCGCCGGTGATCGCCAGCACCACCGAGCCGAGCGCCAGGAAAGCCAGTCCCCGATGTTCGAAGACAAAGCGCAGCGCGTACCAGGGATTGATCGCCAGCAGCACCGACGGATGCTGCATCACGTTCCACAGCCCGAGCGCGCCGAGGGTGGCGAACCACAACAACATCAGCGGGCCGAACAAGGCGCCGACGGCGGCCGTACCGTGGCGCTGGAAGACGAACAGGACGATCAGGATGGCAACGGTGACCGGCAGGACGTAGGGCTCAAGGCTCGGCGCGACGACTTCGAGGCCTTCGATCGCCGCCAGCACCGACATCGCCGGGGTGATCACGGCGTCGCCGTAGAACAGCGCGGCACCGAAAATGCCCAGCGCCGACATCGCCCACAGGACGCGCGGCGAGGCGTTGGCCGTCCGCAGCGCCAGCGCCGTCAGCGCCATGATGCCGCCCTCGCCCTTGTTGTCGGCGCGAGTGATGACCAGCACGTACTTGAGCGAGACGGTGATGGTCAGCGCCCAGAAGACCAGCGAGAGGATGCCGAGGACGCTGTCAACATTGACCGCCAGCGGATGGTGACCACCAAACACTTCCTTCATGGTGTACAGCGGGCTGGTGCCAATGTCGCCAAAAACCACGCCCATCGCCGCCAGTGCGGTCGCCGCCAGTCCCGACTTGTCGTCGTGTGGCGCACTTTCTGCGGTCATCGTCCCTCCCCGGGGGCAGTGCTGGTCATGGCGTTGGCATCGCCGTTGCCGACCCGTCGTCGGTTCAAGCGAGTCGTCCGGTGAGCGGCAGCCAAGCGGTTTCCGGGACGCCGTCCGGCAAGCCTGGCGGCGATCTCCCCGCCTGCGGCAGCGCGGCAACGAAGGCGCGATTCTAGGACCAATGCAAGCCGACAACAAGAAGCGCAAGTCACCTTTTGGCGGCCTTCGCCTTCGTTGCCACGGACTTGATCGGAAAAGGATTTCAAGTTGTTTCATTTCTCCCCGGGAGGGCGCAAAAAGCACACACGCGGCTGCTCTGGCGGTGCTAAACTGCCGCCCCTTGTTGTCCTGTAACCACCCTCCGGGAGGCGACACCTTGAGCGAAGAAAACAAGCTGCTTGCGCCAGATACGCTGCAAAAGGGCCTCGCCGACGTTCATCTCGACGAAATACGTTCGCTGCTCTCGCTGCAGAAGCGGGTCGAGGAACTGGTCGAGCCGCTGTTGCGTGAGCAGGACTCACCGTCGCTCGACGAAGCCAATCTGGAGATCCAGCAACGCTATCGCATGGAGCTTCGCCAGAAGCTCAGGCTGATGCCGCCAAAGGAAGTGGCCTACATTCTCGAATCGCTGGAACCGAACGAGCGACTGGTCGTCTGGGATGAAGTCAAGGAAGGCGCCGACCCGATCCTGGCGATTCTCCCCGACGATGTCCTCGAGGAACTGATCGACGACAGCCACTACCGCAACGAGAAAACGACCACCACCGCTTTCGAACTGCGTGACGGCCGCCTGCGCCAGATCACCGTCAACGGCCCGGAAGACCTGCAGAACGTCAAACCGATCTGGGTCGACCTGATCGCCCCGACGAAGAAGATCCGTGGCTGGATAGGCAAGCGCTTCGACGTTGACCTGCCTGATCCTGGCAGCCTGACCGACCTCGAGGCGAGCGCGCGTTTCTACGTCGACGACGAGGGACACACCCATCTGCACTCCGACTTCCTGCTCGACACCAAGGAGGAATCACGCAACGTCCCGGTGGCGCTGATCCTGCAGAACGAAATCCTGTTCACCATCCGCACCGAGGAGTTGCCGGTGTTTCGCCTGCAGCGGGCGCGGGCGCGCACCCGGCCCGGCTATGTCGCCGACGGCAAGGACGTACTGCTCGACCTCTACGCCGCCGATGTCGAATACTCGGCCAACGCGCTGGAGGCGGTGTACGCCGAACTCGAACGGGTCGGCCGGCAGGTCCTGCGCTCGCATGTCACCGACCAGGAAGCGACCGAGATTCTGGCGGCGATTTCGGAAGCGGAAGACCTCAACGGACGCACCCGGCGCAATGTCCTCGATACGCGGCGGGCGCTGTCGTTCCTGCTGCGCGGCGGCTTCCTCTCGGAAGCGCAACTGGCCGACGGACGCGAGATCCTGCGCGATATCGAGTCGCTCGACGGCCACACGGCATTCCTGTTCAACAAGCTGAACTTCCTGATGGACGCCACCGACAGTGCGATCAACATCAACCAGAACAAGGACATCAAGCGGCTGACGGTGCTCAGCGTGATATTCATGCCGATCAACGTGCTGGCCGGCATGGGCGGCATGTCCGAGTTCTCGATGGTCACCGAGGGCATCCCCTGGCAAATCGCCTACTCGGCGCTGGTCGTCGCCATGGTGATGATCGGCGCCTGCATGTATGTCGGCCTGAAATTCTTCGAGAAACGCCGAATCCAGAGTAACCGCGCGGCGCACCGCCGCACCGCCTGAGCGCCACACCGGCCGCCCCGACCAGCCGCGCGACCCCTTACCAGGCGCTGAACACCGCTTCGGCGGCAGCGACGGTGGCGGCGACATCGGCCTCGCCATGCGCCACCGAGACGAAGCCCGCCTCGAACGCCGACGGCGCGAAATAGTGGCCGGCGTCGAGCATGCCGTGAAAGAAACGCTTGAACGCGTCGGTATCGCAAGCCATAGCCTCGGCGTAATTCCGCGGGCACTCGGGACGAAAATAGAGCCCGAACATGCCGCCTATCGACTGTGCCGAGAACGGCACGCCGTGCTTGCTCGCCGCTGCCCGCAGCCCCTCGATCAGCTGCCCTGCGCGCTGCGTCAGGATTTCGTAGAACCCCGGCGCGCGCAGCAGTTGCAGCGTCGCCAGGCCGGCGGCGACCGCGACCGGATTGCCGGACAGCGTACCGGCCTGATAGACCGGCCCGAGGGGCGAGATCTTGCCCATGATCTCGCGCCGGCCACCGAAGGCGCCGACCGGCATGCCGCCGCCGATCACCTTGCCGAGCGTCGTGAGGTCCGGCACGATGTCGTAGACGCCTTGCGCGCCCTGGCCGCCGACGCGAAAGCCGGTCATCACTTCGTCGAAGATCAGCACCGCGCCATGCCGGCTGCAGAGCTCGCGCAGCGCCTTCAGGAAGGCCGGCCGCGGGGCGATCAGGTTCATGTTGCCGGCCACCGGTTCGACGATCACCGCGGCGACCTGCGCGCCATGCTCGGCAAACGCGGCGGCCAGTCCGGCTTCGTCGTTGTAGTCGAGAACCAGGGTGTGTTTGGCGACATCGGCCGGCACGCCGCCCGAGCTCGGATTGCCAAGGGTGAGCATTCCCGAGCCGGCCTTGACCAGCAGGCTGTCCGAATGGCCGTGGTAGCAGCCCTCGAACTTGATCAGCAGGTCGCGCCCGGTGTAGCCGCGCGCCAGGCGGATGGCGCTCATCGTCGCTTCCGTGCCGGAACTCACCAGGCGCACCATTTCGAGCGAGGGCAACATCTCGCAGAGCAATTCGGCGATGTCCACCTCGCTTTCGGTAGGCGCGCCGAACGAAAGACCCCTGACGGCCGCCTGCTGAACGGCGGCGATCACCGCCGGATGGGCGTGGCCGACGATCAGCGGCCCCCAGGAACCGACGTAGTCGATGTAGTTCTTGCCGTCGGCGTCGGTGACGCGACAGCCGCAACCTTCGACCAGGAAGCGCGGTGTGCCGCCGACCGAGCGAAAAGCGCGCACCGGCGAGTTGACGCCACCCGGAATGTGTTGCTGGGCACGCTCAAAGAGCTGTTGATTGCGGGAGATCACGAGCATTTTCCTCGAATAGTCGTTGATAGGCGGCGGCGCGTGACGCCACATCGGGCGCCTCGAAGAGGTCGCTGACCACCGCCAGCAGGCTGGCGCCGGCGACCAGCAAGGGCGGCGCGTTGTCGACCGTGATGCCGCCAATGGCGCAGGCCGGCAACTGCAGCTCGGCACGGCAGCGGCTGAACAGCGACGGCGACGCGCGTACCGCCAGTGGCTTGGTCGATGATGGATGCATCGCCCCGAAAGCGACGTAATCGACACCGGCGGCGGCGGCGCTACGGGCGCGCTCGAAATCGTCGTAACACGACGCACCGAGCAGGCGTCCGCCGGCCAGCGCCTGCCGTGCTGCCGGCAGGTCGCCATCGTCGACACCAAGGTGCACCCCGTCGGCACCGACCGCCAGCGCCAGCGCCAGATCGTCATTGATCAGCAGGCGGGCGCCAAACTGCCGGCAGAGGGCGAGCAAGGCGCAGGCCGTCTCGGCCCGACGGCGGGCGTCGCGACCCTTGTCGCGATACTGGACGAGTACCGCACCGCCGCGCAAGGCGTCCCGGACGCGGTCGAGCAAGACCTTCGGCGCCAGACAGTCGGGCGTGATCGCGTACAGACCGCGCAGCGGCGTCGGCGCGGTTTCAGCCATCGCGAACGCTGTCGGCAGCATGCATCCGGAAGAAGCGATCGGGCAGGAATTGACCCATGCCGGCCCGAAAGCCGGCGGCCAGCGCCTGCCAGGTGTATTCCTGCGCAGCGCCAGTCGCGTCGCTCACCGGCAAGCCGATCGCCAGTTGCGCAGCCAGCGCCGAAGCCAGCGTGCAGCCCGAGCCATGGTAACTGCCGGGCAGGCGGTCCCACACGTCGCGGCGCAACAGCTGGCCGTCTGGCCCACCGTAGAGGCTGTTGACCACCCGCGGCGTGCTGTCGTGCGTGCCGGTCAGCAGCACGTACCCGCAGCCGGACGACAACAGGCGCTGCGCGCAGTCGACCAGCGTCGGATGTTGACCCTCGTCCTGGTCGCCGGTCGTGGCGAGTCGACGCGCTTCGAGCGTGTTTGGCGTCAGGACGGTAGTCAGCGGCAGCAACAGGTCACGCAGCCCGGCAACCATTTCCTCGTCGGCCAGTTCGTCGCCGCGTCCGGAAGCCAGCACCGGGTCGAGTACCAGCGGCACACCGGGGTAGTCGGCGAGAATTTCGGCGATCACCACGATGTTCTCGATGCTGCCCAGCAGACCGATCTTGAAAGCCGCCACCGGCATGTCCTCGAGCAGCGTCCGCGCCTGATCGTCGACCCAGTCGGCGTCGATCGCCAGGATGCTGCTGACGCCGACGGTATCCTGCACGGTCAGGGCAGTGGTCACCGACAACGGGTGACAGCCCATCGACGCGATGGTCATCAGGTCGGCCTGCAGTCCGGCGCCTCCGGAAGGGTCGCTGGCGGCGAAGGTCAACACCATCGGCGGCGACAGTCGGGCGGTGTTCTGGTTCATCGGCAACAGGCCGCGAAGGTAGAGGTTTTCTGCCAAGGAAAGAAAGTCTTGGCAGCAAGAGAGGGCATTGGCTAGAATCTGCAGGTTGTTCAGCGATTCTAACCGAAAACAGACGGTAACCATGACCACAGCAAACGAGCAGCAATACCGTACCTGGATGTGCCTGACCTGCGGCTTCATTTATGACGAATCGGCAGGCTTGCCGGACGAAGGGATCGCACCGGGTACGCTTTGGCAGGACATCCCGATCAACTGGACCTGCCCCGAATGTGGTGCACGCAAGGAAGACTTCGAAATGGTCGAGATCTGAAGACAATGCGGTATAGTAGTGTCCGCGGATCAAACCGCCCGATCAGGAAGACCTTTAAAACAATAACCTGACGCACTCTGGAGGAGAGGAGAGAATTGGCTGAAGCGGCAAACCTGCGCGGCGTCAAGGTCATGGTTATCGATGACAGCAACACCATCCGGCGTAGCGCGGAGATCTTCCTCGTGCAGGCCGGCTGCCAGGTTCTGCTGGCCGAGGATGGTTTCGACGCCCTGGCAAAAATCTCCGATCATCAGCCAGCCGTCATCTTCTGTGACATCGTGATGCCGCGTCTCGACGGTTATCAGACCTGTGCGCTGATCAAGAAGAACCAGCGCTTCCGCGGCACGCCAGTGATCATGCTGTCGTCAAAGGACGGCCTGTTCGACCGGGCCCGCGGCCGCATGGTCGGCTCGGACCAGTATCTGACCAAGCCCTTCACCAAAGACAGTCTCCTGCAAACGGTTGCCACTTTTGCGCCGCCGTCAGCCTGAGGGAGCCCGACCCCATGACCATCAAGAAGATCCTCGTCGTTGACGATTCGCCGACCGAACGCCATGTCATGAAAGCCTTGCTGACCAGTAGCGGCTACGAGGTAATTACCGCGGAGAGCGGTGAAGAGGGAATCGCCAAGGCGAAAAGCGAATTGCCGGACCTCGTCCTGATGGACGTTGTCATGCCGGGCCTGAACGGCTATCAGGCGACCCGCACCCTGACCCGCGACGAGACCACCCGCAACATCCCGGTCATCGTATGTACCACCAAGGGGCAGGAAACGGACAAGATCTGGGGCTTGCGGCAGGGCGCCCAGGATTATCTGGTCAAGCCGGTCAACGGCCAGGAGTTGCTGGCCAAGATCGCCGCGCTGTAGACGGGTCGCCAGCGCATGACCAAGAAGATCAGTCTGCATGACTTCCAGTCGTATCTTGCGGCGCGACTCGCGGGTACCGGCGATCAGACTGCCGCCGGCTTGCTCGGTATCCAGGCAGGCTCGGAGTACTGGCTGCTCGACCTGGCGGACTCGGGCGAGATCGTCCCGCTGACGCCGCTGACGACGGTGCCGCTGACCCGTCCCTGGTTCGCGGGCATCGCCAATATCCGCGGCAATCTCTATTCCGCCGTCGACTTCTCTGCCTTTCTCGGCAAGGAGCCGACGCCGCAGAATGCCAGTTCGCGGCTGCTTCTGATCGGCACCCGCCACGGTAGCAACGCCGCCTTGCTGGTCACCCGCATGATCGGCCTGCGCAATGTCGAAGCATTAAACGCCGAGCCGTCGGATCCGGCGGCGCCGGCGTGGGCGCACGAATCGTATTCCGACAACGAAGGACGTCGCTGGAAGAAGCTCAAGGTCCGCGAGCTGCTGGCCGACGAGACGTTCATGGACATCGGCGTGTGAACGCGCGCGCCGCGCAGACGCCAGACGGCCGCCACTGGCGTCGTGGATACCGTGTAACCGGAGAAGCAAAATGACGTTCAAATCCAAGTTGCCGGGCTTCCTGTCCGCCAGCACAGACCCGGCAGGCGAGACCCTGGTGGCGCGCACGGTGATGGACGCAGACGAGCCGGAGGGCGGGGCAGGGTCACCGGTTGCCGCCGTGCTGGGCCGCTACCCGGTCGTCAAACGGCTGCAGATCCTGGGTGGTGCGCTGCTGCTGACGATGCTGGTGATCGCCGTCGTGGTCTATCGCGACGACCGGCAATCGACCTACGGCACCGCCTACATCGCCGCGACCGGTGACATGGGGATGCTTTCGCAGCGGCTGGCCAAGGCTTCCAGCCTGGCCCTGCTCGGCGACCCGGCAGCCTTCAAGCAACTGCGCGAATCGCGTGACAGTTTCGCCGGCAAGCTCGCCAGCCTGACCAACGGCGGCGAACTGGGCGGCACGCAGGTGCCCGCGTCGCCGAGCAGCGTCGAGCCACAGTTGCAGGCGCTGACGCAGGCCTGGGACAAGACCGACAAGAACGCCGCCCGACTGCTCGAGATGGAAAAGAACCTGATCTCCCTGGGCAAGGACGTCGCATCGATCAACGACAAGAATCCGCAGTTGCTCGAGCTGTCGGAGCAGGTCGCGGCGTTGAAGTTGCAAAGCGGCGCCGGCATCCGCGAAATCGCGGCCGCCAACCAACTGGTGATGCTCACCCAGCGGATTGCCAAGAATGCCAACGCGCTGCTCGTCGGCGACGCCATCGACTCGGAAGTCGCGTTCTTGCTGGGCAAGGACACCAACACCTTTCGTGACGTCATGAAAGCGCTCGGCAAGGGCAGCGAGGTGCTTCGCATCACCGCCACCAGCGACCCGGATACCCGCCAGAAGCTCAATGACCTCGACGCCAGTTTCGGCGAGTACCGCACGGCAGTCGGCGGCATCCTCGGCAACCTGCAACGGCTGGTGATCGCCAAACAGGCGGGTTCGCAGATCTTTCACGACAGCGAACAACTGCTTGGCGCGACCGACCAGCTGGCGCAAGCCTATCAGGGCACGGTGATGAAGCGCACCGGTTACGGCTTCGCGCTGGCCGGACTGATCGTGCTGGCGATCGGCCTGCTCTTGCTGCTGGCCAGGACCTACCTGACGGAAAGCCGCCGTCAGGCCGAGGTTGCCGAGAAAAGCCGGCAGGAAACCGAGCTGGTCAACCGCCAGAACCAGGGCGCGATCCTGCGCCTGATGAACGAACTCGGCGACCTCGCCGACGGCGACCTGACGGTCACCGCGACTGTTTCCGAAGACATTACCGGCGCCATCGCCGACTCGATCAATTACACCATCGAAGAACTTCGCGTCCTGGTCGGTCGCATCAACGATGCCGCGAGCCGGGTCACGGTCGCCACCGGCATGGCGCAGCAGACGTCCACCGAATTGCTCGCTGCGGCCGAGCGGCAGACTGCCGAAATCAAGTCGGCGGGCCAGTCGGTGTTGGCCATGTCGTCGTCGATGACCAACGTGTCCACCGATGCCAAGCAGTCGGCAACCGTCGCCCGCCAGTCGCTGGCGGCGGCGGCCAAGGGAACACAGGCGGTCGAGGACTCGATCAAGGGAATGAACAAGATCCGCGACCAGATCCAGGAAACGTCGAAACGAATCAAGCGGCTCGGCGAATCGTCGCAGGAAATCGGCGAAATCGTCGAGTTGATCTCGGACATCACCGAGCAAACCAACGTTCTGGCACTCAATGCTGCCATCCAGGCGGCCTCGGCCGGCGAGGCGGGACGTGGCTTCACGGTCGTCGCCGAAGAGGTGCAGCGGCTTGCCGAGCGTTCGGGCGAGGCCACCAAACAGATCGGCGCGATCGTCAGGACCATCCAGACCGATACCCAGGACACGGTTTCGGCGATGGAGGAGTCGACCCGCGGCGTCGTCGAAGGCGCCAGACTCTCCGACGCCGCCGGGCAGGCGCTGGCCGAGATCGGCGAAGTGTCGAGCGAGCTCACTGCGCTGATCGAGACGATCGCCGCCGCGACCCGTCAACAATCGGAATCGGCCACCAAGGTGGCCCGCAAGATGCAGGAAATCCTTCAGGTCACCGGACAGACGACCGCCGGCACGCAAAAGACGGCAACCGCCATCGGCGAACTGGCCGGTCTGGCAACCGAGCTGAAGGGTTCGGTCGCCGGCTTCAAGGTGAGCTGAGTTCGGGCATCGGCATGGTCGTCAGTGGGCCGACAGGCAAGCAGGCGAACGATCAGACCGATCGCCTGGACAGGCAGGAACGAGCGAGTGGACAACGCAGTAGCTTGGCCGCGCAGCCGGTTGATTGGCGGCTCTTGCGCAGCGGCGCCAAGAGAGTGACCTGGAGAGACCTTCCCGGATGAATGCCCCGACGGACTTCGATATCGGCCCGCTGACCTGGGTCAAGAGCGAAATCGACCTCGCACTGGAGCGCGGCGACGCGGCGCTGCAGGCGTTCACCGCCAGCGCGGTCGGCGCGAGCGGTGATTTCACGCAGGTCAGGTTCTGTCGCACGCATCTGCATCAGGTGCATGGCGCGCTGACCATCGTCGGCCTTGACGGCGTCACGCAGTTTGCCGAAGCGCTCGAATCGCTGCTCGAGGCGGTCGAGCAGCAACAGCGTCCAGCCACACCGGAGGTCATCGCCCTCGCGCAACGCGCCATGGCCGCTCTCCGCCATTATCTTGACGACCTGCTGGGCAACCAGCCGAATCAGCCGCTGCGGCTGCTGCCACTGTACCGAGAACTGCAGACGGCACGCGGACACGAACGCGCCTTGCCGACCGACCTCTTCTTCCCCAGCCTCGGCGTGCGGCCGCCACGTCGCGCCGGCGGCACGCCGAAGATCGGCCGCGCCGAGTTCCAGCAACGCCTGCGGCAGCAGCGGGCACATTTCCAGCGTGGCCTGCTGTCGTGGCTGCGGGCGCCGCAGGACGGTGCCGGCGTGCCGGAGATGCTCGACGCCGTCAGGCGCATCGAAGCCATTCAGGAGGCGCCTGCCGCACGCTCGTTCTGGTGGGTAGCGACCGCTTTCATGTCCGCCCTGGCCGAACGGGCACTGGCGCCGGACGCCGACACCCGCCAACTGTGCACCCGCATCGATCTGCAGATTCGCCGACTGCTCGAGGGTTCGAGCAATGTCGCCGAACGCTTGATGCGCGACGCGCTTTATCTGGTCGGCAATGCCGACAGCCGTAACCGCTCGGTGCGCCGCGTCAAGCGCGCCTATCAGTTGGCCGCATTGCTGCCCGCCGCGGCGCCCGAGGCGCCGGTCGCCCTCGAATCGGTCCGCCGCCGGCTGCGCGAAGCAATCGCCGCTACCGAGGAAGCGTGGAACCGGTTTTGCGCCGGCACGACCCAGGCGTTGCCAAGCTTCGAGACCAGCACCACGGCCCTGTCGGCGGTGGTCGACGATCTCGGGCAGGCCGACTACCAGCGTCTGGCCGGCGTGATTGCCGAGGTGGCGAGCTTCCTGACCCGCACGCCGAGCGGCCAGACCGAAGCGCTGGCGATGGAAACGGCGACCGCGATCCTGCTCGCGCACAGCGCACAAGCGAACATCCAGTATCTCGACAGCAGCTTTACGCACCAGGTCAATGTGATGGTTGATCGGGTCCATGCCTGCCTTGCCGGTACGCCGCCACAACCGGAGTCCGAGCTGCCGTCGCTCGACGAAATGTCGCGCCAGGCGCAGGAGAAGCTGCTGGTCAGCCAGGTCGCGCGCGAGATTCAGAACAACCTGACGCAAATCGAACAGGTACTCGACGGCTTTTTCCGGGACGCCGAGAAGCGTGCCGACCTGGACGGTCTCGACAACCCGATGCGGCAGGTCATCGGTGCCCTGACGATGATGCGCCACGACGCCGCAGTCGCGGTCCTCAAGGAGTGCGCAGCCGACATCAGGACCTTCGCGGCGCCGGAGTACACGCCGCACGAGGCGGACTTCGAACGTCTCGCCGAACAGCTGTCGCTGGTCGGCTTCTTTGTCGACGCCTTGCAGCACGGCGCCGTCGACTTCGAGGCATTCGTCAACAAGATGCAGGCCGGCACCGCCCGGATGTCGGTCGCTGGCAAACCGGCTGCGAGCGTCGAACGCGAACTCGAGCAGCGCAAGCTCGACGTCCACGCCCTGCTCACCTCGCTGCGGGCGCAGCCGGCGGATGCGGCTCTGCGCCAGGAGGTGCAGCAGACTCTCAAGGCGCTGCACAAGGACGCCGACCTGGTTGGCGACAAGACGCTCGCTCAGCACAGTCAACAGCTGCTGTCGGCCTTGTCTGCCGGTGGCGATGCCAGGCGACAGATCGTTGAACTGATGGCGGTGCTAAAACCGCAGGCATCCGAGGCGCCACAGCCGTCGGCAGAGACGATTCAGCTCTCGCAAGCGACGACCGAGGAAGTCGACGCGGAAATTCTCGAGATCTTCCTCGAGGAAGCCGCCGAAGTGCTGGCCAGCATGGATCGGAACCTGACCCTCCTGAAAGCGCAACCGCACGACGTCGAGGTGCTGACCGCGCTCCGCCGTTCGGTGCACACGCTGAAGGGCAGTGGCCGGATGGTCGGACTGAAGGATTTCGGTGAGGCGGCCTGGTCGGTCGAGCAGGTGCTCAATCTCTGGCTGCGCCAGGAGCACGAAGTCACGTCCGTGATCCTCGACCTGCTCGATCAGGCGTACACCGTCTTTCTCTCCTGGGTCGAACACCTCAAGACCGGTGAACGCCAGGCGCCCGATGCCGTGAGCCTGATGGCCCTGGCGGAGTCGCTGCGGTGCGGCAGCGAAGCTGCCGCCGATTCCCGGCCGCCAGGCGAAGCGATCGCTGCAGCCGGTGCAGCGGATGTGCAGGCGCTGGCCGAGGCCGCCGGCCCGCCGGCTGACGAGCCGGTCGCCGTCGCGGCGGCGACCGGCGAAGGTGGAGAGCTGCGAGCCCGACTGTCGATCGCGCCGGCACTGGCCGAGATCTTCAACGAGGAAGCCGGCGGTCATCTCGCCACTCTGCAGCGCGAATTGGCGGCTCTTGAAGCCG
Organism: Accumulibacter sp.; assembly: GCA_024235695.1. GTDB lineage: Bacteria > Pseudomonadota > Gammaproteobacteria > Burkholderiales > Rhodocyclaceae > Accumulibacter. Next base: position 76,971 of record JACKLX010000005.1, read on the forward strand.
ACCCGGCGGCGCCGACGGCGCACGAGATGTACCGTGCCGCTCACACGCTTGCCGGCATCGCTGGAACGGTCGGCATCGAGGTCGTCCATCGTCTGGGCCTGGCGCTCGAACACGCCTTGTTGCGACGAAATCACACCGCCCACCCGGAGCATCCGGACGGACTGGAGATTCTCCGGCAGGCGATCGCCGCGCTGGCCGTGATGCTGCCCGAGATCGCCGCTGACCAGCAGCCGGACGAGGTGCCGTCGCTGGTCGACGCACTGGCGACGCTTTACCCCGAGGCGCTCGGCAAGCAGCCACCGGTGCTTGCCGAAACCGACGAGGAGCAGGCGCCGCTGGCCACCGACACGCCGGCAGCGATCAGCGCGCCCGAGCCGGCAGGGCTGCCGTCGGGCAGCGCCGCGATCGCCATTCCGGAAATGCAGGACGAACTCGACGAACAACTGCTACCGCTGTTTCTCGAGGAAGCCGTCGACCTGACCCAGAACATTGCCGCGCAGTTGCGCGCCTGGCGAAGCAACCCGGCCGACACCGACGTCCTTCGTCGCCTGGCGCGCTTGTTCCATACCCTCAAGGGGAGCGCACGGATGGCCGGCGCGATGAACCTTGGCGAACTGACGCACGCCATCGAGACGCGCATGGCCGAAGCGCAGCAGGTCGACCACGCGCCGTTGCAACTGATCGACGATATCGACAACGCCTTCGACGTCATTGTCCAGATTGTCGAACACCTGCAGCGCGGCGAATCGGCCGACGCGCCGGTCGAGGTGCCCGACGAGACTGCCTCGGAGATGGCGCCGGAAGAACTCTCCGCGGCCGAAAGCTCGGGCACGACAGCCGATCAGCGGGCGCCCGGGGGGCCGGCCGAGCCAGCCGACGCGGACACCGACGCTGCCGGCCAACGTGCGCTGCTGCGCGTTCGCGCCGACCTGATCGACCGGCTGGTCAACGAAGCCGGCGAGTTGTCGATTGCCCGCTCGCGGATCGAAGGCGAGATGCGGGCGATCAAGGGATCCCTGCTCGACCTGACCGAGAACGTCATCCGTCTGCGCCGGCAGTTGCGCGACATCGAACTCCAGGCCGAGTTGCAGATGCAGTCACGCACGGCCCTGGTCGACGAGCGCCGCGCAAGCGATTTCGATCCGCTCGAATTCGACCGCTTCACACGTTTCCAGGAATTGACGCGGATGATGGCCGAGTCGGTGAACGACGTCGCCACGGTTCAGCAGAATCTGCTGAAGAACCTCGACGACGCCAACGCGGCGATCCTCGCCCAGTCGCGTCTGAACCGCGAAGTCCAGCAGGAGCTGATGTCGGTCCGCATGGTGCCGTTCGCCAGCATCGCCGACCGCCTCTACCGCATCGTCCGGCAGGCCGGCAAGGAGCTCGGCAAGCGGGCCAACCTGGACATCAACGGTGCGCAGCTGCAACTCGACCGTACCGTTCTCGACAAGATGCTGGCGCCGCTCGAGCACATGTTGCGCAACTCGATTGCACACGGCCTCGAAGACGCAGCGCTTCGTCGGAGCAAGGGCAAGCCGGAGATCGGCGAGCTGTCGCTGACCCTGAGCCAGGAGGGCAACGAAATCATCATTGCCTTTGCCGATGACGGCGCCGGACTCGACCTGCAGCGCTTGCGCGAACGCGGCCTGGCCGCAGGCTTGCTGACCAGTGACGAAGCCGCCGACGAAGCGAACGTCGTCGAGATGATCTTTGCCCCGGGTATCTCGACCGCCAGCGGCGTCTCTCGTATCGCCGGACGGGGTATCGGCATGGACGTCCTGAAGAGCGCGGTGACCAGCCTGGGCGGTCGCATCGAGGTACTGTCCAGGCCCGACCAGGGCACCACCTTCCGTCTCTACCTGCCACTTACGCTGGCGGTCACCAAGGCCTTGCTGGTTCGCTCCGGCCACCGCGAGTATGCGATTCCCGCGGCGATGATCGAGCAGGTCCTCGATCTCAAGGAAAAGGGGCTGACGCGTATTCGTGAGGCTCACGCAGCGACGTGGACCGGTAGCCAGTATCCTTTTCACTATCTGCCCCATCTGCTCGGCGACGGCCAGGCGCTACCGGAAAAGCATCACCAGTACTGGGTTCTGCTGCTGCGCAGCGGCAGCCGGCGAATTGCCCTGCAGGTCGATGAGGTCCTGGGCAATCAGGAGATCGTCGTCAAGAACATCGGGCCGCAACTGGCGCGGGTGATCGGCGTCGCCGGCGCGACGGTTCTCGGCAATGGCCAGGTGATGCTGATCCTCAACCCGGTTGCCCTCGGCAGTCGCCCGCGCACCGGGCCGACAGTGCTGCCGGTGCCGACGGTACGCGAGCCGGCGGCGGCCGACAGCGTCACCGCCACCCTGCCGACGGTGATGATCGTCGATGACTCGCTGACCGTGCGCAAGATCACCAGCCGTCTGCTGGCGCGCGAGGGCTACCAGGTGATGACCGCCAAGGACGGTACCGACGCACTCGAACAACTGGTGGCGGTGATCCCCGACGTGCTGCTGGTGGACATCGAGATGCCGCGCATGGACGGCTTCGAGTTCACCCGCAACGTGCGTGCCGACAAGCGCCTGCGGGACGTTCCGATCATCATGATCACCTCGCGCACGGCGGACAAGCATCGGCAGCACGCCCTGGCGCTCGGCGTCAACCACTACCTGGGCAAACCCTACCAGGAAGACGAACTGCTACGTCTGGTGGCGGACCACGTCAGCGCGCAGCGAGGTTCCTGACCACTGCATAGCGCTGCAGCGTCTGCCGCCGCGCCTGCTGATGGTCAACCCACGGCGCTGGCGTATCGCGCCCGATGACGACACCGCAGGCGAGCTGCTCGGCGGCGCTCATCTGCCAGGGCGCGTGAATGAAGCGATCGGGCACTGCGGCCAGTTCCGGCAGATAGCGGCGGATGAACTTGCCGCCGGGGTCGAAGCGTTCGGACTGTGTCAGCGGATTGAAAATACGGAAATAGGGTTGCGCGTCGCAACCGCTCGACGCCGCCCATTGCCAGCCGCCGTTATTGGCCGACAGGTCGAAATCGTTGAGCTGCCGCGCGAAGTAGGCTTCGCCACGCCGCCAGTCAATCCCCAGATCCTTGCAGAGAAAGGACGCGGCCAGCATCCGCAGGCGGTTATGCATGTAGCCGGTGCCGTTGAGCTGGCGCATCGCCGCGTCGACCAGCGGATAGCCGGTTCCTCCGGCGCACCATGCCGCGAAAGCGGCATCCGCCGCCCTCCCCTGCTGCCACGAAATGGCGTCGTAAGCGGGCTTGAAAGCACCCTCGACGACCCTCGGAAAGCGATCGAGGATCATGAAGTAGAAGTCGCGCCAGATCAGCTCGGCAAGCCACGTCGCCGCTCCTTCGCCACCTTCTTGCGGCGCGCGCAAGGCGCCCGCCGCGACCGCGCGGGCGACCAGGTCGCGGATCGATACGGTCCCGAAACGGAGGTGCACCGAGAGGTAAGAAACGCCCTTGACAGCCGGGAAATCACGCTGCTGCCGATAGCGCGAAATGCGCCCGAGAAAATCGTCCAGCAATTGTTGGCCAGCGGCCATCCCGGGGACGATGCCGAGCGCTCGCAGGTCGGTCGCGGCAAAACCGATCGCCGCCAGTGGCGGCACGCCGCCACCGGCTGAGGTCGTGGCGAGCGTTCCCGATCGTCCCTGGTAGGGCTGCCAGTCGTCCTCGCCGAGCCGCTTGAGCCAGGCGTTCCGGTACGGCGTAAACACCGTGAACGGTCGCCCGGCCTGGGTCAGCACCTCGTCACCGTCAAGCAGCGCCTGATCCTTGAACGATTCGAAGCTGATTCCGTCGACCGCCAACGCGGCGCTGACCGCGCTATCGCGGCGCTTGGCCTGTGGCTCGTAATCGCGATTGGCGAACACTGCCGCCACCGCCAACTCCCTGGCCAGTGCCGGAATCTCGTCGACCGGCCAGCCATGGCGTACCAGCAAGCCACCACCGCGCCGGCGCAACGCGCCGTCGAGCTCGACCAGCGATTCGCGAATGAACTCGACGCGGCGATCGCCGCGCTGCGTCAGCCCGTCAAGGATTTCACGATCGAAAACGAACGCGCAGTAGACCCGCCGGCCGCGCCTTTGTGCCTCGCCGAGTGCGGCGTGATCGAAGTCACGCAGGTCGCGCCGGAACCAGACCAGAATCGAATCAAACATGGATTAGCTTTGTGTCCTTGGTTGCCGCCGATTAGAATAAGCCCATGCCAAGCATCAATCTCACCGATCATTTTCTCATTGCCATGCCGGCGATGGCGGACCCGTATTTTTCCAGGACCCTGGTCTACGTTGCCGAGCACAACGAACGCGGCGCCCTGGGCGTGATCGTCAATCGGCCGATCGACATGAGCCTGGGCACCCTGCTCGACAAGATCGAAGTGCCGCTTGAGGCCGAGGGTTTTGCCAACCTGCCGGTTCTTTTCGGCGGACCGGTGCAGACCGACCGTGGCTTTGTCCTGCACCGGCCGGTCGGCCAATGGCAGTCAACGCTGGTGGTCAACGAGCAGGTCGGCCTGACCAGCTCACGCGACATCCTGCAGGCGGTGGCGCACAGTGGTCAACCGCACGACCTGATGGTGACGCTCGGCTACTCGGGATGGTCGGCCGGCCAGCTCGAGCACGAACTGGCGCAGAATGCCTGGCTGACCGTTGCCGCCCAACAGCCGATCCTCTTCGAACTGCCCTACGAGGAAAGGCTCGCGTCGGCGCTCGATCTGCTGGGTGTCAGCCTCACCAATCTCGCCGACCAGGTCGGCCATGCGTGAGCCTGAGCAACCGAGCGGTACCGTGCTGGCGTTCGACTTCGGAGAAAAGCGCATCGGCGTCGCCGTTGGTGAGTGGCAGCTGCGCCAGGCGCATCCCTTGACGATCATTCGCGGCGAGGGCAACAGTGCGCGCTTCGCGGCAATCGCGGCGCTGATCCGGGAATGGCGACCGAGCACGCTGGTCGTCGGGCGGCCGCTGGCGCTCGACGGCACGGCGCACGCGATGACCGCACGCTGTCAGCGCTTCGCCAACCAGCTGCGCGGGCGCTTCGCGCTCAGCGTCGATCATGCCGATGAGAGACTGTCCTCGATCGAAGCACAGGAGCGGCTGCGTGCCGCCGGACACCGCTCGCACGGCGCCAGAAAGCATCTCGACGCGGTCGCTGCGCAATTGATCCTGCAGGACTATTTCGACGATCCGGCCAGCCAGCGTGCAAATGGGCCGGTGACCCTTTTCTCACCCGCCGATGACCGCCCAACCGATGCCCGCCATTGAACTCCCCGACGCCGACGCCCAATGTATCGACCTCGCGACCCTGATCCGACCACGACTTTCCCCGGAAACGGTCCTCGTCGGGATTCACAGCGGCGGTGTCTGGGTTGCCCGCCGCCTGCGTGAGCTGCTGCCGTTGGAGAACCCGATCGGCCTGATCGACGTCTCCTTCTATCGCGACGATTACGGCGAAAAAGGTCTGCATCCCGGCGTCAAGCCGACGTCGATTCCCTTCGACGTCGAGGGCCGGCCGCTGATCCTGGTCGACGACGTGCTGTACACCGGGCGAACGACGCGCGCGGCGATCAACGAGCTGTTCGACTACGGCCGCCCGGCGAGCATCCAGCTTGCCGTTCTCGCCGATCGCGGCCGTCGGCAGCTGCCGATCTGCGCCGATTACTGCACCTGGCGAGTCGATCTCGACCCCTCGCAGGAACTGGTGCTCTCGGCGAATGACAACGGCCGCCTGCAGTGGAGCGTCGCCGAGCATGCATAATCCGCAACTCAACGCCCATGGCGAACTGACCCACCTGCTGTCGATCGAGGGCCTGCCGCGCGACGTACTGATGCAGATCCTCGATACCGCGTCGAGCTTCATCGAGGTCTCCGACCGCGACGTCAAGAAGGTCCCGCTGTTGCGCGGCAAGAGCGTCTTCAACGTCTTTTTCGAGAACTCGACGCGTACCCGTACGACCTTCGAGATCGCCGCCAAGCGGCTATCGGCGGACGTCATCAACCTCGACGTGACGCGCTCGTCGACCGCCAAGGGCGAGACCCTGCTCGACACCGTGGACAACCTGATTGCCATGCACGCCGACATGTTCGTCGTCCGGCACGCGGCCAGCGGCGCGCCGCACCTGATCGCCGACCACCTGCGACGGGTCGGACGCAACGACGTCCATGTGGTGAATGCCGGCGACGGACGCCATGCACACCCGACGCAGGGCCTGCTCGACATGTACACCATCCGCCACTACAAGCAGGATTTCGCCAATCTGGTCGTGGCGGTGGTCGGTGACATCCTGCATTCGCGCGTCGCCCGCTCGGACATCAATGCCCTGACCACACTCGGCGCCGCCGAGGTACGCGCCGTCGGGCCGCAGACCCTGCTACCGACGGCCATCGAACGGATGGGCGTGCGGGTCTACCACGACCTGCGTGAAGGGCTGCGTGACTGCGACGTGGTGATCATGCTCCGTCTCCAGAACGAACGGATGAATGGCGCCCTGCTGCCGTCGGCCCGCGAATACTTTCGCTGCTACGGACTGACGCCGGCAATGCTCGCACTGGCCCGGCCGGACGCCATCGTGATGCATCCCGGACCGATGAACCGCGGCGTCGAAATCGACTCCGACGTCGCCGACGGACCACAGGCAGTGATCCTGCCGCAGGTCACCTTCGGCATCGCCGTGCGAATGGCGGTGATGGGCATTGTCGCCGGGAACTGATCGATGAACAGGCAAAATCTCCACATCCAGAACGCCCGCTTGATCGACCCGGCAAGCGGCCTTGATTCCCGCCTCGACCTGTTCGTCGGCGACGGACGAATCGCGGCCATCGGCCAGCCGCCAGCGGGCTTTGCCGCCGACCGCCGGATCGACGCGGCCGGGCTGATCGTCTGCCCCGGGCTGGTCGACCTGTCGACGCGGCTGGGCGGCATCGAACCGGAACTCGGCGCGGCGGTCTCTGGCGGCGTCACGTCGCTGGCGTGTCCACCGGATAGCAAACCGCCGCTCGACGAACCGGGTCTGGTCGAACGCCTCGTCCGCCGCAGTGAAACGCTTGGCCTGGCGCGGGTCTATCCGATCGGCGCGCTGACCCACGGGCTGGCCGGCCAGCGGCTGGCCGAGATGAACGGCCTGGCGCGGGCCGGCTGCATCGGCTTCTCGCAGGCCAACCAGCCGATCGACACGCAGTTGCTGCTGCGCGCCATGCAGTACGCCGCCACCTTCGGCTACGCCGTACGCCTGCGGCCGCAGGATCAATTCCTGGCCGGCGACGGCGTCGCCCACGACGGCGAGGTCGCGTCCCGGTTGGGCCTCACCGGCGTGCCGGTTTCCGCCGAGACGGTCGCGACCGCGACGGCCCTGCTGCTGGCGTCCGAAACCGGCGTCCGCCTGCACCTGTCGCGCCTCTCGTCAGCCGCCGGCGTTGCCCTGGTCCGCGAGGCCAAACGTTCCGGCATGCAGGTCACTTGCGACATCTCGATCCATCACCTGCATCTCTCGGAAATCGACATCGGCTACTTCGACAGCAACGCTCGCTTCGACCCCCCCCTGCGCGCCGCCAGCGACCGCGACGCGCTGCGCGCCGCCGCTCAGGAAGGCCTGGCGGCACTCTGTTCGGATCACACGCCGGTCGATGCAGACGGCAAGCAACTGCCGTTTGCCGAGGCCTTGCCGGGCGCCACCGGCCTCGAACTGCTGCTGCCGCTGACCCTCCTCTGGGCCGAGCAGGCCAGCCTGCCGCTGGCCGAAGCGCTGGCCCGCGTCACCTGCGACCCGGCCGCTATTCTCGGCATCGACGCCGGCTCGCTGGCGATCGGCAGTCCGGCCGACGTCTGCGTCTTCGATCCGACGGAACCGTGGCGGGTCAGCGCCGAATCCCTGCGCAGCCAGGGCAAGAATACGCCTTACCTGGGTTACGAGATGAGCGGCCGGGTGCGCATGACGCTGGTTGGTGGCGGCATCGTCTTCGAAGCCTGAGGACACCGCCGGGCGGGTGACATGGTGGCACGGCGGCAAGCCGCCGCGGTCTACGGAAGCGCTTGTCAGCCACCCAGCAGGAGCCTGGCGGCGCCTGCCGGAGCACCAGTCACCAGCAGCCGCTTGCGTCGCGACTTCTGACCACTGCGCAACTCGACGGCGGCGCGCGGCACGCCGAGCCGCCGCGCCACGTAGTCGACCAGGGCGGTGTTCGCGCGACCGTCGATCGCCGGTGCCGCCAGCCGGATCTTCAGCGCGCCGCCATGCAGCCCGGCGACCTCGGTCTGCTTCGCGCCGGGCTGGACATGGACGACCAGAGCCAGCGAGCCGCCATCGACACGCCACCAGTCAAGCAAGGCTACAGGAACATCAGGAGCAGCTGCGCGAGGACAATGGCGATCAGCGGCGAAAGGTCGATCGAACCGACGGTCGGTACGAGACGCTGGATCGGGCGCAGGAATGGCCTTGTCAGCTGCGCGACGGGCTGACTCAAAGGCGAGTACGGGCTGACCCAGGAGAGCACCGCTTGCAGCACCAGCGCGCCGATCAGCAGGTAGATGCTGAAACGCAAGGTGGCCAGCACGGCGTGCCACAGCAACAGCGGCAGCAGTGTCGCCGGCGACCAGACTTCCATGCTGCCCTGCAACGAAGCCAGGGCGGCGGTGAACACGAGCTGCAACAGGTAAGCCGGCAGGAGGCTCGCCAGATCCAGCCCGAACAAGCCCGGCAAGGCCTTGCGCAAGGGCTTGACGAGCCAGTTGGTCAACTCGACGACGAAGTTCCCGACCTGGTTGTTGAAGGAAACCCGGAACGCCTGCATGTAGAATCGCAGCAGCAGCGCAAGAGTCAGGAAGCCGGTCAGCGCCTGCAGCAGGAACAGGCCCGCCTGCCCGGCCATCAACTATCCTTTCCCAGCAGCTCGCCCAATTCGCGGCTGCGGCTGTTGGCGGCGAGAACGCCGGCGATGAAGCCCGCGCGCACACCGAGTTGCTCCATGGTCAGCAGCGCCGCTTCGGTGGTCCCGCCTTTGGACGTCACGCGCTCGCGCAGGATGCCCGCCGCTTCGTCCGACTGGACGGCCAGCTTGGCAGCGCCGAGGACCGTTTCGATCGACAACTGGCGCGCCTGGGCGGGGCTCAGCCGAAGCTCCATCGCCGCTTGCTGCAGGGCTTCGATGAACAGGAATACGTACGCCGGACCACTCCCCGAGATGGCGGTCACGGCGTCCATCTGTGCTTCATCGGCGACCCACAGGGTACTGCCGACAGCCTGCAGGATGCGTTCGGCACCCAGCCGCTCGGCCATCGACACGCCCGGCAGCGCACACAGACCGGTGATGCCGGAACCGATCAGTGCCGGGGTGTTGGGCATCGCCCGAACGATCTTGCCGTAGCCACCCAGCCAGCGCGAAATATCGGCCAGGCGCAGGCCGGCCGCGATGCTGATGATCAGTTGCTGGCTGAGACGCTGCGGTAACGACGCGCAGGCGTCGTGCATCTGCTGCGGCTTGACCGACAGCAGCAGCGCATCGCAGTCGAGCGCCGCGGCGGTTGGCGCCTCATAGCAGCGCACGCCGTAAACCAACCGCAGCTTGGCTCGACCCTGCGCACCCAGCTCGATGACCGCGATGTCGCCGGTCGAAAAACCGGTCTTCACCAGGCCACCGATCAGAGCATTGGCCATGTTGCCGCCGCCCAGGAAAGTAATTCTCATGCTGTGTATCTCTCACCAAAAATTGCGGTACCGACACGCACCAGCGTCGCTCCCTCGGCGATCGCCGCTTCCAGGTCGTGCGACATGCCCATCGAAAGTGTATCAAGCAATAGGCCATCGGCCTGCAGTTGCTCGGAAAGTTCCCGCAGACGGCGGAAAGGGCGGCGCTGTTCGTCGAAGTCGTCGCTGGGCGCCGGAATTGTCATCAGGCCGCGCAGGCAGAGCCCTGGCAGGCGGGCAATCGCCAGCGCCAGTGCCGGCGCCTGCGCGGGCGCGACGCCGCCCTTGCTCGCTTCACCGCTGACATTCACCTGCAGGCAGACCGACAGCGGCGGCAGCGACGCAGGGCGCTGTTCGGAAAGCCGTTCAGCGATCCGCAAGCGATCCACCGAATGCACCCAGTCGAAAGCCTCGGCAACGACGCGTGTCTTGTTGCTCTGCAACGAACCGATGAAATGCCACTCCAGCCCGAGTTCGCGCAGCGTCGCGATCTTGTCGAGACCTTCCTGGACGAAGCTCTCGCCAAACGCCTTCTGGCCAGCCATCGCCAGATCGCGAATGCGGGCGACCGGCCAGGTCTTGCTGACGGCGAGCAGCTTTACGTCGGCGGCATCCCGTCCGTACTGCCCCGCCGCGCGGGCGATTCGCACGAGAACGGCTTGCAGCTTGGCGGGAAGTGTGATCATAATCGGGCGTTGCGCAGGTTGCCCCGAGTATAGCACCGCGCCCTGCTCATCGCCCGAGGAACGAACCGGATGGACATCACAGAACTGTTGGCCTTCAGTGTCAAGAACAAGGCTTCCGACCTCCACCTGTCCTCCGGCCTGCCGCCGATGATCCGCGTGAACGGTGATGTCCGTCGCATCAACCTGCCGGCAATGGAGCACAAGGACGTCCATTCCATGGTGTATGACATCATGAGCGACGCCCAGCGCAAGCAGTACGAAGACACCCTGGAATGCGATTTTTCCTTCGAGATCCCCAACCTGGCACGCTTTCGGGTCAACGCCTTCGTTCAGAACCGCGGCGCCAGCGCGGTCTTCCGGACGATTCCCTCGAAGGTGCTGACGCTTGAGGAACTCAACTGCCCGAAGATCTTCAAGGACATCTCGGAGTATCCCCGGGGCATCGTCCTGGTAACCGGACCGACAGGATCCGGAAAGTCGACCACGCTGGCGGCAATGGTCAACCACGTCAATGAGAACATGTACGGCCACATCCTCACCGTCGAGGACCCGATCGAATTCGTTCACCAGTCGAAAAAGAGCCTGATCAACCAGCGCGAAATCGGTCCCCACACCATGTCGTTCCAGAACGCGCTGCGCTCGGCGCTGCGCGAGGATCCGGACGTCATTCTGGTTGGCGAACTGCGCGACCTGGAAACGATCCGCCTGGCACTGACCGGTGCCGAAACCGGCCACCTGGTATTCGCCACCCTGCACACCTCGAGCGCCGCCAAGACCATCGACCGCGTCATCGATGTCTTCCCGGCCGCCGAAAAGGAAATGGTGCGCTCGATGCTGTCAGAGTCGCTGCGCGCGGTGATCTCGCAGACGCTGCTCAAGACCAAGGATGGTCTGGGACGCGTCGCGGCGCACGAAGTGATGCTCGGGACGCCGGCCATCCGCAACCTGATCCGCGAGAACAAGGTGGCCCAGATGTACTCGGCACTGCAGACGGGGCAGCAGCACGGCATGCAGACGCTTGACCAGAACCTGACCGAGCTGGTCAGGCGCAATATCGTTTCGCTGGCCGAAGCACGCAGCAAGGCCTCCAGCAAGGACGCTTTCCCCGGCATGTAAACTCGCCTCACCAGCAGGAGGAACAGGATGGAGCACGATCAAGCGCTTAAGTTCATGCATGAACTGCTACGCCTGATGACCCAGAAGAACGGTTCCGACCTCTTCATCACCGCCCATTTCCCTCCCGCGATCAAGATCGATGGCAAGGTGATGCCGGTATCCAACCAGCCACTGCTGCCGCAGCATTCCGCCGAGTTGGCGCGGTCGATCATGAACGACCGTCAGGCGACCGAGTTCGAGGAAAAGAAGGAATGCAACTTCGCCATCTCGCCGTCGGGAATCGGCCGCTTTCGGGTCAACGCGATGGTCCAGCAAGGACGTGTCGCGGTGGTTTGCCGGACGATCAACCTGGTGGTGCCGACGCTCGATGATCTCTCCTTGCCGCCGGTACTCAAGGATATCGCCCTGACCAGCCGCGGCCTGGTGATTTTCGTTGGCGGCACCGGCACCGGCAAGACCACGTCACTGGCGGCGCTGCTCGATCACCGCAACCGCAACAGCCATGGCCACATCATCACCATCGAGGATCCGATCGAATTCGTTCACGAACACAAGAAGTGCATCGTCACGCAGCGCGAAATCGGCGTGGACACCGACTCCTGGGAAATTGCGCTGAAGAACACCCTGCGGCAGGCACCGAACGTCATCATGATGGGTGAAATCCGCGACCGGGCAACGATGGACTACGCCGTCGCCTTCGCCGAAACCGGCCACCTCTGCCTGGCGACCCTGCATGCCAACAGCAGCAACCAGGCGATCGACCGGATCATCAACTTCTTCCCGGAAGAACGCCGCCACCAGCTGCTCATGGACCTCTCGCTGAACCTGCGCGCGCTGGTCTCGCAGCGCCTGCTGCCCAAGAAGGATGGCAAGGGAAGGGTGCCGGCGATCGAGGTCCTGCTCAACTCGCCGCTGATCTCCGACCTGATCTTCAAGGGCCAGGTGCACGAAATCAAGGAGATCATGAAGCGCTCGCGCGAACTCGGCATGCAGACCTTCGACCAGGCGCTCTTCGACCTTTACGAGGCTGGCCAGATCACCTACCCGGACGCCTTGCGCAACGCCGACTCGCTCAACGACCTGCGACTGCAGATCAAGTTGCACGGCAAGGAATCGCAGGACCGGGATCTGAGCGCCGGCATCGGTCACCTCGACATCGTCTAGCCGGCACGCCGCTACGGTCCGTCGCCCGACTCGCTCGGCGGCCGCCGCCAGGGCCTAGTCGCGGCCCTGCCCGGTCTTGCCGCGATTGCTGCCGGCGACCATCCTGAACTCATACAGGCGGCATTCCAGGGCACCGTTGAACAAGGGCGTCTTCTTGCTTGGTGTCAGCCGAACGAGTTTTGGCAGGCGCGTGTCGGCGCTGATCAGGTAGCAGTTCCAGCCCGCAAACCGCCGCTTCAAGGCGTGCCCCAGCAAGGGATAGAAGGCCGCCAGTTCATCGTCACTGGACACCCGCTCGCCGTAAGGCGGGTTGCTGACCATGATCCCCTGCGTGGCGGGCGCCGCGACCTCGAGCACATCGCCCGAGGCCAGGCTGACCGCTGGCAGCAGGCCGGCGCGATCGAGGTTGGCCAGCGCAGAGCGCACCGCTACCGGCGACCGGTCGCTGCCAAAGATGGTGGCCGGCGCGGCTGGCTTCTCGGTAGCCCTGGCGGCGTCGAGCATGCCTTGCCACGTCGCCCGATCGAAGTCGCGCAGATTCTCAAAAGCGAAATCACGCCGGGCTCCCGGTGCCCTGGCCAGCGCCACCTGTGCCGCCTCGAGCAGGAAGGTGCCGCTGCCGCACATCGGGTCGAGCAGCGCCATCCCCGGCTGCCAGCCACTGAGGCGCAGGATGCCGGCGGCGAGGTTTTCCTTCAGCGGCGCGTCGACGGTTTTCTGGCGAAAGCCGCGCTGGTAGAGCGGCGCGCCGGAGGTATCAAGGTAGAGCGTGCACTGGTCGCTGTTGATGAAGCCCTGGACACGCACGTCGGGCTGGCGCGTATCGACGCTCGGGCGCCGGCCGAAGTCGCGGCGAAAGCGGTCACAAATTGCGTCCTTGATGCGCAGGGTCACGAAGTCGATGCTTCTTAGGGGGCTCTTTACCGCATTGACATCTACCCGGATGGTCTGCTCGGGGACAAACCATTGTGGCCAGGGCGTCTCGAGTGCCAGCCGGTAGATGTCTTCCTCCCTGACGTAGGCGGCTTGCCCTACACGCCAGAGGATGCGCGTGGCAATCCGCGAATGGAGGTTGGCACGGTAGCAGACTGCCCACTCGCCGGCGAAATGGACGCCACCGGCAGTCTGGCGCGGATCGGCAGCGCCGGCGGCTCGCAGGTCTTCGGTCAGCAGCGGCTCGAGACCGCGTGGACAGCTTGCAAAGAACGTTTCCACCATTGTCTCCCGATGACGGCGAACTAGAACGGCTTCAACACCGCGAGGTAGAGTACCGCCAGCAACAGCAGCACCGGCAGTTCGTTGAACCAGCGGAACCAGACATGGCTGCGCCGACAACGTCCGGCCTGGAAGTCGCGCAGCAGCCGTCCGCAATAAGCGTGATAGGCAACCAGAACGACGACCAGCGCCGTCTTGGCGTGTAGCCAGCCGCCCGAAAAACCGTAGCCCAGCCACAACCAGAGGCCGAGAGCGACCGCCAGGAAGCCTATCGGCGTCATGAAGCGGTAGAGCTTGCCGGCCATCAACAGCAGGCGATCGCGCAACAGCTGGCGATCCCGCTCGGCGATGCTGTCGCCGTCGACCATCGCCAGATTGACGAAGATTCGCGGCAGGTAGAACAGGCCGGCGAACCAGCTGACCACCATCCACAAATGCAGGACCTTGACTACGAGCACGAGCACTTCCTTTCGATGAGGGCAGCGGCGACGCCATCCTCGACCCGCGGGAAGCGCAGCCTGGCGCGCAGCTCCTTCTTGATGCGCTGATTGTCCAGCCGTCGCGATTCACTCATGAACGACAACTGCAGTGGCGACAGCTGCTCCTGCGCCTCGCGGCGCGACAGGCGCGGCACCAGCGGCAGAGCAAAGCGGTTGGCGACGAGATCGAAGTAATCGCCCATCTTGATCTCCGAATCGTCGGTCGCGTTATAGGTCCGATTGCTGCGCCCGTAGTGCAGTGCAGCACAGGTCAGCATCGCCAGGTCGTCGGCATGGATATGACTGGTATAGACGTCGTCGGCATCGCGCAACGCCGCCGTGCCTTGCCGCAAACGGTCAAGCGGCAATCGATCGGCGGCGTAGATGCCGGGTACGCGCAGGATGCTGACGATCACCCCGCGACGGCCAAAGGCACGCAACTGGCGCTCGGCGTCAACCCGGCGGCGGGCGCGCGCGGTGGCCGGCCGAACGGGACGCGTCTCGTCGATACGCTCCCCCGAGCAGTCGCCATAGACGCCGGTCGTGCTTATATACACGATTCGCTGTGGTAGACTCAGACCGCGACCGAGCGCGGCGAGCAGGCAACGAGTGCGGGTATCGCGCCAGTCACCCGGGCGATCGGTCGGGTTGCCGGCCGCTGGCGGTGCCAGATGGACGACGATCTCCGCCAGTCCGGCGATGCGCTGCAGGCTGCGGGGCCGATCCAGGTCGGCAAGGACAGGTCTGGTGCCGCGATCGCGCCAGACGGCGATTTGTTCCGCATCGCGCACCAGCGCAAACACGTGGTAGTGGCCGAGCAGACGGGGCAGGAGACGGCGGGCAACATCGCCACAGCCGACGATCAATAATTTTTGCACTGCGCAATTTTACCGGATTCGTACATCAGCGGAGATTCAATGGCTTTTCAGGTCAGCATTCAGCCGAGCCAACACAGCTTTCAGGCCGGCTCTGATGAGACGATTCTCGAAGCGGCGCTGCGTCATGGCTTGAGTCTCCCCTACGGTTGCCGTGATGGCGTGTGCGGCTCGTGTCGGGGCAAGGTGCTGTCCGGGCAGATCGAGCATGGCAAGGCGCAACGCGATGTCCTCGGCGACGCGGAGCGTGCCGATGGCTTCGCCCTCTTCTGTTGCGCGATGGCGAGAAGCGATCTGCGCATCGAAAGTCGCGAGGTCCGCTCACTCGACGACATTCCGGTCAAGACGCTGCCCGCGCGCGTCCAGAAACTGACCCTGGCAGCACCGGACGTGATGATCGTCGAACTGAAACTGCCCGCCAGCGAGCGCCTGCAGTTCCTTGCCGGGCAGTACATTGAGATCCTGCTCACGCAAGGCAGGCGGCGCGCTTTTTCGCTTGCCAACGCACCGCACCAAGACGCCTTGCTGCAATTGCATATCCGCCACGTGCCCGGCGGCCGGTTCACCGACCACGTTTTCACGACCATGAAGGAACGTGACATCGTGCGCCTGCGAGGGCCGCACGGCAGCTTTTTTCTGCGTACCGAGTCAAGCAAGCCGATGCTGCTGGTCGCCGGTGGAACCGGCTTCGCGCCGATCAAGGCAATTGTCGAGCAGGCCATTGCCGAAGACAACGAGCGGTCGATGCACGTCTATTGGGGCGGACCAGGGCGTGCCGACCTGTACCTGCTGCCACTGGCCGAGACCTGGCCGAGCGAGCATCGCCAGCTGCGCTTCATGCCGGTCCTGTCGCAGCCCCTTGCCAGCGACCACTGGACGGGCCGAACCGGCCTCGTTCATCTGGCAGCGATGGCCGACCATCCGGATCTTTCCGGCTACCAGGCCTATGTTTGCGGCTCTCCTGCGATGGTCGCTGCCGCCCGGCATGACTTCGTGACGCGATGCCACTTGCCGGCCGACGAATTCTTCGCCGACTCCTTCGACTTCGCCGCCGATACGCTGGCGGCGATCGATACGCTCACCCACTCGGATACAAAGGTCGGCCAGTATGAATAAGGTCTTCATGTCCCGCCAGCCGCTGCTCAATCGTCAAAGCCGGGTCATCGCCAGTCGCCTGACACTGCATCTGGAAAATGACGGAAAGATGCAGGAAGCGGCAAATGCGCTCGGCGCGCTCGACGACATCTGGCCGCGCAGCGAAAAGCCGATCTTCGTCAGTTGCGGAGGGGCGGACTGTGACGCCGGCCTGCTCGACTGGTCGGCGCCAGAAAACGCCACCATCGAACTCCCGGCGGCAGCGCTGCTTGGCACCAACGGACCCGACCTGATCGCGGCCGTGCAGACCTGGCAGCCGACCGTCTGCCTGGCCTTTGAGGCGCAGTCGGCGGCGGCGCTGTCGGTCGACCTGCGCTTTCGCTTCATCGGCTTCGATGCCAGACAGTTCACCGTGAGCCAGTTGAAACTGCTGGCGGCACGGACCCGATCGCACGCTATGGCGATCGCCTTCAACATCGAAAACACCGACGATTTCCGGGCGTGCATGGATGCCGGAATCACCGCTGCCGCCGGCTGGTTTTTCACCAAACCGACCAGTGTGCCCGCGAAAGCGCTCAATCCGGCGCAGACCAACATCGTGCGCGTGCTCAACCTGGTACGCAGCAACGCCGACGTCCAGGACATCGAAGCGGCGCTCAAGCACGATGTGGCGATGTCCTACAAGCTGCTGCGCTATATCAATTCGGCCGGTTTTGGACTGTCCTGCGAGATCCAGTCATTCCGCCACGCGGTCAGCATGCTCGGTTACGACAAGCTCAATCGCTGGCTGTCACTGCTGCTGGCCACCGCCAGCAAGGATCCGATGGCACCGGCCCTGATCTACACCGCCCTGCTGCGGGCGCGCTTGATGGAGTTGTTGGCAATCGGCCTGGTCGACAAGTCGGAGTACGACAACCTGTTCATCACCGGTGCCTTCTCGCTGCTCGACACGCTGCTCGGCGTCGGCATGGAGCAGGCGCTCGACGCGATGCGCCTGCCGGACCCGATCTGTGACGCCCTGCTGGGCAATGGTGGCCGCTATCAGCCCTTCCTGGAACTGGCTCTGGCCAGCGAAGGCGATGCCGGCGACCTGGTCGCCGAGCAGGCGACGATGCTCGGCCTGACCGCCGACCAGTTCAATCGGGCGCAATTGCAGGCGCTGTCTTTCGCCGAGGCGATGGAGCTATGAGAAGGACGCTGCGACGACGCCTAGCAGTAGCGCCCGCCTACTCGCCGAGGTAGGCCGCGCGGACCTTGGGGTCGGCGAGCAGCTTGTGCGACTCGTCGGTGACGGTGATTTCGCCGCTTTCCATGACGTAACCGCGCTGACTGACCTCCAGTGCGAGCTTGGCGTTCTGCTCGACGAGCAGGATCGTCATCCCCTCGCTGGCGACCTTGCGAATCACCTCGAATATCTTCTGGACCATGATCGGCGCGAGGCCCATAGACGGTTCGTCGAGCAGCATCAGTTTGGGCTTGCTCATCAGCGCGCGGCCAATCGCCAGCATCTGCTGCTCGCCTCCGGAAAGCGTCCCGGCCGTTTGCTGCGCACGTTCCTTGAGGCGGGGAAAGAGCTGCAAGACGTGCTCGAGGTCGTGCTGGATCGCCGGCTTGTCATTGCGGGCGTAGGCACCCATGCGCAGGTTTTCGAGGCTGCTCATGCGCGGAAATACCCCGCGACCCTCAGGCACCAACGCGATCCCTTCGCCGACCAGCCGATGCGGCGGCAGGGACACCAGTTCCTTGCCACGATAGCGGACGCTACCGCCGGCTGGTGTCAGCAGGCGTGCCAAAGCCCGCAGGGTGCTGCTCTTGCCGGCGCCATTGGCACCGATCAGGGCCACCATCTCGCCTTCATTGACATGAAAGGTGATGCCACGAACGGCCTGGATACCGCCGTAGGAAACGCGCAATCCCGTAACTTCGAGCATTTCTTGTCCGTTCCCTTCAGGCGACCGAGCCGCCGAGGTAGGCCTCAATGACGCGCGGATCCTTCTGCACCACCGCCGGCACGTCCTCGCAGATCTTTTCGCCGTAATCGAGCACCGCCACTCGTCCACACAAGCCCATCACCAGTTTGACGTCGTGCTCGATCAACAAGACCGTCACGCCGTCGCGGCAGATGCCCTCGACCAGCACGCGCAAGGCTTCGGTTTCCGTACCGTTCATCCCGGCAGCCGGCTCGTCGAGCGCCAGCAACTTCGGTTCGGTGGCCAGCGCACGGGCGATCTCGAGCCGCCGCTGGTCGCCGTAGGAGAGGTTCTTGGCGTAGTCGTGCGCCCTCTCGCTGATGCCGACATAGTGCAGCAGTTCCTCGGCACGACGCGTGATCGCTCCCTCCTCGGCCATGGTCGCCCGATTACGCGTGATCGCTCCGATAACGTTGGCATGGGTACGCATGTGGCGACCGACCATGACGTTTTCGATCGCGGTCATGTTGCCGAACAGGCGAATGTTCTGGAAAGTGCGGGCGATGCCGGCCTCCGCCGCCTTGTGCGGCGCGTCGGCGGCCAACCTGGCGCCGGCAAACGTGAAGTGCCCGCTTTCGTTCTTGTAAAGACCGGTAAGGCAGTTGAAGAAGGTCGTCTTGCCGGCGCCGTTCGGTCCGATCAGGCCATAGATCTCGCCGCGGCGAATGGTCAGCGAGACGTCGTGCAAGGCCTTGACACCGCCAAAATGCTTGGCGACGGCGTGAGCTTCAAGAAGAATCTGTTCGCCCATGCTCAATCCGAACTCTCGGCAAGTTCGCGACGGCGTTGCGGCGACGGCCACAGTCCAGCCGGTCGGAAGCGCATCACCAGCACCAGCGCGAGGCCGAAGATGAGCATCCGCAAGCTTTCCGGATCGATGATCATGCGTCCGAAGACGGCGTCCTGCAGAGGCTCGATGCCATAGCGCAGGACCTCGGGAAGAGCGGTCAGCAGGACGGCTCCGAGGATGACCCCGGGAATATGTCCCATGCCACCGAGCACGACCATCGCCAGGATGGTGATCGACTCCATCAGCGAGAAGCTCTCGGGGCTGACGAAACCCTGCATCGCCGAAAAGACGCCGCCGGCGACGCCACCGAACGAGGCGCCCATGGCAAAGGCCAGCAGCTTGATGTTGCGGGTATTGATGCCGCAGGCCTTGGCGGCAACTTCGTCCTCGCGAATCGCCTGCCAGGCGCGACCGATCCGCGAATCCTGCAAGCGCACGTTGACGATTATCACCAGGATCGCCAAGGCCACCAGCAGAAAGTAGTATTTCTGTGGACCGCTGATCTCGACGCCGAGGATCGTGCTGGTGGCGGCAAACGAGAAATCGCCGATCTCGATAGGATCAATCAGCGTAATCCCCTGCGCGCCGTTGGTGACGTTGATCGGCGCATTGAGGTTGTTCAGGAAAATACGGATGATCTCGCCGAAGCCGAGCGTGACGATCGCCAGATAATCGCCGCGCAACTTGAGCGTCGGCGCGCCAAGCAACATCCCGAACAGACAGGCGATCGCCGCGCCCAGCGGCAGGATCACCCAGAAGGGCAGATGCACACCGAAGTGCGGCGACGCCAGCAGGGCATAGACATACGCGCCAACCGCGTAGAAAGCGACGTAGCCGAGATCAAGCAGGCCGGCGTAGCCGACGACGATATTCAGTCCCAGCGCCAGAAAGACGTAAAGAATGGCGAAATTGGCGATGCGCACCCAGGCCTGGCCGCCAAGAGCGGCCACGAACGGAACTGCCAGCAGGACCGCGCCGACCAGCAGAACGCCCAGCCAGTGCCGCTGCCAGGGAAGCGATTTCTTGCGCGAACCGTTCATGCGCGGTCTCCCTCGCGCTCGCCGAACAGACCCGACGGACGAAACATCAGCACGATGATCAGCACGATGAAGGCGAAGATGTCCTGGTAATGGCTGCCGAGGAAGTCGCCGGTCAGTTGACCGATGTAGCCGGCGCCAAGTGCTTCGATCACGCCCAGCAACAAACCGCCGGCCATCGCTCCCGCCAGGTTACCGATGCCACCCAGCACCGCCGCCGTAAACGCCTTCAGGCCGAGCATGAAACCCATCTGGTAGTGGGCGATTTCGTAGTATGAGCCAACCATGCAGCCGGCGACGGCGCCAAGCGCCGAGCCAATGACGAAGGCCATGGCGATGACCCGATTGATGTCGACGCCCATCAGTGAGGCGACATGCGGGTTCTGTGCCGTCGCGCGCATGGCCATGCCGATTCGCGTGCGGTGCACCAGGTAGATCAGGGCCATCATCACCAATGCCGCGAGCGAGACGATCGCCACCTGGACGTTGGTGAAGGTGGCGCCGCCGACGCTGTAGATATGCTTGGTGATCATTGGCGGAAAGGTGATGTAGTTCCGGCCCCAGATGATCATGGCCACGTTCTGCAAGACCATCGACATGCCGATCGCGGTGATCAGTGGCGTCAGTCTCGGCGCTCCGCGCAGCGGCCGGTAGGCGACACGTTCCAACGACCAGCCGAGCGCCATGCAGACCACCACCGCGACCGCCAGCCCGATCGAGAGGACCAGCAGCGGCGGCAGGCCGGAGCCGGCCAGCGCGACGATGACCGTGAAGGCGACCATCGTGCCAATCATCACGACTTCGCCGTGGGCGAAGTTGATCAGGCCGATGATGCCGTAAACCATCGTGTACCCCAGTGCAACGAGCGCGTACACGGCACCGAGAGTGAGACCGTTGATCAGCTGCTGGAGAAGAGTGTCCATGGTCGAGCTTTCCGCACCAAGGTGCTGGTGGCAAACCAGAGGTTCCGACGCGTGGCGCCGGGAATCCGCCGCGCGGGCACCAGCCCAGGCTCATGCTGAGCGGCTGCGGATACAAGAAAAGCAGGGGAATGGCGCCAGCGGCGCCATTCCCCCGATCGCGGATGCGCGTTTACTTCTTCTCTTCCGTCGCGGGTGCGGCCGCCGGCATCGGCGCGGCAGCCGGCATCGGCGCCGCAGCCGGCATCGGAGCGGCAGCGGCCGTTGCGCCACCTTCGCTCTTCAGCGTCACCAGTTTGCCATCCTTGATCTCGAAGACGGTGATCGCACCATTCTTGATATCGCCTTTTTCGTCGAACTCGACCTTGCCGGTAACGCCATCGTACGAGGTCTTGCCGACTTCCGGCAGGTACTTGGCCGGGTCTACCGAGTTGGCGCGTTTCATGGCGTCAATCAGCACCATTACGGCGTCGTAGCTGTACGGCGAATAGATCTGGATCGGGCCGTACTTGCTGGTGAAATCGGCGACGAACTTCTGGCCATTGGGAAGCTTGTCGACAGGCAGTCCGGCTTGCGTGCAGATGACGCCTTCCGACGCCGGCCCGGCCAGCTTGATCAGTTCGGGCGAGCAGCCGCCGTCACCGGTGGTGAACTTGGCGGTGATTCCCAGTTCCTTCATTTGTTTGAGCATCGGACCGCCGACCGCGTCCATGCCACCGAGGAAGATCACGTCGGGGTTCTTGGCCTTGATCTTGGTCAGGATGGCCTTGAAATCGATCGCCTTGTCGTTGGTAAACTCGCGCGCGACCACCGTCGCGCCGTTGGCCTTGGCCGCTTTCTCGACCTCGTCGGCCAGACCCTGACCATAGGCCGTGCGGTCGTCGATGATGGCGATCTTCTTGGCACCCATGTCCTTGGCCGCGTAGGTCCCGACCACCGAGCCCTGTTGCACGTCGTTGGCCATCACCCGGAAAGCGGTATTGAAGCCTTGCTGGGTGTACTTTGGATTGGTCGCCGACGGCGAAATCTGCGGCAGGCCAGCCTGGTTGTAGATCGACGACGCGGGAATCGTGGTGCCGGAGTTCAGGTGACCAACGACGCCCGCAACCTTGGCATCGACCAGCTTCTGGGCGACGACGGTGCCGGTTTTCGGGTCGGCCTGGTCGTCCTCGCCAAGCAGTTCAAACTTGACGACATTGCCATCAATGACGATCTTTTGCGCGTTGGCATCGTCGACCGCGAGTCGAGCGCCATTCTCGTTGTCCTTGCCAAGGTGGGCGATCGGGCCGGTCAGCGGCGCGACGTGGCCGATCTTGACGATGATTTCCGGCTGCGCGGCCGGTGCCGGCGCCGCCGCGACCGGCGCCGGAGCAGCGGCCTTGGGCTCTTCCTTCTTGCCGCAACCAATCACGGCCAGAGACGCCGCCAAGGCGATCAGTACACCAGGTATACGTACGTGGTTCATAGGTTTCATCTCCAATATTGTGTTTATACTAGGGCAGCGAACGGGCGATTGTCGGAGCACATCAGGGGCTTGTCAACATGCATATTCGCTTTCGGAACGTCCAGCCGACCCCGCCCGCCCGCCTACATCAAAAAAAAAACCGGCCAGTGGCCGGTTCTTGCATTCAGTGATCACTTCAGGCTGAGGATCCACTTGACCAACTGGTTGGCCTCTTCCGGCGTGACCTTGTTCGGCGGCATCGGCACCGGGCCCCAGGTGCCCTTGCCACCCTTGATGATCTTCTCGGCGAGCATCGCTTCGTCCTTGGCGGTGTACTTCTTCGCCACATCCTTGTACGACGGACCCACCTTCTTCTTGTCGATGTCGTGACAGTTCAGGCAGCCCTTCGACTTGGCCAGGGCGTCCGCGTCTTCAGCCTGCACGGCACCAGCAAACATCACGCCGGCAGCCGCCAGCAGGCTCACGTAGATTGCTTTCATGCTCTTACTCCGTTCAGAAAGATGGTTTGAAACGCCACGATACTATTTCAGTTTCGCCCGCTTGCAAAGCCCGTTGATCGGCTCGGCGAGATCGCTGACGGTGCCCAGCATAACGCATTGGCAACGGTAACCGTTGACAGCCCGCTTGCCGGCGCGGCCGCCAACCACCACCGGCAAGTCGCCATCAATGACGGCTCGACGCCAAGAGCACGACACCGGCGGTGATGAAGAAGCCACCAAACAGACGATGCTGTGCGCGCAACGCCCTGGCATCATCGAGCCAACGGCGCAAACGCGACACCAGCAAGGCGTAACCGGACATGACGACAGTATCCACGATACACATGCTGGCGCCGATCAGCGCGAACTGCGGCCACCGCGGCTGCGCCGGATCGACAAACTGCGGCACCAGCGCGGCGATGAAGACAACCGCCTTGGGATTGCTCAGATTGACCAGCAAGCCCTGCATGAACAGACCCTTCGCCGTTGCCGACAGAGCTACACCCCGATCGATGGCGGCGATCGGCAGCCGCCATCGCTGGATACCGAGCCAGATCAGATACGCCGCGCCGACGATCTTTACCAGGCCAAAGACCAGCGGCGAGGTCGCCAGAAGGGCGTCGAGTCCCGCCGCGACGATCGCCAACTGGATCAGCAAAGCGGCCTGCAAGCCGAGGATCGCTGGCACCGCCGACCAGTAGCCGTACTGCAACCCGGCGCTCATGCTGGTCACCGCTCCCGGTCCGGGAGTCACCGAGATCAGGATCGCCGCCAGCAGGAAACCGAGCCACAGATCGACAGGCATCGGCACCGTGAATCAACGCCTCTTCAATTGCGCGAGATCACGCACCGCTCCGGTCGCCGCCGAAGTGGCCATCAGCGCATAGGCCTGCAACGCCCGCGATACGACGCGCTGGCGGGTCGCCGCGGGCTGCCAGGCCGACTCGCCGCGGGCGTCCATCGCTGCGCGACGCCTGTCGATCTCGGCATCGGTGATGGCGAGATGGATACGGCGACCGGGAATGTCGATCTCGATCAGGTCGCCCTCTTCAACCAGACCGATGGCGCCTCCTTCCGCCGCTTCCGGCGAAGCGTGGCCGATCGACAAGCCCGACGTACCGCCCGAAAAGCGGCCATCGGTCAGCAACGCGCAGGCCTTGCCCAGCCCCTTGGACTTGAGATAGGACGTCGGGTAGAGCATTTCCTGCATGCCCGGGCCGCCTTTCGGGCCTTCGTAGCGAATGACGACCACATCGCCGGCGCTGACCTGGTCGCCGAGAATGGCCTGTACCGCGTCGTCCTGGCTCTCGAACACCCGCGCCTTGCCGGCAAACACCCAGATGCTCTCGTCGACACCGGCGGTCTTGACGATGCAGCCGTCGGTCGCCAGATTGCCATACAGCACGGCCAGGCCACCGTCCTGCGAATAGGCGTTGGCGAGACTGCGAATGCAGCCGTTCGCCCGATCGAGATCGAGTTCCGGATAACGCCGGTTCTGCGAGAATGCCGTCTGCGTCGGGATGCCGCCGGGCGCCGCCCTGAAGAAGTCGACCAACTCGGGCACCTCGCTGCGCATCACGTCCCAGCTATCGATCGCTTCGCCGAGCGTCCTGGCGTGGACCGTCGGCTGGTCACGATGGATCAGGCCGGCGCGGTCCAGTTCGCCGAGAATGGCGAATATGCCGCCGGCACGGTGCACATCCTCGATATGGTAATCCGGCGTCGCCGGCGCCACCTTGGCCAGGCACGGCACCTTGCGCGAAACGCGGTCGATGTCATCCATCGTGAAACTCACCCCGCCCTCCTGCGCCGCCGCCAGAATATGCAACACCGTATTGGTCGACCCGCCCATCGACACATCGAGTGTCATGGCGTTTTCGAAGGCCTCGAAACTGCCGATCGAACGTGGTAACACCGAAGCGTCGTCCTGCTCGTAATAGCGTCGGCAGAGGTCGACGATCTGTCGTCCGGCCTGGAGAAACAGCTGCTTGCGATCAGCGTGGGTAGCCAGAACGGTACCGTTGCCCGGCAGCGAAAGACCGAGCGCCTCGGTCAGGCAGTTCATCGAGTTGGCGGTGAACATCCCGGAACACGAACCGCAGGTCGGGCATGCCGAGCGCTCGAAAGACTCCACCTCCTCGTCGGAGCAATTGCTGTCGCCCCCCTTGACCATCGCATCGACGAGGTCGATGGCGATCACCTTGCCGCCCCAATCCACCTTGCCGGCTTCCATCGGACCACCGGAAACGAAGATCGTCGGGATATTCACCCGCATCGCCGCCATCAGCATTCCCGGCGTGATCTTGTCGCAGTTCGAGATGCAGACCATCGCGTCGGCGCAGTGCCCGTTGACCATGTACTCGACCGAATCGGCAATCAGGTCGCGCGAAGGCAGCGAATAGAGCATGCCGTCGTGGCCCATCGCGATGCCGTCATCGATGGCGATGGTGTTGAACTCCTTGGCGATGCCGCCGGCCGCCTCGATTTCGCGCGCCACCAGTTGGCCGAGGTCCTTGAGATGCACATGGCCGGGAACGAACTGCGTAAACGAATTGACGACGGCGATGATCGGCTTGCCGAAATCGCCGTCCTTCATGCCGGTGGCGCGCCAGAGGGCGCGCGCGCCGGCCATGTTGCGGCCATGGGTCGAGGTGCGTGAACGATAGTGGGGCATAGCCGATCTCCAATCGAGAACACGCCCGGAGGTGGCGCGATATAATCCCGATTCTATCCGAAAGCCCCCTGGTGTTCGCGCCGTGTTGACCCATCCTCAGTTCGACCCCGTCGCCCTTTCGCTCGGCCCACTGCAGGTACACTGGTACGGACTGATGTACCTGGCGGCCTTTCTCCAGTTCTGGTGGCTTGGTCGTCACCGCATCCTCGGCCATCCGCAGTTGTCGGCCGCCGGTTGGAGCGTGCGCCAACTCGACGACCTGCTTTTCTATGGGGTTCTTGGCGTCATTGCCGGCGGCCGCCTGGGCGAGGTGCTGTTCTACCAGCCCGCCTACTACCTGGCGCATCCGCTGCAGATTCTCGCCGTCTGGCAGGGTGGCATGTCCTTCCACGGCGGCTTCCTCGGCGTCCTCGTCGCGATGTGGTTGTACGCCCGCAAGGCCGGCCGGAGCTGGCTCGAAATCACCGATTTCATCGCCCCGCTGGTGCCGCTCGGGCTGGCCGCCGGACGCATCGGCAACTTCATCAACGGCGAGCTGTGGGGTCGTGGCGCAGACCCCTCGCTGCCCTGGGCGATGATCTTTCCGTCGGTCGACCAACTGCCACGCCACCCCTCGCAGCTCTATCAGGCCGGCCTCGAAGGCGTCGTCCTGTTTGTCCTGCTGTGGCTGTATTCGAGTCGCGCGCGCCCACGCGGCGCCGTTTCGGGCTTCTTTCTCGTCGGCTACGGCAGCCTGCGCTGGCTCGCCGAGTATTTCCGCTCGCCCGATGATGGTATCCTTGGCCTCTCATATACGGTCAGCATGGGGCAGTGGCTGTCACTGCCGATGGTCGTCGCTGGCGTTGCTTTTATCGTTCTCGCCCATCGCCAACGCATCTGAGTCGGACGCGCCGCTCGCCGCGGGACGGAGGAGAAATAAATGTCGGAAGGCTTTGTTGTCCGGGGTCTGCGCCGCGTACGCAAGTTCCTCGGTGACGGTACCGGGCCACGCGAGCTCGAGGGCAAGAACCTGGGACGCGTTCGCGAACTGCTCAACGAATGCGCCAGCGGTGTCGGCGGCGAAGTGTCGGTCAGGCAGCGCGCTGCCCTTCTCGCCGAAACCTATCAGCATCTCAACGACGACGGTCGTGCGAAATTCCTGAGCACCATCGCCAACGAATTCGGCCCCGACCCGCAACTGGTCGACAAGGCGCACGCCGACTACCAGGCGGCGATCGGCAGCGACCGGCAGTGGCAGGCCGAATCGGCCCTGCGCGGGGCGATGCGCTCGTCGCGATTGCGCATCCTGACGCAGTTCAACGCCTTGCCGCAGGGCGTCAAGTTCCTCGTCGATCTGCGCGCCGACCTGCTGCGCTTTCTCGACACCGACCCGGCGCTGCGATCGCTCGACCGGGAACTCGAGTCGCGGCTTACCGCCTGGTTCGACGTCGGCTTCCTCGAACTGCAGCGCATCACCTGGAGTTCGTCAGCGGCCTTGCTGGAGAAGCTGATCCAGTACGAAGCGGTGCACGAAATCCGCTCGTGGAGCGACCTCAAGAACCGGCTCGACTCCGATCGTCGGTGCTACGCTTTCTTCCATCCGCGGATGCCCATGGAGCCGCTGATCTTCGTCGAGGTCGCGCTGACCGATCACCTGGCCGACAATGTGCAGACGCTGCTCGACGAACACGCGCCCGTTTTCGACGCGCAACGCGCGAGCACGGCGATCTTCTATTCGATCTCCAACACCCAGCCCGGCCTGCGTGGCGTGTCCTTCGGCAATTTCCTGCTCAAGCGGGTGGTGGACGATCTCAAACGCGATTACCCCCGTCTCGACAGCTTTGCGACGCTTTCTCCGCTGCCGACCTTTCGGCGCTGGGCGGAGAAGAACCCCGAGGCCTGGCGCAAGGCCTTCAGCGAGGCTGACCTCGAGCGGATCAAACACCGGCTGTTGCCTGAGATGGCGTCGGTTGCCAGTACCAGCGATCTTGCCCGGCTGCTGTCGGTCGACAAATGGGCCGACGACGAGCGTCTGGCACGCGCCCTGCAACAGGGCTTGACGCGCCTCGCCGCGCGCTATCTGCTGACCGCCAGCAAGGGCGGCCAGCCTTACGATCCGGTCGCCCGCTTCCATCTTGGCAACGGCGCGCGCATCGAGCGCCTCAATTACCGCGCCGACAGCTCGCCGCGTGGCAGCCAGCAGTCCTACGGTCTGATGGTGAATTATGTCTACGACCCTGATACCATCGAAGAGAATGTCGAAGCGTTTTCCCGCGGTGGCGAGATTGCAGCGGCCACCGCCATACGTCGTTCTGCTCGCGACTGAGCGCGCAACCAGAACTCTTCCCCTCCCTGCCATCAACAAAGAAAGAGCACGCCATGAGCCAACGTCCCTTCAAAGTCCTCGGAATCCAGCAAATCGCCATTGGCGGCCCCGACAAGATGCGGCTGCGCAAGCTGTGGGTCGACATGCTCGGCCTCGAAATCACCGGCAACTTTGTCAGCGAGCGTGAGAACGTCGACGAAGACATCGCTGCGATGGGCAGCGGCCCGTTCAAGGTCGAAGTCGATCTGATGCAACCGGTCGACCCCGACAAGAAGCCGGCGGTGCATGCCACGCCGCTCAATCACGTCGGCCTGTGGATCGACGACCTGCCAACCGCCGTCGAATGGCTTTCGGCCAACGGCGTACGCTTCGCGCCGGGTGGAATTCGCAAGGGTGCCGCCGGCTTCGACATCACCTTCATGCATCCCAAGGCCAACGACGAGTTTCCGATTGCCGGCGAAGGTGTACTGATCGAACTGGTGCAGGCGCCGCCGGCCGTCGTCGAGGCGTTCGCCAAGCTCGGCTGAACGTAGGAAGCTGCCGGCACGCGGCCCGGTCGATCGGAGCCGCTTGAATCCTGAGCGAGCGTCGCCCACCGGGGCGACGCTCGTTTTCTTTTCGAACGATCGAACGCCCTGCGCCGGATACGGCACCGCCGCGAGGCAGCGGCCTGGTGACACCGTTGCTCGTGCGTGCCGGACGATTGCCCCTTTGCCAGCGGCGCCGTTTTCGCCGCCGTGGCCAGGCCGATGGCGGCCGAGCGGCGGACCCTGCCGGCGCGCTCGCAATGCCTTGCACGTTTTGTGCGCGACACTGTTCATTTTTGCAGAAAGATGAACGATAATTGCCGGCCACGGACATTCTGGCGCAAACAGGAAAACAGGCATGCCAACAGACCGCTCTGAATTGCCCCGTCGCCGCGCCCGGTTCGCGACCACTGGCGGCCAGCCTGGCACCGTGCTCGGCAACAGGACATAGGGCACCAGATGGTCATCACGGCCCTTCGCGCACCGGCACACCGGCACCCGCAGGCGCTGCGCGCGGCCCTTCCGGTCACCAGGCAGGAACCGCCTCCGACGCGCATCGTCGGTGATCGCCGGCGCTTCCCGGTAGCGACCGCCGGCACGGTGCAAGAAATGTCCGCGTCGCGCCCGTTCACCGAGCCGTAATCAGCTCGGGCAAGCTGCCTGGGCACCGACGGCAGCCGCCGTTGTTGCCTTCCGCGGCGATTGCTCCCGTGTCGCTGGCGAGGGCCCTCTCCGAGCGGTCAATGTCGTTCAGCACAACACGCCCGTAACACCCACCGGTTTTTTGGCCACACCAAGGAGGCATCAATGAGCGAAGTCAAACCCGCGCAAGAGGAAGTAGTACCCGAAGGCGACAAAGCCAGCACTGAAAGCGTCACCGAGGTAAAAGCCGCAGCTGTCTCGGACACGCCCGCCAAGGCGTCGACGCGCAAGCCTGCTGCCAAGACCGTCGTCAAGAGCGAGGAGCCGAAAGCGGCCGCCAAACAGGAACCCGAGAAGACCAAGGATCAGAAACCGGTGAAAGAGAAAGCGGCCGAAAGCAAGGCCGAAGCCAAAGCGGAAGCCAAAGCGGAAGCCAAAGCAGAAGCCAAAGCAGAAGCAGCGGCGCCCAAGAACAAGGAAACGGAAAGCGTTCTCAGCACGCGCAAGAAACCCCTCAAGACCAAGAACTACGAGAAAACCCTGGCGAGACTGCAAATCGAACTCGTCAAGCTGCAGGAATGGATCAAATTCAAGAAACTGAAGGTGGTTGTGCTCTTCGAGGGCCGCGACGCCGCCGGCAAGGGCGGCACCATCAAGCGCATTACCGAATGCCTGAGCCCCCGCGTCACCCGCGTTGCCGCGCTGCCGGCGCCGACCGACCGGGAAACGACCCAGTGGTATTTCCAACGCTACGTCACGCATCTGCCCGCCGGCGGCGAAATGGTCCTCTTCGATCGCAGCTGGTACAACCGCGCCGGCGTCGAACGCGTGATGAGTTTTTGCTCGGACGAGGAATATCGCGAATTTCTGCGCAGCTGCCCCGAGTTCGAACGGATGCTGGTGCGTAGCGGCATCATCCTCATCAAGTACTGGTTCTCGGTCAGCAACGAGGAGCAGGAGCGCCGTTTCCAGAAGCGGATCTTCCATCCGGAAAAGCACTGGAAGCTCAGCCCGATGGACCTGCAGTCGCGTGCGCGTTGGGTCGAATACTCGAAGGCGAAGGACAACATGTTCGCCCACACCGACATCAAGCAAGCACCGTGGTACGTGGTCGACGGCGACGACAAGAAGCGGGCCCGCCTGAACGTGATCACCCACCTGCTGAGCATGATCGACTACGAGGACCTCACCCCCGAGCCGATCGTCCTGCCGCCGCGTCAGGACGAAATCGGCTACGTCCGGCCGCCGATGTCCGACCAGACCTTCATTCCCGAGGTTTACTGAGCGAACGAGGTAGCGACGGATTTCGATCCACCATGACGCAAGCAAACTTGCCGCCGGAACGCGGCTGACCGCTCGAGAAAAACCCCGCCGTGGCGGGGTTTTTTCTTGTCACGATCACCGCGACGCGCGATCGGCAAGCCGGCCGCGGGACCCTGCTCCGACACGCACCCGGTGCTACTTGTAGTAGCCGACCGCGCAGACCTGGTCGCCGACCTTGGTCACGTAGACCACCTTGTTAACCGGCTCGGTCTGGCCCGGGCGTGGCCACATGTAGGATACCTCGACAATCACCCCGTCCTTGGCGGCGGCATACACTTCGACGCCGAGCGGCTTGCCGGCCTTGTCCTTGAGATCCTTCAGGCTCTTGCCGACCAACGACGGATGGGCGGTGAAATTGCCGTCCGGACCGCCGCAATAAGGGTACAGATCCCGGTCCTTGAAGCCACCTTCACCCTTGGTAAACATCTCGAGCGCCTTGGCCTTGTTGGCATTGACGGCAGCCACGGCCTTTTCGAGCATCGCTCTGGCTTCAGCCGGCGTACCGTACTCGCCGGCCCAGGCGCTGCCTGCGACAAGAACCGCGAATGCCGAACCCATGGCTAATTGACGTAGCATCGAAACTCTCCTTGAAAAGTTGAGGGATAAGGACAAGCAGCTGCGACAGTCGCGCAGCCGAGGGGCCAAGACCCCTCCTCGAACATGGTAGCCAAAAAAACGCCGAAGCTCGAGCAATCGACCGAATGATCCGGTCAGATACAGCGCGCGGGTGCTGCCGGGCCGCACCACCGGCGTCCCTTGCTTGCCTTTCACTGCCACCGCTGCCTATCATCGACGCGCCGCACCACCACCGACGATGGCCGCCTGGCGCGCCCCGCCAGCCCGCGAGATCAATCCGAACATGCCCCTGCACATCGCAACGCCGCTGATCGAGTCCCGGCCACTGAGCAGTGCAGCGCGCTGCTCGGCGTGGCTGAAACTGGAAGCCCTGCAAGTGCCGGGATCGTTCAAGATCCGCGGCGTTGGTGCAGCCTGCGAGGAATACCGCCGGCGCGGTGCGCGCCGCTTCGTTTCCTCTTCCGGCGGCAATGCCGGGCTGGCAGTCGCCTACGCCGGCCGCCGCCTGGCAGTGCCGGTAAGCGTCGTCGTTCCCGAAAGCACCTCGGAAAGAGCCCGAGAACTGTTGCTGCTCGAGGGAGCGGAACTGATCGTTCATGGCGAATCCTGGCACGAAGCCAACCTCCTGGCGCTGTCGATGCTCGGTCAGGCCGACGCCTTTCTCCATCCTTTCGACGATGCCCTGCTGTGGCAGGGCCACGCCAGCCTGATCGACGAAGTCGCGCGTTCGGCGCTCGCACCCGATGCTATCGTCCTGTCGGTCGGTGGCGGCGGCCTGCTCTGCGGGGTGATCGAAGGCCTACACCGCAACGGTCTTGGACACGTCCCGGTGATCGCCGTCGAAACCACAGGCGCGGCATCGTTCAACCGCTCGCTGCACGCCGGCCGGCTCGTCGAACTCGAGAAGATCAGCAGCATCGCCACTTCGCTTGGCGCCAAACGGGTCTGCGAGAAGGCCCTGCAGTGGTCGCGGCAGCACGCGATTCGCAGCGAAGTCGTTTCCGACCGCGCCGCGCTCGTTGCCTGCGAGCGTTTTCTCGCCGATCACCGGCTGCTCGTCGAACCCGCATGCGGCGCCACCCTCGCCCTGGCGTACGACCGCTCGCCGGCGCTGGCCGGTTTCACCCGCGTGCTGTTCATCGTCTGCGGCGGCGCAACGGCAACCATCGACCAGATTCGCGCCTGGACCGCCGAACGCGCCTGACGGCCGCCAACTGCCGGCAGACGCCAAGTCGGGAACGGTTATAATCGCCGGCCCTGGCCATCGTTGACGCGCCGCCCGAAGATCACCCCCCGAGAGAAGAGCGACAGATGAGTGCATCCCCCGACCAGGCCGACAAGGACCTGCCGCTGCGTGAGGACATCCGGCTGCTTGGCCGGATTCTCGGCGACACCGTGCAGCAACAGGAAGGCAGTGCCGTGTTCGACGTCGTCGAACGTATCCGCCGGAATTCGGTGCGTTTCGATCGCGAGCTCGACGAAGGCGCGCGCGCGGAACTGGAGGCAATCCTCACCGAACTGCCGCGCGACACGATGCTCGCCGTCATCCGCTCGTTCACCTACTTCCTGCACCTCGCCAATATCGCCGAGGACGAGCACCACGTCCGCCGCCGCCGGGCGCACGAGATGATCGGCTCGCCGCCGCGCGATGGCAGCCTGGCACTGACCCTGAGCCGCCTGCAGGCGGCCGGCATCGGCCGCGAAGCCCTGCGCGACTGCCTCGAGCAGGCGCTGATCTCACCGGTGCTGACGGCGCATCCGACCGAGGTCAGCCGCAAGAGCATCCTCTATTGTCAACACCAGATCAGGGGTTTGCTCGACGACCGCGACCGACTGCGGCTGACCCCGGTCGAACTGGCCGAGAACGAAACGGCGCTGCGCCGCGCCGTGCTGACCCTGTGGCGGACGCGCATGGTGCGTTCGACGCGTCTGGCGGTGATCGACGAAGTCAAGAACGGCATCAGCTACTTCGACGAGACCTTCTTCGTCGAGCTGCCACGGCTCTATTGCCAGTTCGAAGACCAGCTCGCCGAGGCATTCCCCGCAGCGCAAGACGGTAACTGGTCGCTGCCGAACTTCTACCGGGTCGGCTCGTGGATCGGCGGCGACCGCGACGGCAATCCCTTCGTCACCGCCGGCATCCTGCGCGAGACCGTGCGCCGACAGTCGATCGCCGCTTTCGACTTCTACCTTGGCGAGATCCACGCGCTCGGTCGCGAACTGCCGCTGTCGCATACGCTGGTCGCCGTTTCAGAGGCCCTCGAGGCACTCGCCGAAGCATCGCCCGACACCGCGCCGCAACGCCTCGACGAGCCCTACCGGCGCGCCCTGACCGGGATCTATGCACGCCTGGCGGCGACCGCAAGCAAGCTCGATCAGCACGAATCGCCGGAGCATGCCGTCGGCCTCGCCGAAGCCTACGGCACGCCCGACGAGATCGTCGCCGACCTGCAGGTGCTGGTCACTTCGCTGACCGCCAACGGTGGCGAACTGGTCGCCGGCGGCCGCCTGCGTCGCCTGCTCCGCGCCATCGGCGTCTTCGGTTTCCACCTGGCGCCGATCGATCTGCGCCAGAACTCCGAGGTGCACGCGCGCACGGTCGGCGAACTGCTCGCTCGCGCCGAACGCTGCGCCGATTACGCCGGCCTTGACGAGGCGGCACGAATCGCGCTGCTGACCGACGAAATCCGGACGACACGGCCGCTGTACTCGCCTTACATCGACTACGCCGCCGAAACCGTCGGCGAACTGGCGATCTTCTTCGCCGCCCGCGAACTGCGCGAGCGCTACGGCGCCGCCGCCCTGCCGAACTGCATCATCTCGAAGACCGACGGCGTCTCCGATCTGCTCGAAGTCGCGCTGCTGCTCAAGGAAGCCGGGCTGCTGTCGCCCGGCGCCGAGCCAAGATTGGCACTCAACATCGTGCCGCTGTTCGAAACCATCGACGACCTGCAGCGCGCACCGACAGTGATGCACCGCCTGTTTTCGCTGCCTGCCTATCGGGCGCTGGTCGCTGCCCGCGACGACCAGCACGAGGTCATGCTCGGCTATTCGGACAGCAACAAGGACGGCGGCTTCCTGACCTCGGGCTGGGAGCTGTACAAGGCCGAAATCGGCCTCACCCGGGTGTTTGCCGAGCACGGCATTCGCCTGCGCCTGTTCCACGGCCGCGGCGGCAGCGTCGGCCGTGGTGGCGGACCGAGCTACGACGCCATCCTGGCGCAGCCAGCTGGCGCCGTTTCCGGCCAGATCCGGATCACCGAACAGGGCGAAGTGATCGCCTCGAAGTACGCCAACCCGGAAGTCGGTCGCCGCAACCTCGAGATCCTCGCCGCGGCAACGCTCGAAGAGACCCTGCTGGGCACCGACCGCGACGGCGCGCCGACCGACGACTTCCACCAGGCGATGGAAGCGCTGTCGACGCTGGCCTATGGCGCCTATCGCCAGCTGGTCTACGAGACGCCGGGATTCACCCGCTATTTCCGGGAATCGACGCCGATCCTCGAAATCGCCGCGCTGAACATCGGCAGTCGGCCGGCATCGCGAACGGCGTCCGAGCGAATCGAGGATCTGCGGGCAATTCCCTGGGTCTTTTCGTGGGCACAGTGCCGGCTGATGCTGCCCGGCTGGTACGGCTTCGGCAGCGCCGTCGAGCGCTGGCGCGAGGCGAACCCCGCCGGTCTGGCACTGCTCCAGGAGATGTTCCGACGGTGGCCGTTCTTCCGGACGCTGCTGTCGAACATGGACATGGTGCTGGCCAAGTCGGACCTGGCGATCGCCTCGCGTTATGCCGAACTGGTCAGCGATGGCGAACTGCGGAACACCGTCTTCACGCGCATTCGCGACGAATGGCAGCGAACCCGCGCAGCCTTGCTGGCGATCAACGGCCAGTGCGAACTGCTCGCCGACAATCCGCTGCTGCAACGCTCGATGCGCAATCGCTTTCCCTACATCGACCTGCTCAATCATCTGCAGGTCGAACTGCTGCACCGGCTGCGCGCCGGCGACGACGACGTCCGCCTGCAACGCGGCAGCCTGATCACCATCAACGGCATCGCTGCCGGATTGCGCAACAGCGGCTGAGCGGGTCGGCGTCGTCGCCGGCGCTGACCGCTGGCGGGCGAACAGCACGCGCATCTTTACCTGCCTTTGCAATCGCCGACGGCACTTTACCTGCCAAAGGCTATAATGACGGCCTGATCTTGAGGAGTGCGGCGACGCGGCCGTGCGGCGTTCCCTTTCGACGATCTCCTTTTCGACCACCTCCCTTTACCTAGCCCTGGCCGGCGGCTGGCACGCCGGCGCCGGAGACCCCTCGTGAAACGCTCGCTTCGCCTCGCCGTCTATCTGCTCGCCGCCGTGCTGGTCCTCGGCGGCGGCTTCTTGCTGAGCCGCAAGAGCGCCAACAGTGCCGCTGCCAACGCCGGCAGCGCTGCCCCGGCAAAGCGCAGCGCGCTGGCGGTGAACACCGTGCAGCCGGGGCAGGCTGCCTGGGCGCAGCAACTGAGCGTCAGTGGTGGCGTCTTCCCCTGGCAGGAAGCGCTGATCGCCGCCGAGACCAGCGGCCTGCGCGTCGTCAAGGTCGCTGCCGACGTCGGCAGCGTCGTTCGCCGCGGTGACCTGCTCGCCGAACTGTCGCGCGACAGCGTCGAGGCCGCTCTCGCACAGCAGGAGGCGAACGTCGCCAAGGCCAGGGCCGGCCTCGCCGAGGCCACCGCCAACGCCGACCGGGGACGCCGGGTGAAGGGTTCCGGCGCGCTCTCAGAGCAGCAGATCAACCAGTACCTGGTCGCCGAGAAGAGCGCCAGCGCAACGCTGGCGGCGGCGCAGGCGGCGCTCAGGAGCGAGCGCGTGCGGCTCGCGCAGACGCGCATCGTCGCCCCCGACGACGGCGTCATCAGCAGCCGCAGCGCGACGCTGGGCAGCGTCGTGCAGCCCGGCAACGAATTGTTCCGCCTGCTGCGCGGCAACCGCCTCGAGTGGCGCGCCGAGGTCTCCGCCGAGCAGTTGGCGCGGGTTGTACCGGGCCAGGACGCCCGCCTGCGCCTGGCCGACGGCTCGCTGGTGAGCGGCCGTGTGCGGCTGCTGGCACCGACGCTCGACCCGGCGACGCGCAAGGCGCTGGTCTATGTCGACCTGCCGGCCGACAGCGCCGCGCGCGCCGGCATGTTCGCCAGCGGCGAAATCCTCACCGGCAGCACGACGGCAACCGTGCTGCCGTCGTCGGCGGTGATCCTGCGCGACGGCCACAGCTACGTTTTCCAGGTCGGCGCACAGGACGCCGTCAGGCAAGTCAGGGTGGACACCGGCCGGCGTGAAGGAGGCCAGGTCGAGATCCTGACGCCGCTGCCGGCCGACGCCCGGATCGTCGCCAGCGGCGGCGCTTTCCTCAACGACGGCGACGCGGTGCGCGTCGAGGCGGTGCCGGCAGCGGCGTCCGCCGAGGCGTCCAGATGAACTTTTCCGCCTGGTCGATCCGCAACCCGGTTCCGGCGCTGCTGCTGTTCGTCCTGCTGAGCTTTCTCGGCATCAGCAGCTTCCGTTCGCTGGGCATCCAGAACTTCCCCGACATCGAGCTGCCGACGATCACCGTCTCTGCCACCTACGAAGGCGTCGCGCCGGCACAGATGGAAACCGAGGTGGCGCGCAAGATCGAAGATCAGGTCGCGTCGCTTGGCGGCATCGAACACATCACCAGCACGCTCACCGACGGTTCGGCGTCGATCAAGGTCGCCTTCAACATCGACAAGGACGCCGAAGTCGCGCTCAACGAAGTGCGCAACGCGATCGACACGGTGCGCGCCGACCTGCCGGCGGCGATGCGCGACCCGGTGGTCTCCAAGGTTACCACTTCGGGCAGCGCGATCCTCACCTACGCGTTGCGCTCCGAGCGGCTGGACGAGGAGGCGCTGTCGTGGTTGGTCGATAACGACGTCGCCAAGGCGATGCTGGCAGTCAAGGGCGTCGGCAAGGTGGCACGCATCGGCGGCGTCGACCGCGAGGTGCAGGTCGATCTCGACACCGACCGCCTGGCGGCACTGGGCGTCACCGCGGCCGACGTTTCAAACCTGCTGCGGCAGGTGCAGCAGGACGCCTCGGGCGGTCGCGGCGACATCGGCAACGGCATCCAGTCGGTGCGCACCCTGGCAGGCGTGAGCACCGTCGCCGACATTGCCGCACTCGATATTCCACTCGCCGGCGGGCGCAGCGTCCGGCTCGGCGACGTGGCGAAAGTTCGCGACGGCGTCGCCGAGCGCAGCAGCATCACCCTGCTCGACGGCCAGCCGGTGGTCAGCTTCGAAGTCACCCGCATCAAGGGCGCCAGCGAAGTCGCGGTGGCCAACGCGGTGCGCAAGGCGGTACGCAAGCTGCAGGAGAAGAACCCGCTGGTGCACATCGAGGAGGCTTTCAATACCGTCGCACCGGTACAGGACAACTTCGACGGCTCGATGGAACTGCTCTACGAAGGAGCCATCCTGGCAATTCTGGTGGTCTGGTGGTTCCTGCGCGACTGGCGCGCGACGCTGGTCTCGGCGACGGCGCTGCCGCTGTCGATCATCCCCACCTTCGCCGCCATGTATTACCTCGATTTCAGCCTCAACACGCTGACCCTGCTGGCGCTGGCGCTGGTCGTCGGCATTCTGGTCGACGACGCGATCGTCGAGATCGAGAACATCGTCCGCCACCTGCGCATGGGCAAGACGCCGATCCAGGCCGCCACCGAGGCCGCCGATGAGATCGGCCTGGCGGTGATCGCCACCACCTTCACGCTGGTTGCGGTCTTCCTGCCGACCGCTTTCATGGGCGGCGTGCCGGGCAAGTTCTTCAAGCAGTTCGGAATCACCGCGGCGGTTGCGGTGCTCGTCTCGCTGCTCGTCGCGCGGCTGCTGACGCCGATGATGGCGGCCTATTTCCTCAAGGCGCACGGCGCCCAGCAAGCCGACAGTCGCCTGATGACGCGCTTCCTCGCATCGGCCAGCTGGTGCCTGCACCACCGCAAGACGACCGCGCTCGCCGCCGTCGTGTTCTTCGTCGGCTCGCTGTCGCTGCTGCCCTTGCTGCCGACCGGCTTCGTCCCCGCCGCCGACCGTGCACAGACCCGCGTGAGCATCGAACTGCAACCCGGCAGCACGCTCAACGAGACGCGGGCGCTCGCCGAGCAGGCGCGCCGGCTGCTCGAGGAAATGCCCGAGGTGACGCGCGTCTTCAGCGCCGTCGGCCGCAGCTCGGGCGGCAACGACGGACCGTTCGCCGGCAGCGGCAGCAGCGACGTGCGCAAGGCGACGCTGACCGTGAACCTGGTCTCGCGCCACGACCGCGCCAGGCAGAGCGTCGTCGAGGCCGACATCCGCCGGCGGATGGCCGTCCTGCCCGGTGCCCGGGTCTCGGTCGGCGCCGGCCAGACCGGTGAAAAGCTCCAACTGGTGCTCGCCGGCGAGGACGCCGAGGCCCTGCGCCTGGCCAGTCAGGCCGTCACCTCCGAACTGCGGACGCTGCCGGGAATCGGCAACGTCACCTCGGGCGCCAGCCTGCAGCGGCCCGAGATCCACATCACGCCGGACTTCGCCCGCGCCGCCGACCTGGGCGTCACCGCCGCGGCGATGGCCGAAGTGATCCGCGTCGCCACCGCCGGCGATTACGACGCCAGGCTGGCCAAGCTCAACCTCGCGCAGCGCCAGATTCCGATACGCGTCCGCCTCGACGAAGGCCTGCGCCACGACCTCGACGCGGTACGCCAGTTGCGCGTGCCGGCGAACAAGGGCGCCGTGCCGCTCGACACCGTCGCCGACATCCGAATGGGCAGTGGCCCGGCGCAGATCGACCGCCTGGACCGCCAGCGCAACGTCAGCATCGACGTCGAACTCGGCAGCCGCGACCTCGGCGCGGTGGTCGCCGAAGCGGATAAACTGCCGTCGCTCAAGGGCCTGCCGCCGGGAATCAGCCGGCCGCCGTCGGGCGACGCCGAGCGCATGGCCGAGCTGTTCGGCAGCTTCGGCTCGGCAATGCTGATCGGCGTGCTGTTCATCTATGTCGTGCTGGTGCTACTGTTCCACGACTTCCTGCAACCGGCGACCATCCTCGCCGCGCTGCCACTGTCGGTCGGCGGCGCCTTCTTCGCCCTGCTGGTCACCCACAACAGCTTCTCGATGCCGTCGGTGATCGGCCTGCTGATGCTGATGGGCATCGTCACCAAGAACTCCATCCTGCTCGTCGAGTACGCGGTGATGGCCAGGCGCGAGCATGGCATGGCGCGCTTCGAAGCGCTGATCGACGCCTGCCACAAACGCGCCAAGCCGATCCTGATGACCACCATCGCCATGGTCGCCGGCATGACACCGATCGCCCTGGGAATCGGTGCCGAGCCGAGTTTCCGCTCGCCGATGGCGATCGCGGTAATTGGAGGCCTGCTGACTTCGACGGTGCTGAGCCTGCTGGTGATCCCGGTGGTGTTTACCTATGTCGATGACCTGCTGCTGTTGCTGAAACGGATTGCCGGGCGGCTGCATCGGGCGAATCACGGGGTGGGGACGGCTGGGCCGTGAGCGGAGCGAGGCGGTCTGCGTCGGCTTCGCGAGTAGCGGCGCGACGGCACTGCCAACGGCATTGGTGATTGTCTCGGCTTGCACTAGCCTCGCTGCAACAAGGTCACAGGGACGGCAAGTGAAATGGGGGGCGAGGCTACAGGAATGATCTGACCCCGTCCTGCACGCCCAGTGCTTCTGGCGCAGCTTGTGGTTCCTGGCAAGAATCGTAGCTGCGACAGAGGGCATCTCTTCCATCTTCCATCTTGCGATGACCTCGCATTTGTCTTGAATGTCCCTCCGATGAGGGGCGAGGTAACAGCTTGCCTTCAACACGACCGCAGCACCGCGGCGTTTTCCGGGCAGCGGCTTTGTCCAACGGCTGGCTGCGGCAGACGGTTCGCCGTGCGGCGTCACATCCTGGGTGCCGAGGCGCCGCAATAGCGGGCGAAGCGGATCGGTGGCGAAGAGCTGCTTCCAGAGTCACGGCGTGAGTTCCTGGACACGTTCGGCCGGATGCCGTCCGACGCGCTGCAGGACATCGACCAGATAGTCGTAAGAATCGATCTGCTGCAGCCGACAGATCGCCAACAAGCGGTGGATGATCCCGACGTGCTTTGCCACCAACTCGGTCCAGCAGAACAGCCTGTTCCTGCACGGCCGGGCACGCGCAAGCGGGCGATGATCCGAACATGGGTAGTGCCGTTGCAACCCCTACCGAGGCGCGCTGTCGAATTCCACTCCGTTATACCGTGAGCAGGGAGAACGCCATGATCAACAGCATGCGCGAATACGTCTTGTGTCGCACGCCAGGCACGATGCACTCACAAGGAACGACGCAAATCCCGTCCGTCGGTCACAGAACCACCAAGCGCAAGACAAGAGAACTCACGACCAAATTTGTCGCGGCGCTATCCCTGGCGCTTGCCGCGACGGCTGGGCAAGCAGCCGACATTGCGATCCAAATGCTGGACACGTCGAAAGACGGGCCCCTCGCTTTCGAACCCGTTTTCGTCAAGGCCAACGTCGGAGACACCCTGGTGTTCAACCCATCGAGCAAGGGGCACACAACGGAAAGCCTGCTCGTTCCCGATGGCGCCAAGCCATGGAAGAGTGGCTACGACAAAGCAACCCGCGTCACCGTCGAGAAAGAGGGGATCTACCTGTACGGCTGCGAG
The DNA here is from genome assembly GCA_024235695.1 of Accumulibacter sp. Taxonomy (GTDB): domain Bacteria; phylum Pseudomonadota; class Gammaproteobacteria; order Burkholderiales; family Rhodocyclaceae; genus Accumulibacter. The sequence continues at coordinate 117,695 of JACKLX010000005.1, forward strand.
GCGCATCGCAGGATGGGCATGGTCGGCGTCGTACAGGTGGGGCAACCGGTCAATCTGGAGGCGGCATCAAAGGCCGCTGCCGCGGAGACTGCGCACTTCGTCATGAACAAGGATCGCTTCTCGAAAGCCCTGGCGCAGGTGCACTAATCGTATCACCGGACCACCCCTCTTCCACCACTTCCTCCAGCCGGCGACCATCCTCGCCGCGCTGCCGCTGTCGGTCGGCGGCGCCTTCTTCGGCCTGCTGGTGCTGATCGGCATCGTCACCAAGAACTCCATCCTGCTCGTCGAGTACGCGGTGATGGCCAGGCGCAAGCATGGCATGGCGCCGATCGCGCTGGGAATCGGTGCCGAGCCGAGTTCCCGCTCGCCGATGGCGATTGCGGTAATTGGAGGCCTGCTGACTTCGACGGGGCTGAGCCGGCTGGTGATCCCGGTGGTGTTTACCCATGTCGATGACCTGCTGCTGTTGCTGAAGCGGATTGCCGGGCGGCTGCACCGGGCGAATCATGGGGTGGTGTTGGTGGGGTAGTGAACGGCACGAGGCGATTAGCTTCGGCTTCACGATCTGCGACCGCACTGCGAACGACAGTGGTGATCGTTTCGGCTTACACTATCCGCGCTTCAACACGATCGTCGGGACGGCAAGTAAAGCGGGGGGCGAGGCTACAGGGAAGACCTTACCCCGTCTCTGCGTGCCTGCGTGCCTGTGTTCAAGTACCATGGCCAAACACTAGATTCCAAACGACGTCGGCGCTGACGCGCCGACGCGCCTGAACCCGAGCATTGGACCTGCGAGAACACAACAAAGCGAGCCAATATGCAAACGTTTCTCGAACCGACACCAGAGTCTGCCCGCGCTTTCCTCATGCGAGGCATAACGGGCCGTGTGGTCATGTTGAACCTGCTTCGCTACCGTCCTATTGCCGACTATTCGGCATCGCCACAGCTCGCTCCCGCAACGTCGATTACCGGCGAGGCAGCTTATCGTCTGTACATGGAGCACATCATGCCGCCCCTGGAGAAGTCTGGCGGCAAGCTGCTGTTTTTCGGCCGCGGCGGTCCCTTCCTTATCGGGCCCGACAACGAGCGCTGGGATGCGGCACTACTGGTACAGCAATCCAGCCCGGCGGCATTCATGGCATTTTCGTCCGACGCCGAATGTCTGGCAGGCATTGCTCACCGTACGGCCGCTTTGGCAGATTCGCGCTTACTGCCGCTCGAGGAAAACGGCTGCTGACGCGTAACGGCCAAGAGCGGCAAAGGGCCGGCGGGGCGCCAAAGGGGTCAGGCTCAACGATGTCGATACTCCCCACCATGCCATGCCGGTGACCCGCTGCCGCAAGGCGTCCGTCGTGCGTCCTGGTCCGCCGACGAACTTGCCGACTCGTGGTGCAAGGCTCCCTGCGCTTTCGAGTCGATCAAGCGGGTGCCCTGCCACAGACAATCGCTGAGCAGCGCCTCAGCGTCGCTGAAGACCTGGCACCCGCATTCGCCGTTTCAGGCTTTGCAGAAAAGCCAACCAGTGCTCTTCCAGCCTCTGGAGTGCATGCAGTCGGTCGCGAAGGCCCGGCCGCAGGGGAGTCATCGCTGCCGCTGCCTACCGCCGCAGCAACTTCCAGACCGTTTCGATACCGCCCAGCACGAGGTCGGAGATATCGTCCTCGAGCCAGCCGTTGCGCTTCTCGCGGGCGCTCAACGACTTGGCGCGCTCGTTGGCGACCAGCGCGTCGGCGACCGCGTGCGGGTCGATGTGCTCTTGCCGGATCGCTTTCTCGCCGAAGTTCTCGAGTGCTTGCTGGACCGCGTCGGGGTCGAGGATGACGATCGGCGAACGGCAATGCGTGCACACGTGCTCGCGGCGAATGTCTACCGGCGCGCCGCAGCCCGAGCAGCGGATGGTCTGCACCTGGCGCGCCAGCTCGGCGACTTCAGCGCCGTTGAGCTGACGGACGAAGCCTTTCTCGATCATGAACGCCGAAAAAGCGCTGTAGCGGCCGTGGTGCTGCGGGCAGCGGCTGTACGCGAAACGGCCGTTGCGGGTGCTGTCCAGCCGGTGCATCAGTCGTTCGCGGCAACGCGGGCAATGCAGCACGTCGCGCCAGGGTTGGCGAAGGTCGGCGTGGTGCTCGTGCAGAAGACGGAAAAGCTCGAGCACACCGGCGGGTGCGAGTTGAGCGCTCTCGAATTCGTCGAACCAGATACCCTGGCAGGCGAAGCAGATGTCCAGCGAAACCATGCCGTTGAGCTGGCGCTTGAAGTGCTGGATGGCCATCGGTGCCTGACAGCTGGGGCACGATCCGCCACTGGGAGCGCGGGCGGGCGGCGGGTTGGCGGGATCGGTCATCGAGTCGGCAGCGGCTGGCGGGTCGGGTCGGTGAGGGGCGGCCAACCGCCGCGTGCCCGATACCGACGCGATCGCGCCAGGCCAGGGGCAAGCGGCAGAAGCCGGAGTGCGCCAGCGAGTATAGCGGCCCCACCGCCTCTTCGCCAGACGACGCCCGGGGAGACACCTCGACAGGACACGTCGGGCGGGCGCTGGCTTGGCATCAAACGGTCATGAACTGCCGAGACAGCACGGATCATCAAGGCGCTGACCCTTTCCATCACCTGCCGTGCGCACTCCGGCGTGCACAGCCGGCAGCCGTGCCGCCCAGATTGCCCGCCGGAATCAATCGCGGGCAGCGAGAACGAAGCCAGCATTCCCCGCCTCACGGCCCGCCCTGGTCGCGCGCCGGGGATAGGGGCGATTCGTCGGTCGCCGGCGCGACTTCCACGTTCAGCGAGTCATCGTTGAAGCGGCGGACCCAGAACAGCTCGTGGCGACGGACGGCCTTGCGGAAGAACTCGTTGGCACCGCTGGCGGGCCAACGGCGGCCGGCGAGCAGTTCTTGAATGGCGCGCCGCAGACGCTTCTTTAACGGCAGCCGACCTTGCAGGTCGTGCTGCATGGCCAGCGCCATCGCCTTGTCGAGCTGGACATCAGCGCTCAGGCACGGGCTCCACAGGGCATCGGCGGGCAGCGGTGCCAGCGCCGGCGGCAGGGCGATGCCACAGCCGGCGGGACCCATCGGCCAGCGGTCGTTGTCGTGCAGGTGATTGGCGTAAAGCAGGGCCAGTTGGGGTTTCCAGCACGAATCGCGCACCGCCCGCTGGAGCGCCATCGTCGTGGCGATGTGGTCGGCATGCGGGTCGAGCTCGGGATGCGGGGTGACGATTAGCTCGGGCCGCCAGAGCTCGAGCAGCGCGACCAGATCGTCGTGCAGGTTCTCGCCGGATGGCCGGCCGTCGCCATCGGCCGGCAAGACTATGGCATTGTGCCGGCGCGCGCTGCGCACATCCGTTTCGCCCGATTCGCGTGAGGCAAAGACCTGCGCGGGTTCGGCGAGCATCGCCGGCAGCTGCAGGCAGTAGTAGCCGAGTTGCACGCAGCGGCCCTGCGGCACGCCACCCCAGAGGGGCACGGCGACACTGTCCCAGCTGCGCAAGCGGCCTTTCAGGCGGGCCGCCCGAGCGCTCTCGAGTCCGAGGCGGCGATAGTCGTCAGCTTCTATCTCACCCTGCGTCAGGGTGACGAGGAAAGCCTCGGGCGCCCGACTGTAGAGGCCAAAGGCGGCCAGCTCGGCGTCGTCGGCGTGCGGCGCGAGAACCATCAGCCGGCGCTCGGCGTAATCCGGATTGCACATCGCGTAAAGGGTGGCGCTGGCAGGCAGGCGGCAGAAACGTCCGCTGATCGCCAACGCACCGCTGGCCAGCGCTTCCGCCTTTCCCGAAACGTTGAGGTAGCGGCGTCCGCGCACGCCACGCTCGAAATCCTGGCGATCGTCGCCGACGATCACACGCGGGTCGAACCAACGGCCGGCGGCGGTGGCGCACAGCTCGAGCTCGAGGATCAGTGTCTCGCCGGCAGCCAGCGGCCCGCTCAACTGCACGCGACCATCGGCCAGCGTCACACTCTGCCGCGCGGTGCCGGTGGGGAAGACGTAGCGGTAGTCATCCTGCGGCGAATAGAAGAGGTGGTCGGCGAACCACGCTTCGTGTGCAATCCAGCCCAGCACCAGCAGCACCGGCACCAGCCACCAGGCGACCAGCACGCCGACGGCGGCGAGCAGCAACAGCGCCGCGAGCAGGAAGATGCGCTTGTGGCGACGGTGACGATTCAGCAGTACTTGTTTGCGTGAACTCATGGCCTCAGGGAGTGAGTCGGGTGGCGATCTCGCTGGCCGGCTGGCCGCTGCTCGACCGGCGTTCTAAGTCCGATAGACGGGCACGCGGTGGCACCAGCGATCCTTGTATTCGCGGTCGGCGCGACCGAAGGAATAGCGCAATGGCTTGCCGAGCTCACGCGCGTATTGCCAGGCATCGCGGGTGTTGATGTAGCTCAACACGCTGCCCGGGCTGAACTCCTGCGCCTGCGGGTCGACGCCGCCGTTGATGTATTCCTGCGACACCCAGCACGGCGCTTCGACGCGATAGACGATCTGGACGGCGATCGGCCGCTCGTTGCGCAACAGCACGGCGCCGGTCATGAAGTCGCGCAGCAGGGTGAATACGTCGGCCAGATGATCGCTGCCCTTGGCGGCAAAACCCCAGCGACGCTGGAACAGATCGACGTACATCGCGGCCTGCTCGGACGGCGAGAAGTCGAGCATCGGCCGGACGCTGCCGCCGGCCTCCTCGAGCAGGCGCAACTCGCGCCGCTGGTTGTAACGGAATTTCTTCGAATACTGCTCGGGCGGGCGCGCCATCGCCAGGCCTTCGGACTGCTCTTTGAGACCGCTGATCTGGCGGGCATTGAGCTCGGAAACATAGCGCATGCTCTGCCGTACCGGCACCCGGGCGTACGCGGCGATCGGCAGGATTACCTCGGCATTGCCGAAATCGAAAGCACCACGCCGACGGCGCCTTTTCAGCACCTCCTTGGACAGCGCAAGATGGCGGCCCCAACAGGGAATCGCCGCCAGCAACTGCTCGCCGGCATACCAACCGAGGTAGCGCACCGGGATGGCGGCCAATCCCGCCAGCCGCTCGACGACCAGCGGATGGGTGAACACGCTGCCGCCGAAGCGCTGCCAGGCAGCCGCATAGGTGGCCGCGTCGACCTCTTGCCAGCCGCGCTCGCGCCAGACGCGCCATCGGTTCAGCATGCCAGGGTGGTCGGCATTGCCTGCGCTCGCGGATCGCCCTGCCTGCGCCCTTGATCCAATATTGCCAACTCCACAAAAAAAGGGAGAATGTACCGCTTTTGTCAGGGCTTGGCATGCGCCAGCCGACTTCGCCGGCATCGCCGGCCAGCGAAAGCCGGCCGAAGAATGCCCTTTGCCGGGCAGCGGCTTTGCATCTCGCGGCAGATCCGGGAAAATGGCGTCGTCGCCTGCAGGATCGTTCAGTGGGCCCCCCAGCGCCGAGGTGCCAATGCTGCCTGCCAGGATGCCATCCGGCGATTTCCGACTCGCGATCACGCTGCCGGCCGGCCAACACCATGCCATGGCGAACGCTGACCCTCTCGAACCCGCGACGAACGACCATGAGTCAGCCCGCTGAAACGCTGATCAGCGTCATCATTCCGACCTACAATTACGCGCAGCGGCTGCCGCGCGCGCTCGATTCGGCGCTGCTACCGGCTGCCGCCGACGTCGAGGTGATCGTCGTCGACGACGGCTCGACCGACGACTCCGGCGAGGTGCTGGCGCGCTATGCGGCGCGCCACCCGCGCCTGCACCTTGTTCGCCAGACCAACGCCGGTGCCGGCGCGGCGCGCAATCATGGCATCCGCATCGCGCGTGGACGCTACGCGCTGCTGCTCGACGCCGACGACGAGTTGTGCCCGGGAGCCCTGTCGCATCTCCGAGAACTGGTGACACGGCACCCTGCCGCGGGAATGATCCTTGGCGCGCAAATTTCGGTACAGGCTGACGGTCGCGAACGCTTGCGCCTGCCGACGCCAGTTGCCGCGGCGTCGCCGCGACAACTGGCCGAGCGCTACCTGCTGCGCAAGCGCGTTTCGATCTCGCATGGCTGCTCGCTGTTTCGCCGCGACCTGCTGTTGCGCCGCGCCTACCCCGAGAATCTTCGCAGCGGCGAGGATATTCCGGTATTTGCATACCTGCTGGTCAGTGCGCCGGTAGTGGTGACGACGGAGCCTTTGGCACGCATCCACAAACACGCTGACAGCCTGCGCCACGAGCGGCTGAACGAGGAGGAAGCGGCATCAATCCTGGTGCGCGAGGTTTTCGCCGGCCTGCCGGCCGAATGCCAGCCGCTGCGCGAGCGCTATGCCGCGCAGCGCTACCTGTCGCTGTTCCGCAACGCCCTGCTGACTGGCGACAAGGCACGCGCCAGGCATTTCTATCGTTGCGCGTGGCGACTGAGCGCTTTGCAGGCCCTGCGCTGGAGCTACCTGCGCAAGGCCATTCGTCTGCTCGGCGGAGGCTGAGGCCGTGCCGCACCTGACTCCGCCGAGATCCTGGAAAGCCGATCCGTCGCGACTGCTGGCACGTCTGCCGCCGGTGACGCTGGCGTTCGTCGCCAGCCTGCTGCTGTCGCTGGTCGCTGTTGGCGACGAGATCACGGTCGGCCGGGACGCGACGCTTTATCTGCACGCCGCCCAGCAGGCGCTTGCGCTGGGACCCGGGGCGGCTTTCCAGGTCTACGCCTGGCCCTGGTTTTCGCTGTTGCTGGCCGCGACGCATTGGCTTCTTGGCCTGCCGCTCGAAGTCGCGGCCTACCTGTGGTGCGCACTGTTCATGGCCGGCAGCTGTGCCCTGTTGGTCGCGCTGACACAGAGGGCACTTCCCGCGAGTGGCTATTGGGCCTGCCTGGTGGTCCTGTCGGTGCCGGCCTTCAACCAGTTTCGTGACGACATCATCCGCGAGTTCGGCTTCTGGTTCTTCTCGATTCTCGCCTTGTGGCTGGCGCTGCGCTGGCTGGAGCGTGGCGGCTGGCTGCGCGCCGGACTGCTGCAGCTGGCGATCGTCCTGGCGGCGCTCTTTCGCCTCGAAGCGGTGATCGTGTTCGCGGCCGTCGGCCTGTGCCTGCTCGGCGAGCTGCGGACGCGCGACGGCTGGCTGCGGCTGCTGCAGATCAACGCCCTGCCGCTTGCCGCCCTCGTCATGGCGGCGGCGGTTCTGCTTGCCGGCGACGGCTTGTCGCAACCGCGCGTCGCTTATACCCTGTCGCTGCTCGACCCGCATCGGCTGTGGGAGCGTTTCGACCTGATGGCGACGCGATTCGCCGCAGCGGCGCTGGAGAAATACTCCTGGGACGACGCCCGACAGATCGTTTTCCTGGGGCTGTCGGGAACCGTTCTGCTCAAGTTCGTGACCCTCAGCGGGCCCTTTGCGCTGCCGCTGCTGTATCGCGGCAGTTGGCCTCTGCTTGCCGACTTCTGGCGCTGGCTGAAACCCCTTGCCTGCTGCTGGCTGCTCTATTTCTGCGTGCTGCTGGTGTTCTTCGTGCAGGAGCGCTTCGTCAATTCGCGCTATGTCAGCTTCCTGCACTGGCTGGCGGTGCCGCTGCTGACCATGGCGACGGTCCTCTTCGTGCAGCGCTTTCCGCGCTTCACGAAGCTGTTCGTGGTGCTGGTGATGGCCGTGATGGTGCACAACGTGCTGCCGTCCGGCGCCAAGAAGACGCACTTTCGCGAAGCGAGCGCCTGGGTGGCGGAACACACGCAACCGTCTGACGCGATCTTCTATGACGATTCACGGATCGCCTATTACGCCGGCAGAGGCTTTCCAATGACCGGCCTGACTCGCGAACAGGCGATGCTCCCGGAGCAGGCGCAGCGTTTCCGCTATTTCGTCATGCAGGCGAAGCCAGACGATCCGGATGTGCAACGGTGGCTGAGCGAGCAACACAAGCGGGTGCTGCGCCAGTTCGCCAATCGCAAGGGCCAGACGGTGCTGATCATCGGCGATTGAGCCGACGCGCCGCCGGCGTCATCGGCCACGCTCGCCCTGTTCAGGGCGCTTTGATAAGCTGCCAGCGCTCGAGGCGCTGGCGCATCCGTCGCACGTGCCCACCATGCCAATAGGTTTTCGAGCACCGTGGGCAGCGGCAGACGCGCCCGACATCGGGCGGCAGTTCCGGCGGCGGCGCGCTGTCGACCAGCCGCGTGTTGCACAACAGGCAGCGGCTGAAGGGCGCGTGCAGCCAATCGATGCCGAGCTTGCGATCGACTTCGCGGACACAGCCTTCGAGGTCAACGCCGCTCAGCAGAACGACCACCGACGAAGCGCCGCGGATCGCCAGAAGCTGGCGGTCGCGCGTCAGCAACAGGCGACCGTCGCGCGCGGCGCAGTCGATCAGCAGCCGGTCTGGGCTGCCGTCCGGCGCCATTTCGACATCGTGGCCGGCGGCACGCAGCCATCGCGCGAGACCCTTGAGCATTTCGTCGCAGAGCAGCTTCATCCTTCGCCAGGCCGATTGCCATGCGCTTCAATTGACCGATGCGCGCCATCGCCAGCGGCCAGCGAACTTCGGCGGCAAAGCGGCGTACTCAGGCGGCGGTGATCGCCGCGGCGTCGAGCGTCGGGTAGTCAATATAGCCCTTGGCGCCGCCCTTGTAGATCGTCGTCGAGTTCCAGGGCGCCAGCGGCGCGCCGATGCGCAGCCGCTCGACGAGGTCGGGATTGGCGATGAAATGCTTGCCGAAGGCGATCAGGTCGCCGTAACCGGCGCGCAGCGCGGTTTCGGCGCGCTCGCGGTCGAAACCGCCGCAGAGGATGATGGTGCGGTCGAAGCACGCCCGCAGCTGCGGCAGCAGATCGCCCTGACGATCGTGGATCCAGGTCCCGTCCTGATCGTAGACGTGCAGATGACCGATTCCCAGCTGCTGCAGACGACCGGCGAGATAGCCGTAGGTGACCAGGGGATCGGGGTCCGGCAGCATCTCGTGCGCGCTACCGAGCGGCGAGATGCGGACACCGACGCGTGCGCCGCCGACCGCTTCGGCGACGGCCTGCACCGTTTCCAGGAGGAAGCGCCAGCGCTTCGATGTCGTACCGCCGTACTCGTCGCGGCGATCGTTGAGATAGGGGCAGCGGAACTGATCGAACAGATAGCCGTTGGCGGCATGGATTTCGACGCCGTCGAAACCCGCGGCGATGGCATTGCGCGCGGCGCGAACGAAATCGGCAACGATCAGCCGCACTTCGTCGGTGGCCAGCGCACGCGGCGGGTCGCAGCGGACCAACACCGGCTCGTTGCGGTCGTTGAGGATCGGCACCCGGTCGTGCAGCAAGCGGATGGCGCTCGGACCGACCGGCGGCGAACCGTCGGCGCGCAGGCTGCGGTGACCGACCCGCCCGACGTGCCAGAGCTGCAGATAGATGCGGCCACCGGCGTGATGCACCGCTTTGGTCACCCGCCGCCAGCCGGCGACCTGGGCGCCGCTGTAGATTCCCGGCGTCAGCGCGCAGCCGCGCGCCTGTGGCGACACCGGCGTACCCTCGGCGATGATCAGCCCGGCCGAAGCGCGCTGGGCATAGTACTTGGCGGTGATCGCGCGCGGCGCGAGCCGCCAGTCCGTGGCGCGATTGCGGTTCATCGGCGCCATGACGACGCGGTTCGGCAGCAGGCGGCCGCCGAGCGAGTGACGAGAAAACAGTTTTCTGGATACCATTTGCTTACCTCCAATGATGGCTGGGGCATGTTGGCTACGAAGCAATTTTCGTGCCCGAACACCATCAATCAAATCAAGAAATGACGGACGCTTCGCCGACGGCGTCGCGTGACCGGAGCAGCAAGCGCATGCGCTGCGGCCGCAAGATCAGCGAGTTGGGCAAGCGCCCGTGATCACCGCCGCGCTGGCTAGCGCGCGGCGGTGAAAACAAGGGGCCACGGATTTCGGCTTCGTGTCCGTGGCGAGGGTGAGGCCTGATCATTCGTGCGGATAACGCGCCCCGGCGCTTGCCTGGCGGCGAAAGCCTCGATCAGGCCCGGAAAGTGTCAGACGCCATCAGACGCTCAACGACGAAAAAAGTTGCATGCACAAAGTGAATGGCCCGCTGCGGCAAGCGCCGGCAGCCAAAGGCGGCAGCGCTCGCCGGGGTTCTGTGGGTTCAGCTCGCCTCGCTCCTGGGATCGCGGCGCAGCAGCTTGTCGACCGCCGACGCCACCGGTTCGTCGTGGTAGAGGATCGCCTCGACGGCCTCGGTGATCGGCATCTCGATCGCCAGCCGACGCGCCAGGCCGGCGACTTCGCGCGTCGTGCCGACTCCTTCGGCAACATGGCCCAGTTCGCGCAGGATCTGCGGCAGCGTCTTGCCGCTGGCCAGGCCAAGGCCGACGCGCCGATTGCGCGACAGCTCGCCGGTACAGGTGAGGATCAGGTCGCCCATTCCCGCCAGGCCCATGAAGGTTTGCGGCTGGCCGCCAAGGGCCACGCCGAAGCGTGCGATCTCGGCAAGACCACGGGTGATCAGCGCGGCGCGCGCGTTGAGGCCAAGGCCAAGACCGTCGCAAACGCCGGTGGCAATGGCCATCACGTTCTTCACGGCGCCGCCGACCTCGACGCCCGGCAGGTCGTCGTTGGCATAGATGCGAAAGCGCGGACTGTGCAGCGCCAGCGCCGTCCGTTGCGCGAAAGTGGCGTCGTTGGCCGCCAGCGTGACTGCCGTCGGCAAACCGCGCGCCACTTCCTCGGCGAAGCTGGGGCCCGACAGCGCGCCGCAGGGAAGCTGTGCGCCAAGTTCTTCGGCGACGATCTGGTGCGGCAGTCTGGCCGTTGCCGCCTCGAGACCCTTGCACGCCCAGATCAACGGACGCACCAGGCCAACGTCGCGCAGGCCGCAGACGGTCGGCCGCAAGCCGGCGAGCGGCGTGGCAATGAGCAGCAGATCGGCATCGGCTAGCGCGCTCGCGAAATCGTCAGCGATCAACAGCGCGTCGGGAAAGCGCTGGCCGGGGAGAAAGCGCGGGTTCTCGCGGTCGTCGCGCAAAGCGCGTCTGACCTCCGCCTGGCGCGCCCAGAGGGTGACCTGATGCCGGCCACTGAAGGCGATCGCCAGCGCGCTACCCCAGGCGCCGGCGCCCAGTACGGTCAGTTTCATGGCCGCTCAAAGCCCCCAGATCTGATCGGCGCGAACGAAACCCGTTTGCCCGTCTCGGTGGCGCACCTGCAGCCAGCCGCCCGGCACCGTTTCGAGATAGTCGAGGACGACATCCCTCTCGGCTTCGAAAACCACCGGCGCCGCCTCGTCGGCGCGCTCGCGAACCTGCGCGCGCGGCGCGGTGACGATCACCGAATGCCGCTTCGCGAGGTAGCGCGTCTCGAGCCAGGCCAGGCCCCCTTCCGAATCGCGAACCTTGGCCCAACCTTCGAGGTGGACGACCATTTCGACCGGCGTGCCGCGCTTGATGACGAACAGCTTGCGCCCGCGCTGCGAAGGCGCGTCGTAGAGGATCGTCGCCACATCGACGGTGCGATACTCGATCGCCAGCACCGGCGTCGCCAATGCTGCGGCGAGCAGCAATCCGAGCAGTCGCTTCATCGGCCGACGGGCTTGCCGGCCCGGCCCCGGCTACTGGACGGTTGGCTCGCCTGGCGCATCCTTTTCCGCCTCTTGCTGTTGTTGCAGGCGCGACATGTAGAGCGCCTCGAAATTGACCGGCTGCAGCATCACCGGCGCAAAACCGGCACGCGTCACGGTGTCGGAAATGACTTCGCGTGCGTAGGGATAGAGAATGTTCGGACAGGCGATCGACAGCAGCGGATCCATGTTCTCGTCGGGAACGTTCTGGACGCGGAAAATTCCCGCCTGCCCGACTTCGACCAGAAAGACCGTCTTTTCTTCGATCTTCGACGTCACCGTAGCGGTCAGGGTCACCTCGAAGATGCCGTCACCGATTCCCTGCGCTTTCGTCTGCAACTGGATGCCGACGTTCGGCGTGTCGCGGTCGAGAAAGATCTGCGGGGCGTTGGGCACTTCAACCGAAAGATCCTTGATGTAGATCTTCTCGATGGCAAATACGGGGTTTTCTTGTTCGCTCATATCAATGTCTCGGCCAATGGAACGGGATTATCAACAGACACTCGGAGCGCAGCGATCAGACGCTGTCGCCCGCGAGCAGGGGTAACAACTTGCCCGCACGATCGCAAGCGAGCAGATCGTCGAAACCGCCGACGTGCGTCTCGCCGATGTAGATCTGCGGAACAGTGCGCCGGGTGGTCCTGGCAAGCATCTCGCTACGACGCTGCGGATCGAGATCGATGCGCACCTTCTCGATGTCGACGACCCCGCGCGCGTGCAGCAACTGCTCGGCGCGAACGCAGTAGGGGCAGACGGCGGTCGCGTACATCACCACCCGCGGCACGCCGTTTCCGCTACTCATTTGCGCGCGCCCTTCTTCAGCGGCAGGCCAGCCTCGACCCACGCCGCAATACCGCCATCGAGCGTATGCAGTTTGGCGAAGCCCAGCTTGGCCAGTTTGGCACAGGCGGCGGACGAGCGCGCGCCCGACTGGCAGATGAGAATCAGTGGCGTGTCCTTGAATTGCCCCAGTTCGCCGGCGCGCTCCTCGAGCGATCCCGAGGGAATGTTGCGGCAATCGGCAGGGTGCCCGGCAAGGTACTCGTTGGGCTCACGAATGTCGAGCAGTTGCGCGTTCTCGCGGTTGATCAGCATCGTTGCCTGGGCGGCCGTGACCGAACGTGCACCGCCGGGGCGGCGCAGCGAAAGCCCCAGCAGCAGCGTGCCGCTGACCACGGCAACGGCCACCAGAAGAAGATTCTGCTGTATGAATTCCAATCGAAGCTCCAGAAATTGAGGCGGCAGGAGGGACCAGACCCGGCCGCCCCCCGCCAACGCAGGGGCAGGCGGGATGACGACTGCGCCGCGCCGCTAGTCGCCGCAGAACACCTCGCGCATCATGCCGATCAGCTGCAAGGTTCGAGCGTCGCCAACGCGATAGTAGACCCGGTTGGCGTCCTTGCGTGCGAGCAGCACGCCCTTCTCGCGAAGGATGGCAAGATGCTGGGAGATATTGCTTTGCGAAGTCCCCACCGCGTCGACGATCTCTTGCACACAGGCATCCTGATCACCGATCACGCAGAGGATCTTGAGACGCAAGGGATGCGAAATCGACTTCAGCGCCCGTGCCGCCTGTTCGATGTGTTCCTGCTTGTCGATGATGCTGGTCCGGATGGGCACGATACGCCAGAGTCGCCGTTTATCATATAATCGGCCATTATAAGACAAAACCCCGAGTGACGGTGGTGCTGCACACGCCTGTGAGCTGGCCGCAACCGCACCGGCCTGCCCGTCCGGCCAGCAAACTCACGTTTCTGCAAGGTGGTTGCCGCTCGTTGACCAAGAACACCGCAATCTCCTGCCGCGACGCCACACCGAAAGCCGTGCGAACTTACCCCAGCCCTGCCCCGCGGCCGCCGTCAGATGCCGCGCCGCGCCCGGTTGCGGCGTTCGACCGGGGATCTGGTCGACGGCTCCGGCGTACCCTGTCGATGGCGCTGCTCGCCGCGGCGCTGACCGCGCCGGCACTTGCCGCCAACGACCGGCAGCGTGGCGATGACAGCGAATCGACGTCGTCGGGCGAGGTCGCCGCAAAGCAGAGCGACCTGAAGTCGCTGCGCGCTCAGATCGAGGCGATGCGCCGGGAAATGGCCGCCGCGGAAGGCTCACGCAAGGATTCGCTGGACCAGTTGAAGGACGCCGACCGGGCGATCTCGTCGACGCAGCGCGAACTGCACGAATTGTCGGCGCAGATCGCCGCGCTGCAGGCAACGATCAAGGAACTCGAACGGCAGTCGCGCGCCCTCGAGGAGGAACTGGGCGCGCAGCAGGAGCAACTGGCGAAGCTCCTCTATCGACAATACCTGCGCGGCAAGCCCGACCCCCTGCGCTTGTTCCTCAATGGCGACGACGCGCACCAGTTGGCACGCGATCTGTACTACCTGGAGGCGATCGGTCGGGCACGCAGCGCGCTGCTGGCCAGTATCGAATCAAGCCTGCGGCGTCAGCAGGCGCTGGCCGCCGACAGCCGGCAACAGGCAGCGCTGCTCGCCGCTGCCGAAAGCCGGCAGGCGGATGAGCACGCCAAGCTGCTGGTCCAGCGCGAGCAGCGGCAAGCGACACTCGACAGGCTGTCGAAACAGATCACCGCGCAGCGGCGCGAAATAGGCAACCTCGAACGCGACGAGAAGCGTTTGACGGAGCTTGTCGACCGCCTGGCGAAAATCATCGCCGCCAAGGCCGCCGAGGCACGCCGGGAAGCGCAACGACAGGAACTGGCGCGGCAGGAACGAGCGCGGCGACTGGAGCGCGCACGGCAGGAGCACGAGCGACACGAACGTGAGCGACAGGAGGCCAGCCAGGAGAAACCGGCACGGGCGACAGCGCCACCGGCCACGGAGGAGGCCGCGAGCAAACGCCAGGCTAGTGAAACGCGCCGCGACATGCCGCCGGAAGCGCCGGTCGCCGGCAATCTGGCGAAGATGAAGGGCGCCCTGCGCCTGCCGACCAACGGCTCGATAAGCAATCGCTTCGGCGCCGCGCGACAGGAGGGCAGCACCTGGAAAGGCTTGTTCATCCGGGCCAGCGCCGGCAGCGCCGTGCACAGCGTCGCCGGCGGCCGCGTGGTGTTCGCCGAATGGATGCGCGGCTTCGGCAACCTGCTGATCGTCGATCATGGCAGCGACTACCTGTCGATCTACGCCAACAACGATTCGCTGCTCAAAGAGGTGGGTGACGACGTGCGCGCGGGTGAAAGCGTTGCCACGGTTGGCAACACCGGTAGCAATCCGGAATCCGGTTTATACTTTGAGATTCGTTATCAAGGGAAACCGCTTGACCCACTCGCCTGGATCAACGGCAAATAAGAGGTGCGCAAAGAGTGAGACAAATGGGTAAGTTGAAACAGGCTGGGCTGGTTTGCGCCGGGTTGCTTGGCGGCGTCCTGCTGAGCCTGCAGTTCTCGGCGCTGGCCGAAAAGGAGTCGCGCGCCGGCCTGCCCGTCGAGGAGCTGCGCACCTTTGCCGAGGTATTCAATGCGATCAAGAAGGGCTACGTCGAACCCGTCGAAGACAAGAAACTGATCACGCACGCGATCAGCGGCATGCTCTCGAACCTCGATCCGCACTCGACCTACCTCGACGCCGACGCGTTCAAGGACCTGCAGGTCGGCACGCAGGGCGAATTCGGCGGCATCGGCATCGAAGTCGGCATGGAAGACGGCCTGGTCAAGGTCGTTTCGCCGATCGAGGACACCCCCGCCGACCGCGCCGGCGTCAAGCCCGGCGACCTGATCTTCAAGATCGACGACACGCTGGTCAAGGGCCTGACGCTGACCGAAGCGGTCAAACGCATGCGCGGCAAGCCCAAGTCCCAGATTCGCCTGTCGATCCTTCGCAAGGGGATGGCCAAACCGCTCGATATCACGCTGACGCGCGAAGTGATCAAGGTTCAGAGCGTCAAGTCCAAGCTGGTCGAGGACGGCTATGGCTACCTGCGCATCACCTCCTTCCAGGAGAACACCGGCGCGTCGGTCGTCAAGCACCTCAACGACCTGACCAAGACCGGCCCGCTCAAGGGGCTGGTGCTCGACCTGCGCAACGATCCGGGGGGACTGCTGAACAGCGCCGTCGGCGTTTCCGCCGCGTTCCTGCCCGCCGACGCGCTGGTCACCTCGACCGATGGCCGCGCACCCGACGCCAAGCACGAGTTCCACGCCTCGCCCGCCGATTATCTGCGCGGCAGCCGCGACGACTACATCAAGAGGCTGCCGCCGACGGCACGGACGGTGCCGATGGTGGTGCTGGTCAATGGCGGCTCGGCGTCGGCATCCGAAATCGTCGCCGGCGCGCTGCAGGACCACAAGCGCGCCGTCGTGCTCGGCACCACGACCTTCGGCAAGGGCTCGGTGCAGACCGTGCTGCCGCTGCCCGGGAACACCGCGATCAAGCTGACCACCGCTCGCTACTTCACGCCATCGGGCCGTTCAATCCAGGCCAAGGGCATCGTCCCGGATATCGTCGCCGAGGAAAGCGCCAACGGCAACTCGGCGCAACGACTGCGCGAAGCCAACCTCGACCATCATCTCGAAAACAATACCGACACCGACAAGGAAGCGGCGGCGCCTGCCAAGGAGCTTCCCATCAAGCCGTCGAGCAAGGCACCGGCAACGCCAAAACCGAAGAACAACGCGCCCAAGGACGACGGCGAAGAGTCTGCCGAGCTCTCGAGCCGCGAACTGGCGTCGAAAAAGGATTATCAGCTGACGCAGGCGCTGAACCTGCTCAAGGGCATGCAGATCATGCGCAGCAGCCAGTGACCTTTCTCTCCGAGGGAGGAGAGTGAATGAAGCGAGCCGCGGCAGCGACGCAAAAGACGGCGCCGATCCGCAAGGAACGGAGCATTCTGTTCGCCAGGTTTCCGCCGGATCAGGTGCCGCAAGCCGCTGATTGTCTCGCCCAGATCGATCAACTGGAGGTCGAAAGGCGCGACCAGGCGCGGGCCGTCGGCGTCGCCTATGATCTCCACCAGCACAGCCTCGAGGAGCTCGAAGGCACGCTGCAGGACAAGGGCTACCACCTCGACAACACCCTGATGAGCAAGATGATGCGGGCGTTGATCTACTACGTCGAAGAGACTCAGCTGCACAATCTCGAGGCCCCGGTGCGGCCGATGAAACGCTCGCAATCGGAGGCCTACACGCACGCCTGGGAACGCCATCCGCATGGCGACCACGACGACACCCCGCCGGAGTGGCGCGAGTACAAGTAGCACCATGGCGATGAACGACGGGCAGTTGCTTCGCTACAGCCGCCACATCCTGCTCGACGAAATCGGCATCGAAGGCCAGCAGAGGATACTCGATGGCAGCGCGCTGATCGTCGGCGCTGGCGGCCTGGGCTCACCGGCGGCGCTCTATCTCGCCTCCGCCGGCTTGGGAAGAATCGTTCTCGCCGACGGCGACACGGTCGACCTGACCAACCTGCAGCGCCAGATCCTGCACACACAGGAGCGGCTCGACCAGCCGAAAGCGCTGTCGGGCCGGGTCGCGCTGGCGCAGATCAACCCCGAGGTGCGCGTCGAGGCGATCACCAGCCGCCTGGCCGGCGACGCCCTGACCGCGCTGGTCGCCGACACCGACGTCGTTCTCGATTGTTGTGACAACTTCGCGACGCGGCACGCGGTCAATCGCGCCTGCGTCAGCCAGCGCACGCCGCTGGTTTCGGGAGCAGCGATCCGCTTTGCCGGGCAGCTGGCGGTATTCGACAGCCGCCAACGCGACACGCCCTGTTATCACTGCCTGTTCCCGGAAGGTGACGACATCGAGGACTTGCGCTGCGCGGTGACCGGCGTATTCGCACCGCTCACCGGCATCATCGGCGCGATGCAGGCCGCCGAAGCGCTGAAGCTGGTCGCCGGTGCCGGCGAGGTCGCACTTGGCCGGCTGTGGCTGCTCGATGGCCTGTCGATGGAATGGCGGAGCGTCAGATTCGGCCAGGATCCGTCGTGCCCGGTTTGTACGCCGGCCGGCGTCAGCTGAAGCGGGCCAGCAGACGAAGGTCGGGACCGACCAGGCGCTGGTCGCGGATCGCCAGCGCACGCCTGCCGGCCAGCGCCTCGAGAGCGGGCAGGGCGAACATCCCTTGTGCCGCGTCACCGAGCAGGCACGGCGCCAGGTAGAGCAGCAGTTCGTCGACCAGACCGGCAGCAAGCAGCGCACCGCTCAGTCCCAGGCCGGCTTCGGCGTGCACTTCGTTGATTCCGCGACGCGCCAGTTCGCCGAGCAAGGCGTCGAGATCGACCCGACCGTCGCGGCCTGGCAGCAACAGTACTTCGGCGCCACGCTGTTCGAGGGCGGCGATCCGGTCGTGGTCGCCGACCGCGGCCGCCACCAGGACGCTGCCGCCGTGCAGCAATCGGGCCGCCGGCGACAGTTCGAGCCGACCATCGACGACCACCCTCAACGGCTGTCGCAATTCCCCCGTCATGGCGTCGAAAGCGCGCACGTTGAGTTGCGGGTCGTCATGGCGAATGGTGCCGATACCGGTCAGGATGGCGCAGGCACGGGCCCGCCAGCGATGGCCGTCCTGGCGGGCGGCGGGACCGGTCAGCCACTGGCTGACGCCATTCTCAAGGGCCGTCTTGCCGTCCAGGCTGGCGGCCATTTTTAGCCGCAGCCACGGCCGCGAACGCGTCATGCGTGCGACGAAACCGATGTTGAGTTCGCGCGCCTCGGCCGCCAGCAGGCCGCACTGCGCCAGCACTCCGGCGTTGCGCAAGGCAGACAGGCCCTGCCCGGAAACCAGCGGATTGGGATCCTCCATCGCCGCCACGAGGCGCCCGATGCCCGCCGCCAGCAGCGCTTCAACGCAGGGTGGCGTGCGGCCATGATGGCTGCACGGTTCGAGCGTGACGTAGGCGGTCGCGCCGCGGGCCCGCTCACCGGCGATTCGCAGCGCATGCACTTCGGCGTGCTCGCCGCCAGCCCGGCGATGCCAGCCTTCGCCGACGATCTCGCCGTCGCTGACGACGACGCAGCCGACACGGGGATTGGGAGTGGTGGTGTGAAGACCGAGTTCGGCCAGGCGCAGCGCCCGCGCCATCGACTGGTGATCGGTGGCGCTGAACGGCGCCGGCATCAGCGGCCCAGTTTCTGCGGCGAACGCGAGACTTCGCGAATCAGCTTCGAGAACTCATCGACATCCTCGAAGTTGCGATAGACCGAAGCGAAGCGTACATACGCCACCTTGTCGAGCTTCTTCAACTCGAGCATCACCATTTCACCGATCTTCTCCGACGCCAGCTCGCGCTCGCCAAGCGCCAGCAGCTTTCCCTCGATGCGGGCGATCGCCGCCTCGACCGCCTCGGTGCCGACCGGTCGCTTGCGCAGCGCCAGCCACAGGCTGGCGGCGAGTTTCTCGGCATCGAAGTCAACCCGCGAGCCGTTCTTCTTGATCACCTGCGGCATGCGCAGTTCGGCCCGCTCGTAGGTCGTGAAGCGCTTGTCGCATTTCAGGCAGCGTCGGCGGCGGCGGACGATGTCGCCGTCGTCATTGATCCGGGTGTCGGCGACGGTCGTCTCGTCGGCACCGCAGAACGGGCACTTCATCCTGCCCGACCACCGTAGACCGGAAACTTCTTGCACAGCGCCGCGCCTTCGGCACGAACGCGCGCGAGGACCGTTTCGTCGCCGGGGGCGTCAAGCACGTCGGCAATCAGGTGCGCCACCTGCTCGGACTCGATCTCGGTGAAGCCACGGGTGGTCATCGCCGGCGAACCGATGCGGATCCCGGACGTGACGAAGGGCTTCTCGGGATCGTTGGGGATGGCGTTCTTGTTGACCGTGATGTGCGCAGCGCCGAGCGCCGCTTCGGCTTCCTTGCCGGTAATCTTCTTGGCCCGCAGATCGACCAGAAAAACGTGCGATTCGGTGCGGCCCGAGACGATGCGCATGCCCCGCTCCTCGGACAGCACGCGCGACAGAACGCGCGCATTGGCCACCACCTGCTCCTGGTACTTGACGAAGCCAGGCGTCAGCGCCTCCCTGAAAGCCACCGCCTTGGCGGCGATGACGTGCATCAGCGGGCCGCCCTGCAGGCCTGGAAAGACGGCCGAGTTGATCGCTTTCTCGTGCTCGGCCTTCATCAGGATGACGCCACCACGCGGACCACGCAGCGTCTTGTGCGTCGTCGAGGTCACGACGTCGGCGTGCGGCACCGGGTTCGGGTAGCAGTCGGCGGCGATCAGGCCGGCGTAATGCGCCATATCGACCATGAAGATCGCACCGATCTCCCTGGCGACGCGCGCAAAGCGTTCGAAGTCGATGCGCAGCGAGTACGCCGACGCACCGGCGATCAGGATCCGTGGCTTGTGTTCGCGCGCCAGCGCTTCCATCTTCGCGTAATCGATCGCTTCATGCCGGTCGAGACCGTAGGCAACGACGTTGAACCACTTGCCCGACATGTTGAGCGGCATGCCGTGCGTCAGGTGTCCGCCTTCGGCGAGGCTCATTCCCATGATCGTGTCGCCCGGCCTGGCGAAAGCCATCAGCACCGCCTGATTGGCCTGCGATCCGGAATTCGGCTGGACGTTGGCGGCCTCGGCGGAAAACAGCTTCTTGAGACGTGCAATCGCCAGTTGCTCGGCGACATCGACGTGTTCGCAGCCGCCGTAGTAGCGCTTGCCGGGGTAGCCTTCGGCGTACTTGTTGGTCAGCTGCGAGCCCTGTGCGGCCATCACCGCGTGGCTGACATAATTCTCGGAAGCGATCAGCTCGATGTGTTCTTCCTGGCGACGATTCTCGTTTTCGATCGCCCGCCAGATCTCGGGATCCACCTTCGCCAGTGTGTCGTTAGCCGAAAACATGTTGTGCCTCTCGAGCCCTGAAAAAGAAGGGGATTGTAGCATGCAGCGGGCAGCCAGCAGGACCCTGCACGGCCGCCGGCGCGCTCCCTGCCGGCCGACAACGAGGCACCCCGAGCGGCGGCAAGCGGCGCGCCGCGGGCGACCGTGTTCAGTCGCCGGGCAGCGGCGACAGTCGCTGACGGTAGTTGATCGACAGCGACCGCAGCGGCGGACAGCCGCTCAGGCAGGCGGCGAAGTCGCTTTCGGCCCGACTGACCAGCGCCGGGTCGGCAAGCATCTCGCAAGGGAGAAAGACCTCGGCTTCGACACGACCCTTGAGGTAGTGCAGGACCAGTCGATGCGGCTTGGGCAGACCGGCCAGGACCGGCGCCAGGTGGCGCAGGAGTTCGCTGCGGTCCGGCAGGTTCTGGCTGCTGCTGTCGTGGTCGAGATCGTCTTCGACGTCGACATGGACGAGCACATCGGAAACCGTCGGATGGCTGTCGAGCACCCGCTTGCGTGTCGCTTCGGCGATGCGGTGGCCCTCCGAAACACTGATCCGCGGGTTGACGCAGACGTGCGCGTCGACCAGCGAGCGATGGGCCATACGGCGGGTGCGCAACTCGTGCAGGCTGCCGACGCCGGGCGTGTCGATGATCACCTGGCGGATGCTGTCGACTTCCTCCACCGACAGTCCGGTGTCGATCAATTCCTGCAACGCCTCCCAGGAGAAGACCACGCCCATCCGGACGATCATGAAGCCGACGATCACCGCGGCGACCGAATCGGCAAAGACGAAACCCATCAGATTGCCGCCGATGCCGACCGCGACGACCAGCGACGAGGCGGCATCGGAGCGCGCATGCCAGGCGTTGGCGACCAGCATCGGCGAGCGCAGGCGCTCGCCGACGTGCAGCATGTAGCGAAACAAGCCCTCTTTGGCAAACAGCGCCAGCATCGCCGTCCACAGGGCTAGCGGCGCCACCGGCGGCAGTTTGCCGAGATCCTGCAGCTTCATGCCGGCGCTCCAGATGATCGCCGCCCCGGTCGCCGCGAGAATCGCGCCGAGGGCGAACGACGCCGCGGTCTCGATGCGTGCATGACCGTAAGGGTGACTCTCGTCGGCCGGGTCCTTGCTGTGGTGCGCGGCGAACAGCACCAGGAAGTCGCAAACCAGATCGGACAGCGAATGCATGCCATCGGCGACCAGCGCCTGCGAATTGGCGATGATGCCGGCGACCACCTGGGCGGCGGTCAGCAGCACGTTGACCGCGACGCTGATCCACGTACAGCGCTGCGTCATCGCGTGTCGCCCGGGGTCATCGAAGGAGATCTCCGGCAAGTCCTTACGGCTGTTCATGTTCTCGGTCGCTTCTCGAAGAGGGGTCCGTCATATTCTATCGCCATCGCGGCCGACGGCGCAGCGGTCGTCGACGCGCGGGTCGCGAGCGTCGGCAAACGCCGGCCGCGAAGAATCGAGTCGCGGCCAGGTCGGCGGCAAACGCTTGCTGGCGCCGCTGGCCGAGGGCCGCCGTCGCCGGCACGAGATGGTGCGGTCAACAGCTTACGACAGGCTTAACGCGCAGCGCTCGGCGTTACTGCTGCGACCCCTGCCAGCCGCCAACCATCCAGCTGCCCGGCGCGCAACAGGCACCGTCTTGACAATGTCGAAAATAACGCATACGTTAGCGCACACGAATCACCGGAGGCGTCGTCGCGATGACAACCGAAACCATTGCCGCCCGCATTTCGCTCGCTGCCCTGAGCTTTGCCGGCAGCGACCTGCAACGCCCCGAATGCGTCCTGACGACGGCCAGCGGTGCCTTGTATACCTCTGACTGGCGCGGCGGCGTCGCGCGCACGCTGCCTGACGGCAGCCAGAAGCTGTTTGCGGCCAGGCTGCCCGATGGCCGGCCGCTCAAGCCCAACGGCATCGCCCTGCGGGCCGACGGCAGCTTCCTGCTGGCCGACCTCGGTGACCATCAGGGCGGCATTTTCCATCTCCAGCGCGACGGCACGGTGACGCCCTTTCTCGAGGCCGTCGACGGGGTACCGCTGCCACCGTCGAACTACGTCGTCGAGGACGGCCAGCGCACCTGGCTCACCGTCAGTACCCGCCAGCAGCCGCGTGCCCTGGCCTATCGCAGCGACATCGCCGACGGCTTCGTGGCGGTGATCGACCAGCGCGGTGCGCGCATCGTCGCCGACGGCCTCGGCTACACCAACGAAGCGGTGCCGAGTCCCGACGGTCAGTGGCTGTACGTCAATGAAACCTTCGCCCGCCGCTTGACGCGCTTTCGCATTGCCGCCGACGGCAGCCTGTCGGGTCGCGAAACGGTCACCACTTTCGGTCACGGCACCTATCCGGACGGCCTCAGTTTCGACGTCGAGGGCGCTGTCTGGATCACCTCCATCGTCTCCAATCGCGTCCTTCGCGTCCTCCCTGACGGCAGTCAGGTGTTGATGCTGGAAGACTGCGATCAGCAACATGTGAACTGGGTGGAGGAGGCCTTCCAGGCCGGCGAAATGGGCCGCCCGCATCTCGACAAGGCACGCGGTCGCTTTCTGAAAAACATCTCCAGCCTGGCTTTTGGCGGTCCCGGCCTGCGTACCGCCTACCTCGGCTGCCTGCTCGACGATCGCATCGCCTTCTTCGACTCGCCGGTGGCCGGGCATCCGCCCTACCACTGGCACTTCTGACACCGCCCATTGCCGCTGTCACGCTGGCAACGCTACCGGGGAACGACCGATTGTGAGCAAGCAGCTTTTCAAGATAGCCGTCCTGCCCGGCGACGGCATCGGCAGCGAGATCATGCGCGCCTGCATCGACGTCCTGCAGCGCCTGCTGGCCGACCAGGCAGCTTTCGCGCTGACCTACGTCGATTGTCCCGGTGGTGCGCAGCACTACGCCGACAAGGGCGTGGCCCTGCCCGACAGCACGCTGCGCCATTGCGAAAGCGCCGATGCCATTCTCTTCGGCGCCATGGGGCTGCCGCACATTCGCTACCCGGATGGCACGGAAGTGAATCCGCAACTCGGCCTGCGCAAGGATTTCGATCTCTATGCCGGCGTCCGGCCGATCCGTTCGATCCCCGGCGTACCCTCGACGCTCGCCGATCCGCGTGCGGCAGAGATCGACCTGGTGCTGATCCGCGAACAGTCGGAGGGCCTTTTCTACGGCCGCCTGTATCCGGAAAAGCAGCCGCCGGCGAACGACGACGAGGCCTTTGACCTTGGCCGCATCTCGCGCAAGGGTTCCGAGCGACTATTCGATTACGCCTTTCGCTTGGCGCGCCAGCGACGCGCAGCCAATCCCGCGAAGGGCCGCGTCACTTGCGTGGACAAGGCCAACGTGCTGAACAGCATGGCCTTCTTCCACCAGATCTACTGGCAGCGCGCCAGGCTCAACCCGGACATCGCTGCCGATCACTGCTACGTCGACGCGATGGCGCTGAACCTGCTCAAGCGGCCCTGGGACTACGACGTGCTGCCGACCGAAAACCAGTTCGGCGACATTCTTTCGGATCTCGCCGCGGGCCTGGTCGGCGGTCTCGGAATGTCGCCATCCGGCGACATTGGCGACCGCTACGGGCTGTTCCAACCCAGCCACGGCAGTGCCCCGGATATCGCCGGACAGGGCAAGGCCAACCCGACCGCGATGATCCTCTCGGCGGCGATGATGCTCGAATGGCTGGGCGAAAAACACGCCCTGCCGGAAAGCACGGCGGCGGCTGCCCGCCTCGGCCGGGCAGTCGATGCGGCCTTCGCCACCGGTCGGCTGCGCTCGGTCGAAATGGGTGGCAGCGACGGCACGCAACGCATCGCGGCAGCGATCTGCGACGCCCTCGCCCGACAGTCCGTCGTGGCGTAGAACGGTGGCCACGACCCTCAAGGTGGTCGCCGTTGGCGCCGGCTACTTCAGCCAGTTTCAGTATCAGGGCTGGCGCAACATCGACACCGTCGACATCGCCGCGCTGACCAACCGCGACGTCATCAAGGGACAGGCGCTGGCCGCTCGTTACGGCGTTCCCCGGGTGTACGGCCAGGTCGAGGAGATGCTCGACCGCGAACGGCCCGACCTGCTCGACATCATCACCACGCCGGCGACCTATCGCCAATACATCACCGCCGCGGCCGAACGCGGCATCGCGGTGATCTGCCAGAAGCCCTTCGGCCGCAGCTTCGGCGAAGCCGTGCAACTGATCGAGATCGCCGAGCAGGCCGGCATCCCGCTGGTGGTGCACGAGAATTTCCGCTGGCAACCCTGGTATCGCGAAGCCAGACGGCTCATCGACAGCGGCCTGCTGGGGACGCTGCACAGTGCCGCTTTCCGCCTGCGTCCGGGTGACGGACAGGGTCCGCAGGCGTATCTCGACCGCCAACCCTATTTCCAGCAAATGCCGCGCCTGCTGGTTTACGAAACGGCAATCCACTGGATCGATACCTTTCGCTTTCTGCTCGGCGAGGTAGCGGCGGTATATGCGCGCCTTCGCCGGATCAATCCGGTGATCGCCGGCGAGGATGCGGCGTACATCGTCTTCGAGTACGACTCGGGCGCCACCGGCTTGTTCGATGGCAACCGCCTCAACGATCACGTTGCCGACAACCCGCGCCGAACGATGGGCGAGCTGTGGCTGGAAGGCAGCGGCGGCGTGCTGCGTCTCGATGGCGACGCGCGCCTGTGGTGGAAACCGCATCACGGTGACGAGCGCCAGCACCTCTACCACCAGGGGCAGAGCGACAGCTTTGGTGGCGGCGCCTGCGAGTGGCTGCAGCGCCACGTCGTCGAACACCTGTTGCATGGCGGGTCACTGGAAAACACCGCGCGCGAGTACCTCGCCAATCTCGCGGTGCAGGAAGCGATCTATCGCTCCCACGTGGAAGGGCGAAGGATCGAGATGGCCGGCTTCGATCCCGAGCAAACCCCGGCAGGGCCAACTTTCGACGGCCAATGAGCACACCACCAAGGAGGAAAACACCATGAAACGCAGAACATTCTTTGCTCGCAGCTTGCTCACCGCCAGTCTGGCAGCGCTCTTTGCCCTGCCGCTGTCGGCCAGTGCGGCGACCGTCCTCAAGTTCAGCCATACCGACCAGCCCGGCGGCGCCCGCCAGAAAGCCGCCGAGATGTTCGCGCAGAAGGTTGCCGAATACACCCAGGGGCGATACGAGGTGAAGGTGTATCCGGCCGGCCAGCTTGCCAACGACCCCAAGGCGGTCGAGCAGCTGCAACTGGGCGGCATCGATTTCACGGTCTCCAGCACCGGCACCTACGCAACGCACCTGCCAACGCTCAACCTTTCGCTGCTGCCGTATCTGGTCGAGAACTACGAACAGGGCTGGAAGCTCTACGACGACTCGAAGTGGCTGCAGGCGCAGTTCGCCAAGGCACCGGCCAAGGGCTTCCGCTTCCTCGCCACCTGGGAAGCCGGTTTCCGCGACATGACCACCAAGGATCCACTGGCCTCGCCGGCTGATGCCGATGGCAAGAAGCTGCGCAGCTTCCCGAACGAGATGATGCGCTGGACCCTGGAGGCGATCGGCTTCAACGTCGTCATCCTGCCGTTGCCCGAGGTCTACCTGGCGATCCAGCAGGGTGCGGTCAGCGGTCAGGAAAACCCGATCGACACGATCTTTGCGAACAAGTTCTACGAGGTCGCGCCGAACGTCACGCTGACCCACCACGTCTACAGTCCGATCCCGCTGACGATGTCCGAGAAGACCTGGGCGAAACTCTCTGCCGCCGACCAGGCGGCGGTGGTGAAGGCTGGAGCGGAAACCGCCACCTGGATCCGCAACGAGATCCGCAGCAACGACGACCGCCAACTGGCCGAAATGCAGAGCAAGGGAGCCAAGATCGCGCGCCCGAACCTCGGCGCGTTCCGCGACGCCGTCAAGCCGGTCTACGCCAAGGCGCGGGAGAAATACGGTGCCGACGTCGACGCCTTCATCGCCGACGCTGACGCCGTACGCAAAGCGCTGCCGGCGAAGTAGATGGATCAGGCGCTTGCCGATCAAGGTCAGGGTGCGGCCGCGGCGGCAGCGCGGCTGCTGCCCGCCGGACCACCGGCGCCGCTGCCGATCCGCTGGCTTGGCCGGCTGGTGGACTGGAGCGTCGTGCTGATCGGCGCCGCGATGGCCACGCTGGTCTTTGCCAACGTCATCGTGCACAACGTCTTTCACGGCGACATCGCCTGGACAACCGAACTCTGCGAGTTGCTGATGGTCTGGGTGACCTTTCTCGGCGGCGCCTCGGCGACGCGGCGGGGCGCGCACATGGTGATTGGCGAACTGCTCGATCGCCTAGCGCCGCCATCGCGACGGTTTGCCGACGCCGCAATCCAGGTTCTCGTGCTGCTCACCCTGGGCTTGCTCGTCTGGTACGGCATCGGCATCGCCGAGGCCGGACTGATGAGCCAACTGACCGTGCTGGGCTGGCCGATCGCGACCCAGTACGCGGCGCTGCCGATCGCCTCGGCGATCACCATGGTCTTCGTTGCCTGGGACATCGTCGAGATTCTCCGCGGCCGCCCACACGACGAGCGCTACGGGACGCAACAGCCATGATTCTTTTCGAGACCTTCGGCCTGTTCATGCTCGCCGGCCTGCTTGGCGTGCCGCTGGTCTACGGCCTGCTGCTGGCAACGGCAACGATGATCTGGTTGAAAGACCTCGGACATCCGCTGACGTCGGTCTTCCTGAGCTACATCGGCGGTGTCGAGCCCTTCGTGCTGATCGCCGTGCCACTGTTCATGCTGGCCGGCGAAATCCTCTCCCGCGGCGGCGTCGGCATGCGCATTGTCACCTTCGCGACCACGCTGCTCGGCTTCCTGCCCGGCGGCCTCGGCATCGCCACCGTCTCCTCGTGTCTGATTTTCGGCGGCGTCTCCGGTTCGGCGATCGCCGACACCGCGGCGATCGGCTCGGTAATGACGCCGGCCATGGTTCGCAAAGGCTACAAGGCCGCGTTCGCCGGCGCCCTGATGTCGACCGCCGGAACGCTGGCGGTGGTGATGCCACCGTCAATCCCGATGCTGGTCTATGCCTTCGTCTCGGGAGCGTCGGTTCGCGACCTCTTTCTCGCCGGGGTGGTTCCGGCGTTCGCATTCGCCATCGGCCTGTCGATCGACTGCGTGTGGACCGGCAAGCGTACCGGCTGCGACAGGGGCGGAGAACGGGCACCGGCGAGCGAGATCTGGGCGGCATTTCTCAAGGCCTTCCCGGCTCTCTTGATGCCGGTCGTCATCCTCGGTGGCATCTGGTCAGGATATTTCACGCCCACCGAAGCGGCAGCCGTTGCCGCCGCCTATGGCTTGTTCGTCTCGATGGTGATCTACCGCGACCTGCGGCCGCGCGACCTGCCGGCGCTGCTGCTCAAGTCCTTCACCACCAGCGCCGTGGTAATGGTGGTCATCGGCGCGACCTCCTGCCTGGCGTGGCTGATCACGGTCGAACAGGTGCCGGCACAGATTGCCGGTTTCGTCGAGCATTACGCGCACTCGCAGTGGACTTTCCTGCTGCTGGTCAACTTTTCGCTGCTGGCACTTGGCTGCTTCATCGAGCCGGTTCCGGCGCTGCTGCTGGCGGCACCACTGCTGGTGCCGCTCTCCGCCCCCTTCCATATCGACCCCGTTCACCTCGGTCTGATCATGACCTGCAACCTGGCAATCGGCTTGTACACGCCGCCGGTCGGTGGCACGCTGATGGTCGGTGCGCGGCTGGCGGGGGTTGGCATGGGTGCCGTCGTCAAGCATCTGATTCCGCAGATGATGATCAGCATCTGCATCCTGCTGGTGGTCACCTATATCCCGGCGATCAGCATGTCGCTGGTTCATCTGGTGCGCTGACCATGACCGTCCTGCTCGGTTGCATTGCCGACGATTTCACCGGCGCCACGGACCTTGCCAACATCCTGGTGCGCGGCGGCATGCGCACCGTCCAGACGATCGGCGTGCCGACGGCGGGAACCGATCTGCCCGCTTGCGATGCCCTGGTCGTTGCGCTGAAATCGCGCACCATCCCGGCCGCCGACGCCGTCGCCCAGTCACTGGCAGCACTCGCATGGCTGCAAGCGCACGGCGCGCGGCAGTTCTTCTTCAAGGTCTGCTCGACCTTCGACTCGACCGATGCCGGCAATATCGGTCCGGTCGCCGACGCCCTGCTCGAAGCCCTCGGCGAGAGGATCGCGGTGGTCTGTCCGGCGTACCCGGCCAACCGCCGCACGGTGTTTCAGGGCCATCTGTTTGTCGGCGAGGTTCTGCTGTCGGATTCGCCGATGCGCAATCACCCGCTGACACCGATGACCGACGCCAGCCTGGTGCGTGTCCTGGGCCGTCAAAGCCGCCACCCCGTCGGCCTGCTGCCCTGGTCGGCAGTCAGCGCGGGCGGCCCGGCGATCGAGCAGGCGCTGGCCGCGCTGGTCGCGCAGGGAGCGCGCCATGCCGTGGCCGACGCGGTGCGCGACGAAGACCTGTTCACGCTTGGCGCCGCGTGCCGCCAACGGCGCCTGCTGACCGGCGGCGCCGGACTGGCGCTCGGCCTGCCGCAGAACTTTCGCGCCGCCGGGCTGCTGCCCGAACGAGCGGACAGCGATCCGCTGCTTGGCGTCGGCGGCGGCGCGGCAGTTCTCGCCGGCAGCTGCTCGGAAGCCACCCGGAGTCAAGTGGCCGAGATGGCTAGCCGCCAGCCGAGCGTGCTGATCGACCCGCTTGCCGGAGGGACTCCCGTCGAGCTCGCGGCCAGCGCGCTGCGCCAGGCGAGCGGCGCGCTTGGCCGCGGCGAGACAGTGCTGTTCTACTCCAGCGCCGACCCGGCAACGATCGCCAAGGTCCAGTCACGGCTCGGCCAGGAGCAGGCCGCAACACTGGTCGAGCAGACCTTCGCCGAACTGGCGAAAGGCCTGCTCGCGCAGCAGGTGCGCCGGCTGATCGTCGCTGGTGGCGAAACCTCCGGCGCGGTGGTCGCGGCACTCGGCGTGCAAGCGCTGGCGATTGGCCCGCAGATCGACCCCGGCGTTCCGTGGACACGCGTGCTTGGCGAGCAACCGCTGTTGCTGGCGCTCAAGTCCGGCAACTTCGGCCGTCCCGACTTTTTCAGCCGGGCGCTGGAGATGCTGCGATGAGCGCCGAATCGGCGGCACGCGAAGCTCTCTGCCGCACCGCCCGCTCGCTGTACGAACGCGGCCTGACGCATGGCTCGACCGGCAATCTCAGTCTCCGCCTGGACGATGGCTACCTGCTGACACCGACCGGCGCGTCGCTCGGCGAACTCGATCCGGCCCGGCTGGCACGGCTGGACGGCAGCGGTCGGCACCTCGCCGGCGACCAGCCGACCAAGGAATCCTTCCTGCATCTGGCGATGTATCGGCAGCGGCCGGCCAGCGGCGCGGTGGTGCACCTGCATTCGACGCATTCGGTGGCGGTGTCGGTACTCGCCGAGCTCGACGCGAGCGACCTGCTGCCACCGCTGACCGCCTACTACGTGATGCGCATTGGCTGCCTGCCGCTGGTGCCCTATTTTCCGCCGGGCGATGCCGCGCTGGCCGACGCGGTCTGCGGCCTGGCCGGCAAACACCACGCGCTGCTGCTCGCCAACCACGGCCCGGTCGTTGCCGGCAGCTCGCTGTCGGCAGCCACCGATGCGGTCGAGGAACTCGAGGCGACGGCACGGCTCTACCTGCTGCTGCGCGGTCAGCCGCTACGCCTGCTCTCGCCGGCGCAGGTTGCGGAACTGCGCCGGCGCTATCCTTGAGGACAGCCACCATGTATGTCATTGCCGTCGACTTGACGATTCACCCGCAGCATCTGCCGGCGTTCATGCCCTTGCTGCTCGAGAACGCGCGGCTCTCGCGCGAACGCGAGGCGGCTTGCCGGCGCTTCGACGTCTGCCAGGATCCGCTGCAGCCCGAGCACGTCTTTCTCTACGAACTGTACGACGACCGTGCGGCCTTCGACGCGCACCTGGCAAGCGCACACTTCAAGGCCTTTGACACGGCCGCGCAAGGAATGCCGGCGAGCAAGACGGTCCATGCCTATCAACTGATCGGCGCGTAAACGCCGCCAGCGGATACAATCCGGCCCTTCGACGCCAGGCTTGAGGTCAATGAAATCATCCACTCCGCGCACCACCAGCGCACCGCGCAGCGCCGCCCGGCCGGCGACCCCGGCCGCCGGCAAGGCCGCGGGCGCGCTACGGCCGAGCGCCCGTCGCGCCCGCGAACCCTTCGCCGATCAGGCCTACCGCGACCTGCGCGCGCGCATCCTCGACAACCGCATGCCGTCTGGCGAGCAATACACCGAAGCGGAACTGGCGGCCCTCCTGCACATGAGTCGAACGCCGACCCGTGAAGCGATGCTGCGCCTGGCCAGCGAAGGCCTGGTTGAAGTTCGTCCGCGGCACGGCATGCGCGTCAAGCCGGTGTCGACCGTCGACATGCGCGAAATCTACGAGGTGCTGACCGCGCTGGAATCAACGGCGGCCGCGCTGGCGGCGGCGCGTGCCGACCACGGCGACGCGATTCGCCAGTTGCGTGCCGCGATCAGCGACATGGACGCGGCGCTCGCGAGCGATGACCTGCCGGCCTGGGCAGCGGCCGACGAGCGCTTTCATACCTTGCTGGTCGCCGCGGCCGGCAACCGGCGGCTGAGCGAGCTGGTGCAAACCTACGTCGGCCAGTCACATCGGGTGCGCATGCAGACCTTGCGCCTGCGCCCGAAACCCCTCACCTCCAATCGCGATCACGAGAGCGTCGTCGACGCTGTCGAGGCTCACGACGCGGCGCGCGCACGCGAGATTCACTACGCCCACCGCGAGCAAAGCGGGCGCATGCTGGTCGAGTTGCTGGCCAGGCACGGCCTGACACAGCTCTGAGCCACCGCCGGGCCGGCTCAGCGTCCGAGCGAGCTCACCACTTGCGAGAAGGTGTGCGCGACTTCGTCGGTCTGCGGGTCGCGCCCCAGCTGACGTTCGATCTGTGCCAGCAGGAAGACACCGCACAGGACGTGATTGTCGTTCTCGTCGTGTTCGACGACCAGGCAGTTGGGCGTCGCCAACTCCTTGAGCGTCGCCACGACATTGCCGACCTTGGCTCCGACGACATCCTTCAGGTGCATGACCTCGGCATCATCGTGCTTGTTGATCATGACATCGCCGACCACCAGCTCACCGGGTCGAATTCCCTTCGCATGGGCGGTGGCGAGCGGCCGATGGCCCCGCGTACCGGCCTCGGTGACGATTCCGAGCAACTGCTGCCCGTCGCTGACCAACAGGTAGTGCGCCTTGCAGAGCGTCATCACCCGGTTCGCCTCGTCGAGCGAAGCGTCGCGCGCAATCGTCACCGGCGTCAGGCGACGGAAATCGATCATCACCTCGAGCGCCGGCGAATTGACGTCAACCGATGGGCGCGAAGCGGGCTTCGGAAGGTAGCACGGCACACCTCTCCTGAGCCGGGTCCAGGGCAACAGCTTGAAGTAACTATCTGGCATCTCACTGACTCCTCAAGGTGGCTGACGGTAGGGGGATTAAAGCACCCGCCCGTGCTTTCTGACAAGTTTAGCGCCACTTCCGCCGGCGCCTGCCGATGATTGGTGCACATTGCCGAGGCGGCCGCACGGGCATGGCAGAATTGCGTCGATCGAGTCTTGAAGGTAGTATCCATGCCGCGCGCCGGATGATTGCGTTGATCCTGTCATCTTGCCTGTTCGGCGGTCCGATCCGAAGTGCCTTCTACGCGTGGCAGCAAACAGGCGTCACCTCCGCGACCTGGCAAGGATCGCCATTTTAACTTCGCAACTTCCTCTACCGTTCCCAGAATGATTCCCGGCCTACTCAAGAAGATATTCGGCAGCCGCAACGATCGGCTGATCAAGCAGTACTCGCGGGTCGTCCGCAAGATCAATGCCCTGGAAGCCGGTATCGCTGCCTTGTCCGACGAGGATCTGCGCGGCAAGACGGCCGAATTCAAGGCCCGCGTGGCCAGCGGCGAGACGCTCGACGCGCTGCTGCCGGAAGCTTTTGCAGTCGTTCGCGAGGCCGGCAAGCGGACGCTCGGCATGCGCCACTTCGACGTCCAGCTGATTGGCGGCATGGTCCTGCACGACGGAAAGATTGCCGAGATGCGCACCGGCGAAGGCAAGACGCTGGTCGCGACGCTGCCCGCGTACCTCAACGCCCTGGCCGACAAGGGCGTGCATATCGTCACCGTCAATGACTATCTGGCCAACCGCGACGCGGAGTGGATGGGACGCCTGCACCGCTTCCTCGGCCTTTCGGTCGGCGTCAACCTGTCGCAGATGGCGCACGACGACAAACAGCTGGCCTACGCCGCCGATATCACCTACGGGACCAACAACGAGTTCGGCTTCGACTACCTGCGTGACAACATGGTCTACTCGGCCGACGAGCGGGTGCAACGCAAGCTCAGCTTCGCGATCGTCGACGAGGTCGACTCGATCCTCATCGACGAGGCGCGCACGCCGTTGATCATCTCCGGCCAGGCCGAGGACCACACCGATCTCTACCTGCGCATGAACAAGGTCGCGCCCTTGCTCGAGCGCTGCAAGGAAGAAGACGGGCCGGGCGACTACTGGGTCGACGAGAAGGGTCACCAGATCCTGATGACCGAGGCCGGCCACGAGCACGCCGAGGAGATCCTCGCCAGTGCCGGCCTGCTGCCCGACGGCGGCAGCCTCTACGATGCCAGCAACATCCTGTTGATCCACCACCTGTACGCCGCCCTGCGCGCCCACAACCTGTTCCTCAGGGATCAGCAGTACGTGGTGCAGAACGGCGAGGTGATCATCGTCGACGAGTTCACCGGCCGGCTGATGGCCGGTCGTCGCTGGTCCGACGGTCTGCACCAGGCGGTCGAAGCCAAAGAGGCCGTGAAAATTCAGAACGAGAACCAGACCCTGGCCTCGATCACCTTCCAGAACTACTTCCGGATGTACGGCAAGCTGTCGGGAATGACTGGCACCGCCGACACCGAAGCCTACGAATTCCAGCAGATCTATGGCCTCGAGACGGTCGTCATTCCGCCCAACAAGCCGATGCGGCGAACCGACAACAACGACCAGGTCTTCCGCACCGCCAAGGAAAAGCACGCGGCGATCATCGCCGACATCCGCAGTTGCCGCGAGCGCGGCCAGCCGGTGCTGGTCGGCACGACGTCGATCGAGAACTCGGAACTGCTCTCGGCCCTGCTCGACCACGAAAAGTTGCCGCACCAGGTACTCAACGCCAAGCAGCACGCCCGCGAAGCCGAGATCGTCATCCAGGCCGGTCGCCCCGGCGTGATCACCATTGCCACCAACATGGCCGGCCGCGGTACCGACATCGTTCTTGGCGGCAGTATCGAGAAACAGATCTCCGAGTTGCGCGACAACGAGGAACTGAGCGCCGCCGAACGCGATGCGCGCATCGACGAGATCCGTTCGCAATGGCAGCTGCTCCACGATCAGGTCGTGCAAGCTGGCGGCCTGCATATCATCGGCTCCGAACGACACGAGTCGCGGCGCATCGACAACCAGCTGCGCGGCCGTTCGGGTCGTCAGGGCGACCCCGGCTCGTCACGCTTCTACCTGGCGCTCGACGACGCGCTGTTGCGGATCTTCGCCGGTGACCGGCTGAAGGCGATCATGGAACGTCTGAAGATGCCCGAAGGCGAGCCGATCGAGCATCCGCTGGTTTCCCGCTCGCTCGAGTCGGCGCAACGCAAGGTCGAGGCGCGCAACTTCGACATCCGCAAGCAACTGCTCGAATACGACGACGTTGCCAATGATCAGCGGAAAGTGATCTACGCCCAGCGCAATGAGCAGCTGGAGAGTGACGACATCTCGGAAACGGTGAGCGCCATGCGCGAGGGCGTGCTGCACGCCACCTTCCGGCTGTACGTGCCGGCCGACAGTGTCGAGGAACAATGGGATCTGCCCGGGCTGGAAAGGGCACTGGCCGCAGAGCTGCATCTGGCGCTGCCGATCGTCGAGTGGGCGACCAACGAACCGAACCTGCGCGACGAGGAGATCGTGGCGCGAATGGTCGAAGCGGCCGCCGCCTCCTACGCCGAAAAGGTCGCCCTGGTGGGTACCGAGATGTTTCACCAGTTCGAACGCAACGTCATGCTGCAGAGCCTGGACACGCACTGGCGGGAACACCTGGCGGCCCTCGATCACCTGCGGCAGGGCATCCACCTGCGCGGCTATGCGCAAAAAAACCCCAAGCAGGAGTACAAGCGCGAGGCCTTCGAACTGTTCGAGCGCCTGCTCGACAACGTCCGCAGCGACGTCACCCGCCTGCTGATGACGGTGCAGGTGCGGCCGCAGGATGTCGAGGAAACGGCGCCACACGCCGACGTGCAGAACGTCCGCTACCAGCATGCCGATTACGACGACGCGCTGGGCTCCGGCGACGCTGGCGCGGCAGCCGTCGGCCAACAGGCGCTGGCCAGCGGCCCGAAAGTCGGCCGCAACGAGCCCTGCCCCTGCGGCTCCGGGAAAAAGTACAAGTTCTGCCACGGCAAGTTGTCGTAGGGCAGGCCGCCGGCCCACCGATCACCGGCTGCCGGGACTTCGCCTGGCGGCCGGGCGATATCCCGGCAGGCAAGCCGCTGCTACCCGTCACCGCCAGTCAGTCTCCGTTCGTCAGGTTGCCATGCCCGTCAATTACCGTACCCCTGCCGCCAGCGCGCTGTTGCCCGTGGCCGGCGTTCGTCTCGGCGTTGCCGAGGCGGCCATTCGCAAGCTCGAGCGACGTGATCTGACCGTGCTGGCGCTCGACCCCGGCTGCCGCGTCGCCGGCGTGTTCACTGCCAACCGTTTCTGCGCCGCGCCGGTGGCGGTCTGCCGCCGCCATCTCGAACTTGGCAGCGACATCCGCGCGCTGGTGATCAATACCGGCGTTGCCAACGCCGGCACCGGCGAGCCGGGCTGGCGTGCGGCCAGCGAAACCTGCGCGGCGCTCGGCCGCCTGCTCGGCGTCGAAGACCGGCAGGTGCTGCCGTTCTCGACCGGCGTGATCCTCGAACCCTTGCCGGTCGATCGCCTGATCGCCGGCCTGCCATCGTGTCTCGCCGATCTGCGGCCCGACAACTGGCACGCCGCCGCGCAGGCGATCATGACCACCGACACCGTCGCCAAGGCAGCCTCGCGAGATCTCGATATCGGCGGCCACCGCGTCACCGTCACCGGCATCAGCAAGGGTGCCGGGATGATTCGCCCGAACATGGCGACCATGCTCGCCTTCATCGCCACCGACGCGGCCATCGCGACGCCCTTGCTGCAGCAGTTGCTGCGTGACGCCGCCGACGAATCGTTCAACTGCATCACCGTCGACGGCGACACCTCGACCAATGATTCATTCATCCTGATCGCCAGCGGTCAGGCCGGTGTCGAGTTTTCCGACGCCACCGCACCCGGCTACGCGGCGCTGCGCCAGGCGGTGATTGCCGTCGCGATGGAACTGGCGCAAGCGATCGTCCGCGATGGCGAAGGTGCCAGCAAGTTCATCACGATTACCGTCGAAGGGGGTCGCGACCGCTCCGAATGCCGGCGCGTCGGCTACGCCATTGGGCACTCGCCGCTGGTCAAGACCGCTTTCTTCGCCTCCGACCCCAACCTCGGCCGCATCCTGGCGGCGATCGGCTACGCCGAGGTCGACGATCTCGACGTCGAGCGGATCCGCGTCTGGCTGGGCAGCGCCGGCAGCGAGATTCTGGTTGCCGACAAGGGTGGCCGCGCCGCCTCGTATCGTGAGGAAGATGGCGCGCGCATCATGCAGCAGCCGGAAATCGACGTCCGCGTCACGCTCGAACGCGGCACCGCCCGCGCCACGGTCTACACCTGCGACCTGTCCTACGAATACGTCAGGATCAACGCCGACTACCGCAGCTAGGCGCGCCGTAGCCGGATCAGCCGGAACCAGCCGCCGGCCAGCACCGCCTCATCGCTGACCACCCGCAGCGGCGGGACTTTCGCCAGGACCTCTTCGAAAACCACGTCCAGTCGCGTCGCGACACGCCGGACCAGCGGGTTGAGCAGGCGCCGCGTCGGCGCCCGTTGCCCTGGCTGCAGGAACTTGTCGAAGATCAGGACCCTGCCGCCGGGCGCCAGGACGCGCGCCGTCTCGCGCAGACAAGCGACCGGGTCGGGCAGCACGGCGAGGATCAGGTGCAGGATGGCGTGGTCGAAGCTGCCGTCGGCAAATGGCAGGCACTGGGCGTCGCCCTGGACACTGCGGAAATCGAGCGAGGCGGCGCGCGGCAGCGCGCGCCGCAGCATGGCGTGCGTCAGATCGATTCCGGTGTAGCGGTGCTGCGCCGGCAGCAGCGGCAGGTCAAGGCCGGTACCGACGCCGGTCAGCAGCACCCGCGCCGGCGACGCCGGCAAGAACTCGAGGCTCTTCAGGCGCGCCGCGCGGCTAGCCCGGGCAAGCGCCGCATCGTAGAAGGGTGAGATCAGCGTGTAGCTGTGTTTGAGGCTCAAGGCGGCGAATCAATGCAGGACGCGCGGCACCGCCAGCGTGAACTCGCCGATCGTCGCGTCGAACTGCTTGCCGTCCACGGCCGTCATCTGGTAACTGCCACGCATCGTCCCGACCGCCGTCCGGAGCTGGCAGCCGCTGGTGTATTCGAAGATCTCACCCGGCTGCAGCAGCGGTTGCCGACCGACCACACCGAGGCCTCGCACCTCCTGAATCTCGCCGTTGGCATCGCTGATGATCCAGTGTCGCGAAATCAGCTGTGCCGCCACGGTGCCGACATTCTCGATGGTCATGGCATAGGCAAAGACGTAGCTGTCATTGTCGGGATCCGACTGCTCGGCGACGTATTGCGGGACCGCGCGAACGGCAATCTCGTATTTCTTGCTCTCGGCCATGTTTGCTCGATGTCGGGGCGATCAGAAGCGGCATTGCACACCAAAGTACGCGGGCTGACAAGCCCATTACCGCCCCGCTGCCCGAATCGACGGCCCCGGCCAGGGCGGCCGGCGCCCTTTCGCGGTAGAATAAAACCCGCCTTCCATAGGGGTTCCTGTCATGCATGTCATTGCTCCGAGCATTCTTTCAGCCAATTTCGCCAGGCTCGGCGAGGAAGTGGTCAACGTGATCGCGGCCGGCGCTGACTGGATTCACTTCGACGTGATGGATAACCATTACGTGCCCAACCTGACCATCGGCCCACTGGTCTGCGAGGCGATCCGCCCGCTGACTTCGGCGCCGATCGACGTCCACCTGATGGTCAAGCCGGTCGATCGGATCATCCCGGACTTCGCCAGGGCCGGCGCGAACATCATCACCTTTCACCCGGAGGCCTCGGAACACGTCGACCGGACGCTGGCATTGATCCATGAAAGCGGCTGCCAGGCCGGCCTGGTCTTCAACCCGGCGACGCCGCTGCACCATATGGAGCACGTCATGGACAAGCTCGACATCGTCCTGCTGATGAGCGTCAACCCCGGCTTTGGCGGCCAGAAGTTCATTCCTTCGACCCTCGCCAAGCTGCAAGCCGCACGCGCCCGGATCGACGCCCACCAGCGTGAAGGCGGCCGCCGAATCCGGCTCGAGGTCGATGGCGGCGTCAAGGTGGACAACATCGCCGAAGTCGCCCGAGCCGGCGCCGACGCCTTCGTCGCCGGCTCGGCCGTGTTCGGCGCCGCCAGCGACAGCGACGCCAATCGCTACGACACGGTCATCGCCGCCCTGCGCCGCCAGCTGGAGCAAGCCTGATGTCGCAGCTGCTGGCGGTACGCGCGATTCTGCTCGACCTCGACGGCACGCTGATCGACACGGTGCTCGACCTGCATGCCGCCGCCAATGCCATGCTGCGCGACCTCGGCCGCGCCGCGGTGTCGGTGGACGAGGTGCGCAGCTATGTCGGCCGCGGCATCGCCAATCTGGTCAAGCGGGTGCTGGCCGGCAGCATGGTCGCTGCCGAAGACCCGGCGCCGCCACCGCCGGCGGCGCTGGCCAGCTTCCGGCAGCACTACGCCAGGGAGAACGGCCGTCACGCGGTGCTTTTCCCCGGCGTGCTTGACGGTCTGGAAGGATTCCGCGCGCTGGGCCTGCCGCTCGGCGTGATCACCAACAAGGCCGAGGCCTTCGCCTTGCCACTGCTCGAACACGTCGGCCTGGCACCGTTCTTCAAGGTGGTGGTCAGCGGCGACGTCCTGCCGCGCCCGAAGCCCGACCCGATGCCGCTGGTCTGGGCCAGCGGTCGTCTCGGCGCATCGCCGGCCCGGGTCCTGATGATCGGCGACTCGGTGCACGATTTCCACGCCGCGCGCGCCGCCGCCTGCCACGTCTTTCTCGTCCCCTACGGCTACAACGAAGGCCGCGATGTCCGCGACCTCGCCTGCGATGGTATAGTCTCGACCCTCGCCGACGCCGTTGTCCGCATCCGTCCCGAATGAACGCTCTCCACCACCATCCGCAGCCCGCCTGGCGGGCGGAGGCCTGGCCCTGGCGCCGCTGGCGCCACTAGGCGACCTCGTCGCCGCCGCGCCCCGCGATCTGCATCGCTGTGATGCGCATCGCCCACCGCCCCGATCTCTTGTGGAGTTCCCATGACTGCAGCGTATTTCAATCGGCTGGCTGCCGAAGGCTACAACCGCATCCCGGTGACGCTCGAAACCTTCGCCGATCTCGACACCCCGCTGTCGATCTACCTCAAGCTGGCCAACGGCCCCTACACCTACCTGCTTGAATCGGTGCAGGGCGGCGAGCGCTTCGGCCGCTACTCGATCATCGGCCTGGCCAGTCCGACGCGGATCGTCGTCAACGCCCATCAGGTGCTGGTCCTCAACGGCAATCGCATCGCCGAACGCGAAGACGACACCAACCCGCTGGACTTCATCGCCAAGTACATGCGGCGCTTTCGCGCCGCCCCGACCACCGATCTGCCACGCTTCTGCGGCGGCCTGGTCGGTTGCTTCGGCTACGACACCGTACGCTACATCGAAACCCGGCTGACCCGCTCGCAGAAACCGGACGACCTCGGAATACCCGACATCGTGCTGCTGCTCTCGGAAGAAATCGCCGTGGTCGACAACCTGTCGGGCAAGCTGACGCTGGTCGTCTATGCCGAGCCGGGCGTTCCCGGCGCCTACCAGAAGGCGCAGGCACGGCTCAGGGAACTGCTCGCCAGGCTCCGCGAACCGGTGAACATCCCGGCCGAAAAGCCGCAAGCGTCGCTGCCGGCCACGTCGATGTTCGGCGAGGCGCAGTTCAAGCGGGCGGTGGTCAAGGCCAAGCGCTACATCACCGAAGGCGACATCATGCAGGTCGTCCTTTCGCAGCGCATGAGCAAGCCGCTGGCCGCCAGCCCGATGGCCCTGTACCGCTCCTTGCGCTCGCTCAACCCGTCGCCTTACATGTTCTACTTCGATTTCGAGGATTTCCACGTCGTCGGCGCTTCGCCGGAGATTCTCGTCCGTCTCGAAGGTGACACGGTGACTGTCCGGCCGATCGCCGGCACCCGCCGGCGAGGCGTTTCCTTCGAGGAGGATCAGGCGCTCGCCGACGAGTTGCTGGCCGACGAAAAGGAACGCGCCGAGCACGTGCAACTGCTCGACCTCGGCCGCAACGACGCCGGTCGCGTCGCGCGCGTCGGCACCATCAAGCTGACCGAGAACATGATCGTCGAGCGCTACTCTCACGTCATGCACATCGTCTCCAACGTCGAAGCGAAACTGCGACCCGAGCTGACCGCCCTCGACGTGCTCAAGGCCACTTTCCCGGCCGGCACCGTATCCGGGGCGGCCAAGGTACGGGCGATGGAAATCATCGACGAACTCGAACCCGTCAAACGCGGCATCTACGCCGGTGCCGTCGGCTACCTCGGTTTCAACGGCGACATGGACCTGGCGATCGCGATTCGCACGGCGATCGTCAAGGACGGCCAGTTGCACGTCCAGGCCGGCGCCGGTATCGTCGCCGATTCCGAGCCGTCTGCGGAGTGGCAGGAAACGCAGAACAAGGCGCGCGCCGTGCTGCGCGCCGCGGAACTGGCCGAACAAGGCCTCGACACCCGCTTCTGAGCCGCCGCCCGGCGGCC
Organism: Accumulibacter sp.; assembly: GCA_024235695.1. Taxonomy (GTDB): domain Bacteria; phylum Pseudomonadota; class Gammaproteobacteria; order Burkholderiales; family Rhodocyclaceae; genus Accumulibacter. The sequence goes on from JACKLX010000005.1 coordinate 158,054, forward strand.
GGCAAGGGACCCGAGCAAGTGTTCGCGCCGGCGCGCGCGGCACGCGGCCGGCGCCTCGCCGCGGCTGGCGCCTGCCCGGCAGCTGCTCTACACTGCTGCGAGAACCTACCAACCACCAGAAAAAGGGGAGATCAAGATGAGTGAAGTCGTGCATCCAATCAGAGAAGCGATCGGGCAGTTCAGCCCGAGCCTGCTGGGCGCGGTATTGATTCTGGCGGTCGGCTGGGTGATCGCCACGATGGCGTCCACGGTCGTCCGCAAGCTGCTGCAGAAGACCTCGGTCGAGAACCGGGTGGCGCAATGGATCGCCGGCGACAAGGCGCGCGGCGAACTGCCGGTGGAGGACTGGATCAGCAAGGCGGTGTTCTATCTGTTGATGCTGTTCGTGCTGGTCGCCTTCTTCCAGGCGGTCAGACTGCCGGTGCTGTCGGACAACCTCAATCACCTGACCGACAGCATCATGGCCTTTCTCCCCAACCTGCTCGCCGCCAGCGTCCTGGTGCTGGTCGCCTGGGTGATCGGGACGATGCTCAAGCGGATCACCGCAGGCGCCTTGAAGGCCGCCGACTTCGACCGGAAATTCGGCCAGCCCGCCGTCGACGGCAAGTTGCCGTCGCCGCCGATCTCGGTGATGCTCGCCGAGGCGCTCTATTGGCTGGTCTTTGCGCTTTTCCTGCCGGCGATCCTCGGAGCCCTGAAGCTGCAGGCCGTCCTCGAACCGGTGAACGAGATGTTCAACAAGTTCATGGCCTACGTGCCGCAGCTGGTCGGCGCCGCGGTCATCCTGATCGTCGGCTGGTTCGTCGCGCGCATCGTTCAACGACTGGTCGGCAGCCTGCTGGCATCGGCCGGTGCCGATGCCGCGGCCGAGCGCTGGGGACTGACGACGACCCTCGGCAAGACGACGCTCTCCGGCCTGATCGGCCTGCTGCTGTACTTCGTGATCCTCGTTCCGGTGATCATCTCGGCACTCGGCGCGCTGCAACTCGACGCTGTCACCCGGCCCGCCACCGACATGCTGGCGAAGGTCATGGAGATGCTGCCGGCGATCTTCAGCGCCGGCCTGCTGCTCCTGCTGTCGGTCGTCATCGGCCGCGTCGTCGCCGGTCTGCTGGCCAATGTCCTGGCCGGCGTCGGCTTCAACAAGCTGCCGGTCAAGCTCGGCCTTGCCCGGACCGTTAGCCGGGGCGAGCACGCGCCAGCGGCACTGGCCGGCAAACTGGCGCTGGCGGCGATCGTCCTCTTCGCGGCCATCGAGGCCAGCAACCTGGTCGGCTTCGTCGGCCTGGCGGAGATCATCAGGAGCTTCACCGGCTTTGCCGGACACGTCCTGCTCGGCCTGGTGATCTTCGCCTTCGGCCTGCTGCTGGCCAACTTCGTCGCCGGCATCGTCCGTGCCAGTGACGCCGCCAACGCCCCGCTGCTGGCACTGGGCACGCGCGTCGTGATCCTGCTGCTGTCGGCGGCGATGGCGCTGCGTCAGATGGAACTGGCCAACGACATCGTCAACCTGGCTTTCGGTTTCATCGTCGGCGCCGCGGCGGTCGCGCTGGCTCTGGCTTTCGGCCTCGGCGGGCGGGATTCCGCCGCGGCACTGCTCGCCGACTGGCGACAGCGCAGCCAGCAGCCGGCGTCGAAAGACGCGTCCGAATAGGCGTCGTCGGACGTCTTGCCGCCGCGGTTGGCAGTTCAGCCCGGCCGCCGTCGGCCACCACATCGACTCCTTGACCAGGCTCACGCGCACGGAGGCAGTCATGAATGCAGGCGCAGGGAAACGGACCTCGCTGGCCGTCGCGCTGGCCTTGATCGGCGGCCTGGAGATCGCCGCGGCGGCGGGCGCCGCGAGCGAGTGGCTGGCGGTGTGCGGCAAGTGCATCAGCCCGACGATCTTCGCAAAATCGGGCGTCGGCACCGCCAATGCGCGTGCCGAAGCGCGCATCACGCGCGCCGAGATCGAGGACTGGTGCGCAAACTGGCAGCCCGGTGACGGCAACTGCGTGCCGCAACAACTGAAGAGCAGCGACCTCGACAAGGTCTATCGTGCCAGCGCCGACTGCCCGGGGGGAAGGATCACGCCGATCGACGGCAAGACCTACCAGCTGGCCGGCAAGTGGGACAACAGCGACATCGGCGGCGGCCGCAGCAAGTGGCGCGATGGATCGGGAAGGATCGTCGGCCGGGACAATGCCAGTGGCGGATTGGCCATTTCGCAGCAATGGGAAATCCTCTGTCCGAACACGGCCGGCCGGACGGCCAAGAGCGCGGCCACTGCCGGCAAACGCCTGCCGGCCGCCGAATACGCCGTCGGCCAGGTCGTCCTGGCCCGCTACGGCCGGGACTGGGTGCGCGCGCGGATCACCGGGATTCGCCACAGCAATGGCCCCGCTGGTCCGCAAGTCAGCTACGACGTCAGCCTCGACAATGGCCAGCGCGGCATCGTCCCGGCCAGCATGTTGCGCGCCAAGTAGCGGCGCGCCGCCGGCGAGCAGCCAGTTTCTGCCGCATCCTGTTCCTTTGTTGCTTGTTGCTTATTCGCCCTGCCAGTAAAAATATGCGTCGTGACGCCGATCGGCGGCCAGCCGCACGGATCGGCTGAGGACGATGCCCCGGTATTCGGCGGCGACGCGGTACTGCCCGGGCGGCAGACGCACGAAGAAGAGCGGCCCGGGCGACAGGGCCGCGAGCACCCTCTCGCCGGCGGCGTTGTCGATGCCGACCTTGACATCGGCCAGGTACGCACCGCTGCCTTTCAGCGCGAACACCAGTTGCAGGTTGTAATCGTGCCGCAGGGCCTCGAGCTCGATCGGGTCGTCGTCGCCGATTCCCGTGCTGACATGGGCGAATCCCGTTGCTGCCTGCGCCTGGACCCACTGCGGCAACAGCGGTCCCGACAGACAAAGGCTCAGCATCAGCAGGCGCGATGCCAGGCACCGCAAGCGTGACGACAGTCCGTGCCGGCGTTTCATCTTCGCTCACCTCCAGGGTCGTTCGGAATCGCGACTCCCACCACCACGTTTGCCTGCCTCGGTCGTCAAAGCCGCGCCAGATAGTCGGCCATTCGCTGCCGTTGTCGCGCGTCGGGCAGGCGGCCGCGACCGGCGACCAGATTGTCTTCCAGGTGAGCGAGCTTGCCGGTCGCCGGGATGACGCAGCTCACCGCCGGCTCGGCGAGGATGAACTTGAGGAAGAACTGCGCCCAGCTCGCACAATCGAAATCCGCCGCCCATACGGGCAGCGGCTGGCCACGCACGCGCGAGAACAGCGAGGCCTTGGCAAAAGGCCTGTTGATGATCACCGCGATACCGAGATCCCGCGCCAGCGGCAGCAGGCGCACTTCGGCGTCGCGTTCGGCCATGCTGTAGTTGATCTGTAGGAAATCAGGTCTTTCGGCCTGCAAGACGCTTTCGACTTCGCCGTAGGCGCCTTCATGATAGTGCGTCACGCCGAGATAGCGAATGCGTCCCTGTTGCTGCCATTCGCGCAGGGTCGGCAACTGCACCCGCCAGTCGAGCAGATTGTGAACCTGCAGCAAGTCCAGGCGTCTGGTCCGCAACCGTGTCAGCGAGGTCTCCATCTGCCGGATACCGTCGGCCCGGCCGCTGGTCCACACCTTGGTCGCCAGAAACAGCCGGTCGCGCAGGCCGAGTCTTGCCGAAAGATCGCCCAGTACCGATTCGGAACGCCCGTACATCGGCGAACTGTCGACCACTTGCCCGTCCAGTGCGACGAAACGCTCCAGCACCTCCGCCAGCGCGGGGCTGGCGGCATCGGCGACGTCGAAAGTCTGGTAGGTGCCAAGCCCGACGGCGGCGATCAGCTCGCCCGACGAAGGGATGCGCCGCCGCAGCATGCCGCCGTCAGCGCTGCCGGGGACTGCTCCGGGCGCTGCCGCCAGACCGCCAGCCGCCAGCGCCAGCCCGCCGGCGGCAAGCGCTTTCAGCGCCGCCCGCCGCCCGCCGGCGGCCGTGTCGCTATCACCTGCTTTCATCATCATCTCCTTTCAGCTCGCGGCCGCTTTCGCGGCATCGTCTGCGGCGGCTGTCCCTGCCACCTGCCGCTGGTAGCGCCGGCCAAGTCGCCGACCCAGCCAGGCGAGCGCCAGGGCAGCGGGAATTGCCGCCAGGGCGACGCCCGGCGTGGCCAGGCCGGCGGCGGCGTGCAACCAGGCGCCGAGGGCGTCGCCGGCCCGCGAGACGACGGTGTCGAGGACGTTCTTGGCCTTGTAGCGGGATTCCCGGTCGACGGCGGTGAACAGCGCCTCGCGGGCCGGCCGCATCAGGCCGTGGCCGCCAGCCCGCGAAAGGAGCTGGATCAGCAGCAGCACGGTCAGCACCGGCATCGCCGCCAGTATCGCCAGCGGCACCAGCAGCAGCAGCGGTACCGCCGCCAGCGTCAGGCCAACGCCCAGCTTCTGCATCAGCCGGCCGGCAAGCAGCGCCTGCAGGCCAAGCGCCAGCAGGTTGACCGCCAGATCAATCGCCGCGAAGAGCTGGGTGCGCGCTTCGGCCGACAGGGCGGCGGCCTTGACCAGGCGCGCCTGCTCGAAGTAGACGAAGGTGCCGAGCACGCTTTGCAGCACGATCAGCAGCCCGATCATCGCCAGATAGGGTGACGCGGCGACCTCGGCCAGCCCGGCCCAGATGCTGCCGCCGAGTGGCTGGCCGGCAGCCACCTCGGGCTGCCGGTCCACCACCTGCAGGAGGCACAACAACGAAAGCATCAGCAAGGCCGCAGAGACCAGCAACAGGCCATGCACCCCGACGGCGTGCACCGACAGGGCAGTGATCGTCGGACCGACCAGCGCCCCGCTGCTGCCGCCAGCGGCAATCATCCCGAACAGCCGCCGCGCCTGCGCGTGCTCGAAGCGGTCGGCCATCGTCGTCCAGAACAGCGAGACGACGACCAGGTTGAAGACGCTGACCCAGACGAAGAGCGCCAGCGCCGCGGCAGTCGAAGCGCCGCCGGCGATCGACGCCTGAAAGCCGGCCAGCACCGCCGCCGTGATCCCGAACACCGTCGCCAGCAGCCGCCGCCGTCGCAGGCGCGCCGCCGCCCAGCCATACAGCGGCACGATCGCCAGCATGCCGGCCAGGGTCAGCGTGAATGCCCATTGCAGCTTGTCCGGCCCGATCTCGACGCCCATCTCCTCGCGTACCGGGCGCAGCACGTAATAGCCGGCCAGCAGCAGAAAAAAACCGGTGAACGCCCAGAACAGGAGGCGCCCCTCGCCCGGACGGCAGTCGACCAGCCGCGCGCCAAGTGCAGCCGCTGCCGACGGCACGCTCACCCCTTGCCCGACCCGGCCGGCGCGATGGCTCCGAGGACGATGTCGAAGCGGGCGAGCAACTCACCGCCAGCCGCCGGCCGCTCGAAGGTCGCCAGCAGGGCGGCGCGTGCCTGCGGCTGACGGACACTGCGGAGCAGTCCGTCGCCGGCGTTCTCCAGCGCCCCGGCGACATACATCTGGGTGACCAGCGGCGCACGGTCGGCAACGGTAACGGCGAAATGGACGTGCGGCGCGCGGCCGGGATAGGCCACCGGTTTGATGGTGCGAAATCGGTAGCCGCCATCGCTGCCGGTGGTAAAGCGCCCGTAGCCCTGAAAGTTGGCATCCAGCGGACGGTCACTGCCGTCGTCGGGGTGGTGGTAGCGGCCGAAAGCGTTGCACTGCCAGATTTCCACCCGCGCCGCGGCGACCGGCTGGCCCGCTTCATCGACGACGCGACCGTGCAGGTGGCAGATCTCGCCCTGCGCGATGCCCCGCTGGCCGGCGACGCTGACCAGATCGTTGTCACTGTCCAGTGGCAGTTGCCGCGGGAAAAAAGGCCCCAGCGCCTGCGCCGGGGTTCGCAACAGCCGGGCCCAGGCGGGCAGCGCGAGCGACAGTCCGGTAGTGCCGGCGGTCGCCAGCAGAATGCGGCGTCGGGTTGAACTCGACATCGGGATCTCCAGGGCTTCGGGCATTCGACCGGGGCCACCGCCGATGATTCAGTCGGCCAGTCCGCTGGCAGCGCGCGCCGCGCCGGCTAGCTCTTGAGCCGGTAGCCGGTCTTGAAGATCCACGCCACGATTGCCAGGAACACCGCGAGGAACAACAGCGTCATCGCCAGGCTGATGCCGACACTGACGTCGGCGACGTCGTAGAAGCTCCAGCGGAAGCCACTGACCAGATAGACCACCGGGTTGAACAGGGTGATCGTCTGCCAGATCGGCGGCAGCATGTTGATCGAGTAGAAGCTGCCGCCAAGGAAGGTCAGGGGCGTGATGATCAGCAGCGGAACGAGTTGCAGCTTCTCGAAATTGTCGGCCCAGATGCCGATGATGAAACCGAACAGACTGAAGGTCACCGCCGTCAGCACCAGGAAGAGCAGCATCCAGACCGGGTGCGCGACGTGGATCGGCACGAACAGGCCGGCCGTGGCGAGGATGATCAGGCCGAGGATCGTCGACTTGGTCGCCGCCGCGCCGACGTAACTGGCGGCAATCTCGAGATACGACACCGGCGCCGACAGCAATTCGTAGATCGTGCCGGTGAACTTCGGAAAGTAGATACCGAAGGACGCGTTGGAGACGCTCTGGGTCAGCAGCGACAACATGATCAGCCCCGGCACGATGAACGCACCGTAGCTGATGCCGTCGATCTCGGCGATGCGCGAGCCGATCGCGGCGCCGAAGACGACGAAGTACAGCGAGGTAGAGATCACCGGCGAGACGATGCTCTGCAGCAGCGTTCGGCGGGTACGCGCCATCTCGAAGAGGTAGATCGCACGCATCGCCTGCACGTTCATTTGGCGTCCTTCACCAGGCTGACGAAGATCTCTTCCAGGGAACTCTGCGTGGTGTGCAGATCCTTGAACTCGATCGCCGCGTCGTTGAGCGCCTTGAGCAGCGCAATGATGCCGGTGTGTTCGCCCTGCGCGTCGTAGGTATAGGTCAGCTCGCTGCCGTCGCTCGACAGCTCGAGCTGGTAGGCGGCAAGCGCCGGCGGGATGCGGTCGACAGCGGTCTGCAGCTGCAGCGTCAGCTGCTTCTTGCCGAGCTTGCGCATCAACTCGGCCTTTTCTTCGACGAGAATGATCTCGCCCTTGCTGATCACGCCGATCCGGTCGGCCATCTCTTCCGCCTCGTCGATGTAGTGGGTGGTCAGGATGATGGTTACCCCGGTGGCCTTGAGCGAGCGCACCAGCTGCCACATGTCGCGGCGCAGGTTGACGTCGACACCGGCGGTCGGTTCGTCGAGAAAGAGAATGTCGGGCTCGTGCGACAGAGCCTTGGCGATCAGCAGACGGCGCTTCATGCCACCGGAAAGGGTGATGATGCGGCTGTCCTTCCTGTCCCACAGCGACAGATCGCGCAACAGCTTTTCGAGGTAGCCGGGATTGGCGCGCTTGCCGAACAGGCCACGGCTGAACGACACCGTCGCCCACACCGACTCGAAAGCGTCCGTGGTCAGTTCCTGCGGCACCAGGCCGATCCGGGCGCGGGCGGCACGGTAATCGGCGACGATGTCGTGGCCGTCGACCCGCACGCTGCCGGCGCTGGCCGTGACGATCCCGCAGATGATGCTGATCAAGGTCGTCTTGCCGGCACCGTTGGGGCCCAACAAGGCGAAGATTTCGCCACGGCGAATATCCAGATTGACGCTCTTGAGGGCCTGGAAACGCGAGGCGTAGGTCTTGGAGAGGTCGCTTACGGCGATGATGGTCTGCATCAGCGTGACCATAGCAGATCGCGGCGATGCGTTGGCGACGTCGGCGACGAATCCCCGGCGGTCGCCGCCGAAGTGGTGTTGAGCCGGCGTCGATCCGGCATCGAACTTGAGCCGCACTCTCGTGCAGGCGATAATACGCGCGCGCCGGGTGGGCGATGCCGGCGCGGTCGGCAAACGACCAGGACGCGTCACCGGACAGCGGCCAGCAGCCCCGACCGTCGTCGGCAATTCATACACCATATCAACGGGATGGCCAGCAAATGCTGCTGATGATCGATAACTACGACTCCTTCACCTACAATCTCGTCCAGTACTTCGGCGAATTGGGGCAGCAGGTCAGGGTGGTCCGCAACGACGCCATCTCGATTGCCGAGATCGCCCGCCTCGACCCGGCATTGCTGGTGATCTCTCCCGGGCCCTGCGCACCGGGGCAGGCCGGCATTTCGCTGGCGGCGATTCGCGAGTTTTCCGGCCGGATTCCCCTGCTGGGCGTCTGCCTGGGCCACCAGGCGATTGGCGAGGCCTTCGGTGGCCGCGTCGTCCATGCCCGCAAGCTGATGCACGGCAAGGTATCGGCGGTGCATCACAGCGGACAGGGGGTCTTTCGCGGTCTGCCCAATCCCCTGACCTGCACGCGCTATCATTCGCTGGCGATCGAGCGCGAGTCGCTGCCGGACTGTCTGGAGATCACCGCCTGGACCGACGACGGCGAGATCATGGCCCTGCGCCATCGCCAGCTGGCCGTCGAGGGAGTCCAGTTCCACCCGGAATCGATTCTCACCGAGCGCGGCCACGATCTGTTGAAGAACTTTCTCGAGGAGCACGGCCAATGAAGCCGCAGGAAGCCCTGGCGCGGGTCATCGAACACCGCGAAATCTTTCATGACGAGATGGTCTCGCTGATGCGCCAGATCATGGGCGGCGAAGTGACGCCGGTGATGATCGCGGCGATCATCGTCGGGCTGCGCGTGAAGAAGGAAACGATCGGCGAAATCGCCGCCGCGGCGGCGGTGATGCGTGAGCTGTCGACCAAGGTGACGGTCAGCGACCGCGAACGCCTGGTCGACACCTGCGGCACCGGTGGCGACGGTGCGCAGACCTTCAACATCTCGACCGCGGCGATGTTCGTCGCCGCTGCCGCCGGCGCCCGCGTCGCCAAGCATGGCGGCCGCTCGGTGTCGTCGCAATCGGGCAGCGCCGACGTCCTCGAAGCACTTGGCGTCAATATCAACCTGACGCCCGAGCAGGTCGGACAGAGCGTGGACGAGGTCGGCATCGGCTTCATGTTCGCGCCCAATCACCACAGCGCGATGAAACACGCGGCGCCGGTCCGTCGCGAACTCGGCGTGCGCACGCTGTTCAACATACTCGGACCGCTGACCAACCCCGCCGGCGCCGCCAACCAGCTGCTTGGCGTCTTTCACCCCGACCTGGTCGGCATCCAGGTGCGCGTCCTGCAGCGGCTCGGCAGTTCGCACGCCCTGACCGTTTTCGGCCGCGAGGGCCTTGACGAGATCTCGATTTCCGGCGAGACGCTGGTCGGCGAACTGAAGAACGGCCGCATCGACGAATACACCATCCACCCCGAGCAGTTCAACCTGCCGGTGCACGACCCCGGCGTCCTGCGCGTCGCCAACGTCGAGGAATCGAAGGCGATGCTGCTGGCGACGCTGCAGAACCGGAAAGGCGCCGCGCGCGACATCGTCGCGCTCAACGCCGGCGCCAGCATCTACGTCAGCGGTCTGAGCGAGACGCTCGCCGGCGGCGTCGAGCGGGCCTTCGAGGCCATCGCTTCGGGCGCCGCGCTCGCCCGGCTTGACGAGCTGATTGCCTTCAGCCGCGGCTTTTCGGCCTGACCGGCGGCGTCACCAGGGAGACAGCGATGGCCACCGAGCAGGCTGAACAGCGCTTCGACGCTGCCGCTTACCTTGCCTGGGAGGAAACCCGGGCCGAACGCCACGAGCACCTTGCCGGCGAGGTCCTGGCGATGGTCGGTGTCCGCCAGTCGCACAATGTCGCGACGCCGAACCTGGCGACCGCGCTACGAACCGAACCCAGGGGCAGTCGCTGTCGCGTCTTCAGCGAATCGGTCAAGGCGCGGGGCGAAGCGGCGGGCCGTTTTTTCTGCCCGGACGTCCTGGTCACCTGCAACCCGCGCAACCGCCTGACGCCGGCCTACGCCAGCCACCCGCTGCTGCGTGCCGAACTGCTGTCGCAAAGCACCGCGGCCTTCGACCGTGGCGGCAGGTTTGCCGCCTATCGCAAGCTGGCGAGCCTGCAGGAATACGTGCTGATCGACATCGCTGCGCGGCGCGTCGAAGCCTTCCGGCGCGACCCCGAGAATCACTGGCTGCTGCATGACCATGCTCCGGGCGACAGCGTCGCGTTCGCTTCGCTGGCCCGGCGGCTGCCGGTTGAGCAACTGCTCGAAGATGCGGGCGAAGGCTACCAGGGCGACCAGGCGATCCAGGCCATCCAGGCCAAGGCCGCAGCGTCGCCGGCAACAGCGCCGCGATGAGCGACATCCTCGAGCGGATTCTCGCCGTCAAGCGTGACGAAGTCGCCGCGGCACGGGCGACGACGCCATTGCAGGAGGTGCGCGCGGTGGCCGAGAGGCAGCCCCCGGCGCGCGACTTCGTCGGCGCGATACGCGGCAAGATCGCCGCTGGCCAAGCGGCGGTGATCGCCGAAATCAAGAAGGCCAGCCCATCGCGGGGAGTGCTGCGGGCCGACTTTCGGCCGGCCGAAATCGCCGCCAGCTACCAGCGGCACGGCGCCGCCTGCCTGTCGGTGCTCACCGACGCGCCGTTCTTCCAGGGCGCCGCGGCCTATCTGCAGGCCGCCCGGGCAGCCTGCGCCCTGCCGGTCTTGCGCAAGGACTTCCTGGTGGACGCCTATCAGGTGTACCAGGCGCGCGCGATGGGCGCCGACGCGATCCTCCTGATCGCCGCCGCGCTCGACCTCGCCGTCATGCGCGACTTCGAGGCGATTGCCGACAGCCTCGGCATGGCGGTGCTCGTCGAAGTGCACAACGGCCAGGAACTCGATCTGGCGCTGCAGCTCGCAACACCGCTGATCGGCATCAACAACCGCAACCTGCGCAGCTTCGAAGTCAGACTCGCGACGACGCTCGAGCTCCTGCCATCGATTGCCGGCGATCGCGTCGTCGTCACCGAAAGCGGCATTCTCGCCAGGCGCGACGTGCAGCTGATGCGCGACCACGGCGTCAATGCCTTTCTCGTCGGCGAAGCCTTCATGCGCGCGGCCGAACCGGGGCAGGCGCTGGCCGAGCTGTTTTCCTGAAACCGGCAGCGAAAGGCCGCCCGACGCCGACGCTCAGGCCGTCGACGGAGCGATCAGCGGCACCGCCGGCGCCGGGCCCACGGCCGCTTCAAGCTTCTTTCGCGTGTCGTGTCGGGCCGGACGAACGACGACCTGATCGTTCTCGCAGACGAATTCGACCGCGGCCGGTGGCAGCCATCCGGCCGCAGCGCGGAACGCCTGCGGGATGGTGACCTGACCTTTGCCGCTGAAGCGCCTGCTGACGCCCCGTCGGCAAGCCGCAAGAGCCGCAGGAAACACGAGCAGGAAACGAGTGGGAATCCTGCCTGCGGCTCATCCGGCGAGCAGGCTGGTCGCGCAGCGACTGACCGGGCTCGCCCGACCGTGTCGAAAGTCCGCGGATGGTCGCCCAATTCGCCGTCAGCGCAGCTTCCCCATACGAATCATCAGGTCTGTGGCAAAAAACCAACATCTGCTGCCCGATAGTCGGTGAAAGCGCTCGGCGCGCTTGCCCCGCCTGTCGGCGCTTGCCACAATCGCCTCAACTTCTCGTCGATAGCGAGAGGCCCAGTTTGATGAAGCACCAGTTGTATTCATTGATCGCAAACCTAGAGGAGATTCACCATGCAAAAGAAACTGATCGCCCTGGCCGTCGCCGGCCTGGCTTCGGGCGCTGCCATTGCCCAGACCAACGTCACCATTTACGGCATCGCTGACGCCGGCTACATCTACAGCTCGGGTGGCACCCCCACCGGCGTCCCGGGTACCTACACCTTCAGCGGCATCCAGTCGGGCCTGCTGAGCGGTTCGCGTCTTGGCTTCAAGGGCGAGGAAGCCCTCGGCAACGGCCTCAAGGCGATCTTCACCCTTGAGTACTCGCTGACCATCGACAACAACACCGGTATCGGCAGCACCGGCGGCCTCAACGCCCGGCAGCAATTCGTCGGCCTGTCGAGCGACAAGCTCGGTACCGTCGCCCTCGGTCGTCAATATGCTCCCGGCTTCGGCGCCACGGTCCGCAACGACGCTTTCGGCGGCGCTGTTTTCGCACCGCAGTCCTTCCTGAGCAACCAGGCCGGCAACACCATCACGCCGAACAGCCCGGCGCGCTGGGACAACGCCGTCTCCTACGCGTCGCCGAACTGGACCGGCTTCACCGCTTCGGCGATCTACGGTTTCGGTGAAAGCAGCCTCGGCGGTTACAACAACGCCAGCACCTCCGACAACGGCAAGTTCGGCATCGGCGGCAACTATGCCAACGGCCCGATCAACCTCGACCTCGTCTACCAGACCCGTCAGAACGTCGTCACCAGCTTCCCGACCCCGATCACCCAGGGCAACGACATCAACGAGTACTACATCGGCGGTAGCTATGACTTCAAGATGGCCAAGGTGATGGGTTCGTGGCAGCAGCAGAACGACAAGAACTCGGCCAACCTCGACAACTCGGTCTGGTCGCTGGGCGTCGTCGTGCCGGTGCTGGCCGCCAGCAACATCCACTTCAGCTACGCCCAACTGCTGTGGGATCAGGGCAAGATCCTCGGCATCCCGGGTACCGGCCTGAACAACAACAGCCAGTCGGCCGCGCTGGGCTGGACGACCAACATGTCCAAGCGCACGACGCTCTACGCCGGCTACGTCTGGACGAAGAACGACAACAACAGCACGGGTAACGGTCCGGTCGCGGGCATCGGTGCCCCGGGCGAGACCAACAACACGTTCCTGGCGGGTGTGCGTCACGCTTTCTGATTTCGACCAGGGTCATTGCTTCTTTGAACGGGCGCTTCGGCGCCCGTTTTTTTTCCACCGAACCACCCACCGCAAGCGTCCGCTCTGCCGGCGGGGCTCGAGGCAGTGAAGCCGGACGCCGGACGGTCGTGCCAGACCACCGAACCCGGCGGCAGAGCTTTCCCATGGCGCCACAACGACTGTGGTGCAAACACAACAAAGCGGCCGACGAGCGCCGATCGACGCCCGTCGCACTTGCCGACGCCGACCACTGGCTGCGAGAATTCGCTCAAGGACTTCGCACCCGGCCCCGCTTCGCAGCGGACCAGTACGGCGGACCGGTTCCAGCCCAATCGATTGCACGACACACAGGAGATCACTGACATGCAGAAAAAACTCATCGCACTGGCCGTCGCCGGCCTGGCTTCCGGCGCTGCTGCCGCGCAGAGCAACGTCACCATCTACGGCGTCGTCGACGCCGGTTACATCTACAGCTCGGGCGACGCCGGCCGCTTGCGCACGGGAACCAACACCTTCAGCGGCATCGCCTCGGGTATTGCCGCCGGCAACCGTCTCGGTTTCCGCGGTGAAGAAGCCCTTGGCAACGGCCTCAAGGCGGTGTTTACGCTGGAATACGGTCTGGACATCGACACCAACCAGGGCATCGGCACCGGTGGTCTGAATGCCCGCCAGCAGTTCGTCGGCCTCGCCAGCGACAAGCTCGGCACCGTCGCGCTGGGTCGCCAGTACTCGCCCGGTTTCAACGCATCAGCACGCAACGACGCACTCGACGCCACCGACATGGCCATCCAGTCAAGCCTCAGCGCCCTGTCGGGGATGACCATCACGCCGAACAGCCCGGCCCGCTTCGACAACGCCGTGACCTATACCAGCAACAACTACTCGGGTTTCACCTTCAGCGCGATCTACGGTTTCGGCGAAAGCAACCTCGGCGGCTACAACAACACCAGCGTCTACGACAATGGCAAGGCCGGCGTCGGCCTCAACTACGCCAACGGCCCGGTCAACGTCGACGTCGTCTACCAGTCGCGCACCAATGTCGTTCTGCCCAACCCGACGCCGCCACCGTTCAAGGCACCGGGTAGCGACAAGAGCATCAACGAGTGGTACGTCGGTGGCTCGTGGGACTTCAAGGTCGTGAAAGCCTTTGCCAGCTACCAGGCGATGGACAACAACACCAACTTCCGTGTCAACCCGGTCGATGACGCCAAGCTCTGGACCCTCGGTGTCAATGCCCCGGTCGGTCCCGGCACGCTGGCGTTCAGCTACGGCAAGCTGACGCTCGACCGCAACAGCGCTCCCGACGGCGACAGCTGGGGTGCGGGTACGATGTACACCTACCCGCTCTCGAAGCGCACCGCGGTGTACGCGGCCTACAGCTACTTCAGCAACGACAAGTACTCGATTCCCGGCCAGGCGATCATCACTCCCGGCCTGATCGGCGCACCGGGCGAGAACAACTACACGGTCGGCGCCGGCCTGATGCACAGCTTCTGAGCTGGCTCTGCCGCCAGCCACGGGGACAACGGGCGCATGCGCCCGTTGTTTTTTTGCCGGGTCGAGCACGCGCCGTTCGGCAAGAAGCCACGGATCGATGGCGGTGGCTTGCGCAGCGGTCGTGGATTCGGTAGAATCCGCGCCTTTCGACCTCCTCCACAGTTTTCATAGGGACAGACATCAATGGCCAATAGCGCACAAGCTCGCAAGCGGGCCCGCCAAGCCGTCAAGCAACGCATCCACAACGCCGGGCTGCGCTCGACCCTGCGTACCGCTGTCAAGCGTGTGCAAAAGGCAATTGTGGCGGGTGACAAGGCCGCGGCGCAGAGCGTTTTCCAGCAGTCGGTCGCGGTAATCGACCGTATCGCCGACAAGAACATCATCCATAAGAACAAGGCCGCCCGCCAGAAGAGCCGGCTGTCTGCCCAGATCAAGCTGCTGTCCGCCTAGCGGCCGCTTGCTGCCGGCGAAACGAAGCCGAACGGCGCCTTGCGGCGCCGTTTCCTTTTGTCTCCTGCTGTCTCCTTTTCCAGGCAAGCGCGCTGCTGACCGCCGCGCATGAATGCCTGGCACACTTCCCGGGACACCTTCGCTGCACCCGCCAGCGGTCGCTCCTGGCGTCACCTGCGCGCGCATCGCCGGCGCCCTCCCTGCCCGCCGCACCCTCCCTGCCGACCTCCGACGCCATCCGCGGCGCTCCGCGCACGACCCATTACGGATAGAAGCGTATAATCTTGCGCTGGAGACGCAATATTAGAGTGCGCTAATATTACTGTGCTGATGAGGAATGCTATGTCTGCGGCAAAGATGGATATGGAACAGGCTCGCTTCAACATGATCGAGCAACAGATCCGCCCCTGGGAGGTGCTGGATCCGGAGGTACTTAGGCTCCTTGGGACAGTCAGGCGCGAGGACTTCGTGCCCGCCGCCCACCGAGCGCTGGCGTTTGCCGACATCGAACTGCCGATAGGCAACGGCCAGAAGATGCTGGCGCCGAAGATCGAGGCGCGTGTCCTGCAGGAACTGGCGATCAGGAATACCGACATCGTCCTCGAGATCGGCACCGGCAGCGGCTATATGGCCGCCCTGCTGGCGTCCAAGGCCGAGTATGTCTATAGCGTCGAGATCGATCCGCTGCTCGCCGACACCGCCAGGCGGAACCTGCAGCAGGCGGGCGTTGCCAACGTCACGGTCGAAACCGGCGACGCCTCGGCAGGATGGCCCGACCCCGGACCGTTCGACGTCATCGTCGTCTCGGGTTCGCTGCCGGAGTTGCCGCAAGCGCTGCTGCAGCAGTTGAAGATCGGCGGCCGGCTCGCGGCGTTCGTCGGCGAACCGCCGGTGATGCAGGCGCGTCTGGTGACGCGCACCGGCGAACAGGCGTTTAACACCATCAATCTTTTCGAGACGGTGGTGCCGCCACTGACCACCGCCCGACCCCGCCAGCGCTTCGTCTTCTGACGACGACGCGATGCAGCAGATCACGGCCGTCCGCCTGGCAGCGTGGCTGACGGACAGCGCCGGCACTGCTGCGGATGAAGCCGAGGCGCCTAGGCGCCCGCTGCTGCTTGACGTGCGGGAACCCTGGGAGTACGAACTGTGCCGGCTCCCCGACTCGCTCCTGCTGCCGATGCAGACGCTCGCCGCGCGCGTGGATGAGCTCGATCGCCAGGCCGATATCGTGGTGATCTGCCACCACGGGGTGCGCAGCCGGCAAGTGGCCAGCTTTCTCGACCGCCAGGGCTTCAATTCGATCTACAATCTCGCCGGTGGGGTCGACGCTTGGGCGCGCGAAGTCGATCCGGCGATGCGCAGGTATTGAAAAAATCATTGAACGAAAGGTAGTGTCATGTCCGTGAAAGCCACGACCGGAAAAATCGCTCTCGTACTGGCCGCCCTTTTCGTGGCACCTGCTGCGCCTGCCGCCGATCTGCTGCAGGTGTATCGCGATGCGCTGGCCTACGACGCACAGTACGCGGCGGCGCGCGCGACCGCGGCGGCCGGTCGCGAGAAGCAGCCACAGGCCCTCGCCGGCTTGCTGCCGACGGTTGGCGTAACGGGCAACAGCTACTGGAACGACACCCGCTACAAGGTCAACGTCGGCACGGTCAATGACTCGTACAACAACAAGTACAACAGCAACGCCTACGGCGTGAACCTGACGCAGCCGCTGTTTCGCTGGCAGAATTTCGTCCAGTACGATCAGTCGAAGCTGCTGGTCATGCAGACCGAGGCCAACCTGGCGCAGGCCGGCCAGGACCTGATCGTGCGCGTTGCGCAGGCCTATTTCGACGTTCTCTTCGCGATCGAAAATCTGCGCGCCGTGCAGGCCAACAAGACGGCCATCGGGCAGCAGCTGGCGCAAGCCAAGAAGAACTTCGAGGTCGGCATCTCGACCATCACCGACACCTATGAATCACAGTCGCGTTTCGACCTCGCGGCGGCGCAGGAAATCGCCGCCGAGAATGAACTCGAGGTCAAGCGCTATGCCCTGCGCGTGCTGGTCGGCAAGGATCCGGGCGAGCTGCATCGCCTGAAGCCGAAAACGGTCATGGAGCCGCCGCAACCGGCAAACATGGAACAGTGGGTCGACGCCGGCGAACGTGACAGCTTCCTCGTCCAGGCGCAGCAGGCCGCCACCGAGGCTGCCGAGAAGGCGATCGAGATCAACAAGGCAGGACACTATCCGACCGTCGACCTGGTCGCCAAC
This sequence comes from Accumulibacter sp., assembly GCA_024235695.1. Taxonomy (GTDB): domain Bacteria; phylum Pseudomonadota; class Gammaproteobacteria; order Burkholderiales; family Rhodocyclaceae; genus Accumulibacter. The sequence continues at coordinate 175,002 of JACKLX010000005.1, forward strand.
TACAGCCAGAACAATGGCCCGGGGCAGTTCGGCATCGGCTCGATCGACAACAATACCGGCCAGGTCGGCGTGCAGGTCAATATCCCGATCTTTCAGGGCGGCAGCGTCAACTCCAGGACCCGCGAGGCCGTCGCCAGGCGTGACGCCGAAGCGGCTTCGCTCGACAACGCCAAACGCAGCGCCGCGCTCAACGTCCGCCAGGCCTACCTCGGGGTGGTCAACGGTCTGGCCGCGGTGCGCGCGCTGGAGGCGGCACTGGTGTCCGGTCTCAGCTCGCTGGAATCGAACCGGCTCGGCTACGAGGTTGGCGTGCGCATCAACATCGACGTTCTCAACGCCGAAAACCAGGTCTACGTGACCCGGCGTGACCTCGCCAGGACGCGTTTCGACACCCTGCTTTCGCAACTCAGGCTCAAGGCTGCCGTCGGCTCGCTCGGCGAACCCGACATCGAACGAATCAATACCCTTTTCGAGGCGCCATGACGCCTTCGATCAGGGCCAGGGTGCGCGCCGTGGCGCCGCGATGCGCCTGACTGAAACACCTTGCGGCGTCGCTCATTGCCGCCAGTCGTGAGCCATCGGCCAGCAGTTCGCTGACCGCCGCAGCGGCTTCGGCCGCGTCGCCGACCCGCCGCGCCGCGCCGCAGGCAATGGCGTCCTCGCTGGCTTGCGCGAAGTTGAAGCTGTGTGGGCCGAGCAGGACCGGGCAGCCGCAGGCCGCCGCCTCGATCAGATTCTGGCCGCCAAAGGGCAGCAGGCTGCCACCGATCAGGGCGACGTTCGCCAGCGCGTAGTAGGCCGCCATCTCGCCCATGCTGTCGCCCAGCCAGACCTGCGTCGTGCTGCCGGGCAGAGCGCCGGCACTTCGCCGGCAGAAGGCCAGGCCGCGCGCCGCAACGAGCTCGGCGACCTCGGCAAATCGTTGCGGGTGGCGCGGCACCAGCACCAGCAGCAGGTCGGCAACGCGCATCGCCGCGAAGGCGTCGAGGATCAACGCCTCCTCGCCCTCGCGGCTGCTCGCCAGCAGCCACACCGGGCGTCGCCCGAACGCCTGCCGCCAGCCGGCGCCCAACTGCAGCTGGGCGGCTCCCGGCACGACGTCGAATTTCAGGTTGCCGCAGATCGTCGTCGCCGTCGCGCCGAGCTGCTGCAGGCGTTCGGCGTCGGCCGCGGTCTGCGCCGCAACCCCCCTCAGCGAGGCCAGCGCCGGCCGCATCAGACTCGCCAGGCGCCGGTAGCCACGCTGCGAACGCACCGACAAGCGGGCGTTGATCAACAGCATCGGTAGCCGGCGTCGGCTGGCGGCATGAAGCAGGTTGGGCCACAGCTCGGTTTCCATCAGCAAGCCGACCTGCGGCTGGAAATGGTCGAGAAAGCGTGCACTGGCACCGGGCAGGTCGTAGGGCAGGTAAGCCTGCGTCAAGCGCTCCGGAAAGCTCGCCAGCAAGGCCGCCGCGGTCGCCCGGCCGGTCGGCGTCATGTGCGTCAACAATAGACCGTGATCGGGATAGGCCTGCAGCAGCGCACGGATCAGCGGTTCCGCGGCGCGCGTCTCGCCGACCGAGACGGCGTGCAGCCAGATCAGCGGCCGTGCCGGACGCCGCGCGTGGAAGCCGTGGCGCTCGCCAAGATGCTGCAGATACTCGCGCTGCCGGCGCGCCCGCCAGAGCAGCCGCAACCAGACCAGCGGCATCGCCAGGTAGAAGAGCAGCGAGTAGCCCAGGCGCGCGATCACCGCAGCGCCTGCCCGGCGACGGCCAGCACCTCGTCGGACGACGGCGCGGCGCCGGTGCAGCCGAGGTTGCGCACGAAGCCGCTGCCGTAGACGCCGGTAAGCGACGGCTCGGTGGCAATGTACAGGGCGATGGTCGGCACCCGCAGGGCGGCCGCCAGGTGCGCCAGGCCGGTATCGACGCCGATCACCAGCTTCGCCCCGCCGATCAGCGCGGCCACTTGGCGCAGGCTCAAGGACGGCGGCACGACGGCGCCCGCGACCGACGCCGCGATCCGTTCGGCGCGTTGTCGCTCGAACGAATTGCCGACCGGCAGGACCGGCGTCAGCCGACGTTCGCGCAGCGCCCCGGCGACCGCACACCAGTGCGCCTCGTGCCAGAGCTTGTCGTCGCGACTGGTGGCGGTGAACAGCACCGCCAGCGGCCCGGCGGGCCACTCGCTGCGCTCGCCTGCCGGCGGCGCGATGCCGTAATCGAGCGGCAGGTCGACCGGGTAGTCGAAAGCCGCGGCAGCCAGCCAGCGATTGCGTTGCACGGCATGGACATTTCGCGGGATGACGAAGCTGGCGTCGTAGAAACGTGCCGCGAACGGTTCGCGCGCCGCCTCGGCGGCGTAGCCACAGCGCTGTCCGTGCGCCTGGCGGGCGATCAGCGCGCTCTTCAGCAAGCCCTGCGTGTCTAGCACGACGTCGTAGTCCTCGGCCGCGATTCGCCGCCGAAAGTCGCGCAGCTCGCGCCACGTGGCGATGCGGCCGAGGTTCTTCCGCCAGCGCCGGATGGCCACCGGAATGACCTTGTCGACACCCGGGTGCAGCCGCGGAATGTCGGCAAAGGCTTCCTCGACGCACCAATCGATCCTGGCGCCGGGAAAGCTGCGGCGCAGGTCGCTGACCACCGGCAGATTGTGCACTACATCACCGAGCGACGAGGTCTTTACCAGTAGGATGCGCATCGGTGAGCCAATGTTCGGGAAATGGGACGACAGGCGACAACACCGCATTATAGGAGATGGCGGCGGCCGCGCTCGCTGCCGCCGGCCGACGGCAACCATTGCCGGCAGCGCACGCTCACCGCGTTGCCGCCGCCCCGGTGAGGACCGGTGGCAGCTGGCGGCGCTATAATGCCGCCTCTCGACCCCCCTCGCGGCGAGGCTACGCCGACTGGAGACGCTGCAAATGAACGCCCCTGTCATTCGTCCGGTAATTCTCTGTGGCGGCGCCGGCACCCGCCTGTGGCCACTCTCACGGACGCATTACCCGAAGCAGTTCCTCCGCCTGGTCGATGAGTTCTCGCTCTTGCAGAACACGCTGCGGCGGCTCGACGGTGTCGCCGGACTCGGCACGACGATCGCCGTGGCCAACGAGAATCACCGCTTCCTGGTCGCCGAGCAGTTTCTCGAGATCGGCCTGAAAGCCGACATCCTGCTCGAACCGGCGGCGCGCAACACCGCTCCGGCGGTCGCCGCCGCGGCCGTACACGCGCTCGGTGCGGGCGGCCAGCAAGCCGCACCGCTGCTTCTGGTACTGCCGTCGGATCACGTGATCGCCAATGTCGCGGCTTTCCAGGATGCCGTCAGGGCCGCCATTCCGCACGCCGTCGCCGGCGCCCTGGTGACCTTTGGCGTGCTGCCCGACCGTGCCGAGACCGGTTACGGTTACATCCGGCGCGGCGACGCCGTCGCCGGTGGTTACGCCCTCGATCGTTTCGTCGAGAAACCCGACGCCGAAACGGCGCAGCGCTACCTCGATGCCGGCAGCTACTTCTGGAACAGCGGCATGTTCCTGTTTCGCGCCGACAGCTACCTCGAGGAGCTCGATCGCCACGCGCCGGCAATCCGCGAGTGTGTCACCGCGGCGGTGGCCGGCGACCGCTGCGACCTCGACTTCGTGCGCCTCGATCACGACGCTTTCGTCGCCAGCCCGTCGAAGTCGATCGACTACGCGGTGATGGAAAAGACCGAACACGGCGTGGTCATCCCGCTCGATGCCGGCTGGAACGATATCGGCGCCTGGGACGCGCTGGCCGCTCTCGGCCTCGCCGACGTCGCCGGCAACACCCAGCGCGGCGACGTCCTGAGCATCGACACCCAGGACTCGATCCTGTTGTCCGAAGGGCGGCTGCTGGCCACCGTCGGCGTCAGCAAGCTGATCGTCGTCGTCACTCCCGACGCGGTGCTGGTGGCCGACAAGTCGAAGGCACAGGAAGTCAAGGCGCTGGTCGAGCAGCTGAAACGATCGGCGCGCCAGGAGACCGAATTCCGGCACATCGTGCACCGCCCCTGGGGCAGCTACGAGGGCGTCGCGCACGGCCCGCGCTATCAGGTCAAGCGGATCCTGGTGAAAGCCGGTGCCAGTCTCAGTCTGCAGAAACACCACCATCGCGCCGAACACTGGATCGTCGTCAAGGGCACGGCGTCGATCCAGCGCGGCGAAGAATCGCTGCTACTCTCGGAAAACCAGTCCACCTACATCCCGCTCGGCGTCGTCCATCGGCTGGAGAACCCGGGCCGCATCGACCTCGAAATGGTCGAGGTGCAGTCCGGCAGTTATCTTGGCGAAGACGACATCGTCCGCCTGCAGGACAGCTACGGCAGGTAAGGACCACCGCCGGACAGCGATCGACGCTGGCCGGCCCCGGCGCCTCTTGCACGGCCCCGGCCCGCGCAACCACCCACTGCAATTTCTGAAAGGTCTGCACATGATTCTGGTTACCGGCGGCGCCGGCTTCATCGGCGCCAATTTCGTTCTTGACTGGCTGCAGCAGAGTGACGAGACGGTCATCAACCTCGACCGGCTGACCTACGCCGGAAATCGCGAGAACCTCGCGTCGCTTGCTGGCGACGACCGCCACATCTTCGTCCATGGTGATATCGGCGACAGCCAGCTGACCAGCCGCCTGCTGGCGCAGTACCAGCCGCGCGCGATCGTCAACTTCGCTGCCGAATCGCACGTGGACCGCTCGATCCACGGTCCGGAAGACTTCATCCAGACCAATATCGTCGGCACTTTCCACCTGCTCGAAGCGCTGCGCGGCTACTGGGGATCGCTCGCCGCTGACGCCCGGCAGGCTTGCCGTTTTCTGCACGTGTCGACCGACGAGGTCTATGGTTCGCTGACCCGGGACGAGCCGGCCTTCAGCGAGACCCACCCCTACCAGCCGAACAGCCCCTACTCGGCAAGCAAGGCCGCCAGCGACCACCTGGTACGCGCCTACCACCACACCTACGGGCTGCCGGTGTTGACCACCAACTGTTCGAACAACTACGGACCGTACCATTTCCCGGAAAAGCTGATCCCGCTGATGATCGTCAACGCGCTGGCCGGCAAGGCGCTGCCGGTCTACGGCGACGGTCAGCAGATTCGTGACTGGCTGTACGTCGCCGACCACTGCAGTGCGATCCGCCGGGTGCTCGACGCCGGCCGGCCCGGCGAGACCTACAACATCGGCGGCTGGAACGAAAAGCCCAACCTGGAGATCGTCCATACCGTCTGCAGCCTGCTCGACGAACTTCGCCCGCGCGCCGACGGCAAACCCTACAGCGAACAGATCAGCTACGTCGCCGACCGGCCAGGCCACGACCGCCGCTACGCCATCGACGCCCGCAAGATCGAGCGGGAACTCGGCTGGAAGCCGGCCGAGACCTTCGCCACCGGCATCCGCAAGACGGTACATTGGTACCTCGAGAATCAGCAATGGGTCGGCAATGTCCAGTCGGGAGCGTATCGCGACTGGGTCGAGAAAAACTACGGCGAACGTAGCCAATGAAGATCCTGCTGTTCGGCAAGCGCGGCCAGGTCGGCTGGGAGCTGCAACGCAGCCTGGCGCCGCTGGGGCAGCTGGTGGCGCTCGATCGCGACCGGGACGGTGGCCTGTGCGGTGATTTCAGCGACCTTGCCGGTCTGGCGGCCTGCGTGCGCGAGGTCGCTCCCGAGTTGATCGTCAATGCCGCCGCTCACACCGCGGTAGACCGGGCCGAATCGGAACCCGAACTGGCGCGAACGATCAACGCCCTGGCGCCGGACGTGCTCGCCGACGAAGCCAACCGCCTGGGCGCCTGGCTGGTGCATTACTCGACCGACTACGTCTTCGACGGCAGCGGCGCAACGCCTTGGCGCGAAGACGACGCCACCGGACCGCTGAGCGTCTACGGCCGCACCAAGCTTGCCGGCGAGCAGGCCGTTGCCCGCTGCCGCCGACATCTGATCTTTCGTACCAGCTGGGTCTACGCGGCGCGCGGCAACAACTTTGCCCGGACGATGCTGCGCCTGGCCGGCGAACGCGACCAGCTCAAGGTCATCGCCGATCAGATCGGCGCGCCGACCAGTGCCGAACTGCTGGCCGACGTCACCGCGCACGCCGTTCGCTGCGCGCGGCGGCAGCCGGCTCTCGCCGGCCTCTACCATCTGGTCGCTGGCGGCGAAACGAGTTGGCATGGCTACGCCCGGCACGTCATCGACTTCGCCCGCAACGCCGGGCAGGCGATCCGCGTCGCACCGGCCGCCGTCGAGGCGATCGCGAGCAGCGCCTATCCCCTGCCGGCGCCCCGCCCGCACAACTCGCGCCTGGACACCGGCAAGTTGCGGTCAGCCTTCGACCTGCACCTGCCGGACTGGCGGGTCGGTGTGGACCGGATGCTCGGCGAAGTGCTCGAACGCTGAGGCGGATCGCCGAGCTGCCGGCCGTGCGCCGCCGCATGGCGGGCAATCGTGGGATGATGGCGGTCTTGGCACGCCGTTTCTGAAGGGGGTTCGAGTTGCTCTGGTGGTTGGCATATATCGCGCTGGGTCTGTTCACCGGGTTCTTCGCCGGCATGCTCGGGATCGGCGGCGGCCTGGTCATGGTCCCTGCCCTGACCATGATGTTCGCCGTGCAGGCGGGCTTTCCTGCGACCGAGGTGCTGCATCTGGCACTCGGCACGTCGATGGCGGCAATCCTGTTTACCTCGCTGGCCAGCCTGCGCGCCCACCACCAGCATGGCGCCGTGCTGTGGAAGGTGGTCGTCCAGATCACTCCGGGAATTCTCGCCGGTACGCTGATCGGCACGCTGTTCGCGGGCAGCGTTCCATCGAGGCCGCTGGCACTGTTCTTCATGGCCTTCGTCTGCCTGGTCGCGCTGCAGATGATCCTCGACCTGAAGCCGAGGCCCTCGCGCGACCTGCCCGGCGCGGTCGGCGTCTTTGGCGTCGGCACGGGCATCGGCGCGATTTCGGCCCTGGTGGCGATCGGCGGCGGCTCATTGACCGTACCTTTCCTGACCTGGTGCAACGTCCGCGTTCAGCATGCCATCGGCACCTCGGCCGCGGTCGGCTTCCCGATCGCCATCGGCGGTTCGCTCGGCTACATCTTCAACGGCTGGGGGCACCCCGGCCTGCCGTCAGGGAGCCTCGGTTTCGTCTACCTGCCGGCACTGCTCTGGCTGGTGCCGTCGAGCATGCTGATCGCGCCACTTGGCGCCAGGCTGGCGCACCGCTTGCCGGTCGCCACCCTGAAGCGTCTTTTTGCCGCCATCCTGATCCTGCTGGCGGCCAAGATGGCCTGGGGCCTGTTCGCCTGAGGGCGCCGGTCAGCGGCCGCTGAAGGTCGGTCGGCGCTTCTCGAGGAAGGCTGCCAGCCCTTCCCGATAGTCGTCGGTCGCGAGAAACGCGAACGAGGCCCGCAACTCGTCCTGACCGAGCGGAATGTCGTTTTGCAGACGGCGTACCCAGCGCTTGTGCGAGCTGGCGACCAGCGGTGCGCCGGCGCAGATTCGCCGGGCCGTGGCGCTGGCTTCGTCAACGACCTCGGCGTCGGCGACGACACGCGTCACGAGGCCCTTGGCGAGCGCTTCCGACGCACCCAGGATACGACCTTCGAGCAGCAATTCGAGCACTGTCGCCGGACCGGCGAGCCGCAGCAGCGCCGCCATCTCGGCGGGATACATCGAGAATCCGAGCTGGTTGATCGGCACGCCGAACCGCGACGACGCGCCGCAGATCCGCAGATCGCACTGCGCGGCGATCTCCAGCCCGCCGCCGATGCACGCCCCCTGCACCAGTGCGATGGTCGGCAGGCGGCAGTCGAACAGCGCCTGCAGGGCAGCCCCCACCTGGCCATGGTAGGCCATCGCCCGATCCACCGTGTCGCGCCGGTGCAGGAACTCCTCGATGTCACCACCGGCAGCGAAAGCCTGCTCGCCTTCGCCGCGCACGATCACGCACCGCAACTGCGCGTCGGTCGACAGGTCGCCGACGATTTCCGCCAGGCGTTGCCACATCGCGAAGTCGATGGCGTTGAGTTTGCCTGGATTCGACAGCGTCACCGTTGCCACCGCCGCCGCCCGTGTGCAGGTGACGCGACCGCTCACGTCGCCAGCTCCTGCCCGGCGTGGCTCTTGGCCAGCGCCTGGCGTCCCGACATGATGTGATCGTGCATCGCCGCCTGCGCCCGCAGCGCGTCGCCCGCCTCGATCGCTGCCAGGATGACGGCATGTTCGGCGAGCGATTGCTGCAGACGGCCGTCGATGCTCAGCGAGAACAGGCGAGTCAGCTTGAGCACCTTGCGCAAGTCCTGGATCACCTGCCGCAAGCGGCGATTTCCCGACATCTCCTGGATCTGGAAGTGAAACGCCTGATTCGCCTCGAAGAAACGCTCGATCTCGTCATTGCCGGCAAAATGCTCGAGTTGGGCGTGAATCTCTGCCAGCCGGGCAAGGTCTGCCGGCGTTGCCCGGCGGGTTGCTTCGAGCGCACAACGCCCTTCGAGCATCGCCATCAAGGGGAAGATGTCGTCGAGATCCTGCTCCGAGATCTCGGTCACAAAACAACCACGGCGTGGCCGCAGGGTCACCAGTCCCTCGGCGGCAAGCACCTTCAACGCCTCCCGCAGGGGCGTCCGGCTGATCCCGTAGGCGACGGTCAAGGCCTGTTCGTCGATCCGCGTTCCCGGCGGCAATTCGTGCGAGAAGATTCTCTGCCGCAGTCTCTCGGCGACCTCCTCGTAGAGGGCAGTCTGGGCTATCTGGCTCGGATCCATCGATCTCTGTTTCGCCGCTTCGTTCAGGGTCTGCGCGAGACCTTGCGTTCATAATTATGGATACAGTATTATTCGTCGGGCGGAGTGTCAAGCTTTAAAGCTTGCTGCAAGACAGCATGGCGCTCTTGGTCGGTATAATCCTTGCGTCGTCCGTGACGACAGCCCCAACCCATTCCACTGATTTCGTGAAAGGTTCCGTCATGTCCAACGCGAACAACCCTGCCCTAGCCGATTCGGAAAATCTCGACGCCTGGAAGAAAGCTGCCGCCAAAGCCCTGCGCGGTGCCGAGCTCGAGACGCTGAACTGGGTAACGCCCGAAGGAGTGGTGGTCAAGCCGCTCTACACCCGCCAGGACCTCAAGGGCCTGCAATACACCGATACCCTGCCCGGCTTCGCCCCCTTCGTCCGCGGTCCGCAGGCGACGATGTACACCGGCCGGCCCTGGACGATCCGCCAGTACGCCGGCTTCTCCACCGCCGAGGCCTCCAACGCCTTCTATCGCAAGGCCCTGGCTGCCGGCGGTCAGGGTGTCTCGGTGGCCTTCGATCTGGCCACCCACCGCGGTTACGACTCCGATCATCCGCGGGTCACCGGCGACGTCGGCAAGGCCGGCGTGGCGATCGACTCGGTCGAAGACATGAAGATCCTGTTCGACGGCATCCCGCTCGAGAAGATTTCGGTGTCGATGACCATGAACGGCGCCGTGCTGCCGATCCTCGCCGGCTACATCGTCGCCGCCGAAGAGCAGGGCGTGCCGCAGGAACAGCTCTCGGGGACCATCCAGAACGACATCCTCAAGGAGTTCATGGTCCGCAACACCTACATCTACCCGCCAAAGCCGTCGATGCGGATCATCTCCGACATCATCGGCTACACCGCACAGCACATGCCGAAGTTCAACTCGATCTCGATTTCGGGTTATCACATGCAGGAAGCCGGCGCCACGCAAGCGCTCGAACTGGCGTTCACCATTGCCGACGGTCGCGACTATGTGCGCACGGCGATCGCTTCCGGCCTCGACGTCGACGCCTTTGCCGGCCGGCTGTCGTTCTTCTTCGCGATCGGCATGAACTTCTACCTCGAAGTGGCCAAGCTGCGCGCGGCGCGCCTGCTGTGGTGGCGAGCGATGCAGGAGTTCTCGCCGAAGAATGCCAAGTCGAGCATGCTGCGCACGCACTGCCAGACCTCGGGCTGGTCGCTGACCGAGCAGGATCCCTACAACAACGTCGTGCGCACGACCATCGAAGCGATGGCCGCGGTCTTCGGCGGCACCCAGTCGCTGCACACCAATGCGCTTGACGAAGCGATCGCCCTGCCGACCGAGTTCTCCTCACGCATCGCCCGCAACACCCAGCTGGTGATCCAGGAAGAGACGCACATCACCAATGTCATCGACCCGTGGGCAGGCTCCTACATGATGGAGAAGCTGACGCAGGATCTGGCCGACGAAGCCTGGAAAATCATCGAGGAAGTCGACAGCATGGGCGGCATGACGCACGCCGTCGAATCCGGCTGGGCGAAGATGAAGATCGAGGCCTGCGCAGCCGACAAGCAGGCGCGCATCGACTCCGGCAAGGACGTGATCGTCGGCGTGAACAAGTACAAGCTGGCCAAGCAGGACGCGATCGAGATCCGTGACATCGACAACAACGCCGTCCGCGAATCGCAGATCGCCCGCCTCAAGACAGTCCGGGCAAGCCGTGATTCGGACAAGGTCGACGCGGCGCTGGCCGATCTGACGCGCTGCGCCGAAACGGGTGAAGGCAATCTCCTCGACTTCGCGGTCAAGGCGATGCGCCTGCGCGCTTCGGTCGGCGAGGTCTCCGATGCGATGGAAAAAATCTTCGGGCGTTTCCGCGCCACCCAGCAGACCGTCTCCGGCGTCTATGGCGCCGTGGTCGATGGCATTTCGAGTTGGGAAACCCTGAAAGCCGAAATCGCCAGGTTCAACGAGGACGAGGGCCGCCGGCCGCGGATCATGGTCGCCAAGCTCGGTCAGGACGGTCACGACCGCGGCGCCAAGGTGGTCGCCACCGCTTTTGCCGACCTCGGTTTCGACATCGACGTCGGACCGCTTTTCCAGACCCCCGAAGAAGCCGCGCGTCTGGCGATCGAGAACGACGTACACGCGGTCGGTGTCTCGTCGCTGGCCGCCGGCCACAAGACGCTGTTGCCGGCGCTGGTCAAGGCGCTCAAGGATCAGGGTGCCGACGACATCATCGTCTTTGCTGGCGGGGTGATCCCGGCACAGGACTACGATTTCCTGTTCAAGTCCGGCGCCAAGGCCATTTTCGGGCCGGGAACGCGGATCGAGGACTCGGCGATGACCGTCCTCAAGGAAATCCGCAAGGCACGCGCCGCCGCCTGAGCAGTTCCGCCAACAGCCATCAACCATGGATATGATGAGCCACACATCCACATCCACCAGCGGCATGGCTCCTGCTGACCAGCATCTCGTCGACGGCGTTCTCGCGCGTCGTCGGCGAGCGCTGGCCAAAGCCATCACGCTCGTCGAATCGACGCGCAGCGATCACCAGCGTCGTGCCCGGCAGGTGCTGACGGCGCTGCTGCCGCACACCGGCCAGACCATGCGGATCGGCATCTCCGGCGCCCCCGGTGCCGGCAAGTCGACCTTCATCGAATCGCTCGGCCTTTATCTGATCGAAGCGGGCAAGCGGGTTGCGGTGCTCGCCGTAGACCCGTCCTCGTCTGTTTCCGGCGGTTCGATTCTCGGCGACAAGACGCGCATGGAGCTTCTTTGCCAGCGCGACGAGGCGTTCATCCGGCCCAGCCCGTCGTCCGGTTCATTGGGCGGCGTGGCCGACAAGACGCGCGAAGCGATGCTGCTTTGCGAAGCCGGCGGTTTTGACGTGATCATCGTCGAAACCGTCGGCGTCGGCCAATCGGAAACGACGGTCGCCGGCATGGTCGATGCGTTCGTCCTGCTGCAGCTGCCCAGCCAGGGCGACGATCTGCAGGCGATCAAGAAGGGGATTGTCGAAATCGCCGACCTGATCGTCTTCAACAAGGCCGATATCGACGAACGCGCCGCGGCCGCCGCGCGCAGCCAGATGCGTACGGCGCTGACCATGCTGCGCAGCGCCAGCCCCAACTGGCGGCCACCGGTACTTACCTGCAGCGCGCTGGGCAAGCGCGGCATCGCCGAGTTCTGGGCCGAAATCGAGCGCTACCAGGCGGCCATGACGGCCAGCGGCGAATTCGAGCAGAAGCGTCGGCGGCAAGCCGTGGACTGGATGTGGAGCCTGATCGATTCCGGCCTGCGGCGCTATTTCCGCGGCCACACCGCGGTCCGCGCGGCCTTGCCGGAGCTGTCCAATGACGTCGCCGAGGGACGGACGACGCCGGGCGCGGCGGCTTCGCGGCTGCTCGGCTACCTGAAGCACTGATTGCCGGGGTTGGACCAGGATAGTCCGCCCTCGTGGAGTAGTTCCGTTGTTTGAGTAGTTCTGATTGACCCGACCGTTAGGGAGTAGACCTTATGCACGACATCATTCGCCAGCTTGCAGAAAAGCGTGCGGCGGCGTGTCTGGGTGGTGGCCAGAAACGCATCGATAACCAGCACAGCAAGGGCAAACTGTCCGCCCGCGAGCGCATCGAGCTGCTGCTCGACAGTGGTTCCTTCGAGGAATGGGACATGTTCAAGGAGCACCGCTGCCACGACTTCGGCATGGCCGATCAGTCGGTTCCCGGCGACGGCGTGGTGATCGGCTGCGGCACCATCAACGGTCGCCTGATGTTCGTCTTTTCGCAGGATTTCACCGTCTTCGGCGGCTCGCTGTCGGAAGCACACGCCGAGAAGATCTGCAAGGTGATGGATCACGCGATCAAGGTCGGAGCGCCGGTCATCGGCCTCAACGACTCGGGCGGCGCGCGCATCCAGGAAGGGGTCGCTTCGCTGGCCGGTTACGCCGACGTCTTCCAGCGCAATGTCCTGGCCTCCGGCGTCGTACCGCAGATCTCGCTGATCATGGGGCCCTGCGCCGGCGGCGCGGTCTACAGCCCGTCGATGACCGACTTCATCTTCATGGTCAAGGATTCGTCGTACATGTTCGTCACCGGCCCGGAAGTGGTCAAGACGGTGACCCACGAAGACGTCACCGCCGAGGAACTCGGCGGCGCGGTCACCCATACCAGCAAGTCCGGGGTCGCCGACCTGGCGTTCGAGAACGACGTCGAGGCGCTGATGATGCTGCGCCGCTTCATCAGCTTCCTGCCGTCGAACAACCGCGAGAAACCGCCGCGCCTGCCGTCGCAGGACTCGGCCGAGCGTCTCGACTTCTCGCTCGACACGCTGGTGCCGGACAACACCAACAAGCCCTACAACATCAAGGAACTGATCATCAAGGTGGCCGATGACGGCGACTTCTTCGAGCTGCAGCGTGAATACGCCAAGAATATCGTCATCGGCTTCGCCCGCATGGACGGCTCGACCGTCGGCATCGTCGCCAACCAGCCGCTGGTCCTCGCCGGCTGCCTGGACATCAAGAGCTCGATCAAGGCGGCGCGCTTCGTGCGCTACTGCGACGCCTTCAACATCCCGGTGGTGACCTTCGTCGACGTTCCCGGTTTCATGCCCGGCACCGCGCAGGAATACGGCGGCATCATCAAGCACGGCGCCAAGCTGCTCTACGCCTACGCCGAGTGCACCGTGCCCAAAGTCACGCTGATCACCCGCAAGGCCTACGGCGGCGCCTACGACGTGATGGCCTCCAAGCACCTGCGCGGCGACGTGAACTTTGCCTGGCCATCGGCCGAGATCGCCGTGATGGGTCCGAAAGGCGCCGTCGAGATCATCTTCCGCGAGGAGAAGAACGACCCGGCCAAGCTGGCGGCCCGCGAGGCGGAGTACAAGGCCAAGTTCGCCAACCCCTTCGTCGCCGGAGCACGCGGCTTCATCGACGACGTGATCATGCCGCACGAGACCCGCAAGCGCATTTGCCGCTCGCTGGCGATGCTGCGGGACAAGAAACTGGAAAACCCGTGGCGCAAGCACGGCAACATTCCGCTTTGATCGACGGGGAGAAATAGAGATGTTCAAGAAAATACTGATCGCCAACCGCGGCGAAATCGCCTGTCGCGTGATGAAAACCGCCCAGAAGATGGGTATCAAGACGGTCGCGGTCTATTCCGAAGCCGACAAGGACGCCATGCACGTGCTGATGGCCGATGAGGGGGTGTGTATCGGCCCGCCACCATCCAAGGAGTCGTACCTGGTGATCGACAAGATCATCGACGCCTGCAAGCAGACCGGCGCCGAGGCCGTTCACCCCGGCTACGGCTTTCTCTCCGAGAACGAGGAGTTCTCGCGCCGCCTCGAAGATAACGGCATCGTCTTCATTGGCCCCAAGCACTATTCGGTGGCGGCGATGGGCGACAAGATCGCCTCCAAGAAGCTGGCGCTGGAAGCCAAGGTCAACACCATCCCCGGTTACAACGCCGCAATCGAGGATGCCGCCAAGGCCGTTGAAATCGCCAAGGACATCGGCTATCCGGTGATGATCAAGGCCTCCGCCGGCGGCGGCGGCAAGGGGCTGCGCGTCGCCTACAACGACAAGGAAGCGTCTGAAGGTTTCGACGCCTGCCGCAACGAGGCGCGCAACAGCTTCGGCGACGACCGGGTGTTCATCGAGAAGTTTGTCGAAGGCCCGCACCACATCGAGATCCAGATCATCGCCGACTCCTTCGGCAATACGGTCTACCTGCTCGAGCGTGAATGTTCGATTCAGCGACGGCACCAGAAGGTGATCGAGGAGGCACCGTCGCCGTTCATCGACGACAGCATCCGCAAGGCGATGGGCGAGCAGGCGGTGGCGCTGGCCAGGGCGGTCAAGTACCAGAGCGCCGGCACCGTCGAGTTCGTCGTCGGCTCGGACAAGTCGTTCTACTTCCTGGAAATGAACACTCGACTCCAGGTCGAACATCCGGTCACCGAAATGATCACCGGCGTCGACCTCGTCGAATTGATGATCCGCGTCGCCGCCGGCGAAAAACTGCCTTTCGTTCAGGACGACATCAAGGCCAACGGCTGGGCGATCGAGTGCCGGATCAACGCCGAAGACCCCTTCCGCGGCTTCCTGCCGTCGGTCGGCCGGCTGGTCAAGTATCGGCCGCCGGAGACCACCGAAGGGCAGGTCAGGGTCGACACCGGCGTCTTCGAAGGCGGCGAGATCTCGATGTTCTACGACTCGATGATCGCCAAGCTGATCTGCCACGGCGCCACGCGCGACCAGGCCGTGCGCCGGATGCGCGACGCCCTGAACGCCTTCGTGATTCGTGGCGTCGCTTCCAACATCCCCTTCCAGGCGGCGTTGATGCAGAATCCGCGCTTTCTGTCGGGCACCTTCACCACCTCTTTCGTCACCGACGAGTTTCCCAACGGCTTCGTCGCCGCCGACGTGGTGCACGACGATCCCGGCCTGCTCGCTGCCGTCGCCGCCTTCGGCCGCCGTCGTTACATCGACCGCGCGGTCCAGGTCAGCGGCCAGATGCCGGGCCATCAGCGCAAGGTCGGCAGCGAGTGGGTGGTGCAGATGGATGGCAAGGACTACCCGGTGGTCGTGACACCGATCCCGGGCGGTTACTCGGTCACCTACGGCACCGATCGTTACGATCTGGTTTCCGACTGGAAGTTCGGCGAACTGGTCTTCCACGGCACCTGCAACGGCGAGCCGCTGTGCCTGCAACTCGAGCGCATCGGCCTGCTCTATCGCGTCGTGCACTTCGGCAAACAGGTCAAGGCGACGGTGATGACCGCCAATGCCGCCCGGATGCTGGCCCTGATGCCCAAGAAGGTGCCGCCGGACCTGTCGCGATTCCTGCTCTCGCCGATGCCCGGCCTGCTGCGCGAGGTGGCGGTCAAGGCTGGCGAACAGGTCAGTGCCGGCGAAAAGCTCGCCGTCATCGAGGCGATGAAGATGGAGAACGTTCTCAAGGCCGAGCGGGACTGCAAGGTCAAGAAAGTCGTTGCCGAGCCGGGCGAGAGCCTCTCGGTCGATCAGGTGATCATCGAGTTCGAGCAGCAGGACTGAGCTGGCGAAGCGCTCGCTGACCGTCGAAGCCCGCCGTCAGGCGGGCTTCCCGCTTGTTGCCGTGGAACGTCGCGATGGCCGGCGCGGCGACCCGACTGCAGCCGCCGACGCCCCGTCACTGGCGTTGATCGCCAGCTGCCAGAAAAGCCTTGATCAAGTGCTGCAGAACCGCCATCAGGGCGGCGCTGGTGATGCCGAACATCAGCACGCCGTTGGCCGCCTCGAGCGGACCCAGCAACTTCCACTTGCCACTCATCACGATATCGCCGTAGCCCAGGGTGGTGAAATTCACCGCCGAATGGTACACCGCCTCATGGAAGCTCTCGAACTCGCCGAGCACGACAAACAGTGCCCCCCAGAGCGCCATCTGCAGGAAGTTGCCGGCCATCATCACCACCATCACCACCAGCAGCGGGCGAACTCCGGCCAGCAGTCCGCCGCCCGACAGGCGCCGGGCCGACTGCCGGATGTAGTACTTGACGACCCAGAAGGTCACCGATACCTGCAGGACGAGGCACAGCAACATGGTCGCCAGTCCGATCGCCAGATCGATCAAGGTCATCTCGTTCCCCGCTCAAGCACGGTCGAAAAAAAGCGCCCGCGAGCGCGAGGCGCGCTAACGTTCGAGAGCCCAGACCGTCGCCCAGGCGTAGAGGGAGACACCGACGAACAGCACGACACGCGTCGCCGATGCCTGCCACACGTCCTTGCCGCTGGCGCTGTCTTCGATGGCCGGCCCGAGCAGGATCAGCATGGTCAGCAGGGCATTGCTCCAGAACGACGGTCCGAAGGCGCTGGCCTTGAGCCCGAAAATCCGCGCACCGCTCCACAGCGCCGCGCCGGACATCCATAACATCAAGGTCCAAAGGTTGGGCCAGAGCGACAGGCCGAACCAGACCAGCAGGGCCATCCAGGCGCCCATCATGGTCGACCCCACCAGTTCGCGGCCTGCCGAACGAGCCTTGGCGGACCCCGCCTGCTGGCCCAGGGCAACGGTCTTCATGATCGCCGCCAGGTAGAAAGACGGGTCGGTCAGCGCGAGGACGAATACCGGCATGACGATCAGTGTCGCCCGCAGGGCGATCCAGCTCGCCGCCTCGCGGCCGAGGCTTGGCGGCCCGGCCTTTGCCGCCGCCGCCAGCGGCGGGTCGGGAAAGAAGACCTGCGAGACGCGGCTGACCACGACTCCCACGAACACACCGATCCCCAAGGCCACCCCGATGACCGTGACCAGCGCCTGATCGGCGACGCCAGCGACCGGAATCATGGTGAAGGAGACCACCAGAATCATCGTCAGGGGATTGGCCGTGCGCAGGCCCGCGAAGAAAAGCCCGTACAGCACGGCGCCGGTCAGGACGATGCCGCCCAGCGCGTAGTACTCGAGCAGGGGCACCATCAGGACACCGGCCACCACCAGCATCGCGAGCAACAGCGCCATCGCCGCGCCCTTGAGCAGCGACATCGGCGGACCGGGCTTGCAAAGCAGCATGACCGCCAGCAGACAGACGATGAAAGGCATCGGCAGCGGCAGACCGTAGGCGACCAGAACCGCCAGGCAGAGGCCGCTGGCCAGTCGCAGGACTGCCTTGTCCGCCGGGTCCATGGGCCAGCTCAATAGAGATAGGTCAGCAGGCTCATCAGCCGGATATACGCCGCACCGAGCGCGTTCATCAGCGGATGATCGCCGGTATACACCAGCACCGAGGCCTGCCCGCCGACGCGCGCCTGTCGCAATCGCGCCCGCTGCGACACGTCGAACTCGACCGCCACCGGGAAGCGCTGCGCCTGACGCAGCCAGTCACGGCTGTTCTGGATCGTCGGCAGCGTTCCCGGCTGCGCCTGCTGGCCCGAGCTGACGCCGCTGCCGACGCTCCTGACATGGCCCTGCAATACCTCGCCCGGCATGACGTCGAGGACAATCGCCACCGGGTCACCGGGGTCGATGTTGCCGAGGTTGTTCTCGGTCATCTCGGCACTGATCCAGAGGTCGTGAATCGCGATCAGCGTCATCACCGGCGCGCCAGCCTGCGCGTAGTGACCAACCTCGATACGCAGGTCGGTCACCCGGCCGCTGACCGGCGCAAGCACCTGCGTACGCGCCAGGTCGAGTTCGGCCTTCTCGATTGCGGCACGGGCGCTGAGCAACTGGGCGTTGTCGTCACCGCTTTCGCCGGCCGCCTCCTGCGCCCGCCGCAGATCGGCCTCGGCGGCCTTTTCGTGGCTGCGCGCCTGCACCCGGGTGGCCTGCGCGCCCTCGAGGCGGCGCACGGAAATCGCTCCGGGGTCTTCGGCGTAGAGCGTTTCCTGCCGGATCGCATCCTTCTCCGCCTTGAGGTGATTGGCCTTCGCCGCCTGCAAGGAGGCCCGCGCCGCCTCGACCGTTGCGCTCGCAGCATTGACCGAACGGCGCACCGATTCGTAGTCCGAGCGCGCCTTTTGCAGGGCGATCCGATACTGGCTCGGATCGATGTCGAACAGGGGCGCTCCCTGCTGCACCTCATCGTTGTTCCTGACATGCACCTTCAGCACCTTGCCCGGCACCTCGGCAGCCAGCGGCACGACAAAGGCCTGGACCCTGGCCTGCGCCGTGTAGGGAGTGAGCCGGTCGGCGACGAAATACCACAGCAGGCTGCCAACCAGCAGGCCCAGCACGAGCAGCGACGCGATTCGCGTCCCCTTGCCGGCGCTGGTCGGCGGCGGCGGTTCCGTGGCGACAGCGCCTGGCAGCTCGTGCGCTTGTTCGGCTTGCTCGGTCATGGCTTCCCCGTCACCTCAATTGCCCGCTTGACAAAGCCGGATTCGGTCGCGGCGCAGCCGCGTCAGGCGGCCGGCGTCGACGGATCACCGGCCTGCCCGGCGTCGTCGCGTGCCACGACCCAGCCCATGAAGATCTGGTAACCCAGCGCCAGCAGGGTGGCGCCGACGAACATCCCGACAATGCCGCTGGCAGCCATGCCGCCGAGCGCACCGAACAGCACCACCGGCATCGGCGCGTCCACACCGCGGCCCAGCATCAGCGGCTTGAGGACATTGTCGGCCGAACCGGCGACGATCAGCAGGACGCTGTAGCTGACGGCGGGCACCGTACCGTAGTCGCCGATGGTCCACATGTAGGCAATCGCCGGCAAGGTGATCAGCAGCGCCGGAACCTGTGCGAGCCCCAGCACCAGCATCACCAGCGACAACACCCCGGCCCACGGAATACCGGCGACCAGCAAGGCCAGACCGACGACGATCGCCTGGATGACGGCAACACCGATGACGCCCATGGCGACGGCGCGAACGGTCGCCGTCGACAGCTTCGCCAGCTGCTCGCCGCGCACCGTGCCGGCGACCCGATCAAAAATCGCCCGCGCGCCGCGCTCGCCGGATTCGCCATAGGCCATGATCACGCCGGCAATGATGAACGAGAGAAGGAACTGCAGCAGGCCGCCGCCCATGCTGGCGACCATCCCCAGCGCCGCTTTCGCCAAGGTGCCTATCTTCGGCTGCATGCTTTGGATCAGCGCCGGCAGGTCCGAGTGTGCCAGCGACCAGACGGCATCGAGCCGCTTGCCGACCAGCGGCCACTCGGCAACCTTCGCCGGTGGCGCCGGGATCTGAAAGCTGTTGTTCCGGATGCTGCCGATCAGGTCATGAATCGAATCGGCCATCGAACTGCCCAGCAGGATGGTCGGCACGACGATCAGGGCGATTCCCGCCACGACCAGCAGGGTGGCAGCACGTCCCTGCCTGCCGCCGACCCTGGCCGCCACCGCCATCTGCAGCGGGTAGAGGGTGATCGCCAGAATCAGCGCCCACATCATCAGGCCGAGGAAAGGCGAGAAGATGCGGTAACACAACAGCACCAATGCCAGCACCAGGCCGGCCCGGATCAATACGTCCAGCAGTCCGTCGGACAGGCGCTTCTCGAGTTGGTGATCGGGCTCGTATGGCATGTTCATGGTGACCTTTCGTTCGTGGGGCAGCGGCATCCGGAGGATGCGGCCGAGCCGATATGAAGGCACGGTCCGCGTCGGTTCGAGACGTCAAACGCAGCAGCTCGGGCGGCAGTCCGACGGCCTTCCCACCAGCGAAATGACCGCTCGCTGGCCAATCCCCACCGCCCGGACCCACCATTGATCTGGCTGACGATCGCTGTCTCCGGCGCCCGCGAGCTGTCGGCTGACTGCTCGGCCGACGACGATCATAACCCGGTTGGCGGCCACCGTGGCAAGCCGCCCTGCCGCGTGCACCCGGCACACCGGCACTATCGGTCGGTGACCGGCAGCGGCAGATCGCGCTGCCTCTGGGCAAAGAAGCGGTCGTAGAAGGGCCCGGCGGGAATCGTTTCGCTGGCCACCTTGACCAGCGAGCCCCCGGACGCTGCCAGCGGGATCGACAGCGCGCCGATCGCCGCGACAGCAAAGCCCGCCAGGTTCGGGTCCTTCTGGAGTGCGTAGCGATCCTGGACCGCGCTTACGCAGGCCGTCGCCAGTCGCTCCCCTATCCCCGGCGATGCGCTGAAAACGTCGAAGAAAGATCGGGACATGCGCCTCGCTGGTCGCCTCGATGCCGGCGTCGAAGAGGCGCACGGTCACCGACCACATCGACGGCTTCCAGAATAGCGCCCAATTTGCACTCGCAACCCGCTTTGCTGCCGCCGAACGTCCATGAACAAGGAACGGCAGAAAAACAAGCTGTCACGGTATCGAAGATCACTTGACCACTGCAACCTTGGCGCAATGCTTCGCGGCGTCAAGGCCCTGCATCACGGTGCGACCTCGCTGCCGTCACCCGGACACCCTAGTGCCCGCGGCCCTGCTTGCCCTGATGGCCCTGTTTGCCGTGACCGTCGTTCTTCGGCTTGCCGCGATACTCGTCCCGATCTTCTCCTCCCTGGCGGCGGTAGTCTCCTCGATAGTCATCGCGATACTCGTCGCGATTTTCCTCACGACGATAATCATGCCGTCGGTGGTACTGCGGTACGTACTCGCGCTGGTACCAGCTGTTCTGCACAAAGTAGACCGACTCACCGCAGGCGCCGTAGGCGCCGCAGTGTTTGCGCCAGTTCTTGGCGTGCCCAGGCGGCACGTTCAGGTAGATCGGCTGCCGGTAGGCCGGTATGCGCTCGATGATGATCGGCTGCTGGTAGATCAGTTGCGGCGGCGCATAGCCGCCAATGTCGAGGCGGCCATAGAAGCCCGGTTGACCGATGCTTGCCGAAACGACCACGTCGGCGGCAAGCGCCGGAGCGGCAGCAGCGGCCAGCACGGCGGCGAATAGGAAACGTTTCATGTGGGACCTCTTGCGGTAAGTGTTCCTGCCAGATGCGCCCGACGGCGCGCCTCCGCAGCTCGCCGCGGAGGCGCCTTGCCGAGGCTATTTCTTGTCGCCCTTGGCCGCGTCCTGGGCGCTCTCGCCAGCTTTTTCGATCTGCTGTCCGACCTTCTCGACCGCTTTGTCCATCTCCTTGCCGGCCTTCTCGGCCGGGCCTTCCTGTTTCTGGCAGGCGGACAAGGTCACCGGCAGGATACCGATGCTGAGCAGCAAGGCTGTGCTGACGGCTTTTCCGAGTTTCATTTTCGCGATCTCCTGGCGGACCACCTGGCCATGACGGCGGCAACCAACCGGTCACAGCCGCGGCGGGGCAAGGGCAATGAACAGGCGATGTGCACCCGGCTGGCAGGGCAGGCGCATTGCCGGTCGATCGTCATTTGCTGACTTCGTGGCCGACAACACCGCCGACGACTGCACCGCCGACTGTTCCGAGCGCACTGCCGCCCGTAAGGACAGCACCTCCAACGGCACCGACGCCAGCGCCGACAGCGGTGTTCTTTTCCTGCGTCGACATGCCCGAACAAGCACCGAGGCCGAACAGTACTGCTGCGGCAAGCGCACCAAGCGTAACCCTCCCTGCTCCCGGGCGGCCGGCTTGCTTCGCTAGCCCATCCCGCGGGCGTAAGTGGCGTTATCGGCCTCGTAGCACCCGCAGGAAGCAGCTTCCAGGCCATGACGGTCGAGAATCGTGATGTTCCCGCGGCTGTAGCTGATCAGTTTGCGATTTTGCAGTGAAGTGGCGGCCTTGGTCACACCGACCCGACGCACTCCCAGCATGGAAGCCAGGAATTCGTGCGTGCCATGAAATGCGTCCGAGTGCGCCCGGTCCTGCGTCATCAAGAGGCAACGCGCGAGACGCTCTTCGACGACATGAAAGCGGGTGCAGGCGGTTGATTGCGCCAGTTGACCCATCATCACGTGCAGGTAACGCTTGAGCAAGCCGTGCAGCGCCGGGCTGAGTGCGAGTTCACGGCGAAACGGCGCCGCGTCCATTCGCAGGGCAAGACCGTCCCCCTGGACCAGGGCGCTGAGTGGCGAAACATCGACCCCAAGGATAAGCGAGATCCCGAGCATGCCTTCGTCGCCGACCAGGCCCACCTCCAGGCTGCCACAACCGTCGATCGGCGTTAGCAGGGAGATGTAGCTGGTGGTGGGAAAGAAGACGTGACGAATGCGCTCGCCGGGTTCGGCCAGGACCTCGGCAAAGGTCAGTTCGACCAGCTCGCAGGCGGCCAGTAGACGCCGTCGGCCTTTGTGCGGCAGGGCCTCGATCAGACGATTGGCTGCAGAGGAAGACTTGGTGATTGACACGTCGCCCCTCGCGATGAAAAGAAGAAACCGGCAACCGCAAGGGCAGTGCTCCAATCGCGGTGTCGGACGCGGACGATCAGTAAACAGCGTCGTCCGGAAAGATGCTTCAGAGCACCAAGTGTGGATTGAAGCTTGACGACTGTCTGGACGGTGGCGCACATAGGGGCGCTGCCATGTGCCTGTGGCACGCTGCGGTAGCAGTGGCGACGGCACCCGATGCGCCGACTTAGCGAGTGATCGCCTCCGGGAGCAGGCGATCGAACTCCTTCCTGACGACCGCGTAGCACTCGCAGCAGCGCGCCTCCAGACCGGCCCGGTCGACTACGGTGATGCGCCCGCGCTGATAGGCGATCAAGCCGGCGCGCTGCAAGTTGCCGGCGGCCTCGGTAACCCCCTCGCGGCGTACGCCGAGCATGTTGGCGATCAGTTCCTGCGTCATCACCAGTTCGTTCGAGAGCAGGCGGTCTAGGGAGAGCAGCAGCCAGCGGCACAGTTGCTGGTCGAGCGAATGATGGCGGTTGCACACCGCCGTCTGCGCCATCTGCGTCAGCAGAGCCTGGGTGTAGCGCAGCAACAGGCGCTGCATCGGGCCGGCACGATAAAACTCATCCTTGAGCACCTGGCCCGGCAAGCGGTAGGCGTGGCCGGCGCTTTGCACAACGGCGCGGCTCGACGTGCTTTCGCCGCCCATGAACAGCGACACGCCGACAATCCCCTCGTTACCGACCACGGCGATCTCAGCCGACGAGCCGTCCTCCATGACATAGAGCAGGGACACGATGGCGCTAGTGGGGAAGTAGACATGGCGCATCTGAATGCCGGATTCGTAGAGCACTTCGGCGAGCGGCATTGGGACCAGTTCCAGACTGGGAAGGAGGCGCGCGTATTCGTCCGCCGGCAGCGCGGCGAGCAGGTGGTTCTGGCGCGGGTCATGCGTGGCAGACACCTGGCGGAGCGAGGGCATGGCGGTTGACCCGGTGATCAGCAGCGATCGGACGAGTTCGCCGACGCGCTGGGATTCAAGCTTGCAAGTATGTTGACTATACACGCGCCGTACCGGCCATGTGCAGCAGCGCACAGACGCAGCCGGGCGTTCGGCGCAGGCTCTACACGCTCATGGCGAGACGCTGTGGATCGGACCTCACCCGTGTCGCCGCCGCCGCTCGCTTCCAATCGTCAAACAGTCACCGGAATCCGCATGGACAACCATCAATTCACGACCCAAGTGGCTCTGGAGTTTCATCGGCGCGTGGCGGCGATCATCGCTGCTGTCCAGGCCGGAATGGGAGACAACGGCGTGCATGAGCTGCTCGGCTACGCCACCGACTTCGCAGTCGGCGAGGCCCGCGGACGGCAGACCCTGGTGCTGAAGAGCCGCCACCATTCGAGCTGTGTGCACCTTCAATGGGAAACCATCCTCGGCGATGGCCCCGCTGATCGGCAACTCGTGGACGACGCCATTCAGAGCGCGATCAACGACCTCGTCCGACGGTCATGACTTTCAGGTACCGGCTATTGCCGCCGACCAACCGCTGTGCGCGCCAGCGTACAGCGAGCGTCCTGAATTCGCTGGCCGATTGCCGGCCTGGCCGATCGCCGCAATGTCTGTGCGGCGTGGCAGCAGCCAGCACCCTCCTCGATTGTGCGCCTGTGTTCGCTGGCAGACAGACCGCCAGAGCGGTTCTGTGTAGCCTGAATTGATCCGGCGCGGCAACTGTGCGGCGACTGCGCCGCGCTGACGCGCGACGCTGGCAAGAAGCGTGCGCGTCGCGAAACGAAATGTTTGTGCGCCTGTCGCAAGCCGTAGTGGGCCAGACGAGACGTGCCAGAAGGACCATTTTTCACGAAGAGGCAAGGCCATGAAAACGATTCGGAGAGTTGCCTTGAGCGCACTCGTCGCAGCCCTTCTGTTCGGCCTTGGTGGCTGTGCGGACATGTCGGCGCAGGACAAGAGTACCAGCATCGACGCCGGCGCCGGCGCCCTCGGAGTATCCACTCTGCCGGACGGCAGCACCGTCGGGACCGTCGGCGGCGCCGCTGTCGGCGGCGTGATCGGCGACGACAGCGGCAAGAAGAAGTGACGCGCCTTGCCCCTGGCAGGTGCCTGACGCCGGCTCGTCACCCTCGTTACCCTGATCCCGCCGTCCACGCGACTCGTGGTCACTGACACAGCGGGGCGATCGAATTACCAGGAGGTATCAGAGATGAAACTCGGTGGATCAATCAACGCAGCCTTGCTCGTCAGCGCGCTGCTGTTGGCTCTATCCGCTTGCCAGAAGCACGAAGGCGAAGGCCCGGCAGAGCACGCAGGAAAGGCTATCGACAAGGTGGTAGAAAAGGCTGGGCAGCAGGTCGAGAAGGCCGGTGAAGCCATCCAGGACGCTGCCAAAGGCGACCAGGACAAGAAGTAGGATGTCGGAAACGCGCGCGACCTGTCGTCGCGCCACCGAAACGATCGCAAGGTCCGTGTTTCGGGTTGGCGTGAGCGCTCGGCGGACGAGGTCCACCAGCCGCCGTTGCACAGAAAGCGACATCGCGCCGTCGCGGTACCGGCCATGAACAATTCCCCGACCTCGGTGCTTCCGGTCGATGACGATCCCGCCGAAGTTCGACTTGTCCAGGCAGCGCTCGCCGCCACTGGCGACAACCCCTTTAGGCTTGAATGGGTGAACCGACTCGCCGATGCGCTGGAACGGCTGGGCAGGCACGGTTTCGATGTGGTCTTGCTTGGCCTGACCCTGCCCGACGGCCAGAGGCTTGCGACGTTCCATCCGCTCGTCGAGGCCGCGCCGAATGCACTGATTCTGATCCCCTCCCCGGCAAGCGACGAGGAATCCGCGCACCTGGCCTTGCCGGGCGGCGTCGATGAACATGTTGCCGCCCACAGCCCGCCAGCCTCGTACGACGCCATCGAGCGCGGGGCAAGCCAGAGCGCGCTGTGCAACGGCGAGACGTTCTTCCGCGCCATCAGCGATGCCTCGCCTCTGGGCATCTTCGTCGCCGACGCCCAGGGTCGTTGCGTCTATAGCAATGCCGCTCATCACAAGATATCAGGGCGAAGCCTTGAGCAGACACTGGGCACGAACTGGAGCCGGTCGATCCACCCGGAGGATCGCCAGCGCGTTGTTGCCGCGTGGCACGCCGCCGCGCGCGCTCAGGAGCCATTCCAGGCGGAGGTCCGCTGCCTGCGGGAAGACGGGAGCGTCGTATGGGCGCGCTTGAACGCGGCCCCCCTGGGTGACCTGGGGGCGACGCAAGCTCAGGTGCAGACGGTTGAAGACATCAGCGTGCGCAAGTCGATGGAATCCGTGTTGCAAGCGGCGGAAGAGGCCCTGTTCGAGGAAAGGGAGCGAGCCCGGGTGACGCTCAACTCGATTGGTGACGCGGTGCTGACCACTGACCTTCTGGGCAACGTCAGCTATCTGAATCTGGTAGCCGAGGCGATGACCGGCTGGTCTCGAGAGGAGGCACTGGGCCGGCCGCTTTCCGAGGTATTCAGGATCATCGACGGCACGACACGCCAGGCCGCTGCGAATCCCGTCCAACGCGTCATCGACGAGGACAGGAGCCTGGGCTTGATCGCCGATTGTCTCCTGGTGCGCCGTGACGGGGCCGAGTACGCCATCGAGGATTCGGCCGCGCCCATCCACAACCGATATGGCCGGGTGGTCGGCGCGGTGATCGTTTTCCACGACGTCAGCAAATCGCGGGCGATGACGCTGAAAATGGCCCATCTGGCCCAGCACGACGTTCTCACCGGCCTGGCAAACCGGTCGTTGTTGACAGAACGGCTTGCGCACGCCATCGCTCTGGCCCGGCGGCACGCCAAGCAGGTCGCGCTGCTGTTCCTGGACCTCGATCATTTCAAGGACATCAACGATTCTCTGGGGCATGTGGCAGGCGACCAATTGCTGCAGTCGCTCGCGAGCCGCCTGGCGGCGTGTGTGCGCACCACCGACACGGTATGCCGCCAGGGCGGTGACGAGTTCGTGATCCTGCTGGCGGACATCGAGCAACCCCAGGATGCCGCCCATGTTGCGGAGAAGTTGCACGCGGCTTGCGCTGCGCCGCAACTCGTCGGCGGGCACGAACTCCATGTGACCTTGAGCGTCGGCATCAGCGTCTATCCGGATGACGGCGGCGACGCGGATACCATGATGCGCAACGCGGACACCGCGATGTATCACGCCAAGGCAAGTGGGCGCAACAGCTACCAGTTCTTCACGGCCGACATGAACACCCGCGCGGTGCGCCGACTGTTGGTCGAAAGCAGCCTGCGCCGCGCCCTGAAGCAGGACGAGTTCGTGCTCCATTACCAGCCACAGATAGATCTTGCTGCAGGCACCATGACCGGTGCCGAGGCCCTTGTCCGCTGGCGGGATCCCGATCGTGGGCTGGTCTACCCGGGCGACTTCCTGGCGATTGCGGAAGAGTGTGGTCTCATCGTCCCGATTGGCCGCTGGGTGCTGCGCGAAGCCTGCAGGCAAGTCCAGGCCTGGCTGGATGCGGGCCTGCAGGTGGTTCCGGTGGCAGTCAACATTTCGGCGGTCGAGTTCAGACGCCGGGATTTTCTTGAAGGCGTTGCCCTGAGCCTGAAGGAGACCGGTTTGGCCGCCCGCTATCTCGAGCTGGAACTGACGGAAAGTACTCTCATGCACGACGCCGAGTCCTCGGCATCGGTGCTTGACGCTCTCAAGACCATGGGAATAAGGCTGGCCATCGACGACTTCGGTACCGGCTACTCGAGTCTGGGCTATCTGAAGCGCTTCCCGATTGGCACCCTGAAGATCGACCAATCCTTCGTGCGCGACATCGCCACCGGCGCGGACGACGCCACCATCGTCAGCACCGTCATCGGCATGGCGAGAAACCTCAGGCAGCGGGTCATTGCCGAGGGCGTCGAAACCCGCGAGCAACTCGCCTTCCTGCAGACTCAGCGCTGCGACGAGGGGCAAGGCTTTCAGTTCAGTCACCCCTTGTCCGCCGAGGATTTCGCGCGCCTACTGCGCGGGGGAAATGACTTGCCGCCATGGTGTCGGCCGGCGGGGTGGAAGCGAGGCTGCGTATTCCACAGCAAGCCGGGCTGGGATTCGACGCGAACACGGACGGCGATTCCACCGTAAACCGGACACTGACGGCTGGTGCTGCTTCGTCGCCACATGGCCGTCGATCGGATTGCGTCGGGCAGACCCGCGTAGGCGCCGATGTTTGCTAGCGCACAGAACTCGATCCCCGTTTGATAGTAGGCTCTCGACATCGACACCGGACATGGCTTGTTTGATGACCGGTGTCGCAGGACGAACCGAAGCTGGCTCGGCCATCAGAAGTATCAACCGTTAGTCAGGAGTTAACGATGAACAAAGATCAAGTCAAGGGCGCAGCAAAGGACCTCGGCGGCAAAGTGCAGGAAAAGGTCGGCAAACTGGTAGGCAGCAAGGAGCAGCAGGCAAAGGGACTGAAACACCAGGCTGAAGGCAAAGTGCAGAAACACGTCGGCGACGTGAAAGAGAACCTCAAACACGCCAGGGACGCCGTCAAGGACATCTTGAAACCGTAACCCCAATCGGCATACCTGGCCATCGGTTTCACCAAGCAGACGCCAATGGCGGCTGCTTCGTTTCCTGTGCTCATGCGCGCGGTGCGCGGTGTCGAGGCGAGGCTGCCAGGCGAAATCATTGACCATGACAACGGTATCTGCCGCGTCGGCCTCAGAGGCGGTGAAGCCTGCTTCAGTGTGCGGTGAGGTACGGACGCTTGTCCTCGCCTGCTGATGACCGGTATCAAGGACATGGCGACGGTTGCGGAAGTCAGCCAGGTTGCTGGCGATGGTCGCCGCGAGGACCAGAAGGAGACCATCGCCATTAAGGAGCCGCCGCAGCAACAGGTGGCAGACAAGCCACGTCGCCCCGCGGAAGGCGGCCCGGGCGTGCAGCACGGATGTGCGCGAACGCCGCACCGCTACGATGTACCGTTACCAGGAAGATCGCAATGTCATTATGAACGATGCTATTGATCGTTGCCGCCCTGCTCCTGCTCGGCGTGATTTCCGCCTGACGACACAGCCGGGAATGGGGTTACGGCCCCAGCGGTGGTATTGGCCTGGTGGTGCTGATCCTGCTCGTTCTGTTGCTGATGGGCAAACTATAGCGCGCCGCCTTGCCGGCGAATGACCGGAAGACCAGCCAGGACACCCGCGTTTCGGTGTTGGCGGCGCAAGGCTGAAGGGGGAGGAAGGCTGCAGACCAGCGCTGCCACGCGGCGCGGTCGCGCCCCGGGACCGATTGCGACGGCACCCGCTCCTTCGGCTTAGCGGGTGACCGCGTCCGGGAGCAGGCGATCGAACTCCTTCTTGACCACCGCGTAGCACTCGCAGCAGCGCGCCTCCAGACCGGCCCGGTCGATTACGGTGATATGCCCGCCGCGCTGATACGTGATCAGGCCGGCGCGTTGCAAGTTGCCGGCAGCCTCGGTAACGCCCTCGCGGCGTACGCCGAGCATGTTGGCGATCAGTTCCTGCGTCATCACCAGTTCGTTCGAGAGCAGGCGGTCTAGGGAGAGCAGCAGCCAGCGGCACAGTTGCTGGTCGAGCGAATGATGGCGGTTGCACACCGCCGTCTGCGCCATCTGCGTCAGCAGAGCCTGGGTGTAGCGCAGCAACAGGCGCTGCATCGGGCCGGCGCGATAGAACTCATCCTTAAGCACCGGGCCCGGCAAGCGGTAGGCGCGGCCGGCGCTCTGCACAAC
The DNA here is from genome assembly GCA_024235695.1 of Accumulibacter sp. Classification (GTDB taxonomy): domain Bacteria; phylum Pseudomonadota; class Gammaproteobacteria; order Burkholderiales; family Rhodocyclaceae; genus Accumulibacter. The sequence goes on from JACKLX010000005.1 coordinate 204,170, forward strand.
AGCCCGGCTCGGCGTGGTTTCGCCGCCCATGAACAGCGACACGCCGACGATCCCCTCGTTGCCGACGACGGCGATTTCAGCCGACGAGCCGTCCTCCATGACATAGAGCAGAGACACGATCGAGGTGGTAGGGGAATAGACATGGCGCATCGGAACGCCGGACTCGTAGAGCGCCTCGGCGAGCGGCATCGGCACCCCCTCCAGACTGGGAAGGAGGCGCGCGTATTCGTCCGCCGGCAGCGCGGCGAGCAGGTGGTTCTGGCGCGGGTCATGCGTCGCGGACACCCGGGGGAGCGAGGGCATGGCGGTTCGCCTCGCAATCAGCAGTGATCGGACGACCTCGCCGACGCACTCGCATCAATGCGTCGACGTGTATTTATTATATGTGCCCCGTATTGGCCATGTGCCGTAGCGTACCGACGTAAATAGGTGTTCGGCGAAGCCACCGCACACGCCTTCGGCGAGGCGCGCGGATGGGGCATCCCGCCAGCGTTGGGACGACGCTCGAAAGCTGTGTGGCGTGGGAATGACCGGCACCCTGCTCGATTGCTCCTGTGTTCGCTGGCAGACAGACCGCGAACGCAGTTCTGGGTATTCTCGGACAAGTGATTCCCGCTCGAACATCTGCTGTATCTGCACCGTGGCAATGCCCGGTTGAAAGCAGTGCGGTCCTGGCGAAAAGAACCACGAGATCATTACCTGGATCGGGCGAAGATGTGCTTCGTCAAGTCGCAAGCCGGAGTCGGCCAGGCATGACCTCCCCGAAACGCAACATTCAACAAAGAGGTAAGCCCATGAAAACGATTCAGAGATTTACGTTCAGTGCCCTCGCCACAACCGTTCTGTTCAGCCTCGGTGCTTGTGCCGGCATGTCGGAGCAGGGCAAGAATACCGCCATCGGCGCCGGCGCCGGGGCCGTCGGCGGAGCCGTCCTAACGGGCGGCAGCGCCATCGGAACCGTCGGCGGCGCGGCTGTCGGCGGCGTCATCGGTCACGAAGTCAGCAAGTGACGCGAAGCGCGAGGCACCTGGCCTTCCCGGCGGGTGCCTCGCGCCCGCTCGTCGCCCTGATCCCGCAGTCGACGCGACCCTCAATTTGCTGGCAAATCATGCAAATGGGGTGGGGTAACTGCGTTTTCTAGGATCAGAGATGAAACTAAGCGGATCAATCAGCGCAGCCTTGCTCATGAGCGCGCTGCTCATCGCACTACCCGGTTGCCAGAAGCAGGAAGGACCGGCAGAGAAAGCGGGCAAGGAAATCGACAAGACGGTAGAGAAGGCGGGACAGCAGGTCGAGAAGGCCGGTGATGCCATCCAGGACGCTGCCAAGGGCGACAAGAAATAGGATGTTGCAACCGCGCGCGACCGGTTGTCGCGCGCAACCGAACTTAGAGAATCCGCGCCGCGAACCTCTCTTGCGTCGCGTGCGAGGACCACAAGCTTATCGCCCCTGAAGCCAACGGGACTCTTCTTCGCTGCCCTCGGTCAGCACGCTGGCCGGGTTGGGCGCTTGTGAAGCAGGGAGCCAGTCTTGAGTCGGATTGCTTTCATGCGCGCCAGGCGCTCCTTCGCGGATTGGCGTTCGCGTCCGGCCACGATGGCGGATGGTGGACGCTCCGGCGAATTCCGCGATCTCTAGCGAAGGCCAAAAAACGACAAGATCACCATCACGATGACGACCAGGCCGACGATGTAAATGATGCTGTTCATGTGATTTCTCCCGGTAGGGGTTGAGTGACCCAATCGGCTGAATCGGGCGAGTGCAGGTCACTGGTTCCTACCTTACTCGTCTCAGGCCGAGCGTTCTGTACGTTTGCGTACACAACAAGCAGATGCACTGCATCGCCGGCCGCGTGATGTGCGTCACGGTGCCGCTCACTGCCGGCCCTCTGTTCCCTGGTTTTCTGTGTGCCAGCGAACAGACGACAGGCGTTGCTTGGTCACAACATGCACGCAATCGGTTTTTGCCAAACAGCCTGGCAGCGCCATGCGGCGTAACACTCGTCCTGGCGTGCACATCAGGGCCTCGGCCCGTCAATCGGAGTTTCAGCATGAAGAACAAATTTCTTGTCCACAGCCTGCTCGCCATTGCGATGACCTGTGCGTCGTTCGTGACCAATGCCAGCCCTGATGGCGGACCCGTCTTCCACGAGGCCGGTGGTTTGGCCTATGCATCGGGCGGCGTGGGCGAGGAGTCGCGCCAGCTGCTCAGCGCCCGCGCCAGCGAGTTCAACCTGAAGCTGGTATTTGCCATGACATCCGGGGCTTACACGAGCGGCGTGCGGGTTGCCATCGCTGACGCGAAGGGCAAGACGCTCCTGGAGGCCACCTCCGATGGACCATGGTTCCTGGCGAAATTGCCGGTGGGCCAATACCGGGTGGTCGCGAGTTACGCAGGCAAGGCGCGTGAACAGTCCGTGGCACTGGACGCGATAGGGTTGCGGACGGTCGATTTCCGTTGGAGCGACGAATAAGGGCGCACGCAAGGTCGCTGCAAGACAACAGGAACTGCTTCTGCCAGATTGGTTTACGCGGCTTGAGGTTGGTCGTCAATCATGGCGTCCAACGGTGCAAACGGCCATCGGCGGCCATTTGTCTTCCATCTGCTACCGGCGCAGGCACATCGCGGCCATCGTCGGCGGCGCTCCACTTCGGCCTGCGTACGCTAGCGCACAGACTGCGCCGGGTCATGCGCCTAGGCTAGTCATGTCATCGGGCGTTTCCAAGCAATCCGTCCACCGCTGAGTGCGGTCGCCACACCGTCTCCTTGTCCGTCGGTCGTCGCACGCGGGGTTTGCTGGGGAATACCGGGTGTGATGGACGATGCCTGATTGGCAATTTCGCCGTTCGGGTCACGAGTACAAGGAGCTTGCAAAGCTCAAATGGGACCAGCAACCGTATAGACGCCCACTTGATCCGATCGATGCGGTGGCGACCGGTCGTCCGGGTGAAGGTCATCAACGGCGTCATACGGTCGCACGGCAGAGATGCGCGCGAACGGGTGTGAAGATGCGGCAGCGATCGTTGGGCCCTGCCGCCCGGTACTGAAAACGGTGGGGCCCGACAGCAGCAGATACAGGAGGCAATCATGTCCTTACTCGCATGGATCGTACTTGGACTCATCGCCGGCTTCATCGCCAGCAAGATGGTTAGCGGAACCGGGCAGGGTGCCGTCATGGACATCCTTCTCGGAGTTGTCGGCGCAGTCATCGGCGGCTGGCTCTTCAATACCTTCGGGATGGCCGGTGTCGGCGGCTTCAATCTCTACAGCCTGTTTGTCGCCGTCGTCGGCGCAATCGTGCTGCTGGTGGCGTACCACGCCGTTTCGCGCGGCGTTCGCTAGGGCGAAGTGCCCAGCGTGAACCGGCACCGATGTCGGCGTGTCGATGGCAGGCCGGAATCGGGAAGTCCTCTTCCTCTTTATCCTCAATCTGGAGAATCAATCATGAAAACACTTGGCAAGTATCTTTCCGCACTGTTCCTGGCGGTAACCTTGATTTCTGCCGCGGGTTGCGCGTCAACCTCGAAGCAGGAGGGGACCGGCGAGTATGTGGACGACAGTGTCATCACCACCAAGGTGAAGGCCGCCATATTCAACGAGCCGAGCCTGAAGTCCGCCGAAATCAACGTCGAGACCTTCAAGGGCGCGGTGCAACTGAGCGGCTTCGTGAGTTCGCAGGCGGCGATCAACAAAGCGGTTGCCGTGGCACGCACCGTCGGCGGCGTCACATCCGTCAAGAACGACATGCGGGTCAAGTGAGTGATGACGCCTGGCGGCCACCGCTGGCTAACGCAAAGCAGCGCTGGTCGTGAACCGCCTGCCTCAACGGCAGGCGCTCCCACGGCCAGGCCTAGGCGCGAATAGCGTGGGACCACCCGCCCATCCGCCCGCAACAGCAAGCGGCGAAGTTGCGATGTCTTCACAACTGCCTGCCCCGCCATCCACGGAGAGTCGCGATACACGGACCCAGGCCGGCGAGACGGCGGCAGCGTCCGACGCCGACGTGCCCACGGTTCGTGTCGCCGTCGCCCCGCAGAACCTGGCGTTGGTCGTCATCGCCACGATAGCCGTGGTCTTCGCGCTGGAATGGGCACAGCTTCTGGTCATCACCCTGTTGCTCGGGATTCTCTTTGCCTACACCTTGAATCCCCTGGTCGTCTGGCTGGAACAGATCAGGATGCCGCGCCTGCTGGGAACCACCGTCGTGATGGTCGCCGTCGTCTGCTCGCTGACCCTCGCGGCCTACTCCTTGCGTGGGCAGTTCCAGACCATCCTCGATCAGGTACCTGAGGCGGTGAGCAAGTTGTCGACAGGCCTCGCCAGCGTGCGCAAGGGCCACACGAGCACCATGCAGAAGGTGCAAACGGCGGCGAGCGAGATCGAGAAGGCGACCAGCCAGGCGGCAGGCATCGACTCAACGCCCAAACGGCCGGCGACGCGCGTCATCATCGATACGCCCGGCTTCAAGCTCGGCGACTTCCTTTGGGCGAACACCGTCGGAGCCGTGGGATTGATCGGCCAGGCGGCGATGGTGCTCTTCCTGACCTTTTTTCTGCTGCTGTCAGGCGACACCTACAAGCGGAAGCTGGTGCACCTGACGGGGCCGACGCTTTCGCACAGGAAGATCACCGTTCGCATCCTCGATGACATCAACGAATCCATCCAGCGATACATGTTCATGCTGCTGGCGACCAACGCGCTGGTGGCAGTGCTGACCTGGATCGCACTGCGCTGGATCGGCCTCGAGAACGCCGGCGCCTGGGCTCTGGCCGCCGGTCTGCTGCATGTCATCCCCTATTTCGGTCCTGCGGTTACCGCCACCGCCATCGGCACGGCCGCATTCCTGCAGTTCGACGCGCTTTCGATGGCGCTGCTGCCCGCGGGCGCTTCCCTGGCGGTCGCCACCTTCGTCGGGACCTTCGTCACCACCTGGATGACCGGCCGGATCGCCAGGATGAACACGGCAGCAGTATTCGTTTCGCTGCTTTTCTGGGCGTGGCTGTGGGGCATCTGGGGCATGCTGCTGAGCATCCCGATCACGGTCATCGTGAAAGTGGTGGCGCAACATGTGGAGCAACTCGAGCCGATGGCCGAACTGTTGGGCGAGTAGGCAGCACACATCCCGCCCTGCCCTGCATTGTGATCTTGTTTTCAGATAAGGACCCCTTGACTTGAACGCCGACACCAAGCGCAGCGGCTATTTGCGGCCATTGAACACCCGGCTTCACGGTACCGGAAGGCTTGGCAGCTTACCCGAAGCAGAACCCCCGTTGCGATCCGAGTTGTTCAGCGCCGATCAAATGGCGCTGCATGGCGAAGCGCTCGCGGCCTCGCACAAGCTGATCCCCGGGCAGGCACCGGACCGGCTCCTGGCTCGGCTGGCAGACAACGAACGCACCCTGGTTGGCGTGTGCGAGCTGTTGACGACGGCAGCCACCGAGAGCCGCCGGGTGATGCCGGCCGGGGAATGGCTGCTCGACAACTTCTATCTCATCGAAGAGCAGATCCGCACGGCCAAGCGGCACTTGCCCAAGGGCTACAGCCGTGAACTCCCGCGCCTGGCGCACGGGCCGTCGGCCGGACGTCCACGAGTGTATGACATCGCGCTGGAAACCGTTGCGCATGGCGATGGTCGCGTCGATACGGATAGTCTCTGCGGCTTCGTGACGGCCTACCAGCGGGTTAGCCCGATGAAGCTTGGCGAGTTGTGGGCGATCCCGATCATGCTGCGGCTGGCAGTGATCGAGAATCTGCGTCGCGTCGGCGTGCGGATCGCCGCCAGTTGGGCCGAGCGAAACCTGGCCGCCACCTGGGCAGACCGGATGGCGGAGACCGCCGTCAGCGATCCGAAGAGTTTGATCCTGGTGATCGCCGACATGGCGTGCTCGGATCCTCCGATGGTCGGCGGCTTCGTCGCAGAACTTGCGCGGCGCTTGCAGGGCCGCGGCCCCACTCTGGCGCTGCCCTTGACCTGGATCGAGCAGCGCCTGTCGGAGTCGGGTCTGACAATCGAGCACCTCGTGCAATCCGAGAACCAGCAGCAGGCCGCCGATCAGGTCTCGATCAGCAACAGCATCGGCAGTCTGCGGATTCTCGGTGCGACGGACTGGCGCACCTTCGTCGAGACCCAGAGCGTCGTCGACAACACGCTGCGTCAAGACCCGGGCGGCGTCTATGGCCGCATGGATTTTGCCACCCGCGATCGATACCGCCATGCGATCGAGAGGATAGCGAAGAAGGGGGGCCTTTCCGAAGGCGAGATAGCCCGCAAGGCGGTCGAGATGGCACGCCTTGGCGCAGTGGCGATCGACGCCGATGGCGGCCCTGAGGATCGCGCCGGGCACGTCGGCTACTACCTGATCGACAAGGGTTTGCCGCGGCTCGAGCGGATCGCGCAAGTTCGCCTTTCCGGCACCGAGGCCTTGTGCAGGACGGCAGCCCGCTTCCCTTTGCTGGCGTACCTGGGAGGCATCGCGCTGATCACGGTGATTGTCTCCGGAGGCCTGCTGGCGCAGGCGTTTGCCGCCGGAACGCCGGACTGGCTGCTGCTGCCGATCGGCGTCCTCTCGCTGCTGGCTGCCAGTCAACTGGCTGGAGCGCTGGTGAACTGGTTGGCAACGCTGCTGATGACCCCGCATTCTCTACCCAGAATGGATTTCGCTGAAGGCATCCCGGCGCAGGCACGCACGCTGGTAGTGGTCCCGACCATGCTTACCAGCCCCTCGGGAGTTGAGGATCTGATCGAGGCGCTGGAAGTGAGGTTTCTGGCGAATCGCGATCAACGCCTGCACTTTGGCCTGTTGACCGATTTCCGCGACGCTCGCCAGGAATCGCTGCCGGAGGACGAATCGCTGCTGCAACTGGCGCGGACAAGGATAGGCGAGCTGAACGAGAAGTACGGCAGTGAGCGGGCCGAAATCAGGGACGACCTCTTCTTCCTCTTTCATCGCCCGCGGCGATGGAACCCCAAGGACCGGCTGTGGATGGGCCATGAGCGCAAGCGCGGCAAGCTGGCCGACTTGAACGCGCTGCTACGCGGTAGCGCGAAGGACGGCTTTGCGCTCGTCGTCGGCGATCGCACGGTTCTCTCAGCCGTCAAGTACGTGATTACGCTGGACACCGATACGCAGCTGCCGCGCGATGCAGCGCGGCTATTCGTCGGCGCCATGGCGCACCCGTTGAATCGCCCCGGCTACGATGAAGCGAAGCGGCGCATCACCGACGGCTACGGCATCCTGCAGCCGCGCGTGGCGATCAGCCTGCCGGGGACGAACCGCTCACGCTATGCGCGCCTGTACGGAGGCGAGCCAGGCATCGACCCGTACACGCGCGCCGTCTCGGATGTCTACCAGGACGTGTTCGGCGAAGGCTCGTTCATCGGCAAGGGAATCTACGACGTCGATGCATTCGAGCAAGCGCTTGGCGGGCGCTTCCCCGAGAATCGCATCCTTAGCCACGATCTCCTGGAAGGATGCTACGCACGCTCGGGCCTGTTGAGCGATGTGCATCTGTACGAGGATCACCCGGCCCGCTATAGCGCAGACGTGCGCCGTCGCTACCGCTGGATCCGCGGCGATTGGCAGCTGGCGGGGTGGCTGCGCAGGCGCGTTCCAGCCGCGGCGGCCGGCGCGGACAACACGCGGCAGAAGAATCCGCTGTCGATGCTGTCGCAGTGGAAGCTCTTCGACAACCTGCGACGAAGTCTGGTCCCCGCAGCGCTGACACTGCTGTTGCTGTCGGGATGGACGCTCCTTTCGCCAGCGTGGTTGTGGACCGTGGCGGTGATCGGCATCGTGCTCCTTCCCTCCTTGTGCGCCGCCATCCTCGACTTCTTGCGCAAGCCGGAGGAGGTGCACCCGAGACAGCACCTCGCAAGCATCGCACGCTCGGCCTACCGGCACTTCACGCAGATCGTGTTCGAACTCGCCTGTCTGCCGTACGAGGCGTATTTCAGTGTCGATGCCGTTGCCCGCACCGCCTGGCGGATGCTGGTGACACGCGCACGATTGCTCGAATGGAATCCTTCGGGGGAGGCGGATCGCGAGTCCGGCGAGGGCGACCGTGGCACGCTCGCCGGTAGTTTTCGAACGATGTGGTTCGCCCCTGCCATGGCCGCCGTGACGGCGATCCACCTGGTGACATCGCGGCCGGCGGTGCTGGCGGTGGCCGGGCCGATCCTGCTCCTGTGGTTCGCCTCGCCGCTCATTGCCTGGTGGATCAGCCGTCCGCTGGCTCCTCGCGATGCCACCCTGACCGTCGAGCAGACGCTCTTTCTGCGCGCGCTGTCGCGCCGCACCTGGGCGTTCTTCGACAACTTCGTCGGCCCGGACGGCCATTGGCTGCCACCGGACAACCTGCAGGAGTATCGCATCGCTGCGGTGGCGCATCGTACATCGCCGACCAACATCGGGCTGGCGCTGCTGGCGAATCTGTCGGCCTACGACTTCGGTTACATCGTCGCCGGAAAAGTCCTCGAGCGCACGGCGAACACCCTGAACACGATGGCCGGACTGGAACGGTACCGGGGGCACTTCTATAACTGGTACGACACGCAGACGCTGCAGCCGCTGCCGCCGCTGTACATCTCGACGGTGGACAGCGGCAACCTCGCCGGCCATCTGCTGACCCTGCGTGCGGGTCTGCTTGCCCTCGCCGACGACAAGATACTGCCGGGGCGGCTGTTCGAAGGCTTGGGCGACACCCTCAGGATTCTTCTCGGCGAGGCGGACGACGCCGCCGTGGACCAGGCGACGGCATTTCGCAACGAACAGGAGTCGGCGTCGGCGGCCCCTCCGGACAGCCTCGCGGCAGCGCGCGCACGCCTCGAGCGCCTGGCGACCTGCGCTGCCGAACTTGCCGCGCAGGTCACGGAAAGTCCGCATGGCGGGGACGACACGGTCCGCGAGCGCGACAGAAAAGGTCGGGACGAGGGCTGGGCGCAGGCACTTTCGCGCCAATGCCGTGAGGCACTGGACGAGTTGCGCTTCCTCGCCCCGTGGCAATTCATACCGTCGGCACCGGGTGAGAAAGCGTCGTTCGCGAATATTGTGGCCATACCGACGCTGCGCGAACTGGCCATGGCAGGGTGTGCCCAGGCCGTCGACAGGATGGCGGCGATCGAGCGCCTGGCACTGCAATGCCTTCAACTCGCGCGCATGGAGTATGACTTCCTGTACGACAAGCAACGCCATCTGTTGAGCATTGGCTACAACGTCGCCGAGCGGCGCCTGGACTCGGGCTACTACGACCTGCTGGCCTCGGAAGCGCGCTTGTGCAATTTCGTGGCGATTGCGCAGGGGCAACTGCCGCAGGAGAGCTGGTTCGCCCTGGGGCGCCTGCTCACCGACACCGACGGAGAACCGGTGCTGCTATCCTGGAGCGGTTCGATGTTCGAGTACCTGATGCCGCTGCTGGTGATGCCGACCTACGACAACACGCTGCTCGACCAGACCTGCAAGGGGGCGGTCGCCAGGCAGATCGCGTATGGACAGCAGCGTGGCGTGCCCTGGGGCATGTCGGAATCCGGCTACAACACGGTCGACGTACATCTCAATTACCAGTACCGCGCCTTCGGCGTACCCGGCCTGGGACTCAAACGCGGACTGGCCGACGATCTGGTCATTGCGCCCTATGCCTCGGCCCTCGCGCTGATGGTGGCACCGAAGCAGGCGTGCCTGAATCTGCAGCGACTCGCGGCCGAGGGGTTCATGGGCCGCTTTGGCTTCTTCGAAGCGATCGACTACACGCCGGCACGACAGCGACGCGGGCAATCGCACGTGCTGGTGCGCTCCTACATGGCACATCATCAGGGCATGAGCCTGCTGGCGCTGGCCTATCTGGTGCTGCAGCGTCCGATGCAGCGGCGATTCGAATCGGAACCGCTGTTCCAGGCGATCATGTTGCTGCTTCAGGAGCGCATTCCCAGAACCACGGCCTTGTTTACGCACACGGCTCAACTCGCGGCGGTGCGCTCGCCATCGGTCGCCGCGGAAACGCCGATTCGGGTGTTCCGCCGCCCCGACACACCGGTCCCGGAGGTGCAGTTGTTGTCGAACGGCCGCTATCACGTGATGGTCACCCATGCCGGCGGCGGCTATAGCCGCTGGAAGGACCTCGCCGTCACGCGCTGGCGCGAAGATCGCACCTGCGATCACTGGGGTACCTTCTGCTACGTTCGCGATGCGCAGAGCGCGGCGTTCTGGTCGACTGCCTATCAGCCAACGCGCAAGCACCCGGAACACTACGAAGCGATCTTTTCCGAGGGGCGAGCCGAGTTCCGCCGCCGCGATTCCGTGACTGCCGGCGATGGCGCTGGCGACGGCCAATTCGAGACGCACACCGAGATCATCGTCTCGCCGGAGGATGACATCGAGTTGCGCCGGGTGCGGATCACCAACCGATCGCGACAACGCCGGGTGATCGACGTCACGAGCTACGCCGAAGTGGTGATCGCGCCGCCGGCCGCGGACGCCCTGCATCCGGCCTTCAGCAATCTGTTCGTGCAAACCGAGATTCTGCGGGAACGCTGCGCCATCCTGTGTACGCGCCGGCCCCGCTCGCTCGGCGAGCAAGCGCCCTGGATGTTCCACCTGATGACAGCGCACGGTGCCGACATCGGCGAGCTGTCCTACGAGACGGATCGCCTGCGTTTCATCGGCCGTGGCAGAAGCGCCGCTGCGCCGCTGGCGATGAGCGACCCGGCAGCGCTTTCCTGCGGCGAGGGTTCGGTGCTCGATCCGATCGTCGCCATCCGCTGTTCGCTGGCGCTTGATCCGGAGCAGATGGCCACCATCGACATGGTGTCGGGCATCGGCAACAGCCGTGACATGGCCTTGAGCCTGATCGAGAAATACCAGGACCGGCACCTCTCGGACCGCGTCTTCGATCTGACCTGGACGCACAGCCAGGTGGTGCTGCGGCAACTCAACGCCAGCGAGGCCGACGCGCAACTCTATGCGCGCCTGGCCAGCTCAATCATCTACGCCAACGGGTCGCTGCGCGCGGACGCCGCTGTGCTCACCACCAATCGCCGCGGGCAGTCGGGGTTGTGGGGTTACGGCATCTCCGGCGATCTGCCGATCGTGCTGCTGCAGATCGGCGATGCGGCCAATATCGATCTCGTGCGTCAGCTCGTACAGGCGCACGCCTACTGGCGCCTGAAGGGACTGGCGGTGGACCTGGTGATATGGAACGAGGATCACGCGGGCTATCGGCAGCGATTGCAGGAACAGATCATGGGATTCATCGCCTCGGGCATCGCGGCGAGCCTGATCGACCGGCCGGGCGGCATCTTCGTGCGGCCTGCAGAGCAGATATCCAGTGAAGATCGCGTGCTGGTCCAGTCGGTCGCGCGCGCCGTCATCTCGGACGGCCGGGGAACACTGGCAGAGCAACTCGACTACCATCGGCTGGCGGAGCCGCGCGTGCCACGGCTGACGGCGAGTCGCACCCATCGAAGCGAGGAACCCCCCGACACGACGCGCGCCGACGAGACCCCGCGCCGCAACCTCGAGCTGTTCAACGGGTTGGGAGGATTCACTCCGGATGGGCGAGAATACGTCATCACCCTGGCGCCCGGCGAGGTGACGCCGGCGCCGTGGGTCAACGTCCTGGCGAATCCGACCTTCGGGACAATCGTCTCGGAGAACGGCGTCGGCTACACCTGGGGTGAAAACGCGCACGAATTCCGCCTGACGCCCTGGCACAACGACCCGGTGTGCGACGCCAGCGGCGAAGCCCTGTACCTGCGCGACGAAGAGACCGGCCACTTCTGGTCGCCCACGCCGCTGCCCGTGCGTGCCGCGGCGCCCTATGTGAGCCGGCATGGATTCGGCTACAGCGTCTTCGAGCACCGCTCGGGCGGTATTCGCTCCGAGCTGTGGATCTACGTGGCGATCGACGCTGCCGTCAAGTTCTCGGTACTGAAAGTGCGCAACGAATCGGGCCGGCCGCGCAAGCTCTCCGCCACCGGCTATGTCGATTGGGTGCTGGGAGATCTGCCCGCGAAAACGGCCATGCACGTCACCACCGAAATCGATCCGCGCAGCGGCGCCTTGTTTGCCAGAAACGCGTATAGCGCTGAATTCGCCGATCGGCTTGCCTTCTTCGACGTCGATGATCCGAGGCGCAGCCTGAGCGGCGACCGCACCGAGTTCCTCGGGCGCAACGGTACGCTGAAAGATCCGGCCGCCATGCGACGCGCGTACCTGTCCGGCAGGGTGGGCCCTGGCCTCGATCCCTGCGGCGCGATCCAGGTCGGCTTCGAACTGGCCGACGCCGACGAGATCGAGATCGTCTTCCGGCTCGGCGTCGGCCACAACGCCGATGACGCCGGCACGCTCGTGCAACGCTTCCGCGGTTCATTGGCCGCGCGCAGCGCACTCGAAGCGGTGTGGCAGTACTGGAACCACACGCTCGGCGCGGTGCAGGTGGAAACACCGGACCAGACGATCAATGTCCTGACCAACGGCTGGCTGCTCTACCAGACACTGGCGTGCCGGGTCTGGGGACGCAGTGGCTACTACCAATCCGGCGGCGCGTTCGGCTTCCGCGACCAGTTGCAGGACGTGATGGCGCTGATCCACTGTGAGCCCCGACTGGTGCGCGAACATCTGCTGCTGTGCGCGAGCCGTCAGTTCCAGGAGGGAGATGTCCAGCACTGGTGGCATCCACCGTCGGGCCGCGGCGTGCGCACGCATTGTTCGGACGACTACCTGTGGCTACCGCTGGCGGTGTGCCGCTACGTGACCAGCAGCGGCGACACCGGCGTGCTCGATGAACAGCTACATTTCCTGGAAGGCCGGCCGGTTAACCCGCAGGACGACTCCTACTACGACCTGCCCGGACGCTCGGCCGAGGCGGCCAGCCTGTATGAGCACTGTCTGCGCGCCATCCTGCACGGTCTGCGCTTCGGTGAGCACGGCCTGCCGCTGATCGGCTCGGGCGACTGGAATGACGGCATGAATCTGGTGGGAATCGGCGGCAAGGGCGAGAGCGTCTGGCTGGGCTTCTTCCTTTGTGAAGTTCTCGGGCATTTCGGCGACCTGGCGCGTCTGCGGGGCGACGCCGCCTTCGCCGAGCGCTGCGCGGCGGAGGGCACTCGGCTGCGCCGCGATCTCGAGCGCCATGGCTGGGATGGCGAATGGTACCGTCGCGGCTACTTCGACGACGGCACGCCGCTCGGTTCGGCAAGCAGCGCCGAGTGCCAGCTGGATTCAATCTCGCAGAGTTGGTCGGTGCTCTCCCGGGCGGGCGACGCCATGCGCTCGCGCATGGCCATGCAGGCGGTGGACGAGCGGCTGGTGCGCCGCGAGCACGCGCTCGTCCAGCTTCTCGATCCGCCCTTCGACAAATCGAATCTCGATCCCGGCTACATTCGCGGCTACGTGCCGGGCGTACGGGAGAACGGCGGGCAATACACGCACGGGGCGATCTGGGCGGCCATGGCATTCGCCGCCCTGGGCGACGCTCGGCGCGCATGGGAACTCACGGCGATGATCAACCCGGTGAACCATGGAAAATCAGCGCGTGGTATCGCCATCTACAAGGTCGAACCCTACGTCATGGCGGCCGACGTCTATGCGCGCGCGCCGCACACCGGCCGTGGCGGATGGAGCTGGTACTCCGGCTCGGCCGGCTGGATGTATCGGCTCATCGTCGAATCCCTCGTCGGTCTCAGGCTCGAAGGGGACAGGCTGCATGTCGCTCCGTGCCTGCCCGCGAGCTGGCAGGCATTGAAGATTCACTACCGATACCGGGAGACCGTTTATCACATCGCCGTCTCGCAGGAACGCGTCGGCGAGCACGGTGCGCGCCTTCAGATGACCGTCACGGTCGACGGCGAAGAACGAAGCGACCTGATGATCCCTCTGACAGACGATCATCGCGAACACCTGGTCGAGGTCGTCTTGCGTGCCGATTAAGCTCGTGCTCCTCGCCTTGCACGCCTGCGGATCGGGCAACTTCTTGACCGCTAGCAAACACCATCGCCCTGGCATCTCTGATGCTGATGAATGGAACTGCAAGGAGCTCTCTCGGGCACCGCGATAACAAGATCGACTACGGCGCAGCGATCGCCTGCAGGGGATCAGGACAACTCATTGATTGCGCTCGCGACGGCCTCGTCCACCCGTTGTCGATCGCGCGGAGCGTCGCCGAGAATGGTGTCCAACTGCAGCCGGATGTAGGCCGACCGGTTGCGGGTTTTCAGGATCAGGGTCTGCAGGCCACGTTTCTGACCGGATCCGTAATCGGTGACGTAGCCGAGCAGATCATGCGCACCGCTTTGCCAGCTTCCGGCCTGGACGGCATCGATGATCGCGGCCATGCGTCGGTGGAACTCCTGTGCCATTTCGACCGTGAATTGCGTGAATTGCGGCTTGTCCATGAGTGTTCCTGTGGCGGGTTGATCGTTGAGGGTCGCGTCGCCAATGGTGCGCGGAGGCGGCGAACGTCCGGGCAGCCGGCGACCATCGTGTGTCCCCGTTGCGGCGCAGATTGCAGCGGCTGCTCGCTCGAGAGGAAGCCCAGGCCGCTGTTTCCTCCAGCAGCGCGTCTGCCCGACCCGCGATCCCGGCGCCGACCTGCTAGCGAGTGCATTCTGCGCCGGCCTTCTTGCGGCATCTGTACGCTGTCGCACATTGGCGAATCGGGCTGCGGCGATATTTCTCTTTTTGCGGTGGCGGCCAACTGGCCATTGGCAACGATCGCTTCAATCGTTCGCTGCTGCCTGATGATCGATGGCGCGCACACCGACGCTCGACGCTCATGATCTCGCCAGAACCACCTGCTCGCGGCGCTGCCGGCGAAGGAGTACGCGCGGCTCGTCCTCCACCTCGGCGGGAGGTCGTCTTGATCGAGTAGCGGCGCGGCCGGATCGGCAGTCCCGACCGTGCCAGCCCGGAGGTAGCTACCCGCGAGTACCAGGCGGTGGTGAAGAACGAGTTCGACCGCCGGCGACCCGGGGCCCGCGCTCCGCAAGGCAGCGTTCTCGAGAGTCTACCCGGCACGCAGATCGTGTCCTGACGTCCGCCAGCGATCACTGCCGGCGAATTATTTTCTGCCGAGCGGATTCCCGTCCGCGATCGCCCTATACTGAAATCGCACCTGCGTTCGCCGGTGCTCACGAGGAGTACGATCATGGGCAAGATAAGGCAAGGCAACAAGGAAGCGAAGAAGCAAGCGGCTTTGACCCCGAAGGAAAAGAAGACCGCCAAGCAGGCCGAGAAACTCGCGGCTGGCGTCGCACCATTGATTCAGCGGTAAGCCTGTAGTCGCACAATGGCGTGCGACGGGGCTGTCGGTGTGGTGCGGGAGTACTGGCCAGGCAGCCAGCGACCAAACCTCCGGCAGTCTTTTTTTGCCTTCACGGTTCCCCGTGACTGTCCCGTTCGCGGCTGAGTTGGCACGCGATCAGCCAGACACCCGCCAGCGGCGGCACCGCTCAAGGGAGGATGGCGCTGGCAGCGAGGAAACCGCGCCCTGTTCTCCCGGCTGTGCACCAACCACGGCGGCAACGGCAGCAGCAACTTCGCAGCGCCTGACCTGAGCGAACGGCTGCTGATCGCTTCCGAACTCGGCTTTGCGCTCGGCGAGGCCTTCGGCAGCAAGCTGGACACGCCGACAGCCGACCGTCTCGCCGCGCCTGCCAATCGCCGGCTGTCCGCTGCGGCAGCCATCCCGGAACCGGCAGCCGCGCTTACCGGCCGGCGGATGGCCGGCCCCGGATTCGGTCGATGCGGCAGCCGCTTGACGCCCGCGTACGTCGCACCACCTCCCTGTGCACGGGCCACGGCGGCGATGTGCACGCCTTGTCGTGCCACCCGCCGAGCGGCCGGTTACGCGACGTGGCGCCAGAATGGCGCGCTGGCGCGGTGATTTGCCCGCTACCGTGGTGGCAAGGCGGCCTGTCCTGTCGCGCGCTAGCGATCGCTGCCAACCGGCAGCGGCAGGTTGCGCTGCACCAGCGCGAAGAAGCGGTCGTAGAAGGGCCCGGCGGGAATCGTTTCGCTGGCCACCTTGACCAGCGAGTCGCCGGATGCTGTCAGCGGGATCGACAGCGAGCCGATCGCCGCGACGCCAAAGCTCGCCGAGTTCGGGTTCTTCTTGAGTGCGTAACGATCCTGGACCGCGTTCACGTAGGCCGTCGCCAGCCGCTCGCCTGTCCCCACCGGCGCGCAGACGACATTGAAAACGATCTGGACGTGCACCTCGCCCTCGGGCTGGAAGCTCTTGCTGGCACTGACGAAATCGCTGCGTTCGGTGGTCAGCCGATAGCCCTGACTGAGCAGCGCCCGGCGAGCCGCCTCGCAGGTCTCCTCGACATTGGCGTCGAAAAGACGCGAGAAGGTTTCGTTGGCCTCGAAGCCCTCGTTCTGGTAGACAGCGACGCGATCCGGCTTGCCCGCGCACCCGGCGAGCAGACCGATGGCCAGCAGCAGCCCGGCAAGAACGCCGCCAGCCGAGCGCGACAGCCCGTGCGCCGGCAGGTCACGACGCCAGCGGCGGCGGATCGATTGCGAGCGGCGAATGACCGCGACGGCCGCATCGCCGGCGCGGTTCGTGACCGCTGGCGCCAGCGCAGCCGGCTGACCGGAACGAAAGAAGGCCTGGGCAGGCATCGACAGCAGCTTCAATGGCAAGTACGCCAGTATAGGAGGCTCGGCAAGAGACGGTCAAACGAGCAGGCACGATGGACCTGGCAGGGACTTCCGGCGCTTCGCTTGCCGGCCGCACGCCGCCGCCTAGCGCTGGCCGAGGATTTTCCGCAGATAGGCATCGCCGTTCTCCGGTCGCCGGTAGTGCAGGTAGGACATCAAGCCAAAGCGATTGGGGTCGGCGAAGTAGATGAAGGCGTTGATCTCTTCCGGCCGCTCGAAGCCTTGCGTCCCGCTGGCCGCAATCAACTGCTCGCGAACGTCATCCGGCAGGCTCGCCAGTTGCGCCACGTAAGCCAGGTACTCGAGGTCAAGTCGCCGCAACCCTCGCCCGGCCAGCGCCCGGTCGGTGACCGCATGCACCACTTCGTGCACGATGAAACTGCGATAGACGTCGGCGGTCATCGGACACTGAAAAGGGGGATCGTGCGCACACGCTGCGAGAAATCGCGCCAGGGAAAGGACGCGGATCTCCAGGCGCTCGGGGTCGTATTGCCCGAGCGATGCGACGCCGTGCAGTGAGGAAAGCTCGTCGACGACCCTGACGTGCACGGGGAATTCGACAATGACCCCGCGGGAACGCAGGAACTCGACGCCATTGTCGATCGCTTCGCAGGCCAGGCGCAGGTCGCCGGTGGTCGCGCTACTGGCCACCAGGTCCACGCGGCCAATGCCGCAGTGCCCGATTTCAACAGCGCCAGCGGCGCCGGCAACGAACAGACACGCGGCCAACGACACCAGTCCGCCGCTCCACCATGCGCCCCTCGCCGCTCGCCGGGCGACCGCGACCGCGACCGCGGCAGTTGGTCGGTCGGTGCCCCGGCAAGAGCCGGCTGGCCAGGCTGCGCGCCACGGTCGCGCGAACGCCATCGCGTCTTCGGGCACGGCCGTCTCAGCAAGCTTTCCGGTACGGTTCCTCGAAATCGAGGAAGTCGTGTTCGGCAAGCGCACCGCGGGTCCATGCCACCACCGCGGGCAATTCCTGCACCTGCTTGATATAGGCGGCGACCGCCGGCGGTACCGGCACCGCGTAGGTGACGAAGCGCTTGACGACCGGTGCAAAGAAAGCGTCGGCGATGCTGAAACGGCCGAACAACAGCGGCCCACCATGGGCCCGCAACAGCTCGCTCCACATTTCGACCAGGCGATCGACGTCCGCCTTCACTTCTGCGTGCTCGCGCAGGATGCGCTGGCCCACCTCGGGCAATGACGCTTCGATGTTCATTCCGAAATGACTGCGCAGGGCGGTGAAGCCGGCGTGCATCTCGGCACAGACGCTGCGCGCGCGGGCGCGCGCCTGCCGGTCGCCGGGCCACAAATGCCGGTCGGGAAACCGCTCGGCCAGGTACTCGGCGATCGCCAGCGTGTCCCACACCGCGAAGCCATCGTCGACCAGCACCGGCACGCGGCCAGCCGGGCTGTGGCGGGCGACTTCGGTCTTGAACTTCGAATCGGGAGTGAAGGCGTCGAAACGGATCTTCACCTCTTCGAAGGCGATCGTCGCCTGTTCGAGCAGGACCCACGGCCGCATCGACCAGGAAGAGTAGTTCTTGTTACCGATGTAGAGCTGCATGGTCATGGCAAGGGCCTTTCGCGGCAAGTGTGTGGACATTGGCAACGACCAGCGGCGGTCGACTGCCGGCGGGCCTGATCCGGGCGCGGCGATCGTCAGACGCCGCCGCAGTCGGGTGCCGCGAGCGTAGCACTTGACAGCCGCCACCATTCCGGAATCTCCTCAATGATGAAAACCCGCTGCCTCGCCAGCGCTCATCGGAGCGCCTGGCGGGTGTCTGGCGAAATGCTCGATCGCGCGCCGGATGTCGTCCACCAGCAGCGTCCCCAGGTCGCGGCTGACGCCGTGGCGGACGAGGATGCGCTGGATCGCCAGGTCCTGGCGATTGGCTGGCAGTGAGTACGCCGGCACCTGCCAGCCGCGACTGCGCAAGCGGTCGGCCAGGTCGTAAAGGCTGAAGCCCGGATCGACGCCATCCTTCATCTGCCAGCACACCGCCGGGATTCCGGCTTGCGCCTCGCCGCCGTAGATGATCTCGAAAGGACCGAGCCTTGCGATCTCGCCGGCAAGGTAGGCGGCGGTCCGGTAGCAGGCGCCGTGAATCTTGCCGTAGCCCTCCTTGCCGAGACGGAGGAAGTTGTAGTACTGGCAGACGATCTGCCCGCCGGGGCGCGAGAAGTTCAAGGCGATGTCGCGCATGTTGCCACCCAGGTAATTGACCCAGAAGATCAACTCGTCGGGCAGATCGGCCGCCTCGCGCCAGACGATCCAGCCGACGCCGAGCGGCGACAGGCCAAACTTGTGGCCCGAGGTATTGATCGACCTGACGCGTGCAATGCGGAAGTCCCAGATGAGATCGGGAGCGCAGAAAGGCGCCAGAAAGCCGCCACTGGCGGCGTCGACGTGCATCGGAATATCGAGGCCGCTGTCTTTCTGCAAGCGGTCGAGCGCGTCGGCGACCGCCTTGACCGGCTCGTACTGGCAGGTGAAGGTCACCCCCAGCGTCGGCACGACGCCAATGGTGTTCTCGTCGCAACGCTTGAGCACCTCTTCGGGAGTCATCAGCAGGCGCCCGTGCTCGAGCGGAATCTCGCGCAGCTCGATGTCCCAGTAGCGGGCGAACTTGTGCCAGCAGATCTGCACCGGCCCGGTAATCAGGTTCGGCTTGTCGATCGGCTTGCCGGCAGCCTTGCGTCCGGCCTCCCAGCGGCGTTTCATGGCCATGCCGCCGAGCATCGCCGCCTCGCTCGAACCGGTCGTCGAACATCCGATGGTGTTTACCGCCGTCGGCGAATTCCAGAGATCGGCCAGCATGTGCACGCAGCGCGCCTCGATTTCGGCCGTTTGCGGGTACTCGTCCTTGTCGACCATGTTCTTGTCCATGCACTCGTCCATCAACCGATGAACCTCGGGCTCGGCCCAGGTCTGACAGAAGGTCGCCAGGTTCTGGCGCGCGTTGCCGTCGAGCATCAGTTCGTCATGCACCACCGAATAGGCATGGCGGGGATCGTGTTCGACCAGTGGGAACCTGTACTTCGGCATGCTCACCGACAGGTCGGCCGAGGCGTAAACCTCATCTTCGAGCTTGTGCCGTACGGTATCTTTCTCATGTAAGGGCATGCTTTGCTGCCTTTCGTGACGGAAAAAATGTCGTGTCCAGTGAGCGGGGCGGCGGTGCCGTCGCGGTTGCCGCCGCTTCGCCCGCATTCCTTCGCCGGCCTTCGGTCAGTGCGCCTCGTCCCAGTTTGCACCGACGCCGATGTCGACCAGCAGTGGTACGCGCAGGGTCGCCACCTCGCCCATCAGGCGTGGCAACTCGCCGCGGACCCGCGACAACTCGTCGTCAGGCACTTCGAGAACCAGTTCGTCGTGCACCTGCATCAGCAGCCGCGTCTGCAGACGCCCGGCGTCGAGCCAGCCCTGTACGGCGATCATCGCCGACTTGATCAGGTCGGCTGCCGACCCCTGCATCGGCGCGTTGATCGCCGCCCGCTCGGCTCCCTGGCGACGCGCCGCCTGGCTCGAGCGGATTTCGGGAAGCCACAGCCGCCGGCCGAAAACGGTTTCGACGTAGCCCGCGGTCCTGGCCGTCTCGCGGATCCTGGCCATGTAGCTGGCAACACCGGGGTAACGCGCGAAATAGCGCTCGATGTAGGCTTGCGCGGCGCCGCGTTCGAGATCCAGCTGACGGGCAAGGCCGAAGGCGCTCATGCCGTAGATCAGTCCGAAGTTGATCACCTTCGCGACGCGCCGCTGATCGGGGCCGACCTCGCCCGAGCTGACGCCGAAGATCTCGGCGGCCGTTGCCCGGTGCACGTCGTCGCCCTTGGCGAACGCCTCGAGCAGACGCGGGTCCTCGGAGAGATGCGCCATGATCCGCAGCTCGATCTGAGAATAGTCGGCGGAGACCAGCGAACTGCCGGGCGGGGCGATGAACGCGGCGCGAATCCGCCGCCCCTCGGCGGTTCGCACCGGGATGTTCTGCAGATTGGGGTCGCTCGACGCAAGCCGGCCGGTGACCGCCACCGCCTGGGCGTAGCTGGTGTGCACGCGTCCGGTCTGCGCGTTGACCATTTTCGGCAGCTTGTCGGTGTAGGTGCTCTTGAGTTTCGAGAGCTGCCGCGATTGCAGCAGGATTTTCGGCAGCGGATAATCCAGCGCCAGCTCCGACAGCACTTCCTCGTCGGTCGACGGTGTTCCCGACGGCGTCTTCTTCCTGACCGGCATGGCGAGCGTGCCGAACAGGATCTCGGCCAGCTGCTTGGGCGAGTTGACGTTGAACGGTTGGCCGGCAGCAGCGTAGGCCTGCGCTTCCAGTTCGAGCAGGCGCTTGCCGATTTCCTCGCTTTGGCCGGCGAGCTGCTGCGTGTCGATCAGCACGCCGGTGCGCTCCATCCTGAACAGGATCTCGCGCACCGGCATCTCGATGGCCTGATAGACGTGCTTCAGGCCGGCGTCGGCGGCGATCTGCGGATAGAGCTTGTCATGCAGGCGCAGGCAGAGATCGGCATCTTCGGCAGCGTACTCGGCCGCCTGCTCGATGGCCACCTGCGCGAAGCTGATCTGGTTGGCGCCCTTGCCGCAAAGCGCTTCGTAGGGGATCGTTGCCAGGCCGAGGTGGCGCGTCGCCAGGCGGCCGAGATCATGGCCACGGGCACCATCCTTGCCCGACTCGAGGACGTAGGATTGCAGCAGCGTATCGTGCCGGACACCAGCCAGGGCGATGCCATGGTTGGCGAAAACGTGCTGATCGTACTTGAGATGCTGGCCGATCTTGGCGTGCCGGGGCGATTCAAGCCAGGGCTTCAGGCGCGCCAGCATTTCCTCGCACGGCAACTGTGCCGGGTCGCCGGGATGATCGTGAGCAAGTGGCAGATACGCCGCTTCGCCGACGGCAACCGCCAGCGAGACGCCGACGATGCGCGCCGCAAAGGGATCGAGAGAGGTCGTTTCGCTATCGACAGCGGTCAGCGGACTGGCGTCGATCTTCGCCAGCCAACGCTCGAACGACTCGCGGTCGAGAATCGTTTCGTAGGCCGCACGGTGCTCGCCATCGGGCAGCAGCCCCGGCGGCGCGGCACCGGCACCGGCGCCGGCCGGCTTTGCGTCGACAGCGGGCGGCGGCGCAGCGGCCGCGCCGCCCGCCGATTGCTCGCCCTGCGCTTCCCTGAGCCACGAGCGCATCTCATAGTGCGTGAATAGCTCGCGCAGACGCTCGCGATCACGCGGACGCGGCGCCAGGTCGGCCAGCGCCAGCGGCAGATCGAGGTCGCAGCGAACGCTGAGCAGGCGGCGTGCCAGCGGCAGAAAGTCGAGTGCGCGACGCAGGTTGTCACCGACGGCGCCACCGACGTCGGCGGCAGCGGCGATGACGCCGTCAAGCGAGCCGTATGCCCGCAGCCACTTGACGGCGGTCTTGGCGCCCACCTTGTCCACCCCGGGCACGTTGTCGACGCTGTCGCCGACCAGCGCCAGGTAATCGACGATGCGCTCGGGCGGCACGCCAAACTTGGCGAGCACGCCGGCTTCGTCGAGCACCTCGTTGCTCATGGTGTTGACCAGCTGAACGTGCGGCCCGACCAGTTGCGCCAGGTCCTTGTCACCGGTGGACACGACGACGTCGACGCCTTGCGCCGCCGCCTGCCGCGCCAGTGTGCCGATCACGTCGTCGGCCTCGACACCGTCGACGCTCAGCAGCGGCCAGCCAAGGGCGGCGATGGCCGCATGCAGGGGCTCGATCTGGCACGCCATGTCGTCAGGCATCGACGGCCGGTTGGCCTTGTATTGCGGATACCAGTCGTCGCGAAAGGTCTTGCCCCTGGCGTCGAAAACGCAGCCCTTGTAGACCACCCCTGCCGACTGGTAGTCGCTTTCCAGTCGGCGCAGCATGTTCAGCACGCCATGGATCGCGCCGGTCGGTTCGTTGCGCGTCGTCCGCAGATCGGGCATCGCGTGGAAGGCGCGGTAGAGATAGGACGATCCGTCGACCAGTAACAAGGTGGGCATGAGCGGGCCGTTGAAGAGGCGACAAGCATGGACGGGAAGAACTCGGCGCCGTCGGGCGATGCTTGCTGCACATCGCTGCGGACCAAAGAGCTCTGGCGATTGCCGGGCATTATCGCAGACTTCGTCGACGCCACCGAACGCATCCGGGCGCCTCTCGCGGCGCCGCGCGCTGCCGAATCTTGTACTGAGCGCAACTTTGCCCGATGATGCGTACCGTTCGATCAACCATTCGGAAATCTCCCCATGCGCCGCACCCACGCCATTCTGGCCGTCCTGGCTCTTGTCGCCGCACCGGCGCTCGCACAGGAGCGGACCGATCTGCAACCGCTGC
Source organism: Accumulibacter sp. (assembly GCA_024235695.1). Taxonomy (GTDB): domain Bacteria; phylum Pseudomonadota; class Gammaproteobacteria; order Burkholderiales; family Rhodocyclaceae; genus Accumulibacter. The sequence continues at coordinate 227,175 of JACKLX010000005.1, forward strand.
CGGCTATTCCGCCACCGCCGCCGGAGATGGCGCCGTTTGACGAGAGCCTCGAACCGGTGGTGACGATCAAGAAGCGCGAAGGCGATACGATCGAAGAACACCGCATCAACGGCAAGCTCTACAAGATCGTCGTGACGCCCGAACACGGCGTCCCCTACACCCTGATCGACCGCGAAGGCGACGGCAACTTCACGCAAAGCAGCATGGGTTCGCCCACACTCAGCGTGCCGATGTGGGTAATCGGAACCTTCTGAAGCGCTGAGGCGCCGATCGCCGCCTGCCGGGCGGCTCACGCCGCGTTCGCGCGCCGTTCCGCCGGCGCCTTTCCCGCCTCGTTCGCGAACCATATCCCGCCTGGTCTGACGTTCATGTCGGTTTTCACGCTACTTACCCCCGAGCAGGTGGCTGCCTGGCTGGCGAGCTACGCACTGGGCGAGCTGCAAACGCTGACCGGCATCGACGAAGGCGTGCAGAACTCGAATTTCTTTCTGCGCAGCACGCACGGCGACTACGTGCTGACCCTTTTCGAACAGGTCCCGGGCGACCAGGTCCCACGCTACGTGCAGCTGATGACGCATCTCGCACAGCACGGCCTGCCGTGCCCGGCACCGGTAGCCAACCGCCGTGGCGAGTCTGTCTCCAGCCTCGACGGCAAGCCGGCGGTGATCGTCAGCCGGTTGCCGGGCCACTCCGAGAAGTCGCCGAATCTGGCGCAATGTGCGGCGATCGGTGCGCTGCTGGCGCGCTTGCACGCCGCCGCGCGATCGTGGCCAAGGCCGCTGCCGCATCAGCGCGACAGCGCCTGGTGCGCGCGGGTGGCGGCGGAGATTGCCCCTTTGCTCGACGCCGACGATCGGCGTCTGCTGCACGACGAAGTTCGCCATCAGCAGACCCACCGGCCCGACGGCCTGCCGCGCGGCGTCATTCACGCCGACCTGTTTCGCGACAACGTGCTGTTTTCCGGTAATGAGGTCAGCGGCGTTCTCGATTTCTATTTTGCCGGCGTCGACGACCTGCTCTTCGATCTGGCGGTAACGGTCAACGACTGGTGCGCGCAGCCGGACGCATCACTCGACGGCAAGCGCTGCGCCGCGCTGCTGACTGCCTACCATGCCGACCGCGCGCTGCTCGCCGCCGAGCGCGCCGCCTGGCCGACGATGTTGCGCGCCGCCGCCTTGCGGTTCTGGATCTCGCGGCTGCAGGATCGCCATCTGCCACGGCCGGGAAAGCTCGTCGCGCAACGCGATCCCGACGCCTTCCGGGCGATCCTGCTGGCACGCATGGCGACCGCCAGCGATTGCCCCTGGCTTGCTCCAGACACTGGCGCAAGCTAGCATCTGGCGTTTCGGCGCGACACGGCGAGCGCCTTCGGCAAATCGTTGCCGGGCTGGCTGGCCTCGTTCAACGATTTTTCCACAACTCACGACATCCGCAACGCCATCGGGCGTATGCTGCTGTCCCGCCGCCGGACCTACGCCCCGGGACAGGTGGCACAGCCGGCTGCCCTTGCCTCGCCCGCGTCCGGCAGCTAGCATCTATCATTCACCCGTTTCGAGACGAGCAGCGCCATGCAGACTTTCCCGATACCCGCGCCCTTGTTCAACGGCAGCAGCCGCCGGGTCGACGCCGGCAGCGCGCTGGACTGGCTCAAACAGGGCTGGGCGATGTTCGTCGTCAATCCCGGCGTCTGGATCGCCATGATGGTGATCCTGATCGTCATCTACCTGGGTCTGCAGATCGTCCCGATGATCGGCCAGCTGGCCGCCCACCTGCTGACCCCGTTACTCGCCGGCGGCATGCTGATCGGCTGTCAGAAAGTCGCTGACCAACAGCGGCTCGAAATTGCCGATCTCTTCGCCGGCTTCCAGCGCAGTACCGGCGCGCTGGCGACGCTCGGCGTCCTCTACATGCTCGGCATGCTGGTGATCGTCCTGCTGATCGTCGTCTTCGCCGGCGGCGGCGTGGCTGGCGGCATGATGATGCAGGAATCGATCGGTGCCGGGATCGCCGTCGGCGGGATGTTGCTGGCGCTGTTGATCGGACTGCTGCTGTCGGTGCCGCTGATGATGGCCATCTGGTTCGCGCCGGCACTGGTCGTGTTCAACGGCATGCCGCCGGTAGACGCACTGAAGGCCAGCTTCAACGCCTGCCTGAAGAACGTCGTGGTATTCCTGGTCTATGGGCTGATCGTCATGGTCCTTGCCTTTTTCGCCGCTCTGCCCGTCGGCCTCGGCTTCCTGGTCCTCGGACCGGTCCTGGCGGGCTCCGTGTACGCCTCCTACAAAGACATTTTCCTGGCCACCTGAGCGTCGTCACACCATGCAAGCACTGACCCTTCCCGCAGCGCACGGCTGGCGCTGGCTGACCGACGGCTTTCGGCTTTTTCGCAAGAATCACCTGCTGCTGACTTTCCTGGTGGTCAGCTACTGGATGCTGATGGCGTTGGTGAACGTCATCCCGCTGGTCGGCACGATCGCCACGACGCTGTGCATCCCGGCGTTTTCGGTCAGCCTGATGAACGCCTGCCGAAACATCGATCGCGGTTTGCCGCTCGGCCCGCAACTGCTGTTCTCGGGCTTCGAGAGAAATCTCCGCTCGTTGATCACCCTCGGTGCCATCTACCTGGCGGTAACGGTCGCCATACTCGCCGTCTCGGCGATCGCCGACGACGGCGCGCTGATGCAGTTGATGCTCGCCGGCGAGAAGCCCGACGAGCAAGCGGTGAGCAGCGGCAGTCTGCTGTTGGCGACGCAGATCGCGCTGTTGCTGCTGTGTCCGCTGATCATGGCCTACTGGTATGCACCGGTGCTCGCCGGCTGGCATGGCCTGTCGCCGGGCAAGGCGCTGTTCTTCAGCTTCGTCGCCTGCCTCCGCAACTGGCGCGCCTTCCTGGTCTACTCGCTGGCGGTGATGCTCGCCGTCACGGTGCTGCCGGCGGTGCTGCTCGGCGTGCTGGCGACCCTGCTGCCGGACGGCGCCGGCTTGCTGACCGTCCTGGTCACCGTGGCGATCATTCTGGTGCTCGCACCAACGCTGTTCGCCAGCTTCTACGTCAGCTACCGCGACGTCTTCGTGACCAGCGAGTCGGTCGATGCCTGAGCCGCCGGTCGGCAAGCCGCTGGGCGTTTTTGGCGGCACCTTCGACCCTGTTCATTTCGGCCACCTGCGCCTCGCCGAGGAAGCGACCTTCAGCCTCGACCTTGCCGGCGTGCGCTGGATTCCGGCCGGCCAGCCGCTGCTGCGCCAGGCACCGCAGGTCAGCGCCCGCCAGCGCCTGGCGATGGTCCGCCTGGCGACGGCCGAAAATCCGGCCTTTGAAGTCGACCACACCGAAGTCGACAACGCACGCGCCAGCTACACCGTGCTAACGCTCGAACGGCTGCGTCAGCCCGACCAGCTTGGCCAGCAGCGGTCACTGGTCTTGCTGCTCGGCGCCGACGCATTCACCGGCCTGGCGAGCTGGCATCGCTGGCAATCGCTGCTTGATCTGGCACACATCGCCGTCGCCCATCGTCCGGGCTTTCCGGTCGACCCGGGCCAGCTGCCGGCGGCGCTGGCCAGTTGCTATGCCGAGCGCCACAGCAGCGATCCAGCGGCGCTCGGGCAATCGACCGCCGGCCGTATCGTCAGCTTCGCGATGACCCAGCTGGCGATTTCGGCGACGCAGATTCGCGAGCTGCTGGCCAGCGGCTGCAGCCCCCGTTATTTGCTGCCCGACGAAGTTATCGCTTATATTCGAGACCATCACCTTTACCCGGAGCACTGACTCGCCAATGAAACTACCGCAGCTCGAAAAGCTCGTCGTCGACGCGCTGGAAGACATCAAGGGCCGTGATATCGAGGTCATCAACACCAGCCGGCTGACGTCGCTTTTCGACAGTATCGTTGTCGCCTGTGGCGACTCCAACCGCCAGGTCAGGTCGCTGGCCCGCAACGTTCAGGACAAGGCGCGCGAAGCGGGGGTGGACATCATCTCCTGCGAAGGCGAGGAAACCGGTGACTGGGTGCTGGTGGACCTTGGCGACATCGTCGTGCACGTCATGCAGCCGGCGGTGCGCAGCTACTACCGGCTGGAAGAACTGTGGGGAGGAAAGGGCCCGGCACGCGTCCGCCGGACGCTCGCCGAAGCGCATGAGGCCGCCACAGGCGGGGGATGAAACTGGCCATTCTCGCCGTCGGCCACAAACCGCCCGCCTGGGTGGCTCAGGGCTGCGCCGAGTACATCAAGCGGATGCCGCGCGAACTGCCGCTGGCAATCGTCGAGGTCAAGCCGGAGAGCCGCGGCTCGAAGACCCGCGAACAACTGCTGGCCGCCGAAAAGACCCGCCTGCGGGCGGCGCTGCAAGGCTATGGGCGAGTCGTCGTGCTCGACGAGCGTGGCGACGATCTGCCGACCCGGCAACTGGCCCAGCGCCTTGCAGGCTGGATGCGCGCCGGTGCGGCAACGGCCTTCGTCATTGGCGGCGCCGATGGCATCGACGACGAACTGAAGCGGCAGGCCGACGAAACGATCCGCCTCTCCAGCCTGACGCTGCCGCACGCACTGGCGCGCTTGCTGCTGTGCGAACAACTCTATCGCGCGATCAGCGTCGTTCGCCAGCATCCTTACCACCGGGAGGGCTGATGTCGATCGCCATGCCGTACCCACGCGTGCATCTCGCGTCGCGCAGCCCGCGCCGACGCGAGCTGCTGACCCAGATCGGCGTCACTTTCGACACCATCGCCTTTCGCAGCACGCAACGCGGCGACCCCGAACTTGACGAAACGCCGCTGCCCGACGAAAGGGCGATCGACTACGTCGAGCGCATCGCCCGCAACAAGGCCGAACTGGGTTGCCGGATCGTCGACTGGCGCCGGCTGCTGCGGCAACCGGTGCTGGCCGCCGACACGACCATCGAACTGGCTGGCGAGCTGATCGGCAAACCGGCCGACCCCGACGACGCCCGACGAATCCTTCGCCGCCTTTCCGGCGCCACGCATCGCGTGCTCAGCGCCGTCACCGTCGGCTTCGAAGGGCGTATCGAATTGGCGCTGTCGATCAGCGAGGTGCGCTTTCGGCAGCTCGACGATGGCGAGATCGAGCGTTATGTGGCCAGCGGCGAACCAATGGACAAGGCAGGCGCCTACGGCATCCAGGGTCGCGCCGCGATGTTCGTCGAACACCTCGCCGGCAGCTATTCCGGGGTGATGGGTCTGCCGCTGTGCGAAACGGCGCAGTTGCTGAGCCGCTTCGGCTGCCCGCTGTAAGGTCGGCCAGGCACACCGCCGGCCCGCCAGGATCCCGGCCACCGCCCCAGAACTCGCGAAGGAACACCACCCGGTGCGCATTCTGCTGGTTGAAGACGACGCCCTGCTCGGCGACGGCATTCGCGCCGGCCTGAAGCTGGCTGACTACGCGGTCGACTGGGTACGCGACGGCGAAGCGGCGCGGCTGGCGCTGCTCGATCACGCCTACCAGGCCTGCCTCCTCGACCTCGGACTGCCGCGCCGCGATGGCCTGTCGCTGCTCGGCGACCTGCGTCGCCAGGGTCATCAGCTGCCGGTCCTGATTCTCACCGCCCGCGACACCAGCGCCGACAAGATCGCCGGACTGGACGCCGGCGCCGACGATTACCTGACCAAGCCCTTCGACCTTCTCGAGCTGCAGGCGCGGCTGCGGGCGCTGATTCGCCGCGCGGGTGGTGCCGCGACGCCGACCCTGGCGCACGCCGGCATCGTCCTCGATCCGGCGAGCAAGCGGGTGACCCGCGATGGCCAGGAGGTGGCCTTGTCGGCGCGCGAATTCACGCTGCTGCACGACCTGCTGCGGCACAAGTCGCACATCCGCAGCCGCAGCCAGATCGAAGAGAGTCTGTACGCCTGGGGCGAGGAAACCGGCAGCAACACGGTCGAGGTGTACATCCACAATCTGCGCCGGAAGCTCGGCGTCAACTTCATCCGCACGGTTCGCGGCCTCGGCTATCGGCTCGGAGACGCCGACTGATGCCCGACCGGCGAGGGCGCCCGCAGTCCCTGCGCCGACGCCTGCTGCGCACCGTCGGCATTGCCGCGATGCTGGCGCTGGCGGCGAGCGGCGCGCTCAGTTATCGGCAGGCGCAACACGAGGCGGAGGAACTGATGGACGGTCACCTGGCGCAATCGGCCAGACTGCTGCTGGCGCTCGCCAGCGACCGGCAGGATCACCTCGCCGATCTGGCAAGACCCCTGGCGACACTCGCCGCCGCCGAGGCGAGTGGTTACGAAGCACCGCTGGAGTTCCAGATCGGGCGCGGCGACGGCTCCTTGCTGCTGCGCTCACAGGACGCGCCAAACGCCTCCCTGTTGGCGACCCCCGGCTACACGGTGATCGAACACGACGGCCACCCCTGGCGCTTGCTGACCGTGGCGTCGAGCGCCGCCGACTACCGGGTGCAGGTCGGCCAGTCGATCAGGCTGCGCGACCGCGCGGCGCTGGAACTGGCCAGCCAGGCGGTTCTCCCGATGGCGCTGATTTCGCCGATGCTCCTGCTGCTGATCTACCTCGCGGTGCGCCGCGCACTGAAACCCCTCGACGACCTGGCCGGCGATGTCGCGGCACGATCGCCGGCAAACCTCGAGGCCTTGCCGGGCCACCGCGCACCGCTCGAAGCGCAGCCGCTGATCAGCGCGCTCAATCGCCTGCTGATCAAGCTGCGTGAGACGCTGGACAGGGAGCGCCGGTTCACCGCCGACGCCGCGCACGAGTTGCGCACGCCGCTGGCGGCGGTCAGGGTGCAGGCGCAGGTCGCGCAACTGACGGTCGACACCGACGACCGCCGACGCGCGCTGGCGCAGGTCCTGGCCGGCAGCGACCGGGCCACCCGGGTCGTCGAACAGCTGCTGCGCCTGGCGCGCCTCGACCCGCTCGCCGACGTGGCCCGTGCCGCCGACGTCGACCTCGCCGAAATCGCGCGGCAAGTGTTCGCCGAACGACCGCCGGATGGGGAAGGCCGGCAGATCCGCCTGCGCGCCGCCGACCGTCCGCTGCAGGTCAGCGGCGACGCCGAGTTGCTGCGCATCGTGCTCGGCAACCTGCTCGACAACGGCATGCGTCATACGCCGCCGGGCAGCACGATCACCGTTTTCGCGCGGCGCGATCGGCACCAGGTTGCGCTCGGCGTTGCCGACGACGGCCCCGGCGTCGCGCCCGACGAACTGCCGCGGCTGGCCGAGCGCTTCTATCGTGGCCGCGCCGCAAGGTCCGAAGGAAGTGGCCTCGGACTGGCGATCAGTCAGCGGATCGCCGAATTGCACGGCACCTGCCTGGAGTTCGAGAACCTGCCCGGCGGCGGTTTCGAAGCCCGCCTGCGCTGGCCGGGATGGCGGCGATCGCCGGCCGGCTGACCGCCAGCCAGGGCCAGCGTGTCAATGCTTGCGGACGACCAGACTGCCGATCGAATAGCCGGCGCCAAAGGAACAGATCAGCCCGAAGTCGCCGGCGGCGAGGTCGGCGCTGTGGCGGTGGAACGCGATGATCGAGCCAGCCGACGCGGTATTGGCGAATTCGTCGAGGATCACCGGCGCCTCGTCGGCGGTCGCTTCGCGTCCCAACAGGCGGCGACCGATCAACTGGTTCATCGCCAGATTGGCCTGGTGCAGCCAGAAACGGCGCACTTGCGCCGGCGTCAGGCCGAGGCTGGCGAGATGGTCGGTGATGTGCGCGGCGGCCATCGGGCAGACCTCCTTGAAGACCTTGCGACCCTCCTGGACGAACAACTGATCACGATCGTCCGGGTCGCGATCTTCGCAGCGCGAGAGGAAGCCGGCGTTGTTGCGGATGTTGTTCGAGAAACGGGTCGCCAGCTTGCTGCCGAGAACCTCCCAGGCGTTGGCCGAGCGGGCGGTTTCGAGCTTCTCGACGACGATCGCTGTGCACACGTCACCGAAAATGAAGTGGCAGTCGCGATCCTTCCAGGCAAGGTGCGCCGAGCAGATTTCCGGGTTGACCACCAGCACGCTGCGCGCGCTCTCGCAGCGCACCGCATTGACCGCCAGCTCGAGCGCGAAGGTTGCCGACGAGCAGGCGACGTTCATGTCGAAAGCGTAGCCCTGGCCGATCCCCAGCGCCTGCTGGATCTCGACGGCGATCGCCGGATACGGGCGTTGCATGTTCGACGCCGCGCAGATCACCGCATCGATCTCGCCGGCGTGGCGACCGGCAGCCGCCAGCGCCTCGCCGCCGGCGGCGACGGCCATCTCGGCCTGCAGCGACAGCTGCTCGTTGCTCCGCGACGCAAGCTTCGGGCGCATCCGGTGCGGGTCGAGGATGCCGGCCTTGTCGATGACGTAGCGGCGGCCGATGCCGGATGCCCTTTCGATGAACTCGACATTCGATTCCTCGAGCGCGACAAGCTCGCCAGCAGCGATGCGTGCCGCGTTGGCCTGGTTGAACTGGCCGACATAACTGTTGTACGAGGCGACCAGTTCGGCGTTGCTGATGGTGTGCGGCGCGGCACGGACACTGCTGGCACTGATCACGACGCGATGCATGCGGACTTTCTCCGAAAGACTACAGGTAGTGGCTGAGCAGCAGTGCTGCCAGCAGGGCGGCGATGATCGCCAGCCAACGCGCCTGCCGACGCTGCGTGCGCGCCAGTTCGGCGAGCAGCGGCGCCAGATCGGAACGTTTCGGCTGCGCCAGCGCCTGGTGCACCAGCCGTGGCAGTTGCGGCAGCATCCGCGCCCAGTTCGGCGCCTCCTGCTGCACGCCGCGATGGAAGGCACGGCGGCCGACCTGTTCGCTCATCCAGCGTTCGAGGAAGGGCTTGGCGGTCTTCCAGAGATCGAGGTTGGGGTCGAGTTGACGACCGAGGCCTTCGATGTTGAGCAGCGTCTTCTGCAGCATCACCAACTGCGGCTGGATTTCGACGTTGAAGCGGCGCGAGGTCTGGAACAGGCGCAGCAGCACCCGCCCGAACGAGATCTCGTGCAGCGGCCGGTCGAAGATCGGCTCGCAGACCGCCCGCACCGCCGCCTCGAACTCGTCGGCGCGGGTATCGGCCGGCGCCCAGCCGGCCTCGATGTGTGCGGTCGCGACGCGCTTGTAGTCGCGCTGGAAGAAAGCCAGGAAGTTCTGCGCCAGATAGTTCTTGTCGGTGTCGGTCAGCGTCCCGACGATGCCGAAGTCGAGCGCGATGTAGCTGCCGTGGTGCGCCGGGTCGGTGGCGATGAAGATGTTTCCGGGGTGCATGTCGGCGTGAAAGAAGCCGTCACGGAAAACCTGCGTGAAGAAAATCTCGACGCCGGCGCGCGACAGCGCCGGCAGGTCGACACCGGCGACGATCAGCGCCCCGGTCTGGCTGATCGGGATGCCGCGCATGCGCTCCATGACCATCACCGTGGTCGTGCACTGATCCCAATACACCTCGGGAACCAGCAGCAGCCGCGAGCCGTGGAAATTGCGCCGCAATTGCGAGCAGTTGGCGGCCTCGCGCATCAGGTCGAGTTCGTCGTAGAGATACTTGGCGAACTCGGCGACGACTTCGCGCGGCTTCAGCCGCTTGCCGTCCGACCAGACTTTCTCGAGCAGCCCGGCGAGGGTATCGAGCAGCGCCAGATCGTTGGCGATGACCGCGCGCATTTCGGGGCGAAGGACCTTGACCGCGACCTCGTGACCGCCGTCTTCGGGCCGCAGGCGGGCAAAGTGCACCTGCGCGATCGAGGCGCTGGCCACCGGCGTCGCGTCGAACTCGGCGAATACCTCGCTGGCCGGCCGACCGTAGGCCTTTTCGATCTGCGCCAGCGCCAGCGCCGGCGAGAACGGTGGCACGCGATCCTGCAGCTTGGCGAGTTCGTCGGCGATGTCGGGACGCAGCAGGTCGCGGCGGGTGGACAGTACCTGCCCGAACTTGACGAATATCGGTCCCAGCGATTCGAGCGCCAGACGCAGGCGAACCGCCGAGGGACTGTCGAAGCGCCGCCAGAAGTGCAGGGCGCGCGACAGTGCCGCCAGCCGGCCGCTCGGCTCGTGTTCGAGGATCATCTCGTCAAGGCCGTAGCGGCTCGCGATGCTGAGGATTTTGACGAGGCGGAAGAGTCGCACGGCGGGCGGCACGCGGATCAGCGGGAAAACCGTGAGTTTACACAGAAACGAACTCGACCGCGCCGCCGATCGCTGGCCGGCGGCACAGCGGCGTCGTACATTCGCCGGCGACCCGCCGGCATCGTATAATCGATGGCTCGACAGAATCCACCACGCGATGCCGCCCGATGAGTCACGACCTGAAATCCCACCTTGCCGACCTGATGCGTAGCGCCCTGCGCAGCGTCGCGCCGGCCGAGGCCGACAGCGAAATCGCGATCGAACGACCCAAGCAGGCTGCCCACGGTGACTTCTCGTGCAATCTGGCGATGCAGCTGGCGCGCTCGCTGAAGCGCAATCCGCGGCAACTGGCACAACTGCTGCTGGCCGAGTTGCCGACCTCGCCGCTAGTCGACCGCGCCGAGGTCGCCGGTGCCGGTTTCATCAACTTCCGCCTGCGGCCGGCGGCCAAGCTCGAAGTCGTGCGCGACGTCCTCGAACAGGCCAACGCATTCGGTTGCTCGACGGCTGGCGGCAAGCAAAAAGTGGTGGTCGAGTTCGTTTCGGCCAACCCGACCGGGCCCCTGCACGTCGGTCACGGCCGCGGCGCCGCCTATGGCGGCAGCCTGTGCAAGCTGCTGGCATTCGCCGGCTGGGACGTCACCAGCGAGTTCTACGTCAACGACGCCGGCCGCCAGATGGACATCCTCGCCTTGTCGACCTGGCTGCGCTATGTGCAACTGGCCGGCGGCGACGCTGGCCAGCTGCCTTTCCCGAGCAACGCCTACCAGGGCAGCTATGTCCGTGAAATGGCCAGGCAGCTGCTGACGGCACACGGCGACCGTTTCGTCCATCAGGCGACCCGCGTGACCGACGGAGTGCCGCCACTGCCCGACGCCGAGCGCACCGACGGCGAAGCGACGCAACAGCGCGAGGCGCACCTCGACGCGCTGATTGGCAACGCCAAGCAGCTGCTCGCCGGCGACTGGGCCTACGTGCACGACCATGTCCTCACCGAGCAACTGGCCGACTGCCGCGGCGACCTCGAGGAGTCGGGCGTCTGTTTCGACGTCTGGTTTTCCGAGCGCTCGCTGTTCGCCACCGGGCTGGTCGCGCGCTGCGTCGAACGGCTCGAGAAGGGTGGTCATCTGTACCGTCAGGATGGCGCCCGCTGGTTCAGGTCGACCGCATTCGGCGACGAGAAGGATCGCGTCGTGCAACGCGAGAATGGCCAGTACACCTACTTCGCGTCGGATATCGCCTATCACCTCAACAAGTACGAGCGCGGCTTTCAGCGGATCATCAACGTCTGGGGTGCCGATCATCACGGCTACATCGCGCGGGTCAAGGGCGCGGTCAGCGCGCTCGGCCTCGACGCCGAGCGGCTGGAAGTGGCACTGGTGCAGTTCGCGGTGCTCTATCGCGCCGGCCGCAAAGCACAGATGTCGACCCGCTCGGGCGAGTTCGTGACCTTGCGCACGCTGCGCGACGAGGTCGGCAACGACGCCTGCCGCTTCTTCTACGTCCTGCGCAAGTCCGACCAGCACCTCGATTTCGACCTCGATCTGGCGAAGAGCCAGTCGAATGAAAACCCGGTCTACTACATCCAGTACGCGCACGCGCGCGTCTGCTCGCTGCTGTCCCTGTGGGCCGGCGACCCGGAAACGCTCGCGGCAGCCGACCTTTCGCGGCTCGACAACGCGCACGAGCTGGGCCTGGCGGCGCGCCTGGGCGAGTTCCCCGAGGTCGTCGAAGCCGCTGCCGACGACTTGGCGCCACACCTGATCGCTTTCTACCTCAAGGATCTGGCCGCCGAATTCCACAGCTATTACAACGCCGAGCGGATGCTGGTCGACGACCCCGCATTGCGGGCGGCGCGCGTCGCGCTGGCCGCGGCGGTCCGCCAGGTGATCCGCAATGCGATGGCGATTCTTGGCGTAAGCTGCCCGGAGTCGATGTGATTCGAGTACAGAGGACCGTTATGAGTCGTGACATGAAACCCCGCAAGACGCCGCCCCGGACGAAGTCGGGCGGCGGCACGCTGCTCGGCCTGTTCATTGGTCTGGTGGTCGGCGTCGTCGTCGTCGCCGGCGTCGTCTGGTACGTGAACAAGGTGCCCCTGCCCTTCACCACCACCGGGCAACAGCCGAAACTGCCGGCGCCGGTTTCGGACGCGCCGACGCCACCGGCGAATCCGGCCATGCCCGAACTCGCGCCAGCGCCGGTGGCGCTGCCCGGCAAGCCCGGCGACTCGACCGCCCCCGAAAAGCCGCGCTTCGACTTCTACAAGATCCTGCCGGGCAACGCCGAGGCGATTCCCGATCCGACCCAGGCCCAGCCGGCGCCGGGCCAGGCGGCGCTCGCTCCTGCGACCGAACGCAAGGCGGCCGAAAGCCTGCCGGCCGAAGTCAAGCCCGCCGAGACCACCAGGGCCGACCGGGAACCGACACTCAAGCAGCCGATCTACCTGCAGGCCGGTTCGTTCCAGAGCGTCGGCGAAGCGGACAACCAGAAGGCACGACTGGCGTTACTTGGCGCAGAAGCACGAATCCAGCAGGTGATGCTGCAGGACAAGGTGTGGTACCGCGTGCGCTTGGGCCCGTACCAGCGAATGGACGATGTGAACGCCTTGCGCGCCGAACTGGCCAGACAGGGTATCGATGTCAACGTGGTCAAGAAAGACTAGCGACAAGACGCGCTCAACCAAGGAGAAAAGCAATGCAAGGACGCATGAGTGGATGGCTGCTGGCAATTGCCCTGGCCGCGCTGGCGATGGCTCTGCCGGCCCGCGCCGAACTGACCGTGGGTCGCGACTACGTGGCCATTGTCCCGGCCCAGGTCACCGACAACCCGGCCAAGCTGGAAGTGCTCGAGTTCTTCTCCTACGGCTGTCCGCATTGCAGCGACTTCCACCCGACGGTGAGCAAGTGGGCAGCGGCCCTGCCCGCTGACGTGGTGTTCAAACGGGTGCCGATCTCTTTCGGGCGTCCGCAGTGGGCCAGCCTGGCCAGGCTGTACTACGCACTGGAAGCGATCGGCGAACTGAACAGGCTCGACGGCGCCGTATTTGTCGCCCTGCATCAGGAGGGCAAGAAGCTTTACGACGACAAGAGCATCATCGCCTGGGTGGGCACGCAAGGCGTCGATACGAAGAAGTTCACCGATGCCTACAACTCCTTCGGGGTCATCAGCCAGGCCAGGCGTGGTGACCAGATGGCGCAGGCGTACAAGATCCAGGGCGTTCCGGCGCTTGCCGTCGACGGCAAGTACCTGGTCACCGGCAAGGAGGTCAAGGCCTTTTCCGAGCTGGTCGTGCTGGCCGACCAGGTGATCGACAAGGCGCGCAGCGATCGCGGCAAGAAGTAGGGCTGACCAAGACAACAGGCCCGGCTGAGGCGCTGCCTTCGCCAGCGGCGCGGCAGCAGCCGCAAGCCCTTGGCAAACCGCCTGGAGACCGCGTGCAGCCCGTCCGCAAGTTGTTCCTCACCGGCGCCTCGTCGGGCATCGGCCAGGCGCTGGCCGAGCACTACGCCGCGCAGGGCGCGCTGCTCGGGCTGGTGGCGCGGCGAGCGATGCCCTTGCAGGCACTGGCCACACGCTGGCCAGGACAGATCAGCTGCTACCCGCTGGACGTCACCGACGCGGCCGCCTTGCGCGCTGCCGCCGACGATTTCATCGGCCGCCTCGGCGTTCCCGACATCGTCATCGCCAACGCCGGCGTCTCGGTCGGCACGCTGACCGAACATCCGGAGGATCTCGCGGTCATCCGGCAGGTGATGGACACCAACCTCTACGGCATGGCGGCGACCTTCTCGCCGTTCATCGGCGGCATGCGCCGCGCCGGCCGCGGCCGGCTGGTCGGCATCGCCTCGGTCGCCGGCATCCGCGGCCTGCCGGGATCGGCAGCGTACAGCGCCTCGAAGGCCGCGGCGATCAGCTATCTCGAGAGCCTGCGCGTCGAACTGCGCGCTTCCGGCATCAGCGTTCTGACCATCTGTCCGGGTTACATCGCGACGCCGATGACCGAGCGCAATCCTTTCCCGATGCCCTTCCTGATACCCGCCGACGTCGCTGCGGTCCGCTTCGCGCAAGCGATCGCGCGTCGCCGAAGCTACGTCGTGATTCCCTGGCAGATGGGCATCGTCGGCAAACTGCTGCGCCTGCTGCCGAACGCCGTCTACGATCGGCTGCTCGCCGGCGCGCCGCGCAAACCACGACGACCATAGACCGCAGCGGCTGGCGAGCGCCGACCAGCATCCTTGTCCGGCAGGCGCCAGCGCAGTACCCTGCAGGCTTGCTGGCGACGCCTCGGACGACCAGCCAGGAGAAGTGCCGATGCAGCTTGCCCAGATCCTTGTGCGCGACCCCGCGAACATCGCAGCGGCGCTGGCGCCGCTGCGCGAGATCAGCGCCGACCTGATCCTCGCCTTCGGTGCCGGCGACCTGCTGCGCGCCCTGGCGCCGCACTTGCCGGCGGCCTTTCCCGAAGCCCGC
>JACKLX010000006.1 GCA_024235695.1 Accumulibacter sp.
GCCAACTCTACCATCTTGAACCTCGGCACCATGTGCGCTGGCGCGACTGGGCAGACAATCCGAATCCTGGGCGCCAGCCTTGTCAACGATGGTGTTCTACGCGCCGCAGGAGGCAGTTTCGATATCGAGACATCGCTGGTCATCAACGCACTGGGTGCGCTCACCGGCACTATCGGGAGTTCATTTAACGTCAGCGGGAACGTGCTCGGCGGCACGACTAATGCTGGTCAATTCGCCGCGCAGGCCACTCTGGCCCTCGACGGCAACGGCACGGTTGCATCACCCCAACTCTTGGAAGCGATGGGGCAAGACTTTGGTGCCGTTATTCGCGGGTTTTCGAGTAATTTTTCTTACGAGACGCTGAGGCTCGCAAACAACGCGCGCGTACAACTGGTCGATCAATCACACAACGCCTCCGGCAATGACTCAGAGGCGGTCTACGCCAACTCGCTAATTGTCCCTGCGGGCACGACTCTAGACTTGAACGGTCTGAATCTCTACGCAAGGACAGCGCTAATTGACGGGATCATCATCGGAGGCACGGTCACGATTGTCGCACAAACCGGTTTTCTCGTAAGCTCACTTGACGTTGTCCCAAGCGGCATTGTTATCCGATTTAACAAACCATTCGACGCTAGCGTCCTGAACCTGTACGACTCAGCGACGGGTGGATTGGGTACCGCAGATCTTGCGCTTTTCGGCGCGACGCAAGGAGATATCCACGGCTCGCTAGTGGTGAATCGAACCAGCGACGAAATCACGTTCATCAAGACGGGTGGCGTGCTCGCGCCGGATAGCTACAGCCTCACACTACGTAGCGCGGTCAGCGGCTTCAAAGACGTAGCAGGAGAACTACTCGACGGCGACGACGACGGCACACCAGGCGGCGACTACTTCACCAGCTTCGCCGTCGTCGGCCCGCTACCGCGCGTCGTCTCGCTACCCGACGTCATGCGCGGCCCCGGCCAGCCGGTCAACATCCCCACCACTGTCGCCGGCATCCCGATCCGCCTCAGCGACGGCGCCGGCGTCGACTCGCTGCGGTTCACTCTCAACTACGACCCCGCGCTGCTGACCATCAGCGACGTCACCGCCCTGCCTGTCGGCAGCATGCTGGTCGCCAACCTCACCATCCCCGGCCAGGTCAAGGTCGCGATGTCGTTCCCCATACCGCTCGCCTCCGGCGCTGTGGACATCCTCACCCTCACGGCCGCCGTCCCGGCGACCGCCCCCTACCGTGCGAAGCAGGTACTCGACCTGACCGGCGTCTCGGCTAACGAGGGAAAGGTCGCTGCGGTCGGTGACGACGCCGTCCACGTCGTCGCCTACTTCGGCGACACCACCGGCAACGGCGCCTACAGCTCGCTGGATGGCCAGCGAGTCCTTCGCCAGGTGGTCGGTCTGGACAGCGGCTTCGCCGCCTATCTGCTTGCCGATCCGGTGGTGGTCGCCGACATCACCGGCAACCGCACAGTCAGCTCGCAGGACGCGACGCGCATCCTGCAGGAAGTGGTCGGTTTCGAACCGATCGAGATCCCGCCGCTGGCCGGGATTGCCGTCACCGTTGCCACACCGGGACCCGACCCGTACGTGCACATCCCCACCGACCTCAGCGCAGTCCCCGGCAGCGTCATCACCGTTCCTGTGCTGATCGACGATGCCCTGGGGCTCGAAGCTGCCGATCTACGGCTTGTCTATGATCCCGCAATGCTCGAAGTCCTTGACGTTCGCGCGGGTTCCGCGAGCAAGGGCGCGACGGTCGTTAGCAACTCGGCTACGGCCGGCGTAGTCACCGTCGGCCTCGCGCTCACCGTTGCCCTTCCCGCCGGTGGGGGGAGCCTGCTCGACATCGACTTCCGGATCAAGCCCACGGCAGCATTGGGCGCCACCGCGCTGAACCTCACCCAGGTCAGCCTCAACGAGGACGGTCTGGTCCTGACGCCTCTCCCGATTGCCGGGCAGGATCCGACCGATGGCCTGCTAACCATCCGCTCGGCAACCGGCAATACCGCCCCGATGGCGACCGACGACGACTACACGACGGCCGAGGACACCCTGCTCAGCATCGCTGCGCCTGGCATTCTCGCGAACGACAGCGATGTCGACGGCAATCCGCTCACCGCGAGCCTGGTTGATGGACCCGCGCATGGCACGCTGACCCTCAGCGCCGCTGGTGACTTCACCTACACCCCGAACGCCGACTACTTTGGCAGCGACAGCTTCACCTATCGCGCCAACGACGGCCAGCTCGACTCCAACCTGGCGCTGGTCACCCTGACCATTACGCCGGTGAACGACGCCCCGGTGGCGATCGACGACGCCTACACGCTGAACGAAGACACGCCGCTCAACGTCCTGGCGGCCGGTGTTCTGAGCAACGACAGCGATATCGACAGCCCGACGCTGACAGCCGTCGTGGTCGATCAACCGCAACACGGTACGCTGATCCTGGCGCCCGACGGCGGCTTCCTCTATACGCCTGACACCGACTACTTCGGCAGTGACAGCTTCAGCTACCACGCCAGCGATGGCCAGCTCGACTCCAACCTGGCGCTGGTCACGCTGACCATTACGCCGGTGAACGACGCACCGGTGGCGATCGATGATGCCTACACGCTGAACGAAGACACGTCGCTCAACGTTCCGGCGGCCGGTGTTCTGAGCAACGACAGCGATATCGACAGCACGACGCTGACAGCCGTCGTGGTCGATCAACCGCAACACGGCGCGCTGACCCTGGCGCCCGACGGCGGCTTCCTCTATACCCCGGACGCCGACTACTTTGGTGCCGACAGCTTCAGCTACCGTGCCAACGACGGCCAGCTCGACTCCAACCTGGCACTGGTTACCCTGACCATTACGCCGGTGGACGATGCCCCGGTAGCGGCCGATGATGCCTATACGCTCAACGAAGACACGCCGCTCAACGTTCCGGCGCCCGGCATTCTGGGCAACGACACCGACATCGACAGCCAGACGCTGACAGCCGTCGTGGTCGATGGACCGCAACACGGCGCGCTGATCCTGGCGCCTGACGGTGATTTCCTTTACACCCCGGATGCCGACTACTTTGGCAGTGACAGTTTCAGCTACCGCGCCAGCGACGGCCAGCTTGACTCCAAACTGGCAACCGTCAGCTTGACCATCCAGCCGGTAAACGACGCTCCGGTCGCCGTCGACGACAGTGCCAGCACGCACGAAGACACACCGATAGTCCTGAATCTCACCGCCAATGACACCGACGTCGATAACGACCCTCTGTCGGTGAGCGTGGTAGGCACACCGCAGCACGGCAGCGCCGTGCTGAACTCTGACGGGACGGTAAGCTACACACCGTTTGCCAACTACTCCGGCGACGATGCCTTCGACTACACGGTCATCGACGGTGCGGGCGGTCAGGCTATCGGGACGGTCCGCATTTCGGTCACGTCGGTCAACAGTGCACCGGTGGCGGTCGATGATGCCTTCACGCTGGACGAAGATGTGCCGCTGAACGTTGCGGCCTCTGGCGTGCTCGCTAACGACACCGACATCGACAGCCCGACGCTGACAGCCGTCGTGGTCGATCAACCGCAACACGGCGCGCTGATCCTGGCGCCTGACGGTGGTTTCCTTTACACCCCGGATGCCGACTACTTTGGTGCCGACAGCTTCACCTACCGTGCCAACGACGGCCAGCTCGACTCCAACCTGGCGCTGGTCACGCTGACCATCCAGCCGGTAAACGACGCTCCGGTCGCGTCGACGACGACTACACGCTGAACGAAGACACGCTAACGTCCGGGCCGGGTTCTGGCAACGACAGAATCGACAGCCGAGTCGGTCGATACGCAACACGGCCGCTGATCTGCGCGACGGTGGTTTCTTTACACCCGATGCCGACTACTTGGCTGACAGTTCACTACCGCCAGCGACGGCCAGTCGACTCAACCTGGCACGGTCACCCTGACATCCAGCCGGGAACGACGCCCGGTCGCGGTGACGACGCCAGCTCCGAAGACCGCCGTAGTGCCGATCTCACCGCCATGACACCGACGCTGACGGCTGTCTCGTGAGCCCCGCAACACAGCGCGCTGACCCTGACGGAGGAGCCATACTTTGTGCCGACAGCTTCACTACCGCCAACGACGGCCAGCTCGACTCCGCATTGTCACGCCGGTGAAACCGGTGGCGGCCGATGATGCCTTCACGCTGGACGAAGATGTGCCGCTGAACGTTGGGCCTCTGGCGTGCTCGGTAACGACACCGACATCGACAGCCCGACGCTGACAGCCGTCCTGGTCGATGGGCCGCAACACGGCGCGCTGATCCTGGCGCCTGACGGTGGTTTCCTTTACACCCCGGATGCCGACTACTTTGGCAGTGACAGTTTCAGCTACCGCGCCAACGACGGCCAGTTCGACTCCAACCTGGCGCTGGTCACGCTGAGCATCCAGCCGGTAAACGACGCTCCGGTCGCCGTTGACGACGACTACACGCTGAACGAAGACACGCCGCTCAACGTTCCTGCGGCCGGTGTTCTGAGCAACGACAGCGATATCGACAGCCCGGTGCTGACCGCCGCGATGGTCGATGGACCGCAACACGGCGTGCTGACCCTGGCGCCTGACGGTGGTTTCCTTTACACGCCTGATGCCGACTACTTCGGCAGTGACAGTTTCAGCTACCACGCCAGCGACGGCCAGCTCGACTCCAACCTGGCGCTGGTCACCCTGAGCATCCAGCCGGTAAACGACGCTCCGGTCGCCGTTGACGACAGTGCCAGCACGCCCGAAGACACGCCGATAGTGCTGAATCTCACCGCCAATGACACCGACGTTGATAACGACCCTCTGTCGGTGAGCGTGGTAGGCACACCGCAGCACGGCAGCGCCGTGCTGAACTCTGACGGGACGGTAAGCTACACACCGTTTGCCAACTACTCCGGCGACGATGCCTTCGACTACACGGTCATCGACGGTGCGGGCGGTCAGGCTATCGGGACGGTCCGCATTTCGGTCACGTCGGTCAACAGTGCACCGGTGGCGGTCGATGATGCCTTCACGCTGGACGAAGATGTGCCGCTGAACGTTGCGGCCTCTGGCGTGCTCGGTAACGACACCGACATCGACAGCCCGACGCTGACAGCCGTCGTGGTCGATCAACCGCAACACGGCACGCTGACCCTGGCGCCCGACGGCGGCTTCCTCTATACCCCGGACGCCGACTACTTTGGTGCCGACAGCTTCAGCTACCGTGCCAACGACGGCCAGTTCGACTCCAACCTGGCACTGGTTACCCTGACCATCACGCCAATGAACGATGCACCGGTAGCGGCCGATGATGCCTATACGCTGAACGAAGACACGTCGCTCAACGTTCCGGCGGCCGGTGTTCTGAGCAACGACAGCGATATCGACAGCACGACGCTGACAGCCGTCGTGGTCGATCAACCGCAACACGGCGCGCTGATCCTGGCGCCTGACGGTGGTTTCCTTTACACCCCGGACGCCGACTACTTTGGCAGTGACAGTTTCAGCTACCGCGCCAACGACGGCCAGTTCGACTCCAACCTGGCGCTGGTTACGCTGACCATCCAGCCGGTGGACGATGCACCGGTAGCGGTCGATGATGCCTTCACGCTGGACGAAGATGTGCCGCTGAACGTTGCGGCGTCTGGCGTGCTCGCTAACGACACCGACATCGACAGCCCGACGCTGACGGCCGTCGTAGTCGATCAACCGCAACACGGCACGCTGACCCTGGCGCCTGACGGCGGCTTCCTCTACACGCCGGACGCCGACTACTTCGGCAGCGACAGCTTCACCTACCGCGCCAACGACGGTCGGTTTGACTCCAACCTCGCGCTGGTTACCTTGACCATCCGGCCGGTGAACGATGCGCCAACGCTCGATCCGATCGCCAACCAGACCGTCGACGAAGGCAGCCTGCTCGGCTTCACCGTCAGTGCTGCCGATGTCGAGAACGATGCGCTGAGCTTCAGCCTGGATAGCGCGCCGGCCGGCGCCAGCATCGACGCCGCCAGCGGCTTCTTCGCCTGGACGCCAGTCGACGGTCCGGCGAGTACCCGGATCGTCGTTCGCGCCACCGACACTGCCGGCGCCTTCAGCACCGCAAGTTTCGACGTCTCGATCCTCGACGTCGCGCCGACGCTGCTCCTGAGCGGCGCGGCCAGCATTGGCCTCGGCGAGCCCTATACCCTGGATCTGTCCGCCAGCGATCCGGGGCAGGACAGCATCAGCAACTGGCGCATCAACTGGGGTGACGGCAGCATCGACGACATCACCGGCAACCCGGCCAGCGTCACTCATGCCTACGCCGCCAGCGGCGCCGTGAGCATCACCGCGACCGCCACCGACGAGGATGGCAGCTACGCCGCCAACGCCCTGCCGGTGCAGGTCACAGCCGCCGAAGCGCTCAAGGTCACATCCCTGACGCCCACCGCGTCCGGCTTCCAGGTGCGCTTCAATCGTGCCATCGACCCCGCCGCACTCAACCTCTACGACAGTGAAGCCGCCCAGCTCGGTGCGCCCGACCTCACCCTCTTCGGGCTCGCCAGCGGCGCCGTCAAAGGCTCACTGATCGTCGACGCCGATGGCCAGGGACTCAGCTTCCTGCGCACCGGCGACGTGCTCGCGCCCGACAGCTACACCGTGCGCCTCGAAAGCGGCACCAGCGCCTTCAGGGACCTCGCCGGCGGCAGCCTTGACGGTAACGGCGACGGGCTTGCCGGTGACGCCTTCGAGAGCAGCTTCATCGTTGCGGCTAGCGGACGAACCCTCAGTCTTCCCGACTTCATGCGCGGGCCGGGCCAGTCCGTTGACCTCACAGCCCCCTCGCAGAACGGCCTCCTGCCGCTCTACCTGTCCGATGGCGCGGGGGTCACGAGCGTCGAGTTCACCCTGCGCTACGATCCGGCCGATCTGGTCGTACAGAGCGTCTCGGCCGGCGCCGACCTGCCCGGCAGTGCCACCATCGATCGTTTGCCGATGCCGGACGGCGTCCTCAAGGTACGCGTCAGCAGTCCGATCGCACTGGCCGCCGGCAAGGTGCAACTGCTGCGCATCGAGGCGCAGGTGCCGACCACTGCCGCTTACGGCGCCAAGGATCTGCTCGACCTCGACGACGTGCTGATCGATGGCCAGAGTGCGACCGGCGACGACGCCTTGCACCTTGTCGCTTATCTCGGCGACACCAGCGGTGACGGCGCCTACGGTACGCTCGACGGCCAGCGCATCCAGCGCGTCCTGGTGAAACTCGATTCCGGCTTCGCTGCCTACGCCAACGTCGACCCGCTGATCGTCGCCGACATCAACGCCAGCGGCAGCCTGACGTCGATCGACGCCAGCCGGGTTCTGCAGGAAGTGAGCTACCTGACCGGCGCGAGCACTGCGGACCGGCTGGAGATACCGCCGATTCCCAACGGCATCGGGCCGCTCGGCTTCGCCGGTCCCGACCCGCTGGTCGACGTCCCGATTGACGCCGTCGCCGAAGCAGGCCAGCTGGTCACCGTTCCGGTACGCATCGACACCGCCGCCGGGCTCGAATCGGTGCAACTGCGCATCGTCTATGACGCCAGTCGCTTCGAACTGGTCGAGGTGCGCCGTGGTTCGCTGACCGGCGACTTCGGCTGGTTCGTCAGCGGCCAGCAAGCCGGCCGGGTCACCGTCGACATGAGCCGGCTGGACGCGCTGCCGGCCGGTAGCGGCACCTTGCTCGACATCGACCTGCGTATCAAGGCCGATGCGGCGCCTGGTGTCAGCATGATCGATCTGCAATACGCGCGGCTGAACGATGGCCGCCTTACCCTGGGCGTCGCGCCGCAAGCCGGCGTCGACCCGACCGACGGGCGGATCACGATTGCCGGCAAGGTGCCAGCTGAGCCGATCGTTGCTGCGGCGAGCGACCCACAACCGCCGGATCGCCTGCTGTCGACGCAATCGCAATGGCAGGCGCTTTCAGCGCGGCCGGCCTTCGACGGCGCCGGCCAGGCGGCATCGGCGATTGACGGCAGCGCGCCATGGCGACCGGTGATCGACCTTGCCGGCAGCTTCTCGCTGCCGCCAGGCACCAATGACGCGCTGCTTGCCGACGGCAAGAGCAGGACGTGGTTGAAGGACTATCTCGGCAACGTCGGTCAAGCGCGCAGGGTGTCGCCGAATGCCGGGCTGAAGGTGACACTGGCGGCGTCACCGGGGGCGGACGCGGCGAGCAGCCGGGTGCGGACTTAGGGTGCCGCTGCCCGCCGGAGCAGCAGCTGTTGACACGGAACATGAAAGGGGAAACGCAATGATACGAGGTGCCACGGTACGTGCGCTGTGCTTGTGCGGTCTTCTGTCGGCGGCAATTTCGGCGCAGGCGGTGCCGTTTTCGGTCGTCACTACGCCGACCACGGGTGAACGCGGCACGGTGCTCACCAGCGCTCTGTTCGATAGCGGCGTTGACCATCTCGAAGCGGTCGATATGGTGCTCACCTTCGATTCCGACGTCTTCAGCTACCTGGGCTCGAGCACTGGCTCGGCGACCGGCGGCTTCTCGTTGCTGGCGGGGATTCCGACCGCGGCGGGCGGCACGCTGCTGCAGGTGGAAATGAGCCTGGCGACCGGCGGCCCGCCGGTCGATGGCATCGCCGGGTCACTGGTCGATGTCCGCTTCCTCATCAAACCGAATGCGCCGCTCGGCGACGCCGTACTGGCCTTCGAGTCCCTGCTGTTCTCCGATTACGACATTTCGCGAACGTCGGGACGCCTGACCGTGACTCCGGCGCAGGGCGGCGTCATCTCCGAGCCGGCGTCGTCGCTGCTCGTCGGATTGGCACTGCTCGCGCTGGCGGCGGGCTTGCAGCGTCGACTGCCGTGACGGGAGCGTATTACCGGCGGCAGGGGGCAAGGAGCGGCGGACAGGGCGGAACGCGGCCGCTACGGTAGCGGAAAGCTTGACAGCGCCTCAGCAGCGGCTATAAACGCAGCATGGCGTGCGCCGCATGCCGCTCACCGATGAGGAGTCCCCGCCCGTGCCCAAACAGTTGTTGATCTACGAGTCCGCGGTGCCCGTGTCGAACACGCGCCACGCCGGCGTGTCGGTCGAAGCGAGCGACCGCTATCCGTTCAGCGCCGGCATCAACGCGGTGCCGCTGATGGCTGCCGAGTTTCCGCCCGCGGCGGCCGAGTACGCAATCGTGTTTACCGCTCAGGGTGACGACTTGATGCCGGCGGCGGTGCTCGGCGTGCGCAACGAGCAGAACCTCTACCTGTCGTCCGATTCGCGCTGGCAGGCCGACTACGTTCCGGCCTTCGTTCGTCGCTATCCATTCGTCTTTGCCTCGAGCGCCGACGGCAAGTCGCTGACGCTGTGCATCGACGAAGCGCACCCCGGGGTCAATCGCGAGGGGCGCGGCAACGCGCTGTTTGGCGACGATGGTCAGCCGACGGCCTACGTGACGAAGGTGCTCGAGTTTCTCAAGGAGTACCAGGCGCATTTCGAGCGCACCCGCCTGTTCGGCCAGCGCCTCAAGGCGCTCGACCTGCTCGAGCCGATGCAGGCCAACGTCACGACGCCGAAGGGCGAGACGCTGTCGCTCGGCGGCTTCATGATCGTCAGCCGTGACAGGCTGCGTGCCCTGGCCGGCGACAAGCTGCAGGAGATGGCGCGTAACGACGAGCTCGAACTGCTCTACCTGCAGCTGGCGTCGCTACGCAACTTCAACCAGGTCAAGGACCGCTTCGTCGGCACGCTCGCCGAGCAGCCGCTTGCCGCGGCCGCTCCTTGACCTCGGCCGGACGGGCGAAGGCGCTGGCGGCGGCTGGCCCGACGATCGGCCGGCGGCTTGCGGCGCCGGTCGACCGGTCGGACGGTGCTGTGACCGGCTGATGAAGCGCACCGCTGCCGCTCCCGAGTGGCGCGCGTGGCGCATCGCCCGGCGGTTGCTGGTCGCCTCACTGCTGGTCGCTGGCCCTGGCTGGGCCGATGTGCCGACCCCGGCCGAGGAGTGCCGGCTGCGCAACGCGGCAATCTGCGAGTTGAACGGCGTTCGGTACGTGGTAGACGGACCGTGTCCGGCGGCCGCACGGACGATCCGTCCGCCGGGCAGCGAGCGCTGCGACGAGGCGCCGCAGAAGAGCAGCCGCGGCGAACCGTCGCCCGCGCTGGCGATGCTCGGGGCGCCGACCGCGGCAACAGCCGGTACGGTGCCGGCGCCAGGCGCGGCCTCGGCACCGCACCGGGATCTGGCGTGGGTGGGGCGGATCGAGCGCTGGTTGTTGCCGCTCCTGCTGGCGGTCGGCGGCGTGCTGTTGTGCGGCCTCGCCCTGCTGGTCGTTCGCTGGCGCTGGCGTGTCCGCCAGCAAGAGCATGCGGGAACAGGTGTCAAGGCGAATGCGGACGTTGGCCGTTCGCTGCTGCAACTGGGCGTCGCCGGCGTTTGCGCCGTGCCGCTCGGCTATTTTGCGGCGCTGGCTGCCTTCCATTACGTCTTCTCGAGTGCCGACAACCACGATAGCGCGTTGCCCTGGCTGCTCGCCGCACCGTTGGCGGTGGTCGTCTTCCTGGTGGTCTGCGGCTTCGCCTTTGCGCTCATCGGCTTGCTGCTCGGCGGCCTGTTCAGAGGACGCCGCCGGCAGCTGCCGGATGACGGGGCAGACGCCGCGGGGAGCGCCGCGAAAGCGGGCCAGGGTTCGCGCAAGGGGTCCCGCCAGCCGTGAGTGGCGGCGGTTCGACGCAGGTCGTGGGCGCAACCAGCCGCCTGCCGCTTGTCGTCGTCTGGGGGGCATGGCGTCGACGCCCGGGCAGGCGGCTGAGCGCTGTCGGGATTTCTTACAGTGGGCTACCGCCGACCGGCGCCGACTGCCGCTGAGTTCCATTGAACACCGATTAAACAAGACGCTACAAGTTCGTCTTTTCGCGGGTATGGGAATTGCTTATAGTTGTCAGAAATGTCGATTGCGGGTCGCGGTGATGGTGGGTGTTGCGACTGCTCCGCGGGTTGATGCCGCTATCGCCGCGCGACGTTGACGACCTTGGTTTTTCTTTGCGGCCCGGTGCTTTCGATCCGCGCTGGGCCGTCAAGGGATTTGCCGTCGTGGCGAATTCCTGGCAGCCTTGCCGGGTCGGGAAGCCAGGGTCGTCGCGAGCGCGACTCGCGGAGTCGTTTTTGTGGCCGGTGGATAGCGGGAGAAGACGGGTGAACATCGAGACCAATTGGCGGTCGCAAGACTGATGGATAGCAAAGCGCGCCCCGCAGTCTCACCGTCGACGAACAGGTCGGCGCCCAGGAACGCGCTGCGGACTCGCCGCGGGCTGGCATGGCTGGGCGAGTTCCTGGCCAAGGCTTTCCGGCGACCGGCAGTCGAGGCGCCCGCAGCCGCCGGGCACCTGAACTTCGAGGCGTTGGAGCCGCGCATTCTGCTCGACGGCGCGCCGACCATCCCGGTCAGCCAGATCGACGGGTCGATCGACGTCGCCGGTGAAACCGACCGCTACGGCTTCACGCTGAACGAAACGGTGCGCGTGGTCTTCGATTCGCTGACCAACAACGCCAGCATGCGCTGGTCGCTCGAGGGGCCCCGCGGCGCAGTGGTCAGCGATCGCGGCTTCAACGCTTCGGATTCCTACGAGCTGGGCGGCAATGTCGCCATCGACCTGGCGGCGGGTGATTACACCCTCAGTGTCGACGGCGTCGCCGACACCACCGGCGCGTACAGCTTCCGACTGATCGACATTGCCCAGGCACAGGAGCTGACGCTCGGCTCGACGGTCAACGGGCAACTCGACCCCGCCAACGAGACCGACGCCTACCGCTTCAGCGTCGCCGCCGGCCAGCGCTTCTTCATCGACCGCTTTTCGAACACCGGCGACATCTACTGGCGGCTGCTCGATCCCTACGGCCGCACCGTCGTCGATCGCACCCACATGAACAACGACCTCGGCGAGGTGACGCTGAGCGTCGATGGCAGCTACACGCTGCTGATCGAGGGGCGCGCCTATACCAGCGGCAGCGCCAACTACAGCTTCAACGTCGCCCTGGTCGACGACCCGGTGCCGCAGCCGATGGCCCTGGCGGCGCTGGTCGCCGGTCGCATCGCCCAGGCCGGCCAGCGCGACGTGTATACCTTCGCGCTGGCCAGCGACACCCGCGTCGTTTTCGATTCCCTGACCCGCGACTACAACATGCTGTGGTCGCTCACCGGGCCCGGCGGTACGGTCGTCGCCGATCGTCGTTTCGAGTATTCCGATTCGTACGAGCTGAGCGGCGACAACAGCATCCTGCTGCGCGCCGGCAGCTACACGCTGACCGTCGATGGCGAGGGCGACCGCGTCGGCAACTATGCTTTCCGCCTGCTCGACCTGGCCGCGGCGCAGCCGATCGCGGTGAACGCGACGGTCAGCGGCACCCTCGGTGACGAGGGCGCCAGCGCCGCGCAGGCACACGTCTCGCCGGGCGCGCCGCTGAGTGGCGCGGGCGCCAACGACGGCGCCCTGGCCGTCCATGGCGTCAGCCGCCACGTCTCGGTGGCCGACGCCGCCAGTCTCAGGCCGGGTCAGTTGACGGTCGAGGCCTGGATCTACAAGGACCCCGCGCTTGCCAACTGGGGCGGCGTGCTGATGAAGAGCAGCAACAGCAGCTGGTCCGATGGTTACGGCCTGAGCAACTACACCGACGGTCGCATTCATTTCTTCGTCAACAGCTACTCGACCAACGAGGTCAGCGCCGATCTCGCCGACAACACCTGGACGCACGTCGCCGGCACCTACGACGGCAGTACGCTCAAGCTGTACGTTAACGGCGTCCTGACCTCCAGCAAGGCCTACACGGCGACCATCAACCATTCGACGCAGCCCTTGCGGATCGGCGCCGGCGCCGGCGGCGACTACCCCTGGCGTGGGCAGATCGACGAAGTCCGCGTCTGGGGCGTCGCGCGCAGCGCCCAGGAGATCGCCGCGAACTACCAGCAGGGTCTGCAAGGCAACGAAGCCGGGCTGGCGGGCTACTGGCGGATGAACGAGGTGGCCGGCAGCCTTTTTGCCGACAGCTCGCCGGCCGCCAACGACGGCACGCTGACCAACGAACCCGCCCGGGCAAGCCGGCTTTACTCGTTCTCCGCGCTGGCCGGCGAGCGCTTCTTCTTCGACAGCCAGGGCTTGTCCGGCGACAACGTCTCGCTGCGAATCTTCGACGCCAACGGCCGCCTGGTGCATGGGCCGCAGTCATTGAACAGCGACGTCGACGTGTTTACCGCGACCGACAGCGGCGATTACGTGCTGGCGCTGGAAGGCCGGATCTATAACACCAACTCGAGCAGCTACCAGTTCAAGCTGCAGCGCGTCGTCGATGGCAGTGGGCCGCTGGCGCTGGATAGCCGGATCGACGGCAACCTCGATCATCCCGGCCAGCGCCAGGCCTACAGCTTCACGCTGGCGGCGCCGGCACAGCTGTTGTTCGACTCGCTTACTTACGACGACCAGGTCAACTGGAGCCTGGTTGGCCCGCGTGGCAGCGAGGTCGCCGGACGCAACTTCGTGTATTCCGATGCCGCCGAGTACAGCGGCAAGCCGCTGCTGAACCTGGCCGACGGGACCTATACGCTGACCGTCGACGGCAATCTCGACAAGACCGGCGCCTACGCCTTCCGCCTGCTGAATCTGGCAACGGCGAGCAGCGTCGTCGCCTACGACAGCGACGTCAGCGGCACGCTCAGTCCGGGTGGCATGACGCGGGTGTACAGGTTCACGGCCAGCGCCGGCGATCAGCTGGAGTTCGACCGCATCGCGCTCAGCGGCGGCAGCCCGACCTGGCGCCTGCTCGACGCCACCGGTTTCCAGGTTTTCGGGCCCGAGTCCTTCGCCGACCGGGCGACTACCGCTCTGCGCCTTGGCGGCACCTACTACCTGCTGGTCGAAGGTCGCAGCTGGGAAACCGGCGACATCGATTACCGCTTCAAGCTCGCTTTTCAGGGCAATGCGCCGGTGCCGGCACTGACCGGTACGGCGATCACCGTGGGCGCCACCGTCGCCGGCACCGTCGCTGCCGTCGGCGAGGTGGACGACTACGTGTTCGACCTCGCCGGGCCAGCGCGGCTCTACTTCGACAGCTTTGCGCCGAACAACGATGGCAGCTTCCAGTGGTCGCTGGTCGGCCCGCGCGGCGTCGAGATTGCCGATCGCAGCACCTACTATTCGGAATCCTACGAGTTCGGCAACGGCAACCCGGTGGTCGATGTGCCGCTCGCCGGCCGGTATCAGATCCGCATCCGGGCGGCCGGCAATGCCACCGGCAACTACAGCTTCCGCCTGCTGAACCTCGCCGACGGCACCATGGTGACGCCCGGAACGCCGGTCACCGCCAGCCTCGACCCGGCCAACGAAACCGACGTCTACCGTTTCACCGCCAACGCTGGCGACCGCGTCTTCTTCGACCGCCAGACTTTCAGCCCGGCCAACTCGAACTGGGTCAGCTGGCGGCTGATCGATCCCTACGGTCGCCAGGTCTGGGGCCCGGCCAACTTCTATGACGACGTCGACGTCGGCACGATCGAGTTTGCCGGCGTCTACACGCTGCTGATCGAGGGCCGGATCTGGAGCACGAGTTCGGTCGCCAGGTTTGACTACGGCTTCAACATCCAGCCGGTGGTCGACGACCCGGCAAACGCGCTGACCATCGGCGACACGGTCAACGGCAACATCGCGCATGCTGGCCAGCAGGATGGCTACACCTTCTCGCTGGCCGACCAGACGCTGCTGTATTTCGACAGCCTGAGCAACGCCAATGTCGCCTGGACCCTGCGCGGTCCCGACGGCTACCTCCTGAGTCGCAACCTGCAGAACTCGGATTCGTACGAGTTGGGCCAGAGCAACCCGCTGCTGCGTCTGGCGGCGGGCGACTACACGCTGACCCTCGACGGCGTCGGCGATAGCAGCGGCGATTACAGCTTCCGCCTGGTGGACGTCGCCAGCGAAGCCGTCGCCCTGATTCCCGGCACGGCGGTCAGCGACAGCCTGAGCAGCGCCCGCGTCACCGATTTCTACCGGTTCGACGTCGTCGCCGGTGAGCGCTACTACTTCGACCGGATCAGCTACGGCGACTACTACAACACCACCTACCGCCTGATCGACCCGCAAGGCAAGCAGGTCTGGGGCGGCTACGTCTGGCCCGAAGATCAGGAGATGAGCGCCTTTGCGCTGGCCGGCACCTATTACCTGCTGGTCGAAGGCCGGGTCGGCAACGCCGCGGCGGCCAACGCCTACAGCTTCAACATGTACAGGGTGGTCGACATCAGCGCCGGCTTGACGCTCGGCCAGACCGTCAGCGGCAGCTTCAGCGCACCCGGCCAGCGTGCCAGCTACCGCTTCACGCTCACCGACGCGCGCCAGTTGCTGTTCGACGGGCTGTCGCCGAACAACGCCAATCCCGATATCTACTGGACGCTGACCGGGCCACGCGGCGCCGAGATCAGCAACCGGCGCTTCTATGGCTCCGAATCACACGAACTGGGTGCCAGCAGCCCGCTGCTGGCGCTGGTCGCCGGCGACTACACGCTGACCCTCGACGCGCCGGGCGACCAGACCGGCAACTTCAGCTTCAGGCTGCTCGACGTCGCCGCCGCCGCGACCGCATTCAGCAGCAACAGTGTCGTCGCCGGCCAGCTTGATCCGGCCAACGAAACCGACGTCTATACCTTCAACGCCACGGCCGGCACGCGCTACTACATCGATCGCCAGAACCTCAGCAGCGGCGTCGGCGCCGACCGGCTGACCTGGCGCCTGTTCGATCCCTACGGTCGTCAGGTATTCGGCCCCTACAACCTCAACGACGTCGACATCTTCACGCTCGGCGAAAGCGGCGCCTACACGCTGATCGTCGAAGGCCGCATCTGGGATACGCAATACAGTGCCAGGATCGACTACAGCTTCAAACTGCTGGAGATTACCGACGACGTCGTCGACATCGTTCCCGGTGTCAGCCACGGCGTCGATCGGTTCAGCGCCGATGGCCAGCTCGGCGGCGCGCTGAATCTCAATGGCCTGCGCTACGCCGAGGTCGCCGACAGCGGTGAACTCGACCTCACCGGTTCGCTGACTCTCGAAGCCTGGTTCAAGGTCGACGCCTATGCCGGAACCTGGCAGCCGCTGTTCTACAAGGGCAACGGCAACAGCAATCAGCGTACCTACACCCTGTGGCTGAATTCGGCCGGCTACCTGCACCTGTCCACCGGCAACAACGCCAATTACAACATCAACACCGCCGCCGGCAGCGTCGTCACCGGGCAGTGGCACCACGTCGCCGTCGTCCTCGACCGCGACAGCGCGACCGGCGTGATGAAGATCTACCTGGACGGTGTCGAGGCGGCCAGCGGCGCGCTCTCGAAAGCGGCCGCGAGTTCCAACGGCAATCCGTTGCTGATCGGCAGCAGCCTGGAGAATTACCCCCGCATGCAGGGCGCGGTCGACGAGGTTCGCCTGTGGAACAGCGTGCGCAGCGCGCAGCAGATCGCCGACAACAAGGACCATACCCTGGTCGGCAGCGAAAGCGGGCTGCTGATGTACCTGAAGGCCGACGAAACCAGCGGCACGACGCTGGCCGACGGCAGCGGTCGCGGTAACTCGGGGCTGATCGTCCATCCCTGGGCGAGTACCCCCGGCGTCGTTGCCGGCCGCATCGATTTTGGTCAGCAGGATTACTACCGGTTCACGCTCGCTGACGCCACGCGTCTCTATTTCGACTCGCTGACCGACAATAACAACATCCGCTGGACGCTCAGTGGTCCGCGCGGCACGCTGGTTTCCGATCGGCCGTTGCAGAACAGCGATTCGCAGAACGGCCTGAGCGTCTTCGACCTGGTGGCCGGCGAGTACACGCTGCGCGTAGACGGCGTCGGCGATACGACGGGCGATTATGGCTTCCGGCTGGTCGACCTGGCAGGAGCCCAGACCCTGGCGCTCGGTACCACGGTCAACAGCCAGCTGACGCCGGCCAACCGGACCGACGCCTACCAGTTCAGCGCCAACGCCGACGACCGGCTGTATTTCGACGTCACCGCGACCAGCGGCGGCGTACCGTTCTGGCGCCTGCTCGACCCCTGGGGCCGCACGGTGTGGGGCCCCAACTACATGCCAAATGACGACGTCCAGTTGCGGACGCTGCCGTTCACCGGTGTCTACACCCTGTTGGTCGAGGGCCGCCGCGACGCTGGCGACGGCAGCTCCAGCTACGGCCTGCGGGTCGCCAGGGTGACCGACCAGACGGTGGCGATCACGCCGGGTGTCGCTTCGGGAATGACGCCGAACTGGCTCGCCGGCGAGCACGCCGGTGCCATCGACCTGAACGGTTTCCAGTACCTGGAGGTGGCCGACAGCAGCAGTATCGACCTGACCGGCAGCCTGACCGTCGAGGCCTGGATCAAGCTCGATCAGTTCACCAATACCTGGCAGCCGATCTTCTACAAGGGCGACGCCAGCAGCGACTGGACGCGGCGCACTTACGCGATGTGGTTGAACAGCGATGGCTCGCTGCATTTCGGCTCCGATACGCGCTACACCAATACCGCCGCCGGCGTCGTCCAGGCCGGCGTGTGGACGCATGTGGCAGGAACCATCGACCGGGCGACCGGCAGCCTGCGGATCTACGTCAATGGCGACCAGCTCGCCGCCCGCGACAACATCGGCACGACGCCTGCGAGCGCCTACGGCAAGCCGCTGCTGCTCGGCGGCGGGCTTTACCAGTCGACCGACAGCAACCTCTTTGCCGGCGCGCTGGACGAGGTGCGAATCTGGAATACGGCGCGTAGCCAGGCCCAGATCCAGGCCACCAGGGACACGCCGCTGAGCGGCAGCGAGCTCGGCCTGGTGCTCTATCTGAGGGCCGACGAGGGCAGCGGCGAGACCCTCGGCGACCTCTCGGGCGATGGCAATCCGGGCCAGCTCAGGGCGCTCGCCGACGGCATCGTCCGCGGCCGTATCGAGCAGGCCGGGCAGGCCGTGCACCACAGCTTCAGCCTCGCGGCACCGGCGCTGCTCTACTTCGATTCACTGACCAACAGCTCCGACATGCGCTGGTCGCTGTCCGGTGCGAGTGGCCAGGTCGTCGCCAACCGCTCGTTCAGCCAGAGCGATTCGTACGATGGATCGTCGTTCTACAATCTCGCCGCGGGTGACTACACGCTGACCGTAGACCCGCAGGGCGATACCACCGGGCTCTTTGCCTTCCGCCTGCTCGACCTCGCTGACGCCGAGGTCCTGACCCCGGGCACGGCGGTTGCGGGTGGCCTCAACCCGGGCCGCCGCACCGACGCCTACCGCTTCGACGTCGGCACCGCCGATCAGCGCTGGTTCTTCGACGCGATCAGCCGCAGCGGTGCCGATGCCTACTGGCGGTTGCTCGATCCCTGGGGTGCGACGGTATTCGGCCCGAGCGCGGTCAACAATCCCGACAGCAACGACCTCGAGACGACGCTACCCTACGTCGGTACCTATACCCTGCTGATCGAGGGGCGCAACTACTGGGGCGGCAGCAGTTCGTCGTACACCGTCAACGTGCAGCCGGTCAACGACGTCGCCAGCGCCATCGCGCTCGATTCCGACGTCGTCGGCAGCATCGCCAACGCCGGCCAGCGGCAGGCCTACAGCTTTACCCTGAACAGCGACCAGGTCGTCTACTTCGACTCGCGAACCAACAGCAGCGCCTTCAGCTGGTCGCTGAGCGGACCACGTGGCAGCGTCGTTGCCGGCCGCGCCTTCAACCGCTCCGACTCTGCCGACCTCGCCGGCAGTCCGGTCCTCGAACTGGTCGCCGGCGATTACACGCTGGTCGTCGACGGCACGGGTGACGCTACCGGCGCTTTCGACTTCCGGCTGATGGATCTCTCGGCAGCCCGTGCCATCGCCGTTGGTGCCGACGTCAGCGGCAGCCTGCAGCCAGGCAGCACGACGCAGATCTTCAGCTTTGCCGCCAGCGCCCGCGACCGTCTGGCTTTCGAGATGATCAGCGAGAGTCGCAACAGCGCCTACTGGCGCCTGCTCGACCCCTATTCCGGGTTGATTTTCGGGCCGCGCGATTTCGCCGATACCGGCGCGGTGACGATGCCCTTCAGCGGCACCTACTACCTGCTGCTCGAAGGGCGGGTCAGCGAAGCGAACGCTGTCGACTTCAGTTTCCGGATCGACGACACCGCACTGCCCAATAGTGGTGCTCACAGCAGCCAGGACTTCGACGCTACCGGCCTGCCGTGGGCGCCGGCCAGCTTCAGCAACTCGGCGCCGGCGGTGGTCGCCGGCGGTCCCTCGGGCGATTTCCTGCGCCTGCTGCCGGGCAGCGTCACCGGCTACAACACCATCGGCTTCAACAACGCCGGCGTCGGCGTCGTTCCGGCGACGGTCACCGTCGATTTCGACTTCCGGATCGGCAAGGTCAGCAATCAGGGCGACGGCATCGGCTTCGCCTGGCTGAACTCGGACGCCTGGGGCAACAGCGGCCCGGCGCCGCAATTTGGCGAAGAGGTCAACCTCGCCGGCAGCTTCGGCGTCGGCTTCGATCCGGTGAACAACGGCGAGATCAGTGACAACCATGTCTCGCTGCATTTCGACGGCAGCAAGTACGCCGAATTCAACGTCAGCGGCTTCCGCCTGGACAGTGG
This sequence comes from Accumulibacter sp., assembly GCA_024235695.1. GTDB lineage: Bacteria > Pseudomonadota > Gammaproteobacteria > Burkholderiales > Rhodocyclaceae > Accumulibacter. Next base: position 19,626 of record JACKLX010000006.1, read on the forward strand.
CGACTTCCACCACGCGCGCGTCGTCGTCACCGCTGTCGCCGGCGGCAGCATGGTCTCCGTTTACCTGACGGCCAATGGCGGCAGCGAAGTGGCCGTCGTCGAGGACTACTTCATCAGCGGCATGCAGGCCTACGACGGCCGCATGGCTTTCGGCGCGCGCAATGGTGGCTGGCGGGCCGACAACGACCTCGACAACATCCGCGTCACGGTCGTTGCCGGCAGCGCCGAGGCCCTGCCGGTACTGACCCTCGGCACCGTGCCGGTGAGCGGTACGCTGTCTGCCAGCGGCGAGGTCGACCGCTACCGCTTGCCGCTGGCCGGCGACACGCGCGTCTATTTCGATTCGCTGACCGACAACGGCAACCTGCGGTGGACGCTGAGCGGGCCGCGCGGCACGGTCGTTGCCGGGCGCAGCTTCACCGCTTCGGATGGCTACCAGGGCCTGTCGCTGATCGACCTGGCGGCCGGCGACTACCTGCTGTCGGTTTTCGGCAGCACCGGCGCGTACAGCTTCAAGCTGATGGACATGGATCAGGCCGAGGTGCTGACGCCGGATACCGACACCAGCGGCACGCTCAGCCCCGGCAACGAAACCGACATCTACCGCTTCGACGCCGCCGCCGGCGAGCGATTCTACTTCGACCGGGTCAGCTTCAGCGGTGGCTACTACACCGACTGGCGGTTGATCGACCCCTTCGGCCGGCCGCTGTGGGGACCGACCCACATGTACTACGACGACGTCGACCTCACGACCTTGCCGTACTCGGGTACCTACTATCTGTTGCTCGAAGGCCGCTACCACGAAGGGACGGCGTCGAACTACACGATCAACGCCCGCAAGATCGATGGCGCTGCCAGCACGCCGATCACCCTCGGTGACCGTGTGGACGCCGACCTCGGCAAGCCGGGTGAGGTCGACAGCTTCAGCTTCGAGATCGCCGGCAGCGCGTCCAAGCGCGTCTACTTCGACGTTCTGACCAACACCACCCGGCTCAACTGGACGCTGAGCGGGCCGCGTGGCACGGTGGTTAGCGGCCGCTCGTTCGGCGCCACCGACGCCGCCAACGGCCGCTCGATCATGGATCTGGCGCCGGGCAGCTACCGCCTGATCATCGACGGCAGTGGCGACGTCACCGGCGCCTATGCTTTCCGCCTGCTCGATCTGGCGTCGGCGACGCAGATCGTCCCCGGTACGCCGCTGGTCGACCAGACGCTGACGCCGGGCAGGGCCACCGAGGTCTACTGGTTTGACGCCGCCGCCGGCGAGCGCTTCTACTTCGACCGGGTCAGTTTCAGCGGTGGCTACTACACCGACTGGCAGTTGCTAGATCCGAACGGGCGGACGCTGTGGGGCCCGACGCACATGTATTACGACGACGTCGACGTCACGACGCTGCCGCTCAGCGGCCGCTACACCTTGCTGGTCGAAGGCCGTTACCACGAAGACACGCCGACTTCGACCTACACCATCAATGTCCAGCCGGTGGTTGACCCGGTCACGCCGATCAGCCTGAACAGCCAGATCGCCGGCGTCATCGCCAGCGTCGGGCAGCGCGGCCTGCACACCTTCACGCTCACCGAGGCCAAGCAGGTCTATGTCGACGTCCTGACCAACAACACGAATCTGTCGTGGAGCCTGAGCGGCCCGCGCGGCGTCGAGGTGTCCGGCCGCTCGTTCGGCGCCAGCGATGGCGTGCACGGCCTGTCGCTGCTGGATCTGCTCCCCGGTGACTACACCCTGACCATCGACGGCAGCGGCGCCACGACCGGTGCTTACGCGCTGCGCCTGCTCGACCTCGCCGCGGCGCAGCTGATCACGCCGGGTACGCCGGTCAGCGGCCAGCTCAATCCGGCCAGTGCGACGGAGATCTACCGCTTCAACGCCACCGCCGGCGACCGCTTCTACTTCGACCGGGTCAGCTTCAGCGGCGCCTACTACACCGAGTGGCGCCTGCTCGACCCCTGGGGCAACACGGTATGGGGGCCAACGCACTTCTATTACAACGACGTCGACGTCACGACGCTGGAGTTCGACGGCTTGTACACGCTGCTCGTCGAGGGCCGCTACCACGAGAGCGGGACGTCGAGCTACACGCTCAACGTCTCGCCGTCGCCGATCTCGCAGAAGGTCGTCCTGTCCGGCCTCGGCAGCGTACCGGGGCCCGATCTGACGGTCGAAAACCTGGCGCTGACGCCAGTCGGTGGCGGCCTCGCCGCCGGCGGTCAGGTGCTGGTCAGCTGGGACGTCGCCAACGCCGGCAACCTGCCGGCCAATGCCCCGTGGAAAGACCGTATCCTGGTGCGCAACATGGACCGTGGCGGCGAGTTGATCGTCAACCTGCTGGTGGACTACGCCGACCTCGGCGCGGCGGCCGGACAGCCGCTGGCGGCTGGCGCCAGCCGTGCGCGGCAGGTGCTGGTCAGCCTGCCGCCGGGCAACAGCGGTACCGGCAACCTGCGTTTCGAAGTCGCCGCCGATGTCACCAACGCCGTCGCCGAGCCCGGTGCGGCCGAGCTGAACAACGCAGCGACGCTCGACGCGCTGGCGGCGGCAACGCCGTATCCGGACCTCCAGGTCGGTAGCGTCGCGGTGACCCCGGGCAGCGGCTGGGCGGCAGGCAGCACGGTCACCGTGAACTGGCGGGTGAACAATGGCGGCAGCGTCGGCGTCAGCGACGCCTGGACCGACCGTGTCGTGGTGCGCAATCTGGCCACCGGTGCGATCCTGCTCAACGCCGGCAGCCGCTACCTGCCGGCGGTCGATGGCGCGCTGGCCGCCGGCGGCTTCATCGACCGCAGCCTCAGCTTCAGCTGGCCGGCCGGTGCCGTCGGCAGCGGCCGCTTCGAATTCCTGGTGACCACCGACGACGATGGCGAGATTTTCGAGAGCAACGCCAGCGACACCGCCGAAACCAACAACTCGGCCAGTCTTGTCGTCGCCTCGGCGCCCGACCTGCTGGTTGAGCAGTTGCGTCTCGCAGCAGCGACCGCCGCCACCGCCGGCGACAGCATCACGGTGTTCTGGGACGATCGCAATGAAGGCCTGATCGCCACCCCGGCGAGCTGGCACGATCGCCTGATCGTGCGCAACCTGAGCACTGGCGAAACGCTGCTCGACGTCGCTCTGCCGTACAACATCGCCCTGGTCGGCAACGGTGCGCTGGCGGCCAACGCCAGCGTGACGCGTTCGCATGACTTCCAGCTGCCCGAGGGCTTGCGCGGCACCGGCCAGATCGAGGTCGAGGTCCGCGTCGACCAGAATGCCGCCGGCCAGGGGGCTCTGGTCGAATACACCGCCGCCGGTGGCAGTGGCGAGGGCAACAACAGCGCCCGCCTGACCTTTACCGCCGCCGCCAGGCCCTATGCCGATCTGCTGGTCAGCAGTTTTACCGCGCCGCCGAGCGGACGCGGCGGCGAGACGATCACCCTCGACTGGACGGTCCTCAACCAGGGGGCTGCCGCGACCAGCGCGCAGTGGAGCGATCGTATCGTGCTCAGCCGCGATGACGTGATCGGCAATGCCGACGACCTGACGCTGGCCAGCGTCGGGCACTATGGCGTGCTCGCGCCGGCGGCCTCGTATCAGCAGAGCCGGCAGCTGATCCTGCCCGAGCGGCTCGACGGCACTTTCCGGCTGGCGATCGTTGCCGACGCGCTGGGCGAAGTCAGCGAACCGGACAGCCGCGCCGACAACACGTCGACCGCGGCCATCCAGTTGTCGACACCGCACGCCGATCTGCAGGTCGAGGTGGTCGCGGCGCCGGCCAGCACGCGCAGCGGCGAAGCGACGCCGGTGAGCTGGCGGGTGCGCAATGCCGGTGACCGGCCGACCGACGTGACGCAATGGAAGGACAGCATCTATCTGTCGACCGACGCCACGCTCGATGCCGGTGATACCTTGCTGGCCCAGATACTCCATGCCGGCGGGCTGGCCGTCGGCGCCAGCTACAGCGGCCAGAGCAATGTCTTCCTGCCCTTCGGCCTGACCGGCGACTACCGCATCCTGGTTCACACCGACTCCGGGAGTCAGGTCTTCGAGAGCGTTTTCGACGCCAACAACGTCACTGCCAGCCTGGCGCCGCTGCAGGTGCTGGCGCCGACGCTGGCCGATCTGACCGTCAGTCAGATTGTCGTGCCGGTGCAGGGCGCGCCGGGTCAGACGACGACCGTTTCGTGGACCGTCGTCAACGCCGGCAACGGCGCTGCGCACGGCAGCTGGAGCGATCGCGTGTACCTCAGTGCCGACGGCAGCCTCGCCGGCGCGCAGTTGCTGGCGACGGTGCCACACAGCGGCGAACTGGCGGCGCTGGCGAGTTACACGGCGAGCACCGCGATCGTCGTGCCGGACGTCGCCGACGGCGATTACCGGATCGTCGTCAGCAGCGATGTCACCGATACCGTCTTCGAAGGCAGCCAGGAGAGTAACAACACCACGGTCTCGGCGGCCACCCTGCGCGTCGTGCACCCGGACCTGGCGCCGCTGTCGGTCGCCGCACCGGCCAGCGCGCTTTCCAGCGAGACCATCGTCGTCTCGTGGCGGATAGCGAACGCCGGCAGCAGCGAGGCGCTCGGCGCCTGGAGCGATCGCCTCTACCTGTCGCGCGACGCGAGCCTCGGTGCCGACGACACGCTGCTGGGCGAGCTGGCGCATGCCGGCCCGCTCGCCGCCGGCAGCAGCTACGACGCCCAGCTGCCGGTCGGTCTGCCGCTGGCAGCCAGCGGCGACTACTTCCTGCTGGTGGTCAGCGACGCGCTCGGGGAGATCCGCGAGGTCGGCGGCGAGAACAACAACGTCGGTTCGACGCCGTTCACCGCCGCGCTGGCGCCTTACGCCAATCTCGTCGTCAGCGCGGTGACGGCGGAAGCCAGTGTGCCCTATGCGCCGGCGCCCGAGGTGGTGGTCGGCGACCCGGCACAGATCACCGTCAGCTGGACGGTCAGCAACGACGGCACCGGCGTCGGCCAGACGACGCAATGGACCGACGCCCTGCTGGTATCCAGCGACAGCATCGTCGGCAACGGCGACGACCGCGTCGTCGCCACCTACGCCCACGCCGGCGCGCTGGCGGTCGGCGACAGCTACAGCCGCTCCGAGACTTTCCTGCTGCCGGCGTACTTCCAGGGGCGCTACCACTTCTTCGTGCGCAGCGACGCCGGCGACGAGGTCTTCGAGAACGGCCTCGAGGTCGACAATGCCGCCGAGGCGGCCCGCATCTTCGATGTCATGCGCATTCCCAACGCCGACCTGGTGGTCAGCCAGGCGAGCGTCCCCGCGACCGCCAGTTCGGGTCGCGGGATCAATGTCTCGTGGCAGGTCAGCAACCTCGGCATCGGCCCGACGGACATCCCGGGCTGGAACGACACCGTCGTCCTTACCGCGGATGCCGCCGGCACGCAGGTGGTCGCCGTGCTGGGGGCGTTCACTCACCTCGGCGTGCTGGCTGCCGGCGACAGCTACAGCCGCACGCAGGAGGTGACGATTCCCGACGGCCTGTCGGGCAGCTACTACGTGCGCGTGCAAAGCTCCGGGCCCTTCGAGTTCGTCTACACCGGCAATAACAGCCGCGTCGCGGGACCGGTGGACGTCGTCCTGTCGGACTCGCCGGACCTCCAGGTGACCGACATCGTGACGCCGGCGACGGCCTCCGAAGGCGATACCATCGACGTCCGCTGGACGGTCACCAACAACGGCCTGGCCAGGGCCAGTGGCGCCTGGACCGACGTCGTCTCGATGCGCAAGGTCGGTCAGCCCAACGACCCGGGGATCTTTCTCGGCAGCTTCACCTACGATGCCGGTGGCCTCGAAGCCGGCATCTCCTACACCCGCACCGAGCGCTTCCGCCTGCCGCCGCGTACCGAGGGTGTCTACCAGGTGGTGGTACTGACCAACGCCAGCCGGCAGGTGTACGAGTACGGCAACGCCGCCGCCAACAACAGTGCCGCCGACGACCAGGTCTTGCAGGTCGCGCTGCTGCCGCGTTCCGATCTGCAGGTGGCCAATGTCGTCGCGCCGGCGCGGGCTTCGGCCGGCGCGACGGTATCGCTGCGCTTCTCGATCATCAACCAGGGGACCGTTCCGACGACGACGCCGCGCTGGAGCGACCGCGTCTACCTGTCGCTCGACAACAAGCTCAGCGGCGACGACCTGCTGATCGGCAGTTACGACAACGGTGCGGCGCTCAATCCCGGCGAGCAGTACGCGACCGACAGCGGCAGCCTGCAGATTCCGATCCGCTTCCGCGGCGACGTCTTCCTGATCGTCCAGGCCGACGGCAGCGGTTCGGTCGACGAGTATCCCAACGACGCCAACAACATCGCTGCCGTGCCGCTCTTCGTCGAGCCGTACCCGCTTGCCGATCTGGTTGCCGGCAGCGTCGTCGCACCGGCGCAGGCGGTCGAGGGCGCCAGCATCGAGGTTCGCTACACGGTCGCCAACCGCGGCAGCGGCACCACCGCCGGCGCCAGCTGGACCGACACCATCTGGTTGTCGCGCGACAAGACCCGGCCCAACGCCAGCGGCAACAGCGCGATCCTGCTCGGCACGCTGCAGCACCAGGGCGCGCTGGCGGTCGGCAGCAGCTACGACGTCACCACCCAGGTTGCCTTGCCGGCGCACGTCGCCTCGGGCACTTACTACATCACCGTCTGGAGCGACTCCTACGACGTCATTCTCGAGGATACGCTGGCCAGCAACCTCAACCCGGACGACATCAACGAGCTCGACAACAACAACTACAAGGCGCGCGCGATCGATGTCATCGGCGGCTTTGCGCCGCCGCCGCCCGACCTCCGGATCACCGCTCTCGCCGCTTCGCCGCTGGCCTCGACCGACGCACCGCTGAGCGTCACCTGGACGGTCGCCAACACCGGTGCCGGCGAAGCCGCCGGCAGCTGGAACGATGTCTTCTGGCTGTCCGACAAGCCGACGCTCGACGCGCCCGGGGCCAGGCAGTGGTATCTCGGCGCGGTGGCGCACGACGGTGGTGCGGCGCCAGGCGCCAGCTATACCCAGAGCACCAGCTTTGCGCTGAACCCGGCGGCGGCCGGCCAGTACCTGCTTGCCTACACCGACTACAACCCGTTCAAGCCCAAGCCCTACGACGTTGCCGAGGGCGACGAAGAGAACAATACCCGTGTCCAGGACACCGGCGTCGTAGCGCAGCCGGCCGACCTGCAGGTGGTGACCATCGCCGCGCCGAGCGTGAATTATTCGGGCGAGAAAACGACCGTCAGCTGGACGGTCAAGAACTTCGGCGGCGCCGTCTGGCAGGGTAGCCGCTACTGGCTGGACAGCGTCTACCTGTCGCCGGACCCGGTCTTCCTGCCGGAGCGGGCGACCAGTCTCGGCACCTTCGTGCACAGCAACGCCGCCGGCCTCGCCGCCGGCGCGAGCTACACCGAGAGCGCCGAGGTGACGCTGCCGCGCGGCATAGGCGGCAATTTCTATCTCTACGTGATCACCGACGCCAATCGCTACGACCCGCGCTACCCGGCGGGCGAGGCGGGCGCCGGCGACAATGCCTACTATCGCGACGTCTACTACCCGACCTCGGTGTACGAGGGCGTCGGCGGCCAGGACAACAACCGCGGCATCGGCAGCATTCCGGTCACCTATCGCGAACCCGACTTGAAGGTCACTTCGCTGCTGGTTCCATCGGCCGGTGGCCAGTCGGGCAGCACCGTGACGGTCAATTACACGGTGACCAACATCGGCAACCGTGACACCCGCGAGAGCAGCTGGTGGGACCGCCTGTTCCTGTCCCGGGACGATTCGCTCGACACCTTCGACCTGCAGGTGGCCGAAGCCCGTCACTACGGCGTGCTGACTGTCGGCGACAGCTATACCGGTACGGCGACCGTCAGCCTGCCGGAAGGTATCGCCGGCGCTTTCAGCCTGCTGGCGTTCACCGATTCGGAAGCCGACAGCCGCCTGGCGTGGTGGAACAGCAACATCGTTCCCGAGTATCGCGGCGTCGGCATCGACGCAAACAGCGACACGGTGCCGGAGTTCCGCGGCGAGGGCAACAACATCACCGTCGCCGCTCTGCCGGTGGCGGCGGCGCCGCTCGCCGACCTGCAGGTCACCGTCGTGAGCGCGCCGAACCACATCACCGTCGGCAACGATTTCACCGTCACCTATACCGTCAGCAACCTCGGCGGCGCCGGCACGCCGGCCGCACAGGCGCGCTGGGACGACCTGATCTACCTGTCACGCGACCCGCTGCTCGACCTCGACAGCGACCGCTATCTGCTGACCGTCGAACATACCGGCGGCCTGGCGCAGGGCGACAGCTACACGGTCAGCAAGACGCTGCGTGCTCCGCTCGACATCAGCGGTGCGTACTACGTCTTCGTGGTCACCGATCCGGCTCGTGGCAGCGGCCGTGGCAAGGTCTTCGAGGGCGGCTTCGAGCGCAACAATGCGACGCCGAATTCGCCGCCGTCGATCTTCGAACTGCCGCCACCGGCCGATATCCAGGTCGAAGCCATCAGCTTTGCCGGCGCCGGCGCAGCCGGCGATACGATCCACGTCGAGTGGACCGTCGCCAACCACAGCATCAACCCCACCGCCAGCGGCTGGACCGATGCCGTTTATCTCTCCGACGACAACCTCTGGGATATCAACGACCGTCTGCTCGGCAAGATCGCGCACAGCGGTGTGCTCGCCGAGAACGACAGCTATACCGCCAGCCTCGACGCGCTGGTGCCGCCGATCAAGGGCGGTCAGTACCGGCTGATCGTGCGGCCCGACATCTACAACGAGGTCTTCGAAGGCCCGTACCGCTCGGCGGGTGAAGCCAACAACTTCGCCACCTCGGCCAACGCGCTGAGCATCGCCGTCGACGAGTTGCACCTCGGCGTCGCCTTGAGCACCACGCTGTCCACCGCTCAGAGCCGCGTTTACAAGCTCACCGTCGGACAGGGCGAAACGCTCAAGCTGAGCCTGACCGCCGCTGACCACGACGCTGCCAACGAGATCTTCATCCGCTACGGCGACGTTCCCGATGGCTTCAACTACGATGCCACCTACGAGAACCCGCTGCAGGCCAATCAGACCGCGGTCATCCCGTTCACCAGGCCGGGCGATTATTACGTCCTGATTCGCGGTCACAGCGAACCGAAGGCGAACGCCCAGGTCAAGCTGCTGGCCGAGGTGGTGCCTTTCGCGATCACCGCCGTCTCGGTCGACCAGGGCGGCGACAGTCGCTGGGTGACGATCGACGTGCGTGGCGCCCGGTTTGCCGACAACGCGATCCTCAAGCTGGTGCGGCCCGACGTCGCCGAGTACGAGCCGGTCAAGTGGGACGTCATCGACTCGACCTGGATTCGCGCCACCTTCGACTTCCGTGGCGCGCCGCTCGGACTCTACGACCTCAAGGTGATCAATCCGGACGGCAAGCAGGCGGTCGTCGCCTACCGTTTCCTGATCGAACGGGCGCTCGAACCCGACGTGACGATCGGTCTCGGCGGTCCGCGCGTGCTCGCCGCCGGCGAGACCGGCACCTACGGCGTCGCGCTGCAGAGCCTGACCAACGTCGACACGCCCTACGTGCGCTTCACCTTCGGCGTTCCCGAAATGGGCCGCAACGACTTCGTCTACGATCTGCCATTCCTCAAGTATTACAACAACCTGCGCGGCCAGCCCGAGAGCGGTGGCGAGGACGTGCCGTGGGCCAGCCTCGATTCGGCGACCAACACCAACGGTCAGATCCTGTCGTCGGGCTACGCCTACGATGTCATCGCCGGCGGCTACGTCGGTGCCACCTTCAACGTCCAGACCTATCCCCTGCTGAAGGCGCTGTCGACGCTGAACTGGGACGCGCTGCGCGTCGGCCTGTACGAGATGTATCCCGATCTGGAGCCGATTCAGGCGCTTGCCGGTGGGCCGCAGTCGATGATCACGGTGTTGCCGGAGTTCTGGGATCTCTGGCTGCTGGCGGGTTCGGAAGACGGTCTGCCCGACAAGTGCGTGATCCCCTTCATTCCCTATCGTTTCAACATCGTCGGCGCGGCAACGGCGATGACCCGCGACGAGTTCATCGCCGACCAGACCGCCGAGGCGCTCAAGCTGCGCGCCGCGATTCTGGTCGACAGCGATCTCGACGCGAAGATCGCCGACCCGCGCACCGACGACACTTCGCTGGCCGAGAAGCGCGCCGCGATCGCGCTGCGCGTCCTCGCTGCCGACGCGACGACCTGGAGCCAGGCTTACCTGGCGGCGCTGGAACAGGTCGGCATCCTGCGGCCGGTGGATGAGGCGCCGCCGATCCGCCAGGACATCAAGGTGATGAGCTTGATGAGCACGCTGGCCACCGGCATCCTGATCGGGCCGGCCGGCGATCAGATTCGCACCACCGCCGACCTCGCCGATTTCTTCGCCAGGATCAAGCAATGGTACGGCGACGAACCGGGCACCAGGGCCGCCATCGACCATTACGAGTACCGCGAGAGCGACTGCCTGTCGGGCGACATTCCGGTGCCGGCCTTGCCAACCTTCGACGACTACAACCTCGACCTGTCGCATCCGACGTATTTCCAGACCTTCAACATCTTCGTGCCCTACGTCGGTTTCAACAGGGACGGTGCGTCGGCGGCAACCATTGCCTTGCCCGACTACGCCTCGGTCGCGGCTTCCAACGAACTGACGGCGCTGGATTTCTCGCGCCTCTACGAACAGGCGATCGGCGATGGTCAACTGGCGTCGATTGCCGGTCCACAGGGCTACGGCGTCGATCAGTTCCTGCCGGTCGGACAGGCGCTGCCGTATACCGTCAAATTCGAGAATCCGTCGGCGGCGGCCACGTCGGTGACCGAAATCCGCGTCGTCAGCGAACTCGATCCGGCGCTTGATCCGAGCACCTTCCGCCTCGGCGACATCAAGCTCGCCGACCTGACGGTGCATGTCCCGACCGGTCGGGCCCTGTTCCAGGGTGATTTCGACCTGCGCAATTCGAAGGGTTTCATCCTCCGCGTCTCGGCGGGAATCGACCCCGGCACGCATACCGCGTCGTGGGTTTTCCAGGCGATCGACCCGGATACCGGCGAGCTGCTGCAGGACGCCACGCGCGGCCTGCTGCTGCCCAACGCCGCCGACGGTCGCGGCGTCGGCCAGCTCGGCTATACCGCGCAGGCCCGCGACGGACTGGTTTCGGGAACGTCGGTCAAGGCCAGGGCAGTGGTCCGCTTCAACGCCATTGCGCCGCAGGAAACGCAGCAGCTGGTACAGACGCTCGACACCGGCGCGCCGGTCACGACGCTCACTGCCAAGCCGGTGCAGGCCGCTGGCGCCGACTACGAGGTACGCTGGTCGGCGGTTGACGAAGCCGGCGGTTCCGGCGTCGCGCACGTTACGGTCTATGTCGCCAAGGACGGCGGCGATTTCCGCATCTGGAAGCGGCAGACGACCGACAGTTTCGACATCTACACCGGCGAGGTCGGCCATCGCTACGAATTCCTCGCCCTGGCAAGCGACCTTGCCGGCAACCGTGAACGGGCGCCGGGCGGCGTTCAGGCACCTGACGACGGCTCCGGCGCCAATCTCGGCGGGCTGCCGAGTTTTGGCCAGACGTCGCAGGACCTGCCACCGCCACCGGCGCCGGTGCTGCCGCCGACCAACCCGCTGTTCGTCGCCGCCCAGCAGCAGATTCCGGCGGCGACACCGCTCGCCAGGCTGCCCGAGTTCAGCGAGGTCATGCGGCCGTTCACCGCGCAGTCCTACGCCACCGATTTCGTCGAGAGCCACGCGGCGATCGGCCCGCTGGCGATGATCGAGATGCCCGATGGCTCGACGATCGTCAGCGGTGGTCCGAACCGTGGCTGGCTGTACCGCATTCCGCACGACGGCGGCCGTGCTCTGCAGCCCTTCGCCGAACTCGACGAGCCGATCTTCGACCTGGCGCTCGACGAGCACGGCCAGCTCTGGGCAACCACCGGCGGCGGCGCCTTGTTGCGCCTCGACGCGGACAGCGGTGAGGTGCAGGCACGCTTCGGCACCGGCATCACGCAGGCGCTGGCGGTCAAGCCATCGACCGGCGAGATCTACGTCTCGTCGGGCGATGGCATCGAGATCTTCGATCCGACCAGCGGCAGCTTCCGGCATTTCAGCGACCTGCGCGTCGACGACCTCGCTTTCGCTGCCGACGAGACCTTGTGGGGCACCTCGTGGCCGGCGCGCGGTGATGTCGTCAGCTTCGACAAGCGCGGACGCGCGACGGTCAGGGTGCGTCTCGACGGCGAAGTCGACTCGCTCGCCTTCGGGCGCGCCGGCACGCGCCTCGCCGGCTTGCTGTTCGTTTCCAGCAATTCGACGCGCGGCGAGATCGGCTCGGCGCTGACCATGGTCGATCTGACCACCCTGCACAGTGTCGAGATCGCCCGCGGTGGTTCGCGCGGCGAGGCGGTGGTGGCGACCAGCGATGGTCGCGTCCTGCTCGGCCAGTCGCACCAGGTTGACGTGATCAGCCCGATCGTCGCACCACAGGTCATCGCTACCAATCCGCCCGACATGGCGGTCGTGCTGCTGCCGCTGTCCGAGCTGACGATCAGCTTCGACCAGGACATGTTTGTCGGCGTGGTCTCGGATTCGGGCTCGGTGCTCAATCCGCTCAATTACCAGGTGGTTCGCCAGAACGGCGGTCTGGCGACGATCACCGGCGTCAGCTACGAGGCCGCGACGCGTACCGTCACCCTGGCGGTCAGCGACCTGCAAGCCGACCTCTACGATCTGCGCGTGCTCGGCAGTGTCCGCAGCAGTGCCGGCATGGCGCTCGGCTCGGCGTTCATCTCGAGCTTCGTCGCCGCCCAGGACTTTTCGTCGGTGGTCCGCCTCGACTTCGATCGCGTTCGCAGCGACCGCGGCAGCGGCATCGTTTCCTACGACGTGACGATCACCAACGAGGCCGACTACGACCTGCTGCTGCCGGCGTCGCTGATCATCGACCCGGCGCGCTACTTCCAGGGCCGGCCGCTCGGCGGCGTCGCTCCCCAGGGCGCCGGCAGCCTGTGGTATATCGACCTCTCGGGCAAGCTGCCCAACGGCAAGCTGCAGGCCGGTGCGTCGCTGGCCACCTTCAGCGTCTCGATCACCAATGGCGCGGCGCAACAGATCGGCATCGGCCACGGCATCTACGCCGTGCCCTATCCGAATCAGCGACCGGCCTTCACCTCGACGCCGCAGACCAGCGCCGACGCCGGCCAGGCCTACAGCTACCAGGCGACGGCGGTCGATCCCGACGGCCGGACGGTGGCCTACCTGCTGCTCGATGGCCCGAGTGGCCTGCAGCTCGACAGCGGCAGCGGCGTCCTCAGCTGGCTGCCGACGTCGCTCAGCCCGGCCAGCGCTTCGGTGCTGCTGCGCGCCTACGACAGCCGCGGCGGTTTCGACAGCCAGGCTTTTGTCATCGAGGTTGCCGGCGCCAATCGGCCACCGGTGGTTTCCGAGCTGCCGGCCGAGATCGAGGGCCGGGAAGGGCAGTCGCTGCTGGTCGGTCTCTCGGCCCAGGATCCCGACGAGGACTTCCTGCAGTACTTCGCCAACAATCTGCCGCCGGGGGCGGTCTTCGATCCGCTGCTCAAGGCGCTGGTGTGGACGCCCGATTACCTCTCCGCCGGCACCTACAACGACGTCGAACTGGTGGTCAGCGACGGCAAGACCTCGGTCAGCCGTTCGTTCACCCTGCTGATCAAGCCGGACAACGCGCCGCCGGAAGTCAAACCGGTCGCCGAACGGACGATCCGCGAAGGCGATTCGCTGCGCCTGCAGCTGCAGGCTTCCGACGTCGACGGGCAGAAGCTGCGCTTCTTCGCCAACGTCCTGCCGGTCGGCGCCTACCTCGATCCGAATACCGGCGTCTTCGAATGGAACGCCGGCTTCACGCAGGCCGGGGACTACCTGCTCAAGCTCGGCGCCAGCGACGGCGCCAAGTCGACCGAAACCGAGCTGCGGGTGCACGTGCTCAACGTCAATGCCGCACCACGCTTCGACGAACTCGGTTCGTGGATCAGCTTCGAGGGGCAGCCGTTGAGCTTCCGCGCCTTCGCTTTCGACCCCGACAACCCCGGTTTCATCCCGCAGGATCGCCAGAGTAGCGGCACGCTCACCGTGCAGGAAGGTGCCGACGCGAGCGTCAGCTACGTTATCGGCGGTTTGCCGGCCGGCGCCAGCTTCGACCCGGTGACGGCGATGTTCACGTGGACGCCCGATTTCAGCCAGGCCGGCGATTACAGCGTACGCTTTTTCGCCACCGACGACGGTGACGGCGGCGCGCCGCTGACTTCCGAAATCGTCGTGCCGATCAGCATCCGCAATGCCAACCGCGCGCCCGATATCGCCGAGATCCTGCCGCAGGGCGTGCAACGCGATAGCGTCTTCGAGCTGCCGGTCAACGCCAGCGATGCCGATGGCAATCCGCTGAAGCTCGCTGCCAGTGGCCTGCCGGCCTTCGCGAGTTTTGTCGACAACGGCGATGGCAGCGGCAAGTTCGTCTTCGCGCCGCATTCGGGCGACCGCGGCGACTACGAGATCGCGCTCACCGCGACCGACGACGGCGACGGTGGCGGCGCGCTCCTGGCGCAGTCATTCACCCGGCGCTTCATCCTCAGCGCGCTGTCGGCCTCGGAAGCGCCGCTGCTGGCGCCGATCGGCGACAAGCTGGCGCTGGTCGGCCAACGATTGAGTTTCAGCATCGACGCCCGCGATCTCGACCAGGATTCGCTGAGCTTCGCAATGATCAACGCGCCGGCCGGCATGACCATCACGCCGCAGCCGACCTACGGCCGGGCACTGGTCGAATGGACGCCGAATGCGGCCAGTCTCGGCCAGACCTTCGACGTCCGCTTCGAGGTCAGCGACAACGGCAACAACGGCGCGACGGCGCCGAACAAGGCTTCGCAGGTGGTCCGCGTCAAGGTCCGCGACAGCAACACGGCGCCGCTGCTGGCCCCGGTCGGCGACCTGACGCTGGTCGAGGGCCAGCCTTTCAGCCTGCAGCTGGCGGCTTTCGACGCCGATGGCGACGCCCTGACGTACGCGGTCGAAAATCTGCCGGCGGGTGCCAGATTCGATCCCGTCAGCGGTCTTCTGAGCTGGACACCGAACCTCTTCAGCGCCGGCCAGTACCCGGATGTCCGCTTCTCGGTCAGCGATGGCTCCGGCGCGAGCAGCGAAAGCGTGCGTCTGACGGTACAGAACAGCAACCAGGCGCCGATCGTCGTCGCCCTGCTGCCGCAGAGCGGGCGCGAGGGTGCGCTGGTGCAGTTCCAGCTGAGCGTTGGCGACATCGATGGCGACCCGGTGCTGTTCAGCGCGCTGACGCCGTTGCCGGCCGGCTCGCGCTTCGATGCGCGCAGCGGTGAGTTCCGCTGGACGCCGACCTACGAGCAGGCCGGTGACTACAGTTTCAGCTTCTCGGCACGCGACCCGCAGGGAGCAAGCAGCCAGACGACGGTCAGCCTGGCGATCGCAAATGTCAACCGGGCGCCGCAGTTGACCGTCTCCAATCACGTCGCGCTGCTCGGCCGACCGCTGGCTTTCCGGATCGTCGCTCAGGACGCCGATCAGAATTCCCAGCTCAGCTACAGCGCCAGCGGTCTGCCCGAGGGGGCGACGCTCGATGCGACCACCGGGCTGCTGCAATGGACGCCGGGCGCCGGTCAGGCAGGCGACTATCTGGTCATGGCGCAGGTCTCGGATGGCCTCGCCAGTACGACGCTGCCGCTGGTGATTCGCGCCGCGCTGACGCCGCCGGCAGCAAGCGTGATCATCGAGAACACGCCCAGCTTCCCGGTCATCCCCGGCCAGCAGGTGCTGGTGCACGTGATCGCCGAGAGTTTCGGTGCGATCGCCGGTTTGCGGCTCTACGCCGACGGCGTCGAAGTGCCGCTCGACCAGGATGGGCGTGCGCTGCTGACCACCACCACCGTCGGCAAGATTGCCCTGCGCGCCGAGGCGACCGACGTCGACGGTTTCGTCGGCAGCAGCGTGTCGGCGATCCGCGTCCGCGATCCGCAGGACAGGAGCGCGCCGACGCCGTCGTTCGCCAGCCAGCTGGCGTTCGCCCGGATCGGCGAAACGACGGCTCTGGTCGGCAGCACCGGCGACGACAATGTCGATTCCTGGACGCTGGAAATCGCCCGCTACGGTGACCAGCACTATTCGCTGCTGGCCAGCGGCAACGCCGAGGTCGATGCCGCCGCCTTCATGCAGCTCGATCCGAGCAGCCTGGCCAACGGCTTCTATTCGCTGCGGCTGCAGGTGGTCGATCTGGCCGGGCGGCGCGGTGAAGCGAGCATCGCCATCGAGGTCGATTCGGCGACCAAGCAGCCGCAGCTGCTGCGCTCCGAAACAGACTTCGTGTTGACCGTGGCCGGCCACGACCTGCCCTTCGCGCGCAGCTACGATTCGCTCGCGCGCTCGATTCCCGGCAGCTTCGGCGAGGGCTGGCGGCTCGCCTTCCGCGACGTCGACCTGCAGACCGACGTGTCGCTCACCGGCCGCGAAGCGGCCGGCGTGCTGGGGACCTTTGCCGACGGTCAACGGGTTTTCGTGACCCTGCCCGACGGGCAGCGGACGGCGTTCAACTTTGCCCCGCAGAAACACTCGATCGCCGGTCAGACCTGGTATCTGCCGGCCTTCGTCGCTGCCAACGATAGCGGCTGGTCGCTCGAGGCGCCGGCAACGCCGCTGCAGCGCGCCGGCTCGAGCTACTTCGATCTGGTCACCGGCAAGGGCTACAACCCGGCCAATGCGACCGCTACCGACTACGTCCTGGTGGCTCCCGACGGTACGCGCTACCTGATCGGCGATGGCGAGGTACGCGAGGTCGCCTTCAGCGACGGCGTCCGCCTGCTGGTCAGCGACAGCGGCATCGTCGCCAGCACCGGTGAGCGGGTGCAGTTCTCGCTCAACCACGACGGCTTCATCGAGCGCGTCGTCGCCAGCGACGGCCGCCAGTTCCTCTACGACTACGACGTGCAGGGTCGCCTGGTTGCCGTTCGCGACCTGGAGGCCGCGCGCTCGCTCCGCTACGGCTACCAGGAGGGCGCTCTCGGCCGCCTGGCGATGGTTGCGGGCGCCGCCGGCGGTCAGCTTTTCGACTATGGCGCGACGGCCGTCGCCGAGCAAGCGATCACCGCCGATCTGGGTTCGGCGATCACCTACCTGGCGACGCCGGTCAGCGGTCATCTCGCGGCCGGCGAGAAGGCCAGCTTCGCATTCACGCTGCGCCAGTCCGAACTGGCGTCGACCGCCAGCGCGTCGGTTTACCTTGGCCTGATCGTCGACGGCAGCGGCGGGCTGCTGCCGCAGATTCCGGTCCTTTCCGGGATCTCGCCGCTGGCCTCGTCAGTGCAGGGCAACCGCGCCTTTGCGCTCTACAAACTCGATCGCGCCGGCCTGACGTTGATCGAGGTGGCGGCCGCCAGCGCCGGCAGCTACCAGCTGTCGCTGTTTGTCGCCGGTGACGCCAACCGCGACGGCAGCGCCGATGGCAATGACGCTGTGCTGATCGCTGCCGCCAGCGGGCTGCGCAGCGGCGATGCCGGTTACACGCTGGCTCTCGATGCCGATGCCAACGGCGTGATCGACAGCGGCGACCTGCAACTGCTGATGCAGAACACCGGCTTTGCGCCGAATCGGGCACCGGTGGTGGTTGCCGGTGCGGTCAGGACGCACGAGGATCTGGACGTCAGCGCGTCGGTTGCGAGTTTTGTGACCGATCCCGAAGGCGACCGCAGTTTCTTCTCGATCGTCGGCGCCAGTCATGGCACGGCACGCCTGTCGGGCGACGGTCGGTCGGTGATCTTCGCGCCCGAAATGGGTTTTGTCGGCACCGCCGACTTCACCATCCGCGCCGATGACGGCTTCGGCCAGACGATCCAGACGATTGCCGTGACGATCAGCAATGCGGCGCTGACGCGCATCGACTTCGTCGAGCGTGCCTGGCGCCTCGATCTCGGTGAAGGACGGCAGATCCGCCTGGTCGGCGATTTCGCCGACCAGAGCGGCGTCGCCTTGCCGGCTTCGTACGTCAACCTGATCAGTACCAACGCCGCCAGTGGCACGATCGTTGCGGACGGGCGGATCAGCGCCGTCGGCAAGGGCTCGGGGGTGATCGTCGCGGAGCGCGGCGAGCTGCGCGCGGCGACTTCGTTTACCGTCGGTACGCCGACCGAGACCGTTGCGGCCTATGTCTTCGGCATGGGAATCGACGTCTATCCGGGCGCCGTCGCGCTGCTCGAGAACGGTGGCCTTCGCCAGATCGTCACCAGCCTCGCTGGCCAGGTCGATCTGACGCCGGCGAGCAGCGGCACACGCTATTTCGCCGGCGACGATCGTGTCCTGAGCGTTTCGGCCGATGGCCTGATCACCGGCAAGGCGGCGGGCAGCTCGACGGTCACCGTGATCAACGGCGGCGGCGAATTCGTCATTTCGGCCAGCGTCGAGGCGCCGATCAGCGGACCGGCCGTGCTCGGCAGTCTCGGCGGTATCGTCGAGGGTGCAGACGGTTCGCTGGTAGCCGTGGCGGCGGGCGCCCTGACCGGCAATACGCAGGTGTCGATCGCCCCCCTGACGCCTGCGGCGCTGCCGCTGGCGATGCCCGAGAGCATGGCCATGGCCGGCGCCTTCCGCCTCGAGATCGGCGACGGCAAGCTGGCGACACCGGTGCAGCTGGCGATTCCGACGAGCGGTCTGGCGGCCGGCAGCAAGGTCGTCTTCATGCGCTACGCCGAGGTGCCGACCCCCGAGGGAACGATGCTGCCACTGTGGCTGCAGGAAGAAACCGGCGTCGTCGGTGCCGACGGCGTCGCCCGTACCTCGTCGCCGCCGTACGCCGGTGTCGCGATATCGGGCGTCTATATCGCCGGTGTTGCCTCGGACGCCACTTTCGGGCAGGTGCGCGGACGTACCTACGGCACTTTCCCGACGGGGATCAGCGACGGTGGCTCGTCGTTCGCGACCCTCTCGTCTCTCGGTGGCGGCTCGGCGATCGGCGCGGCCTTCTCGCTGACCTCGGGCTTCATCATGACCGCGCTGTTCGGTTCGCGTGAACTGCAGATCATTTCGGTGCCGGCACAGGGTCTGCCGCAGCGGACCACGCTCGGCGTCGAGATCGATCCGGGCAAGGTCAGCGACTACTCGATCCAGGTCGTCAATCCCTACAGCCCGAGCACGTCGCCGGCCAGCGAGCCGTTCATCGCCGAGGCACGGCTGGTCTTTCACGCCACCGCCAGCGGTGACCTCGCGCCTTTCGTCGAGATCAAGGGCGACCGCTTCACTTACGACAACCCGCCGGCGCCGGCGTCGGCCAAGGATGGCAGCCAGATCAGCGACCTTTTCGTCGTTTTCGTCGCGCCGGACGGCCGCACCTACGAGGTCCATCCCGACGCCGCGAGTTCGCCGACCGAGGTCTTGGTGCCGGTGCCGCAATCGCTCGCCATTGGCACCGCCAAGGTCTATGTCAGGCGGCCGCAGGTGCTCAGCAACAACGGCGCCTGGAATCAGCTGGTTGGCAAGGAAAGCAACCGCGTGCAGCTCTCGTATGACGCGCGCTACGTTTTCGGCGGCCTCAGCGGCAACGAGCTGCTGGTGATCGACAGCCAGAGCAAGGACCTGGCGGCGCGTATCCCGCTCGGCGGCAGCTTCCCGGCGCCGCGCTCGGTGGCGATCAGCGCCGACAACACGCGCGCCTACGCTGCCCTGCGTTACGAGAGCTCGGTCGCCGTGGTCGATACCGTCGCGCTGCAGCAGGTCGACGCCGACGGCGATCTCGCCAACGGCGTCAGCCGGGTCGAACTGCTGCCGGGCGCCAGACCGTTCTGGATCGTCGCCGGCAAGGGCGGCAAGAAGGCCTACGTCTCGGACGAGGTCGCCGGGCGGATCTACGTGCTCGATATCGATCCGTCGTCAGGCAGCTACAACAAACTGGTGCGGACCCTCGACGTGGCACCGGCGCCGTCCGGTCTGCGCGGCATGGCGATCAATGCCAACGGCACAAGGCTGTTCGTCGCAGCGCCGGAAAAGGTGCTTTTCGGCGCTTCCAGCGGTGGCGACGGCAGGGTCTTCGTGATCGACGTGGACGAGGGCAGTGCGACCTACGGTGACGTTCTCGAAGTGCTGGCCGCCGGTGCCGAGCCTTACGGCGTGTCGGCGACCAACGACGCCAATGTCATGCTGTACACCAACCGTCTCTCCGACTCGAAAGGGGTGGTGATCGTCAAGGGCGACGTCGGCAACTACACGCAGACGACGGTCGGGCTGCTCCTCGGTTCGGTCAACGACTACTTCGACGTCAACAATGCGATCTCGGTGGTGCTCTCGAAGGACAGCGACTACGCCTTCGTTTCGGGCTTCAACGTCTTCATTCAGGACAATCCCTCGCACGACCCGAACTACGATCCCTTCCATCCGGCCGGTGGCAACATCGGCATCATCCGCGATCCGCTGGGTGCGGCGCCGACGCTGGTTGCCGCAACGCGTCCGGTGCCGATGTCCTGGCCCGACAATCTCGTCCTGTCGCCGGACGGCGACACTCTCTACGCCGCTTACCGCGGGCAGCGGGTGGTGATGGGTTTCGACGTTCAGGCGATGATCAGCGCGGTCAACAATCCGGCCTTCGCCGGCCAACTCGACCGCAAGCCGATCGACGATCTCGATCCGTCGATCAACGTCCGCTCGAACTTCAAGATCATTGTCCCCGGCAGTCGCTTCGTCGATCCGGTCTTCGGCGTTCCGGCAGGCGCCAGCAATGGCCCGATCGGTGTCGGCGGGCAGGCCAACGGCCTGATCGCGCAGGGCGGCGCGTCGCTCGAACTGCTGGCGCCGGGTACGCTGACCAGCGAACTGACGCCAACCTTCTCCTGGCTGGTGAAGGGTTTCCCGAACGCCAAGAGCCGCCTCTTCGTCAGCACCTACCGGGGCAGCGACGGTCTCTTCCCGACCGACCTCGGGACGCCCGATCTCAACGCCGACCGGATCTTCTCGTCCGCCCTGCTCGACGCGAGCAGCATCGACGCGCAAGGTTCGGCGGTCTTCATCAAGGCGCTGGCCGCGAACCTCAAGCTCACCGCCGGCCAGCAGTACTTCTGGGGCGTCGAGGTGGTGTCGCCGGCCGGTACGGTGGTCGCCCGCGACTGGCGGGTGGTCAAGACCGAAGCCTTCCGCGACGCGTCGAAGCCGTTCAGCAGCGTAACGCTGCTGACCCATGGTTTCCAGCTCTCGCCGACGGCGCCGGCCAACGTCGCCGACAGCCTCTCCGCG
Source organism: Accumulibacter sp. (assembly GCA_024235695.1). GTDB lineage: Bacteria > Pseudomonadota > Gammaproteobacteria > Burkholderiales > Rhodocyclaceae > Accumulibacter. The sequence continues at coordinate 40,882 of JACKLX010000006.1, forward strand.
TTCATCGAAATGGCCGAGAACATTGCCCGCGCAGGCGGCGAGGGGGTTGCCGCGCTGTACCAGAAGACCACCGGCCGCTGGCTGGTGTTCTACAACGGCGCCACCTCTGCTACCGGCGTCGATCTCGAAACGGTGCTCGGCTCGCCGACGATGGCTGGCAGACCGGTGGTGCTGGTCAGCGACTGGTACAACGAGTCGGATTTCCCGACCAACGGCTTCAGCGAGGCGGCGGCCGATACCATCTATTCGGCGCTGGCCAGGCTCAACTTCAACGTCGGTAACGACAAACTGTTCGACTCACCGATCCACCTCATCGGCCACAGCCGTGGCACGGTGGTGAATAGCGAGATCGCGCAACGCTTCGGCATATACAAGCCGGCGGTACGGCTGTCGATGACCTCGCTGGACGTCCACGACTTCAACCAGCCGTCGCTCGACATTCCCGTTGGCGAGTACATTCAGCTGTTTGGCAGCGGCGTCAGCGCGCTGGGAGCGACGGCCCTGGGTACCGCGATCCAGTTGTGGGGGATGCTGCCGACGAACGCGATCATTCCAACCGGCAACTTCCTCGATCCGGACGTGCAGCGCTGGAGCAACATCGATTTCGCCGAACACTATTACCAGATTCTCGCCAGCAATACGGCGTTGCCGGTCGGTGCCGGCATCGTCTCGACGCCGAACGGCCGTTTCGTGCCGAACTTCGATGTCAGCATCAACCTCAACGGGCGCGCCGGCTTCACCACCGACGACGGTTTGGCGACGGCGACGGCGCTTTCCAGCGGCTCGCTGCGGCCTGGCGGTCCGCACAGCCGCGTCTGGCGCTGGTACGGGGCGACTACCGATCTTTCGGTGATCGAGTTCAACAAGGGCGGCGAACCCGTTTTCCGTCGCCTCGCGGACAAGGACGCGATCGAATTCCAGGGCGTCACCGTCCCCTGGTACAACGCCCAGTCGTTTGCCCTGGGCTTCGGTCCATCGGAGGGGATCGGCACCGGCTGGGCGTTCTCGCCGCAGGGCGGCGTGCCCTACGCCGGTGCCCCGAGCAACAACCGCGTCCCGGTGACCTTCGACAACAGCGAAACGATGAATGCGTCGGGCCTGCCGGTGCCATCGGTGTTCAACGGCGATTTCGAGGAAGGCGCGCTCAATCGCAGCTGGCTGCTGCAATACTCGGCAGGTGGTCTGGCGACCAACCTCACCGGCGACCTGCCGGGGTGGTCGTTCCACGGAGGTGGCTTCGAGAAGACCTACGCGCCGGGCGATCGGCTGATCACGCTGGCCAACGGCACGCACGCGGCGATGCTCGACAATGACAACTCGTGGATCCGGCACAACCGGATGGTCGTTCCCGATTGGGCCGAGTACCTGAGTTTCGACGTCCGGGTGGTCAATGCGGCGGTCGGCGAAACGCTGCGGGTCGAGGGTTACGTTCCCGATACCGGCGCCTGGATCGACCTCGGCTCGGTCGCGCTCGACAGTCAGGGGAACAATTTCGGTAATCGCCTGCTGGCCGTTCCGGTCGATTTCCGCGGTGCCGAACGGATGCTGAAGTTCACGCTCAGCGGCGGCGGCTCGGCGAACGCCGAGATCTGGCTCGATCATGTCCAGTTCATGCGCGGACTGATCGCCGACAGCACCACCGATCCCAACGACAAGGGAGTGTTCTTCAGCGACACCGCGACCGGGCCGACAACCGGTTTCAACAGCCAGTGGGTTGAACTGACCAATCGTTTCCCCGACCCGTTTACGGTCACCGTGACCACCGATCCGAACGACTTCCTGGTGGTCGTCGACGGCGCTTTCGAAAAACTGCTCAACGATAACCAGGCGCACGCGCCGCTCTACGACAACTTCGTCGTCAATCCGGGCGGCACCCTGCACCTCGATCTGAAAGCCAGGTTCAGCGACGACTTCGTCAAGACCTACACCGACGCCGACCTGCCGATCGAGAAGACTGCCCTGTATTTCACGATCACGCTGGGTAACGGCAGCGTTCGCGACGAAGTGGTCGACCTCTTCTACCTGCCTGATTTCGCTGATGGCGATGCCTCCGACGGCGTGTGGACGATGATCGACACGCTCGACGGCAAGACACGCACGCTCGCCTTCGACAATGCCGCACAGGTCGACGTCAAGCCCCTGTCCAATCCGACCGGGCAATTCTCGGTCGACGAGACCGGCAGCATCGCGCAGGGGATCAAGTACCAGTCGGTCTACAGCAGCCCGATCGACGACTTCGCCGAGTTCCAGATCGAGGAGGGTGGCCGCAATCTCGGCAAGATAACGGTCAAGGCCCGTGCCGTCGAAAAGCAGACGGTCGGCGTTTCGCTGGCGACGCTGCGCACCATGGTGCAGGCGATTCGTACCGAGTATGACCAGTGGGTGGCCGATCCGACGACACCGGTGCATGACGCGAACGGTTTTGCCACCGGCAACTACGGCATCTTCGCCAGCCTCTTCTCGCCGGTGATCACCGACGCCGAATGGGCCGACGTGCTGAGCGGTTTCCATACCGTTTTCGGCAAGGACCCGACGGCCCTGGGGCCGGTGTACGCCGCTTCGATCTATCTGCCGAGCATCCAGCAGAACGAGTTTTCCTACGCCGAAAACGGCCTCAATCCGATCGTCATGATCAACCGGCCGTGGGTAAACGCGACCGACAACGATGCGCGCAGCTTCGCCGGGCTCGACTTTGCCTACACCAGCTTCGAGAACAAGCTTACCGAGGCTGGTGCGGGCGCCGGCAGCTTTGGCGGCAAGGTGCTGCGCGACGATATCTCGATTCCGGCCAAGCGCTTCCTGCTTTCGCAGGTGGTCAATCCAGTGCGGACCGGCGCGATGGCCGGCGGCAGCGCCATGACCCTGGTCGTCGATGGCATCCTGCGTGCCTATCTGAACGTCGGCGATACGCGGCATGACGTCGGCAAGTCCTTCGGCTGGGTAGTCGGTCACGAACTGGCGCACAACCTCGGGCTGTTCGACGAGTACATCTACAATCCCTTCCAGTCGGTGCCGCGCAACGGCGGCGACAACTTCATGTCCACCGCCAATACCGTCACTGTCGCCAATCGACAGCGCGAAGCGCTGCACCTGGCGATGGACAACCCCGATACGACCGTCTCGCTGGCCGGCACCAATGCCCTGGCGGCCTGGTACCTGGACCTCAACGCACTCGACGCGTCGAACCGCCCGGGCCGCGGTGTGCAGGCATTGTCGCCCGGAGCCGGTGACGGCGACCCCGAGGCCGATCCACTGACTGCGCTGCTGGCGTTCATCGGCCTGAAAGGGGCGGCGACCAGCGGCGTCACTTCCCAACCGCTGCTGCTCAATGGCGACATGCACAGCGGCATCGTCAACGGTGGCTTCGACGTTGCCGACACGACCGCAATCGATTACGGCTGGACCGCCGTCGGTCAGGCCGGCGTGGTCAACGGCCAGGGCGTTGTCAACGAGGATCCTCGGCTGGCGTCGCGGCTGGTACAGACCTTTGTCGTTCCCGATCAGGCGCAGCTCCTGCGCTTCGAACTGCTCGGCGCCGATTTCGTCAGCAACGAGGAAGGACCGGCGGATGCCTTCGAGGTCGCGCTGCTCGATCTTTTCGGCAACGCCGTCGCCGGCACCATCCCGGTGGGCGACAGCGACGCGCTGTTCAACCTGCAGGCTGGCGGCAAGGTGTTCGCCGCACCGTCGGTCAGTGCGACCGGGCTGGTCGACCGCAATGGCGGTACACTGCCGGTCGGCCAGCCGGTGACGGTCAGCATCGATCTGAGCGGAATTGCTTCCGGTACCGTGCTGACGCTCTACTTCGATCTGCTCGGCTTTTCCGGCGCGGCGAGCCGGCTGCGCATCGACAATGTCGGCATCATCACGGTCGGTGACAGCAACAACGTGCCGCCGGTCGCCAGCAGCAGCGCAATTACCGCCAGCGAGGAGGGCGCGGCGGTAGCGCTTGGTCTGAGCGCGCCGACCGACGTCGATAGTCCGCTGCTGTCGATCACGGTCAACAGCCTGCCAATACTCGGCGAAATCCAGTACGCCAACGGCAGCGCCGTCAGTATCAATGACACGCTGAGCAGCGCGCAACTGCTCGGCCTCAAGTACCTGCCGCCGGCCGAATACAACGGCCGCGACGCGGTCGGACGTTTCACCTACAGCGTCAGTGACGGTGTCAGCACGGTCAGCGGCGAGACCGCGATCGCGCTGACAGCGGTCAACGACGCGCCGGTGGCCAGCAGCAGTGCAATCGTCGCCAGCGAGGAAGGAGCAGCGGTGACGCTCGCCCTGAGCGCGCCGAGCGATGTCGATAGCGCGGTGCTGAACATCGTCGTCACCGCTTTGCCGGCGCTTGGTGAGGTGCAGTACGCCGACGGCAGCGCGCTGCGCGTCAATGACGTGTTGACCAGTGCGCAACTGATCGCCCTGAAATACCTGGCACCGACCGAGTACAACGGCAGCGACCCGGTCGGCCGTTTCACCTACAGGGTCAGCGACGGCAGTCGCACGGCGACTGGCGAGACGACGATCACGCTGATCCCGGTCAACGACGCACCGGTCGCCAGCGGTAGCGCGATCACCGCCGATGAAGGTGGCGCCGCCGTCGCGCTCGGCCTGAGCGCGCCGACCGACGTCGACAGCCCGCTGCTGACAATTGTCGTCAGCGGTTTGCCGGCACTGGGCGCCGTGCAATACGCCGATGGCAGCGCCGTCAGGGTCAACGACGCCTTGAGCAGTGCGCAGTTGCTGGCGCTGAAGTACCTGCCGCCAGGTGCTTACAACAGCAATGATGTGGTCGGCAGCTTCTCGTACCGCGTCAGTGACGGCAGTCGCTCGGCAATCGGTGAGACGGCGATCACCGTCATCCCGGCCAACTACGCGCCGGTAGCCAGCAGCAGCGCGATAGTCGCCGTTGAAGAAGCTCCGGCGGTGTTGCTCGGTCTGAGCGCGCCGATCGACGTCGACAGCCCGTCGTTGACGATCGCCGTCAGCGGCCTGCCGACCATCGGCGAGGTGCAGTACGCCGACGGCAGCGCGGTTCGCCTCGGTGACAGGCCGAGTAGCGCGCAACTGCTCGCCCTGAAGTATCTGGCGCCGACCGAGTACAACGGCAGCGACCCGGTCGGCCGCTTCAGCTACACCGTCAGCGACGGCCAGCGCACGGCAATCGGCGAGACGACGATCACCGTCACGCCGGTCAACGACCCGCCGCTGGCGCTTGCCGACAGCGCCAGCGTAGACGTGCACGATTCCGTGCTGATCGACGTTCTGGCCAATGACAGCGATGCCGAGAATCAGGTGCTGACGCTGGTCAGCGCCGGCGGCGCGGCGCGCGGCAGCGTCGTGATCGAGAACGGCAAGCTGCGCTACACGCCGCTGCCGAACAGCCTTGGTGCCGACCGATTCAGCTACCTGGTGTCCGACAGTGGTGGGGCCACGGCGACCGGCACGGTCGACGTGCTGGTCACCGGCAACCACGCACCGACGCTGGCGGCGCTGGTCGACCTCAGCGTTTCCGAAGGTGGGCGCTTGACGGTCAATGCAGTCGGCAGCGATGTCGATCCCGGCGACATCCTGAGCTACTCGCTGACCGTGGCGCCGGCAGGTGCGAGCATCGACCCGAACAGTGGCACCATCGTCTGGCAGGCCCTTGATGGCAGCGGCAGCTACGACTTCAGCGTTCGCGTCGTCGACCGTGCCGGCGCATCGGCCAGCGGCAACTTCACGGCCAACGTCCTCAATGTGGCGCCGACGCTAAGCATCGCCGGCTTGTCGTCGACCTACGCCGATGAAGTCTACGCCCTTACCCTGAGCAGCCAGGATCCCGGCGACGACACCATCAGCAACTGGCGAGTCGACTGGGGCGACGGCCAGGTCATCGACTACGCTGGCAACCCGATGCAACTCGAGCACCGCTATACCGGCGTTTTCGGGCCGCTTCAGATCCGCGCGACGGCGACCGACGAGGATGGCAGCTACCTCGTTGATCCGCTGCCGCTGACGGTGCTGCCGCGGTCACCACAAGTCGTCGGCGGTAGTGGCACCGGCGGCGCCAGCGGCGGAGACGTCGTCGGCAGTGGCGGTGCCGGCGTCGACCGTGTCGACCGAGTCGACGCGTTGCTGCTTGCCGTCAATGGTCTGCTGGGGAGCAATCAGCTGGCGACCAGACCGCCGGTCGCGGCAAGCAATGGCGATGGCCGGGTCGGCATTGGCGACGCGGTCGGTAGCGGAACGCGGGTGAACGCTGTCGAGGTGCCGGCGTTTGCTGTCGAGCCGGCGCGCTCGCTGTTCGAAGCATCCCCGGGCGACCTGCCGCAGATCGATTTTCGTCCGCGGCCTGCCGGTTTCCGCTTGCCGATCGATCAGCTGCGTCGCCAGCCGGCGGCGAGCGACGACTGGCGGAAAGCCTTTGTCACCGATATGGCCAAGAAGCCGGACAATTCCGACAATCCGAACAATGACTTGCGGGTGACGCCCGGACCTTCGCTACAATCTCCAGCGGCACCTGCAGAGCGTCCGGAAGACGCCAGCGAGAGCACGCGTGAAGGGGCGCAGGTCGAAACGCCGGCGGGTGCGCCGGAGGGTGCACAAGAGGGTACGGCAAACCGCAACCGCCAGGCGGCGGGAGACGGCCAGCCGGTGGCTGCGGCGAAAGACGATGCGCCAGCGGACATCGCCGAGGCATCGGCGGATGGCAAGGCCGATGCCACGCTGGACCAGTTGTTGCTGGTCCTGCCTCTGGCGCCGTTCCAGCCGGTATTTTTCAAGAGCATTCTAGGGAGAAGGACGTGGCAGACAAGAAGGTCGAAACCCCAGCGCAGACCGCCGGCGACGAGGGACAGCGCATCCGGATGAACACGGCGTCGGTCAAGAGCACCTACTGCAACATGGTCAACGTGACGACGACGCGCGAGGAAGTGGTGATGAACTTCGGCGTCAACGAGAGCTGGGACCGGACCGCCTCGGAGTACGACGTTCGTCTGGAGCACCGCATCGTGATGAGTCCCTTCGCCGCCAAGCGCCTGGCAACGATGCTCGGCAAGCTGGTCGATGAGTACGAAGGGCGCTACGGCGAGCTGAAGTAAGGCGGGGCGCCCGGGGCATGGCGCCGCCGCGGTGGCCCGTGCTGGCGAGGTGACCGTTGCACGGTGCATCAGAGCGGGCAGCGTTGCCGTCCCCGTCTTTTCCATCACCATCGAGGTACTGAGGCCAGCCGGTGTCTTCCAGCTCGTATTCCTCCAGCCCGCAGCAGGCTGGCTTGTCGTCGGGCGTTGGCGGGCCGTCCGGTCGGGCCCATGATGATGCGCTGTGGGGAGCTTTCGCGTCGGCGCAGACCGCGGCCGAGTTCTGCCGCAGCTGGCTGTCGTTGCAGTGCGTGCAGGTGGTCGACGTGCACTCGGCGATGCTGCTGCTCGAGCAGGACAGCGGCACCTTCGTGCCGGCAGCTGTCTGGCCATCCGCACAGACCGACGTGACCTATCTGGCGCCGGCCGCGCAGCAATGCCTCAGCGAACGGCGCGGCATGCTGCTGCCGGGCCAGCCGGGGGCGCCGGTGATCGTCGCCTATCCGGTCGAGCTTGACGGGCGGGTGCACGGAGCGGTCGTGCTGGACGTCGCCGAACGCAGCGAGGAGGCCTTGCAGGCGGTGCTCAGGCAGTTGCACTGGGGCATCGGCTGGATCGAGACGCTGTTCCTGCGTCGCCAGGGTCTCGACGACGCGCAGACGCTGGAACGTGCGCGCGCCGCGCTCGACATCCAGGCGGTGGCCGCCGAGCACGCACGTCTCGAGCCACTGGCGATGGCGCTGGTCAACGACCTGGCCAGCCGCTTCGGCTGTGACCGGGTGTCGCTCGGCATCGACCGTCAGGGGCGGGCGCGGTTGCTGGCGATCTCGCATTCGGCGTTCTTCGAGAAGAAGAGCCAGTTCGTGACGGCGCTCGAGAACGCCATGGACGAAGCGCTCGACCAGCGGCGCAGCGTTGCTTTCCCGATCATCGACGAAGAGGCGAACGGCATTGCCATCGCCCATCGTGATTTTGCCGCCGCGCGGGCGGTCTGCTCGGTTGTCCTGAGCAGCCGTGGCGTCGGTGTCGGTGTGCTGACCTTCGAGCGCGACGACGGCAGGTCGTTCGACGCCGAGGAGGTCAGGACCTTCGAGGCGGTGAGCACGCTGCTCGGCCCGGTGCTTGACGATCGCATCGAGCGCCATCGCTGGTTTGCCGGTCGGCTGGTCGACCAGCTGCGCGCCTGGTGGGCGCATTTCAAGGATTCCCGCCGGCCGGCGTTTCGCGTCGGCGTGGTGCTGGCGCTGTTGCTGGTGCTCGGCGTTTTCAGCCTCGACGGCGAGTACCGGGTGAGCGCGCGGGCGGTGGTCGAAGGCGAGGTGCAGCGCGCCGCGGTGGCGCCATTCGACGGATTCCTGCGCGAGGCGCCGGTGCGCGCCGGCTTTGTCGTCAAGCAGGGACAGGTCCTGGCGACGCTTGATGACCGCGACCTGCTGGTCGAGCGGCAGCGCTGGCTGTCCGAACGCGAGCAGCATCAGGGGCGTTATCGCGATGCGCTGGCCAAGCATGAACGAGCCAACGCCAATGTCTCGCTGGCGCAGATGCAGGAAGCCGAATCGCAGCTGGCGCTGGTCGACGAGAAGCTGGCACGCGCCAGCATCGTCGCCCCGTTCGACGGTGTCGTCGTTTCCGGCGATCTGAGCCAGTTGCTCGGCTCACCGGTCGAGCAGGGCAAGCTGCTCTTCGAACTGGCGCCGCTCGACGCCTATCGGGTGATCCTCAAGGTGGACGATCGCGATATCGGCGATGTGCGCGTCGGCCAGTCGGGGAGCCTGGTGCTGACCGGCCTGACCGGCGAGGTGCTCGACTTCGAGGTTCGCAACCTGTCGATGGCCGAGCCAGAAGACGGCCGCAACGTTTTCCGGGTCGAGGCGCAGCTGGCGCGCAGCGATCTCAAGCTGCGGCCAGGCATGGAAGGCGTTGGCAAGATCAAGGTTGGCGAACAGACCTACGCCTGGATCTGGACGCATCGATTGACCGACTGGCTGCGCATGCAGGCCTGGACCTGGCTGCCGTAGGCGATTTGCGGCATGGCCGGCCCTTTTCTCAGCGCGTCGTGGTACCGGGTCGCCGAACTCCGGCCCGAGTTGCGGGCGCACGCCCGCATCCATCGCCAGCGCTTTCGCGGTCAACCGTGGTACGTCTTGAGCGACAGCGCTTCCGGCAAGCTCCACCGCTTCAGTCCGGCGGCCTACCAGATCATCCGCTTGATGGACGGCAAGCGGACGATCGACGCGATCTGGACCGAGGTGGCGGCCGCCGCCGGGGCGCAGGCGCCGACCCAGGATGAGGTGATCCGGCTGCTGTCACAACTGCACGCCGGCGACCTGCTGCAGGCGGACCTGCCTCCCGACGTGGACGAACTCGCCGAACGCAGCGGCAAGCAGCGACGCCAGCGGCTGCTGCAGCGCTTCGTCAATCCCCTGTCTATCCGCCTGCCGCTGTGGGATCCGGACGCTTTCCTGAACCGGACCTGGCCACTGGTGCGCCACCTGTTCTCGCCGCTTGGCGTGTTTTTCTGGTTGCTCGCCGTCGTGCCGGCGATCGTCCTCGCCGGCGTGCACTGGCGCGAACTGACCGCCAATCTCAGCGACCAGGTACTCTCCGCGCACAATCTGCTGCTGCTCTGGCTGGTCTATCCGCTGATCAAGGCGATGCACGAACTGGGTCATGCCTACGCGGTGAAGTCGGGCGACGGCGAAGTGCACGAAATGGGCATCATGCTGCTCGTCCTGGCGCCCATTCCCTACGTCGACGCGACCGCCGCCGGCGCCTTTCGCAGCAAGCTCAGGCGCGCCATGGTTGGCGCCGCCGGGATGCTGGTCGAGCTCTTTCTGGCGGCAATCGCGATGGCGGTGTGGGTGCTGGTCGAGCCGGGTCTGGTGCGCTCGATCGCCTTCAACGTGCTGTTCGTCGCCGGCGCGTCAACGCTGCTGTTCAACGGCAATCCGCTGTTGCGCTACGACGGTTACTATATTCTCGGCGACCTTATCGAGATCGCCAACCTCGGCAACCGCTCGAACCAGTACTGGCAGTGGCTGGCCAAGCGCTACCTGTTTGGCGCCACCGCGGTCGAGCGGCCGGCGGCGACCGCCGGCGAGCGCCGCTGGTTCATCTTCTATGGGGCCGCGTCCTTCGTCTACCGGACGCTGGTGATGATCGTCATCACCCTGTTCGTTGCCGGCGAGTTCTTTGTCGTCGGTGTCGTGCTGGCGATCTGGGGAGCGGTGACGATGTTCGTGCTGCCGATTGCCAAGGGCTTTTCCTACGTGCTGTCTAGTCCCGAGCTGCAGCGCACGCGCCGCCGCGCCGAGCTGGTTACTTTCGGCTCGCTGGCGGCTTTCCTGCTGTTCATCGTGGCGGTGCCGATGCCGCTGCGCACGCACGCCGAGGGCGTCGTGTGGGTGCCCGAGAACGCCGAGGTACGCGCCGGCGCGAGCGGATTCGTCGAACGTCTGTGGGTTGCTCCCGAGTCGTCGGTCGGTGTCGACGAGCTCTTGCTGTCGACCGCCGAGCCGGCCGTCACGGCGAGCGTCGAGCAGGCGAGGGCGCGGGTCCGGCAGTTCGAGGTCCAGTACGCGACGCTGATGTTCGAGGAGCGCGCGCGGGCGGCAGCGATCCAGGAAGACCTGTTGCGGGAAAAGGTCGCGCTGGCGCGCTACGAGGAAAAGCTCGACGCGCTGCTGGTGGTCGCCGCGGTTCCCGGCGTGCTCAAGCTGGCGCGGCCGCAGGACCTGCCGGGCCGCTTCGTGAAAAAGGGCGAACTGCTGGGCTACATCGTCTCCGGACCGCCGCGGCTGGTGCGCGTGGTGGTCGGCCAGGACGATATCGCGCTGGTTCGCCAGAGCCTGGAGGCGGTCGACGTCAAGATTGCCGACCGCTTGCACCGGACCTATCCGGCCCGCCTGATCCGCGAGGTGCCCGGCGCGCACGAGCGGCTGCCGAGCAAGGCGCTGGCGGTTCAGGGTGGCGGAAAGCAAGCCACCGACCCGCGCGACCCGGAGGGACTGAAGGCCCTGCAGCGGGTGTTCCAGTTCGACCTTGAACTGCCCGAGGAAGTCGGCCCGGTACACATCGGGACGCGCGTCTTCGTGCGCTTTCAGCACCGCTCGGAGCCGCTTGCGCAGCAGTGGGGAAGGCGTTTGCGACAACTCTTCCTATCGCGCTTCGACGTCTAGCAAGTGACCGGCCTCAAGTGCGACGATGGCGACGCGAGGGTTCGCGCCGAGGCCCTTGGCGATGGATGGCGAGCCGCGTCGTGTGGCTCTTCGCCCGCGCGGGGCGAACCTGGGGCAGGCGCAGGGTCTGGACGTCGCGTGGTCGCGTAGGCCTTTCGACGGGCCGTTGCCGGATGCGTGGCGGTACGCAGCGCGCCGACAAGCCAACTTCTCTTGCTGCCGCGAAGCGATTTTGGCATAACATTGGCGACGCTGATCGACACTAGCCGTTAGCGGACTCGCACTTCGCAGAGACGGTTGCGAGCGGCGACGGAAAATGAACTTGACATCGAATTCCGGGTCCCAGAGAGGTGTTGCGTGCGGGGCGCTGACTTGCCGACCGAATGCCCCGCTCAGCGGGCGCTTCGACAGGAGAACGCTTGGTGCGGCGAAGGCCTTCGGGAACTGCGCTGATGGCGCGCTTCGCGACAAACCCGGACAAGAGCGTTGAGCTTGTGCAGGGCTGCAACACTCCCGTCGAGAGATGGGGCAAGAAAGCCGAGAGTGTTCCCGCGGGGAAACAAATCGGGCCGCCATGCTGTTCGTGAGCATCGTCGCATAGGGAGGGACGCATGGCCGGCAGTCGATTGCAGCGCGAGAGCACGCTGAGCCTCGCTCGTTCCTCCTTTCCGCGGACTCTGGTCGCGTCGCCCGGCCTCGTGGCATCTCGGGAAGGCGATTGCCGCGTCGCCGGCGCCGGCTTTTTCACCTTGCTCGCAGTTCTCGTGCCGAGCACCTTCTCGTGACCATGAGCAAGCGCGCGCGCAGCCGCTCTCCGCTCCAGTGCGGTTTCGCGGCGAATCCGATCGTCGCGGCCCTGCGCAGGATCATCTCGGCCAAAGTCTTCTTCTTGAGCACGGGGGCCAGGCGCCGGGGCGACGTCGCTGCGTCGCCGACGCTGCGTTTCGAAGGCCTGGAGCCCCGCTTGCTGCTTTCCGCGGATCTGTCTCCCTTTCCGAGTCAACTGTCACCGTCCGATTCGTCGGCGCACCTGGCGCTCCTGGCGGACACCGGTCCTCGGATCGACCTCGGCGGCGGTGCAAGTTCGCTGGTGTCGATGACGGTTGCCGACGTCGAACCGGTCGCACTGTCTTCCGATGAAATCTTCCCCGAGACGACTCGCGTCCCGCCAAAGGCTCCGGAGCGTGATTGGCGTCTGACAGTTGCCGGTCACGCCGCATCGCACGTGATCGTTTTTGTCGACGGCGGTCTTCGTGACTACCAGACGCTGGTCGCCGCAATTGCCGCGGGTGAGGAGGGATCGGTCGCACTCGGTTCGCCGAACACCGAGGTGTTCGTCATCGACCCGGCACACAACGGCCTGCAGCAAATCACTGACGCGCTGTACGGTAAGACCGGCATCTCCGCGATCCACATCTTTTCGCACGGGCTCGATGGCACGCTGGAGTTCGGCGCCGATCGCATCGACGCCGCAGGCCTTGATGCCCATTCCGCGCAACTGGCGACATGGAGTAGTGCGCTGACTCCAGACGGCGACATTATGCTGTACGGGTGCGACGTAGGTTTCGGGCAACAAGGCGACCGCTTTCTCGCCCGCATGGCTGAGCTCACCGGCGCCGACGTCGCGGCCTCGATCGATGCAAGCGGCAACCCGCAGTTGGGTGGCAATTGGCAACTGGAAAAGAGCACCGGTGCGATCGAAGCAGGGCTGCCGGCGAGCGAGTTCTCGCTCAACGGCTTCCAATCCCTCCTCGGCAGCCGGACATGGGACGGGGGAGGTGATGGCGTTTCGTGGAGCGATCGTTTCAACTGGAGCGGTGATCTGACGCCCGGGGCGAACGACGATGTCGTCATTGACGCTGCGCTTGGTGATCCGGCCATCAGTATCTCGGCAGTAGCGGGGTCGGTGCAGGTGAAGAGCCTGACCAGCAGTCGGCCGATCAGCGTTCTCTCGGGGGCGACAGTGCAGGCCTCATCAACCATCGTGCTGAACCGAAGCATGACTCTCGCGGGCGGCACGATCGAGGGCGGCACAGTGAGCGTCGCAGGTGGCGCGAAGCTGGTGGCGACCAACGCCGGCGGCACGCTGAAGGACGTGACGCTGCGCGGCGACGCGGCGCAGAGCGAGCCGACGGTGCTCGAACTGAGCGGTGGTTACGGCGTCAATGTCGGCGTCAGTGGCGACCTGACGCTGGACAACGCGACGATCGCGCTGCAGAACTACGGCCAGCTCTACTTCAGCAGCGTCGCGGCGACGCTGGGCGGAAACGGCACGGTGCTGTTCGGCGACAACAACAGTTACAACAGCGTGCGGGAAGTCGCCAGCGGCGGCGAGTTGACCATCGGTTCGGGAGTCACGGTCAAGGGGGCGGGCGGGACGATCGGCTACAACGCCGGCTGGGGCGGCCCGGCGAACGTCGCGGTGCGCAACCTGGGGACCATTGGTCCCGATCGGGCGGGGACCATCGTGCTGAGCGGCGCCAGCTTCGCCAACCAGGGAACGCTGCAGGCCAGCGGTGGCGGTACGCTGAATGTGCAGCCGACGAGCTGGAGCAATGCTGCCGGCGCGCAGATCACGGCCAGCGCCAGTACGCTGACTCTGGCAGGGTCGTACGCGAACAGCGGCACGATCAGCGCCAGCAACTCGACGGTCAACCTCGGAGGCAGCCTGACGCTGGGCCAGCTGGGAACCTTCGACCGCAGCGGCGGCACGGTAAATCTGACCGGGACGCTCAACAACAGCGGCAACACGCTGGCGCTGGACGCCGGCAGCGGTTCGTGGAACCTCGCGGGCGGCACGATCGAGGGCGGCACGGTGAGCGTCGCGGGTGGCGCGAAGCTGGTGGCGACCAACGCCGGCGGCACGCTGAAGGACGTGACGCTGCACGGCGACGCGGCGCAGAGCGAGCCGACGGTGCTCGAACTGAGCGGTGGTTACGGCGTCAATGTCGGCGTCAGTGGCGACCTGACGCTGGACAACGCGACGATCGCGCTGCAGAACTACGGCCAGCTCTACTTCAGCAGCGTCGCGGCGACGCTGGGCGGAAACGGCACGGTGCTGTTCGGCGACAACAACAGCTACAACAGCGTGCGGGAAGTCGCCAGCGGCGGCGAGTTGACCATCGGTTCGGGAGTCACGGTCAAGGGGGCGGGCGGGACGATCGGCTACAACGCCGGCTGGGGCGGCCCGGCGAACGTCGCGGTGCGCAACCTGGGGACCATTGGTCCCGATCGGGCGGGGACCATCGTGCTGAGCGGCGCCAGCTTCGCCAACCAGGGAACGCTGCAGGCCAGCGGTGGCGGTACGCTCAATCTCCAGGCCACGGCGTGGAGCAACAGCGGACTGATCAGCGAGAGCAACGCGACGCTCAATCTCGGCAGCCGCTTCAGCACGGCTGACCTGGGCAACTACAGCCGCAGCGGCGGGACAATCAATCTGACCGGGACGCTCAACAACAGCGGCAACACGCTGGCGCTGGACGCCGGCAGCGGTTCGTGGAACCTCGCGGGCGGCACGATCGAGGGCGGCACGGTGAGCGTCGCGGGTGGCGCGAAGCTGGTGGCGACCAACGCCGGCGGCACGCTGAAGGACGTGACGCTGCGCGGCGACGCGGCGCAGAGCGAGCCGACGGTGCTCGAACTGAGCGGTGGTTACGGCGTCAATGTCGGCGTCAGTGGCGACCTGACGCTGGACAACGCGACGATCGCGCTGCAGAACTACGGCCAGCTCTACTTCAGCAGCGTCGCGGCGACGCTGGGCGGAAACGGCACGGTGCTGTTCGGCGACAACAACAGTTACAACAGCGTGCGGGAAGTCGCCAGCGGCGGCGAGTTGACCATCGGTTCGGGAGTCACGGTCAAGGGGGCGGGCGGGACGATCGGCTACAACGCCGGCTGGGGCGGCCCGGCGAACGTCGCGGTGCGCAACCTGGGGACCATTGGTCCCGATCGGGCGGGGACCATCGTGCTGAGCGGCGCCAGCTTCGCCAACCAGGGAACGCTGCAGGCCAGCGGTGGCGGTACGCTCAATCTCCAGGCCACGGCGTGGAGCAACAGCGGACTGATCAGCGAGAGCAACGCGACGCTCAATCTCGGCAGCCGCTTCAGCACGGCTGACCTGGGCAACTACAGCCGCAGCGGCGGGACAATCAATCTGACCGGGACGCTCAACAACAGCGGCAACACGCTGGCGCTGGACGCCGGCAGCGGTTCGTGGAACCTCGCGGGCGGCACGATCGAGGGCGGCACGGTGAGCGTCGCAGGTGGCGCGAAGCTGGTGGCGACCAACGCCGGCGGCACGCTGAAGGACGTGACGCTGCGCGGCGACGCGGCGCAGAGCGAGCCGACGGTGCTCGAACTGAGCGGTGGTTACGGCGTCAATGTCGGCGTCAGTGGCGACCTGACGCTGGACAACGCGACGATCGCGCTGCAGAACTACGGCCAGCTCTACTTCAGCAGCGTCGCGGCGACGCTGGGCGGAAACGGCACGGTGCTGTTCGGCGACAACAACAGTTACAACAGCGTGCGGGAAGTCGCCAGCGGCGGCGAGTTGACCATCGGTTCGGGAGTCACGGTCAAGGGGGCGGGCGGGACGATCGGCTACAACGCCGGCTGGGGCGGCCCGGCGAACGTCGCGGTGCGCAACCTGGGGACCATTGGTCCCGATCGGGCGGGGACCATCGTGCTGAGCGGCGCCAGCTTCGCCAACCAGGGAACGCTGCAGGCCAGCGGTGGCGGTACGCTCAATCTCCAGGCCACGGCGTGGAGCAACAGCGGACTGATCAGCGAGAGCAACGCGACGCTCAATCTCGGCAGCCGCTTCAGCACGGCTGACCTGGGCAACTACAGCCGCAGCGGCGGGACAATCAATCTGACCGGGACGCTCAACAACAGCGGCAACACGCTGGCGCTGGACGCCGGCAGCGGTTCGTGGAACCTCGCGGGCGGCACGATCGAGGGCGGCACGGTGAGCGTCGCGGGTGGCGCGAAGCTGGTGGCGACCAACGCCGGCGGCACGCTGAAGGACGTGACGCTGCGCGGCGACGCGGCGCAGAGCGAGCCGACGGTGCTCGAACTGAGCGGTGGTTACGGCGTCAATGTCGGCGTCAGTGGCGACCTGACGCTGGACAACGCGACGATCGCGCTGCAGAACTACGGCCAGCTCTACTTCAGCAGCGTCGCGGCGACGCTGGGCGGAAACGGCACGGTGCTGTTCGGCGACAACAACAGTTACAACAGCGTGCGGGAAGTCGCCAGCGGCGGCGAGTTGACCATCGGTTCGGGAGTCACGGTCAAGGGGGCGGGCGGGACGATCGGCTACAACGCCGGCTGGGGCGGCCCGGCGAACGTCGCGGTGCGCAACCTGGGGACCATTGGTCCCGATCGGGCGGGGACCATCGTGCTGAGCGGCGCCAGCTTCGCCAACCAGGGAACGCTGCAGGCCAGCGGTGGCGGTACGCTGAATGTGCAGCCGACGACG
This sequence comes from Accumulibacter sp., assembly GCA_024235695.1. Taxonomy (GTDB): domain Bacteria; phylum Pseudomonadota; class Gammaproteobacteria; order Burkholderiales; family Rhodocyclaceae; genus Accumulibacter. The sequence goes on from JACKLX010000006.1 coordinate 57,597, forward strand.
CTTGCCAACTTCGCCGCCGGCACCTTGAGCGGTGGGGTTTGGGAAGTGTCTGCGGGCAGTACCTTGCGCGTTGTGTTGGCTTCCCCGATCGTCAGCAACGCGGCCAGTCTCGTCCTCGACGGTGCGAGCGCCAATTTCTATCGCGATGCCGGTACGACCAGCGCCTTGAGCGGCCTCGCTGACAACGCGAGCGGTGGCAGCCTGACGCTGCGAAGCGGCGCTAGCCTCGCCCTGGCAAGCGCCTTCAGCAATACCGGTGCGGTAGTAGTCGGTGCCAACAGCCGTTTGCAGGTCGGCAGTGGTGAACAGTTTGCCGACCATGTCCTCGGTTTCAGCTCGCAGTACAGCACGGGTTCGTGGTCAGCCGCGCAGGCTGTGGGTGCTTCCAACACCGTCAACTATGGCGATTTGCCCACATCCTGGGCGCCGTCATCGTTCAACGGTACGCTCGAATTCCTGACATTGGGCTTTGCAACACCCGTTTACAGCGATGGCGCAACGATTCGCGAAACCTCCGGCAACGGTTTCGTGTACCAGATCGACGCGGTGGATGAAGGCGACGTTCTGCATACTGTCTGGAGCGGCACGGACGCCAGCCAGCCGGGAACGCCGGTCGATTTCAGGGTGTCGTGGGCGACGACGCCGTACTTGGTCAAGGGTCTAAGAATCTATGTAGATACCAGTCACGACCTCGGCGCCTGGGAAGAAATCGACTCGGTCAGTCTGAGTGCCCGGGTGACCACGAATTCTTACGTGCAGACAGCGGGAAGCACGCTGATTGACGGTGGTCGGCTGGGCGCGCCTGGCGTCGTCGAACTCCTGGGCGGCAGTCTGGGCGGTTCGGGGTCCATCGAGGCCGACGTGGCGAACTCGGCGGTCATCAATCCCGGTAGCCCGCTCGGCACGCTGAGGGTCGTCGGTAATTACACGCAGGATGTTGGTGGCGCGATCATCGTCGAGCTCGGCGGTGTGACCGCGGGTTCTCAGTTTGACCAGCTTATCATCGACGGCACCGCGACGCTTGACGGCGAACTCGACGTGCAACTGACCAACGCTTTCACGCCAAGCACCGGCGACGCGTTCAAGGTCCTGAGCTTCGCCTCGCGGAGCGGACAGTTCGCGCAGATCTCGAGCCCGTTGGCTGTCCTGCGCGCCAATTACAGCGGCAGCGATCTCACCCTGATCAGTGAAGCGCCGGGTATCAAGGTCAACCCCACCTTTGGCTTGACCACTTCCGAGGGCGGGGCTGCTGCCAGTTTCAGCGTCAGCCTCGACACGGCGCCGACGGCCGAGGTGTCGATCGGTCTGGCCTCGGACAACGCAGGCGAAGGCACTCTGTCGACGTCGTCGCTGGTGTTCACGCCGACGAACTGGAATCAGCCACAAACGGTCACGGTCACCGGCGTCGATGACCTGGTCGATGACGGTGACGTGGCGTATCACGTCGTCACCGCGCCGGCTGTCTCCGCCGACCCGGCCTACGACGGCTTCAACGCCAGCGACGTGGCGCTCAGCAACCTCAACGACGACCATGCCGGGTTCATCTTCAGTGTTACTTCCGGGCTGGCGACATCGGAATCGGGAGCGGGCGCGACGTTCACCGTCACGCTCGCTTCGCAGCCGACGGCGGACGTTACCTTCGCGCTTTCGTCGAGCAACGGTGGCGAAGGCAAGGTACTTCCCCAGCACCTCAGCTTCACCGCACGGGACTGGAACGTCGCCCAGACCGTCACCGCCACCGGCGTCGATGATCAGGTGGTCGATGGCGACGTCGCCTGGGCGATCGTGACGTCGCCGGCGGTCAGCGCCGACCGCAAGTACCAGGGGCTCAACCCGCCTGATGTCAGCCTGGTCAACCACGACAACGACACGCTGGATCTGCGCATTGCCAACCTGTCCATTGCTCCGGCCACTGGACTGCAGTCGGGCGGCACGGTGATGGTCAATTGGACGGTGGCGAACGTCGGCAGCATCCCGACCAGCCGTTCCTTTTCCGACCTGCTGGTGGTCAAGAACGCGACAACGGGGCAGACGCTGCTGAGCACGCCGCTAATCTACGACCAGTACGCGGTGGCCAACGGCCCGATCGAAGCAGGCGGGTCGCGGCAGCGGCAGTATTCCTTCAAACTGCCCGATGGCCTCGTCAGTGTCGGCGACCTGACGTTTGCCGTCACGCTCAATGCGTTTGGCGAGATCAGTGAATCCAGTCCCGGCGCGAGCAACAATACCGCCAGCGTCACCCAGACCTCGACGCTGGCGCCGTATCCTGACCTGCTGGTCCGCAACCTGCGCGTGCAACCCGCCAATGGTCTGTCGTCCGGCAGTCCGCTGCTTGTACTCTGGGACGACGCCAACGCCGGCAATGGCGCGACAAGCGGCCCGTGGGCAGATCGGCTGACGGTCAGGAATCTGACCACCGGCGAAGTGCTGCTCTCGGCCACCGTCGTTCACGATCCGGCGGCGGCACCCAACGCGCCGATCGCCGCCGGCGGCACACAGTCGAAACAGTACGCGTACACCCTGCCCGACGGACCGCGTGGCGTCGGCGACCTCGAAGTCACCGTCCTTGCCGATGCGAACGGCAACCTCTTCGAGCTCAACCCGGCGGGCAGCGCCGAAGCCAACAACATCGCCGTCGTCACCACCACTTCGACGCTCGCCACCTACCCCGACCTCGAGGTCGCAAACCTGCGGATCGACCCGCCCAGCGGCCTGGTGTCGGGAGCCTCTTTCACGGTCCTCTGGAACGACAGCAATACCGGCGCGCGCGCCACGTCGGGTGGCTGGACCGACCTGCTGGTGGTCAGGAATGGCAGTACCGGCGAGACCCTGGCAAGTGTCGCCCTGCCCTATGATCCCGCCCTAGAAGGCAATGGCAGCATCACGCCGGGCGGCACGCGTGCCAGGCAATATACCTATCAACTGCCCGATGGTCTGCGCGGCGTTGGCCAAATCCAGGTGACGGTCAGCATCGACAGCAGCCAGACGATTTTCGAAAACAATGCTGGCGGTACCGGCGAGGGCAATAACTCGGCGGTGTTGACGCGCAACTCGGCGCTGGCTGCGTATCCTGACCTGCAAGTGAGCGGCCTGGGCATCGACGGGCCCGACGGAGTCGTTTCCGGTGGCGTCGTGACCGTTCGTTGGGACGACGGCAACGCGGGCAGCGGCGCGACTGCCGGTTCCTGGACCGACCTTCTGGTAGTGAAGAACAGCAGCACCGGCGAGACCCTGGTCAGCCGAGCGCTCGCCTACGACCCGACGCTCGCCGGTAACGGCAATATCGCCGCGGCTGACAAACGCGCCCGGCAGTACAGTTTTCAGTTGCCCGATGGCGCCTCCGGGGTCGGCCAGCTCTTGTTGACGGTGACCGCCGACAGCGGTAATGCGCTGTTCGAGAACAACGCCGCCGGTACGGCCGAGAGCAACAACGTCGCTTCGCTGAGCACGCCGTCGGCCACCGGTGCGTACCCTGACCTGCAGGTGAGCGACCTGGTTTTCGACCCCGCCAGCGGCCTGCAGTCGGGCGACGTCGTCACGCTGCGCTGGAATGACAACAACAGCGGTGGACGGGCGACGAGCGGTTCCTGGAACGATTACGTCACCGTCACCAACCTCACCACCGGCGAAACGCTGGCCACGGGCGCAGTCGCCTACCAGGAATCGGGCTCCGGCAACGGCTCGATCGCCGGCGGGGCTACGCGACCGCGCGAGTTTTCCTTTGCCTTGCCGAGCGGCGTGCGTGGCACCGGGCAAATTCAGGTCACCGTCAGCACCGACTGGTTCAACCAGCTCTTCGAGTACAACGCCGCCGGGGCCGGCGGCGCAAGTACGGCGGAAGCCAACAACAGTGCCAGTGCGACGGCAAGCTCGCTGCTCGCACCGGCAGCCGACCTGCAGGTGGCCGGGCTGGGGCTGACCCCGACTTCCGGCCTGCAGTCCGGCGACAGCGTCGTCTTGCACTGGGATGTCGCCAACACCGGCACGGCGGCTGTCGGGAAAGTGTTCTACTCGCACGTCAGCGTTTTCAACCAGCAGACGCATCAGCAGCTGGATGGGTTTGACCTGCTGTATGACCCGACGCTCGCCGGCAACGGCGCCATTACCAGTGGTGATTCGCGTTCGCAGCAGTTCGCCTACGCCTTGCCGCGGGGCAATGCCGGCGCCGGCGACGTGCTGTTTACGGTTACCGCCGACTACTACGACCAGATCTCCGAGTACAACACCGCCGGCCCGAGCGGTGCCAGCACCGCCGAGTCCAATAACGCGGCCACCGTGACCGCGACCTCGGCGCTGGCGCCCTACGCGGACCTGGCGGTATCCGGAGTAACGGCGCCGGCCTTGACGGTCGGCGACCCGGCGCAGGTGACGATCAGCTGGAGCGTCACCAACGTTGGTAATGCGCCGACGACGGTCGGCGCCTGGGTCGATTCGATCATCGTTTCGCCCGACGCCAACGCCAACCACGGCACGGTGCTCAAGGAGTTCGCGCATCAGGGTGCGCTGGTGACCGGTGCCGGCTATTCGCGCAGCGAGACATTCCTGTTGCCGCCACAGTTCCAAACGCATTCTCACCTCTTCGTGCGCAGCGACGCCGGCGACGTGGTATTCGAAAACAGTGTCGAAGCGAATAACGTCGGCGAAGCGGTCAACCTGTTCGACGTGACGCCGATACCCTATGCCGACCTCGCTGTCTCGGCGGTGAGCGCGCCGCTTTCCGGCGCCAGCGGCCAGCCGATCCAGATCAGCTGGACGGTCACCAACCAGGCATTGCACGCGATCGGCACCACCAACAGCGGTACCTGGGCGGACTCCGTTTATCTCGCGTCCGACGCCGCGGGCAAGAACATAGTCGCCGGCCTGGGCAGCTTCGATCACGTCGGCGCGCTGGCCATCGGCGGTAGCTATACCCATACCGTCAGCGCTTCCCTGCCCGACGGTCTGAGCGGTAACTTCTACGTGGTCGTTGGCACCGGCGGCCCACACGAGTTCATCTACACCGACAATAACAGCGCCGTCTCGGGCCCACTGGCGGTGGCCTTTTCGGCGCCACCGGATTTGCTGCCAAGCCGGCTGGCGGCGACGACGCCGGGATCAAGCGCGGCACTCACCATGGCCAGGGCCGGCGACAAGATCGACGTCAGCTGGAACGTTCAGAACGCCGGCAGTGGTGATACCAGGGGCGAATGGCTGGACCGCATCGTTCTCAAGGAAGTCGGCGGAACCAGGTCGTTCACGCTCGGCGCGTTCAACTACGCAACGGCTTTGCAGGCCGGCAAGTTCTACGCCCGCACCGAGCAGCTGCAGCTGCCGAGCAAGGTGCAGGGCGTCTTCCAGCTCGTGCTGACGACCAATGCAGGGCTGTTCCCGATCTTCGAGAACGGCGCCAGCGGCAACAACACGCTCACCGACACGCAGACCTTGACCCTGACGGTGCCGCCCAATCCGGACGTGCAGGTGTTCTCGATCGATAATGCGCCGGCGACGGCCAACGCCGGCGGAACCGTCGCGCTCGACTACACAGTGATCAACCAGGGGAGCGTCGAGGCGCGTGGCCACTGGACCGACAACGTCTACCTGTCGCTCAAGGACCACCTCGACGGCAGCGCGATCTTCCTTGGTTCGTTCGACAACCAGTCGGCGCTTAAGCCGGGCGACAAGTATCAGGGACATTCCGACAATCTGGCGGTGCCCAAGCGACTTGGCGGGCCGGCGTATCTGATCGTCTACACCAATGCCGGCGGGGCGCTCGACGAATTCCCGCGCGGCGACAACAACACGCTCGTGCACTCGATCTACATCAACCCTGAACCGCCAGCCGACCTGGTCACCAGCCTGGTCACCGCGCCGAACCAGACCTTCGACGGCACCACCATCGACGTCTCGTACCACGTCAGCAACCTCGGGCTGGAAAACACCGACCGGGCGAACTGGACCGACACCATCTGGCTGACCAGGGATGCGACACGCCCGAACGTGACCAAGGGGGACGTCTTGCTGGCGACGCTGCCGCACGTCGGCGTCCTCGGCAACGACCCCTCGATCATCTCGCCGCCGGTCAGCTACGACGTCAGTACCCAGGTCACGCTGCCCAAGCACATCGCGGGGCAGTTCTATATCACGGCCTGGTCCGATTCCTTCGACGTCGTACTCAAGAGCACCCAGGACGTCAATGTCAATCCCGACGACCCGGGCCAGCTGAACAACGACAACTACAAGGCTCGCCCGATCACCGTGCTGCTGACGCCGCCACCCGATCTGGTGGTCACGGTGGTGACCCCGCAGGCGTCGGCGGTCGGTGGCGACGATTTCACCGTGCAATGGACGGTGCAGAACAAGGGGACCAGTCCGACCGAAGACAGCGTTCTCTTCGACCAGGTGTATCTCTCCGACAAACCGCTTTTTGTTCCTCCGTTCGGCGGCCGGGACGTCGGCAACCAATGGTTCCTGGGCAGCGTCGAGCACGATGGGGTAGTCGCCACCAACGGTAGCTACACCGCGCAGCGCACTTTCCAGCTCTCGCCCGAGATATCCGGCAAGTACGTCATCGTGGTCGCCAATACGGGCGGCATAGTGATCGATCCCAGTAAGGATCCGCGCTTCTCGGTCGAGGTCGGCACCTACTTCGCCCCGACCTGGGAAGGGCCGTACACGGACGACAATGTCGCTGTCGCCGCGACGCACGTCACGCCGCTGCCGCCGGCCGACCTGCAGGTGACCTCGGTCGTCGCGCAGGCGCCCAACTATTCGGGCGAGACAACGACCATCGTCTGGACCGTGCAGAACCTCGGTGCGGCAGCGTGGTCCGGCACGCGCTACTGGCTGGATGCGGTCTACTTCTCTCGCTATCCGACGCTCGACGCGTCCCGCGACATCTTCATCGGTGAGTTCGCCCACAGCAATGCCCAGCCGCTGGCGTCGGGGGCGAGCTATACGCAGTCGGCGGATTTCGTCTTGCCCAAGGGGATCGGCGGTACGGCCACCGATCCGCAGACGTTTTACGTGCATGTCGTTGCCGACGTGCGCGGTACCGTGAATACGCGCGGGCGGGACAACAGCGGCAGCCGCGCTACCTTCGCCACGGTCGGCTACGAGGATGCGAGCAACAATCGGGGAACGGGCACGCTGCCGGTCATCTACCGCGAACCGGACCTGCAGGTCACCGATCTGCTGGTGCCCGCCGCAGCGGTCCATTCCGGCGATATCGTTCCCGTCACGTGGACGGTGACCAACCTCGGCAACCGCGATACGCGCGAGGGCAACTGGACCGACCGCGTATTCCTGTCCACCGACGCGTCGCTCGATTCAGGCGATACCCAGTTGGGCGAGATCTCGCACAGCGCGATCCTCAGGACCGGCGATCAGTACTCGACGACGCTCGACGTCCGCCTGCCCGACGGGATCGGCGGCGACTTCCACGTCCTGGTATTCACCGACGCCACCGTACGGGGAACGAATGGCGTGCCAGGCGTCAGCGGCGGCACCTCGATGGGGTCGGTTCCCGAATTCCAGGGCGAAGGCAACAACCTGACCGCCGCTTTCATGCCGGTCACGCTGACCCCGCCGCCCGACCTGGAGGTGACGGCGCTCGTCGCCCTCGGGCCGGACCCGGCGCGGGCCGGCCACGTGCTGAGCGGTGAGTCGTTTACCGTCAGCTACACGGTCACCAACAACGGCACTGGCGAAACTCCCGACCGCCAGGCCGTGTGGGACGACCGGATCTACCTCTCGCGCGATCCGTATCTCAGCGACGCCGACGTGTACTTCGCCGACGACCGCCACACCGGCGGCCTCGCGGCCGGTGCCAGCTACTCGAGGTCGGTGACGCTCAAGGCGCCGCGCAACATGACCGGACCCTGGTACGTGTTCGTCCTCAGCGATGCGCCGACATCGACCTCACCGCGCGGCCTGGTGTTCGAGGGAGCCAACGAAGACAACAACGCGACGGCGACGGCGACGCCGCTGCTGATCGAGCTGCCTCCGCCGTCGGATCTGGTCGTCGACAGCATTTCCTTGCCGCAGTCGGCGATGGCCGGCGACGCCGTGCACCTGAGCTGGGCGGTGAGCAACGTCGGCGTCAACGCGGCCAGCGGCACGTGGAGCGACACCGCCTATCTGTCCGCCGACAACACCTGGGACATCAACGACCGGGCGATTGGCCGCTTCAGCTTCAGCGGCACGCTGCAACCGGGCGGTTCGTACAACGCTTCCCTGGACGCCAAGCTGCCGCCGGCAACGCCCGGTTCGTACCGGGTGATCGTGCGCAGCGACATTTTCGACGACATCCTCGAGTCGCAGGAACTGAACAACACCACCACCTCCGCCGACCTGCTCAAGGTAAGCGTTCCCGAACTGCACCTGGGCGTGCCTCTGATCACCACGCTGGATACTGGAGAAGACCGGCTCTATCAAGTGACCGTCGGCCAGGGAGAGACCTTGCGGGTGGACCTGACTTCCGCAGATCCTGCCGCGGCCAACGTCCTGTTCCTGCGCTACGACGCCTTGCCGACCGCCTCGACCTACGACGCGGCGTACCAGCAAGCGCTGCAGGCCAACCAGTTCACGGTCATTCCGTCGACGACCGCCGGGACCTACTACGTGCTGATCCATGGTCAGTCGGAGCCGTCCGCCGGGACGCCGATTACCGTGCTGGCGCATGTCCTGCCCTTCGCGATTACCGACGTCGCGCCCGACAAGGGCGGCGACAGCCGCTACGTCACGACCACAATCCTGGGCGCACAGTTCGACGCGCAGGCGACGGTCAAGCTGCTTCGCCCGGGGTTCGCCGAATACGAGCCGGTCAGCTACCAGGTGATCGACAAGACGCGCATCATCGCCGTCTTCGATCTGCGCGGCGCGCCGCACGGCCTCTATGACGTCAAGGTGATCAACCCCAATGGAGACACGGCTGTCGCGCCGTATCGCTACCTGATCGAACAGGCCTTGCCGCCGGATGTCAGCATCGCCCTGGGTGGCCCGCGCGTCGTCTGGGCAGGGCAGAGCGGGCTCTATGGCTTCACGCTTACCAGCCGGACCAACGTCGACATCCCCTACGTCGAGTTCCAGTACGGCGTTCCCGGACTGCCGTTGAACGAAGGCGTTCCCTACCTGGGCTTCACGACCAACGTCAGCGGCGCGCCGGACGTCGCCAACGTTCCCTGGGCAGGCGTCCTGCCCAGCGCCAACACCGATGGCCAACTGCTGAGCACCGGTTACGCGATTGATTTCGCCGACCGCTCGAACACCACTTTCAGCTTCCTCGTCCAGACCTATCCCAATGGTCTGCCGCCGGGTGCGTACTCCGAGCAGCCCGGAGTGACGGCGTTTGCCTTCAACATCATGGGCGCGGCGACGCCGCTGACGCGCGACGAGTACGTCGCGCAACAGAGCGCCCTGGCGGCGACCTTGCGCGCCAACATCATCAAGGACCCTGGCGCATCGTCGGCACTGCGCAACCTCGCCGCCGACCAGACCTTATGGACCGGCCTGTATCTGGAAGCGCTGGTTCAGGCGGGCCTTCTGCGTGCCGTGGATGAGCCGCCGGCGGTGCATGACAACGCGCTTCTGGTGAGCCTGCAGGCGATGCTGACGGCGGGTATCCTGGCCGGGCCAGCCGGTCAGCAGATCATCACCAACGGCAATCTGGTGCAGTTCTTCGACCAGGTGCGGACATGGTATGGCGAGGATCAGAACAAGACGACGCCTTACAGCACCGTCAAGCAGGACCTGGTCAGCCCCGACGACCCGACCAGCTACTGGAGCTTCGATCCGCCACCCGCCAGCGACTTCAACCTGCACCAATCGGCACCAACGCATTACGAGGGCTTCTACGTGTACGTGCCGTGGGCCAACGACTGGGACTTCCCGACGCACCCGGACGCCGGCGACTCGGACGAGACGCACCCCGAGAACCCGAACTTCCTCAACGTCCAGGCGCCGAATTTTGCTCCCTTCTTCACCGGCACGGGTCGGGGTGGGCAGGCGGCGGTGAACGGTCCGCTGGCCTTCGGTAGCGCGCAGTTCGTCCCGCAGGGCCAGCCCGAGCCGTACACCATACAGTTCCAGAACGGCGCCAATGCCGCGGCGACGGTCGGCCAGGTGCGCGTCGTCAGCCAGCTCGACGCCGGTCTCGACCCGCGCAGCTTCCGTCTTGGCGACCTCCAGCTCGGTGATCTGCAGGTCCACATTCCTTCTGACGTCGGCTCGTTCCAGGGCGATTTCGACTTCACCCGCAGTCGTGGATTCATTCTTCGCGTCAGTGCCGGCATCGACATCGGGTCGCATACCGTGACCTGGCTGTTGCAGGCCATCGACCCCCTGACCGGCGAAGTGGTCAGCGACCCGGCGCGAGGCCTGCTGCCGCCAGACAACGCCCAGGGCGCCGGGCGTGGCTTCGTCACCTACACCGCGGTGCCGCGTGACGGATTGGCCACCGGCACGCAGATCAGCGCGCAGGCGCGCGTGCTGTTCAATACCACGGCGCCGCTCGATACCGCGCAAATTACCTACACGCTGGACGCACGCGCTCCGACCAGCACGCTGACTGCCAACCCGGTGGTCCAGGGTGGCAGCGATTACCGGGTGCAGTGGAGCGCACAGGACGACAATGGCGGCAGCGGCGTCAAGAGCGTCAGCGTCTACGTCGCCGAGGATGGCGGCGACTATGCGATCTGGAAGAGCCAGAGCACCACTATCGCGGGCATCTACAACGGCCGCGCGGGACACAGTTACCAGTTTCTCGCCCTGGCGACCGACAACGCGGGCAACCAGGAACAACCGGCAGCCGGAAAGCCGGTGCCCAGCGACGATTCCCGAGCCAACCTCGGTGGCTTGCCGACGGTCGCCGAGACCAGTCGCGATTTCGGCACGCCGCCGGCACCCAGTGCGCAAGCGGCGGTCAATCCGCTTTTCGTGCAGGCCGGGCAGGGGATTCCAGCGAGCCTGAGTCGCAGCCGCCTGCCCGAATTCCAGAGCGTCGTGTCGCCCTTCACCGGACAGGTCTTTGCCAGCGGATTCGTCCAGAGCGGGGCCGATATCGGCCCGCTGGCGATCCTGATCCTGCCCGACGGCTCGCTGCTGGCCAGCGGCGGCGCCGCGCGCAACCAGCTCTTCCGCTTCGACAGCGACGGTGGCAGGGCGGCAACGCCGCTGGCGACGCTCGCCCAGCCAATCTACGACATGGCCCTCGACGGGTCGGCGAACTTCATCTGGGCGACGACCGGCGGTGGGCCCTTGCTCAAGCTCGACGCGACGAGCGGCGAGATCGTCGCCCAGTTCGGTGACGGCCTGACGCAGAGCCTGGCCATCCAGCCCGGCAGCGGCCTGGTCTACGCGTCGTCCGCCAATGGCATCGAGGTCTTCGACCCGGCCAGCGGGATGTTCACTCACTTCAGCGACATACGCGTCGGCAGCCTGGCCTTCGCGCCCGACGGCACGCTCTGGGCGGCGACCTGGCCGCACAACCAGGCGCAGGTCATCCAGTTCAGCGGAACGCCAGTGAAGCCGCGGCTGATGCTCGAATTCAACGCCGACGTCGACTCGCTGGCCTTCGGCCTGCCTGGCTCGCCGCTCGAAGGCCTGCTCTTCGTTTCGCACACCGAGGAGTCGCTGGCGGGCGCGGGCAGCGAACTGACGATGGTCGACCTGGCAACGCTCAAGACGGTGGTGCTGGCCAGCGGTGGTACACGTGGCGATCAGCTCAAGGCGGGCGCTGACGGCCGGGTGTTCATCAGCCAGTCGCACCAGATCGACGTGCTCAACCCGGTTCGCCCGCCGCACGTCGCGCGCATCAACCCGCCAGCGGACGCGACGGTGGCCCTGCCGTTCACCAACGTCGCCGTGACCTTCGACGAGGATATGCTCGCCGGCAGCGCGGCCGACCCGAACTCGGTCCTCAATCCCGACAATTACCGACTGCTGGGTGACTCGGCAGGCACCGTGTCGATCCGCGCCATCGCCTATGACCAGGCCAGCAGGACGGCAGTGCTGAGCTTCGCCCCGCTGCTGGCCGACCACTACCAGCTGCAGGTGCTGACGCGGCTACGGGGCAGCTCAGGCCTCGCACTGGCCGCACCGTACAGCAGCGGCTTCACGGCGATCAGCGACCTCAGCGCAGTACTCGGCCTCGACTTCTCGCTGGCGCGCAGCGATCGCGCCAGCGGCACCGTCTCGTTTGATGTTACGCTCATCAACCACAGCCAGTACCGGCTGTTGTTGCCGGTGGTCCTGCAATTGACGCCGCTGCAGCATTTCGAAGGCGAACCGCTGGGCAATCAGGGCCGCGCCGCCGATGGTTCGTGGCTGATCGACCTGAGCGGCAACCTGCCGGCGAGCGGCATCCTCGATCCGGGCCAGACGACGACCGGCAGGACCATTTCCGTACTTGGCCCCGATCGCCATCCGGTCGCTTTCGACCCCCGCGTATCGGGCCGGCTGGCCGGCAACCACGCGCCCGCCTTTTCTTCGCTTCCGTCCGCGACAGCCGCCGCCGGTGCGGCGTACATCTACCAGCCTGTGGCTGCGGATGGCGATGGCGATCAGTTGTCGTACCTGCTGGTGCGCTCGCCGGCCGGAATGGTCGTGGACGCGACTACCGGTCTGCTCAGCTGGACGCCGTCGGCAGCAAGTCCCGAGCAGGCGACGGTGGTCTTGCAGGTCTACGATTCTGCCGGCGCGTACGATACGCAGTCGTTCACCGTGGCGGTAGACGGCGTCAACCGCGCGCCCTGGTTTGTCGCGTTCCCCGATCAGATCAGCGGCCGGGAAGGGCAGCTGCTGCAGGTGCCGATCGCAGCCACCGACCCGGAAGGCGATTCGCTCGTCTATTGGACGGAACACCTGCCGCCGGGCGCGGTGTTCGACGCTGCCGCGCACGCGCTGATCTGGACGCCCGACTTCCACGCCGCGGGAACCTACAGCGACGTGCGCTTCCTGGTCAGCGACGGGCTGCACACGCTGAGCGAGTCGACGACGTTGGTCATCGCGCCGACGCCGCAGCCGCCAAGCTTTGCCAAGCCAGCCAACTTCACCGGCCGTGAAGGCGACCCGATCCAGATCCAGTTGCGCGCCAGCGACGTGCACGGTGCAGCGCTTAGCTTCAGCAGTGACCTGCTGCCGCCAGGCGCGTTTCTCGACCCGCAGAGCGGCATGTTCCACTGGACCCCCGATGCGACCCAGCATGGTGTGTTCTCGGTGCCGATCAGCGTCAGCAACGGTCAGGCGAGCACCAGCCAGACCCTGGCTATCGTCGTGCTCAACGTCAATGCCGCGCCAGCATTCGAAAATCTCCGCGATTTCCAGATCCCCGAGGGCCAACAGATTCAGTTCCGGGCGCAGGCCTTCGACGCCGACAACCCGACCTGGGTCGCTCCCGACCGCGCCGCAGATGGCACGCTGGTGCGCAGCGAGGCGGGCAGGGCTTCGCTCAGCTACGTCGCCAGCGGCCTGCCGGCCGGAGCGACTTTCGATCCGGAGACGCTGATCTTCACGTGGACGCCGGGCTATGGCGACGCCGGTCGTCACTCGCTCACGATCACCGCTACCGACGACGGTGACGGTGCCGGGCAGCCGCTCAGCGCCGTCCAGACGGTCAGCCTCACGGTGCTCAACGTCAACCGCGCCCCGCAGGTGGACTTCATCGCCAACACCCACATGGACCACGACACGCGGCTGCGGATCCCAGTCCAGGCGGTAGACGCCGATGGCGATCCGCTGAGCCTTTCGCTGGTCGGATTGCCGGCCTTCGGCCAGTTCGTCGATCACGGCGACGGCACGGCTGAGCTCACTTTCGATCCCGGGCGCGATGACCGGGGCAACTACACGCTGTCACTGCGCGCCGTGGACAACGGCGACGGCAACGGCTCCGCGGCGGTGCTGTCGGGCTCGCAATCCTTCGTGCTGACCGTCGACGCGGCCAACGTGCCGCCGCATCTGGCGCCGATCAGCAACAAGGTGGCGCTGGTCGGGCAAGCATTGCAGTTCACCATCCAGGCCGGCGACGGTGATCAGGAGCCGCTCGCCTTCAGCGCCGTCGGGCTTCCCGGCAACGCCAGCATCACTCCCGCCCCGGCTTACGGCCGGGCGGTGGTCAACTGGACGCCGACGACCGCCGACATCGGCAACTACACGATACTCGTCAAGGTGGCAGACGGCGGTAACGGCGACCCGGCACAATCACTCTCCGATCAGCAGACCTTCACGCTTGCCGTGCGTACCAGCAATCAGGCACCGGCGTGGATTTCGTCCGCCGACCCGCTCGCGCCCGCCGGGCAGACGCTGGCGCTGCCGCTGCTGGCGGTCGACGCCGACCACGATCCGCTGACCTATTCGGCGGCAAATCTGCCGGTCGGGGCGGTCCTCGATCCGCTCGCCGGCATTCTCACCTGGACGCCGCAACTGGTGCAGGTGGGCCGTTACGACAACATCGTGCTGACCGCGAGTGACGGTAATCTGGCGACCACGCGGAACATGAGCATCACCGTCACGCCGGTGAACGAGCCGCCGCGCTTCATCCCGCTACCCGCGCAGTCCGGCCGCGAGGGAACCTTGTTGCAGTTCACGCTCGGCGCCGCAGACCCCAACCAGGACCCGCTGATCTTCAGCGCAAGCTCGGCGCTGCCCGCCGGGGCGATGCTCGACGCACAGAGCGGGCGCCTGCAATGGACTCCGGATTACCAGCAGGCTGGCAACCATGTGCTTGACTTTGCGGTGACCGACCCGGCTGGTCTGACCGACAGTCTCGCTGTATTGCTGCAGATCGATAACGTGGACCGGCCGCCGACGCTGCAGGTCGACAATCACGGGCTGGTCGTCGGGCAGCCATTCAGCCTGCAGCTGACCGGCGCCGACCCCGATCTGGCGACGACCCTGAGCTACTCGGCGAACGGGTTGCCTGCCGGCGCGACGCTGGACGCAGCCAGCGGGCGCTTCGTGTGGACACCCGGACCATCGCAGACCGGCGATTTCGCCGTGCAGTTCACCGTCAGCGACGGCGAGCTGGTCGTTACCCGGCCGTCGGTCCTGCGCGTCACGTTCGATCCGGTGCCGCCACCGGTGCTGATCGAGCTGACCCCCAGTTTCCCCGGTGTTCCGGGCTCCCCGGTGGTCGTCCATGCGGCGGCCAGCAGTATTGCGCCGATCGCCGGCCTGACGCTGGCAGTCGATGGACAGCCACTGCTTCTCGACGCACACGGTCGGGCGACCTACGTGCCGGCAGCGCCTGGTCACTATGCGATCACCGCCACGGCCAGCGACGCCGATGGCCGTGGCGGCACTGCTGCCAGCGTGTTGAAGGTTCGCGACCCGAACGACCAACTCCCGCCGCTGGTCTCCTTCGACAACCTCGCTGCCGGCAGCACGCTGACCAGCGCCCTGGATCTGCGCGGCACGGTCAGCGACAGCAACCTTGACACCTGGGTCCTCGATCTGGCGCCGCTCGGCTCCGACCGTTTCACGATCCTGGCCAGCGGCGACAGTTCGGTCAGCGGCGTGCTCTCCGCGCTCGATCCGGGCAGTCTGGCGAACGGCGTTTATCGGCTGCGCCTGACGGCAAGCGACATCAGCGGTCGCACGACGAGTACTGCGACCGTCTTCGACGCCAATACGGTCAGCAAGCCGACACGCTACCAGCAAGCGGACGTCGACCTGTCGGTAAGCCTCGGCGGCACGGTGGTCGACCTCGTGCGTTCGTACGATTCGCAGCAGCGCGATATTGCCGGTACCTTCGGTGCGGGCTGGCGCCTGGTCAATCGCGACAGCGACATCCAGACCAGCGTCGAGCCGAGCGGCGAGGAAAGTCGCGGTATCTACAATCCTTTCCAGCAGGGCACGCGCGTGTACCTGACGCTGCCCGACGGGCGGCGCGTCGGCTATACCTTCGCCCCCGAGAAACACACGCTCTCCGGGATCACCTACTACACCCCCGCATACCAGGCCGATGCCGGCGTCGACTACCGGCTCGATTCGGCCGGCGCGGTGCTGATTCGCGGTCCGAAGGGCTTCTACGACGCGCAGACCGGGCAGGCTTACGATCCGGCCAGCGGGCAGTTTGACGGCCCCGAATACGCGCTTGCGGCGCCGGATGGAACGGTCTACCAGCTCAGCGCGGCCAACGGCGTCGAGCAGCAAGTCCTGCCCGGCGGCGTGCGCCTGACTTTCACCGACGACGGCATCACCAGTTCGACCGGCGACGCCGTCCACTTCGTTCGCGATGCATCGGGAAGGGTGACCGAGATTATCGGGCCCGACGGCCGGCGCGTGGTCTATGCTTTCGACTCCCTTGGCAACCTGACTTCGTTCCACGACACCAGCACGCAGGAAACCAGCCGCTACGGCTACGCCGCCAACGATGCGCACCTGCTGATCCTGGCGACGTCGCCGTCGAGTAAGACGGGCAACGCGATCGCTTACGGGACAAGCGTGAACACCACGCCAGTGCTTGCCGACCTGGGCGGCCCCGGGCAGTTCTACGGCACGCCTTATCATGGCACCCTGTCAGCCGGTGCGAGCGACCTGCTGAGCTTCAACCTGCGGCCACTGGAGATCCAGTCGACTCTCAAAGGGACGGTTCTCGTGGGAGTTGAGCTGCGCGCCGACGCCGGCAGCGGACTTCAACCCGCGCTGCCGACGATCGGCGGGCTGACGCCGCTGCTGCAGCGGAGCGGTAACGGGAGTGCCTTCGCGCTGTTCGCGGTCAGCGACGCGGGGCTCGATCTGATCCGCATCACCGGCATCGACGCGGGCACTGCCGGTGCGTACACGCTGCAACTGTTCGTCGCCGGCGACGCCAACCAGGACGGCAAGGTGGACGGGCTAGACAGTGCCCTGGTCGCCCACTCCCTGGGCAGTTCGAGCGGGCAAGCGGCGTATGTCCGCGGCGCCGACGCCAACCGCGATGGCACCATCAACGGCGACGACGCACAGCTACTCGGCAGCGATTTCGGTTTTTTTGCCATCGGGCCGCCGGTCGCCCAGTCGTCCGCAGTGCTGACGCACGTTGACCTGCCCGTGTCGATCGACCTCACGACGCTGGCCAGCGACCCCGCGGGCGATCCGCTGTTCTTCCGCATCGTCGGCGCGCAGGACGGGACGGCGACGCTGGCACCCGGCGGCCGCTCGGTGAACTTCCTTCCGGCGGTCGGCTTTGCCGGGCAGGGCAGCTTCCAGTTCATGGCTGACGATGGCTATGGCACTTCGGCTGTCGCCACGGTCATCGTCGATGTCAGCGCGGCACCGTTGATCAACCTGGATTTCGAGCAGCGTCAGCCGCGCCTGCAACTGGGGGTTATCGGCAGCTGGGACGCGACCTGGGATGCGTCGGTCGGCGACTTCGTTCCCACCGGCCCGCCGCCGGTGATCACTCCGGTCGACTTTCAATTCAGCGTCTTCGGCGATTTCGCCGACCAGCTGGGCGTACCCTTGCCCAGCTCGTACCTCACCTTCCAATCGACCGACCTGTCCGTGGCCGGTGTCTCGTCGAGTGGCCTGCTGCACGCCGTGAACAGCGGCACAACGACGCTGGTGGTTTCCAGCCACGGTGTCGAGGCAGCCACTGCCGTTGCCATCGGCATACCTCAGGACACCTTGGGGCAGTACCTCTATGCCCTGGGGCTCAATGCCTACCCGGGGGCGGTGACCCTCAGCAGCAACGGCGGCAGTCGCCAGATGCAGGTCTTTGCAGAGGCGGACACGACGCTGTCGATGGACCTGACCGATGCGGCCGCTGGCACCCGCTATTTCGTCAACCATCCGGGAGTGGTGACGGTGAGCGCCGATGGCCTGATCACCGCCGTCGCCGAAGGCAGCGCGACGCTGACCGTGATCAATGGCCCGGCCGAATCGCTGCTGCCGGTGCGCGTCGTCGCGCCCGCAGCAACGGGGCCCGCCGTGCTGGGGGCTGCCGGCGGCGTGGTGACCTCCGCGGACGGTTCCTACGTCGCGGTACCGCCGGGCGGCCTGCTCGCCGACACCCCGGTCAGCCTGACGCCGGCGACGTTCGCGCAGCTGCCGCAAGGCGTTCCCGACGGCTTCCAGTTCGCCGCAGCGTTCAATCTCGACGTCGGCGACGAGGTTCTGGCGGTGCCCCTGCAACTCCACGTCAGGGTCGATCCGTCGATTCCGGTCGGCGCGACGGTCTATTTCTACCAGGCGGGTGAATATCTCAACGACGACGGCACGACGCAGCCGATCTGGTGGCAGGTCGATAGCGGCGAGGTTGGCAGCGACGGACTGGCGCATACCCATTCGCGCCCCTTCCCGGGCATCAAGGACAAGTCACAATACCTGGTCGCGTACCCGACCGTGGATATCGGGCGCCTGCAGCTCCAGGCTGCGCTCAACCAGCAGCTTGCACTGACCGTCGCGCTGGCCGGCGCAAGCGGTACGCTGATCGGTGCGGTGGGAATTCTGGCCACGCTGGCGGTGCCTTCTGCCCCCCATGCCCAGCCTTTCCGGATCCAGATCGTGCCGCAGGACGGCCTGCCGATCACGACGGTTTCCGATTTCCAGATCAACCCGGGCCAGGTCAGCAACTATGCGACGACGATCACGCCGCCTCCGACGCTGCCGCCGACGGCGCCGCACATTACCTCGGTTTCGGTCGACCTGACCAAGACCGATCCGGCCACCGGTGAATTGCTGCACGAGGTCGTGCTGACCGGCAGCCACTTCACCGACTCGGGTCAGAATCCCGACGAACTATCGGTCAGCTTCACCATGCCGGGACCGCTCAACAGCAAGAAGACGACCACCGTCAGTCCCTCGGCCGGCAGTACGGCGAACGAACTGCACGTGACCGTGCCGGCGTCGATTGCCCTGGGCCTGGCGCAAATCAAGGTCACGCGGACCGATGCGCATCAGTCGTACAAGAACGGCAGTGTCGTCTACAACTTCTACCCTGTGGATAGCAACGAGGCGACGATCGACTCGGAGGGAACCTACGTCTTTGTCGCGCTGCCCGAAGGCAAGTACACCCCTGCCGGCGTGGAAGGCGATCTCGCCGTCCTCAACGGCAACCCGACTCTCGGCGAACTGGGCGATCTGATCGCCAGGATTCCTCTCGACTCGGCCGAGGACAATCCCTTCCCGAGAGACGTGGCGATTACCCCCGACAACACGCGCGCCTACGTCACCCTGCGCGGGTCCGGACGCGTGGCCGTGGTCGATACCGTCGCCCTGCAGCAAATCAATACCAATACCGCGCCGCCGATCGCCAGCAACAAAGCGATCACCGGTCCGCTGCACGTCGACCCCGACCTGTTCGGGCTGGAGATCACGCGGGCGACGGCCATTCGCGCAACGATCGATATTGCCAATCTTGCCAGCTGGACACTCAGTCTGCTGCCCCTGAACGGCGGCAGCTCGATGCAGCTGGCAACCGGCAGCGGCAAGGTAAACAGCGGTGTTCTGACCACCTTCGACCCGAAGAGCCATGCGACAGGAAATTACCGCCTGGAGCTGGTAGCGACCAGGAAGGATGGACTGTCGTTCATCGATTCGTCGGTCTACATCTACTCGAATCAGTTTCCCAGCGATTCGATTCGCCTACCCTTCGGTGCCCAGCCCTACGGCATCGCCATCGATCCGGGCGGGAAACACGCCTACGTGGCCGCGCAAAGCCCGTACCTGATCAAGGGCGTCGCGTCGTCTTACCTGTTCCAGATCGACATCGACCCGGCGTCGGTTAACTACAACAGGGTCGTTCAGAACATACGGGTGGGTGGGGAAGTGGCGCTTTCCGGCGTCGACCAGGGCAGCCAGCAAAGCTTCGCCAGTGCGTCCAAGGCGCCGTCTGGCCTGCGCAACGTCGCGGTTTCCGCCGACGGCCTGCACGTCTATGCGACCGCTCCGAACGAGAATACGGACCCGAACGGCGGCCATTCATGGACGAAACTGGCGGGTAATCTGGTCGATATCGATCTCAACAAGCTGAAGGCGGGTGATCCGGCCGCCATCACGTACATACCGGGCAGTCGCGAGACCTATGGCGTCGCCGTCACTCCGGGTCGCCAGGACGTTGGTTTCACCAATGCCGAGGCGGACGCCCTCGGCGTCTTCGTGACCAACTTCAGCGCTGGCCAGAAGCGGACCATCCCGCTCGACCTCGACAAGTTGGCGACCCGGCTCAACCCGCAACTCGCCGTTCACAACGCGAGCGGCATCGTGTTCACTCCCGACGGCAGCTACGCCTTCGTCGCCGCCCGCGCCGACCAGGTGAACCAGGTTTTCGGCGGCGGATTCAACGGCGCCAGCCTCAATGCCAGCGGCGTCAGCGGTTATCTCGACCAGGCTGCCAATCCCCTCTACGAGGACGGCAACGTGGCGATCATCAAGGATCCGCTGAGTGACCATCCGCAGGTCGTGGCGGCAACACGACCGACGCCGCATGGTTTCCCGGTTGACCTGGCTCTGTCCGCCGACGGTCACTATCTGTACGTCAGCTACCAGGGGCTGCCGACGAGCGCTGGCTCGGGCGGCGTTTTCGTTTTCGACGCCAAGGCGATGATCCAGCAGGTCCAGTTGCAACTGGCGAAGGATCCGTCGGGCGCGGATATGCGCAAGTACGCCATCGATGACCTGCCGTTGGTCAATGGCAAGCGCACGGCGAACGCCCAGATCGACGTGCGCGCCGACTATCTGCTGCATACCGACACCCTTGCCGACGGCAGTACGGTGACTGCCTTCGGAATCCCGGCGGGGAGCAACCGGCCGCCGGTGCTCACCGGCGGCTTTCCGGGCGGCATCGCGGTGCAGACGCGGTCGTATCCGCTGAGCGTTTACGACGCGTCGGGCGACAGCACGCCAGAAACGGTGTTCCAGCATGGCGTCCTGAAAGTCAGCTTCGGCCTTCCGTCGTCGGGTCTTGCCGGTGTCGTGAAGAGCATACAGCTCAGGGCGAAACCGACCGCTGGCGGCGCCGATGTTCTCCTCAAGACCTACACCGGGCAGCAACTGCAGGTAAATGACGAACTCCTGAACCTCGATGCCCTGGTCGCAGGCCCGGCCGACGGCTTCTACAAGATCTACCTGCACATCGAGTTCGAGAATGGCGCGGCGGCGGAAGACGTCGGTTTCAAGTCGATGACCATCCAGGGTGACCGGTCCGTTTCTTCGGCGCCCAATGTCGCGTCAGATGGCATGATTCGCGGCTCGTTTGCGCCGCAGACCTATAATCTCTCTGACTACGTCAATGACGGTGTCGTCATCTTTGGCGGTGGTGGTACCGATACGCTGGCTCTCGGCGTGCTGCCTGCGCAGCTGACGAGCATCGACGGCAGGTCGCTTAGCGCTTTCAGCAGCGCCGCGAGTTCCGCGCCCAGTCAGGCGATCTACCGGGGAACGGCGTTTGACTACCTGTGTCTGGACAGCGGCCAGGAAATCTACTGCCAGGGCATCGAGCGACTGGTGTTCTCCGACGGAACGGTGAAGGAACTGCAGGTCCGTGCGACCGATCCTTTCTTCAATCAGCAATGGAATCTCGCCGCCACCGATATTCCGGACGCCTGGCGCTTCACGACCGGCTCCAGCCAGATCCTCATCGTGTCCATCGACAGCGGCCTCCCGGCCACGCCCGCGGCTGCCGACGATCTATTGCCGAGCCGACTGATCACCAACTCGCAGTCGTACGTCGGCGGCGTGACCGACAACGTCCACGGCCACCAATCGATCAGCATCATGGCGTCGATCCCGCAGAACGCGCGGGGAGTTGCCGGCATCAATTGGGTCAGTCAGGTGATGATCCAGGATGTCGTCGAGCAGCCCGTCGTGAGCATGGACCAGGCGATCAAGGCGGGCCTCGACTTTGCCGTGGCAAATGGCATGAAGGTCGTTTTCCAGGCAAGCGTCGAGAGTGAAGCCGCAGCCGCACAGATCAGTGCCGTCACCGCTTTGCTCGGTGGCACAGATTCCTACGCCCTTTATACCTACGCGGCCGGAAACCACGCTACCGACATCGATAACCCCGCCGGATCGCTTGGCGCATGGGCGCGCCTCTTTGGCGCGCAAAGCAATGGTCTGGCGATTGGGGCAGTGATCTCCGGGACGGCCACCGTCTTCTCAAGTTCGCCAGCTTCATTCTTTACCACGTCGACGGGCGGTATCAACAACGCCACCGCCATCAGCAGGGCGTCGTATTCAAACTTCGGCCCCAAACTTACCCTGGTCGCGCCGACGGATTCACCGGCAGTCAGGGGCGACGGCATTGTTCCGGTGGGCAACCCGCTGGCGAACCCGCCGCAAGCGCTTTACTTCAACGGAACCTCCGCCGCAACGCCAAATGTGGCAGGCATTGCCTCGCTGGTCTGGAGCGCCGCGCCGCAGCTTTCAGGCGCCGACCTGCGGCAGCTTCTGATCGACACGTCTAGCCCGCTTGTTGCCAGCAAGACCATCACGAACCTTGTCCTGAAAGCGGCGGTTCCGGACGCGACGACGACTTCGATCAGCGTTTCCGACGCGGCCTATACTCCGAACGGAAACACCTACCCACCACCGCAGCGCTGGGTGATCACGGTGGGTTCGGAAGACATGCTCGTCAGCGCGATGACACCCGTCGTCGGCGGTTCGACCTACACCGTGGTCCGCGGCTACAACGGCACTACGGCTGTCGCGCACAGCAACGCCAGCAGCGTCGTCCGCTCCAATTATGACGGTGCGACCGCCAATGTCGGCAGCACGCCGGGAAGCGTTCGGGACGCGAGCTTCGGCTATGGTCTGATCGACGCTGGCACCGCCGTGCGTCGCGCTTTCGCCCTGACCAGCAATCCCGTTCTAGCCAATTTCTACCTCAACAACGGCACCAGGAATCTCGCCATTGCCGACACCGGCACGGTGACCGTTCCAGGCGTCGGCGCAGACGTTCTGACGATGAACATGCTCGACGCCTCCGGCACCACTGCCCAGGCCGCTTTCGACCTCTGGTCCAGCCGCCTGCAGGGCACCGCTTCGATGCAGATCGGCGTCAGCCTCGAAGACCTGCCGGACGGCCAACTCGGCGAGGCGCGCATCGATGCCGTCGGCGCAGACGGCCTGCCGACCGCCGGTACCATCGTCCTCGACCGCAACGCCAGCGGGGTCGGCTGGTTCGTCGATCCGACGCCGCTCGATAATTCGGAGTTCTCGACGACGCTCGATTCGACCGCCTTCCTGGCCAGCGGGGCTTCCGATGCCGCCGGCAAGTACGACCTGCTCACCGTTCTCCTGCACGAGGAAGGCCATCTGCTCGGATTCAACCCGCAGACGCCGGACTTTGCAGCCCGCGTTGGCACGGTCGCTGGCTCGCAGATCTTTGTCGGCCCGGGCTTCACGGCCCGCCTATCGGCGGACGGCCAGCATCTGACCAGCAGCAGTTACCCCGACGACCTGATGAACGATACCCTGGCGCCGTCGGTGCGGCGGCTGCCTTCGGCCAGGGACGTGCAGATCGTGAATGCCATTCGTTCGCCGATCGTGGTTCCGTCTTTGCCGGATGTCGCCTTCCCGGATGCGGTGGCCACGGCGAACGATTCGATTCCAGTCGGTTACCGGAGGTCTTCTGTCTCTGCTCTCTTGCTTGCGGCCACGCAGACTTCCACGGCGGTCAACAGTGGTTTCTCGATCACCGGGGCAGGGGCGCGCAGCTTGGTTGGACGGAAAGCGGATCGGTGGTGACCACCGCCAGCAGCGCAACGTTCAGCGAGAATCCGCTGGCCAACACCGGCTTGTCGCAAACGTTCATCGTTCCGGTTGGTGCCACGTCGCTGGAGTTCACCATCTCGGCCAGCGATTTCAGGGTCAACACCGACGGCAATCCGCCCGATGCCTTCGAGGCGGCCTTGCTCGACGCCAGCGGACGCCCGATCATCGGCGCGGCGACCGGACTCACCCTGACCGATGCGTTCCTGAATGTGCAGTCCCGCGGTGCCATCTTCTTCGGGCCGGGAGTCAGCGTCTCGGGAAGATCGGTCTCGGGTCAGCACGGGTCCCTGGCTTCGCCGATCACGGTGAGCGCGGACCTCGCTGGCGTGGCGGCGGGAACACAGGTCACGCTCTACTTCGACCTGCTCGGATTCGGCCCGTACGACAGTTCGCTGACCCTCGACGACCTGCAATTCGGCCTTGTCAACGGCAACCACGCGCCGGTGGCGGTCGACGACCAGTTTGCGGTGATTGAAGACGTGGCGGCGGTGCTCGACGTGCTGGGCAACGACAGCGACGCCGAGCACAGCCCGCTGAGCGTGATGCTGGTCGCTGCGCCTGGCCACGGCACGGTGACGCAGCCTGCTGCTGGCGGCAACTTCACCTACACGCCGGCGGCGAACTACAACGGCGTAGACGCGTTCACCTACCGGGTCAGCGACGGATTGCTCGATTCGCGCGTGGCGACCGTCAGCTTGAGCATCGGCGCGGTCAACGACGCCCCGCACGGCAGCAGTGGCCGTATCGTCACGCTGGCAGACACGCCTGCTGTGCTCACGGCCGGCGACTTCGCTTTCGCCGATCCCGACGACACGCCGGCGAACGCCTTCAAGGCGGTGATCATCGACAGCCTGCCGAAGGCCGGGACATTGAGCCTCAACAACGTCGTGCTGAGCGCTGGCGCCGTCGTCCAGGTCAGCGATATCGATGCCAACGCGCTGCTGTTCACTCCGGCAGCCAACGCCGGCGGCACCGGCTACGCGCAGCTCAGCTTCCGGGTGCAGGACGACGGCGGCACCGCCAACGGTGGTGTCGATACCGACCCGACAGCGAAGACGCTGAGCTTCGACGTTACCGCGGTCAACCACGCGCCGGTGGCGGTCGACGACCAGTTTGCGGTGATTGAAGACGTGGCGGCGGTGCTCGACGTGCTGGGCAACGACAGCGACGCCGAGCACAGCCCGCTGAGCGTGATGCTGGTCGCTGCGCCTGGCCACGGCACGGTGACGCAGCCTGCTGCTGGCGGCAACTTCACCTACACGCCGGCGGCGAACTACAACGGCGTAGACGCGTTCACCTACCGGGTCAGCGACGGATTGCTCGATTCGCGCGTGGCGACCGTCAGCTTGAGCATCGGCGCGGTCAACGACGCCCCGCACGGCAGCAGTGGCCGTATCGTCACGCTGGCAGACACGCCTGCTGTGCTCACGGCCGGCGACTTCGCTTTCGCCGATCCCGACGACACGCCGGCGAACGCCTTCAAGGCGGTGATCATCGACAGCCTGCCGAAGGCCGGGACATTGAGCCTCAACAACGTCGTGCTGAGCGCTGGCGCCGTCGTCCAGGTCAGCGATATCGATGCCAACGCGCTGCTGTTCACTCCGGCAGCCAACGCCGGCGGCACCGGCTACGCGCAGCTCAGCTTCCGGGTGCAGGACGACGGCGGCACCGCCAACGGTGGCGTCGATTCCGACCCGACAGCGAAGACGCTGAGCTTCGACGTTACCGCGGTCAACCACGCGCCGGTGGCGGTCGACGACAGCGCCACGGTCGACGCGGGAGATTCAGTGCTGATTGACGTCCTGGCCAACGACAGCGACGCCGAACATCAATTGTTGACCCTGGCGGTGGTCAGCCAACCGCTGCACGGTACGGCGGTCATCGAGCGCGGGCAGGTGCGCTACACGCCGAGCGCTGGCAACTTCGCCGCCGACAGCTTCCGGTACGTGGTCGCCGACAGCGCCGGCGCCACCGCCACAGGCAACGTTCATGTGGCCGTTGGCGCCGGGCCAAACCACGCACCGACGCTGGACACGATGGCCGACGCGAGCGTCAAGGAAGGAGAGATCCTGACCGTCTTGGCAAAGGCTCATGACGTCGATGGCGGCGACACGCTGCGTTATGCGCTGGACGCCCCCTTCGCGGCGGGAGCACGCATCGATCCGATCAGCGGCGTGATCAGTTGGCGAGCGACCGACGGCGACAATCACTATGGCTTCTCCGTTCGCGTCAACGACTCGGCTGGTGCTTCGGCGACGCGCAGTTTCACGGTGAACGTAGTCAACGTCGCGCCGACGCTGACCGCCGGCGGTCTGCCGGTAGCGTACGCGGGCGAGCGCTTCACGCTGAACCTGGGCAGTGCCGACCCTGGCGACGACAGCATCCGCTACTGGCGAATCGACTGGGGTGACGGGCAGCTTATCGACTACGCGGGTAACCCGCGTCAGCTTGTCCACCGCTACAACGGCGTTTTGGGGCCGCTGCAGATCCGGGCGATGGCCGCCGATGAGGATGGCAGCTATCTCGTCGAACCGCTGCAGGTCGTGGTCCTGCCGCGGCCGCTGCAACTTGGCTCTTTCGCTCGCGACGCCTCCAGCATCGCCGGCAGCGCCGGAGTCGGGCAGGACAGGAACACCGTCAGCCCATTGCCGGGTACGGCCGCACGAACAGCCGCGACGCCCCAGAACGTCCCGGCCGGTCCGCTGCCGGCTGTTGCCTCCGAGCCGATCGGGCTGAGGGCGGACGTGTCGTTCGGAAGTCTTCCGCAGATCGACTTTCAGCCGCGGCCGGCGGGTTTCCGGTTGCCCGTGCGGCATCTGCGCGGCGAGCCTGGCGAGCGCGGCGCGCGCGGTGCGCGCGACGACTGGCGGCAGTCGTTCGTGACCGATTTGGCGAGGAAATCGACCAACCCGAACAACGACTTGCGGGTAATGCCCGGACCTTCGCTACAATCCCCGGTGACACCTGAACAGCTTCCTGAAGACGTGCCAGAGGGTACGCAGGACGGCATGACAAACCGCCGCGCGCAGCACGGGCAGGGAGGCGTGCTGGCAGGCGGTGTGCAGGCTGCGCAAGAGGGCACGCAAGAGCGCACTCGGGAAGGTGCCGAGGACGGCAAGAGCGACGTCATGCCGGACCAGTTGCTGCTGGTGCTGCCGCTGGCACCGTGCGAAGCGGTATTTTTCAGGAGCATTCTAGGGAGAACAACGTGGCAGACGAAAAAGTCGAAACCCCGGCACCGGCTGCCGGCGACGAGGCACAGCGCATCCGGATGAACACTGCGTCGGTGAAGAGCAGCTACTGCAACATGGTCAATGTGACGACGACGCGCGAGGAGGTGGTGATGAACTTCGGCGTCAATGAGAGCTGGGATCGCGCCGCGGCGGAGTACGATGTTCGTCTGGAGCATCGCATCGTGATGAGTCCGTTCGCTGCCAAGCGCCTGGCGACGATGCTTGGCAAGCTGGTAGACGAGTACCAAGGGCGTTACGGCGAGCTGAAGTAGGGCCAGGCGCTCCGCCGGCGACGCGGTCGTCTCACCGTGCAGTGGCCGGCGCGCCCTTGGCGTGCTTCCCGTTCTGCTCGTTCTTCTCGTCCCCGTCCGTTCCCTCGCGCACCAGATACTGAGTCCCGCACGTGAGTTCAAGCTCGTATTCCTCGAGTCCGCAGCGCGCCGGCGTGCTGCCGGGAGTCGGCGTGCCGATCGTCGAGCACGACCGCGGCACGACCTTCGTCGCGGCGGTACGCAGCGCGCCCAAGCAGGTGCGGCCGCAGGACCCGCCATGCCCTTTGGTGACGAGGGGCGACGCCACGATCGCCGACCGCCGGCAGCGGACCTGTCCGGCACGCTTGATCCGCGCGCTGCCCGGCACGCACGAGCGGCTGCCGGGCAAGGCGCAGGCGGTTCGCAGCGGCGGCAGACAAGCCACCGATGCGTGCGACCCGGCGGGACTGAGGACACTGCGACGGTTGTTTCAGTCCGACCGCGAATTCCCCGGGGGGCTTGCTCCGGTGTACCTCGGGACGCCCGTCCTGATGCGCTTTCGGCACCGCTCGGAGGCGCTTGCACAGTGGCGGCGACGTTTGCGCCAGCGCTTCCTGTCGCGCTTCGATGTCTAGGGCATTGCTCGAGAGCTGGCGGGTGGACGAGTTGGCCAGCGGCCTCTACGCCGAGCGGCGTGACCTCAAGGACAGTCGGGTCGATCGCTTGATCGCTCGCCTGATCGGCCGCTGGGGGCGCGGCGGGCTGCCGTTGCGCCTGCGGCGCCTGCGCCGCTTCGCCGATCGCGTCGAGGCGCTGGCCGGCGATCTCGGCAGCCTCGATACGGAACAGTTGCGGCAACGGGCGGCGGCGTTGCGTGCAACGCTGACGGTTGCCGGGCCGACCGACGCCGCGGCCGCCGAAAGCTTCGCGCTGGTGCGCGAAGTTTGCTCGCGGCAGCTCGGACTGCGTCACTACCCGGTCCAGCTGATCGGTGGCTACGCGATGCTGCGCGGCGCACTGGCCGAGATGCAAACCGGCGAAGGCAAAACGCTGACCGCAGTGTTGCCGGCGGTAACCGTTGCGCTGGCCGGTGCGCCGGTGCATGTGATCACGGTGAACGCCTATCTGGCGGCGCGCGACGCCGAGTATCTGACGCCGGTCTACGCCTTCTTCGGCCTGCGTGTCGGGCTGGTCGTTCCCGACCAGGAGAGCGCGCAGCGCGTCGAGTCCTACGGCGCCGACGTCACCTACTGCGTCAACAAGGACCTGGTTTTCGACTACCTGCGCGATCGCATCACGCAGAAGCGGGTCCGGGCGCGTACTCGTGCGCTGCTCGATGGCTGGCTGGCGGGCGGGCGCCAGCCGACGAAGCCGGCCGCGCTGTTGCGCGGACTGTATTTCGCCATCGTCGACGAGGCCGACAGCGTCCTGATCGACGAGGCGCGAACGCCGCTGATCATCGCCAGCGACGTCGATGACGCCAACGGACGGGCGCTCTACGAGCAGGCACTGGCGCTTGCCGGCAGCCTGTTGAGCAGGGAGCACTACCGGCTGCGGCCGAACGAGCGGAGCATCGAACTGACCGACGCCGGACGGGCGGCGGTCGCCGAGTTCTCGGCGGGTCTGGCGGGCCTGTGGAACATCGCGCGCGCCCGCGAGGAACTGCTCGAGCAGGCCTTGTCGGCGCTGCACCTGTTCCAGCGCGATCGGCACTACATCATTGCTGACGACAAGGTGCAGATCGTGGACGAGTATACCGGTCGGGTGATGGCCGATCGCTCCTGGGAGCGCGGTCTGCACCAGATGATCGAGGTCAAGGAGCAGCTCGAGATCAGCAAGCGGCGCGACACCATCTCGCGCATCACCTATCAGCGTTTCTTTCGACGCTACCTGTGCCTG
This sequence comes from Accumulibacter sp., assembly GCA_024235695.1. GTDB lineage: Bacteria > Pseudomonadota > Gammaproteobacteria > Burkholderiales > Rhodocyclaceae > Accumulibacter. The sequence goes on from JACKLX010000006.1 coordinate 86,647, forward strand.
GCCGGGATGACCGGCACGGCCGTCGAGGTGGCGCCCGAGATGCGCTCGGTGTTTGCCATGGACGTCGTCCGGATACCCCCGAATCGACCGTCGGTGCGCCGCGACCTCGGCCAGCGCGTCTTTCTCGACGGGCCACGGCGCTGGGCGGCGGTGGTCGAGCGGGCCAGGGAAATGCGCGCCGCCGGCCGCGCGCTGCTGATCGGCACGCGTTCGGTGGCGGCGTCGGAGGCGGCCAGCCTATCCTTGACGGCTGCCGGTCTGCCGCATGAAATACTCAACGCCCGTCAGGATCAGCGCGAGGCCGAGATCATCTCCCAGGCCGGCCAGCCGGGCCGCATCACGGTGGCGACCAACATGGCCGGACGCGGCACCGACATCCTCTTGAGTCCCGAAGTGCGACAGGCGGGCGGCCTGCACGTGATCCTTTCCGAATTCCACGATGCCGCGCGCATCGATCGCCAGCTGTTCGGTCGCGCCGGTCGTCAGGGCGATCCCGGGTCGTGCGAAGCGATCGTTTCACTTGATGACGAGTTGTTTCTCGCCCATGCTTCACGCTGGCTCGGCTGGCTGCGCGGGCGGGTTTCGCCGGCAGGCGTTCTGCCGGCGCATCTCGGCCGTTTGCTGCGACAGTCGGCGCAAGCGGCGGCCGAGCGGCAGCACTCGCGGATTCGTCAGCTGACGGTGGAAATGGACAAGCGCATGCAACAGTCTCTGGCCTTTGCCGGAAGAGGAGAGTAGCGAATGACGAGTCGGATGGTGGCGGCGGTGCGCGGCGCTGTCGCGCTGGCGCTGGCGTCGGCGGGCACGGGCTTCGCTGGCGAGTTCGATTGCATCATCGAACCCAGCAAGACGGTCGATGTGCGGGCGGCGAGCGAAGGCCTGATCGAGAAGATCTGGGTTGACCGGGGCGACATGGTCAAGAAGGATCAGGTGCTGGTGACCCTGGATTCGGGAGTCGAACGCGCGGCGGCCGAATCGGCGCGCTATCGCGCGACGATGCAGGGCAAGATCAGGACCGGCCAGAGCCGCGTCGAGTTTTCGACGACCAAGTACAAGCGCCGCGAACAACTGGCCAGCCAGTCGTTCATCTCGCTGAGCGACCGCGACGAGGCCCTGACCGAAAAACAGCTCGCCGAGTCGGAGTTGCTCGAGGCGAGGGATGAACGCCGCCTGGCGGAAATCGAGCACCGACGCTTGTCCGAGCAGCTGCGGCTGCGAACGATCAAGAGCCCGGTCGACGGCGTGGTCGTCGACCGCCTGCTCAACGCCGGCGAACTCGCCGATAACCGTGACCTGCGCAAGCCGATCCTCCGGCTGGCCGACATCGGCACGCTGCACGTCGAGGTGCTGATGCCGATCGAGGCCTTCGGCAAGCTGTCCCCTGGCCAGAGGGTCGAGGTCTTGCCCGAGGCGCCGGTCGGCGGTCGCTATACGGCGACGGTGACGGTCATCGACCGTGTGCTTGATGCCGCCAGCGGCACTTTCGGCGTTCGCCTGGAGCTGGCCAATCCAGCGCTGAAGCTGCCCGCCGGCATCAAGTGCCGGGCCAGCTTTCCGGCGGTCACCGGCCGCGGGGCGACGCCGGCGGCGAGCGCCCCGCGGCCGGTCCAGAAACCGGCGCCGGTGCCGTCCGGCAAACCGATGTAGCGCCGGCAGGCGACGAAGGCGACGGCAATGCGATGTTCGCGCTTGTGCCTGCCTGCCAGGCCGATGTATGGTGATTGCGAGTGTGGCGTCGAGCGGTGCTTTGCGTCGCCGGAACGTCGCCCAGGCGACCTTTCGCGAAGGAGTGATGAATGACCAAGCCGCCGATGCCACCGCCGGAACGCAAGCCCGTCGCGGCCAGACGACCGGCCGGCAAGCCGTCGTCGGCCGCCGCGCCCAGGGGCACGGGCAGCGCCTCTGGCGTGGTCGATCAAGTACGCAGCATGGCCGGCAAGCTGCTTGACGTCAGTTCGGCGGCCGCCGTTGCCGGGCGAACGCTCGATGCCGCCAGCAAGGTCTCGCGGGCGCTGTGGGACGGCCAGGCGATCGAGGCCGCTGCCGAGGTGCTGCGCGTGGTCTTGCCAAGTGCCGCGGAATCGGCCGCCTGGACGAAGACCGGTGCCGCGATCCGTGCCATGCGCGAGTCTGCCGGCCTGACGATTGCCGAAGTCGGCGCCGCGATCGACCTCAAGGATCCGTCGCTGATCGAGGCACTGGAGAACGGCCGGGTGGCGCTGTCGTTCGAGCTGATCCTGCGCCTGGCGGCGGTCTTCGGGCGCAAGGATCCGATCGGTTTCGTGATGAGCCTGACGCGCACCGCCAATCCCGAGCTGTGGAAGAGTCTTGAAGCGCTCGGAGTCGGCAAGCTGGTGCTGCAATCGGTTCGCGAACACCAGTTCGTCAACGTCTATCGCAGCAACGACGCGGCGCGGGGTTTGAGTGACGAGGAATTCGCCGAGATTCTGAGCTTCACGCAGGTGGCGTTCGAGATGGCGATGGCCCAGCGCGAACGCTACCGGGGCCGCCGTAACAGGACGGCGGCGGGCAAGCAAGGTTGACTCCCGACGCGCGGCAAAGACGCGTCTCGTCCGTGTGCGCGTCGGCGGTGATCGCCGGCAAGCGGGCCGCGGCTTGCACGATGGCGCCATTTCTGCTATTTAGTCGTCTCTTTTTTCTTGCAAACCAAGGTCTTCGAAAATGGCTGACGAGTTGAGCTACAAACACTTCACCCCTTACGTGCCGCAAGCTGGCGAGGATTACATGAACCGCGCTCAGCTCGATCATTTCCGCGGCATCCTTGAGGCGCTCAAACAGCAGCTGATCGACGACATCGAGCGCACGGTCCACACCATGAAGGACGAAGCGACCGTCTTCGCCGATCCCAACGACCGCGCGAGTCAGGAGACCGACATCGCCATCGAGCTGCGCAACCGCGACCGCGAGCGCAAACTGATCAAGAAGATCGAGGAAACGATGGACCTGATCGATAGCGGCGACTACGGCTACTGCGCTGCTTGCGGCGTCGAGATCGGCATCAAGCGTCTGGAAGCACGGCCGACGGCGACGCTGTGCATCGACTGCAAGACGCTCGAAGAGGTGCGCGAGAAACAGATCGCCAAGTAGTTGGCCGGTCTTCCGGGCAGGCGAGCGCGCGCCGCGCGACGGTATCGGTTTCGGCTCGCGGAGGACAAGAAAAAGGACGCCGAGGCGTCCTTTTTCGGTCTGCATCGTTGATCTGCGAGCGTGCTACGACACCGGCGTCGCGGCGGTGCCGCCTTCTTCGACGGTCAGCGCTTTCATCGACAGGCGGACGCGTCCCTTTTCGTCCGCCTCGAGAACCTTGACCCGGACCTTCTGGCCGTCCTTGAGATAATCGGCCACCGCATTGACGCGTTCGTTGGCGATCTGCGAAATGTGCAACAGGCCGTCGCGCCCGGGCAGGATGCTGACAATGGCGCCGAAGTCGAGCAGCTTGAGTACCGTGCCGTCATAGACCTTGCCGACTTCGACGTCGGCGGTGATCGACTCGATGCGAGCTTTGGCGGCGTCGGCAGCGTCGCCGCTAACCGAGGCGATGGTGATCGTGCCGTCGTCCTTGATGTCGATCGTCGTACCGGTCTCCTCGGTGATGGCGCGAATCACCGCGCCGCCCTTGCCGATCACGTCGCGGATCTTCTCGGGGTTGATCTTCATCGTGTACAGGCGCGGCGCGTAGGTCGAAACCTCGTCGCGATGGCCGGACATCGACCCCTGCATCTGCTTGAGGATGTGCAGGCGCGCTTCGCTCGCCTGGGCCAGCGCGACCTGCATGATTTCCTGGGTGATACCCTGAATCTTGATATCCATCTGCAGGGCGGTGACGCCGAACTCGGTGCCGGCGACCTTGAAGTCCATGTCGCCCAGATGATCCTCGTCGCCGAGAATGTCGGTCAACACGGCAACGCGATTGCCTTCCTTGATCAAGCCCATGGCGATGCCCGCGACGTGTGCCTTGAGCGGCACGCCGGCGTCCATCAGCGCCAGCGATGCGCCGCAGACCGAGGCCATCGAACTGGAGCCGTTCGATTCGGTGATTTCGGAGACGACGCGAATGGTGTAGGAGAAGTCTTCCGGCGAGGGTAGTACCGCGACCAGCGCCCGCTTCGCCAGGCGGCCGTGACCGATCTCGCGACGCTTCGGTGTGCCGACGCGTCCGCATTCGCCGGTGGCGTAGGGCGGGAAGTTGTAGTGGAACATGAAGCGCTCGCGGTATTCGCCCGAGAGCGCGTCGATGATCTGCTCGTCACGACCTGTGCCGAGCGTCGCGACGACGATGGCCTGCGTTTCGCCGCGGGTGAACAGTGACGAACCGTGCGCACGCGGCAGCACGCCGGAGCGGATCGCGATCGGTCGTACGGTGCGCGTGTCGCGACCGTCGATGCGCGGTTCTCCGGCAAGGATCCGGCCACGGACGATGCGCGCTTCGGCGTCGGAAACCATTCGCCGGATCGCGCTGGCGTCGGGGGCGTTGTCGTCGGCGGTCAGCGCCTCGACCGCGTAGGCGGTGATCTCCTTGAGACGCTGGCTGCGCAGCGACTTGCTGGTGATCCGATAGGCTTCCTCGAGTTCGCCTTCGACCAGTTGGTTGAGTTTGCCGTGGACGGCCTCGTTTCTTGCCGCGGCGGTCCATTCCCAGTCGGGCTTGCCTGCTTCGTCGACCAGATCGTTGATCGCGTTGACCACCGTCTGCATCTGCTGGTGTCCGAAGACAACGGCGCCGAGCATGACTTCCTCGGACAGCTCCCTGGCTTCGGATTCAACCATCAGTACCGCCGCCTGGGTGCCGGCGACGACCAGGTTGAGCTGGCTCGATTGCAGCTGGCTGCTGGTCGGGTTGACCACGTACTGACCGTCGAGGTAGCCGACGCGGGCGGCGCCAATCGGTCCGTCGAAGGGGATGCCCGAGATCGCCAGTGCGGCCGATGCGCCGATCATTGCCGGAATGTCGGGATCGATTTCCGGATTCAGCGACATCACCATCGCGACGATCTGGACTTCGTGGTAGAAACCCTCGGGGAACAGCGGGCGGAGAGGACGATCGATCAGTCGCGAGGTCAGCGTTTCCTTCTCGGAGGGGCGGCCCTCACGCTTGAAGAAGCCACCCGGGATCTTGCCGGCGGCGTAGGTTTTCTCGATGTAGTCGACGGTCAGCGGGAAGAAGTCCTGGCCGGGTTTGGCGGTCTTGTTGCCGACGGCGCTGACCAGCACGACCGTGTCGTCCATTGAAACGATTACCGCGCCGCCGGCCTGACGCGCGATTTCACCGGTTTCCAGGGTCACCTGATGGGCGCCGTAGTTGAAGCTCTTCTTGACGATATTGAACATTGTTGCCTTTCTCATTGGTCTGGCACGCGCCTGCCCACGACTCCGGCAGGCAATTCAACAGGCGCGCCAATTTGGCAAAAAAGCCGCCGCAGCAAAAACAGCGGCGCAGCCCGCGAGGGGCTGGCCGCTGACGGCTTATGGAATCGCCCGCATCTCCGACCGCGGTGCGGATCGGCGAGCGGTCTTATTTGCGCAGGCCGAGACGCTGAATCAGCGTACGGTACGAGTCGACGTTGGTGCGCTTCAGATAGTCCAGCAACTTGCGGCGCCGGCTGACCATGCGCAGCAGACCGCGCCGCGAGTGGTTGTCTTTCTTGTGCTCCCGGAAATGGCCGGTAAGGTCGTTGATGCGTGCGGTCAGCAAGGCTACCTGCACTTCGGAAGATCCCGAGTCGCCGGCGGCGCGCTGGTAATCGGTCATGATCTGCGCTTTTTGCGCAACATTGATCGCCATGTCAAACTCTCTTTCATGAAGAACGGCGCCGCCCCAGTTTGATAGAGCCAACGCCAGATGGATAGATGGTGCATCGCTTGGCGAAGCGAACCGGGGATTCTAACGCCTGACCGACTCGGCGGCAAGTAGCGCGAAGGGGCCAGGGAAGATGCCAGGGCCCTGGGTCAATGCACGCCAGGCACCCTTGATCGCGCGGCGCGCGCCATCGCCCGGCTGCCACGCCTCTAAGCCTCGCCTTGGCGTGCGTTGGCGAGCTCGGCGGCGGTATTGATGTTGCTGAAGGCGGCCTCCTGGTCGTCGAAAGAGACTTCGACCGCTTTCAGCGTGCGGTACCACAGCGCAAGCTTGCGACCGCCACCTTCCAGAAAATGGCTCAGCTGCGGCAGCAGTTCGCGTCGACAGAGGCAGAACGCCGGCTGCGGCTGGTTGAAGGTACGGGCCATTGCCAGCTGCGCGTCATTGCAGAGCAGCGCGGCCTGCAGGCGGGCGACGAGATCGCTCGGCAGAAACGGCGAGTCGCACGGCACGGTTGCGACCAGCGGGTGGCTGGCGCTGCTCAGGGCGACGTGCAGACCAGCCAGCGGTCCGGCAAAGCCGGGGAATCGGTCGGCGATTACCGAGCAGCCGAAGGTCTCATAGTGCACGCGGTTCTGATTGGCATTGACCAGCAACTCGTCGACCTGGGGAGCGAAACGTTCGAGCACGTGTTGCACCAGCGCCTTGCCGTCGAGCAGTTGCAGGCCCTTGTCGGCACCGCCCATGCGACGGCCCAGGCCACCAGCCAGGATCACGCCGGTGACGCTTTCGCCAGTCATCGCGGCCACCGGCGCCCGTTGCCGCCAACCATCGCCTGCCGCTCGCCGACTACAGCCTGGCCATTGCCGCTGGCGGCAACTGTCGCCGACTGCCGCTCTCTCATGCGAAACCGGGCAGCCAGCCGCTCTGCTGAGGCGAGACGACGGTTTCCAGGGTGCCCTGGAAAAGCGCTTCGATCACCGGTGGCTCTCGCCAGCGTTCGTTCATGAAGGTCAGACCGACTTCCTCGACCAGCGCGCCCTTCCAGTAATGGTTGGCGATTTCGTCGAGGGTTGACAGGCTGAGGCTGTGCGGCAGGCGAAGGTAGTCCAGCCAGCTGCAATCGTGGAACGAGCAGACGTAAGCCCCCTTGCTGCGAGCGCAGGTCAGCGCTTTGCCGAAAACACGTGCCGGATGCTTGGCGCGGAAGGTTTCGGCGTCGACGCGTGTGGCGAAGAGCAATACCGCGTGCAGCCGACTGGGAAAGTGCCGGTAGAGCCGCTGGCGGAAATACTCGAGGTGATACTCGGCAAAGTAGTTCTGCACCGTCGTGATCCGGTCTTCCGGGAGCGACTCGCCGAACGGGTTGCCGACCAGAACGTCCCAACCCGGCAGCTCGGCGTCGTCGTCCAGCCATGCGTACAATTCGAGTGTACTGTTGTCCCGGAGCAGGTGGTCCATGCGCTGCTGTTCGGCCGGTCAGCCTGGCGAGCGCTGGGCGCGGGCTGCAGTCCGGCGGGCCGCGGCAGTGCTCGGCCGAGCGCAGGCCAGGTGGGACGACTTGCCGAAGCAGTCGTCATCCGCGGCCGGGCCCGAGCGTCGTCGGCATCGGGGCGATGCTGGCCAGCGGCTCACTTGTGGCGGCCGAACTTCTCGACCAGCTGGCCCAACTTCTCGGCGTGCTGGCGCGCCAGCGCTTCGCTGGCGCGTTGTTGCCGGCGCTGCTCGGCCTGTCTTTGCAAACGTTCCTTGAGCAGATCCGAGGCATGCGCGCGATGGATGGCGGTAATCTCGCCGGCCGGATGGCCATCGAGATCGACGCGCGTGGTCGCCCTGGCGACCGCTTTAAGGTAGCGCAGCGAGTGGGTGTGGATGCCGAGCGCGATCCGCAAGGGCTTGCGATCAAGGCCGGACATCCGCGACAGCAACTGCTTGTCGATGCCGATGGCGAGCGGCAGGCAGTCGCGAAAAACCGGGAACTTCGCCTGCAATTCCTGCAGCAACTGGCGAGCGTTCGGGCCAGCGATCGGAGCGGGTTTCGGATCCGACGTCGGCGATGACGGCGAATCGGAGGTGGGCGTGTTCATCGATGGTGTGAGGCGGTAAGGGGGAGGGGAAAAGGAGGTGCGGGATGTCCGGGGCCGATCGCTCGGTCGCCGCTATCTTACATCGACCGCGTGCGTTTGCCGTCGCGGCGGCCCGATCTTGCCTGCTCGACGGCGGTCACCGGCGCCAGCCGCCGTCATGCTGTTCGCGGACACGGCTGGCGCTGGTCTGGCGGTCAGAAATGAATCCCGCGCATCATCTGCGAGAAGGCGATCTGGTCTGCCGTCTGTGGCGTCGCTTTCTCGACCTGATGCGATGCGGCGCTGGAATCGGAGAACATCCGGAAGCTGGTGTTCATCACGATCTGGGCGACTTTCGGCGTCAGCGAGTGGAGCAGGGCGCCGAAGATGCCCAGCCGGGTGGCGATCCGCACCGGTTTGTGGATGATCGCCTCGACGACCAGATCGGCTGCGTCTTCCGGCGACAGCGTTGGGACCTGATCGTAGATCTTGGTGGGCGCAATCATCGGCGTCCGGACGAGTGGCATGTTGATGGTCGTGAATTCGATTCCGCGATCGGCAAACTCGGACGCCGCGCAGCGTGCCCAGGCGTCCATCGCCGCCTTTGATGCCACGTAGGCAGAGAAACGGGGAGCATTGGTGAGGACGCCGATCGACGAGATGTTGATCACCTGTCCCTTGCGCTTGGCGATCATTCCCGGCAGTAGACCCATGGTCAGGCGCAGGGCGCCGAAATAGTTGACTTCCATGGTGCGCTCGAAGTCGTGAAAGCGATCGAACGAGTTCTCGATGCCGCGGCGAATCGAGCGACCGGCGTTGTTGACCAGGATGTCGACGCCACCGTACTGGTCATTGAGCAAGGTGACGAAAGCCGCGCACTGCTGTGGATCGGCGATGTCGACCACGTGCGTGATCAGCCGCAGGCCGGCGGCTTCGAATTCGGCGCGCGTTTCATCGAGCGTCTTCGGGTCGCGGGCGATGGTAATCGCAATCGCGCCGGCCTCGGCCATCTTGCGAACCGTCGCCTTGCCGATTCCCGACGAACCGCCGGTGACCAGGACGACCCGGCCTTCGACCTTGCCGCGCAGCGTGCGGTCGATGAACAGGTCGGGATCGAGATGACGTTCCCAGTAGTCCCACAGCCGCCAGGCATAGCTGTCGAGCGGCGGCACGACGATGCCGGTACCCTTCAGTGCGCGCTGCGTTTCGCGGCAATCGAAGCGGGTCGGGTAGTTGATGAAATCAAGGATGTCGTCGGGCAGACCGAGGTCCTTCATCACGGCGTTGCGAATGCGGCGAACCGGTGTCAGCGCGAACATCGCCTTGCGTACCGAGCGCGGGATGAAGCCAAGCAGCGCAGCGTTGATGCGCATCGCCATTTCCGGCGCGTGCGCTGCGCGCGCAAAGGTGTTGAGCAGATCGCCGACACGCATCGGCGTCGGGTCGGTGAGATGGAAGCAGTGACCGTCTTCGTTCTTCAGGTGGGCGATGTGGTCCATTGCCGCGACGACGAAGTCGACCGGTACGACGTTGATGCGCCCACCTTCGATGCCGACGGTCGGCATCCAGGACGGAAGAGCCTTGCGAATCTTCTGGATCAGCTTGAAGAAGTAGTAGGGGCCGTCGATCTTGTCCATTTCGCCGGTGCGCGAGTCGCCGACGACGATCGCCGGCCGAAAGACGCGCCACGGAATGCTGCATTCCTTGCGGACGATCGCTTCGGAATCGTGCTTGGTGCGGAAGTAGGGATTGTCGAGATTCTCCGCCTCGTCGAACATGTCCTCGCGAAACAGCCCTTCGAAAAGCCCGGCCGCGGCAATCGAGCTGACCAGGTGGAAATGCCTGGCGCCGATCGCCTCGGCCAGGCGCACGGTGTTGCGCGTGCCGTCCACATTGGCGCGCTGCTGCTCTTCGGCGCTGGCCTTGAGATCATAAACGGCCGCCAGATGAAAGAAGTGTTCGACCTTGCCTTTCAGCTTGCGAATATCGGCTTTGGAAACGCCAAGGTCGGGCTGCGTCAGGTCGCCGAGAACCGCGACGACGCGCTTTTCGTCGCAATCCCAGTAGTCGTGCAGTTCCTGGAGTCCACCTGCTTCAAGCGAGCGGGTCAGGAAATAGACGGTACTTCCCGGGCGACTCAGCAGCCTGGCGACCAGTCTCTTGCCGATAAAACCGGTGGCGCCGGTAACGAAGTAAGTCATTGCTGTCTCCCGAAATCCATTGTCTGAAGCCCTTCGCGGCAGGTGCTGGACCAGCGGACTCTAGAGGCGATACTCTAGGCCTTTAGTGTGCGTCCTCTAGATATTGTCACTAGACTGGCTTTCCAGGGCAAGCGAAAAACTTGTTGACCTTTTTGATTACTACCTTCAAGGAGAAGGAAATGGGCAAGAAACTCAAGGAACTGGCGGGTGACGTAACGGAAAACCAACTGGCTGCGACGGTCAAGGATTCTGCCCAGCAGATCTGGTTGGCGGGTCTCGGCGCATTTGCCAAGGCGCAGGAAGAGGGCGGCAAGGTATTCGATGCGCTGGTCAAGGAGGGCGAGAGCATTCAGTCGAAGACCCGCAAGATGACCGACGAGAAGATCGCGCAGGTCGCCGGCAAGGCCAGTGGGACCTGGGATCGGCTCGAGCAGGTGTTCGAGGATCGCGTTGCGCGGGCGCTGGGTAGCCTGGGCGTGCCGAGCAAGCAGGATATCGACAAGCTTTCCAGGCGTGTTGTCGACCTGAGCGCTGCGGTCCAGGCGCTCACCGAAGGCAAGCCGGCCGCCAAGGCGCCTGCCAAGGCCGCGCCGCGGGCGACCGTTGGTGCCGCCAAGGAAGTCGTGAAAACCGTTGCGGTGGCAGTTGACGAAGCGCCCGCGAAAGCCGCTGCGGCGGTCCGCAAGCCGGCCGTCCGCAAACCGGCGATTCGCAAGACCGCCGCCAAGCCGGTGGCGCCGGTGACCCCCGCCGATGTGCTGAGCACGCTGCCGCAGACCGGCGAATAAGCCAACCCGCCTCCGGCTGTCCCGACTCACCGTCGGTGGGACTCGGGCTGCGGGAGGTGTGGGAGAATGCCACGTCCCTCGCGGACGAGCGAGTACGGTGGCGTCGATGACGCGACGCCGCTCGTCGATGTGCTGCGGCGCGCTGCCAGCGGTGGCCTGCAGCGGCGCACGAAGAATCGAGGGTGTCAAGACACGAAGGCGCAAGAAGGCGGCCTCGCACGCCGCCCGGGAGGGCGTTTTCCTGCATAAGGGGCGGCTGGATGATGGCTGCAGCAACCGAGCGTTCGAAGATCGGGCTGGCGCTTGCGGGTGGCGGTCCGGTCGGCGGTATCTATGAAGTCGGCGCGATGGCCGCGCTGGCCGAGGCACTTGATGGCGTCGACTTTACCGACTTCGATATCTACGTCGGCGTCAGTTCCGGTGCTTTCATTTCGGCTGCAGTGGCCAATGGACTGGCGCCCGCGACACTGGCGCGGATGCTTGTCGAGAATGATACCGACGACGTTTTCGACCCCGAAATGCTGCTCCGCCCGGCGTTTGGCGAGTACGTCCGGCGAGCCTTGTCGGTACCGGTTCTGATGTGGTCGTCGCTGCGGCAGTATCTTTCCGACCCCTGGCACCTTCGTCTGGTGGAGTCCTTCCAGGGCCTCAGTCATGCCATTCCGACCGGCGTCTTCAACAATGCCGGCATTGACCACTTGCTCAGCAAACTGCTCTCGACGGGTGGGCGAAGCAACGATTTTCGGCGGCTCAAGCACCGCCTGTTCCTGGTGGCGACGGACCTCGATACCGGTGAGTCGGTGGCTTTCGGTTCCGAAGGCCATGACGACGTGCCGATCTCGGTCGCCGTGCAGGCGAGCGCGGCCTTGCCGGGCCTCTTCCCGCCGGTCAAGATCGGTGAGCGTTATTTCGTTGATGGCGCCTTGATCAAGACGTTGCATGCTTCCGTCGCGCTGCACCAGGGCGCCGAACTGGTGATCTGCATCAATCCGTTGGTGCCATTCGATTCGCGACTGGCTGCGCAGCGTTCACCGCCACACACGGCGGCACCGGCGCATCTGGTGGAGGGGGGGCTGCCGGTCGTTCTGGCGCAGACTTTCCGGGCCATCATCCACTCGCGGATGCGGACCGGCATGGATCGCTACCGGCACGAGTTCGCCAATGCCGATGTGGTGCTTTTCGAGCCGACGCGCGATGACGCAGAGATGTTCTTTACCAATGTCTTCAGCTATCGCGGCCGCAGCCGCCTGTGCGAACACGCTTACCAGCGCACGCGCAAGGAGCTGTACGCGCGCCGCCACGAGCTGCGGCCAGTTCTCGAGCGACACGGGATCGGCCTGAACCTGGCGGTGCTCAAGGACCACAGTCGCTCACTGCTGTCGCGCAAGCGCCGGCCCGATCTGGCGACCAGCGCCAGCGCGCTGGATGCTTCGCTGCACGACCTCGAGGCCTGGCTGCAGAAGCAGGAGGCCTAGGCAGGCAGCGAACCAGCCAGCGGTTATTGGTAACGGCATTTCCTGCGCTTGCCGGCGGTGCTATGCTGGCTGGCAGCAGCAATCGCGATCGGGCGGGGGGGGGCACTGATGGAACGGAAACCGAAGAGGCGGACGCGCGAAAGGATCGTCGAGACCAGCCTGCGGCTGTTCAACGATTTCGGCGAGCCGAACGTGACCACCACGGTCATTTCGGACGAGATGAACATCAGTCCCGGCAATCTCTACTACCACTTTCACAACAAGGACGAGATCATCGAGGCGATCTTTGCCGTGTTCGAGCGGGAGATCGAGGAAACGCTTGCCGCACCGACACGCCGGCTGGCGAACGTCGAAGACATCTGGCTATTTCTCCACCTGTTGTTCGAACAAATCTGGAAATACCGCTTCTTCTACCGCGACCTCAACGATCTGCTGACGCGTAATCGGGTTCTCGAGATCCACTTCAAGCAGATCATGGCGCACAAGGTGCACACCGCGACGGTCTTGTGCGAGGGTCTGGTGTCAACCGGCGCGATGCGTGCGACGAGCGAGGAGCTGCGGGCGCTGGCGACGAACATGGCGGTGATCGCCAGCTACTGGCTGTCTTTCGAGTACGCCTGCGATCCCCGCGGCAAGGTCGAGAGTGGCCGCATCGGGCGCGGCGTCTATCAGGTCATGGCGATGCTGTCACCGTTTCTGCTCGATGAATCGAAAGGCCTGCTCGAGAAATTGTCCCGCGAGTACGTCAGACCGTAGCATCGCTCCTGCCGGCAGCAAGAGACCCATCTGGAGGAAGATCATGGACTGGAAGAAGTTTCCGTATCCCGAAAAAGCGTACGCCTACCCCGGCGCGGCGCTGCAGAAGAACTGGGCGCGCCTGCATCGTGGCGACTGCGAGCCGTTTCCCGACGATCCGAAGGTGCAGGACGCCTGGCGCAGCTATCACGCTGGCGACTTCGGCAAAGCTGTCGACGGCGGTCTGGCTTGCGGCATGGCGGGTTACAATGCCGCCAACAAGGCCGCCGCGATCTATGCCAATTACCTCGAAACGGACGAGCAGCGCAAATGCAGCCTGTTGATGGAGGTGGCGCAGCGTTGCGAGGAGCAGCAGCAGAAGACCCCCGGCGACGCCAACGCCTGGTACCTCCACGCCTATGCACTGGGCCGCTATAGTCAGAGCATTTCAGTGGTCAAGGCGCTGGCCCAGGGTCTCGGCGGCAAGATCAAGCAGAGCCTGGCGCAGGCGCTGGAAATCGAGCCCCGGCACGCCGACGCGCACGTCGCGCTCGGCGCTTATCATGCCGAGGTGATCGACAAGGTCGGCGCGCTGGTCGGCGGGCTCACCTACGGTGCCAAGAAGAGTACCGGCAACGAGTTGCTGGAAGCCGCCCTGAAGCTCAATCCCGACTCCGCGATTGGCCGCATCGAGTACGCCAATGCCCTGGTGATGATGTTCGGCAAGGCTAAGATGAAGGACGCCGAGCGCCTCTATCAGGAGGCAGCGGCGGTGACGCCGATGGACGCGATGGAACGTCTCGACGTCGAAGCGGCGAGGGCCGAGCTGGCAGATTGAAGCATCGTCGGGTCCCCGCGACGCTTATCGTACGACGCCGTAGAACGCGGCGAACAAGCCCTTCGATCAACCATCGCTCAGGCGGTGAGATGTGCTTCGACCGCTGCCGGATCGCCAAGCAGATCGGCTGGCAGCAGCAGCGCCAGCCAGAGCAGCTTTTCGAATTCGCCGGCAAAGCGATCGACGATGTCTTGCGGGTCGTTGACCATGCCCTTGTCGGTGATCACGCCGAACTGCACCCGGCCGTTGTACGAGAGGATGCTCACGCCCATGCCGATGTCGCCGGTTTGCGGAACCCAGACCATCTCCTGATCGATCCTGCTGCCCGCGAAGTAGCGTGGCTGCTGCGCACCGGGGACGTTGGTCATCACCGCCGTTGTCTTGCCGGCCAGCACCTTGAGTAGCTGCTCCTCGACGAAGCCGGGCGCCATGCCGGCAGCGCCGAGCAGCGCAAAGGTCAGCATCGCCTGATAGGACCCCTTCAGGGCCGCCATCCTGTCACGTGTGGCATACAGCCTGGCCAACGGATTCTCGATGCCGATCGGGAGTTCGAGCGCGACCAGGCCGAAGCGATTGCCGAGATCGTCCACGTCGCCCGCAGCGCGCAGATTGACCGGGACCATGACCCGAATCTCGGCAGCAGCGACTGCGTCGCCTTTGGCCACCAGGTACCCGCGCAAGGCGCCGGCCACCGCCGAGAGCAAGGTGTCGTTCACCGAGCAGCCGAGCAGTTTGCCGCAGGCCTTGATTTCCGCCAGCGAAATCGGCGTAGACCAGGCGACGCGCTTGACCGTCCCTGGCTTGCCCTTGAAGCGCGTCGTGCTGTCCGCCGGCAGCAGCGCCAGCTTGCCCGCTTCGCGGGCGATTGCGCCAGCCACCCGGCTGTAATCGGCGATCGCCCCGGGCTCCCTGCGCAGGCCCAGATATTGCCCCCAGAGATTGCCGCCGACGCCGATCGCCGTCTGCGCGAGATCGCTGAGCGGCTCGAGAATCAAGTGCCAGAAGGCGCTGCCCCGATCGCTGTCGTCCTCGGTGCCGCCGCGTCTGCAGGCTGCGTCACGGCCAACGGTCTTCGGCTTGCCAGCTACCGGGGCATCGACCTGCTCGTCGGTAAGCGAGTCGATGACGCCGATCAGGGCGATGCCGTCGGCGATCGCGTGGTGAATGCGAACGACCAGCGCCGAATTGCCGTCGGCCATCTCGACCAGGTTGAACGCCCAAAGCGGTCGCGCCGGGTTGAGCGGCGTGCTGGCGGCGTCGGCAACCAGCTTCTGCAACTCGCGCGAACCCCCCGGAGCCGGGAGCAGCGAGTGCCACAGGTGTCGGTCGATATCGAAGTCCGGGTCGTCAACCCACCATGCACCGTCAGCGTCATGCACGGCAAGCTGCCGGAAGCGTCGATAGCGCGACAGGCGATGGGCGAGCGTGCGCCGCAGGCGTTCGGCGTCGACCCGGCCGACGAAGATCATCACGCCGACGATCTGCATCAGGTTTTCCGGCCGGTCCATGCGCAGCCAGGCGGTGTCGACGTGGGAAACTCTTTGCCGCGAAGTCATCGCCGCTGCTCCCCGGGGAAATGGCAAGCCCCTATAATACCAAGCCAATTGATCAGCACATCGACCGGAGGAGGAATCAGCGTGAACGACTTGCAAGCCCAGTTCGAGGCCGCCGTGGCCAGTTCCAGGGATCTGCCGGAGCGTCCGGACAATGCCACTTTGCTGAAGCTCTACGCGCTCTACAAGCAGGCCAGCGATGGCGACGTCGAGGGCCGTCGTCCAGGGTTTGCCGACATGGTCGGGCGCGCCAAGTACGATGCCTGGGCGGCCCTCAAGGGCACCGAGTCAGCCGCCGCGATGACCGAATACGTGGCGCTCATCGAGAATCTGAAAGCGGGCTGAAGGCGTTCCTGGCCAGCCCGGCGGGTCGGGCCGCTCAGGCCGGGAAGTTCTCGTCGAAGAACTTGTGGACTTCGCGCTCGATGCTCGGCTTGAGCGCAAACAGCAGCAAGCCCAGACGGATGTTGAGTACCACTTCCCGGTGGTCCAGCGACAGCTCGCCGCTGACTCCGGGGCGCTTGAACTTCATCACGTCGCCATCCCATGCGTAGTCCAGGTCGAATTCATCCTTCAGCTCTGAGGCCATGTGTTCGGCCGAAGCCCGTGCCGCGGCGCGGGTCTTGCCATGTTGGCGGCGAATGCTGATGTCGCTCATTGGGAGAGTCCTCGGAGGTTAGCCGATGTCGGCACAAAGTGAGCGAAACGCCGCATATCGGCGCGGGTCGATGGCGCCGTGCCGCAGCGCGGCGTGCACGCTGCAGTCCGGTTCGCGGTCGTGCCGGCAGTTGCGGAAGCGGCATTGACCGAGCAGCGGTCTCAGTTCGAGGAATGCCTGCGTGATTTCCTCCGCCGACAGGTGGTGCAGGCCGAACTCGGTCAGGCCGGGCGAATCGATCAGCGCGGTGGCTTCGCCCAGGCGATAGAGCCTGGCATGGGTGGTGGTGTGCTTGCCGGTGTTCAGCGCCTGCGAGATCTCGCGGGTTGGCGCTCTGGCATCGGGCACCAGGGCGTTGGTGAGCGTCGATTTACCCATTCCCGACGGGCCGATCAGCAGGCTGAGGTGACCGGCAAGATGGGGCAGCAGGCGCGCGCTGTCGTGGCGCGCGGAGAGCTTCAGCAGCGGGTAACCGAGCTTCTCGTACTGTGCCAGCATCGCGCCGGCGGCAGCGACGCGATCGCCAAGGTCGCACTTGTTGAGGATCAGCAAGACCCGGATGTCCTGACTCTCGGCGGCGACGATGCAGCGCGTGATCAACTCGTCGGAGAAGGGCGGTTCGGTGGCGACGACGACGATCACCTGCGTAACGTTGGCCGCAATCAGCTTCTGCTTGAAGGGGTCGGAACGATAGAGCAGCGTCTGGCGTGCATCGACCGCGCTGATCACGCCCTGGGCGGCGCCCGTTTGGCGGACGGTCACGTGGTCGCCGCAGGCCAGGTCGCTCTTCTTGCCACGCGGGAAACAGAGCAACGCCGTGCCGTCGGCCAGTTCGACGCGGTACTGCCGGCCGTAGGCGGCGATGACGGTGCCCGCGACGTTCAAATCCGTGCCAGCGCCTCGATCTTGGCCGCGCAAACGAAGTCGTTCCGGGACAGGCCGCCGACGTCGTGCGTGCTGTAAGCGACCTGCACACGGCCATAGCCGACGGTCAGGTCAGGGTGATGGTTCTCGCGTTCGGCAAGGCCGGCGACGGTATTGACGAAGAGCAGGGTCGCGGCATAACTGGCGAAGGAAAATTCCTTCTGCAGGACACCGCCTTCGGAAATTTGCCAGCCGGACAGGTCGGCCAGCAATGCCGAGATCTGCGGACCGTCGAGCAAGTGTTCGCTGCCGTGCAATGGGCGGCAATGTTCAAGAGCGAGTTCCTGTGCAGTGGTCATGGTAGTCCTCTGACCGCACGCTCACGCGGCTTGCAGGCGGGCGATGCGCAACGCGGCGGGTGGGTGGGAGTCGTAGAACAGCGAATGCAAGGGGTCGGGAGTCAAGGTCGCGGCGTTGTCTTCGTACAGCTTCACCAGCGCCGTGATGAGATTGCTCGCCGACGTGTTTTCGGCCGCGTAGCGGTCAGCTTCAAACTCGTCGCGCCGTGACAGGAGGCTCAGCAAGGGCGTCAGCAGGAAGGTGAAAACCGGTCCGGCAAGGACGAAAATGATCAGGCCGAGTACCGTGTTCGGGGTCTCGACTCCCAGACCGTTGTAGAACCAGGTAGCGTCGATCAACTGGCCAAGCACGGCGAGAAATGCGAGGGACATGGCAAACAGCAGCGCGATCCGCCTGAGGACGTGCCGGTGCCTGAAATGACCAAGTTCGTGGGCCAGCACGGCTTCCACCTCTGGCGGCTGCAGCCGGCCAAGCAGCGTATCGAAAAAAACGATCCGCTTGTTCTTGCCGAAGCCTGTGAAATAGGCGTTGCCGTGGCTGGACCGTCTGGAACCATCCATCACGAACAGGCCGGAACTGGCAAAGCCGCAACGTGCCAGGAGCGCTTCGATGCGCGCCTTGAGCGGCGCGTCGTCGAGCGCGATGAAGCTGTTGAACAGCGGCGCGATCCAGGTCGGGTAGATGAACAGCAACAGCAGATTGAAGGCGCACCAGAAGAGCCAGACGTAGAGCCACCAGAAGCTCCCCATCCTGGCCATCAGCCAGAGCACGGCAAGGACCACCGGCGCGCCGATGGCGACGGCCAGGGTGGCCTGCTTGAGAAGGTCGAAGACGAAGAGCTTCAGGCTCATGCGGTTGAAACCAAAACGCTGTTCGATGACGAACTGATGGTAGAGCGCCAGCGGCAGGTCGACCAGGGCGGAAATCAGCAGAACGCTGAAAATCAGCAGCAGGCCGTAGAGCAGGCCGTCGACGCGCACCGACCAGAAGTCGTGCAGTGCCTGCAAGCCGCCAGCGAGGGTGAAGGCGAGCAGCAACACCACCTCCACGGCCAGGCCGATCCTGCCCAGCCGCGTGCGCGCAACGGTGTAGTCGGCCGCCTTGTGGTGCGCCACGAGCTCGATGCGGCCGGCGAAACCCGATGGTACCTGCGCCCGGTGAGCGATGACATGGGCAGTCTGCCGGCCAGCCAGCCAGAGGCGCAGAGCGCACATCAGGAGCAGGGCAGCGAGGAAGACCAGGGAGAAGGAATTGGGCATGCGAGTGTGACACAATGATGTCTTGTCAGGTTCAGGCAGATTATATGGCACAGGATGCAAATCACCTCGTTTGGCTGGACATGGAAATGAGTGGTCTCGAGCCTGAACGCGACCGGATCATCGAGTTGGCGATGATCGTCACCGACAGCCGCTTGACGACGATTGCCGAGTCACCGGTGTGGGTGGTGCATCAGGACGACGCTTGCCTGGACGCGATGGACGAATGGAACCGCAAGACGCACGGGCGGTCGGGTCTGATCGACCGGGTGCGCGCGTCCGCCCTCGACGAAGTGGCCGTCGAGGCTGCGGCGCTGGCTTTCATGCAGGAGTACGTCGCCCGGGCCGTCAGTCCGATGTGCGGCAACTCGATCGGCCAGGATCGTCGCTTCATGGTCAGGTACATGCCACAGCTCGAGGCGTGGTTCCACTACCGCAACCTCGACGTCAGCACCCTGAAGGAGCTGTGCCGGCGCTGGAAGCCCGAGGTGGCGAAGGGCTTCGTGAAGAAGTCCGAGCACACGGCGCTGGCCGATATTCGCGAGTCGATCGCCGAACTGGGCTACTACCGGGAGCATTTCATCAAGCTCTGAGAGCCGAGTCGCCGAGCGTGCCGGCGTGCGGTCAGTTGCCGGGGTGACTCTTCCTCGTCTCGCGCCGGTAGAGGCGCAGCTTTTCGTTGTCGCGACGCTCGCCCGGTCGCCCACCTTCCCACAGCTTTTGCCAGCCGCCACTTCGTGGCGCGCCTTGGATCAGCAGCAGGTCGCAGTCCTTGCCGGCGGCCGACTGCGCCGCCACGGTGCGTATACCGTCAAAATAATCGAGCGAGGCGAGCAGCGAGTCGGGCAGGTTGCCGTCGGCGATGCACCCACGCTTGGCGGGTAGCGCTTTGGCGAGCGATGCGGAGAGCGGCCGGTAGGTCTTGCCATAGTCGATCCATGGCATCCAGAGCGTTGCGATCAACAACCAGAACAGGGTCAGTCCAGCCATCCAGTGCATGATTCCGCGCATCGGCGAACGTGGGCTGGTAACGATCAACCAGCACCAGGCGAGCGTTCCGAGCAGGGCGAAGGCGACGTTGAACGAGCTGAACTGACCGACGAAACCCGGTTCAAGACGACTGGCCTGGCGCGCAAGCCTCGCTGGCCAGCCGAAGACCATCGCCGACCAACCCAGCCATGCCAGCGCGGCAAGGAAGCTGAAGGTGATCATGTTGAACCAGTCGAAAGCATTCGCCGCGCCGCGCCGCAGCGACGCGACCCCTGGTACTGCGAGCAGCACCAGCGGCGGTAGCAGCAGCAAGGCCGGTGCGCTGCGCGCTCCCAGGTAGGCGCTGTTCACCGCCAGCGTCACCAGAAAAGCGAAAATCGGCAAGGCCAGCGGCGTCGAGGCCAATTGTCTGCGTTTCACCCAAAGCGTCCACCCCGCGAGTGGGAGGGCTGGCCACGCGTACCAGGGAAGCAGAGTCGAGAAGTGCAACAGGCTGAGCAGGGGTTGCGCGCCGTCGCTGAGTTGAGCCAGCTCGACTTGCCAGAAGGCGGCCAGGTAGGCGGGCGAGCTGAGCAACAAGCCAAGCAGCCACGTGCCGGCCACAGCGCTGGCCAGGAGCAGAGAGGCAAGCACCGACAGCGCTGCCCGCTGGCGCTTCTCCGAGCGCCAGACGACAAAGGCGGCGATCGGCAGCAGCGGCAGCATTGGGACCAGCCCGTTGGCCAGGAAACCGAGTCCCAGCGCCAGGCCGAAGCAGCTCGCGCCGCGCAGCGGTCGCCTCGAGAGCTGGCTCAGTCCCCAGTAAGCGGCGGTGTGTGCGGTCAGCGTCGCCAACATTGGCTGCGCCTCATGCGCGTGGAACAGAAAACCGATGCTGCCGGCAAGCAGCAGCGGCGCCGCCGGTGCCTGTTCGCGGCCATGCAGTTCGCGGGCAGCGAGGTGGATGAAGGTCAGAGCGAGCAGGGTGAACACGCCGCTCGCCAGTCGCGCCGCTTCGTGTACCGGCAAAGCCCAGGCGAACAGCTGACTGCTGATCGCGGCCAGCCAGTAGTGCAGCGGCGCGTCGGGGTAGGGGCGTCCGGCCAGGCTTGGTGTCAGCCAGTGGCCGCCGGTGACCAGGTCATACACCACGCCGATGGTTACCGCATCATCGTTCTTCCACGGGTCGTGGCCGATCAGGCCGGTAAAGATGTACAGGCCGAGCAGGATCGCCAGGGCCCAGCCGCTGGGCGGCAGTGGCATCCCCTTCAAGTGTCTGTGTTCCGGCTGAGCTGGCATCTCGAGACTGGTGCTCACACTCGTCTGCTGGCGGAAATGAAAAAGGCAGCCATGCGGCTGCCTTTTCTGTTGACGCCAGTCGACCTCGCGCGACGGCCTAGGCCGACTTGCGCATGGCGCCGTACTTCTGGTTGAACTTCTCGACACGGCCAGCGGTGTCGATGATCTTCTGCTTGCCGGTGTAGAAAGGATGGCAGGCGGCACACACCTCGACGTGCAGTGCCTTCTTCATCGTCGATCGGGTATTGAAGACGCTGCCGCAGGAGCAGGTCACCGTGATTTCGTTGTATGCAGGATGGACGTTGGCTTTCATCTGGTGCATTTCCTGTATGTTAGATCAGTGGGTCCATTGCCGGGGGGCGGCGAACAGGACGTGAGGCTTTTCTGGCAAGACGCGGATTATCGGCGATTTTTCGATTCGCCGCAATCCGCTGTTGTTCAGCGGCGCATCGAGTCGAAGAACTCACCGTTGTTCTTGGTCGCCTTGATCTTGTCGAGCAGAAACTCCATTGCTTCGAGATCGTCCATGTTGTACAGCAGTTTGCGCAGGACCCACATCTTTTGCAGAACATCGGGCTTGAGCAGCAGTTCCTCGCGGCGGGTGCCCGAGCGATTGACGTTGATCGCCGGATAGACGCGCTTCTCGGCCATGCGGCGATCAAGGTGGATTTCCATGTTCCCCGTACCCTTGAACTCCTCGTAGATCACGTCGTCCATGCGGCTGCCGGTATCGATCAGCGCCGTGGCGATGATGGTCAAGGAGCCACCCTCCTCGATGTTGCGTGCAGCGCCGAAAAAGCGCTTCGGCTTCTGTAGAGCATTGGCATCGACGCCGCCGGTCAACACCTTGCCGGATGCCGGCTGCACGGTATTGTAGGCACGCGCCAGGCGGGTGATCGAGTCGAGCAGGATGACCACGTCGCGCTTGTGTTCGATCAGGCGCTTGGCTTTCTCGATGACCATCTCGGCGACCTGCACGTGGCGCGTCGCGGGTTCGTCAAAGGTCGACGCGACGACTTCGCCACGAACCGAGCGCGTCATTTCGGTGACTTCCTCGGGGCGTTCGTCGATCAGCAGCACGATCACCGTCACGTCGGGATGGTTGGTGGTAATGGCATGGGCAATGTGCTGCATCATCACCGTCTTGCCGCTCTTTGGGCTGGCGACCAGCAGGCCACGCTGACCCTTGCCGATCGGCGCGATGATGTCGATGATTCGGCTGGTGATGTTCTCTTCGCCGCGGATATCGCGCTCGAGTTTGAGGTGCTCGGCGGGATGCAGCGGCGTCAGGTTCTCGAAGAGGATCTTGTTTTTCGACGCCTCGGGCACTTCTCCGTTGATCTTGTCGACCTTGACCAGCGCAAAATAGCGTTCGCCGTCCTTCGGCGTACGGATTTCGCCCTCGATCGTGTCGCCCGTGTGCAGGTTGAAACGCCTGATCTGGCTCGGGCTGACATAGATGTCGTCGGTGCTGGCGAGGTACGAGGTGTCAGGCGAGCGCAAGAAGCCGAAACCGTCAGACAGCGTTTCCAGCGTGCCGTCGCCGAAGATGCTTTCGCCTTTCCGGGCCTGATTCTTGAGCAGTGCGAAGATCAGCTCGTGCTTGCGCAGGCGGTTCGCACCTTCGACGTTGTTGGTGATCGCCATGTCAAGAAGCTGGCTTACGTGGAGTGCTTTGAGTTCGGATAAGTGCATGTGTTGGCGACGGAGAGGGGGATGGCGGAAGGGAGCGAGCGAGAGCGCCGTGCGCTGTCACGGACGAAACGCGTACCGGGGGACTGCGGCGGGGCCGGGCGGAAGCTGCTAAAGGGAGAGGGTGCCTGAAGGTTTCGAGCGGGCTCGTGAGCTGCCATGGGCCGGATGCTGTAGCCGCAGCCGGCCAACCTTCAGGGCAAGGGTATCGACTTTAGAGGTTGTTGTCAATGAACGTGGTCAGCTGCAGTCTCGACAGCGCGCCGACCTTGGTCGCCTGCACCTGGCCGTTCTTGAAGATCATCAGCGTCGGGATGCCACGGATTCCATAGCTCGCCGGCGTTTTCTGGTTGTCATCGATGTTCAGCTTGACCACCTTCAGACGCCCGGCATAATCGTTGGCGATGTCTTCAAGCAGTGGGGCAATCATCTTGCAGGGGCCGCACCACTCGGCCCAGTAATCAACCAGGACAGGCTGCTCCGATTCAATTACATCGGCGCCGAAGCTGGCGTCCGTTACGTGATGGATGTGTTCGCTCATTGAGAAGCCTCGTGCGGGGGAAACCGGGGTGGAAAGCGTAAGGAGAGTGGGTGGCGCGCCGTATCGCGTATCGAGCTCAGCCAACGGCGCAATGCTAGCGAAAAAACCTCGCGAAGGGAAGTCGCGGACCTGTCTGGCTGCTCGCAAGTAGGCTATAGTGTTTCGCGTTTCAATTTCCAGAATGGCGCCAATGACCTACGTTGTTACTGAGAACTGCATCAAGTGCAAATTCACGGACTGCGTCGACGTCTGTCCGGTCGATTGCTTCCGCGAAGGGCCCAATTGCCTGGTCATCGACCCCGACGAGTGCATCGATTGCACCCTCTGTGTTCCGGAGTGTCCGGCCGAGGCCATCTTCGCCGAGGACGATGTACCCGACGCGCAGCGCGCGTTCATCGCGCTCAATGCCGAACTGGCCCAGATCTGGCCGACCATCGCCGAGCGCAAAGAGCCGCCGGATGATGCCGAACAGTGGAATAACAAGCCCGACAAGCTGAAATACCTGCAGCGGTAAGCGGCTGCCACTGCCGCGATGTGCCGCGCGACGCTTTGCCACAAACTGCCGGCCGTGATGCCGACGTGACCCGGAGGCCGTTGCGCGTGCGGTTGGCGCGGCAAGACACGGGCCCCATAGATGATCGTCGTGGAAGTGCCAACGGAGCGCGAAAAATCCATTAGAATTAAAAGAGTAGCGTCAGGAATTTGGCAGTTGACTGGCGCTGGATCGGCAGCGGGTCAGCGAGGCGGCGTCGCGATTGCCGGTTTGCATACCATACCAACAGCGTGACTCAGGAGGAGAGCAGGTGGATAAGATATGGCTCAAGAGCTACCAGCAGGGCGTGCCCGCCGAGATCGAGTTGAGCGAGTTCGAGTCGCTGGGCGAGCTCTTTGAAAAGAGCGTGGCGCAATATCGTGATCGTGTCGCCTATATCAACATGGGGGTCGAGCTGACCTACGGCGAGCTGGACAAGTTGTCGCGGGATTTTGCGGCGTATCTGCAATCGGTGCTGAAGCTGCCGTTGGGCGCGCGCGTGGCGGTGATGATGCCGAACACGCTGCAGTACCCGATCTGTATCTTTGGTGCCTTGCGGGCCGGCTATGTGGTGGTTAACGTCAACCCGTTGTACACGCCGCGCGAGCTGGAGCATCAACTGAAGGATTCGGGCGCCGAGGTCATCGTCATCCTCGAGAATTTTGCCGACGTCCTGCAGCAGGTGCTGTCGAAGACGCCGGTCAAGCACATCGTGCTGGCACGCCTGGGCGACATGCTCGGCTTCCCGAAAGGCGCCGTCGTCAACTTTGTCGTCAAGTACGTCAAGAAGATGGTTCCGACCTTTACCCTGCCGCGCGCGGTCATTTTCCGCGCGGCGCTCGCCAAGGGAGCATCCGCGGAACTGAAGTCGGTGGCTGTGGCCCAGGAAGACCTGGCTTTTCTGCAATATACCGGCGGGACGACCGGCGTTTCGAAAGGGGCGATGCTGACCCATCGCAACATCCTGGCGAATCTGGCACAGGCCCATGCCTGGATCAGGCCGGCGTTGGGCACGGAGCAGCACCTGGTGGTTACCGCCTTGCCGCTCTACCATATCTTCGCCCTGACGGCGAATTGCTTCACCTTCTTCAAGGTCGGTGCCAGCAACCTGCTGATCACCAACCCGCGCGATATCCCGGCGTTTGTCGCCGAGTTGGCCAAACATCCGTTCACCGTGATTACCGGCGTCAATACGCTGTTCAACGCGCTGCTCAACAACGATGCTTTCCGCGCACTCGACTTCGGCAAGCTGAAGGTCACCCTCGGTGGCGGCATGGCGGTACAGAAAGCGGTGGCGGAAAAGTGGAAGCAGGTGACCGGCAAGCCGCTGATCGAGGCTTACGGTCTGACCGAGACGTCGCCGGCGGCGACCATCAATCCGCTGGACATTCCCGAGTACAACGGTTCGATTGGCCTGCCAATATCGTCAACCGAAGTGGTGATTCGCAGCGAAGCGGGCGAGGACGTTCCTCTCGGCGAACGCGGCGAACTTTGTGTGCGCGGTCCGCAGGTGATGAAGGGCTACTACAATCGCCCCGAGGAGACGGCCAAGGTGATCATGCCCGACGGCTTCCTGCTCACCGGCGACATCGCAGTCATGGACGAAAAGGGCTTCGTTCGCATCGTTGATCGCAAGAAGGACATGATTCTCGTCTCCGGCTTCAATGTCTATCCGAACGAGGTCGAGGATGTCGTCGCACAGCATCCGGGCGTGCTGGAGGTGGCGGCCGTTGGCGTGCCGCACAACAAATCGGGAGAGGCGGTCAAGATCTTCGTCGTCAAGAAGGATCAGGCGCTGACCGCCGAGGCGTTGATCGCCCACTGCCGGGAGCATCTGACCGGCTACAAGGTCCCCGGCCAGGTCGAGTTTCGCAGCGAGTTGCCGAAGACCAACGTCGGCAAGATCCTGCGCCGCGAACTGCGTGACGAGACGCTGAAGAAAGCCTGAGCGCGTCGATCGTGGCGGCGCGCTTTGCTGCGGGCCGCGTCACCGGATCAACCGCTCTTGCCGAGCCGCCGGTTGTCTGCGCAGGGCTTGTCTTGCGTGGACGTCGATCCGGCGGTGGCCATGCTAGCGCATGCCCAGGCGTTTCTTGGTCGTCTCTCAGTCGTTCCGGGCGTACTTCTGGAGGACGCCGGTGGTGACCGGATGGCCGTTTCTCGAGGCGTAGAAGAGCGGCGTCTTGCCGTCCTGGTCCTTGCTCTGCGGGTCGGCGCCTTGTTCTATGAGGTACTGCGACAGCTTCGGCTGGCCGGTCGCCGCAGCGAGGTGGAGCGGCGTTTGGCCGGTATCGGTGCGCGCGTGCACGTCGGCGTTTCTCTCGATCAGCGCTTCCACCACACGTCTGCCGCCGGACAGCACCGCCGCGTGCAGGGGGGTCATGCCGATGCGGTCCCGTGCTTCGAGGTTCGCGCCGCGGGCGATAAGGAACGCCGAGGTCTTGGGGTGACCGTAGAAGGCCGCCATGTGCAGGGGCGTTCTGCCGAGCGCATCGGTGACGTCGATGTCGATCTCGGCGTTGGCGTCAAGCAGCGACCTGATCTCCGCCAGGTCGCCACGGCTGGCTGCGCTGACCAGCGGTGCGGTCGTTGGCACGGGCTCGGCGACCACCGCCGGTCGGGTCGGCGGGGCCTCGTCGCCAGGCTGTTCGCTGCAGCCGTTCAAGGTCAGCGACAAGACGGCGATGGCGACCAGCGCTGTGCGCGATGCGGCTGTTTTCATCCGAGAGACTCTCCTGCCACGATGAAACTGCTCTTGACTTGTTCCGAGGGTCCAGTTTGACGGTGCCGGTGGCCGCATGTCGACCCCGGGACGCCGTCTTGTCCGGCAAGGGTACGCGGAATTCTGCCCCG
This sequence comes from Accumulibacter sp., assembly GCA_024235695.1. Taxonomy (GTDB): domain Bacteria; phylum Pseudomonadota; class Gammaproteobacteria; order Burkholderiales; family Rhodocyclaceae; genus Accumulibacter. The sequence goes on from JACKLX010000006.1 coordinate 113,145, forward strand.
AGCGAGCCCGTTGCGTGCGCAGGGCGATGGTCTCGTGGGCCGTCCGGGCGGCAAGTCCGGCTTCCCCTTGGCGCCTGGCGTCGCGCATATTACCATCGCTGCCGATGACTACGTTCCCTTCGCGCCGGGCGATCGTCCATCGCACGCGTTTCCGGACCCGGCTCTTGCACCTGTTGGCGATCGTTCTCGCCGGCGGCAGCCTGCTCGGCGTGCTGCCGCCGGCCGGCGCGCAGGAGTCGTCCGGCCGGTCCGTCGGCGCTTCGACCCGGGTGGCCGTGCAGCTGTCAGGGCGCTACCAGTTCGAATTCTCGGCCTTCCTGGCGGCGCTGGAAAAGGGCTTTTATCGCGACGCCGGGCTGGACGTCTCGCTCAGGGAGTGGTCTCCCGGCATCGACGTCGCCAGGGAGGTCGGTGACCGGAACGCAGATTTCGGCACGCTCGATTCGTCGCTCATCGTCGACCGCGCGAACGGCCGGCCGGTGGTCGCCGTCGCGGCACTGCTGCAGCATTCGGCGGTTGCCCTGCTGCTGCGCCGGCAGGCGGGCGTCACCTCCGCGGCTGACCTCGCCGGCAAACGCGTCGGAACGACGCGGGCCACCGAAACCGAAGTTGGCGCCTACCTAATGGCCAGCGGCGTTTCGTCAGACCGCTATCGGCATTTCCCGGACCTCACTGATGCGGGTCGCGCCTTGCGCGATGACGAGGTCGACGCGGTGGGCGTTTTCGTCGGCGACGAAGTGGTCCGCGAACTGGCGGGGGGCGGTGACTATCTGCTGTTGTCACCGCGCAGCGCAGCGATCGACCCATACGGTACCCTGCTATTGACCTCCGAAGGCTTGCTCGAGTCGCAACCCGCGCTGGTGCAGGCTTTTCTCGCGGCGACACTCAAGGGGCTCGACTACGCGCTTGATCATCCCCAGGAACTGGTCGACCTGATCGTCACGAAGTACAACACCCAGAACAAGAGCCGCGAGCAACTCTTGTTCGAGGCACGGCAACTCGGTGATCTGGCGCGCCCGGCAGACGTTGCGCCAGGAACGATGAGCATCGCCCGCTGGCAGCACGTCGTCGACATCTATGCCGGGCAGGGCCGCATCAAACCCGCGACCGACCTGCTCGGTTTCGTTTACGATCCCGGGGCGGGCAGTCTCGGGCCGTTTGTGCCGTGGCTGCTGGGTGGAGGATTGCTGGGCCTGCTGGCGGTCGGCTGGGGGGTGCGCAGGTTTCTTGCCACGAAGCGTTGATCGTCTGGAGGAGAATGACATGTTGATCCGTACCGACCGTTCGGTATTGTTGCTGGTCGATTTGCAGGCGCGCCTGCAGCCGGCAATTCACGAGGCCGAGAAAGTGCTGGAAGCCAGCGTCTGGTTGACCCGGGTGGCGCAGCGACTGGCGATTCCGGTGATCTGCACCGAGCAATATCCGCAAGGACTTGGGCCAACCATGCCTGCCTTGCGTCGCCTGCTGCCTGATGACTGCGTGGTCGAAAAGATCCACTTCTCGGCGGTCGCCGAGGGTGCTTTGTTCCGGACGGCGGGCGGCGATCGTGCGCAGTTCGTCGTTGCCGGAACCGAGGCGCATGTCTGCGTTCAGCAGACGGTGCTCGATCTGATTGCCGCAGGGCGACGCGTCTTCGTCGTTGACGAAGCGGTCGGGTCGCGACGAAGCGCCGACAAGGCGCTGGCGCTGGAGCGCATGCGCGGTCACGGCGCCGACATCGTTTCGCGTGAAATGGTCGCCTTCGAGTGGTTGCGGCAGGCCGGAACCGATCTCTTCCGCGGCATCAGCCGCGAGTTCCTCCGCTGACCGTGGAGTCGGTGCTGCGCGCATCTGCCGTTTTCCGCTGGTTTCGTACGGCTTGCCTCGCGGTTTGAGGGCGCCCCCGATTTCCGCTACAATCTGGCTTTCCCGCTGCAGCACTCTCCATGATCAAATACGTATTCGTCACCGGCGGCGTGGTCTCCTCCCTCGGCAAGGGCATCGCGGCTGCTTCGCTGGGGGCAATTCTCGAGTCACGCGGCATTCGCGTCACCAACCTCAAGCTTGACCCCTACATCAACGTCGATCCGGGAACGATGAGTCCGTTCCAGCACGGCGAGGTGTTCGTCACCGAGGATGGTGCCGAAACCGATCTCGACCTCGGGCACTACGAACGTTTCACCAACGCGCGGATGGAGAGGCGGAACAACTTCACCACCGGTCAGATCTACGAATCGGTGATCAAGAAGGAGCGGCGAGGCGAGTACCTCGGCAAGACGGTACAGGTGATTCCGCACATCACCGACGAGATCAAGGCCCACATCCGGCGTGGTGCCGAAGGTGCCGAGCTGGCAATTGTCGAGGTCGGTGGAACGGTCGGTGACATCGAGTCGCTGCCCTTCCTCGAGGCGATCCGTCAGATGGGCTTGCAGGAAGGTCGCAAGAACGCCTGCTACATGCACCTGACGCTGGTGCCCTACATCCCCACTGCCGGTGAACTGAAGACCAAGCCGACGCAACACTCGGTCAAGGAGTTGCGCGAGATCGGCATTCAGCCGGACATCCTGCTGTGTCGCACCGATCGGCCGATTCCCGAGGACGACAAGCGCAAGATGGCGCTGTTCTGCAATGTCCAGCGCGAGGCGGTGATCGAGGCGCGCGACGCCGACTCGATCTACAAGATCCCGGCGATGCTGCACGACCAGATGCTCGACGAGATCGTCTGTCACAAGCTCGGCATCCTCGCCAAGGCCGCCGATCTCGGCGTCTGGAAGACGATCGTGCACGCCCTGGAACACCCGGAACGGACGGTCAATGTCGCATTCGTCGGCAAATATGTCGACCTCACCGAATCGTACAAGTCGCTGACCGAAGCCATGGTGCATGCCGGTATCGCCACCCGCAGCAAGGTCAGGATCAGCTACATCGATTCGGAAGAAATCGAACGTCAGGGATGTGGCGCTCTGCAGGGCATGGACGCGATCCTGATTCCGGGCGGTTTCGGTCGACGCGGCACGGAGGGCAAGATCGCCGCGATTCGTCATGCGCGCGAAGCGGGGATCCCGTTTCTTGGCATTTGCCTGGGCATGCAACTCGCCGTCGTCGAGTTTGCGCGCCACGTCGCCGGCATGGATGGCGCGCACAGCACCGAGTTCGAGCAGGACTGTGCCTACCCAGTGGTCGGTTTGATCACCGAATGGCAGGACGCGTCGGGGCGGCTCGAAACGCGCGATGAGAACTCCGACCTCGGCGGCACCATGCGTCTGGGCGGTCAGCTTTGCAAACTTGGCGAGGCTTCGCTGGCGCGTCTGATCTACGGACAAGTCGAGATCATCGAACGCCATCGCCACCGCTACGAGGTGAACAACACGCTGCTTGGCAAGCTGGAAGAGAGTGGCCTGGTGGTTTCGGGCCGGGCACCGGTGACCGGCTTGTGCGAAATCGTCGAGTTGCCGACCGAGGGGCCGAACGCTCACCCGTGGTTCCTCGGTTGCCAGTTTCATCCCGAATTCACCTCGTCGCCGCGCAAGGGGCACCCGTTGTTCACCTCGTTCGTGGTCGCCGCCGCGGCTTACCAGGCGCGGCGATGAAGTTGTGCGGCTTCGACGCCGGCATAGACCAGCCGCTGTTCCTGATCGCCGGGCCGTGCACGGCCGAGTCGCTGGCCTTGTGTGTCGACGTCGCCGGAAAGTTGCAGGAAGTCTGTTCGCGGCTCGGCTTGCCGTACATCTTCAAGGCATCCTACGACAAGGCCAACCGCAGCTCGGGTCGCTCGGCGCGTGGGCCGGGTATCGATGCCGGTCTGCAGATACTCTCGCAAGTGCGTCGTCAGATCGGCGTTCCGGTCCTTACCGACGTGCACCGTGAACAGGATATCGCCGCCGTCGCCGACGTCGTCGACGTGCTGCAGACGCCCGCCTTTCTCTGTCGCCAGACCGACTTCATCCAGGCTGTCGCTGCTTCCGGCAAACCGGTGAATATCAAGAAGGGGCAGTTTCTTGCGCCCGGTGATATGCGCAATGTGGTCGTCAAGGCCAGGGATGCCGCTGCCGGCGCCGATACGATCATGGTCTGCGAACGGGGCGCATCCTTCGGTTACAACAACCTCGTTTCCGACATGCGCAGCCTCGCCATCATGCGCGAGACCGGGTGCCCGGTGGTGTTCGATGCGACCCACTCGGTGCAGCTACCGGGTGGCCAGGGGACGGTTTCCGGCGGCCAACGCGAATTTGTCCCGGTGCTGGCGCGGGCGGCCGTCGCGGTCGGGATCGCCGGGCTGTTCATGGAAACGCACCCGTGTCCGGAACAGGCGCTGTCCGACGGGCCGAACAGCTGGCCGCTCGATCGCATGGAGAGTCTGCTGACGACGCTGGTGGCGCTTGATCGGGCGGTCAAGGCCGACGGTTTCGAGGAACTGCGATAGTGGCTGCCTATCTGCTGGCCGAAGCGGGGGTTGCCGACCCGCTGGCATGCGAGATCTTCGAGCCGTTGGCGCCGGCCGCGCTAGCGCACTACGGGGGGCGCTACCGCGCGTGTGGCGGCCGCATCGAAGTTCTCGAGGGTGGCTGGTCGACGCCGGAACGGCTGGTGATCGTCGAGTTCGATTCGCTCGAACAGGCCAGGAAGTTCTATCATTCACCCGAGTACCAGGCCGCGCGGGCGGCGCGCAACGATGCGGCGGAAATGAACGTCCTGATCGTCGAGGGATTACCAATCTAGTATTTTTTTGCAGACAAGGGAAAGACCATGAGCTCTGTCGTTGATGTTGTCGCCCGCGAGGTTCTTGACTCGCGCGGCAACCCTACCGTCGAATGTGACGTTCTGCTCGAATCCGGTGTCATGGGCCGTGCAGCGGTGCCGTCCGGTGCCTCGACCGGCACGCGTGAGGCGATTGAACTGCGCGACGACGATGCTGCGCGCTATCTCGGCAAAGGTGTTCTGCAGGCCGTCGAGAACGTCAATACCGAGATTTCCGAGGCCATCATCGGCCTCGATGCGCAGGAACAGGCGTTCATCGACCAGACCCTTATCCATCTCGACGGCACCGACAACAAGGCACGTCTCGGCGCCAACGCCATGTTGGCCGTTTCGATGGCGGTGGCCAAGGCGGCGGCCGAGGAATCGGGATTGCCGCTCTACCGCTATTTCGGCGGTTCGGGGCCGATGCAGATGCCGGTGCCGATGATGAACATCATCAACGGCGGCGAACACGCCAACAACAGCCTCGACTTCCAGGAGTTCATGATCCTGCCGGTGAGTCAGAACTCGTTCCGCGAAGCCTTGCGTTGCGGCGCCGAGGTCTTTCACGCGCTGAAAAAGCTGCTGCACCAGAAAGGTTTCTCGACGGCCGTGGGTGACGAAGGCGGCTTTGCGCCCAATCTTGGCAGCCACGCCGAGGCCCTGGACTTGATCGTGACGGCGATCGAGAACGCCGGCTATTGTCCCGGAGCGGATGTTCTGATCGGCCTCGACTGCGCCGCCTCCGAGTTGTACAGGGACGGCCGCTACCACCTGAAGGGCGAGAATCTGCAGCTCAATGCGCATGAACTGACCGACTACCTGGCCAATCTGGCCGATCGCTTCCCGATCGTCTCGATCGAGGACGGCATGGCCGAGAACGACTGGGACGGCTGGAAGGTGCTTACCGGTCGGCTCGGCAAGGGCGTCCAGATCGTCGGCGACGATGTCTTCGTCACCAATACGCGGATCTTCAAGGAAGGCATCAAGCAGGGCATCGGCAACTCGATCCTGATCAAGATCAATCAGATCGGCACCCTCTCCGAGACCTTTGCAGCCATCGAAATGGCCAAACGCGCCGGCTACACGGCAGTCATTTCCCATCGCTCGGGCGAGACCGAGGACAGTACCATCGCCGACATCGCCGTCGGCATGAATGCCCTGCAGATCAAGACCGGTTCGCTGTCGCGTTCGGACCGCATAGCCAAGTACAACCAGCTGTTGCGGATCGAGGAGGACCTCGGCGACACGGCCGGCTATCCGGGTCGCGAAGCCTTCTACAATCTCTCCTGAACCGACGCTGATTGACGTCGCCTGCCGTGCGTTGGCTCGCTGTCGCGCTGTTGCTGGTGATCGGCTTGCTGCAGCATCCCTTGTGGCTCGGCAAGGGTGGCTGGCTGCGGGTATGGGACGTTGACCGGCAGCTGCAGCAACAGAAGGAAATCAACCGGTCGCTGGAGATGCGCAATGCCGGCCTTGACGCCGAAGCGCGCGACCTCAAACAGGGCTACGACGCGATCGAGGAGCGGGCGCGTTTCGAACTCGGGATGATCAAGCGGAACGAAGTCTTCATCCAGATTCCCGATCGGCCACGGACCGGGCAAGCGACCCTCCCGCCGACCGGCGACGTCGTGGCAGCTCCTGGCAAGCCGTAGGCAGGGCCCGGTCTCGGCGCCAGCGTTGCGCTGGCGGCCTGCGCCGATGTGCCCTGCGGCTAGTCCAGAAGCTCGATCTGGCCCGAGATGCTGACGTTGATTGGCGTCTCGCCGGCTTCGATCGGCATCGGTGCGGCCTCGGCCGACGCTGACAGGCTTACCGAGCGCATCACCGGCATGATCGGTGGCCGGCCAGCGCTGTTGATCGCCAGCTGCTTGATTCGGTAAGGCTTGCCCAGCGCCTCGGCAATCACCCCGGCGCGCGCCTTGAAGGCGGCAATGGCAGCGACGATCGCCTCGCTTTCAACTTTCTCTCGGGTTTCCTCTGCCGGCAGCATGACCAGGCTGGCAACGCCCATCGTCGCCTGCAGCTTGCCCAGCAACTCGGAGAGTGCCGCCGGGTCACGCGACTCCAGGGTCAGCGCCGAGCGCATCCGCCAGCCTTCGATCTGTCGGTCCTTCGCGTAGACCGGATAGGTGTGCGTGGCGCCGCTCTGTGCCTTGATGGCCGGGTAGGTCCTGGCGGTCTTAAGCGCTGCGGCGATCATGCCGTTGACCTGTTTGGCGAGTTCGCCAGGCGTTGCGCCGGAGGCCTCGGCAAATACCGTAGCGCGTGCCAGGTCGTTTTCTGCCGGTCGCACGGCATCGGCGGCAAGCTCGATGGTCGTTGCGTTGCCGGTCGCGGCGGCCAGCACCGGCGCTCCGTGCAAGACGGCAAGCAGGGGCAGGACGTACAGTAGTGGTCGCAAATGCGTCATGGTGTCTCCTGGTTGGCGAGTTCGGGGATGACGGGTATTCTTCGGCGTCCGGGCCAGGCGACGTCGAAAACGCCGGCCAGGGCCATCGCCTGCTTCGCCGAAGGTGCATTGTAGCGTGATCGGCGTGTCGCTTTCTGGTGGCCAGTTGGCGGAAGCTTGGTTAGAATCTGCCTCTCTCGCTCGCTTCCGTGCGAGCGGGAAGGGTCTTTGAGGTGTCCCCATGCTGAAAGCAGGACAGGCAGCACCGATGTTCGTCCTTCCCGACGCGGATATGGAACTCATTGATCTTGCCAGCTTTCGTGGCAAGAACAACGTCATTCTCTTTTTCTATCCGAGAGATGACGCACCATGCTGCACCTTGCAGGCCACCGACTTCTCGGATCACGAGGATGAGTTCGCGCGCCACGACTGCTCGATCATCGGCATCAGCCGTGACGATTGCATAAGTCACGCGGAATTCAGGGACAAGCATGGCATTTCCGTGTCCCTTCTCTCGGACGCCGAGGGCACGGCGTGCAAGCAGTACGGTGTCTGGCAGGCGAAAGAAGTGAACGGTGCCCGCAAATTCGCTATCGTTCGTTCGACTTTTGTCATCGACAAACAGGGCGTTCTTCGTCTCGTGCTCTACGGGGTGACCGCCAAGGGCCACGCGCTCGAGATGCTGCGCGCGGTCAAGGAAATCAATTCATGAACATGCAAGTTGCCAAGAATACTGTCGTCACCCTCGACTACAGCGTCGCCGATTTCGAAGGAGCGCTGGTCGACGCGGGTCAGGAACCGCTCGTCTACCTGCACGGTGGCTATGACGACATTTTCCCGTTGATCGAGGAGGCTGTGCAGGGAAAGAAGGTCGGCGAGTCGGTGATCGTCAAGATGCAGCCCGACGATGCTTTCGGCGAGTACGATGCAGCGCTCGTTCAGGTCGAGCCGCGCAGCCAGTTCCCCGAGGAGCTGCAGGTGGGCATGCAGTTCGAGGGCGTGCCGGAGGGCGACGACGATGACAGCGACGAGGATGTGCTGATCTATCGGGTGACCGAAATGGCCGACGACAAGGTGGTTCTCGACGGCAATCACCCGCTGGCCGGGATGGCGCTGGTGTTCACCTGTACCGTCACCGGCGTTCGGCCCGCCACCGCGGAAGAAATCAGCCACGGTCATACGCACGACGGCAGTTGCGACGACGACGACGAGTGAGGCCACGCTGGCGACCGTCGGGCCGCTGGAGCGTCCCTGCTGGCCGGCGGCTGTTGGGCGAGGCGGCGGTCGTGGCGTGGCGCTTCGCCTAGCGCAGAAGCTTGCCGGCGCGATTGAGGATGGTGATGTCGACGAAACGTGAGCCGGCGTGCCGGTTGGCCGAGAAGCTGATGAACACCTCGCCGGCGTCGTAGTTCTGCAGGGATTCCAGCGCTTCCCGGAGCTTCTGGCGGGTCGGGTTCGGCCCGGCCCGGCGCAGCGCTTCAACCAGTACCTTGGCACCGAGATAGCCTTCGACGAAGGTGTGATTGGCCGTCACGTCCTTGGGTTTGAATTTCGCGAAGTTCGCCTGTACTTCCTTGATCAGCGGCACGGTCGGACTGTTCGGGTCAGGTACCACCTGGGTCAGGACCAGTCCCTCGGCCTTGTCTGCGCCGATCCGCTTGACTACCTGTGCGGCGTCGGTAACCGACAGCGCGACGTATTGGGCGAGATTGCCGGCCTCGCGCGACTGCTTGAGGAACTCGGAGCTGGCCGCCGTGTTGGCGATCATGATCACCGCTTGCGGCCTGGCGGCGGCAATCGTCTTGACCGCCGCGCCGACGTCGGTGGTGTTCTTGGCGTAGGAGCCGGTGGCGACCAGCGTGCCGCCGGCCGTGCTGATCGCCTGTTCGGCGCTACCCAGCACATCGCGCCCGAAAGCGTCGTCCTGATAGAGGATGGCAAAGCTGCTGTAACCGGTGGTGGCGTACTGGTCGATGATCTTCTGCACTTCCTCGGCATAGCTGGCACGGGTCAGGAACAGCAGCGGGTCGTTGCGTCGCACCACCGACGCCGCGCCGGTGCGTACCGCGACCAGCGGAATGCCTGCTTCGCTGAGCACCTTCTTTTCAAGCATCGCCTCGACGTTGCCGGTTCCGACGAAGCCGATGAAGGCCAGTGGCCGTGACTCCTTCAGCATTTCGCGGGCCAGCCGAACCGTTTCTTCGGTCTTGTAGCCGTCATCCTTGGAAACCAGGTGAATCCTGGCACCGTGAACGCCGCCCGCGGCATTCACCGCGTCGAAGTACAACTGTGCTCCGGCGCGCATGTGCGTCCCGGTCGGTGCCAGCGGGCCACTGAACGCGGCAACCTGGCCGACGACGATATCGGCGGCAGTAGCCGTCGCTGGTACGAGGCCGACGAGGACGGTGGCCAGGGCGCTGCGCAACAAGGAGACCAGCTTCATGGTTCACCTCTCCGGAGGCTGAATGGCGTTCCAAGTCTAGGGCTTGCGATGAGGCCTGTCGACGTTATCGTGCGGCGCTTGTCTTCGGTGGTTGCGGGCCAGTCAGCGGCGCTGGTGCGGATGGACTTCGAAGCGGAATAGCTCGGCCTGTTCGCTGTCGACGATGACCTTCACCCAGCCCAGCAGTGGGTAGCCGAAGGTTTCCAGGCGAGTGAAGTTGGCGATCGGCAACTTGCTGACCGGATCGCGCAGCGGTTGGTCGATGCGGCGCCAGTGCGTGTCGCCGTGAATCAGCAGAACCTGTCCCGGGAAGCCCAGGGTTTCGCGGCGCAGGGTGTCGAGCAACTGCCGGTAGCCGGCGTGCCCGAGGCCGGCGGCATAGTGCTTGAATCCCGGGTTGGCCTGCATGACGATGACGATGGCCGCCGCCTGCTCGCGCCGAGCCTTGGCGAATGCCTGCTCGAGCCACTCGATGACCTGCGGGTTGCGGGCGAGATACTCCGCACCTGGTTTGGCGCCCATCCCCCAGTTGTTGGTCGGGCCGGGGACGTTCAGTGACACGAAGAGCACCGGACCCAGCCGCCAGCGAAGCTGTTCGGGGTAGGCGCCAGGCTGTCGCTCGACGGCGATCGTCCGCTTGCCAAGCGAGCGCGGTGCGGCGAAGAAGATTTCGCGCAGTTTCTGCAGACGTTCGAGCGGGTCGTAATGGCCGGCGGTCAACTGATGGCAGTCGGCCCAATCGTTGTCGCCGGGGACGTAGATCAGCGGCACGCGCGAAGCGTCGAAGAGCGCCCGGCGTTCGAGAAACAGCTGGTCGCTGCAGCGCATCCGGCTGTCCTTGAAGTCGCCGGCGTGAACGATCAACTGCGGGTTCTCGGCGGCGATGTCGTCGAGCATGAGCGGCAACTCCTGCTCCTCGTAGCTGTTGTAGGGCGTGTCACCGATGACCGCGAAGCGCCAGGTTTCGGCCTGCGTCAGGTTGGCCAGCAGCAGGCCGGCCGCGGCGAGCAGGCCGGCAAGTACGTTGGTCAGGCGACTGGTCAAAGCAGCGATCGCAGTTCGTAAAGGGTGGCGAGCGCCTCGCGCGGCGTCAGCTGGTCCGGATCGACGCGTTGCAGCCGGTCGACTGCCGGATGGCTGGCCGGCTCGCTCGCTTCGGCGGCGTTCGCCAGGGCAGTGGCGAACAGGTCGGGCTGCAGCGGGTTGATCGACGCCCGCTGCTCGAACTCGCGCAACTGCCGGCGGGCCGCCCTGACCACCGAAGACGGGATGCCGGCCAGCGCCGCGACCTGAATGCCGTAACTCTGGCTGGCCGGACCTTCCTCGACCGCGTGCAGAAAGACGATGCGCTCGCCGTGCTCGATGGCACCGAGGTGGACATTGGCCAGTTCGGCGTATTCGTTGGCGAGCAGGGTCAGCTCGAAGTAGTGTGTCGCGAACAGCGTCAGGCAGCGGTTCTTCTCGATCAGCTGGCGACAGATCGCGAAAGCCAGCGCCATGCCGTCAAAGGTCGAGGTGCCGCGTCCCACTTCGTCCATCAGCACCAGGCTGCGCTCGGTCGCGTGATGGAGGATCGCTGCCGATTCGGTCATTTCGACCATGAAGGTCGAGCGACCACCGGCGAGATCGTCGGCCGCGCCGATACGCGTGAAGATCTGGTCGAGCGGGCCGAGGACGGCGCTGCTGGCCGGCACGTAGCTGCCGACGTGGGCGAGCAGTGCGATCAACGCCGTCTGCCGCATGTAGGTCGACTTGCCGCCCATGTTCGGGCCGGTGATCAGCAGCAGTCGCCGGTGGTCGTCGAGGCGTGTCTGGTTGGCGATGAAGGGTTCGCCGTCGGCAAGCTGGTCCTCGACGACCGGATGGCGTCCAGCTTCGATCAGCAGGCCCGGCTCGGACGAAAACAGCGGCCGGCAATAGTTGCGCCGCAGCGCCGTGTCGGCGAAAGCCGCCAGCAGATCGACGTTGGCCACCGCCTGCGCGATCTGCTGCAGGCGCGGCAGATCGCCCTGCAATTCGCCCAGCAGACCGTCGTAGAGCAGCTTCTCGCGGGCCAGCGAGCGGTCCCTGGCCGACAGGGCCTTGTCTTCGAAAGCCTTTAGCTCGGGCGTCAGATAGCGCTCGGCGTTCTTCAGTGTTTGCCGGCGACGGTAGTCGTCGGGGATCCGGGCAGCATTGGCGTGCGTCACCTCGATGAAGAAACCATGCACGCGGTTGTACTCGACCTTGAGGTTGGCGATACCCGTGCGTTCGCGTTCGCGCGCCTCGAGTGCGAGCAGGAAGGCGCCACAGTTGTCGTTCAGGGCGCGCAATTCGTCGAGTTCGGCGTCGTAGCCGCCAGCGATGACGCCGCCGTCGCGGATCAGGCTCGCCGGTTCCGGCATGATCGCTCGACGCAGACGGTCGAGCGCCTCGACCGGTGTCGCCAGTTGCTCGCGCAGTTCGGCGAGCAGCGGCGCGGCGCTCGCCACCAGCGGCAAGCGCAGCTCGTCGAGAGCAAGCAGGCTGTCGCGCAGACTCGACAGGTCGCGCGGCCGGGCGCTGCAGAGCGCGATGCGACCGGCGATCCGTTCGATGTCGGCAATCCCGCGCAAGGCCTGGCGCAGCGCTCGCAGCGTGCGATCACCATCGTCGAGCAGCATCGCGATTGCGGCATGGCGGGCAGTCGGGATCGCCGGATCGCGCAGAGGGTGATGAAGCGCGTGCCGCAGCAGCCGCGAGCCCATCGAGGTGATGCAGTTGTCGAGCAGGCTGTACAAGGTTGGCGCGGTCTGGCCACGCAAGGTTTCGGTGAGTTCGAGATTGCGCCGGGTGGCGGTGTCCAGGCCGAGGAAGGTCGCGTCGCGTTCGACGATCAGCGCCTGCAGGTGCGGCAGGGCGCGCGCCTGCGTCGCCTGCGCGTAACGCAGCAGGGCGCCGGCAGCGGCTATCGCCGGTCGCAGTCCGTCGGCGCCGAAACCGGCCAGCGAGCGGGTGGCGAAATGCGCACACAGTTCGCGGCTGGCCGCCTCGACGTCGAAGTGCCATGCCGGCTGACGCGTCAGCGCCGCCTCGACCGCAATCCCCGGGTCAAAGCCATCGGCAACGATGATTTCAGCCGGCCGAATGCGCTCCAGGGTCGTCGCCAGTCGCGCCGCCGTGACTTCGCAGACGCGGAACTCGCCGCTGGCCAGATTGATCCAGGCCAGCCCGACGACTTGCCGCGTGGCGTGGATGGCGAGCAGCAGGGTGTCGCGTTTTTCGTCGAGCAGCGCCGCGTCGGTCAGCGTTCCGGGCGTAACGATCCGTGCCACCGCTCGCTCGACCGGACCCTTGCTGGTCGCTGGATCGCCGATCTGCTCGCAGATCACCACCGATTCGCCCAGCCTGACCAGTTTCGCCAGGTACTGCTCGACCGCGTGATAAGGCACGCCGGCCATCCTGATCGGCTGCCCGGCCGACTGGCCACGCGTCGTCAGGGTGATGTCCAGCAGGCGCGCCGCCTTCTCGGCGTCGTCGAAGAACAACTCGTAGAAATCGCCCATCCGGTAAAACAGCAGCAGGCCCGGATGCTGCGCCTTGATGCGCAGGTACTGCTCCATCATCGGCGTATGTGCCGCTTTAACATCCTGTGCCACGTCTTGGTTCCTGTGCATGTATCAGGGGCGCCTGCGCTGTTCGGCGGCGACGTCGGGCGCGCCGATCGCCGGGCGCCAACCGCCGGTCTGATGATCGCCCAGGCTTCTGCCGACGAATCCCGGACGACACTTTCCCCGGACGAGCCAGCGGCTGCCGCGAAAGCGACATCTTAACAGTGCCGGGAACCGCGGGCGCCGCGTCGCGGCACTGGCAATGGCGAGCGCGCTGAGCTGGCCAGCCGCGGGCGTCGGCAGGCGGCGAGCTCGATGCTAGAATCCAGCCGGCCGCCGCGGACCGCTCAACAGTGCTGTTGCCGATGCTCGCCGATTTTGGCGACCATGGGACACCGTCGAACAGTCCTGCAGCGTCGCCAGTGACGGGGCGAATCGCCGCGCCGTGTCGGCGGCGATGATCTCGGCCACTGCCAAAACGATCAGGAGACGGAAACCGATGGATACCGCTGTTCTTGACCAGTTGCTCGACTGGAGCTCCCGCCCCTGGTTTCGTCTCGGCAACACCGACATCACCTTGCTGCGGGTCGTCGGGCTGGTCGCCATTCTCTTCTTCTTCTGGTGGTTCGCGTCGCTGCTTGAGCGCAGCCTGCGGCAGATGGCGCGCGCCGGCAACATGGTGAAATTCTCCGATTCGGCGATCTTTGCGCTGACCCGCATCGTTCGCTACCTGGTCTGGATTCTCGGCAGCATCGTCGGCCTGGCGTATCTCGGCTTCGACCTCGCCAGTCTGGCAATCGTCGGCGGGGCGATGAGCGTCGGCATCGGTTTTGGCCTGCAGAACATCTTCAGCAATCTCGTCTCGGGGATCCTCATTCTGGTCGAGAAGACGCTCAAGCTCGGTGACTTTGTCGACCTGCAATCCGGGGTGGTCGGCAAGGTGACGGAGATCGGCCTGCGCTACACTCGCGTCACGACCAACGACAACGTCGACGTGATCGTTCCCAATTCCGAGTTCATCAACGGACGCGTCACCAACTGGACGCTCGACGACCACCTGCGCCGCATCCACGTCTCGTTCGGCGTCGCCTACGGGTCGGACAAGAACGTCGTCCGTGACGCGGTGACTGCCGCCGCGCGTCAGGTCAGCGGGACCATCGACCAGCCCGGCCGGGCACCCGAGGTGTGGTTGGTCAACTTCGGCGACAGCAGCCTCGACTTCGAACTGGTGGTCTGGGTCAGTCATGACCTCGCCATCTCGCCCGGGCGCACGCACGCGCGTTACCTGTGGGAGATCGAGACGGCGCTGGCTGCCGCCGGCATCGAGATTCCCTTCCCGCAGCGTGACCTGCATGTCCGCTCGGGACGGCTTACCGTCGATCTGGCCGGCGGTTTGCCGCCAGCGTCAGCCGGCCCCGAATCCGTCGTGCGATAGCGCCGGCGCTACTTCCACATCGCACGCATGTCGGCCGCCAGATCGAGCGCCTGCTGTTTCGCGGCGGGATTTCCGGCCGGCGTTGCCGCCGCGGGTGGCCAGGAAAGCGCTTCGAAATGGCGCAGCAGCGAGTTGGCGATGAAGCGCGTGCGGCTGCCATAAACATGCCGGTCGCCGAATCCGGACTGGTGGCTGACGTAGAAGCGCTGTGGCACGACGATGTCGAGCGACTCCCTGGCGCGGGTCATGGCGACGTACAGCAGGCGACGCTCTTCCTCGATTTCGCTCGCCGAGCCGGTGGCCATGTCGGACGGAATACAGCCGTCGACGGCGTTCAGTAAGGTCACCGCATTCCACTCCTGCCCCTTGGCCGAGTGGATGGTCGACAGGATCAGGTAATCCTCGTCGAGCAGCGGTGGTCCCGCCTGGTCGCTGCTGGCGTTCGGCGGATCGAGCGTCAGTTCGGTCAGGAAGCGTTCGGCGCTGGCGTAGGTCGTCGCGATCCGCGCCAACTGCTCGATGTCGGCCTGCCGGATCAGTGCGTCTTCGTGCAGCCGATCGATCTGCGTCTGGTACCAGCGGCAGATCCGGTCGAAGGGCGCCGGCCAGGCGGCAGCGTCGGCATCGCCGGCGGTGATCAGCGCGGCGAATTCGAGCCAGGCGATCCGTGCGCCTTCGGGCACGAGCCGTTCGCCGAGCAGCGCGCCGCCCGGGTTGGCCGCCTCGACCTCGCTCAGTACCCGGCCGGCGGTCTTCGGCCCGATCCCGGCGACCAGTTGCATGGCGCGGAAACCGGCCAGGCGATCATGCCGATTCTGTGCCCAGCGCAGGATCGCCAGCACGTCCTTGACGTGCGCCGCTTCGAGAAACTTGAGACCGCCGAACTTGACGAAGGGAATGTTGCGTCGGGTCAGCTCGAGTTCCAGCCGTACGCTGTGTTGCGCGGTCCGGAAGAGCACCGCCTGCGCTTTGAGCGTGACGCCGGCCTCACGGCGGGCAAGGACCTGTTCGACGACATACGCCGCCTGGTCTGCGTCGTCGCGCACCGAGACCAGGCGCGGTTTCTGCGAGGAAGGACGCTCGCTCCACAGGTCCTTGCTGAATCGCTCGCTGGCGAGTGCAATGACGCCGTTTGCGGCGGCCAGGATCGCTTGCGTCGAGCGGTAGTTGCGGTCCAGCGTGACGAGCTGCGCAGGCGGATCGAAGCTGGCTGGAAAATCGAGGATATTGCGTACGGTCGCGCCGCGGAAGGCGTAGATCGACTGCGCGTCGTCGCCGACCACGGTCAGGCCACGGCCATCCGGTTTCATCGCCAGCAGGATGGCCGCCTGCAGCCGGTTGGTGTCCTGATATTCGTCGACCAGTACGTAGCTGAAGCGCTCGCCGATCTCGCGCGCCAGCGCCGGTTCGCCGACCATCTGCGCCCAGTAGAGCAACAGATCGTCGTAGTCGAGGACCCGCTGCGCCTGCTTCGCCTCGACGTAGGCGAGGAACAGTCGCTGCAGCTCTCCCTCCCATTCGGTGCACCATGGGAAGGTGGATTGCAGGACGTCACGCAGTGGCGCCCGGGTATTGATCGCCGCCGAGTAGATCGCCAGACAGGTGGCTTTCAGGGGGAAGCGCTTGTCCTTTGCCGAGAAGCCCAGACCGTGGCGCACCAGGTTGATCAGGTCGCCGGAGTCCTGCCGGTCATGGATGGTGAACGCCGGATCGAGACCGATGCGGCCGGCGTACTCGCGCAGCAGGCGCGCGCCGACGCCATGAAAGGTGCCGGACCAGGCCAGCGACGGTGCGCCGGCCGGCGAGCGAGTCCCGCCGCGGCTGCCGAGCAGGCGTTCGACACGGCGCGTCATCTCACTGGCGGCGCGCCGCGAAAAGGTCAACAGCAGGATCCGTCCTGGATCGGCGCCGCGGCCGAGCAGCCGGGCAACGCGGTGTACCAGCGTGGCCGTCTTGCCGGAACCGGCGCCGGCGATGATCAGCAGCGGCCGGTGTCGGCCGTCGCCGGCAGCGCTACAATCGTCGATCCCGAAGCTGACCGCCGCACGCTGGGCATCGTTCAAATGCGCCAGCGGATCGACCGCCGCTGGCCGCGCCGGCCTGTCGAGCGCGGTCTTCCCGCCGGGGCGATCAAGCGCTGCGCGGATGGCCTGGCAGCCGGCGACGTCGGCGCTCATCGGCAACGCGCAATGCCTTCAGCGGCAGCACGCAGCCATCGCCTGCCGGCTGCTTGCCGGCAGGCGGCTGCGCCAGCCTGCCGTGGCCGAACAGCTTTCACCATTTGCTTTCCGGGTTGCTGTGATTAACAACAGTATAACGCAGTGGGCAGGGTCCGACGGCGCCTACCCTCACGCCGGATCGGTGTCGCTGACATCGGAGAAAACGAGCCGCTCGTCGGGGGTGAATGCCAGGCCCGCTGCGTTCGGCAGGGTCAGCCGGCCGCTGCCGACGATCGGTGGAACGCCGGTGTTTCGGACCAGCCAGCCGGAAGTGGCCAGGCCGTGCGCCAGGTCGTTGTCCAGAGCCAGCGCGAGCTGGGCCGCCGCGGTGACGCCGCAGGCGCTTTCGACACTGCTGGTGACGATGCATTGGAGGCCGGCATGGCTTGCTCGCCGCGCCAGGGCCAGGGCGGGCAGCAGCCCGCCGGTGCGCGTCGGCTTGATCACCAGTCGGCGAACCGGTCGATTGCGCAGGATGTCTGCAAAGGTCAGCAGCGACGCTGACTCGTCGATGGCGATGGCGATTCCGGTAGCGGCCTGCAGGTTCCCGAGCTGCTCCAGTCCGGGCTCGGCCAGGGGTTCTTCAAGCATCTCGATCGGCAGTCCGTGACAGCCGTGCAGGAAGCGCTCGGCATCCCGCCGGTGCCAGGCGCGGTTGGCGTCGAGGCGCAGGCAGATGGCCGCTGGCAGCACTTTCGCGAGGCGCTGCAGGTGGTTGACGTCGTCATCGACATCGGCCATCCCGACCTTCAACTTGAGCACCTTGAATCCCTCGGCGGTGGCGGTCCGGAGTTCGTCGTCGCGAACCTCGGCGATGCTGCCGAGCGCGGCATTGACCGCCACCGTCAGCGGCTCGTCGCGTTGCGCGGCGCTTGTCTGGTCGCCGCGCAGGCAAGTGGCCAGAGGCAGACCGGCGGCTTGTGCGAGCAGATCGAGCAGTGCCGTTTCGATCGCCAGGGAGACCGCCGGCGCGTGGCGACGCAAGGCGCTGTCGATGGTCTGCAGCGCATCGCCGGCAGGCACGCCGATCAGGCGCCGGGCCCGTGTGCGCAGTTCGCTGGCAGTATCCGCCGGGGTCGCACTGCTGCTTCCGGGTAGCGGCGCGCAATCGCCGTGACCCTTGCGGCCGGTATCGGTGGTCAGGCGCAGCAGCCAGCCTTCGCGTCGTGCGAAAGCGCCGCTGGCGGTCACCCAGGCAGTGCGCAAGGGCAGGCGGTAGTGGTGCAGGCTGGCCGAACTGATCTTCATCGTGCGCTATCCGCTCGGCCACTGGCAGCCGGGCGGCCGCTCAGGGCCGCCGACGGTAGCGCGAAAAATCGGGCGTCCGTTTTTCGAGCCAGGCGTTGCGTCCTTCCTGGCCTTCTTCGGTCATGTAGAACAGTCCGGTCGCGTTGCCGGCGAGTTCCTGGATTCCCGCCAGACCGTCGGTATCGGCGTTGAAACCGGCCTTGATCATGCGCAAGGCCATCGGCGAGAGGCACAGCATCTCGCGACACCAGCCAACGGTTTCCTCCTCGAGTTCGGCGAGCGGCACGACCGCATTCACCAGTCCCATCGCCAGAGCTGTCGCTGCGTCGTACTGGCGGCAGAGCAGCCAGATTTCCTTGGCGCGCTTGAGGCCAATGGTGCGCGCCATCAGACCGGCGCCGAGGCCGGCGTCGAAGCTGCCGACGCGCGGTCCGGTTTGGCCGAAGCGGGCGTTGTCGGCAGCAATCGTCAGATCGCAGACCAGGTGCAGCACATGACCGCCTCCGATCGCGTAACCGGCGACCATCGCTACCACCGGTTTCGGGCAGCGACGAATCTGCATCTGCAGGTCAAGGACGTTGAGGTGCGGCATGCCGGCCTCGTCATGGTAGCCACCGTCATCGCCGCGCACCGTCTGATCGCCGCCCGAGCAGAACGCCTGGTGGCCGGCACCACCGAGGATGATCACGCCAACCTGCGGATCGAACTGCGCACGGTGCATGGCGTCGATCAACTGCTCTATCGTTTCGGGGCGAAAGGCATTGCGCCGCTCGGGCCGATTGATGACAATGCGGGCGATGCCTTCGGCGAAATCGTACCGTATGTCGGAATAAGGCGTGTCGGCAGCGCGTGCCTGCCAGTCGAGAGCGGAGCGAATCATCTGGGCGGTTTTCTCGAGGAGGGGTGACGGCGGGCAGTATAGCCGCTGCAGATTGCCAATTGATGATGGTGCGCGGTCCGGCAGCCGCCTGATCGATTCCGGCGCCAGACACTTTCCAGGCAGGAGGCTCACATGCATCGTAGGATACTTGCTGGAGATCGGCTGATTGCCGCCTTCCTCACCGGCTGCGTGCTGTTCAACTATCCGCTGTTGTCGCTGTTTGACCGGCCAAGCGAGATCTTCGGCATTCCCCTGGTCTACGCCTACATCTTCGTTGCCTGGGCGATGGTCATCGCCCTGATGGCCTGGGCCGTCGAACGGCGCTTCAAGTAGGCGGCGACGATGCTCGAAGCGCCGGTAGTCATCGCCACCTCGTTGCTCTACCTGGGGCTGTTGTTTGCCGCCGCGTACTGGGGCGACAAGCGCGCCGACCAGGGGCGGTCGATCATTGCCAACCCGACCATCTACGCGCTGTCGATGGCCGTCTACTGCACGACATGGACCTTCTACGGCAGCGTTGGCCGCGCCGCGGTATCGGGAATCGGCTTCCTGCCGATCTACCTCGGTCCGACGCTGGTGATGTCGCTCGGCTGGATCGTCCTGCTGAAGATGATTCGCATCGTCAAGGCCAACCGCATCACGTCGATCGCCGATTTCATCTCCTCGCGTTACGGCAAGAGTCACGGCCTTGGCGGATTGGTGACGATCATCGCCGTGATCGGGATCATTCCCTACATCGCCCTGCAACTGAAGGCCGTTTCGAGTACTGTCAGCCTGTTGCTCAGCTATCCGGCGATCGTCATGCCGCATCGCAGCGCGACGATGTCGGTGGCGGCCGACATCAGCTTCTACATTGCCCTGATCCTGGCCGCATTCACCATCGTTTTCGGCACCCGGCATCTCGACGCCACCGAGCGCCACGAGGGCATGGTCGCGGCGATCGCCCTCGAGTCAGGCGTCAAGCTGGTCGCTTTCCTGGCGGTCGGCGTGTTCGTGACCTACGGCATTTACGACGGTTTCGGCGATATCTTCGACCACGCCGAGGCCCATCCGCCACTGCAACGGTTGATGACGGCGATTCCCTCCGGGCACGGCTATACCAGCTGGTTCTCGCTGATCATCCTGTCGGCGCTGGCGGTGCTGTTCCTGCCCCGGCAGTTCCAGGTGACGGTCGTCGAGAACGTCAACGAGGCGCACCTCAAGCGTGCCGTGTGGCTGTTTCCGCTCTACCTGTTGCTGATCAATATCTTCGTCCTGCCAATCGCACTCGGCGGTCTGATGCATTTTGCCGGGCAGGCGGTCGATGCCGACACCTTTGTTCTGACCTTGCCGATGTCGCAGCGGCAGGAGGGGCTGGTCTTGCTGGTCTTCATCGGTGGCCTGTCGGCGGCGACCGGCATGGTCATCGTCGAAACCATCGCCTTGTCGACCATGGTTTGCAACGACCTGGTGATGCCTTTGATGCTGCGCCACAATCGGGCGGCGATTGAGGAGTCCAAGGACCTCTCGGGTCTGCTGCTCGGCATCCGGCGCGGTGCGATCGTCGTCATCCTGCTGCTTGGCTATCTCTATTTCCGCCTGGCCGGCGAAGCCTACGCGCTGGTCGCCATCGGGCTGATCAGCTTTTCGGCGGTGGCCCAGTTTGCGCCGGCGCTGATCGGCGGCATGTACTGGCGTGGTGGCACGCGCGGCGGCGCCCTGGCGGGTCTCTCGGCCGGTTTCCTGGTCTGGGGATATACCTTGCTGTTGCCCTCGTTCGCCAAGTCGGGCTGGCTTCCCGGCGACTTCCTGACCCATGGCCTGCTCGGCATCGAGCTCTTGCGGCCCCAGCAGCTGTTTGGCCTCAACGGTCTCGACGAGATCTCGCATTGCCTGTTCTGGAGTTTCCTTGCCAACATCGGCGGCTACGTCGGGGTTTCGCTGCTGCGGCCACCGATGGTCGCCGAGGCGACGCAGGCGACCCTGTTCGTCGACGCCCTGAGCGATACCGGGCAGGGTGGCGCGGTGTTGTGGCGCGGCCGCGCGCAGGTCAGCGACCTGCAGGAACTGGTCGGTCGCTTCCTCGGTCCGGCGCGCGCGCAATCGGCCTTCGCGGCTTTTGCGCGCCGGCAGGGTAGCGCTGGCGATGTCACCCCCGAGGCCGATGCCAAACTGGTGCAATTCGCCGAATCGCTGCTCGCCGGCGCCATCGGCAGCGCCTCGGCGCGGGTGATGGTCGCCTCGGTCGCCAAGGAGGAACCACTGAGCATCGACGAGGTGATGCACATCCTTGACGAGGCGTCGCAATTGCGCACCTACAGCCGCGAACTCGAGCGCAAGTCGCGCGAGCTGACCGCGGCAACGCTGGAACTGCAGGCCGCCAACGAACGCCTCCAGGAGCTTGATCGGGTCAAGGACGACATCATGTCGTCGGTGACGCACGAGTTGCGCACGCCGCTGACCTCGATCCGCGCCTTCTCGGAGCTGCTGCGTGACGATCCGCGGATGCACCTGGCTGATCGCGAGCGCTTCCTCGGCTTGATCGTCAGCGAGACCGAGCGCCTGACGCGGCTGATCAACCAGACCCTCGACCTGGCGAAGATCGAGTCGGGGAGGGCGGACTGGAACGGCTGCGAGCTGGACCTGAAGGAAGTCATCGAGCAATCGATCGCCGCGACCAGCCAGTTGTTTCGCGAGAAAGAGGCGCACGTCGAGGTCGATCTGCCCGATAATCTGCCACGGATTCTCGCTGATCGCGATCGCCTGATCCAGGTGATGCTGAACTTGTTGTCCAACGCGGTGAAGTTCCTGCAGCCGGGCAGTGGCCGGATTCGC
This sequence comes from Accumulibacter sp., assembly GCA_024235695.1. Lineage (GTDB taxonomy): Bacteria > Pseudomonadota > Gammaproteobacteria > Burkholderiales > Rhodocyclaceae > Accumulibacter. The sequence continues at coordinate 134,861 of JACKLX010000006.1, forward strand.
GTCATCCTGGACCGCCTGGCGGATGGTTTGCAAGTCAGCGTCGCCGACAACGGCCCGGGGATCCGCCCGGAAGATCAGCAACTGGTTTTCGAGAAGTTCCGCCAGGTCGGCGACACGATGACCGCCAAGCCATCCGGTACCGGCCTCGGATTGCCGATCAGCCGCCGGATCGTCGAGCACTTCGGCGGCAGGCTGTGGGTGGAAAGCGTCCCGGGTGAGGGCGCGACGTTTCGTTTTACCTTGCCTTTCGCGAACGCGCAGCAGCAGGAAGTGGTGCCGTCCGAGGGAGCATAGTTGTCTTGGCTGGGTTCATTCATGAGCGGAGTGTTGATGAACAAAAAAATTCTGATTGCCGACGACGAGCAAAACATTGTCATTTCGATCGAGTTCCTTCTGCGCCGGGAGGGTTTCGAGGTGCTGATCGCCGGCGATGGCGAAGAGGCGCTGGCCAAGGTGCGCGCCGAGAAGCCGGATCTGGTGCTGCTCGACGTGATGATGCCGAAGATGAATGGTTTCGACGTCTGTCAGGCGCTGCGTTCCGACCCCGAGCTGAGCGCCACGCGTATCCTGATGCTCACCGCCAAGGGGCGCGACACTGAAGTCAGCAAGGGCCTTGGCCTCGGTGCCGATGGCTACATGACCAAGCCATTCTCGACCAAGGAGCTGCTCGCCGAGGTGCGGAAGCTCCTGGAGATGTAGATGCAAGTGCCGCGCAAGCTCCGGCAGGCGGCGGCGCTGGCCGGCGCGTTCCTGCTTGCCGTGGTGGTCGCGACGGCGACCGTGATGCGGCTTACCGAATCCGACGGTGGTAGTGGAGGCTGGTCGCCCGGCGGCAGGATCTTTGTCCTGCTGCTGCTGGCCTTGTTCATCTGTGCCGTCGCTTACCGGGTCATCGCCAGGCTGTACGCGCGCTACGTCAACACCCCGCTGCGAATGGCCGAAGACCTGGCGGCAATGACCGCGCACGGCGGTTTGCGGCTTCCCGAACCGGTCGGCGAAGAAATGCGCGCGCTGGCGCAGGCGGCCAACCAGTTGCTGGCGGCGCGCGACGCGCTGGAGAACGACGTCGCCGAGCGGGTTCGCGAAGCGCGTGCCTCGCTTGAGCAGGAAAGAAGTCGCCTGGCGGCGCTGATGACCGACCTGAGTCAGAGCGTCGTGGTCTGCAATCTCGATGGCCGGGTGTTGCTCTACAACCAGCGGGCGAAACAGGAGCTGTCGGCCGGTTCCGATGGCGGCAATGTCGACCTGCTCGGCCTGGGTCGTTCGATCTACACGGTGTTCGACAGGGCGCTCATCGAGCATGCGCTGGAGCGCCTGCAGCCCGCCACCAGCGGCCAGGGTGAAGGCGAAGGCAAGAAAGTCATCGGCTCGGCACAGTTCGTCACCGCGACGCGTGCCGGGCGCCTGCTGCGCGCCCGGATGTCGCCGGTTCTGGGTGGCGATGGTCAGGCTGGCGCACTGGTCGGCGACCTGTCGGTTACCGGTTTCGTGCTCGTCCTCGAGGACGTGACGACTACCAACGAGCGGCACGCAAGACGTGACGCACTGATCCAGTCGCTGGTCGAAGGTGGCCGCGGGCCGCTGGGAAGCTTGCGCGCGGCGGCCGAAATGCTCTCCGACTTCCCGGATGTTGCACCCCGCCAACGCGACCGCTTCCTCGGGGTCATCCGTGACGAGGCGAGCGTGCTGTCGGCACACTTCGAGAAAGCCGCCGCAGCTTTTTCCAATGACCTGCGCGAACGCTGGTTGCTCGAAGAGATCCTCGGTGTCGAGTTGCTCGCCGTTGCTGCGCGGCGGATCGGCGAGCGACGCAGCGGCGAGGTGCGGCCGTTGGTGGTCAAGACCGAGAACGTCGACGAGAGCCTGTGGCTGCGCGTCGACAGCTTCGGGCTGCTGCAGGCACTGTGTTATCTGTCATTGCGCCTGCAGGACGAGTACCAGGTGCGTGACGTGCGCCTGTCGCTCAAGCGCAGTGGCCATCTGGCGCAGCTCGACCTGTACTGGGTCGGTACCTTCATGAACAACGAAGTGGCGATGAGCTGGCTGCAGGACCCGATGAGCGTCGGCAGCGAGTCGTCGCCGCTCAGCGTTGTCGATGTGATCGAGCGCTGCAACGGCGAGATCTGGTTTCAGCGCGAACGCGTCTCGCATCGTGCTTTCTTTCGGACCATGCTGCCGGCGGCCGAGGCGCCGAAGGAAGTTCCCCGTGCGATCGTCTCGGCGGCCGAGGGTGAGCGCCCCGAATTCTATGACTTCGATATCTTTCGCTGGTCGACGGCCAGTCACGAACTCGATGATCGGCCGCTCGCCGAGTTGTCTTACACCGTCTTCGATACCGAAACGACGGGTCTGCAGCCTTCCGAAGGCGACGAGATCATCCAGATCGGCGCAACGCGCATCGTCAACCGCCGACTGCTGCGCCACGAATGCTTCGATCAGCTGGTCGACCCGCGTCGAGCGCTGTCGCAGAAGTCGATCAAGGTGCACGGCATCACCCGCGACCTGCTCGCCGGACAACCGGTGATCACCGACGTCCTGCCGACCTTCCATGCCTTCTGCGCCGACACCGTGATGGTCGGCCACAACGCGGCTTTCGACATGCGCTTCCTGCAGCTCAAGGAACGGAAGTCTGGCGTGCGCTTTGACCAACCGGTGCTCGACACCCTGCTGCTGTCGGCGGTACTGCAACCCAATCAGCGTACGCATCGGCTGGAAGCAATCGCCGAACGCCTCGGCGTCTCGGTCTTCGGGCGTCATACCGCGCTTGGCGACGCGATCGTGACGGGTGAAGTCTTTCTGAAGATGCTGCCCTTGCTGGCCGAAATGGGGATCACCACCCTGCGGCAGGCCCGCGAAGCAAGCGAGAGGACCTACCATGCCCGACTCAAGTACTGAACAGGCGGCGCGTGCGACGCCGTTCTCGCCGTACGTCTCGCTACGGCATCTGGTACGCAGCCTGCCGCTGACGGTCGGTCCGTCGGCCAGCGTCCGCGAGACCCTGCTGTTGTTGGACAAGACGCGTGGCGATGCGGTCGTGGTGGTTGATGAAACGAGTCGCGTGCCGCTCGGAATCATCACCCTGCACGATGTCTTGCGGCGGGTCGCCATCGAGGCCGGCGACCTGCAGGCGCCGATCGCTGCGGTGATGACCGGTGGCCTGATTACGGTGCCGGCAGACAGTACCGCCCATCAGGCGAGCGTCGTCATGGTCCGTCGTGGTGTGCATCACCTGGTGCTGATCGAAGCGGACGGCAGCTACTTCAACATCGTTTCGCAGACCGATCTCTATACCCTGCCCGGCGCGCGGAGCACCGACCTGGTGACGGCGATCCTGGCGGCGCGCGATCTACCGACACTGGTCGAGCTCGCCGGCGAAATTCGCGCTCTGGTCGGCCGTCTGGTCGCCGAGCGGGTGAGTGCCGACACCCTCTGCAACCGTCTGTCGTCGCTCAACGACCTGCTCACCCTGCAGGTGATCGAACTGGTCGCCGGCCAGTTCGAGCTGCCGTACGTGCAATGGTGCTGGCTGGTTTTCGGTTCGGAGGGGCGACTCGAGCAGACGCTGGCCACCGATCAGGACAACGGCCTGATCTTCGCCGCCGACTCCGGCGAGCAGGCCGCCGTCCTGCGCGAATCCTTCCTGCCCTTTGCCTGGGCAGTCAATGAGGCTCTCGACGCCTGTGGCTTCCCGCTGTGCAAGGGGCACATCATGGCCAGCAACCCGCAGTGGTGTCTGTCTGCCGACGAATGGCGGGCGGCATTCGCCGGCTGGCTGGAAAACCCGCAACCCGAAGCGCTGCTCAATTCCAGCATTTTTTTTGATCTGCGCGGGCTTTATGGCCAGGAGTCGCTGGCCAACGATCTGCGTGGCTGGCTGCTGGCACGGGCGCACGCCTACCCCATCTTTCTGCGTGCCATGGTCGAGAACACGCTGAACTGGGAGTCGCCGCTGAACTGGTGGAAGGGCTTTCGCTACGATCTCGACAAGGATTTTCCGCACACCATCGATCTCAAGAAGCACGGCTCGCGTCCCTTCGTCGACGCCGCACGCGTCTATGCGCTGGCCCGCCAGATACCGGATACCAACACCGTCGAGCGCCTGCGAGTCGCCGGCGAACAGATGGGAGTCGCCGCTTACGACGCGGCGGCGCTGATCGACGCCTTCCAGCATATCCAGCGCTTGCGGCTTGAACAGCAGGTGCACGGTAGTGCCGACGCGATTTCCAACCGCGTCGACCCCGACGAATTGCACGAACTGGACCGACTGATCCTCAAGGAGTCACTGAAACAGGTAGGCTATCTGCAGAAGCGCCTGGTTCGCGATTTCGCGCCGAGCTAGCCGGCCGGGCAGACGCCCGGCTTCGACTCGTCGCAACGATCGGCGAGTGATGGCCTGACGGTCACGAACTCTGTCGAGACGTTCCTGATTCACCGCAGTCATGACCGTTTCCCTCGATCCCGATCTTCCCGGGCGCACGCGAGACCTGCCGCCTGTCGGTCGCACCTGCGGTCTTCAGGGCAATGCCGAGCCGCCGGCGCGGGCGCGGAAACCCTCGGGTACACCGCTGACCTTGCGTGCCGTGTAATCGAAGAAGACGATGCCGGTCTTGCCGCGCGCGACTTCGCGTTGGCTGTTCTTCTCGTGCAGGCGCCACAGCAGGTCGCAGCCCTTGCTGGCGAAATCCCCGGCACCCATGCCAACGACCATCACCTCGCCGTGGAAAGCCTCGGACCTGTATTGCACGGCAGCGTCGGCGACGACGATGCCGACGCCGTCGACATTCAGCTCGGTATAGCCCATCGACTGGAAGAAACGCGCCCTGGCCTCGGAAACGACCGACAGCAGCAACGCGTTGTCGAGGTGGCCGGCGTAGTTCATGTGGCTCAGATAGAGCATCACCTCGGTGGAGAAGGCGAAATGCTCGGGCAGATCGATCTGGATTCTGGCCATGGGCTGTGTTTGATGTCGGCTGGCGGTGGCAGGGAGAACATGGTACTGGTCGACCGGTTGCATGTCACCGTCGGCAGGCGCCAGCGCGGCTACCTCTGGCGAGCGTTGCCGCGGCGCAACAGGTGGTGACGTCTAGCGGTCGCTCGCCCGGGTCTGCGGCGTCATCGCCACCGGCAGTAGTCGCAGGACGGTCTCGGCGACTGTCGCCATGAAGTTCAGCGTGTTGCGGACGGTCGTCCCGAGGATTCGGACGATGGCGCCGTTGCGCTCGTGCCTGGCACGGGTGAGAATCGTCATCATCTGCTCATCGTCGAGGTGGGGCATTTTGCCTTGTCTTCCTGAAGGGTTTTCGGTTGTTGAGATGGGATGGGTTGGTGCGACCGGTCGCGGCCAAGGGTCAGACAAAGGCCGAGGTATCGAAGCCGCTGGCACGGTTGCCTTCGCTGTTCAGGTGGTAGCCGGTTGGCTTCACCGGTCCTGCCTGCGGCGCGTCTTCGGTGTTCTTTTCAAGCCGGTCGAGCAGCTTGTGAATGGCCGTGGCGATGAATCGGCCAACGGCGAAGCCACGTTCATTGCCTGCCTGTTCGATGATCATTGCGATCCGGGCATGGTTGAGGTCGGTTTTCATGTTGTCCTTCCTTGAATCCTTGCGTTCTCTCGATTTCCGAGAGTGGTCACGACGGTGTTGTCGTGTTGGTCGGCACTCGCCACCGTCTGGCGCGCACTGCCGAACGACAGTGCCTTCGATGCCGCCTCCTTGTCACCTGCAACGGCGCGGTTCCTGCCTCTAGCGGTACGTGGCCGGCGCCATGAACTGCAGCGAGTGCAGCAGACTGTCGCTCTTGCTGGCCAGCCAGCTGAAAGCCTTGCGGGCAGTGGTAACGATGACTTGGCCGCTTTCGGTGCTGTGCTGACGACGTGCGCGTTCAACGATCATCATGATCTGGTCACGGTTGAGGTCGGTGTTCATTTGTTTCTTCCTTGTGTTGTTCTCGGCGTCCGAGAGGTCGATGCAACTGTATTTCTTTGCCGTCAAGCCGGCAAACGATCAAATGTCAGGCGATGCGTGAGAAAATCTCATCTGTATGACCTACCGTCTGCCCCCGCTGGGTTCGCTGCGTGCCTTTGAAGCGGCTGCTCGCCACTTGAGTTTCAAGGACGCCGGAGCAGAGCTGTCGGTGACCCCGACGGCGATCAGCCATCAGATTCGTGGCCTCGAGGAATACCTCCACTTCCCCCTCTTCCGCCGCCTGACGCGGGCTCTGGAGCTGACCAGCGAAGGGCGGGCGATGCTTCCCAAGGTGCGCGAAGGTCTGCAGTGCTTTGCCGCGGCGATCGAGAGCACGCGGCAGCACGCAACCGCCGGGCGCCTGGTCGTGACGTCGCCGCCGGCTTTCGCCGCGCGCTGGCTGATCCGCCGGCTGCCCGACTTCACCGCGGCCCATCCGGACATTCGGCTGCACGTGGCCACCTCGCTCGACACCATCGACGCCAGCGATGCGACGCAGGTCTCCGGTCTCGCCGCGGTCGACGTGCGCGACGACGAAACCGAAACCTTCATTCGTTACGGTCGCGGCCAGTATCACGGTTGCCGGGTTGACCGGCTGTTCGCACCGGCCTACACCGCGGTGTGCAGTCCGCGGCTCTTGCTGGGGATGCGGCCCTTGCACGTGCCGGCCGATCTTTGCCGCCACAACCTTCTTCACAACGAGTCGGTCGGCGACCTCTACGACCTGCCAAGTTGGCGCCAGTGGCTGATGGTCGCCGGCGTCAGCGGCATCGACGCCGACGCCGGAACGCGAATCAGTGATCCCGGCCTGGTACTCTCGGCGGCGATCGATGGCGTCGGTGTTGCCCTGGCGTCGAAGCCACTGATCGAGGCCGAGGTGGCCGCCGGTCGCCTGGTGATCCCCTTCGACATCGTTATCCGCAGGGCGCAGGCCTATTTTCTGGTGGTGCCCGAGGCGGTCGCCGATCGTCCGGTGGTCAGCGCCTTCCGGCAGTGGTTGCTCGGCGAGGCGGCCAGGGTGCGCGAGGACTAGACCGCCTGCCGGCGCCGCTTGCGGGCGTCGCGGTGGCGGCCAACGCGGTGACTGCCCTTGTCCGGCGGGAAGACGCGAAAGTCGGGGCGGCAGCGCCCCGACCCGGGTTCAGCGGCGCGATGGACGCTGCAGGGCGGTACTCAGGAGGCGCTGGCGGTTGATTCCGCTGTCGGCTGGCGGCGCGCTTTCGCCGGCCGGGTCTGGGCAGCGACCAGTTGGTGTACCTCGGAGGTCAATTGGAGCAGGCGCTTCGAGATCTGCTCGACGTCGCGTTTGCTGGCCAGCAGCAGCGAATCGAACGGCCGGACGATCCGCCGGGTGAATAGCTGCTCGCCGCGATCGATGGTATCGCTGGCACTGGTCATCAGTTCGGCGGACTTCTCTTCGATCTGGCGGCGCGCCCGCGGCTTGAAAGCCTTGCCTTCGCGAACCAGCATCTCAAAGGTCTGCACGCCGCTCTTGGTGGCCAGCGAGTAGGCGCCGAGGCTAAAAAGCCACAGCTTGTGTGCAGATTCGCGGGTCTTCAGCAGCAGTTGCTCAGGGCTGACCCGATCGACCAGGTTGTTCAGTGTCGTGCTCATGATGTTTCTCCTTTATCCGTCTGGACATGAAAGTTTTCGCAGCTGCCAGGGCAGCTACCGAGGATCAGTCTAGCGACGAGCGCTAGAGGGCGCACACTAAAGGGCTGGGTGTTTTCCTCTAAAACGCGGCTGCCGCGATGTTGTATCCTTGCGCGGCGCCGGACGATCCTGCCGGCGGGCGATGGCGCGGTTCGCTCGTCAGGCAGGTCGCGGCAGGCAAGAAACACGGCTGAAGGGAGCCTGGATGAGCAAACTTTCCTTGCTGGATGTGGCGTTTTTCGTTGCCGAGTCGGAGGCCAGCCCCAAGCACGTGGGCGGACTGATGATCTGTAAGCGGCCGGCGAGGTCGCCGACCAGCTTTGCCGCCGATCTCTACCGCGAGTTGCTGACTTTCACCAAAGTCGAGGCGCCGTTCAATCGCGTCATTCACTTCTCGCTGACCGGCATGCCGACCTGGCAAGAGGTTGCCGCGGTAGACCTCGAACAGCACCTTTTCTACCACCGTTTGCGCCGTGGAAAGAACGGCCGGCAGGACCTCTACCGCCTGGTGTCGGAGCTTCATCAACCAATGCTCGATCGCTCGCGCCCCTTGTGGGAGGTACACCTGATCGATGGCCTGAGCGCCAGGCGCTTTGCCTTGTACGTCAAGATGCATCATGCCAGCGCCGACGGCGTGACGATGGTGCGTTGGGCCGCCGATTCGCTGGCGCCGGCGGCGAGCGATCTGCAACTGCGGCCGATGTGGTCGGTCCGCCACGCTGCAGCCGAGCAAAGGGAGAAGCGGCGCAAGGAGAAGGTGATGCAGTCCCTGCTCGGCGAACTGACCGGCGTCGGCAAGCGTCTGCTCGGCATCGGGCGTCTGGCGGCGATGCTGCTGCTGGAGAGCGTCAAGCTCACCAAGAACGCCATCTCGCTGCCCTTCGTCGCTGACGGCAACACGCCGCTGACCGGGCAGGTCACCGCCGGTCGTCAATTCGCGACCGCCAGCGTGGCGATGCAGCGGGTCAAGGAGATCTGCGCCAGGACGCGGTCGACCCTGAACCACGTCGCGCTGACCTGTCTCGACGGCGCCCTGCACCGCTACCTGGCTGACGAGGGCGTCGACCTGAAACGGCCGATTACCATCCAGATGCCGGTCAACCTGCGCAAGGCGGGTGAACACGGCACCGGCAACAAGATCGGCATCATTCAGGTCGAGCTCTCGCCGCCAACCGACGACCCCTACGTTCGCCTGCGCAACATCGGTTTCTCGCTGCGCAATGTCCGGTCGATGATCGACAGCGTCGCGCCCGACGCGATCGAGTCCTACACGCTGATCACCGGCGTCGTCGGACAGCTGGCGGAAATGCTTGGCCTCAGCAACCGCCTGCCGCCGACCGGCAATACCCTGGTGTCGAACATTCCGGGGCCGCGCGAGTACCTGTACATCAAGGGCGCCCGAATGGAGGAACTGCATCCGATCAGCACCTTGCCGGCCGGCAATCTGCTGAACATCACGCTGTTCAGCTACGCCGGCCAGCTGTTCTTCGGATTGATCGCCACCGACGAACTGCCGAACCTCGAGCGCTTGAGCGCTTACGTCGCCGACGCCTTCAGCGAACTCGAGCAGTCGGTGCTCGACGCGCACCGGCCAGCGCACTGAGCGGCCGGGCAGGGCGGACGGTGCGGGCAGGGCCAGCTGGCGGGCGTCTCACTCGACCATTCCCAGGCGGCCGTTGTGACTGCCCATGTACCAATAGCGCCCCTGCGCGTCGATGATCGCCTTGCGGATGCCGACCTTTTGCGAAGGAAGGCGGATGACGCGAAAGCTCTCGCTCGCCGGATCGAAGATCGAGACGGTGTCGGTGTCGATGCCGTTGACCCACACCCGGCCGGCGGCATCGACGGTCACCGCGTAGGGGTCGCGGCCGCCTTCCTTGGGCAGCTCCCAGGTTCCGACGATGCGCCGGGCGCGCGGGTCCAGTCGGGCCAGCTTGCCGTTGCCGTAGAAGCTGATCCACAGGTCGCCGTTCGGCGCCGCCGCGATGCGGCGTGGTGCCGACCCCCTGCCGGTGTCGATTTCGCCGCGCTGGCCGCTCTGCGGATCGATCCAGCCGAGCCCGTCGCCCTGCAGCCGGCAAAACCAGATCACGCCCTGCGCGTCGACCGCCAGCCCGTAGGGATTGCCGCTGGTTTCGTACTCGGTGAAGCGGCCGCTACTGCGCTCCAGCTTGACGACGCGCTGGCCACCTTGCACCGTAAACCACAGGTCACCCTGGCCGTCGATGACGATGGTGTGGGGATCGCCGCCCGATGGCGTCGGGTATTCGGTGACCCTGCCGGTTTGCGGATCGAGGCGCCCGATGGTGCCGTTGCCATTGCCGGTGTACCAGACGATGCCCTGCCGATCGACCAGCAGACCGTGCGGATGGGCGTTGGCCGGCAGCGGCCACTCGCTGAACTGCTGACTGCGCGGGTCAAAGCGCGCGATCCGGTTGCCGTGCATTACGGCGATATAGATGCTGCCGTCAGGCGCCGGTGCCGGGTCACGCGCGAACTTCGGCGTCGGCACCGGCCATTCGCTGACCTTGCCGGCGACCTGCGGCAGCGCGCCGGCGGTGATGCCATAGTTCGAGCCACCTGCCCACGCCGGGGCGCCTGCCCAGCACAAGCCGCCGATCAGGCAGCGAATCCATCGCATGGCAGTCATGGCTGTCTCCCTGGCGGGCTGAAGCCCGGGTCTTGATCGCCATACGACCGCAGCGGGTGGGTGATCGTTCGCCTTTTTGCGCCGCGGCACCCGCACTTGCCAGCCGCTGCCCGCGGGCAGGTGTTCGGGGACTTGCGGCGGCTTGTTTCGGCGGCGGCGGACCGCGCAAGAAAAAAAAGACCGGGCATTGCGCCCGGTCAAATGCTCGGTTTTCTCTTGCTAGAGGACGAGATGCCGTCCTGGTCGCATTCTCGCTACATCGCTGACGCCAAGCTGCAGCGCCATCCCGAGCCCGACACCCGCGATCAGGTGCCCCTTCTCAACCACTGGAAGACTTGAGAAAACATGTAGAAGCCTTTTTGCGCATGGCAGTGTATGCCGACGCGAAAGCCGCAAAGGGTACTTCGGCGACCTCCGGGAGGCGGCGATCTGGCATCCGCCGACGTTCTGGAAGCTTGCCGGGCGGGCCGACGTCGCTTTCGCGCCGGTCCAGTTCGCTGCGGGTTTGCCAGTTTTTCATTGACCGCCACCTTGCCGTGAGTACTGCTGAAGTGATGAACGAACGATAGCGCCTGGTGGCCAGGGCATCCGTGTGCAAAGTCACACTGGCCGTCAATCAGCGAACCTGGTTTGCCGCCGGTCGCGCGATGCGCCGAGCGGCGGGCAGGACCGGGAAAAGCTGTTAGCATCCGGTGCTGGTCTGGGCAACGCGCAGTGGCAGGCTGCTGCAAGCGCGGTCTTGACGGAGAAGTGGGATGGACGACCTGTTCGCCGCGAATCATCCGGACGCACCGCTCGCCGAGCGCTTGCGTCCAAGGACGCTGGCCGAGGTAATCGGGCAGGCGCAACTGCTCGCCCCGGGCAAGCCTCTGGCGATGGCCTTTCAGTCCCGGCAGTTGCACAGCATGATCCTCTGGGGGCCGCCCGGGGTCGGCAAGACGACGCTGGCGCGCCTGATGGCCGATGCCTTCGACGCCGATTTCATCGCCATCTCGGCCGTTTTTTCCGGCGTCAGGGACATTCGCGAGGCGGTTGCGCGCGCCGAAGTGACGCGTGCGCGCAGCGGTCGCCGCACGATTCTCTTCGTCGACGAGGTCCATCGTTTCAACAAGGCGCAGCAGGACGCCTTCCTGCCCTATGTCGAAGGCGGACTGCTGACCTTTGTCGGGGCGACGACCGAAAACCCGTCGTTCGAGGTCAATTCGGCGCTGCTCTCGCGCGCTGCCGTCTACGTGCTGCAGCCGCTTTCGGCCGACGAACTCGGCCAGCTCTTCGAACGCGCTTGCCGGCAGGCGCTGCCCGGCCTGAGCTTTGACGATGACGCCCGTGCCCGGGTCGTCGGTCTTGCCGACGGTGACGCGCGACGCCTGCTCAACCTCCTCGAGCAGATCGGCACCGCCGGCACGACGGCCGGCGCGACGAGCATCGACGGTGCTTTTGTCGATGGCACCCTGGCCGAGAGCCTGCGCCGCTTCGACAAGGGCGGCGACGCGTTCTACGACCAGATTTCGGCGCTGCACAAGGCGGTGCGTGGGTCCTCGCCCGACGGGGCTTTGTACTGGTTCAGCCGCATGCTCGACGGTGGCGCCGACCCGCGCTATCTGGCGCGGCGCATCGTCCGCATGGCCTGGGAAGACGTCGGCCTGGCCGATCCGCGGGCGGCACGGATCGCTCTCGATGCCGCCGAGACCTTCGAACGGCTCGGCTCCCCCGAGGGCGAACTGGCGCTGGCACAGGCGGTCATCTACCTGGCGATGGCGGCCAAGTCGAACGCCGGTTACCTCGCGTATAATGCGGCGCGGAGTTTCGTCGGCAGCGACGGGTCGCGACCGGTGCCGGCGCATCTGCGAAACGCGCCGACGCGGCTGATGAAGGACCTCGGCTACGGCAAGGACTATCGCTACGCGCACGATCAGGCCGAAGCTTACGCCGCCGGTGAAAGCTATTTCCCCGACGGCATGCCGGCGGTCGACTGGTATCGGCCGGTAGACCGTGGCCTCGAGATCCGGATCGGCGAAAAACTCGCGCACCTGCGCCAGCTCGACCGCCGGGCGAAAGCCGCGAAGAACCCGGCCGAGCCACAAACGTGACCAGCGGATTGCCCACATCGTCGGCCGGTTTCGCACCTGCTGCTGGCGGGTCACGTCAATCGCCGCGCCATCGCCAAACTGAGGACTGAGCATGCTCGACATTCAATTGCTGCGCAACAACATCGACACCCTTGCCGAACGGCTGGCAACGCGTGGCTTCGCACTCGACAAAGCGGGCTTCCAGCGCCTGGAAAGCGAGCGCAAGACCTTGCAGACGCGGACCCAGGAGCTGCAGGCAGCGCGCAACACTCTGTCGAAACAGGTCGGCACGCTCAAGGGCCGAGGCGAGGATGCCGGGCCGGTGATGGCGCAGGTGGCGGCGCTGAAGGACGAACTGGAGGCCAATGAAGGCCGCCTTGGCGAACTGCTCAGGGAGCTCGACGCGTTCCTGGCAGTGGTGCCCAATCCACCGCACGACAGCGTCCCGATCGGCAGGTCCGAAGCCGACAACGTCGAGGTCAAGCGCTGGGGGGCGCCGCGCGTTTATGATTTCACGGTCAGCGATCATGTCGACCTTGGCGAGACGCTCGGCCAGCTTGATTTCGCCACCGCCGCGAAAATCGCCGGCACGCGCTTCTCGCTGCTCAAGGGACCGCTGGCGCGGCTGCATCGCGTGCTCGCCCAGTTCATGCTCGACACGCATACTCAGCAACACGGCTACACCGAGGTCTACGCGCCCTACCTGGTCAATGCCGCCAGCCTGCTCGGCACCGGCCAGCTGCCGAAATTCGAAGACGATCTGTTCAAGATCCTGCGCGCCGACGCCGAGCCGCTGTACCTCATCCCGACCGCCGAAGTGCCGGTGACCAACATCGTTCGCGGCGAGATTCTCGCCGCCGAGACGCTGCCACTCAAGCTGGTCTGTCATACCCCGTGCTTTCGCTCCGAAGCAGGCTCCTACGGTCGCGACACGCGCGGCATGATCCGCCAGCACCAGTTCGACAAGGTCGAACTGGTGCAGATCGTTGCCGCCGAAGAGTCGCTCGCGGCGCACGAGGAACTCACCGCGCACGCCGAGCAAATCCTCGAGCTGCTCGAGCTGCCGTATCGCCGGGTCACCCTATGCACCGGCGACATGGGCTTCTCGTCGGCCAAGACCTACGACCTCGAGGTCTGGCTGCCGGCCCAGAACGCCTACCGCGAGATTTCCTCGTGCTCCAATTTCGAAGCCTTTCAGGCCAGGCGGATGCAGGCACGTTACCGCAACGACCGCAATCGCACCGAGCTGGTGCACACCCTCAACGGCTCGGGCCTGGCGGTCGGACGGACGCTGGTGGCGATCATGGAGAACTTCCAGCACGCCGACGGCAGCATCACCGTTCCGGCGGTCTTGCGCCCCTACCTTGGCGGTCTCGAGAGGATCGGCGTGGCGTAGGTGACAAGCGCCAGGCCGGCAGCAGCCGGCGGCGACAGCAACATCGACGGCGATCATCGCACTGGGCAAAAAAACTCGTCCACTCGGTCACCGGCAAGCGCATCGTCCGGCCGTCCTGTGCTAACATTGCGCCCCGTCGGAGAGGTGGCAGAGTGGCCGAATGTACCTGACTCGAAATCAGGCGTAGGTGTGAGCCTACCGCGGGTTCGAATCCCGCCCTCTCCGCCATGAAAAATAAATTAACGCCATGTATTTATGGCGTTTTTTATTTTCGATTACATCGATCGACTCACAATTCGACTCACCAGCGAGTTTTCTCGCACTTCGCGCACGCGTGAACAGCGAAACCGGTACAGCCAACGTCGTTATTGCCAAGCTGGCACGGTCCCAAAACGCTAAACGCTAAACGCCAAACGCTGAATGGATTTCTTGCCCCGACCGACCGGCTGCGCCGGCGTCCAGTTGTCTTTGCTACTGGCGTCGTCGAACCAGATCGTCAGGTTGCCCCGATTGACCGGCGACCGGTCGTACTCCGACCAGTTCGTCATCCGATACCGCTGCTTCGACGTCGCCTCGCCAGTGTCTGGCCTTACCCTCGCTGCCATCCGAGCTCTCCTCCATTGCCGCGGGGCAAACTGATGCTGATCACGACGGGCGACTTCGTCCTCGACCAGCAGCGCCAGGAAGTCGGTGTAAGCCAGCTTGGCTTCGATCGCCTGACGATTTCCCGCTTCGAGCGAGTCGAGGATGCCGGACAGGCGCAGTTGCTTGAGCAGAGGTTCCAGTTGGAGCATGGGATTCATGAGCGGATTCCAGATAGATAAGGGATGAGTAAGGATCGGCGCGCCTTGCGCCGGCTCAATGCAACAGATCGGAGGACTGGCGGCGGAAGTGGCCGCCACTCAGATAGGGCGCTTCCAGCGTCGGCGCGTCGATCAACTCGGGTTGCTGGTCGAGTCCGCTCTTGAGAATTTGCTTGATCGTGCGATAGCTCGGCGTCCCAAAGTTCAGCGCGCGGCTACACGCCGCGTCGAGTCGGCCGCGGCCGAACTGATCGGCTAGTCGCAGCAAGCCCTGGACGGCGCGCAACTGGTCGAGCACACGCTTGGCGAACAGGCTCTCGACGACCGCCCGACAGGCCGGCCCGACCGCCGTCGCCTGGCTCAGGCACCACTGCGGATCGCGCATGAAGTAAGCCTGGGCGTCGGGCGGCAGGTGATCCTGGACGGTCGACCGCGTATCCGCTTTGAACAGGCGCGGATGGATCGCCACCAGTTCGTACTCGTGGTAGATGCGCAAGGCATCCGGTGTGATTTCCAACCACAGCGTCTGGTGGATCAGGCGAAACGGCGCCGAGTAATGGCAGTACGCATGCTGGACGTGGCCGTTGCCGTTCAGCTTGGCCTTGGCCCAGGTCGGGCACGTCGGCGCGACGGCAGGCAGCGGCTGCAGCAGTGCCTGCTCCGTTTCGTTGAAACGCATGAGCGGC
This sequence comes from Accumulibacter sp., assembly GCA_024235695.1. GTDB lineage: Bacteria > Pseudomonadota > Gammaproteobacteria > Burkholderiales > Rhodocyclaceae > Accumulibacter. Next base: position 150,078 of record JACKLX010000006.1, read on the forward strand.
CGCTCGCGCGTACTGCCGTGCAGACGATTGCCCGCCTCGCTCTGAACCCATTCCTGCAATTGCGCATTCGTGTGCGCCAGGCCATGAAACGCGCGCAGCGGCATGAAGTTGCCCTTGACATATTTGACGCCCGACTCCACACGCCCCTTCTTGGCCGGGTCGGCGACCGGACAGGGCTCGATTACAAAGGCATAGCCGAGCGCGAGTTCGGCGTAGGCGCGTTGCACCGTCGGCTCGTAGTAGCAGGCGCGCGTGATCGCGCACTTCGGGTTATCTATCCGTACCTTGCGCGGGACGCCGTTGAACCACTCGAAGGCGTGTCGGTGGCAGGCCAGCCAGGTCTCGACGCTCTGGTTACGCACCAGCTCGGCGTACTGGTGCCGACTCCAGGACAAAGTCATGACGAAGAACCAGGTCTTGAATACTTCGCCGGAATGGCGGTCGGTGATCAGCGGTCCCGAACCGAAGTCGACCTGTGCCTGTTCGCCGACGGCAAAGTCGAGCATCACAGTGGCCACCGGGGTGCGGGCGGCTTCACTGCGCAGGAAGCGATAGCCGGCATGCACGCTGCCGCCGTAGCCGTACTGGCGAGCCAGCGCCTGGCGGATGCTGCTCACGGCAATGCCCTGACGGTGCCAGTCGAGAATTTTCTCGCGAAAGGGCTCCACCGTAGATAGGTGCGTCGGGTTCTTGCCCGCACCGGCCCTCGTCCCTTTGCCCGCCGTCTGGTAGTAGCGCGCAATCGTCGCGTCGTCCGGCAGCGGGCTCGTCGCCGCCAGCCAGTTCTGAGCGGCGGCGATGTCTCGCACACGCCCGACGGTATCTCGTCCGACCCCCTGCGCTCGGGCGACCGCGCGATTGCTTTCGCCCAGTCGCAGGCGTTGAATCATTTGTCGTATTTCGTACATTTCGAACTTCCTGTTAGCCATTGCGCCTGCCCCCGGCAAAATTGCCAGAGGTTACACAATCGGAAGTCCGAAACCGCCTCTACTTGCCTTCTGCGTGGCCTTATTGCGCCGCGAGTCCACTGGCCTCATTACGCCGCCACCGAAATGGCCTTATAGCGGCGCGAATTAACACGGGTTATCTCGCGCCTCGAGACGCTCCGGCGGTTGCCAGAGCCCCGGCATCAGGTCGGCAAGAATTCTAATCGCGGGATTCGGGTCACAGGTCTTACTTTCGCCCCTGGTGTTACGTCCCGCCCTGATTCAGACGCCTCGGCCCAAGCTTTTCGAGGTTGAAACGATGGCCGAGTCCCACGCTGCCAGCGGAAGATCTATCCCGGCGGCTGCGTGGGATGGAAGCCCTACGGAGGCGGGAGCGGTGGCGTCCGCCAGGGGACTTCGGGATCGTAGAGATTCATCTGCCGCTGGTGATAACGGCGAAGCTGTACGAAGTAGCGGCTCTCGCAAGCGGCGGCGAGCTGGTTGAGGAATTCACTGAGCGCTGCCGCGCTTTCATCGGAGAGCCCATCGGGGAACAGCGGGAGAGCAGGACGGCGCTTCATCGCAATTCCTCGATCGCCAGCTGCAACAGATCGTCCGGCAGATGATTCAGACCGCGCGGCACCGCCAGGCGCATCGCCGTGCGCAGAATCCGCCCGGCGTGCCGCGGCAATCCCTTGCTCGCCTGACGCAAGATCTCCAGACCCGAATCGCTGAGCAGCGTATTCATGCAACCGGCGCTCTTCAGGCTGTGCTGGATCAGTTGTGCAAAGCGCTCGCGTTCGAGCACCGGTTTGAGCTGCACGCGGACCTGAATGCGCCCGGCCAGCGCCGCATAAGGCGCCCGCTCCAGCGTTTGCGCCAGTGTCGGATGACCAATCAACCAGACTGCCATCACGTCGCGCGTATCAAAGGCGAAGTTGAGAAAGGCCGGCAAATCCCGAAAGAACTCCAGCGGCAGATTCTGCGCCTCGTCGATGATCCACACCGGCACCAGCTGGCGGCTGTCGACCAGCTGCAGGATCCGCTCCTTCAGATCGCGCCACAGCTGCGCCCGCCGATACCCCGGCTCCACGCCCAGCGCGCGCGCCAGACCGCGATAGATATCGAGCCGACCGAAATCCGTCTCCGCCTGATAGATGACCAGGTGGCGATGCGGATTCAGGCCGTGGGTCAGCTGGCGCAAGGCGGCCGTCTTGCCCACCCCCGGTTCGCCGGTGATCAGGCCGACCCCGGGTGAATGCAACAGCCAGGCGAAGCGCTCCGCCAACTGACCCAGCGCCCCGTCATCCCACAGCTCGGCTGATTCCTTGCCCAGCGGCGCATGCCGCAAACCAAAGTGTTGCAGGTCCATCTCACTCCCCCTTGCGGTCGTAATATTGCTGATAGATCAGCTCGATCAGATTCGGACCGCTCGCCGGTTTCTGGGGCGAGCTGTTGTCCGCCGGATCCGGCTGGCGTCGCCGGCGCGTGACGTTGGCCAGCGCATCGAGCGGCGTCGCCGCGCCGATCGCGTGCCCGTTCTCGTCCTCGACGCCGATCACCACCTCGGTATGCGGATCGACCACCAGAGACACCGTTTGACCGGAGAGCTCGAACGGCACCTCGAAGCGCTTTCCCTGATACGACACCGTGCCATCCTTGCGCACCAGGCGGCTGACGCGATGCCGGAACAAGGCATCGAGCTTCGCCGCCAACGGTCCCAGCGGGCGAATCCTCGGCAAGTCCTGCTGGTAACGCGCCAGGGGGCTGATGCCGTCCAGACCGGCATGCGGACTGTGGTGATACACCTGCTCAAGCCAGGCCCACAAGCGCGCGTTGAGATCGTCCAGGCTGGCGATATGGCGCTCGTCGAGTTCGCTGAGAAACTGATCGCGGCAGGTACGGTGCCAGCGCTCCAACTTCCCTTTGCCTTCAGGGGCGTACGGCCGGCAGTGAATCAGATGGATGCCCAGCCGGGCGCAGATCCCCTGCAAGCTCTCGGCGCGGTAGGCAGCACCGTTATCGACCACCAGCTTGAGCGGAATGCCACGCTTGAGCACCGCCTGCTTGAGCACGCCTTCGATGTCCAGGGCGCTTTCGCCGGGGCAGAAGGCGCTGTGCGTGAGTAGCCGGGAGGCGTCGTCGAACAGCGAGACGAGATAGCTCTTGGCGAGTTTGCCGCCGATCGGCACGCGTGGGCCGTGCATCACGTCGCCATACCAGATCGCCCCCGCCGTCGCGGCGACGAAGCTGCGTTTCTCCTCGGGCAGGCTGGCCGAGCCCGCGATCCGTGACAGGCCGTGCTGCTGCAGCAGACGGTGGATGGTCGAGCGAGCGAGGTGGCCACGGGCAACGGTACCGGAGGCTTCGAGCAATTGTCGAATCTGGCGCAGCGAGCGCCGCGGGTTGTCGCGCTTGGCGGCGAGAATGGCCGCCTGGGTGGCGGCGGAGAGCTTCGATTGCCCGCGGTCGGCGCGTACCTTGGGCGTCAGCCCATCGAGCTTGTGGGCACGCCAGGCGTAGTACCACGCCTGGATCGTCTTCTCGCTCAGATGCCGACGACGAGTGCCGGGAATGGCGTAGTCGCGGCTGGCCAGCTCCCGCAGGAGCTGTTGCAGTTCTCCACGTTCCAGCCGCTCGCGGCTGATCAGGGGACCGAGGACGGACAGGCGAAACAGGGCTTTCGGATCAATCGGGTTCATGACCACTCCTGGTGATAAATGGGAGAGGTGATCAAACCAGAAGGGCCGGGACAATGACAGGAGCAAACTGTGTGGGGACCCCGCCCGGGCGGGGTCTACCCTGTTCGCCGCTCGTTCGGGATCAGCTCATCACGGGACGCTCATCTGCTGATCGAGAAGGGTCATGGCTTGCACCAAGCCCATGGATGCGAACAACCGGCTCCAGAAAGCAGCGAAGTCGACGGCTCGCCCGAGTTCGGCGCAGCGGGCGCGCAGATGAAACTCGAACAGCAGGCTGTTCTTCTGAAGCCAGTCCCACCAGCGAGCGGCAGTCCGCCGGTCGGGCCGGTTGCCGTGTGCGCCGTGGTGACCGGGGCGTTCGTTCAGCCGCTGTTCCAGGACGCCTTGCTGCACCGACCAGTTGTACCAGCGGCGCGGGGCGATGCACGCGGGCAGACGCGAACAGGTGCGCCGACAGCCGGAGCAACAGTAGCGGCAGATCGGCACTGGATTGAGGGAGAACTGCCCGGGTCGCCGGTCGGCTTTGCGCTCGTAGTGTCCGTGCTGCCAAAGAATCTTGAGGCCGCAATGCGGGCAGCGTGGCGGCCGATACGCTTCCGGGGTTTCCTTGATTGCCTCAAGGTGCTGCTCGATCGTGTGGATGCCGGCTACAATTCGTTCCATGGGCTGGGCTCTTTGCTATGTGGTTTGTCTTGATAACTTCCCACGATAGCAGAGGTGTTCCGGCCCATCTTTCGTTCACTTCGTCCCAGCCTCGTTCAGGTAACCCAACTTCTTTCGCTCCCGCCGTTCATGGGATAACTGACGCTGTCAGTTCCTGGAGAGCGGCGGACGTAACACCTGGCAGCCCAAGCATATGATGTACAAAATACTGCACATCTGGTGCTGCATAGGAGACGACCATGGGAATTGCTGCAAGCGACGTTATCCCCCTCTCGCACGCCCGCGCCAACTTCTCTGAGCTGGCTGAAGAGGTCAAGGGCGGTGCCGAGAAAATCATCACCAAGAACGGTGAAAGCTACATCGCCCTGATCGATGCACAACGGCTGGACTACTACCACCAGCTGGAGCGCGAGCGTATCCACTTGCTGCTGATCGACGAGGCTGGCAAAGGTCTCGATGATGTGGCTGCCGGTAAGGTCAAAGACGCCCGTGGCGCCATTACCGCCCTCAAACGTCGCCGCAGCGCCTGACGCTTCAGGTACTGCGCATGGCGAAAAAGCCCGGCATCAAATTCACTGCCAACTTCGAGCGCAATCTCGACGAATCGAACGCTTCCTGACCGACGCCGAAGCGCCGCAGGCCTACGATGGTCTGCTCGATGAACTGCTGGAAACGGTGATTCCCAACCTTGAACACTTTCCCGGCATGGGCAGGCCGTTCATCCTCCGGCAGCCGCGATCCGTCGAGACGACCAACGCTTTGGCGGCGCTACGCGCAAAGTTGGTGGCGCTGACCTCGGACCCTGAGGCGCTGCGCGAATACGTGCTCAAGGATTACCTGCTGCTCCACACGCAGATTGGCGGAGCGATTCATCTGTTGGCTATTCGGCACCAGCGGCAACTCTCATTCGACTTTGACGGGCATTGGGGCTAGCACCGATGCCATAGTACTATCTGTCATACGGGGAAATGACTACAAGACGATTAGCTACAGTCCGCAACAGCTAGCGTATTTCGCGCATCAATCAAGCCGCCGTGCCGCGTCCAGTTCGATGGACTATGGTGGTCCCTGGAAATCAGACAGAGGTTCAAGCCATCTCGTTATACACAACTCACATGACATGATCGATCTCGCGCATATGCTCGACGCCGGAGGCGAAATCAGGCAAGCGCTGGATGCCGAGCCAGAGGGATTTGACGCCGGCTTCATCGTCGCTCTTGCGGGCGAGGAATCCGTTGAGCTGCGCGATCAGGCGGATGACCTCGCGAATTGTCGGCACCTTCGTCGGTGGCTTCTTCTTGTTGAGGATAAAGGCGCCGGCCCATTCCGTCTCGGAGAAGAACAGATCGGCGGACCACTGTGGGTGGACGCGTCCCAGGCGGATCAGGCGGGCGAGGCGCCAGGAAACGACCAGATAGACCGCCAGCGCCAGTTCCAGCTTGCTCTGGCTGCCCAGTTGCAGGGCCTCGACGCGGCAACCGTTCTTGAGCACATGGAACAAGGGGCAAGTCGGCCGGAGGAATTGCACCCCCGGCCTCTCGCAGAACGGTGCGTGAACCTCTCGATTCACACCGCTCCCATCAAGCAAACGCACCGGCCATGCCTTTCTGCCAATGCACAAAGAGATACGGCTTCTTCTCGGAAAGCTGTTCGAGAAACCTGCTCGCCCGTATCTTGTGGACCTTCAGCCGTCTGTACTTCCTCATCGCCCAAGCCACCAACGTCTTGTCGGCGATCCGCATGGCTTCGCAACTGCTGGCGCACGATACGTTTCGGCTGCCCGTGCCGCGATGCCAGAGTGAATTCGATCTCGCCGAGCGGCGCTTTGGCAAGAGTTGCCGCCCACAGTTTGCCGCCTTGCGGCAAACAGCGGTTGTGCCTGGCGCGAATCAGCCAGTCGGCCGGCGTCCCCAACGCCTGGGCGCGCTGCATCAGGCCGACGATGTCCGCTTCGCGGTCGGCCACATAGACCAAGCGTGTTTGTGGCATCGCCGCCGCGGTTTCGGCGACCCGCTCGTAGCCTTCAATCCAGCGCGTGCTCTCGCTGATGCCCGGCCGGCTTCCGTCGGCCGCCTTCGCTTCTCGCCCACATCCAGGCGTCGATCACCCCGAGCGGTTCGCGTTCCGGGGTCACCGCATGGGTCGGGTGCAGATACATGCCGCGCTGGGCTTCGTAAGAGAGCGGCCCGAGTCCTTCGATTTCCTGACCGTTGAAGTCCAGTTCGGTGGTGTCCTGAAGGCACAACACCACCGGGTGTTGGGCCATGCGCCCTTGGCTGCAATCCATGTGCGGTTGCAGGATCGATTGCCAGTTCAACCCGCGCTTGCCAGCGCGGGCCTGATCGAAGAAGCGGTACGCCGCCACCGTCTCCGCCCAATCCCCACAGGCGCCCGGTATGCTCGCCGTCGGCTGCTCTGCAAAGCGTGTCGCCAGTTTGATCAGCCTCAGCCTCAGACGTCCGTCCCCCAGTTCAGCCCCGCCAAATTCGTCTTCCGCCCAGTTTGCCATCGCCCGATCATCATGAAATCGGGAAAGGGCAAGCAAGGGGTATACCAGATAGAATCCGTCAACCATTTGCCAGGTGCCGATCGGGCGGCCAATTTATGCTGAGTGAGTCGTGTATGACGAGATGCGGCAGCCCACCGCGCCAGAAAGTTGGCGATCTCGATCTACTCCTTCAAGATAATCGGGTGGCTCGCTCCCTGGCCGCCTGCGCCGCCATCGTTTTCCGGTACGATGAGGTCCGTTGCGACGATCGCAGACGCTTGCCGAGGGCCGCTCGATGGCGCGGCCGGTCCGGACAGGAAAGGAGGCGACATGGCCCGTTTGTATGTTAGCTACCGGCATAATGACCTGCTGTTGGCCAGACAGTTCGTTTCCGAGCTTCGCGGTCGAAACCATCACGTGACCCTCGATCAGGATTTTCTGGTCCTCGGTGAAGAATGGCGGCGAGCGCTGCACGAGGCCTTTGTCGCGGCGGATGGCCTGGTCGTGCTGTTGACCGGCAACTCGGTCGATGCCGAGTCGAAACATGTTTCATCGCAGTACATCGCCGCCGACATTGGCGCCGCCCGTGCCGCCGGCAAGCTGGTGATGCCGATCCTGCTGCGCGGCACGCCGCTTCCCAATCTGGTCTCCGATATTCATGTCGAGTGGATGGAGGATGCCGGGCAAGCCGAACTGTGGCGGATGGTCGATGCCATCGAGCGCGGACTCGAACGCCGTGCCGAGCAGAAGAGGCAAATGGCCGATTACCTGGTGCTTCCGGGCTATGAGCATCTCATTCCGGCGCTGCGCCATTTCTTTGAGGACACGCCTTACGACAGGTCGGTGTTCGTGATGATGAAGTTTCCCGATCTCCAGATGCCGGACGTGCACCGGCAGCTGCTCAATGACATCTGGCGGGTTATTTCCGACACGCTCGGCCAGCGCGGGCTCAAGGCCCGCCGTGCCGACAGCAAGGCCTATCATGACCAGCTTTGGGAGAATGTCTGCGTGCACATGTTCGGCAGCAAGTACGGCATGGCCGTTCTCGAGGATCACGTGGCCAGCGAACTGAATCCCAACGTGACCCTCGAATACGGCTTCATGAAGGCGTTGAATCGTACGGTCGGGCTCTTCCGTAGCGAAGACTTCCGGCACGATCGGGCGGACCTGACCGGCAAGCTGTCGTGCAGTTTCTCGATCGATGCCGGTGGCCGTCTGAACGAGCCCTCGCTGAAGAACGCCATTCACGACTGGCTCAGCGGCATTCCGCTTTAGCGGTAACGGCCGCGGAGCGTCGTCCGGCCGTGGCGCGCGGTGTGACTTGCGGCGAAGGCGAGGGGGTCGTCGCGACGATCAGCCGACGACGTGGTAGCCGCCGTCGACGTAGATCGTGTCGCCAGTGATCAGCTTGGCGTAGTCGGTGGCGAGAAAGGCGGTGGCCATGCCGACGTCCTCGATCGTCACCAGCAGGCGGGACGGTGCGCGCGCCGCCGCCTTGTCCATCAGTTCGTCGAAACGGCCGATGCCGGATGCCGCCCGCGTCTTGATCGGGCCCGGCGAGACCGGGCTTACGCGAATTCCCTTGGGACCGAGTTCGGCCGCCAGGTATCGTGACGTCGCCTCGAGCGCGGCTTTCACCGGTCCCATCACGTTGTAGTTCTCGACGACCTTCTCGGCGCCGAAGTAACTCATGGTGAATAGCGCGCCGCCATCGGTCATCAGCGGTTCGGCCAAGCGGGCCATCCGGATGAACGAGTGGCACGAGACGTCCATGGCCATCAGGAAGCCGTCACGCGAGCAGTCGGTGACGCGGCCGTGCAGATCCTCGCGCGGCGCAAAGGCGATCGAGTGGAGGGCGAAGTCGAGCCGGCCCCACTGGCGTCCAATGGTCGCGAACACGCTTTCCAGTTGCCCGTCCTCGCGAACGTCGCAGGGAAGATAGAGTTCCGGCGAGACGTCGAGGGCTGCCGCCAGCGGTTCGGTGAATTTCCTGGACTTTTCGTTCAGATAGGTGATGCTCAGCTCGGCACCCAGGCCGCGAAACGCCTGTGCGCAGCCCCAGGCGATCGACTGGTCGTTGGCAATTCCCAGGATCACGCCCTTCTTGCCGGTCAGCGGTTGCTGTCCCTGTTCGCGTCGCGTCCGCAAGTCGTCGAGCAGTCGGGTATTTATCGTTTTTTCGGTCATTGGCTTCCCTCTTTGGTTCCCGGCACGGCATACCTTGCCGGTTGGTAACGGTGATCAACTGTCGCGACACCCGTCGGTCATGAAAGCCGTGACCCGCGCACGGAGTCGGAAGATTCCAGAGTCGCTCCGGCGACTTTCACGGTAAGCCATCGCTGATCGGCAGCCTTGATTGTAGCATGGTCAATTATCCGTCCGGGATGCGATGGCGGCGGTTGCCTCGGCTGGCGAGGCGGCAACGATTGGGCGCCGGCCAACCGGGGAAAATACGCGCGCGGCCGACGCACCGGCCACTTGCGCCGGTCGCGGTTGTTCGCGAGCGGGCGGCTTCAGATCGACCACGAAGCTTCGCCCTGCAAGGCGCGAAAGGCGTCGGCCGTGCTGAGGAAGACCTGCCCGCCGAGTTGCCCGCCGAGCAGGTCGCTGCGTTGCAGGCGATCCATGACCGGCCCCTTGACCTCGGCGAGATGCAGCTTGATCCCCTCGCTCTGGAGGCTGCGATTGATCTCGGTCAGTGCGTACAGGCCGGTGGTATCGATCAGGCTGATCGCCGACATCACCACCACGACGTGGCGGGTTGTCAGCCCGTCGGCCGCGCGTGCCTTCAGCAGACCATCGAGATGATCGACCACGGCCTCGACGTTGCCAAAGAAGAGGTCGGCGTCAATGCGCAGGAGCAGCACGTCGGACAGCGTTTCGACGTGATGTCGCTCAACATTGCGGAAGTGGTCGCTGCCGGGGATGCGGCCGACGACGGCGATATGCGGTCGGCTGGCGCGCCAGATCACGGTCGCCAGCGACAGCACGACGCCGAGAATCACGCCCTGTTCGACGCCGAGCAGCAACACCCCGGCGGTGGTCGCGAGCAGCGCGGCGGCGTCGCTGCGGTCGTGCTGCCAGGCGTCCTTCAAGGTCGTGAAATCGATCATGCCGAGCACCGCCAGAATGATCGTCGCGGCCAGCGCCGGCAGCGGCAGCCAGGACACCCAGGTGGTCGGCACGGACAGCGCAAGGACGATCAATGCCGCCGAAATGATGCTCGCCAGCGGCGTATTGGCGCCAGCGGTATAGTTTACCGCCGACCGCGAAATGCTGCCGGTGACCGGAAATCCGCCGGACACCGCGCTCGCCAGATTGGCGGCGCCAAGGCCCAGCAACTCGTGGTTGGTGACGATCCGTTCACCGCGCCGGTGGGCCAGCGATTGCGCCGCGGCCTGGCTCGACAGGAAGATCATGAAGGCGATCAGCAGGCCGGGCAGGAGCAGGGGCCGCCAATGCTCGGCCGAGGCCAGCAGGGCAATTGGCGGCATTCCCGAGGGAATCTCGCCGACCACGGCGACGCCGGCCGCTGCGAGGTTGAGCGTTGCCACGGCCGCGGTGGTGACGATCAGGACCACCACCGGCGCCAGTCTGGAAAGCGTCTCGGCCAGTCTGGCAGGCAATCCGAGAGCGCCCAGTCCACGGACCAGGCCGGCTTTTGCTGCCCACAGGACCAGCAGCGATCCCAGGCCGATAATCGCGCTCGGCAGGTGGACTGCGGTCAGCGGCCCGCCGAGCAGCGCTTCGAGCTGGCCGCCGGTGATCAGCAGGGCGGCGCCGGTGGTAAAGCCGCTCATCACCGGTCGGCTGAGCAGGCTGGCGACGAAGCCGAGGCGCAGTAGGCCGCTGAGGAACAGGATGGCGCCGGCGATCAGCGCCAGCTGGCCGGCGAGAATCACGCTCAGCGGCGAGCCGGGAGCTGCCAACGGGGCCAGCGAGCTGGCGACCATCAACGAGGTGATCGCCATCGGCCCCACCGACTGCACCATGCTGCTGCCGAAGAGTGCGTAGGCGATCGGTGGCAGGATGCTCGCGTAGAGGCCGCTTACCGGTGGCAGGCCGGCAACGATCGCATAGGCCATGCCCTGAGGGACCAGCATCATGGCAACGATGATTCCCGCGCCGAGATCGCCGGCCAGCGCTTCACGTCGGTAGTGCTTCAGCCACAGCAGCATCGTTCGCGTCTCCCGGTAGTCAGCGGCACGCCGTCAGGCGCAGCGATCATGGTAGCGCTTGCGCCGCGTCGGTCCGATATGTTCGCAGCGATGCGCGATGTTGTTGCAGCGTGGCGTCCGGGATGAGCCATGCCTCGCCAGAAGCACTTGTCAGTGAACCGTGAACCGATGCAAGCTGAGTACCGTCGACAGGCAAGATGTCCGCTGCGGAGGAAGACCATGGATGCGATGGATGCCGATGATCTGCAGTTGCTGCTTACGTGGACCATGCCTTTTGGCAAGTACCAGGGCCGTCTGATCGCCGACCTGCCGGGCAACTACCTGAACTGGTTCGCGCGCCAGGGCTTTCCGCCGGGCAAGCTCGGTCAGCTGCTGGCGTTGATGCACGAGCTCGACCACAATGGCCTGACATCGCTGCTGACGCCCTTGCGGCAGCGCTGAGCCGTCGTGACAGGGCGGCAGTCGCTGCCTGTCACTGGCGAGGCGACCGCCGGCCCTGGCTGGAGCGTGAGCTCAGGGCTCGATGCGTGTTCCCAGAACCTGCAGGAACTTGGCCAGCCAGTCGGGGTGAGCGGGCCAGGCCGGTGCGGTAACCAGATTGCCGTCCACGTGCGCCTGGTCGACCGAGATGTCGGCGTACTTGCCGCCGGCCGCCTTGACTTCCGGTCCGCACGCCGGATAAGCGCTGCACGAGCGGCCGGCAAGCACGCCCGCTGCCGCCAGCAGTTGCGCGCCGTGGCAGATCGCCGCGATCGGTTTGCCGGCGCTGGCAAAGTGCTGGACGATTGCGATCACCTCGGGGTTCAGCCGCAGGTATTCGGGGGCGCGGCCGCCGGGAATCACCAGGGCGTCGTAGTCTTCGGCGCGTATCGCCGAGAAGTCGGCATTCAGCGTGAAGTTGTGGCCGGGCTTCTCGCTGTAGGTCTGGTCGCCTTCGAAATCGTGCACCGCGGTGCGGACGTGTTCGCCGCCGAACTTGCCGGGGCAGACGGCGTGCACGGTATGGCCGACCATCTGCAAGGCCTGGAAGGGCACCATCGTTTCGTAGTCCTCGGTGAAATCTCCGGTGATCATCAGAATCGTCTTTGCTGCCATGTCGGTCTCCTTGACGTGTGGGTGATGAGAGAAGGACTCGAGCCCGTTGTTCCGGACAGTATAGCGGTTCGACCGGACCGGGTCCCGTTGCCGGCACCAGACGGCGGCGCCGCGCGGCCCGTCCGGCAAGCGGCCGAGTCGGTCGATTCCGGTCTATAGTGACACTGTCGTCGGTCGGCTCTCGCCGGTGCGTTCGACGAGGCAGGTCGCGTCGGCCGTCTGGCCGGCGGGGAACGCGCCTCGCCGTCGGCGGTCAGCTTGTCTGTGGCGCGCCGCGCCGCGCTGCACCATTTCATCCGGAGGTTTGCCATGCCGCATTCGCCGTTCAATACGCTCTCCCGCTTCGATCCTCCCGGTCAGCCGGAGGCGCTGTTCTACTCGCTGCCGGCGCTGGCGGCTGCCGAGGTCGGCAATATCGCGCGCCTGCCGGTGTCCTTGCGCATCGTCCTCGAGTCGTTGTTGCGGCACTGCGATGGCCAGCGCGTCACCGACCGGCATATCCAGGAACTGGCGCAGTGGCAGCCACGCGCGCCACGCAGCGCCGAAATCCCCTTCGTCGTCGCGCGCGTCGTGCTGCAGGATTTCACCGGCGTGCCGCTGCTTTGCGATCTCGCGGCGATGCGGCACGCCGCGCAGGCACGCGGACGTGATGCGCGCAGCATCGAGCCGCTGGTGCCGGTGGACCTGGTCGTCGACCACTCGGTGCAGGTCGACCACTATGGCACGCCACAGGCGCTGCAGCAGAACATGCGCAAGGAGTTCGAGCGCAACGGCGAGCGCTACCAGTTCATGAAGTGGGGAATGCAGGCTTTCGACACCTTTCGCGTCGTGCCGCCAGGCGTCGGTATCGTCCACCAGGTCAATCTTGAACACCTCTTCGCCGGCGTGCGTCAGCAGCAGACGCCTGGCGGACGCGTGTGCTTTCCCGACACGCTGGTCGGTACCGACTCGCACACGACGATGATCAACGCCGTTGGCGTCGTCGGCTGGGGCGTCGGCGGCATCGAAGCGGAAGCGGCGATGCTCGGTCAGCCGGTCTATTTCCTGACCCCCGACGTGGTCGGCGTCGAACTCCTCGGCCGCCTGCGCGAGGGTGTCACCGCCACCGACCTGGTGCTGACGGTGACCGAGTTGCTGCGCCACCAGAAAGTGGTCGGCACCTTTGTCGAGTACTTTGGCGAGGGGGCCAGCACACTGACCGTGACCGACCGCGCGACCTTGGCCAACATGGCGCCCGAGTACGGGGCGACGATGGGCTTCTTCCCGGTCGATCACAAGACGGTCAGCTACCTGCGCACGACCGGTCACAGCGACGCCGACTGCGAGCTGTTCGAGGCCTACTTCCGCGCCCAGGGATTGTTCGGCATTCCGCGTGGCGGACAGATCGACTACTCGCGCACGGTGCGCCTCGACCTGTCGACCATCGTCCCCTCGCTGGCCGGACCGAAGCGGCCGCAGGATCGCATCGACCTGCCCGAGATGGGCAGCGTCTTCAACACGCTGTTCAGCGCGGCCGAGGCGGACAACGGCTTCGCGCGTCCGGCGGAGACGCTGACCCGTCGCTATCCGACCGAAAGGCCCGGGGTCGATCTCGGCCACGGCGACGTGCTGATCGCCGCGATCACCTCGTGCACCAACACCAGCAACCCGGCGGTGATGATCGCCGCCGGCCTGCTGGCGAGGAAGGCCGTCGCCAGGGGGCTGCGCGTGCAGCCGCACATCAAGACCTCGCTGGCCCCCGGTTCGCGAGTGGTGACCGACTATCTCGAGAAGGCCGGCCTGTTGTCGCCGCTCGCCGAGCTTGGTTTTGCACTCGCCGGCTACGGCTGCACGACATGCATCGGCAACGCCGGCGACCTCGATCCGGCGTTCAACAAGGCGATCGCCGAGCATCAGCTGGTCGCCGCCGCGGTCCTCTCGGGCAACCGCAACTTCGAGGCGCGCATCCATCCCAACCTGCGCGCCAACTACCTGGCGTCACCACCGCTGGTCGTCGCCTTCGCCATTGCCGGCCGGGTCAACATCGATCTCAACAGCGAAGCGCTGGGTTCCGGCAGCGACGGTCAGCCGGTCTATCTGCGCGAGGTCTGGCCGACCTCGGAAGAAATTGACGCCGCCTTGCCGTTCGCGCTCGACCCCGAAACCTTCCGCCGCCGCTACGCCGACGTCTCCGCCGACCAGGATCTCTGGAACGCCATCGAGGCACGCCGCGGTGAGGTCTACGACTGGCCGCCGTCGAGCTACATCGCCCGGCCGCCGTTCTTCGAGCTGCCGGCTCAGCCAGCCGGCGACATCACCGGCGCGCGCTTGCTGCTGCTGCTCGGCGACTCGGTGACTACCGACCACATCTCGCCGGCGGGCTCCTTCGGCGAAGCGACGCCGGCCGGCCGCTGGCTCAAGGAGCAAGGCGTCGCACGCGCCGACTTCAACTCCTACGGCGCGCGCCGCGGACATCACGAGGTGATGGTCCGTGGCACCTTCGCCAACGTCCGCATTCGCAACCTGATGTTGCCGGCCGATTCCGAGGGACGGCGGCCAGAGGGTGGCTACACGCTGCTCGACGGCCAGCAGGCGACGGTCTACGACGCGGCGATGAGCTACCTCGAACGCGGCACGCCGACGGTGGTCGTCGCCGGTGAGGAGTATGGCACCGGCTCGTCGCGCGACTGGGCGGCCAAGGGGACGCGGCTGCTCGGCGTGCGGGCGGTGATCGCGCGCAGCTTCGAACGTATCCACCGCGCCAATCTCGTCGGCATGGGCGTCCTGCCCCTGCAGTTCATGGCCGACGATTCGGCGGCGGCGCTCGAACTGCGTGGCGACGAGAGCTTCGAGATCCACGGTCTCGGCCCCGAGCTGGCGCCGCTGCAGAACCTCACCCTGGTGATCGAGCGCGCCGATGGCGATCGCATCGAACGCCCGGTGCTGTGCCGCATCGACACCCCGGTCGAGGTGCACTACTACTGGTCCGGCGGCATTCTGCCTTACGTCCTCGAGCAACTGCTCGGCGCCGCAGCGCACTGAGCGCTTGCCGCGGGCCTATGCGGATTGCAGGCTGCGGTAGCTGGCCAACAGCTCCCGCAGCTTGCGGCCCTGCTCCTGGCGGCTGTCGTGCATCCATTGCGGCACCTTCAGCGCGCCGGCTTCGGCATCCCAGCGCGCCAGCGCCGCGTCGTCGCCAAGGCCCAGCGCCGCTTCCCAGAGCGTCGCCACCAGCCAGAAGCGTTTTTGCGGGTCGTCGTCGGCGATGTCCGCCAGCGGCGTGGCCAGGCGAACGACCTCGCGACGGATTCGTCGGGCCTGGACGGAATCGGCGACGGCTTCGTCGTGCTCGCCGGCGCGAAGCCATTCGCGGGCGCGCAGGTCGAGCAGGAACGCCAGGTTGATGCCGTTGTACCAGTCCTGCTTGAGGTAAAAGCCACGCTGGTAGCTGGCGATCGCTTCTTCGAGATCGGCCGGACGCGACCGCTGTTCCCACAGTCGCTTGTGAACGGCGCCCCAGAGGCCCAGCGTCTCGGGGTCGTTGGTTGTCGCCGGGCCGAGTGGCTCGAGGATCCGGCAGGCCTCGAGCAGCGCCGCTTCGGCGTCGGGCAGCTTCGACTTGTAGGTGGCCAGCGCCAGTTGCTGGACGACGAAGCTGTCATTGGGGCGTTGCTTGCGTACTTCACGAAGCAGTTTGACCGCCCGCGGGAAATCGCTGGGCCGACCGTCGGCCGGATTGATCGCAGCCAGCGCCTGGTCGAGCAGGGCCTTGGCTGTGGGCGGCAGTGCGGGCGCTGCTTCGTCGCTGCCCGATGCCACATCGCCGGTGATCGCTGAAGCGTCCTGGAAAAAGCGCGCGGCCGATTCGACCGCGACTGTTCGGCCTGCTCCGGCAGGGGCTGGCGTCGGGCGGGCGATGCCGCGCTGCGGCGGTTGCAGATCGGGCAGCAGGGTGTATACCGGGCTGTCCGTTTCCTGCCTGGCGAGGGCGTTGCGAATCGCTTCGGCCAGCGCCAGGCGAAAACGCCTGGCTTCCTGAACGCCGATGTCTTCGCCGAGGTGCTTGTAATTGAGGATGACGATGTGGCCGACGTCGAACGGATACTTGAACTGCGATTCGGCGACGATGATCGTCGCGCCCGGGCGCAGGCCGTAGCGCACACCGAGCTCGAAGGCGGCGTTGACGTTGTAGGTCGACAGGTCGGCGATCACCAGGTCGGCCTGCAGCAGCATCTCGTACATCGGCAGGTCGATCATGCCGGTGTGCGGAATCTCGTCGGCGCGGATGCATTCGACGCCGGTGGCTTCGACCGCCTCCTTGATGATTGCGTAGGAGGCGTCGAGGTCGAGAACTCGACCGTCGGTGTAGTCGGTCTTCTTGCCGAAACCCTGGACGACGAAGCAGGTCTTGCCGCTCACGCGAAGCCCCGCAGGTGGTCGATCGAGACGCTGGCGGCGGCATACGCCTGGCCGATGCGCTGAATTTCCGGGATGCTGCCGACCGAGTCGAGGACCTGCACCTTGCTGGCGTCGATCTCGGCCAGACCGAGCGCGTCGATGCCGGCCTGGCTGACGTCCGGGTCGTAGCGCAGGTAGGCGAACTGCTTGGCGGCACTGGCGTTGGCCGGACCCCCCGGGGCGATCACCATATCGCCGAATTCGCGGTCGATGGGCGGACCGAAACGGCATTCGCCGAGCGTTCGGCAGGCCATGTCCCAGCCTGCGGCAGCGGCATTCATCAGCGCGCCCGGCAGGTTCCTGGCGTTGTCGAGCAACCACAGGTCGTCGGCTTTGAGGTCGGGACGGGCTCTGGCGGCGTTGCCGGTACCGACCGAGACGATCAGCAGGTTCTCGGGGCCGGTCTTCCAGCCGACCTGGTAGGGGGCGGCGGTGACCATCTCGAAGGCCAGGAAGGCCGGATTGTTGTAGGTCGTGACGCCGCCATCGACGAAGATGAACTGATATTCGTTTGGCGTTGCCGGGGCAAAGGTGACGACCTCGGGCGGAAAGAAGGTCGGCGCCGCGGTGCTCGCCCGCAGCAGTTGCCACAGTGGCAGGCGCAGGTTGCAGTCGGGACGACCGGGCTGGTTGTATTTCGCCCGTGGATTGTTGGAAACCGGCCACGGCGAATCGGTGGTGGCGTTGCGCATCACCATCATCAGCAGCGTGCGCAGATTGGCGTCGCCGAGTGTCGCGTTCGGCTCGCCGGGCGTCGCGGCGTGCGCCAGCGCCTTGTCGAGTTCGACGCGCAGCTTCCTGGCCAGCGGCTCGTCGTTGTAGCTGTACTTCAGGCGGTTGAGCAGCGAGGCCTTGTCGAACATCTGCCGGCCGCTGTCAACGTAGAACTGGCGGATCTGGTCGGTGGACATGCCGGCCGAAATGCAGCCCGCCACCATCGCACCGGTACTGGTGCCACAAACGAAATCGAAATAGTCGGCGAGCACCAGCTCCGGTCTGCCGAGCCTCGCCCGCAGCTCGGTCTCGAGTCTGGCGAGGATTTCGACGCTGATCAGGCCGAGGATGCCGCCGCCGTCGCAGGCGAGGATCTTCTTCGGGCCGGGGCTGTCGATACGTTCGAGTAGTTTCTGGTTCATGGCGTTTCCTCTTGGTGATCAGGTCTTGGCACCGCTGCGTCGCCGGTCGGTCGCCAGGCGTCGCGACGATCTGTTTTCAGTTGTCCTCCCCGGCGGAAGGCGTGACACGTACCGGCAGCGGCTGCGAAACGGCGAGGTGTACATCGCGCTGCGGGAACGGGATGGTGATACCAGCCGTTGCCAGGCGTTTCTCGATGGCGTAACGCAGGTCGCTGTCAATGCGGCGCGAGAACACGTTCGGCCCGAGTTCGACCCAGAAGATCAGCACCAGCAGCAGCGCGCTGTCACCGAAGTCCTCGAAGAAGACCTCCGGTGCCGGGTCTTTCAGCACCTGCCCGTGGTCCTCCGCGCAGCCGCCGATGATCTCGGCCGCCGCGTGTACCGGCGATCCGTAGGCGATGCCGACGCGGATTTCGCGGCGGATCCGCGAGTTCGAATAGGTCCAGTTGATGACCTGGTTTTCAAGAAACGTCGAGTTGGGAACCAGCGCCTCGACGCCATCGAAAGCGCGTACGGTCGACGCGCGCAGGTCAACCTGGGTGACGTAGCCGGTCATCCCCTCGATGGCGACGATATCGCCGACGCGAACCTTGCGCTCGAAGAGGATGATGATGCCGCTGATGACGTTCTTGATCATCGTCTGGGTGCCGAAACCGACGCCGATCGCCAGCGCGCCGCCCATGAACGCGAACACCGTCAGCGGAATGCGTGCCAGGTTGAGGATGAAGATGATCAGGACCAGCGCCAGCGAAATCATCGCCCAGCGCCGAACCATGCTGGCCACCTCCACGTCGACGTGGAAGCGGCTTACCATCAGCTTCTGCAGGCGCGCCGAGAGCAGCGAGAACAGCCAGTAGCCGGCAACGAACAGGACTACCGCGCCAATGCTCTTGCCGACGGTCACCCCGTAGGCGACGGTCACCGTCTTGCCGTCGACGACCGTTGACTCCTCAACGGCAAACATCTCGAAGTCCCAGATACCCTTCAGAGTCTGTCCCACCTGCAGCGCGCCGAGCTTCCAGTTGTCGGCGCCAGGAGTCTTGGCTCTGAATCCGAAGTCTTCGAGCCAGCGTTTGATCTGGCGATCCATCCGGGTGCCGGCGAGTTCGACGCGCTGGTAGGCGTCCACACGCTTCTTGAGCGTCTCCAGTATGGCTGACTCCTGCGCCCTGGCACTGGGAGTGAGCAACACATTCTCCAGGCGCAACTCCTGTTGTCGGACCGCGATGCGTGCCCCGTCCTGCAGTTCGCGGAAGAGATCCTTGCGGCTGCCGAGGTCGCTGCTGGTCCTTTGCAGCGCCGAAATGACCGCCTGGCGGGTTGTGGCATCGTCGGAGCTGAAGCCGACGAAGCGTTGTCTCCAGGAGTCCCCGGCGACCTGAATCATGCCGTGCAGCCAGGTCAGGGTCATCAGCGTCAGGCGGTCGGTCTCCATCTGCTCGTCAAGTACCCGCAAACGATTCGCGATCGGGCCATTCGGATCAGCACCCTGAGCGAGTTTCGTCAGTCGGGTACGCTCGGCCGCGAGTTTGCTGGTGTTGGCGACGATCAAATCGATCTCGCGGCTCACCTTGGCCAGTTCGCTGCGCAAGCGGGTTTGATTCTGTTCGAAATCTTCTTTGGCCAGGTGCTGTTCAGGCAACACACGCGCCAGCAGGCGCTGCATCTGTTCGCCGAGCGGTCGCAGCTTCTTGAGTTTCAGGTGGATGACATCAAGCCCGAGCGCGACGTTGCTCAGATCTGCTTCGGCCTGGCGCCGACGCAGCGAAGCGAGTTCAAGGCTCTCCCGGTCCTTGGCGATCTGGTCCTGCCCGTCAGCTCGCGCCAGGCGATCCTCTGCCAGGCGGACGGCCTCGCTGGCGCGCTGCTGCTCGTCGATCAAGCCGGCCTGCTGTACTTCGAGTGCCCGCTCCGCAGCCGCCAGGCTTTTCACGCGTTCCTTCAGGGCATCGGCTTCGTCGCGCAGGGAATCGACCCGCAAGGCGGCGTAGGGCGGCGGTCCGGTGAACTCTGCGAGCAGGGCGCGCTGATTCGCCGTCTCGGACGGGGAATTCTTCAGCGTATCGAGCTCGTCGAGCAGCTTCAGGCGTTCGCCGTGGAGCAGCACCAGACGATCGAGGAGGCGTTGGTGCTCGCTGGTCGGCAGTCCGTCGTCGGCTGACTGCCGCTCGGCGAGCCGTTGCTCCTGCTGCTGGCGGCGGGCCTCGGCGAGCAGCGCCTCGGCCTGGGCGCGCGGATCGGCTTCTTCGGCCGCCGCCGGCGTCGCCGGCGCGGCAGCTTTGGACGTTCCGGACAGCTGCTTGGGAAGCAATGACTGGGCGTGGACAAGTGCTGCGAATGTCGTCACGATCAGAGCAAGGAGCAACTGCCGGAGGTTCATCGCATTCGACTCGTCGAGGGCGGACAGATAGACGCGCAGGTTTTCAAGAGATTTTCCTTCAGGCCAGGCCGTAGTATCGAACGGGATGCTCCGGACGTCCACCCGACGTGCATCATGCGGCTCGCGTGTGCGGCGCCGGCGCAGTTCGTGCAAGGATCGCTGCCTTCGAACCGTGACAATTCTTGTCGGCATCTTGCGCACCGATCGCACCAGAAGCGGCTAGACTCGAGCCACGAGTCCCGGAGGCGCCCCATGACTACCGCTGTCGAATCCCTGCCCGAAAAAAGCCACGATCTCGAAGTCATTTCGCTGATCGGCTTCGTGCACGGTGTTTCGCATTTCTTTCACCTGTTGCTGCCACCGCTGTTTCCGTGGCTGATGCGCGATTTCGGGCTGAGCTTCACCGGCATTGGTGCGACGATGACCATCTTCTTCGTCATCTCGGCGGTCGGCCAGGCGCTGGCGGGCTTCTTCGTCGATCGTTTCGGCGCGGCGAGGGTGCTCGCTGGCGGCATCTTCTGCTTCCTGCTGGCCGCCCTGCTGCTCGCCGTGGTCGACGGCTATCTCGGCCTGACGCTGGTCGCCGGGCTGGCCGGGCTGGGCAACAGCGTTTTCCACCCGGCCGACTTCACCGTCCTCAACCGTCACGTCTCGCCGCCGCGACTGGGCCACGCCTTTTCGATCCACGGTCTTTCCGGCAACCTCGGCTGGGCGCTGGCGCCGGTGTTCATGACCGGCATCGCCGCTACCGCCGGCTGGCGGGTCGCGGCACTGGCTGCCGCCGGGATCGCCGCACTGGCGCTGCTGCTGGTCTTCTGGCGGCGACGCACGCTGGCTGACCCACCGGCCAGCCTGCAGGCTACCGGCTCGGCCGCTGCGGCCGGCGCCGAAGCGATTTCGCCCTTCGCCTTTCTGCGCTCGCCGGCGGTGTGGATGTGCTTCCTGTTCTTCCTGCTGATCACCACCGCTTTCGGTGGGATCCAGAACTTCGCGACGCCGATCCTGCAGAACCTGCACGGGCTGTCGCTGGCGGCCGGTGCGAGCGCATTGTCGGCGTATCTGGTCGGCGGCGCCGGCGGCATCCTGACCGGCGGCTTCCTGGCGCAGAAGGGCGAGCAGGAACGATTGATCGCCGGCGCGCTCGGCGCCGCGGCGCTGCTCACGGTCGCACTGGCGCTGCTGCCGTTGCCGGCGTGGAGCGTAATGCCGCTGATGGTCAGCATCGGTTACTGCACCGGCATCGCCGGTCCGTCGCGCGACCTGCTGGTTCGCCGCGCGGCGACGTCACGCTTTGGCCAGGCGGCGTACGGCCGCGTCTATGGCTTTGTCTACTCGGGCCTCGATACCGGGCTGGCGCTGGCGCCACTGGTCTTTGGCGGCCTGATGGACGGCGGCCGCTTCGCGATGGTGCTGGTCGGCATTGCCGCGCTGTGGAGCCTGTCGATCCTGACCGCGTTACGCGTCGGTGGCGCCACGCGGCAGGCGGCCGCCTGAACTGGCGGCTTCCCAGTACGGGTGCTCGCCGATCCGTTCGGCGAGGTAATCGATCAGTATCCGTACCCGCTGCGGTACGTAGCGATGGTCGGGAAGCAGGGCGTAGATGCCGAGGGCGGGCATCGGATAGCCGCTCAGGATCTGCCGTACCGATCCGGCCTCGAGGGCGGCCGCAGCAATGAAGGTCGGCTGTACCGAAATGCCAAGGCCGCGAATCGTTGCTTCGAGCAGGGCATCGCCGTTGTTGGCGTGCAGGCGGCCGCGCACCGGGAAGTTCGCCATCACGCCGTCGACCAGGAACGGCCACCCCTCCTGCTGGACCGGCAGGTACAGCAGGCACTCGTGGCCGGCGAGCTGGCCGGGGTGGGTTGGCTCGCCGTGGCGAGCGAGGTAGGCGGGCGAGGCGATCGCCACGAGGGCACTGCTGCCGATCCGCCGCGCGACGTCGAGCGGGTCGAGGCGCACGCTGACCCGGATTGCCAGCTCGAGCCCTTCCTCGATCAGCTTGACGCGGCGGTCGGTAAAGTCGATCTCGGTGTTCACGTCCGGGTAGGTGACAGTGAAATCGAGCAGCAGCGGCGCCAGATGGCGCAGCCCGAAGCTCAGCGGCACGCTGAGGCGGATCAGGCCGCGCGGTTCCTGGCGCTCGCCGGCGAGGTCGGCTTCGGCGGCTTCGAGCAGCTTGAGGATTTCGCGGCAGCGCTCGAGATAAGCGGCGCCGGCTGCGGTGAGGCTCAGGTTGCGGGTGCTGCGGGCGATCAGCCTGACGCCGACGCTCGCCTCGAGCGCGGCGATCTGACGGGTAATCACCGAGCGCGCGACGTCCATCTGCCGAGCCACTGCGGCGAAGCTGCCGAGTTCGGCCACCCGCATGAAGATGCGCATGCCGTCGATACGATCCATGAGCTTGCTCCGGTTTGTTGCCGAATGTGCAACGCTTAATTGCAGATTGTGCCCTATTTCGTTGTTAATTCCTCCGCTAGAGTTTGCCCATCGCCAACCAACGGGGTCTTGACCCGGAACAGGAGCAGGGCATGATTCTCGTGACCGGAGCCAATGGCCAACTCGGTCGCCGCATTGTCGAGCAACTCCTCGTGCGTCGCGGGAGCGCTTCGGGAATCGCCGCCAGCGTGCGTTATCCGGCCAGGGCCGCGGACCTCGCCGAACGTGGCATCGCCGTCCGCCAGGCCGACTTCGACCGGCCGGCCGACCTGGCCGCCGCTTTCACCGGCGTGGACAAGCTGATCCTGGTGTCCACCGATGGTCCGAAGGAGGTGCGCATCGGACGGCACCGAAAGGCGATCGAGGCGGCGCGGGCGGCCGGCGTCGGGCACATCCTGTACACCAGCTTGATCGATGTCGCCGCCGATTCGCCGGCCGACTTGGCTGCGGTCCATCGGGCGACCGAAGCGGATCTGGCGGCCAGCGGCGTGAAGTTCACGGCGCTGCGCAACCCGCTGTATGCCGACTTCCTGCCGATGACGGTTGGCGCTGCGCTCGCAACCGGCGTCTTTCAGTTGCCCGCCGGTCGCGGCCGTGCCAGCTTCGTCAGCCGCGTCGAACTCGCCGAGGCGGCCGCCGCAGCAGCGCTGGCACCGGCGTTGGCGCGCCAGGTCTACCAATTGACCGGCCAGGCGACGCACGATTACCACGAGGTGGCGGCTGCCGTCGCCAGGGCGACCGGCAGGACGGTCCGCTACCAGCCGATTGGCGAGGACGCCTATGCCGAGGAGCTTGAAGCGTCCGGCCTGCCGGGCTGGCTGGCGAGTTCAATGACCAACATCTACGCGGCCGTTGCTGCCGGGCATTTCGACAAGGCCAGCAACGACTTTGCCACGCTCGTCGGACATCCACCGCGTCCGCTGGCATGCCTGGCGCAGGAACTCTTCGGCCGGCGCTGAACTCGGAGGCGAAGCGACATGATCAACACAACATTTCCCGCGCTGTTCGTTGCGCACGGTGCGCCGACCATGGTCCTCGACCCCGGCGCGGCAGGCGCCGCGCAGGTCCGCGCCGCCGCTGACCTGCCCCGACCAAGGGCGATCGTGGTGGTCAGCGCGCATTGGCAGAGCGCCGCGCCGACCGTCGGGGTGGCGCCGGAACTCGATACGATGCACGACTTCCACGGTTTTCCGCCGGCCCTCTACGACGTCCGCTATCCAGCCAGATCGGACCCCGCTGTCGCCGAGCAGCTACGCCACCTGCTTCGCGACGACGGTTTCGACGTCCACGTCGATCGCAGCCGCGGGCTGGATCACGGTGCCTGGACTCCCTTGTGCCTGATGTACCCGGCTGCCGACATTCCGCTGGTGCCGCTGTCGCTGCTCGGCGACAGCGGGCCCGAGGAGCATTTCCGGATCGGGCGGGCGCTCGCGCCGCTGCTCGCCGACGGCGTCCTGCTGCTGGCTTCGGGCAATATCACCCACAACCTCGCTGACTGGCGCCACTCGCCCGCCGCCAGCGGCCAAGAATCCCTCTACGCGGGCGAGTTCGCCGAGTGGATGGCGCAGCGCATCGCTGCCGGTGATCGGGCGGCGCTGGTCGACTATCGCCGGCAGGCGCCGCACGCCGCCCGTGCCCATCCCAGCGAAGAACACTTGCTGCCGCTGTTCGTCGCGCTCGCTGCCGCCGGCGACGGTTACCGGCCGCACCGCCTGTATGCCGGCATTGAGGCCGGGGTGCTGGCGATGGACAGTTACGCATTCTGGCCAGCCACCGGCGATGGTCAATGAGGAGGGACTGCTTTGGCGGCACGGCGATCCCGCCAGCAGCGCAACCGTCGGCCCTCACCAACGGCGGGCGCGATCGGCGGGACGCGTTGCGTCACGTGTCTCCGGCGCGATCCTGCGGCCATGGTCGGTGCAGTTGCCGTTTTTTCCGTCGCCCTGCGGCAATGCATTCGCTGATTTTCTCTTGAACGCGAAGGAGCAATCGATGCCCGCCAAGCGCTACACCTTCCCGGCGATTACCCTGCACTGGCTGATGGCCGTGCTGCTGATCGGCTTGTTCGGCCTCGGCCTCTACATGAGCGACCTGCCGCTGTCGCCGGACAAACTGATGTTCTATTCCTGGCACAAATGGGCCGGCGTCAGCGCCTTTCTGCTGGTCCTGCTGCGGCTGGCCTGGCGTGTCGGTCACCCGCCGCCGCCCTTGCCGGAGGCAATGCCACGGTGGCAACAGGCCGCCTCGCACGGCCTGCATCACCTGCTCTACCTGTTGATGGTCGCGATTCCGCTCACCGGCTGGTTGATGAGTTCGGCCAAGGGATTCCAGACCGTCTATTTCGGCATCGTGCCCTTGCCCGATCTGCTGGGCAAGAACAAGGAACTCGGCGAGTTGCTGGAGGACATACACTCGGCACTCAACTTCGGCCTGGCCGGCCTGGTCGTTGCGCACGTCATTGCGGCGCTCAAGCATCACCTGGTGGATCGCGACGACGTGCTGTCGCGCATGCTGCCCTTGCGCCAGCGTTATCGCTGAGCAAGCCATCCCGATGTGGAGAAGAAGATGACCCTCCTTCGCCTCACCCTTGCCGCGCTGCTCCTGGCCAGCGGCAGTGCCTGCGCGGTTGAGTTCAACCAGTTCCAGGCCGACAGGAGCACCTTGCAGTTCGTCTCGAAGCAGATGGGCGTTGCCGTTAACGGCCGTTTCAGGAAGTTTGCCGCGACGCTCGCCTTCGACCCCGCCAGGCCCACCGCCGCGACCGCCCGGCTCGACCTCGATCTGGCCAGCGTCGATGCCGGTTCGGCGGACGCTGACGTCGAGGTGGTCGGCAAATCGTGGTTCAACGTCAAGCTCTACCCGACCGCGACCTTCGTTTCTTCGGCGATCCGTCCCCTCGGCGGCGACAAGTTCGAACTCGCCGGCACTCTGACGATCAAGGGCAGGACGCACGACGTGCGAGCGCCGTTCACCTTCAGTCAGGCCGGCGGCAACGGCGTTTTCGACGGTACTTTCGTTCTCAAGCGGCTCGATTTTGCGCTCGGCGACGGCATCTGGTCGGACGTCAGCACGGTCGCCAACGAAGTACAGATCAAGTTCCACATCGTCGCCGCGCCGGCGGCGGGCAGCAAGTAAGCCGCCACTGGCAGGAGCCGAAACCGCCATCGCCACCACTACCGCTACCCCTGATCGCACCGCCACCTCAAGGAGTCGTCGTATGAAAAAGCAAGTCGCCGTGATCGCCCTCGCCAGTGTCTTCGCCGCGCCGGCACTGGCGGCGCCCGAAACCTACAGGGTCGAGCCGAGCCACACCTATCCCCGCTTCGAGTACAGCCACTTCGGTTTGTCGAACCAGGTCCAGCGTTTCAACAAGACCTCCGGGACGATCGTTCTCGACCGCGCCGCGAGAACCGGCTCGGTGAACATCACCATCGACGCCAGGTCGGTCGATACCGGCTACCCGCTGTTCAACGAGCACATCCAGGGCAAGGATTTCCTCGATACGGCCCGCTACCCGACGATCACCTACAAGTCGAGCGCCGTCAGGTTCGACGGCGACAAGCCCGTCTCGGTGGATGGCAAGCTGACGATCAAGGGGATCACCAGGCCGGTGACCCTGACCGTCACCTCCTTTCAGGCGATGCCGCATCCGATCGTCAAGAAGGATGCGATTGGCGCCAATGCCGTCGCCACCATCAAGCGTTCCGACTTCAATGCCGGCAAGCACGCGCCGCAGGTCAGCGACGAGGTCACCCTGACCATCGCGGTCGAGGCCCTGAAGCAGTAGACTGGCGCAAGAGCCGGGCGAAAGAACTCGGCGAGCCGTATCGCGGACCGCTATCATCGGCGGCACCGAAACAATCTGGAGGCAGCCATGAACGATAAAATTCCCACCATCGCCCAGAAGTCACCCTATGCCGTCGACGTTGAAGGCGGCAAGAGCTATTGGTGGTGCGCCTGCGGCAAGAGCAAGAATCAGCCCTTTTGCGACGGAAGCCACAAGGGCAGCGCGTTCACGCCGCGCGAGTACCACGCGGAAACGTCGGCGACGGTCTATTTCTGTGGCTGCAAGCACAGCGCCGGGGCACCGCTCTGTGACGGTAGCCACAAGAAGCTGTAAAGCCAGCGAGCGCTACCCCCGGCAGTCAACGACCCAATCCGCCAAGAGGAGACGCCATGCCAGCCCTGCCCACCGAAGCGCTCGATCAACTCTTTGTCGAGGCGCGGACCCACAACGGCTTCGCTCCCGAGGCGATTCCCGAAGCGACACTGCGCCGTCTCTACAACCTGATGAAATGGGGCCCGACGTCGATGAACTGCCAGCCGGCGCGGCTGGTTTTCGTGACCAGCGGCGACGGCAAGCAAAAGCTCGCGCCGGCCTTGTCGCCCGGCAACCTGGACAAGACGCTGGCCGCACCGGCAACGGTGATCATCGCCACCGATACGCGCTTCTACGAACACCTGCCGACGATGTTCCCGGCCTACGATGCCCGGCCGACCTTTGAAGGCAATGCCGAACTGGCCAGCAGCACGGCATTTCGCAACGGTACGCTGCAAGGCGCCTACCTGATTCTCGCGGCCCGCGCCATCGGCCTCGACTGCGGTCCGATGTCCGGCTTCGACGCCGGCAAACTCAACGCCGCGTTCTTTCCGGACGGGCGCTACCAGGCCAATTTTCTCTGCAACCTCGGCATTGGCAATCCGGCCGCCCTCCATCCCCGTGGCCCGCGGTTGAGCTTCGAGGAAGCCTGCGAGATCGCTTGACGCGCCGTGCCGGCCAGCTGTCTCGGGCCTCGGCATGCTGCCGGCAAGCAAGCCGCAAGGCCTTTCCGTGCCATGGCGCGGACGTTCGCCGGCTCACCCCGGCGCCGCGTGCTCGCGGCGCCGTACGGCAGCGACAGACTGACCGCCCACCCTGTGACGGGTCGCTCGCACAGCTCGCTTGCTGCCCGTCGTCGCCGGCCTGTGCGGTGCTGCGCCGTCGGCCGCGGCGTTTCGACCACGACACCCGGTTCGGCGACCGACGCGAGGCCAAGCGCACCCGGCTCGGTGCCGGGAGCGCCAGGCGGACGGTCGGCGATGACGATCCCGGGTAGCGATCGGCGTCCACGCCTGGCGTGTGTCGCCTCGTCAAGCGAGCTGACGGGCCGGCCGGCGTCCGGTGTTCCGCGACCATTCGACCGCTCGCCTGCGCCTTCGATGTTTGCTGCGGCAGCAGCGGTTTTTTTTGCTAAGCTCTGGCCATGAGAATCGTTCAGCTTTCCGATCTGCATCTCTGCACGGAGCCGCTCTATGGGTCGGTCGATACGCTGGCGGCGTTTGATCGGGCGCTGCGGCGGGTGTTGGCGTCGGCGCCCCCCGACCTGCTGCTGATCACCGGCGATCTGGTCAGCAATGGCCGCCGCGACGAGTATCGCTTGTTGCGCAGCCGGCTCGCTTCCCTTTCCTTTCCCTACGCCCTGTTGCCCGGCAATCACGACGATCGCGATGGCTTGCGGGAGGTCTTCCCGGAGCAGGCATGGAGTGCGAATGCGCTGTGCTGTCAACGCGTCGACCTCGGCAGTGGCTCGCTGCTGCTGCTCGATACCGTCGTCCCCGGCGAGGAGTGGGGCGAAGTCACGACCGAGCAGCTGAACTGGCTCGACCAAGCGTGCCCGGCGAGCAGGCCGGTGCTGCTCGCACAGCATCAGCCGCCGTTTCTGGTCGGCATCGCCGGCATGGACGCCATTCGTTGTCGCGGCGACGATCTCCTGGCGCAATGGCTGGCTGGTCGCGATGTCGTCGAGGCACTGCTCTGCGGACACGTGCACCGTTTCGTCAGCACCAGCTTCGCTGGCCGACCAGCCAGGATCGCGCCCTCGCCGGCGCACCAGATCGCCCTGCAGGATGGGCCGCTGGCCTACACGCTGGAGCCCGGCGGCTACCTGCTGCACGACTGGTCGCCGGGCGAGCGGCTGGTGACGCACTACGTTCCGGCCGAAATGGAGTACGTCCACGTATACCGGCATTAGGCCGCGGGCGGGCGCGAACGACCTGGCGCCGGCGGTTCGGTAGCGCCGCGTGCTGTCGTCGCGAGAAGTTGATCTACCGCAAGCGATGATCATGACCGGGCCCTAGACTCGGCTGTCGGGCGGGGAGTGTTGGCAACACACGTTGGAGGGCGCCGATGGGGAAGGAGATTGGCAGCGACGGCTTTACGGAGGACGACTTCGCGCGCTTCCGTGAGCGGCTCGCGCTGGAGACGGAGCACGCCCGCGCGGCCTACGCCAAGGGCGAGTTCGCCAGCGAAGGCCTGGTGGCGGGCTTCGAACTGGAGGCCTGGCTGATCGATGAGCACTTCTTCCCGGTGCCACGCAACGTGTCGTTTCTCGAACGCATGGACAGCCCGCTGGTGGTTCCCGAGTTGTCGATGTTCAACGTCGAGATCAACGGTACGCCGCAGGACCTGCTCGGCACGGCACTGTCGCGGCTGGAAAGCGAACTCACCGCGACCTGGCAGCAGTGCCAGCGCGTCGCGGCCGAGGAGGGCGCGACGCTGATTGCCATTGGCACCCTGCCGACCCTGCGCGAGCGCGATCTGTCGCTGGCCAGCATGTCGCCGTTCAAGCGCTATGCAGCGCTCAACGAGCAGATTCTGCGGCAGCGCGACGGCCGGCCGCTGACGCTCGACATTGCCGGAATCGACACGCTTTCCACCACCCATGCCGACGTGATGCTCGAGGCGGCGACGACGTCCTTTCAGGTGCACTTGCAGACACCGGTCAGCGAGGTGGCCCGTACCTACAACGCGTCGCAGGTTCTCGCCGCGCCGCTGGTCGCACTGGCGGCCAATTCACCGTTCCTGTTCGGCCGCGCGCTGTGGCACGAAACGCGCATCCCGCTGTTCGAGCAGACCGTCGATTGTTGCGAACCGGGGCATCCCGAGCACATGCGCGTCACTTTCGGCTCCGGCTATCTGGGTGCCGATCCGACCGAGTGCTTTGCCGAAAACCTGTCGTCGTATCCGGTGCTGCTGCCCTACGACGAGCCGGGGCCGGTACACGCCTACGCCCATCTGCGCCTGCACAACGGCACCATCTGGCGGTGGAATCGCATGCTGATCGGTTTCGACCGCGACGCGCTGCCGCATTTGCGCGTCGAGCAGCGGGTGATGCCCGCCGGACCCAGCATCGTCGACATGATCGCCAATGCCGCGTTTTACTTTGGTGCGGTACGGCGGCTCGCCAGGCAGACGGTGGCGCCGGAGTCGCAGCTGCCCTTCGCCGTCGCCCGCGACAACTTCTATCGCGCCGCGCGCCATGGTCTGGAAGCGCAGCTGGTGTGGACCGATGGACGCCGTCAGAACGTCGCCGAACTGCTGCTGCGCGAACTGCTGCCGCTGGCGCGCGATGGCCTGCTCGAGCTTGGCCTGGCTGCCGCCGATATCGAGCGCTACCTGGCGGTGGTCGCGGCACGCGTCGGCAGTCGCCAGAACGGTGCCGCCTGGCAACTGGCGCACTACGCCAGGCACCAGGACTTTTTCCGGCTTGCCGCCGATTACCTTGCTCACCAGAGCCGACTCACGCCGGTACATGAGTGGCCGATTTGAAGCCCAGTTTTCCTTATGTTGACCGTACTAGAATCCCTGCCAGATGGCTTTCTCCACACCCCGGCCAGCGAGCTGCACCGCCTGCTCCCGGGACCGACGCTGATTCACCTGCCCGGACGGCGAGAGCAGCCGCTGCTCGTTTCGGTGTTGCTGCACGGCAACGAGGACACCGGCGTGGTGGCGATGCAGAGGGTGTTGCGAAGCTACGCCGACCGTCAGCTGCCGCGCGCGATGTCGCTGCTGGTCGGCAACGTTGCCGCGGCGCGCGAGGGGCTGCGTCGGCTCGACCACCAGCCCGATTACAACCGCGTCTGGCCCGGTACCGAGTTGCACGCGGCCGCCCCGGAGCACGCGGCGATGAGCGAGGTGTATCGCATCATGCGCGCGCGCGGTGTCTTTGCCAGCATCGATATTCACAACAATACCGGCATCAACCCGCTCTACTGCGTGGTCAACCGGCTTGATCAGGCCGTCCTGCACCTGGCCTTGCTGTTCTCGCGCACGGTCGTCTGGTTTCGCGGCCTGGCGGGATCGCAGACGACGGCGTTTTCGCCGCTGTGCCCGTCGCTGACGCTGGAATGCGGCAAGGCCGGCAAGCCGGCCAACGAGGAGCACGCCGCCAGTTTCGTCGACGCCTGCCTGCATCTGGCACAATTCCCCTCGCACGACGTCCACGAGCACGACATCGACCTCTATCACACGGTGGCGACCGTGCGCGTCCCCAATGCGGTATCGTTCGGCTTTGGCGATGCGCTGGCGGATGTTGACTTCGACCCGCGGCTCGATCACATGAACTTCCGGCAGCTCGAGCCCGGTACGGCTTTCGGGCGAACGCGCGTTGATTTTCCGCTCGACGTGCGCGACGAGGGGCGGCGCGACGTGACCGACGAATTCTTTGCCTGCGGTGACGGCACGATCAGCCTGCGGCGGACGTCAACTCCGGCGATGCTGACGCTCGATGCGCGCGCCGTGCGACAGGATTGCTTGTGTTACTTGATGGAGCGGGTTCCTTTCCCGCACTCCGAGAGTGCCGCTCGCCAGTGGTGTGAGAAGGTCGAGGGCCGCTAGGGGAAGGGTCGAGGAACGGTCTGGTTCTGGCGCCAACGAGAATCGGAGAAGGCGATGAACGATTTGGAAAACATCGGGTTGCCGGTGGCAGTTGAGCGTCAGCGGTTTCTCCTGGCGCCGCTGCTGGCGGTGCTGACGGGCCTCGTTGCGGCGCCGGCGGCGTTCGCCGACAGCTCGGGTGAGCAACTGGCATCGTACTACGATCGCCACATGGCGATCATCGGTGGCACGGCCTATGGCTGGAGCGGCAACGACCGGCCGACGGCGATGATCGCCGACGCCGTCCAGGTCGGCGTCGGCAAGGACACCTACTACGCCTTGCGCATGGATGGCCGCTTGCTGAGCTGG
This sequence comes from Accumulibacter sp., assembly GCA_024235695.1. GTDB lineage: Bacteria > Pseudomonadota > Gammaproteobacteria > Burkholderiales > Rhodocyclaceae > Accumulibacter. Next base: position 181,523 of record JACKLX010000006.1, read on the forward strand.
TCGGGGTCACCGGCCAACGCCGCGTTGTTGATGCGCGACGTGGTGAGCTTCGCCGCCGGTAGCTCGGGATGGCTGGCGATCAATCGCGGTGGCACCTTGTGGCAGGGCGAGGGCCGTGAGCCGCCACGAAAAATCGCCGAAAAAGTGATCGCCGCGGCGGTCGGCGACGGGACCGATTACTACATCACGCAGGGCGGCGACCTCTACGTCCGCGGCGCCGCGAATCGTGGCCAGTACGGTGATGGTCGTTCGACCGGCAGCAGCGACTTCGTCAAGACCGCGTCCGCGGCCGTTGCCGTCAAGGCGCACACCGGGCACGCGCTGTATCTCGACAAGAGCGGCGAAGTGTTCGGGACCGGTGGCAACATCCACGGTCCGCTCTCGGCACACGGCCTCGGTGACAAGGCACAGACCTGGGGTGCGATCCTCGGTGGTGTCAAGGGGATAGCCACCGGCGCGTCGCATTCGGCGGCGATACGCGAGGACGGTTCGCTGTGGGCGTGGGGCAGGGGCTTCGCGATCGAGCCGACCCGCATCGCCGAAAACATCGTCGCCGTAGCGGCCGGCAACGGCATCACCATCGCCTATGCCGCAGACGGCAAGCTGTGGGTGTGGGATGGCGGGCGCGGACCTCGCCGGCTGTCGGCGGGGAACTAGCGAAACAGCCGTCCGCTACGCGCGATTCGGCTGGTCAGCGGCACTGACGGTGCCGCTGAATGGCTGTCGCCGTGCCGTCAGACTCGAGCCGCGAAGTAACGGTCGGCGGCTGGCCAGTGCATCGCCGGAGGAAGGAAGTTGCTCGACTGCAGGGCGGCGGCGAAGGCCTGATCGTCTTCTCTGATGTGACGCTCGAACCAGTACTCGGTGAAGCGCAGGAAGGAATGTGCGTCGTGGCCGCCATTGATCACGTCGCCGAAGGCCTTCCAGAGCAGGCGCAAGGTATTGGCGTGGATCTTGGCGTGATCGGCGAAGTCCAGGCCGGCTTCGGCGGCGATGCGCTCTTCGGTGGCGAAATGCTGCTCGAAGACGTCGAGCAAGGCGTGAAACTCGTCGATCGGGACGTAATCGCTTTCGAAGCAGGCCACCTTGAGCGACTCGATGCGGCTGAAGATGTCTTCGTGCTGGGCGTCGATTTCCGGCAAATCGACCAACAGTGCCTCCGGTAATAACGGTGAACGGCCAATCTCCATTGCTAGTCTCCTCTCGATGGATCAAGTGGTTTCTCGTTATCACACAAGTATAGGAACAGAAGGCGCAGAATTCCAGGGAAACTTAATTTAAGTCAAATATCTGCCGTGACATGAGGACGGCCACGGCTGAGGACTGCACGGCCGGCGCCGGGGGGTGGCCAAGGCTGCTCGCTGCCGCGACCGTCGCGGACAGCCTACTCGCCGGCATCGCTCCAGCCGGTTCGCCGCCGAACGAAACGCGTGATGTGATCGATCGCCAGGCTGGCTTCGGGAAGGAACTGGGCGATCTGGAAAGCATGCGGCACCTCGGGCCATAGCTCCAGTTCGACGTCCACGTCGGCCGCGTGCGCCTTTTCGGCGGCGCGAACCGCTTCGTCACGCAGCAGTTCGTTGTTGCCGGCCTGCAGGAACAGCGGCGGAAAGCCGTGGAAATCGGCAAACATCGGCGACACTTCCGGATTGATGTACTGCTGCGGCGATTGCACGTAGCAACGACGCAGGACCAGTAGCGTGCGCAAGTGAAGCATTGGGTCCTTGCCATCGTAATCGGCCATGCTGGGGCTGGTGAGGGTGCAGTCGAGCGCCGGCGAAAGCAGTACCGCGCAGGCTGGCAAGGGCTCGCCGGCGGCCTTTGCCCGGTGGATCGTCACCAGCGCGAGATTGCCGCCGGCAGAGTCGCCAGCGATCACCATGCTCCTCGGATCCATTCGTTGTGCGAGCAGTGCGCGGTAGACGCGATGGCAATCGTCGGGCGCCGCCGGAAACGGCTCTTCGGGCGCCAGGCGGTAATCGGGGATCAGGGCGCGCGCGCCGAGGTGCCGACACAGGCGTGACACCAGTCCGGCGTGCGCGTTCGGAAAGCGGAAAGCGAATGAGCCGCCGTGCAGGTAGAGGATGACGCGCTCGTCCCGGCTCGACGGCACGGTGAGCCATTCGGCCGCTACCCCGCCGCAGTCGACCGGCATTCGCCGCACGTCGGACGCAAGCTTGAAATAGCGGCTGTCGATCTCCTCGTAGTCGCGCCGCAAGCTCACCACCTCCGATTCATGCGCCACCTGGCGACGCGTCGTCAGCCGCAGCAGCGCGTTGAGCGCCCGCGTTTGCCAGCTTGGCCGCAGTTCGATCGTCCGGCGGTAGTCGGTCGGCTTGTCCATGCTGCAGGCTAGCTCTTTTCGCGGCTGCCCGCAGGCCCGCGACGGTGCGCGCGAGGCTCGCGCCAGGACCCGCCGGCAAGCGTCGCGGCGCCCGGCCAAGACGCGGACGACTGGTGATCGTGGCCGCCGCTCACGGACAGCCACCACACGCGCTCGCGGCGACGCGCAAGGCTCCGGCCGTCGGCTGCGGGCCGGCGATGATTGCGGCCTGCGTGCTTTCACCTGTCGCGGCGACGGTTCGCTGCAACAGCTCGCGCCGAGCATCGCTGTCGAGCGCCGCGAGCCTGGCGACGCGTTGGTAGAAGCGCGGCAAGTCGTGCTGCTCGTCGTCGAGCAGACGCTCGAAGGCCGGCAGCCATTCGCTGTAGAGCGCCAGCGAGACCAGTTTGGCGTTGTTCAGATCGTCGGCAAAGAAGGGATCGTAGCCGCTGTAACCACCCCAGCTGGTCTTCAGATCTGCGTAGTCGCGGCGCAGCGCGGCGAACAGCTCGGCCTTGCCGTGACGTTGCTCGCTGGCTGACAGATCGCTGGCATAGAGCGCCGCGAACTTTCGGCGGTAGTCGCGCATCAGGGCCATGACGGCTGCCTTGCGCGCCTGTTGGGTCGCGAAGGCGGCGCGCGTTTCGGCTGTGGCATGGCTGGCCAGCCAGCGCCGCATGCCTTCACGTTCCACCGCGGTGGCGAAGGACTCGTTGAAAACGGTGTCGCCCTCGACGAACAGCAACTGGTGCGCCAGTTCATGGAACACCGTTCGCGCCACCTCCTGCGTGCCCAGACGCAGGAAGGTATTCAACACCGGGTCGTCGAAATAGCCCAGCGTGGAGTAAGCGGGGACGCCGCCGACGAAGGTGTCGTAGCCCTCCTGACGCAATTGCGCGGCGAGGCGCTCGGCGTCCTGCCGCTGGTAATAGCCGCGGTAGTTGACGCAGCCGACCATCAACAGGCACCAGCGCTTGCCGTCGAGCGACAGCTCGGGCGCCGCGAAGACGTTCCACACGGCGTAGGGGCGCCCGAGGTCGGCGTAGGAGCGGTAGCTGCCATTGTCGGGCAGCGCCAGCTCGCGGCTGGCAAACTCGCGGATCGCCTGGACGTCCGCCAACTGTCGCTTGAGCAGCGCATCGCTCGCCGGATGGCCGATCAGCTCGTCGATCGGCACCGCCGCGCGCATTACCGCAAAATGCCCGTTGATCGCCTGCGCATAATAGGTGGCGTTGCTGCAGCCGGCCAGCAGCAGCGCCAGCAGCAGCGGCCAGACCGGCATGCGGAAGCTAGGCGTCATGGCGAAAGCGGCCGGTTTCGAGGAAGGACATCAGCTGGGCGGCACAAGCTCGTGAGGCGAGCATCTGCGAGTGGGCAATCGGCAGGGCGATGAAGTCGGCGGCAGCGGGCAAGCGTGTTTCGTTCAGCGCCACGACGCCGTCGTTGGGCTGCGGCAGCCCCGGCACGACGCGTCCGAGGCCGACGCTGCGCGTGCCGGCGATCACCCCGACGGCGACCGTCGATGGCGGCACGATGGCTGCCCCGGCCGGGCGAGACATCCACTCCATGAGCGAGCGGCCGAGCAGCGCCGGCAGGCCGGTCACTCGCGCCAGCCGGCGCGCGCAATGGCTGTCGACGCAGGGGGTGCCGAGCAGCACCAGCCGTCGCACGCGAGGATCGGGCACTGGCGTCAGCGCCTCCAGGATGATCAGGCCGCCAAGGCTGTGGCCGACCAGATGGATGTCGCTCGCGGCGGTCGCCGCAATGAAGCGTCGCAGCGCCTGTGCGTTCTCCGAAAGCGTTGCGCGGACGCTGGCGTAGGCGAAGCGGCGCACCCGGTAGCCGGCCTTCTGCAGCCAACGGCCGTGCACGGCGAATACCGCCGCCGGGGTCCACAGACCATGCACCAGAATCACCGTCGCGCGGCCGGGCCGGCGGCGATACGGCGCGTCGCCATGGCGGGCTTGCGGTACTGTCGAGCAGTCCCTGCGGTCGGCGAGTGGGTTCATCCGGCCTCGGCGATCGGCTCGCAGGTCGATGGCTCCGGCCAGTCAGCGAGCCGCGAACCCCTGGCGGAATGCCTTGAAGTCAAGTCAGGGCACCCGCGCGTTGGCCGTGCGAGCGCGATTCGAGCAGCTTGACGAGGCTGTGCAGAACGCGATTGACCGGCGTGGCGATGCCCAGAGCTTCGCCTCTGCGGACGATGTAGCCATTCAGATGGTCGATCTCGCTGCGCTTGTGGCGCGCCAGATCCTGCGCCGTCGACGATAGCTGGCCAGGCATCGTGCGGGCGATACGTTCGACCGCCGGCCAGCTGTCGTCGGCCATGCTCACCCCTTCGCCGCGGGCCACCGCCAGGCACTCCTGGACGATGGCGCGCATCACGTCTTCGACACCTTCGCCCTGTACCAGTCGGCCGTAGGGCAGCTGGCTGATCGCCGACAAGGCGTTGTAGACGCAATTGAGCAGCAGTTTGGCCCACAGCGCACCGGCGACGTTGTCGGAAACCTCCACCGGCACCGCCGCCTCGGCAAACAGCGTCACCAGGCCGTCGCTCGACGGTGACGGTCCGATCACCAGTTCTCCGCGGCCATGATGTTTGACGTGCCCGGGTGCCGCCATCTCGGTGGCGACGTAGACCACCGCCGGCGCGACGTCGTGCTGCAGCAGCGTTTGCAGCCGCACGGCATTGTCGACACCGTTCTGTAGACTCAGGACCAGCGCGTCCCGGTCGAGGTGCCCGGCAAGCGCCGCGCCCGCCGTCTCGGTGTCGGTCGACTTGACGCAGCAGAGAACCAGCTTCGCGCCATGCACGGCGCTGGCGTCGGTGCTGGCCTGCATCGGCAGCCGCGCCTGGAACGACTGGCTGTCGATCAGCAGGCCGTCGCGACGGATCGCGGCGACGTGCCTGGTGCGCCCGATCAGCACCACTTCGTGGCCGGCGCGGGCGAGCATCCCGCCGTAGTAGCAGCCGACGGCGCCGGCGCCCATCACCGCAATCCTCATACTTCTCCTTTGCCGCCCCGGTCAGACTCGGCTCGACGTGCCTCCTGATGGTGACCGATGACCGCCTCGATCTCGCGAATCAGAAGGCTCATGGTCGGTCCCCAGCTGCCGTTGTCGATGGTCGTTGCCTGAAAGCGCAGCAGCGTGCGCAGCGCCTCCGGAAGTTGCGACTCGTCCGGCAGTCCGGCACCCTCGACGAGCAGCGGGAAGATCGCCTTTCGCTGTTCGATCAGGGCGATGATCTCGCCACGCACGACGTCGGCGGGATCGTGCAGGCGCGGTGGCCTGCCGTCGGCGCCGGCGCTGACCCACGATCGGCCGATGACGATCACGCCGGCCTTGCTCGCCTGCAGCGCGCCGGCGATCGATTCGTCCCAGGCGCTGCTCGGCGCGATGTCGCTGATGTCGAGGAAGACCCGGCGCTCGCCGAAATGCTCCGCCAGGTCGTGTGCGATGCGGCCGCTGGCCGCCGGCGCGTCGTTGCGGCGGTACGAGATGAAGACGTCCGGCGCTTCCGCCAGCGTGCCGCGCAGCAGGTTCAGCAACTGGCCGGTGCCGCTCACCCAGGGCTCGGCCAGTCGCAGGAATTGCGAACGGCTGACACCCGGTACCGGGTGTCCGTCCCAGGTCTTGAGTATTTCCTGAAAGACGTAGTCCGAGTTGCCGGTGAGACCGCCCATGAAGGGCAGGGGAAAGACCGGCTTGCCCTGCTCGATGACCCGCCGGGCGATGTCCAGCGCGCCACGGCCGCCACCGACCATCACCGCGGCATCGCAGCGAACGACCGCTTCGCGCTTCCACGCCTCGACGTCGGCGACGCTGACCAGGCATTCTTCCGCCGGTGCCGCGTAACCGGGCAGCGGCAGGCCGCCGCGCTCGAAGATACGGGCCCAGCCCAGCGATATCTGCCGGAATGCGCCTGGCGGCGACTCGCCGCGCTCGGCGAGTGCGGCGCAAAAGGAGTCGGCGACCCAATAGTCGATACCCGTCGAGTTGCCGGTGACCAGTCCAAAACCGGCTTCCGCCAGCGTCGTACCGATCATTCGTGCGACGCGGCGCTTCGCCGGCGTGACCCAGCCGGTACCGATGACCAGAACGAACTTCCTGCGGCTATCGCTCATTGGCATTCACGGTCTTGTCTTGCAGTGCGTCCTGCCGGAGTGCGCTTCGGCGTGCTGCCGCAGCGTCGCCAGCCGGTGACCGGCAGACCAGGGACGGCCAGCGTACGGTGCGCGATCGGCAGGGGCGGGTCGCCGGCATCGGAGAGGCGCTTCCTCAGGCGCCAGCAGAAAGCGTCGCCCTGAGCCGTTTCAGGCCCTCGCCAATGCCGCTCGCCAATTCGGCGGCCTCCGGGTCGTCGGGGAGCCGCTCGGTGGTCCATTCGCAGAACGACGCCATCAGCTCGGCCCGCTCGCTGGGCAGCCGTCCATCGGCCAGCGCGGCTTCGATGATCGGGAGCAATCCGGCGGCCGCCCGCAGGCGAGCGAGCGGCAGCTTGGCGGGCGGCATCGGCTTCGACATGGCGCCATTCTACCGGTCACCCGCAGCACGGGATATCGCGCCGTCGGCGTGCCCGCCTGTCGGTGCGCCGCCGCGTCGTGTCAACACGCCGCGATCGGGTTGTGCCAGCCGCCATCGGCCGCGATCAGTGCATCGCCGGCCGGCGGTCCCCAGCTGCCGGGTTGGTAGATGTGCACCGGCGGCGGGTGATCGAGCACCGGCTCGACGACCGCCCAGGCGGCCTCGATGGCGTCTTCATGGGCAAAGAGCGCGCCAGCGCCGGACATCGCGTCGGCCAGCAGGCGCTGGTACGGGCTGTCCTCGCCGGTCTCCTCCTCGATCAGCAGCAGTTCGCGCTGGTCACCGGTGAATTCCTTGCCGGGGCGCTTGACGCGTGCGGCGAGGGCAATCGACGAACACGGCGACAGGTGAAAGCGCAGGTAGTTGGCGTGGCCGCCGGCCGGCGCCGAATCGGCGAACAGCCGCTGCGGCGGCGGCTTGAGCTGGACGAGCACTTCGCTGACCGTTTGCGGCAGCAATTTGCCCGAGCGCAGGTACCAGGGGACGCCTGCCCAGCGCCACGAGTCGATGTGCAGGCGCAGCGCACAATAGGTTTCGACGTCCGAGTCGCTGGCCACCTGCGGCTCGTCGCGATAGCCGGCGTACTGGCCGCGCACCAGGTCGTCGCGGTGCAGCTCGCGCATGGCGCCAAAGACACTGGCCTTCTCGCTGTGCACCGCGTCGAAGCTGCGGTAGGCCGGTGGTTCCATCGCCAGCAAGGCAACGATCTGGAAGAGATGGTTCTGGACGACGTCACGCAGGCAGCCGGCGCTCTCGTAGAACGCACCGCGACCCTGGACGCCGAATTGCTCGGCAAGCGTGACCTGCACGCTGGCGACGTAGTTGCGGTTCCAGATCGGTTCGAGGAAGGAATTGGCGAAGCGGAAATAAAGGATGTTCATGATCGCTTCCTTGCCCAGGAAGTGATCGATGCGGAAGATCGCGTCTTCCGGGAATACCTCGAGCGCCGTGCGGTTGAGTGCGCGCGCCGAGGCGAGGTCGCGACCGAAGGGCTTTTCGACGATGACCCGCGCCTGCGCGGCCAGACCGGCGGCGCCGAGTCCCTTGATGACGGTGGGAAACAGTACCGGCGGGATCGCCAGGTAGTGCGCTGGCCGCCGCGCCTCGCCCAGCGCCTGCCTGATCGCGGCGAAGGTGGCTGGATCGTTGTAGTTGCCACTCACGTAGGCGAGCAGTGACAGCAGCCGTTCGAGGATCTGCGGTTCGCTGTCGCCGCCGTGGCGTTCGATGCTCTCGGTGGCGCGGGCGCGCAGCTGGTCGGTGGTCCACGGCGACGAGGCGACGCCGATCACCGGCACCTTCAGTTCGCCGTCCCGGCACATCGCGTAGAGCGCCGGGAAGATCTTCTTGTACGCCAGGTCGCCGCTGACGCCGAAGACGACCAGCGCGTCGGACGGTGGCGGGGCAGGGTGTGGCTGGCTCATGTCAATTCTCCGTCGTCTTTTCGACATGGCCGCCGAATTGATGGCGCATTGCCGACAGCACGCGGTTGGCGAAATCGGCTTCGCCGCGCGAACCGAAACGGGCATAGAGCGCCGCGCTCAGCACCGGCGCCGGCACCGCCTCGTCGATCGCCGCCTGGATCGTCCAGCGCCCTTCGCCGGAGTCGGAGACGCGGCCCTGGAAGCCGGCGAGCGCCGGGTCGGCGGCCAGTGCGGCAGCGGTCAGGTCGAGCAGCCACGAGCCGATGACGCTGCCACGGCGCCAGACTTCGGCGATCTCGGGGAGGTCCATGTCGTACTGGTAATGCTCGGGTTGGCGCAAGGGCGTCGTCTCGGCGTCGGCGCTGTGCGCGCGCTGGCCGATATTGGCGTGCCGCAGGATGTTCAGCCCCTCGGCGTAGGCGGCCATGATGCCGTACTCGATGCCGTTATGGACCATCTTGACGAAGTGGCCGGCGCCGTTCGGCCCGCAATGCAGGTAGCCCTGGTCGGCGCTGCCGCCCTGGCGGCTGCGGCCCGGCGTCGGTGCCGCGCTGCCGGCGCCGGGCGCCAGCGTCGCGAACAGCGGCAGCAGGTGCTCGACGACGGCGTCTTCACCGCCGATCATCAGACAATAGCCACGTTCCAGTCCGGCAACACCGCCGCTGGTGCCGACATCGACGTAGTGGATGCCCGCCCGGCGCAAGCTTGCCGCGCGGCGCAGGTCGTCGTGGTAGTGCGAATTGCCGCCGTCAATGACGATGTCGCCCTGGTCGAGCAGCGGTGTCAGCGATTCCAGGAGCTCGTCGACGATCGCCGCCGGCACCATCAGCCAGATCGCCCGCGGCGGCGCCAGGGCTGCGACCAGCTGCGGCAGGGACTCGGCGCCGGTAGCGCCCTCGGTGACCAGCCGGCTGATGGCAGTCGTGTCGTGGTCATGGACGGCGCAGTCGTGCCCTGCGCGCAGCAGGCGTTGCGTCATGAAAGAGCCCATGCGGCCCAGTCCGATCATGCCGATCTGCATCGTGATCCTCCAGTCTTCGGGTTCGAACGGTCAGCGCAGCGCGCCAGCCGTGCCGGGCCTTTTTGATAGCTGGCCTCGCGGCCCGGCAACTGCCGCCGTCAATCGCTGCATGTCAGCCACTATACTCGTCGACTTCGGCGGCTGTCGCGTGAAGCTGCCGCCTTGTTGCCAGGGAGAGCGCATGACCAGACAGGATGAGTCGATGACTGGCGCGGCCCCGCAAGCCTGCCGCTGGCACCCCGTTGCCGACCAGCAGGCGCTGCCAGACGTCGCTTCCGAGACCATCGTCGCCTGTGCCGCAAGAGCGATCGAGCAACGCGGCCGTTTCGACATCGTTCTTGCTGGCGGCAACACGCCGCGGGCGGTCTATGAACGCTTGCGCGACGTCTCCAGCGACTGGTCCCGGTGGCGGATCTACTTTGGCGACGAGCGTTGCCTGCCGCCGCTCGACCCGGCGCGCAACTCGCGGATGGCCGGCGACGCCTGGCTCGACCGGGTGCCGATTCGGCGCTCACAGGTGCACGCGATACCCGGCGAGCTGGGCGCCGTGCACGCGGCGGATGAGTACGCTGATCTGCTGCGGAGCGTCGGCACCTTCGATCTGGTACTGCTCGGGCTCGGCGAGGATGGTCATACCGCCAGCCTCTTTCCCGACCACGAGTGGGGTAGCGCGCCCGGGTCGCCGGATACGCTGGCGGTCTTCGATGCGCCCAAGCCACCCGCGCAACGCGTGTCGCTCAGTGCGGCGCGGCTGGCCCGTTCGCGGCAGGTGGTCTTTCTGGTCAGCGGCGAGGCCAAGCGCCGCGCCGTCACCGCGTGGCGCGCCGGTCAGGACATTCCGGCGCGGGCGATTGCGCCCGCTGCCGGTGTCGACGTACTGGTCGAGTCGGCGCTGCTGTCACCACCGGCGGCCTGAGCGCAGTTCGTCGTTCACCCGACTATGCCCCTGCGCTGGCGCCCATCGTGCCAGCGGCCAGCCGCAGTCGGCGAGCGAGCTCGATCGGGGAAACCGGGGACGGCCATCGTCGCCGTTAGCGCGACGATCGGGGGCGGCGTAAAATCGTCCCGGTACGGGCCGAAAACAAGGAGAAGTCCTGATGAGCGATCTGACGCGCGCGCTGATTGCCGGCGTTGTCCTGCTGGTCGTCGGCGGCAGCGCCTACCTGTGGTGGCACGAACGGCAAGCCACCGGCGCCCCTCCGGCCAGCACATCAACTGCCGCCGTGGTGGAACCAGCGGCGCCGGCTGCCGCACCGGTTCACCACGCTGTCGAGGCGATCACGGCGCCGCCTGACGTACCGCCTTTGCCGCCGCTGACCGACAGCGGCAGCGAGCTCAGCGACGCGCTGACCGCTTTGCTTGGCCGTCAACAGGTGCTGTCGTTTGTCGATCTCAGCGATTTTCCGCGACGCGTGGTGGCGACCGTTGACAACCTCGCACGTGCGCATGCGGCGTCGCGGCTGTGGCCGGTGGTACGGACGCCTGGGCGATTCGAGGTGAGCGAGCGTGACGGCGCGACGGTCATCGCCGACGCCAACGCCGACCGCTATAGCGCTTTCGTCCGCTTCGTGTCGGCGATCGACAGCGATGCGGCGGTGGCCCTCTATGTCCGGATGTACCCGCTGCTGCAACAGGCATACGTCCAACTCGGCTATCCCGGCAAGTATTTCAACAACCGCCTGGTCGAGGTCATCGACCAGTTGCTGGCGACGCCCGAAGTGAAGGAGCCCGTTCGCTTGACGCTGACCGAGGTCAAGGGCCCGCACGAGGTGCCGCGACCCTGGGTCCGGTACGAATACGCCGACCCGGCGCTGGAGGCGCTGCCGGCGGGGCAGAAGATTCTGTTGCGCATCGGACCGGAGAACGCCCGCCAGCTGAAGGCCTGGTTACGCGAGTTCCGCCAGCGCGTGGCCGGCAACGCGGTGGCCGGCTGACGCCGGACGGCCGGTCGGCGATCAGCTGGCGATCAGCTTGAGATCGAAGGCCCGTTCGATCAGCCAGACCAGCGCGATCGTCAGGGTCGCCAGCGAGCCGCCGACGAAAACGCCGCGGCGGTAGAACGCCGTGTTGCGCAGCGCGAAGGCAAGCGGCAGAAAGACCGCGACAATCGCCAGCTGACCGACTTCGACGCCGACGTTGAAACCCAGCAGCGACAGCACCAGCGCCTGCTGCGGCAGTCCCAGTTCGGCCAGCACACTGGCAAAGCCGAAACCGTGGATCAGGCCGAAGGCGAAGGCGACCAGCCAGCGGCGACCTTCGACCAGTGGCTTGAGATTGTTGGCGGCGGCCAGCACCACCGAGGCGGCGATCGCCGATTCGACCAGCCGGGACGGCAGGCTGACCAGTCCCAGGGCGGCCAGCGAGAGGGTGATCGAGTGCGCGATGGTGAACGCGGTGACCACCCACAACACCTCGCGCAGGGCATCGCGAAAGTGCGGCACGCCGCGCCAGCGTCCTTCCTGGTGCACCAGCACCGCCGGCAGCAGCAGCGCGAGCAGGAACAGGATGTGATCGAAGCCGATCCAGATATGCCATATCCCCTCGACCAGGTACTGCGCGAACTGCGCCAGGCGCGAACCCTGGCCGGCCGCAAACCGCTGTTCGGCGCGTTCCGGCGCCAGAACGGCGGAGTGCGGTGTGCCGTCCACGGTCAGCCGCAGCAGGCCGCGATGCAGGGCATCGAGCTCGAACAGCAGCCGGTAGCTCAGGCTCACGTCGCCGTCGGCGCGCGGGCACTCGCCGGCCAGTTGCAGCACGGCGTAGGCGCCGTCGGTGTGGCTGTCCACCAGGTGATCGGTGACGCGTACGCGGCACGGCCCGCCGCGCTGCACGCCGAGGCGGCCGAGTGCCCAGGCGTCGATGTCGGCATGGCGTGTTCGTACCTCTCCCCAGGTGATCTCGCCGTTGCCGTCGAGGTCGAGTCCGAGCGCGAAGTCGATGTCGCGCAGGGCGATGTCCCATTGCCCGCTCAGGGTGTTGCCGCTGACGTCGAGGATCAGGTAGCTGTCGCTGGCCTTGTGCGCCAGAGCCGGCCGGGCAAAAAGACAAAGCGGCAGGAACAGCAGCAGGAACAGCATTCCGGGCAGCGTGTGGCGGCGGCTCATCGCTGCACCGCCGCCGCCGACTTCTCGCCCAGGCGGCGCAGCCGCTGATCGGCGAAGCCGCTGCTGTCCAACCAGTCGCGGGCGGGCTGCGCGACCGCGGGCTTGCCGGCGGCAATCGCCGCTTCGAGCAGGATGCGCGCGTCGCGCGGTTCGCGCTGAACGGCATAGTTTTCCGCCGCCAGGCGCAGGGCCCGTTGCGGATCGTGCCGCAGGTGCAGGGCATGGCGTGCCTCCTCGGCGCGATGCGTCGTGTCGCCGCGCTGGCGGGCGGCGTCGAAGCGATCGTCCAGCGCCTGCGCCAGTCGCGCGGCGTCCGGCGAGTTCAACAAGGCCGCCGCTTCGGCCAGCCGCAGCAACAGCGTGTCGGATGATTCCCAGCCAGCCAGCTGCTCGGCCACTTCGGCGGGTCGGCCGCCGTCGAGCAGGAAGTCGCCCCAGGCGGCGAGCAGGTAGCCATCGTCGCGGCCGATGGCGAGTGCCTCCCGGTAGTGCCGCTCGGCGAGCGCCGGCTGGCCTCGCCAGGCTGCCACTTCGCCCAGGCGGGTCAGCAGCCAGAGCCGGTTTCCGGGGTCGCGGCTGCTCGCCAGGGCCTGCTGCAGCGAATCGTAGCCGCTGTCGAGCTGGCCGCCGTAGGCCTGGGCGAGACCGCTGCAGGCGCCGTGGAGGACGGTCTCGTCGAGCGCCTGCAGGGCGGCACATTCCTGGCGTGCCGCCTGATAATCGGCCTGAACGAGAAATATCGCGGCGCGCCAGGCGTGGGCTTCGGCGAGTTCTGGATCCTGCGCCAGGGCCGCGGCAAAGTCGTCGAGCGCGGCCGCGAAACCGTGTCGGTACTGTCGCAGCATGCCGCGTATGGTCAGCAGGGCGGCTGGCAGGGGCTCGGGAAAACGGCCAATCACCGCCTCGGCGTAGCCGACGTAGCGCGGGTCGCCGCGGGCCATGGCCAGATCGAAGTAGCGGCGGGCGAGCCGCGCGGCGGGCTGCGGATCGTTCGCCGCGGCCGCCATTGCCGCGCGCAGGGCGACCAGTTCGCGCGCACTCGCGTCGCCGGCGCGTGCCGGCAGGCGCTCGAGCACTTCGGAATCGTCGCTCGGCCGGCGCGGCGCGGCGTCTGCCGACAGCGTCAGCGTCACCATCGATAGCGACAGCAACAGGGGAAGAAGAACAGATCGTCTGAACGAGGTCAACTTGGGGCAGGTCATTTGCGTTACTCTTTTCGTGCGCGCCAGGTCGGGCGTCACATTCTCCAACAAAACCCGAGGAGTTTCATATGAGCAAACTACTGTCGCTGTTGATCGCTGCCGTCTTCGCCACCGCTTCCGTCGGCTCGTTCGCTGCCTCGCACGGCGGTGCCCCGATGGGCGAGAAGAAGACGGAAGAGAAGAAGGAAGACAAGAAGGACAGCAAGGAGATGAAGAGCGAGAAGAAGGAAGACAAGAAGGAAATGAAGGACGAGAAGAAGTACTAGGCTTCATCACTTCGGAAAGGAAAAACGGGCCTCGGCCCGTTTTTCTTTCCGGGCGTTCGGCAACTGCCTGGTGCGGCACCGCCCGCACCCTGAAAGACCGCCAAATGGCGGCCGGCCGGGTGCCCCGGGGCGCATCGGCTACAATGCCGCCAGACAGGCGCCAGGCGGCGGCCTGATCGTTGCTTGGCGCGCCGGCGCCCGTGACTCCCGGAGACATTGCATGAGCCTAGCCCCCCGCCCCCTTGTCCGCGCCATGCTTCTGGCCTGTGCCGCATTGCTTGCCTTCTCGCAAGGCTCGCCGGCCGCGGACGCGGCGACGATCAGCATTTCCTGTTCCGGCGTTGGCCAGGAGCTCGAATTCTGCAAGGGCGCCGCTGAAACCTGGGCGAAGAAGACCGGCAACCGGCTGAAAGTCGTCACCTCGCCCAACGATGCCAGCGAGCGGCTGGCGCTGTACCAGCAATTGCTGTCGGCCGGCTCGGACAAGGTCGACGTCTTGCAGGTCGACGTCATCTGGCCCGGCCTGCTGGGCAACCACCTGCTCGACCTGCGGCCTTACGCCAGGGGTGCGCAAGAGCAGCATTTTGCGAGCTTCATCGCCAACAACACCAGCCACGGCCGGCTGGTCGCGATGCCCTGGTTCGCCAACGCCGGCCTGCTGTTCTACCGCAGCGATCTGCTGGCGAAGTACGGTCAGCCGCTGCCGTCGACCTGGGAGCAATTGACCGCCAGCGCGCGCCAGATCCAGGACGGCGAGCGCGCCGCCGGCAACGAGCGGATGTGGGGCTACGTCTGGCAGGGCCGCGCCTACGAAGGGCTGACCTGCAATGCGCTCGAGTGGGTGGCCAGTCACGGCGGCGGCACGATTGTCGAGGCCGACGGCAAGATCAGCATCGACAACGCGCGCGCTGCGTCGGCATTGAACAGCGCCGCTGCCTGGGTCGGCGGCATTTCGCCGACGGCGGTGCTCAACTATGCCGAAGAAGAGTCGCGCGGCGTCTTCCAGGCCGGCCATGCGGTGTTCATGCGCAACTGGCCCTACGCCTGGGCTCTGGCGCAAGCGGCGGAGAGCGCGATCCGCGGCAAGGTCGGCGTCGCGATGTTGCCGAAGGGCGGCGATGACGGGCGGCACGCCGCCACGCTGGGTGGCGAGTCGCTGGCGGTCTCGAAATACTCGCGGCATCCGGCCGCCGCGGCCGATCTCGTGCTCTACATGACCAGCGCCGCGGTACAGAAGGATCGCGCGCTGCGCGGCTCGTTCAATCCGACCATCCCGGCGCTCTACCAGGACGCCGAGATCCTGCGCGCCAACCCCTTCATGGGCGAACTGGTCGACACCTTGCGCAACGCCGTCGCGCGACCGACCGCCGTCACCGGCGTGCGCTACAACCAGGTCAGCCACCAGTTCTGGAACGCCGCCCACGATGTCCTGTCGGGCAAGGCGAGCGCCGATCAGGCGCTCGCCCGGCTCGAGCAGTCGCTGCAACGGCTGAGCCGGCGCGGCAAGTGGCATTGAGTCGTCCGCCGCCGCTGCCTCGCAGCGGCCTGGCGGCACAGCGCGTGCGACGCGCCTGGGGGATGGCGGCGCCGATGCTGCTGGTGCTCGCCGCGGTCGGTGGCTGGCCGCTGCTGCGAACGATCTGGTTCAGCCTGACCGACAGCGAGCTGTCGCGCCCGCGCGAACACGACTTCATCGGCCTCGACAATTACCTCGGCGAATACGGTCTGCTGGCCAGCGCCGAGTGGTGGCAGGCGGTCGGCAACACGCTGCTGTTCACCGGCCTGTCGGTGTCGCTCGAGACCTTGCTCGGGCTGGGAGTGGCGCTGCTGCTGAACCAGCCGTCACGACTGCGCACGCTGTTGCGCGCGGCGCTGCTGGTGCCGTGGGCGATTCCGACGGTCGTCTCGGCCAGGATGTGGAGCTGGATGCTGCACGACCAGTTCGGCATCGTGAACCATCACTTGCTGGCGCTCGGCGTGATCGTCGCACCGCTGGCGTGGACCGCCGACCCGCAGCTGTCGCTGTTCAGCATCGTGCTGGTCGACGTCTGGAAGGCGACGCCCTACATGGCGTTGCTGATCCTGGCGGCGCTGCAGATGGTGCCGGTGGACTGTTACGAAGCGGCGCGGGTGGACGGCGTGCCGCGGTGGACGGTCTTTCGCCGCATCACGCTGCCCTTGATCCTGCCCGGCGTCCTGGTGGCGATGATCTTTCGCACACTCGACGCGCTGCGGGTGTTCGACCTGATCTACGTCATGACCTCGAACAGTCGCGATACGCGGAGCATGTCGGTCTTCGTCCGCGAACAGTTGATCGACTTCGGTCTGGTCGGTTACGGGTCGGCCGCGGCGACCTGCCTGTTTTTCATGATCGCGCTGCTGAGCATCGTCGCCATGGGCCTGATGCGCCGGACCTTCGAGCGGGCCGCGGCGTGACCGAAGGCGTGAAAACCCGTGCACGGCCGGCGACCGCGCCGCGGCGCCGTTTCGCCTGGGGCCGCGCCGGCTACCTGGCGGCGTCGCTGCTGTTCATCCTGCTGTCGGTGTTTCCGCTGCTCTACGCGCTGTCGAGTTCGTTCAAGCAGGGCACCGGGCTGTTCTCGCCGCAGCTGTGGCCGGCGGCGCCGACGCTTGCCAATTACACCGGCGTTTTCGCCGAGCAGCCGTTTGCCCAGAACCTGCTCAACTCCTTGCTGGTCGCCAGCTGCGTCGTCGCGCTGTCGCTGGTCCTCAGCCTGATGGCCGCCTGGGCGTTCGGGCGCGTGCAGTTTCGCGGCCGTGGTGTCCTGCTGATGCTGATCCTGTCGGCTTCGATGCTGCCGCAGGTCGCGGTGCTGTCGGGGATGTTCGAGCTGGTGCGGGCTTTCGGTCTCTATGACTCGCTGGCCGCGCTGGTGTTCGCCGACCTGGTGCTGACCTTGCCGTTCACCGTGTGGGTGCTGGTCACCTTCGTCCGCCAACTGCCCAGGGAGCTCGAAGAAGCCGCGGCGATGGATGGCGTCGGCGTCCTGACGCTGGTGTTCCGGGTCTTCATGCCGCTGCTGTGGCCAGCGATGGTCGCCACCGGCCTGCTGGCCTTCATCGCCGCCTGGAACGAGTTCCTGTTCGCGCTGACCTTCACGCTGTCGACCGAGGTGCGAACGGTGCCAGTGGCGATCGCACTGATCAGCACCGCCAGCGGCTTCGAGCTGCCCTGGGGCAGGCTGATGGCGGCATCGGTGATCGTGACGCTGCCGCTGGTGGTACTGGTGGTGGTCTTTCAGCGGCGCATCGTCGCCGGTCTGTCGGCCGGCGCGGTGAAAGGGTGAACGCGTGAAAGGCGCCTGGCCGCGATCGGGAGGAGGGCGATGAGCCGCATCGAGCTGCGCGGCGTGGGCAAGCGATTCGGCGCGACGCCGGTATTGAGCGCCATCGACCTGAGCATCGCAGCGGCCGAGTTCTGCGTCTTCGTCGGGCCTTCCGGTTGCGGCAAGTCGACGCTGCTGCGCCTGCTCGCTGGCCTGGAAGATCCGAGCGAAGGCGAGATCGAGATCGACGGCTTGCTGGTCAACGCCTTGCCGCCGGCACGGCGCAACGTGGCGATGGTCTTCCAGAGCTACGCCCTCTACCCGCACATGACCGTGCATCAAAACATGGTCTTCGGCCTGCAGCATCGCCAGCTGCCAGCCGGCGAGGTCACGCGGCGCATCGCCGAAGCGGTGCGCATTCTCCAGCTCGACGGGTTGCTGCAGCGTCGGCCGAAAGAGTTGTCCGGCGGGCAGCGCCAGCGGGTCGCGATCGCACGCGCGATCGTTCGTCAGCCGAAGGTCTTCCTGTTCGACGAGCCGCTGTCCAACCTCGACGCTGCACTGCGCGTCCAGACCCGCCTCGAAATCGCCAGGCTGCACCGCACGCTGGGCTCGGCGAGCATGGTCTACGTCACGCACGACCAGGTCGAGGCGATGACGCTGGCCGATCGCATCGTCCTGCTGCAGCCGCTGGCCGGCTGCACGGATGCGCCAAGTGTTGCCCAGGCCGGTCCGCCGCTGGACCTCTATCATCATCCGGCGAACCGCTTCGTCGCCGGTTTCATCGGCTCGCCGGCGATGAACTTCGTCACTGCGACGGTCAGGTCCACGGGCGATGACCGGGTGCGGCTCGACGCCCAGTCAATGGCCTGCGAAGCTCGCGTGTCAGCGCAGGGGCTGACCCCGGGCGAGCCGGTGACGCTGGGCATCCGGCCCGAGCATGTGCTGCTCGGGCAGGGGCCGCATCGCGCCCGCGTGAGTCATGTCGAGCGGCTTGGCGAACTCAGTCACGTGTATCTCGACCTGCCGGGCGCCACCATGCCGCTGCTCGCCAAGAGCACGCGCGACGACATCGCTATCGACGACCTGCTGGCATTCGGCCTGCCGGCGTCGGCGGCGCACCTGTTTCGCGCCGACGGCGTCGCGCAGCCGCGAATCGGGTCGCCGGAGCGAGCCGCCGGCCGCTGAAGCGCTTCTCCGCCATCACGTTGCGCACGGGCGCTGCCAGCGCTTTGCTGGCAGTTCCCGCTCGTCTGCCGGCATGGCCGACAGACGATGCGCTGCGTCAGATCATCAGAAAGTCGACGTAGCCGAGCGACAGCGCGCCGGCCAACGCCGTCAGAGGCAACGCCGGCAAACCGTCCGCAGTGCTTGTGCCAGCGTCGATGTAGAGCGCGCCGTAGCCGCCATCGTCGGCGATATCGCCCATTTCGGCTCTGTCGGCTGCGTCGGCAGCGTCGGCAGCGTCGTCTGCAACGGCAGCGCCGACCATTTCGGCGAGCGAAGCTGGCCCGAGATCGGTCACGATGCCGCTATCGCTCGACGCCGCCACGACGATCTCCGGCGCCTCGGCGCCGACCGCACCGAGCGCCGCCAGCAGGCCATCGAAGCGAACCATGTCGCTGCCCGCCGCAGCAGCCGCGCCGCTGTCGACCAGTTGCTGCCCGGCATCGACGTCCGGCGCGTCGAAAGCTGGCACATCGAGCGCAACTCGTGCGCCAGTCGCAAATTGCACCGCGCCCGCCGTCACGGCAGCCTGGCTCACACCCGCCGTCAGGGTCGTGCTTGCCGTCAGGCTGCCGGTAATCAACGGACCAAAAAGCAGCGGCAGATCGCCGACGACGATGTTGGTCACGGTAAGTTCGACATCGTTGCCGTCGCCGCCGGCGTAGCTGATCGCGAACGAGTAGATCTGGCCGCCGTAGCTCGCCTGCACGCTGCCACCCTCGGCCAGCCCGGCGAAGTCGCCCGAGATCGCGTCGCTGTCGTCGTTACTGATGATAACGAATGAGTCGTTCAGCTGCGGCGCGAAATCGAGAATCAGATCGAGCATGCCGCCGCTTGTGCCGCCACCGTTGAGGTCGACGCTGCCATTGACGACGAGCTGGTCGTAGCCGACGCCCGCACCCGCACCCGCCAGATTGATTTCCAGCGTGCCGGCGTCGGAAAGCCGGTAGTCGCCGTTGACCGTTGTCGTTCCGACGCCGCTGTCGCCGGCGGCCAGCGTGCCGCCGTTCTCGTCCAGGTTGCCGTTGAAAGTCAGGACATCGAGCCGGCCGCCGGTGTAGTTGAAGCTGCCGCCCGAGTCGAGGTCCACGGCGTTTCCCGTCAGCAGACCGCCGGCAAGGTTGAAGGTGGCCGTAACGATGGCACCGCTGCCGCCGATCTTCAGCGTATTGTTGGCGAAGTCGAACAGGCCATTGGCGAGGTTTGCGGTGGTGGCTTTGAACGAGCCGGTGAAGCTGTCGACCAGGGAGAGTGTTCCGGTGGCGCCGCCCTCGGTCGTACTCCCCATGCCGATGTTGGCTTCGACGGTGTTAATGGTGGTGCCGTCACCCATGATCAGGGTACCGCTGGCGGTTCCCCGTCCGGTTGTCCGGCCGACGTTGAGTTCGGAGAGCTCGGCGGTGAGCGCGCCTTCACTGGCGTCGAGCAGGCCGGTGGCGCTGCTGTAGTTGAGATACTGGTAATAGCCGGAACTGCCGGTCGATTCATTCCAGCCGATGTTGAGCGTGGCCGGGGTCGCGGCCGTACCGAGATCGATCATGCTGTCGGTGCCGAGTATCAGGCTGCCGTCTGCCTGGCCTTGCCAACCGACGTCGGCCACCCGGCCGACGGAGAGTTCGTCGGCGACGAAGGCGGTGAAACGGTCGTTGGTCTGATCGATGGCGGTATCGGCCAGATCGATGCCGCTGAGGTTGTAGCCGATGCGCAGATGGCCGAGGCGATCGGCGGCGCTACCGACAGTGAAGTCGACGCCATCGGCGATGGTCATGCCGCCGCTGCCGAAGTTGAGGCTGGTGTCGGCGCCGGCAAAGCTCAGGCTGCCGCCGCGGACGTCGAGTGTTCCGGTGGCGCCGCCCTCGCTGGTGCCGCCCATGCCGATATTGGCTGTCGGGGTGGTAATCGCGGTGCCGTCGCCCATGATCAGGGTACCGCTGGCGGTTCCCCGTCCGGTTGTCCGGCCGACGTTGAGTTCGGAGAGCTCGGCGGTGAGCGCGCCTTCACTGGCGTCGAGCAGGCCGGTGGCGCTGCTGTAGTTGAGATACTGGTAATAGCCGGAACTGCCGGTCGATTCATTCCAGCCGATGTTGAGCGTGGCCGGGGTCGCGGCCGTACCGAGATCGATCATGCTGTCGGTGCCGAGCACCAGGCTGCCGTCTGCCTGGCCTTGCCAACCGACGTCGGCCACCCGGCCGACGGAGAGTTGGCTGGCCTCCGATGCATCCAACGATGCACCGCTGGTTACGGTCAAATTACCGGTGACGGCGCCCGCGCCCGCCCAGTTGACGCCGACATTCAGCCCCGTGACGTGCGCTGCAACAGCCGTGCCATTGGCAATCGTCAGGTTCACGCGGGCTGCCGGGTTGGCCGTCCCGACCGTGGCGTTACCGGTCACTGTCAAAGTACGGCCGCCGTCGAGGTCGGTGACGTGGTCTGCCTCGAAGGTGAACGGGGCAATGGCGCCGGTGTAGTTCAACGCGGCGATGGTGACATCCTGGTCAACGACGTTGACGCCGCCGGCGCCGAGCTCCCCGAAAATGACGTTGTCGGCCGCCGACGGTGCGGCCGGCAGCCAGTTTCCCGATTCGCTCCAGTTGTTGGAAGGGGCGCTGCCGGTCCAGACGACGCCGGTGAGAGCGGTGGCAGTGCTGCCGATATCGAACTGGCTGGGCGCGCCAGCGCTGCCGATGATGATCTGGCCGCCATTGGTCCAGGTGATCGTCGGGTCGATGACCTTCACCGACTGGCTGGGTGCGCCAGCCTCACCGGCGCTGGTGATGAACGACGGGTCACAGGTCAGTGCATAGTCCAGGATCGCCGCTTCGCGCAAGGCTGGATCGGTGATCCCAGCGGCGTCGAGAAGGGCGATCGCCTCGGCGACCTTGTTTGCCGGGAGCGACGCGCGGTTGGTCTTCTGGATCGGGCAGTCGACGTCGCTGAAGGTCTCGGTGCTTTCGCTGGCGCGGTAGTCGAAAAGCGACTCGGCCTGCGTGATGCGCCAGCTGTTGGCAAAGGTGTCGTACAGCTCCGCAAAGGTGGGTTGTGTCGACAAGACGGTGCCGTCGCGCGTCGCCAGATCATTTGCCGTGTTGCCGTCGAAGTTGCCGAGCAGCCCGTGCAGCGAACCATCGGGGCGGTCAGCCGAAGCGCATACGCGCACGTCAACATAAGTTCCCCGGTCAGTAACGATCAGGCGCTCCTGCGTCGGGTAGACGATCGAGTAGACGCCGGAGTCGAAATGTATCTGGCCGCCGCCGAGTACCACGGAATCTCCGGATGCGAGCGTCGTGATCTGGCCATCGATCCGCAGCGGCTGGCTTTCGAAAGTATCGATCGTCACTCGATGGCCGTCGACCAGGGTCGCCACGGCGGTGTTGACCGAGACGTTGGGACCATACATGGCGGTGCGCGTCTGTATGGTGAGCGGGTTGGGGTCAGTGGCCTCGCGGGTCTCGACGAGGACGAATTCGCCGCAGGCCTGCATGTCGTAGGTCAGGCCGTCGGCGGTGACGTAGTGCGGGTCGCCCCATGAGTAGCCGCATTCGACTTTCTCGTTGTCGACGATGGTGCCTGTCGCCTGCAGATTGCCGGGCTGAGCATTGGCGCTGACGTTGCTGAGGCTGACCGCGAAGGTCTCGGGCCCTTCGATTTGCTGATCATCGAAGGTGCCGATGGAGATCAGCACGGACGTCTGGCCCGCCGGAATCGTCGCCGTGCCGGTCAGCGGTGTCTGCGGGGCGAGGTCGCTCTGATCGGCCGAACCAACGCCTGCCGGCGCGAAGGTGACAGTGTAGGTGGCTGTTATCGGGCTGCCCGGGTCGGCCTTGTCCACCGAGACGACGAAGGCCAGCACATTGCCCTCGGTAGCCGCCGCGTCGCCGATCGACAGCGTCGGCAAGGTGGGACCGGAGTCGTTGTCGACGATCGTGCCGGTGGCGAGAGCGCGGACGATCGTCGCATTGCTGGCGCCGCTCAGCTCGACGGTGAAGTTCTCGGTCGCTTCCGGCAGCAGGTCGTCGGTGATGTCGAGGGTGATGGTCTTGCTGGTCTCGTTGGCCGCGAAGCTCAGCGTACCGCTCAGCGCGTCGACGCTGTCGTTGTAGTCGTCGGGCGAGGTCGCGCTGCCGGGATTGACGGTGTAGTTCACGGTCGACGGGCTGCCGTTGTCGCCGCTGCGAGTGACGGTGAAGCTGATCGTCGTATTGGCCGCACCCGGATCGCCCTCGGTGGCTGTGGCGTCGGCAATCGACAGTGCGGGCAGGTCGTTGTCGACGATCGTGCCGGTGGCGAGAGCGCGGCTGATCGTCGCGTTGCTCGGGCCGCTCAGTTCGACGGTGAAGTTCTCGGTCGCTTCCGGCACCAGGTCGTCGGTGACGTCGAGGGTGATGGTCTTGCTGGTCTCGTTGGCCGCGAAGCTCAGCGTACCGCTCAGCGCGTCGATGCTGTCGTTGTAGTCGTCGGGGGCGGTCGCGCTGCCCGGATTGACGGTGTAGTTGACCGTGGAAGGAGCGCTGTTGTCGCCGCTGCGGGTGACGGTGAACGTGATCGTGCTTCCCGGTGCTCCCGGATCGCCCTCGGTGGCGGTGGCGTCGGCAATCGACAGTGCGGGCAGGTCGTTGTCGACGATCGTGCCGGTGGCAACCAGGCTGCCGGCTGACGCGTTGGCGCTGACGTTGCTCAGGGTGACGGTGAAGTGCTCGGTGGCCTCGACCAGGTCGTCATTGACGGTCGGTATCAGGATCGTCGCCTGGGTCGCTCCGGCGGCTATGCTCACCTGGCCGGAGAGCGGCGTTCCCGTGCCAAGATCGCCATGCTCGGCGTTGCCGCTGGCCGCTGGCCCGAAGCTGATGGTGTAGGTTGCCGTGATCGGCTGGCTGGGATCGGCCTCGCTCACTGACACCAGGAATGCCAGGGTGCCGCCCTCGGTGGTCTGGGCGTCGTCGATGGAAATCACGGGCAGCCGTGGCGGGGGGTCGATCACCACCTCGAGGTTTTCCCAGTTGCGAACCGTCAGATCAAAACTGGAGAACTGGAAGGTGGGGTTGCTTGCACGGTCGGGCTGGTTGTTCAGCGCCAGGAATTGCCGGAAGGCGTCGATGTCGGCCATTACGCCTGCCGAGTTGGCTTCTGCCTGGGTGAGCACCAGGCGCAGCGTGTCATTGCCTTCGCCGCCGTCGTAATAGTTGCTGAAGCCGCGGTTTTCTGCGAGGCGGTAAACGCCAAGGTCGTCGCCGCGTCCGCCGGAAACACGGTCGTTGCCGGTGCCGCCGTCGAGCGTGTCATTGCCATCCTCGCCGAAAAGGCTGTCGTCGCCTTCGCCACCGAAGACCAGGTCATCGCCGTCGTCGGCAAAGATGCGGTCGTTGCCGCCGCCGCCGTCCACGGTGTCGTTGCCGCGTCGGGCGAAGATGATGTCGTCACCCTGCAGGCCAAGAATATTGTCGCTGTCGCTTTTTCCTCTGATGATGGCCATGGCGTTCCCCTGCGTTCTGACGATGAAAGGTCAAGCACCCCGATGGTCGACGGACGTGAAAGGACCGTCAGGGCGCGGCTAACTGGATCGTGCGTGTGGATCCTGGTCTGCGAGTTCCTGCAACTGCGGGTGCGGCAGTCTGGCGGCAGCCCTTTTGGCTACCGCGGTGAGTGGCGTCGTCGCCGCCACAGTCCGAGCAGGGCAAGGCCCAGGATCGGCGCGACCGGCGGTTCGGGAACCTGCAAGGCGCGCTGTGAAAAGCGTTGGGTGAAGCTGTTGAGGGCAACCGTATCCAGCGTGTCGTCGCCGGTGACGAGAATGTTGGTTTCGACGAGAACCGCAGCCTGTGACGCGTAAACGATCGAATCGAACAGCACCGCGTCCAGGGAGAGCATCGCGAAGACTTCCTGTTCTCCGAGTATGTCCGTGCCGTTCGCGGCGAGCAGGTCGCTGGCAACGGCGATCAGCCCGCCGGCATTGCCGGCACTGAATTCATAGGCCGTGAGTTCGAGCGAACTGCCGACGATCCGCGGCGCACCGCCGACCACCGAAACCCGGAAAGCCAAGTCGAGGTCGATCTGGTCGAATCCACCGGTGATCAGCGCGCCATTGGCAAGAAACGCCAGGCCAGGATTCAAGACCTGGTCGTCCAGGGGCATGACCGTGATCCGCGACAGGTCGACGGGCGCGACGGTAGAGGCATCGTCAACGGTCCAGTGGTCGAAGAACTTGTCGTTGATCAGCATGTTTGCGCCGCCAACGAGCTCCTCGACGGTGCAGAACTGGTTGGCGCTGGCGCAACCGCTGGTGACGACCGCTGCCGATGCTTCGCTGGCCCATGTCCAGGCGATGAGTGCCACGCTTGTTGCCAAGGCGTGCGCCCAAGGACTGCTCGTTGTTGTCATTGTTGTTCCTCCTTGCCAGATTGCACTAACAGTCAGCAATGGTCGCGACGCCACCGATCATGAAAGTCGTGACCGTTGCCCTGATTGCCGACCCATCTTCGTCCGAGTACGGGAGAAGGGAGATTCGTGAGTCGCACCGGCGACTGTCACGGTAACGAAAATGGCGGAACGGCTTGAATGCGGCAGGCGCCGCCAAGGATCGCGGAAGCCGAAGCCCGCGCCCGAAGCGAACGTTTGCGTTTGCGTGCCGCATTGCGCCTCCCAAAGCCGCTTGGCGGGACAGGTCGCGCTCCCTTAAGCGCGATCCGGGATTGCCCCGGACGGCTGTCCCTCCGTCATCCAGCAGACAGCTCCTCTTCCGAAGATCACGGAAATGTCTACATTAAAACAAGGCTAATTGATCGTGGTTCTGACCACAACCCCCCAAAACAGAGGGGGTCGGGGGCGCGCTTTTCGTGCCGGCAGAGTGCCGGAGGGTGGCTGGCAGGGAGCCGCTTGAGTCAAGTCGAAGCCGCCCTGAGGCGGCGCCGAGGCACGCCCGGGGAGACCTCCACGGTCTGCCCGCATCGGCGCGGTTGGAGGAGTTGCAAGTGCTTGCGAGCTCAGCAGCGCTGGCGGAGAGAAGGGGCAGATCGTCGCCAATCGCCCCGGCGCCTAGCTCAGCTGCGATCGCCCGGTCCGGGAT
This sequence comes from Accumulibacter sp., assembly GCA_024235695.1. Classification (GTDB taxonomy): domain Bacteria; phylum Pseudomonadota; class Gammaproteobacteria; order Burkholderiales; family Rhodocyclaceae; genus Accumulibacter. Next base: position 207,024 of record JACKLX010000006.1, read on the forward strand.
CTGGCGGCTGTGGCAAGCCGTCGCCGTTTGGCCGCGGCCGCCAGGCATCGGGCTGGTCCGCCTGCGGGTTGACGCGGGTCGCACTGGAGAGCCGGCTGATCAGCTTCTCGTAGCCGCTGACTCCGGCCCGACGATAGATGTCCTTCACGTACTCACGCACCGTATGCGGCGAGAGCATCAGGATGTCGGCAATCTGGCGTGGCTCGTAGCGCTTGAGCAGGAGGATCGCCACACGCTTTTGCTGCGGCGTGAGTTGCAGCCCGAAAATCTCGCCGCGCACTTCGTTGTTCACGTCAAGCTTTTCGAAGGTCACGGCAAATTGGCGGCGCTGCTCGCCTTCGGTGATCCGCAGTCGTCGCGCCAGGCGGTCGATCGCCGGCGAGGGTGGCACCCGACTGACATGGCCAAGGCCGACGATGCTCGCCGGATCGATGCGCCGCGTGCTGACGGCGAAGACCTCGCTGCCACAGCGCCAGATGCGGGAGGATTCAGTCGGTCCGGGCAGGAGCTGGACCACCTTGTCGGGCAGCGATTCGAGAATCCGCATCGCTTCCGCACTCAATGCCTGAATGCTTCCGTCGCGTGACATCACCAGCACCGCCAGGGGCCGTTGCTGGTCGCGTTGGTGCTGCAGCGTGAGGTAGTCGATGGCGGTCGCGGCATGGCCAACGAACCACTGGAAGAGCGCCATTTCGCGGGGGTCGAAGTCGCGCTGCCGGCGTCGCCGGTGCACCGAGAAAGCGCCAACGGGAATGCCGTTCAGCTGCGGAATGACTGCCAGCGCATGGAAGTAGGGAATGCGATTCATGAACTCGCCGAACTCGCCACGAAAGGTTGTGCCGATGTCGGTGACGTCAGACAGGCGAACCACGGTGTCCGGCTTCTTGAGCGCCGGTTGCCAGATCACGTAGGGATCCAGCGTCTGGTAATTGTCGAGGTAGTCGCGCATGTCCTGCTGGTTGCAGTCATGCGTATAACCCTGGCACAAGGCGCCGCCGACCGGGTCGATGGGCATGAAGACGCCCGACGAAAAGGGCAGCAAGCGGCGCAGACCTTCGAACCACGCGGGCATCAAGGCCAGTGGGTCGCGATCTTGCGTTTGCCGGTTGTAGATGATGTCGAGCAGCGCACACCGACCGCTGTCGAGTCTGTCTGTCGCCATGCCCCCTCCGCTAACGATGCTATCACCACTGTGGCTTTGCCGGATACCCCCCATAACTGGGGGGATTTACGCTGCCGCTGAAATTCGCTAGTTTTTCCACGCCAGCACCTCTGTTTGCCTTGGCTTTGCTTTGTTCTCTTGGGAGAGACAGGTCATGAACACCGGGCTTCCAATCCGGGCGATGACCCGCGGCCTCGCTGCCGCGCCTTTTTTTTTCCCCTTCGGGCGTGGGCCCTGTTGCACGCGTTGCTTCGCGTCCATTGCTCAGCATTGCGTGGACCGCGCGGATTTCACCTGTGGCGACGATCGGGGGAAGACTTCACCAGGTGTCCACCAATCTGCCTGTACGTCATTTGGATGACTTGCGAACGTTGGAGACAAACTGATGAGCTCTTTCGGTGATGATGACCTGGTTTACGGCAGTGACAGCGACGACGTGATCGATGCCGGCGGTGGCAACGACACGGTGATCGCCGGCGGTGGTAACGACGTGATCTACCAGCGGGATGCGGGCAGCGACGACGTTGACGGTGGTGCCGGGGATGACCGACTGGTGCTCGACTACAGCGGCGAGACGCAGGACTACCTCGTCGCTGGTCGGGGCATCTGGTCGTTTTACTACGACGCGCAGGGGAACTATCTGAACCGAAGCGGTGTGGGCTACGAAGTGGCGGCGCCGGCCAATACGGCGCGCTGGGGAATCAACAGCGCGAACTACGGCGTGATCTACAACGACATCGAGCATCTCGATGTCACCGGCACGCAGTATGCCGACTTCCTGCTTGGCGGCAATGGTGACGACCTACTGGCCGGGGGTAGGGATGATGACTTCCTCATCGGGGGTTTAGGCAACGACACGCTCGAAGGCAATGCCGGCGATGACGTGCTTGATGGCGGGCCGGGCATCGACACCGCGGACTATAGCCGGGCGTCGGGCTCGGTAGGCGTGGACCTCGGTGCCGGCGTAGCCAGTGACGACGGCGACCTGGGGCGAGACACGCTGATCGACATCGAGAACGTCATCGGCAGTCCGAGCGGCGACTATATCGTTGGCTCGGCGGTCGACAACCGTCTGACTGGGCTGGGCGGCAACGACGTACTCAAAGGCCTTGAAGGCAATGACTTGCTTGACGGCGGCGCCGGCGCCGACACGCTCGACGGTGGGACAGGCGACGATGTGCTCTTGGGTGGCGATGGTGAAGACGTGCTCTACGGTGGAGCGGGCAACGACACCCTGAGTGGTGGTCCGGGGTACGACGTGCTGGTGGGCGGCATTGGTGACGATGTCTATTTCACAGCGGACGACTCGAAGCACATAGGGGGTTATCAGCATGTCTTTGAAAGACCGACAGAGAATCCTCGCGAGGGTATCGACACCGCGGTTGGGCAGAACCTGACCCTGGCCGACAACATCGAGAACCTGATCGTCGACTCACCCTACGACAGCCCCGGCAGGGGCAACGCGCTCGACAACGTCATCACCGGCAACGCGCACAACAATCTGCTGTACGGCTACGGTGGTTCCGACCACCTGATCGGCGGCGCCGGCAACGACACCTTGATCGGCGACGGCGAGCACGTGGACAGCGGGCGGGTATCGCTGTACGACGTGGCACTCGGTGTCGGCGGGCTGAAGCTTGCCGGCGAAGCGGCAGACGATCTGGCCGGCGCGGCGATGGCAGCGGTCGGCGACATTGATGGCGACGGCCAGGCCGACCTCGCCATCGGCGCCACCGGCAACGATGCCGGCGGCACGGATGCCGGAGCGGCCTACGTCGTGTTCGCCCCCTCGCACGCTGACTGGCAGATCGACCTCGGCGAGCTGGCGGCCACCGGCCGCGGCTTCAAGCTGGTGGGCGAGGCTGCGGGCGACCGCGCTGGCGGCAACCTCGTGGCACTCGGCGACCTCAACGGCGACGGACTCGGAGACTTCGCGCTCAGTGCCGCCTACAACGACGAGGGTGGTAGCGATGCCGGGGCGGTGTACGTCGTGCTCGGGCGCGCCGGTGCCGTGACCATCGATCTGGCCGACATCGCCAACGGTGTCGGCGGCTACAAGATCGTCGGCGAAGACGCCAACAACTGGACTGGCAGCCTGTTGAAATCCGTCGGCGACCTCAACGGCGACGGACTCGCGGACCTGCTGATCGGCGCCTATGGCAACGGCGAAGGTGGCAACCTGGCGGGGGCAAGCTATGTCGTCTACGGCAAGGCCGACGGCGCCAAGGTCAACCTCGACGACGTCGCCCAGGGCGTGGGTGGGTACAAGATCGTTGGCGAGGACCCGGAGGACCGGTCCGGATATGCGGGCACGGTGGTGAACGACCTCAACGGCGACGGACGCAACGACCTGCTGATCGGTGCGCCCTACCAGCGAGTGGGCACGCAACAATATGTTGGCGCGGCCTACGTCGTGTACACCCCCGCGACGGGCGACACCATCCATCTGGACGATGTCGCCCAGGGCGTGGGCGGGTTCAAGATCGGTGGAGAGTGGCAGGGCCAGTACGTCGGCAACACCCTGGAGACCGCGGACGCGAACGGTGACGGGTACCAGGATCTGCTGATTGGCGCCTCGGGCGTCACCTACGTGGTGTTCGGCGGTAACGCGCTGGCGCCGTTCAAGCTCTCCGAAGTGGGCGGCAGCGTGCCCGGCTACCAACTGCAGTTCTCGGGGGCGATGGCCAATGCCGGCGACCTCAACGGCGACGGGCGCGATGAGATCGTGGTCGCGAATGCAGTGGTCTTTGGCAAAGGCAGCCGTGCGTCGGTGACCTGGGCAGACCTGAACAATGGCATCGGTGGCTTCCTGCTGGACAACGAATACCCTTACAACCCCTACTTTCACGCACCGGCGGTCGGGGATCTGGATGATGATGGTGTCGCTGATCTGCTGGTCGGCGCAGCCAACTCTGCGCAAAGCAGCGGCTATGTTGTGTTCGGCGCCGACGCGCTGGGCGTACGCGGCGACGACCTGATCGAAGGCGGTGACGGCGACGACGTGCTGGTCGGCGGCGGCGGCAACGATACGCTCGACGGCGGCGCAGGGGACGACGACCTGATCGGTGGCGACGGGGACGACGTGCTTGATCCGGGAATCGGTGTCGACGCCGTGAATGGGGGGGCAGGGTCGGATCTGCTGCGGTTGGACTGGTCGGCGCTGGTTCCAGCTTCCGAGAACGACGGGATCGCCGTGGACCTCTTCGACGCGGGCGGCAATGCTGTCGACGATCCGGCTCTGGCGGTGGAGCGGGTCCTGCGGAATGCGCAGAGCGGCAACCACATGGTGTCGGCGTGGGAGGTAGAGCGTTTCGCGTTGACGGGCACGAGCGCGAATGACCTTCTGATCGGCGGTGGGTTGGCGGACACTCTTGACGGCGGGGAAGGTAACGATCGCCTGGAGGGCAACCTCGGTCTGGATGTCCTCACCGGCGGGACCGGGAACGACGTGTTCCGCGGAACGCTCGCGGAGCTCGACGGGGACCGGATTACCGATCTGGACGAGCACGATACGATTGAAGTCATGGGCGTGCGCCTGGATGCGGTTGCGATCAACATTGGCGGCGGCTTGCTGACGATTGATGCTGACGGCGACGGAGCCACGGATGCGAGCATTATGCTCGGCAGTTCCATCTCCGGCGATCTGGTGCTCACGCCCAGCGACCTTGCTGACGACGCCTATACCAGCATTCAGCTCGTCAAGAGCGCGCAATTGCCCGTCGTCTCGATTGCAGCGCTCGACGCCAACAAGCCAGAGCGGGATTCGGGCACGACGCCGTTTACCTTTCTGGTTACGCGGACAGGAAATCTGAGTAATACCAGCACGGTTTCTTACGCCGTATCTGGTGCCGGATATAATCCAGCCGATTGGCGTGACTTCTCTGGTGCCATCATTGGAGAAACCATTTTTTATCCTGGCGAAAGTTCACAAATAGTCACGATAAACGTAAGAGCAGACGGGGAGTTGGAGTCGAATGAGAATTTCTCCGTGGGACTCCTAAATCCTATAGGCGCAACGCTATCGATCCCGACAGCCTCAGGAGCAATCCTTTCAGCGGGCGCATTTGCTTACGATGGTGTTGCTAAGGAAGAGATTTCTGATTTTGCACAAATTGCGAAAGCTGCGAGTCCAAATTCGATAGGTGCTCTGCCAACTGGTTGGCTTCCGCTTACTCCAACAGAGCTTGGTTTTAGTGGTGCAGAAGTAGCAAACTACTTTGATGGGGAATACTTTAAACCTTCGACTCAAGACATTGATACGCTCATAGACCTGACCTCTGTAATTGCCGATAAGGTAGTCAACCTTGTCTTTTCTCACCCCGTAGCTCAAGTGGTAATTAGGTTATTAGACGGACTTTCGACGACTGAAACTCTACTAAAGGCTGGCTTACCCTTTGTCGCTCGCGCACTTCCCGTAGTTTATCGGGATCCTGCTACTAACGATCCCACAAAAGTCGGTATCGCATTCCGCGAGGCTGAAGGTGTCATTGATGCTCTTGGGCATCTTGCTCTGATGATGCCAACCTTACCAATACCTTTCCTTGGCACAGAGGGCTTGACATACTCAGGTCTTTTCGGGGACTTGTTTACTGCCGTTGAGCGCTATGCTGGACAACATGGAACGGTCGCTGAGGTTTGGGTTACTGGATTTGGCCTTGGTGCGGGAGCTGCGAATCAAACCTATTTTGTTTCTCAGCACCGAGCTTCCCAGCAGCAAGGCAGCAAAATATACGATCTGGGCAAGTTCGTCACTTTCTCTACGCCACTTCTTCCTGCCAAGATCTTTCCTGGATATGTCGGGAGCCTTGAGGAGCCGCCGGCTTCGAGCATACTCAACATTGGGTTCCAGAATGATCCTCAGTTCAAGGGACTACATGCGCTCATTAAAAGCCTTCATCCGAATTTATTTTGGTTCATGCCGGAGAAACCAGACGGGAGAACTACAACCAATTCGATAATCTGGTATGACCAAGATTACGCACTCGGGAAAGCATGGTCTAGCAGTGCCGACGAGATCAACAGCTACTGGGATGCGGTCTTGCGGATAACAAAGTCTTCTCATTACGAGCAGTCTAACAGGTGGTCTTCTATTGTTGTCGATAACTACTCGGGCACGGTGTTTGGGGACGACATAGATAGGCAGTTCATAGTCGGTGAGATACGTGATGACAAGCTCGTTGGTGGAAGGCTAATCGATTACATTGATGGTGGTGCTGGCGATGATTTCATAGACGGCGGAGCGGGAAACGATGTTCTTGTCGGTGGTGTTGGTAATGATGTCTTGTCTGGCGACGATGGCGACGACGTGTTGAGCGGCGGGGGCGATCATGACAATCTGACCGGAGGAGCGGGGGCGGATATTTTCGAAGACGACGTGGCAGGCATCTCCGGGGATTTCATTTCTGATTTTGAAGCGGTTGACTCCATCAAAATCCTGGGCGTCCGTTTCACAAGCGACGACGTTCCATTCAAGGCAGGCGCTCTGGAACTCGATACGGATAGTAACGGCTCGATCGACACATGGATCAACCTCGCGGGCACCTTCAGTGACGGGAAGTTCGTTGCCAGACCCAGTCCGGCGGGTGTGGAGGCTTTCACGGTCATTCAATTCGTCCCTGACGACGTTCACATCTCGATTGGGCCCAACCCAATCGACCAGGACGAAGGTGGTCCGGGTGATGTAAAGACCTATACGTATACCGTCACGCGTACCGGAGATCTGAGCAAGCCGTCTACCATCGACTACCGCGTCGATCCCGGCTCGACCGACAAGGACGACTACGCAAGCAAGCAGTTGCCGCCCGCCGGGCAGATCACCATTGCTGCCGACCAGGATTCCGCAAAGATCGAGATCCAGACAAGCGGCGACAATGATCCAGAGAGTGATGAAGCCTTCAATGTCGTGCTGACCAACTCGGACTACGGGACGATCATCAAGGATGCCGCGGGTGGCCTCATCCGAAACGACGATGGCTTGCCACCGACGGTGTCGATATCCGCGATCGACACGATGAAGCGTGAAGGCAACAGCGGAGGCACGCCGTTTCGCTTCGAGATCAGTCTGAACAAGGTCTACAGCAAGCCAGTCGATGTTCAGTGGGACGTCGACGTTTCTCAAAGCGGCAACAGAGCCGCCGATGCGGTCGACTTTGGCGGCACATTCCCGGGCGGTGCGGTAAGCATTGCCGCAGGCGATCTCTCGCAGGAGATCACCGTGTTGGTAGAGGGGGACACGGACCCAGAGCCCAACGAGGGGTTCACAGTCCAGCTTTCCTCGCCGACGAATAAGGCCACGCTCGGCAAGTCGAGTGCGAGCAGCCTGATCCTGGACGACGACGGTCCACCGACGCTTTCTCTTTTTCCCGGCAATGCGGTGCAGGCCGAGGGGGACTCGGGCACGACGCCATTCACTTTCGCCATCGTCCGTTCCGGTGATCCAAACGCCATTGTCTCGGTCGGCTGGAGGGTCGAGCCTGGCCTCGGTGATGCGACGGCCGACGACTTCGGCGGTGTCTGGCCCGCGAGCGCGGCCCCGGTATTGTTCGATGACCCCGCAAAGTTCCGCGAGGACATCATCGTTCCTGTCAGCGGCGACACGGATTTCGAGCCGGACGAGTCGTTTGTGACCATGCTGCTCAATCCATCCGCGAACGCGACCATCGACGTAGCGAGTCAAGGCGGAACAATCCAGAACGACGACAGGCAAACAGGCTTTTCCATTTCAGCCGTCGATGCTGACAAGGACGAAGGGAACGGCGTCACCACCGATTTTCTATTCCGGGTAACCCGGAGCGGCAATCTCCAGTCGGGCGCGACGGTGGACTACAGTGTCGCCGGGGAAGGTGCCCATCCAGCCGACTGGGCCGATTTCACCGGCGTGGTTACGGGGACCTTGATCTTTGCCGCGAACGAGGCGAGCAAGATCGTCAAGATCCCGGTAGCGGGCGATTTCCTGCCAGAGCAGGACGAAGGATTCAAGGTCAGCCTGTCCAGTCCCTCGGTCAACCAGACCATTGGCACGGCCGACGCGCTTGGAACGATCCGCGACGACGACGCGACTCGTATTACTATCGCCGCTGCGAGCGCCAGCAGGAAGGAAGGCAGTAATCTTGCCGGGACCAGTCCGTGGACCCCCTTCACGTTTACGGTTACCCGAACAGGCAAGCTGGACCTCGCCGACCACGTCACCTACCAGGTGGCGGGTCTCCGGACCGCACCACACCCGGCAGACGCTTACGACTTCGGTGGCGTGTTCCCGTTTGGATTGGTCGATTTCGCGCCCAACGAGCCGTCGAAGACGATCACGATCCAGGTGCTGGCCGACACAATTCCCGAGGCCGACGAGCATTTCGAGGTGGCTCTGAGCGGTGTCAATGTGTCGCCGCAGGGTAAGGTGGCGTTTGGGACGATTACGGACGACGACACGAGCACGGTTTCGATCGGTTCGGTCAGCCGCAGGGAGGGAACCGACATTACACCGCCGATCATTCCGACCGAGTTCAAGTTCCCCGTCACGCGCTCCGGCAACACCGATGCCTTGCTGTCGCTCTCGTATACGGTCTCGGGCGGTTCCGGTCTGCCTACCGGCGGGACGGTGGTCTTCAATCCGGGAGACACCATGCAGGTGATCTCGATTGGGGTCGATCCGGACGATCGGGACGAGCCGAACGAGACCTTCACGGTGACGCTGGTCGATCCGGGACAGTACGGACTTTTCTTCGGCAACAAGCAGGCGACCGGTACGATCATCGACGACGACCTTACCTTGCCGCCGTGGCCAAGGCCGGTGTTCCGCGGCGATCCGCATCTCGTCACATTCGACGGCCTGGCGTACGACTTCCAGGCTGCTGGCGAGTTCGTGGTATTCCGGAGTGCGCCCAGTATGGGCCTTGAGCTTCAGGCGCGCCTGACTCCGTTCGGCGACCTGGTTTCGAATATCAGCGCAATCGCCACGCTCATCGACGGCCATAGGGTAACGATCAACGCGCTTGACCCGGTGCCGCTGCGCATCGATGGGGTGGCGACGGCGATCGATCCCCAGGTCGGAGCCGTAATCGTCGGCAATGGCAGCATCGTGTTGTCGGGCGGCACTTATACGCTCGATGATCCCGGGCGATTGACGGTGATCGTCGATACGTTCGAGGATAGACTGGACCTTCACTTATGGGTGGATGACGCGCTGAAGGGCTCGCTGTCGGGTCTGCTTGGCAATTTCAACGATGACACCGCGGACGATCTGGCCCTGGCCGACGCGACGCCGATCTCCCAGCCAGTCAGTTTCGATGTGCTCTACGGGAGCTTCGCGGATGCCTGGCGGGTAACGGATCAGAGTTCGTTGTTTGACTATGCGTCGGACGAGTCTACCGATACCTTCACCGACCGGGGCTTTCCTCGCCAGTTCGTAACGCTCGACATGCTGCCGGCGGATTTGGTGGCGAAGGCGACTGTCCTGGTGGACCAAGCGGGTATCACCGAACCGACTGCGCGCGAGGCTGCGATTCTCGATCTCGCGGTGACCGGAGACTTGTCGTTCCTGGACAGCGCAGCAGTACCGATCGAGCCGAAAGCCATCGTGGAGGTGTTGGGTGCGCCAGCACCTCTGCCGCTGCTGTCGATTGTAGGCGTTGAGGGAGGGCTTGCCGAAGGTCACTCGGGACCCTCGGAGTTTCACTTTGACCTGTTCCGGAGCGGCAACTCGGCCGGCAGTCTGGAGGTCTTCTACGAGGTGGCTCCAGCGGGAGATCATCCCGCCAGCGCCGAGGACTTCGTGGGTGGCATCTTGCCGTCGGGTCGTCTGACTTTCGTCGACGGCCAGGAGCGGGCGAGGGTTGCGGTTGCGGTAAAGGGCGATACGACCGCCGAACACAACGAGGATTTTGCTGTTCGCCTGAGCGTCGCCGATGGGGACAGGGCGGCTGTGCTCTTCGCCGTGCCCAGGGCGACGGCGACCATCGAGAACGACGATGGCGAAGTTCCGGCACGCCTCGACATCATCGCCCTTGCGGGAAGCTCCGCAGAGGGCGATGCGGGTCTCACGACGCTGACTTTCGAAGTCATTCGCTCGGGCGGCACGGCCGCAGAAACGCAGGTCAAGTATTCCGTTCAGGGTGTCGGACCGGATCCGGCGGAAGACGACGATTTTGTCGGTGGGGTGTTCCCGACCGGAACCCTGACCTTCCTGCCTGGTGAAACACGGAAGACCATTTCCATCGACATCCGCGGGGACGACACCATTGAGCCCGACAACTATTTCGTGGTGACGCTAGCCGATGCGAGCAACGCCAGTATCGGCATCGCTGAGGCGACGGGCATCATTCTTGACGATGACTTGCCTCCGCCTCCCAATTTGGCGATCAGCGCGCTTGATGGCGTCAAGGCCGAAGGTGACAGCAACACGACTGCTTTTACGTTCGCTGTCAGTCGTAGCGGTGATACCAGCGCCGAGACGCGGGTTGACTATTCGGTCATTGGTCTTGGGATTGACGCGGCCGACGCGACCGACTTTGGCGGCGCCCTGCCAAACGGCAACGTGATCCTTGCCGCTAACGAAACCGAGAAGCTGATCACCATTCTGGTGAGCGGTGACACCACGGTCGAATCCGATGAAGCCTTCACGGTAACGCTCGGCAACGCCACCAACGGCATCATCGCAATCGCTAGCGCGGACGGCCGCATTCTCAACGACGACGTGCCACCGCCGCCTGAACTGGCAATTGCTGCCCTCGAAGCAGTCAAGGCAGAGGGCGACACCGGTACGACCGTGTTGACCTTCGCCGTGACGCGTACCGGCGACCTCAGCCGGACGAGTACGGTCGACTACGCCGTCGTTGGCGCTGGTCTCGATCCGGCCGACCTCGATGATTTCGGCGGGAGTCTGCCCATCGGCACGATAAGCTTTGCCGCGGGCGAGGATGAGAAGGTGCTCAGCGTCGCGGTGAGCGGCGATACAACCGTCGAATTCGACGAGGGATTCATGGTAACGCTCGGTAAGGTGAGCAACGGCATCCTTATCACCGCCAGTGCTGTCGGCACGATTTTGAACGACGATCTGTTGCCCCCCCCGGAACTGGCGATCGTCGCTCGCGATGCGGTCAAGCCCGAGGGCGACAGCGGCAGCACGGTGTTTACCTTTGCCATCACCCGTAGCGGCGATACCAGCGCCGAGACGACCGTCGATTATGCTGTTGCCGGTTTCGGAACCGATCCGGCGGGCGCCGATGACTTTGGCGGTGCGTTCGCTGCTGGATCGGTACTGTTCGCGGCGGGGCAATTCGAGCAGCAGATTGATATCGCGGTCAGCGGGGACACCGCCGTCGAGCCTCACGAAGGCTTCAGCGTCGTACTGTCCAACGTTGTCAACGGCGTCCTGGCTGTCGCGTCGGCTGTCGGTACGATCGAGAACGACGATCTCCCGCCGCCGCCGACATTGAGCATTTCCGCCATGGAAGCGCAACGAGTCGAGGGCGACTCCGGTTCGACCGCTTTCACTTTCGCCGTCAGTCGCAGCGGTGATCTGAGCGCGGAGACAACCGTCCAGTACCGCATCACCGGCTCGGCAACGGCCGATGACTTTGTCGGTGGCGCTCTGCCATCCGGGATTCTTGTCTTCTCACCTGGGAACGCAGAACAACTGCTGACCATCGATGTTGCCGGTGATCATCAAATCGAGCCTCACGAATCCTTCGTAGTGAGCTTGTACGATCCGGTCAACGGCACGCTGCTCATGGATAGCGCTGGTGGCGTGATCTTCAACGACGACTTCGCCGCTTTCAGTATTGGCGATGCGCCGGCGCGTCCGCCGCGCTCCGACACGGGGGCGTGGGAGCGTAGCTGGAGCCACGATGGGGTGACGATCTCGCACAAGGCCGACCTTGATGACGCCTCCGAGCCTTTCTCTGATGTTCTTTTCGGCAGCTCTGGCAGTGGTGTCCTGGCGGGCGGTGATATCTCCGGCGGAGATCTGGGTGTGAGCGGTCAGACGAAGTCGACGAGTGCGGTGCTCCAGGAAATCGACGGCACAGAGGGTTTGCGATTCGTGCTCGACGAGGAAGCTAACCAGATCAGATTCCGACTGAGTCGGTTTTTTGGCGACGACGACGGCACCGGGCTGAATGAGGCCGGCCGGCTTCAACTGTTCGACGCGGGTGGCAAACTGGTTGACGAGTTGTTCTTCTTCGCCGATCAGGCCGACGGAACCAAGGAGATTTCGCTCTCGGTAGCGGAAGGCTTCAGCCAGGCAATTCTCTCGGCAGGTGCACAAAGTGGCGAAGACTTCGTCTACGGTGGCTATGGCAACGCGCTTGGCGGTGGCTTCGGTTCGAGCCCATTTGCCGCCAATGGCAGCCTTCACGGTAGCGATTACCTTGTTGACTCCGCGCAGTTCGTGTCGGGCTATCTGGATATGCTCGTGGTGTAGATTGCGATCTGTTGTTTGCCTGAGTGATTCCTTGATGGGGGGCTGTGATGAAGAAGTGTGACGCAATGATCGACTATCCGGACGATGGCCGTTCCGGTGTGCTGCGCTTGATTGGTGATGCGGCGGTGATGTTTTTTCTGGGGCTTTTTCTGGCCAGGGCCGCTTCGGCAGGCACGGTGTTCGCGCAGCCGCCAGTAGGTGGCAATGACGCTTTCTCCAGCATTTTCGCAGCGCAATCGGCCGATGATTTCGTTCTTTCGGCCAACACGGCGGTGTCTGGCGTTGTCTGGTGGGGCGCTTATTCCGCCGCTCCGGCCACTCTGCCGACGGATGCGTTTCGTGTTCGTATCAGCGTCGACGATGGGACAGGGCGTCCGACAATCGACTTCATGGCCGAATTCACGCAGGCACCGACGCGTACTCCGACCTCGCTGACCGACGTCTCCGGGGCTGATGTGTATCGCTATGAGCTAGGTCTGCCAGCTCTTCTTCCTCTGGCTGGTGGAAAGACGTTTTACCTTTCCGTCGTGAACGAGTTCGACATTGGCGACCCGAACGCCGACTGGTACTGGCTGTTGAGCGATGCCGCAGGTGCCAATTATTACAGGGCGGCGTCCGGCGATCCTTGGGAGAAAGACGCGAGTGGCAATTTTTCCTTCGCCATCAACGCTGATAGCGGGACGCCAGTCCCTGTTCCCGGGACGCTGCCACTGCTGTTGTCGGGTCTGGCAGGGCTACGCCTTGGGAATTGGCGTCGTCGCGGGAGCAATCCGTCGCCTCGCTGCGCGACCAAGCTGCGCGCCACCGGCGGCGGGGCCTGGCCTTGACTCTTGCCCGCTTGCATCGGCGAACAACACGGTCTCGGGGCACGCAGTGGCCAAAGCGAGAAGGGAAATGCAATGAAAAAGAAGGTGTGTGCCTTGTTGGTAATGGCGCTTGGTGTCGTCGGATGCGCGAGCGAGATTACTCGTTACCCAGTAGAGCTAACGAGGGCGAGGCAGCCGGAGGACAAGATACTTGTTGCGTCGCAAACGGTCCCGGTGCATCCCGATTCCGGCTACGAGCGGAGCATCAGAATCGGGACCGAGTTTGTTGACGCCGGCGGAATCGCTCAAGGCAGCATACTGAAACCGATCAACGCCGTTTTCACCGTCGAAGGCGCTCACATGCATGAAGCCTACCTGGTGGTGAACGATGGCCGTCTTGTCGGTTTCTACCTCCCGGTAGAAAGATCGTTTTCGCCACTGGCTATGTCAATAGCCCTGCCGCTCGAGGAAAAGGGGGTCCCGAAATGAAATTCAGTCGCCTGTGTGCTGCCGTGCTGCTCCCGCTGATTCTGGCGGCTTGTGCTTCTGGACCAAAGCTGGCAGAAATGAAATCGACGATTCCGACATTGAGCGCGGATCAGGGTCGCATCTATTTCTATCGCAGTGGCAGCATGATCGGTGCGGCGGTTCAGCCATTGATCATGCTGAACGGCGCCGTCGTCGGTGAATCGAAGCCCGGGGGATTCTTCTTTGTCGACCAGGCTCCCGGCAGCCAGGAGGTCAGTACCTCGACCGAAGTCGAGAAGAAGCTGACCTTCACGCTTGACGCCGGGCAGACTCGCTACGTTCGGACAGTCATTGGCATCGGCTTCTTTGTCGGGCGCGTTTACCCGGAGTTGGTCGACGACGCGACCGGCCAGAAGGAACTCGAGGACGCGAGCTACATCGGTCAGCCGCTCGACCAGAGCGCAAGAAGCGGGGCCAAGTCGCTGTGAGGTGTCGGCGGTGCACAAGAGGGCAGAGCGCCGCGATCAGTGAAGTGGTCCCCTGAGTCAAGACAAATATCGACCCAGTTTAAGTTGTGCAGTTGACTTCGCTAGCAGCTGGACGGCGCTGCCCCGGTGTTGCCTTTGAATTTGCTTTTGATGCGGCCGTTGACGTTGCTTCTGCGGGTGGGGAATCGCCTGTGGAGCGTAGCGGAACAGGCGATTCCCCACCCGCGCGGCCAAACTTGTCGAGGATCAACGCCCCGCCACCTATGCCGTTTCGATAGACGGTTGCGGGTGCCGCGTTGCCCAGCGACTGGTGCGGACGCTCGCCGTTATAGAAGGCAAAGTACGCGGCCAGGCCAACCATCAATTCGCCCATCGTCGCATAGCCCTTCAGATACACGTCCTCGTACTTGACGCTGCGCCAGAGGCGCTCGACGAAAATGTTGTCGAACACGCGCCCCCGCCCATCCATGCTGATGACCACGCCTTCTCGTTTCAGCACCCGGGTGAAGGCTTCACTGGTGAACTGCGCGCCTTGATCGCTGTTGAAGATTTCTGGCTTGCCGTGGCTACGCAGGGCCTCCTCCAGGCAATCGACACAGAACACCGATTCCATGCTGTTGCTGATCCGCCAGCTGAGCACCTTGCGGCTGAACCAGTCGATCACGGCGACCAGGTAGGCGAAGCCGTGCGCCAACCGGATGTAGGTGATGTCCGTGCTCCACACTTGGTTGGGTCTGACCACAGGAACGCCACGCAGCAGATACGGATAGACCGCGTGCTCAGGGCGCGGACGGCTGGTGTTCGGCCCCGGCGCCATGCCCGACAAGCCCATCAGTCGCATCAGGCGTCGTACCCGCTTGCGATTGACCGTGTGCCCCAACTGCTCAAGAAAGATCACCATCCGACGGGTGCCGTAAAACGGGTGGCGCGTGTACTCCTCGTCAATGAGCCGACTGTGGAGGAGATCGCCAGCATCGATCACCGGTGGCCGGCGCTGCGCGTAGACGGTGGCTCGGCATAACCCCGCCAGCGCGCATTGCTGCACCACTGCGACGGCCTCGCCGGGGTCGATCCATCCGTGCCGTATCACGGCAGGCTGATCCCAGACTTTTTTTTCAGCCAGTCCAGTTCCATCTTCAACTTGCCGATCTCGCTGTACAACAGCTCCGGCTCCCGGTGCGCCGCCGCTGGCTTGGGGCCGCGCTTGCCTTCAAACAGCGTCTTGGCATTCTCCTGGATGGCCTTCTTCCATTGCCCAACCTGCACCGGATGCACGCCGTATTCCCGCCCAATCTCGTTGATCGTCTTGACCCCGCGTACCGCCTCCAGACCAACCTTGGCCTTGAACTCCGGCGTATGTACCTTCCGCGTCGTTGCTTCACTCATCGCTTCTCGCTCCCTATGACGGAGCACAGCTTAAACTACTGTCTGATTTCCAGGGACCACTATACAGGTCGTTTTGCGGCTCCGGCAGCGTCCGGCAGTTGGCAGCAGGGTTCGGGTGCGCAACGAAGATCGCCACTTAATATCTCGCCGTCCAGCGCTGAAGACCCCGCTCGTTTCAGCGTGATCGTCGTACGCGCCCATCGCCGCGGCGGCTCCGCTGGTGGTGCGAGCTATCCTCCGTGTTTGTGGCGAGCCATGTACTGCAGATAGGCGATGACCTCGTCGATTTCCCTGGGCGTCAGCGCGCTTGGCGGCATTCTTGCGCGGGCGCGGAATTGACTGGGGTCGTGGATCCACTGACGCAGAAAGCCGGTGCTGCGGTATTCGGTGATGTTCTTCGGAATATTCAACTCGGGCCCGACTTCGCCGCCCTGCAGATTGACCGAGTGGCATTTCAGGCACTGCTCGCGAAAGACGGTAAAGCCCCTGGCAACGGCGCCGTCGGCGGGAGCGCCGGTGGGCAGGGTCAGCGGGAACTTGCTGGCGAACGAGACAGCCTCGATGCGGTTCATCTGGAATGGCCAGGAAAAGATCTTCGAGTCCGAGGTGTTGGCGCTGATGACGATGAATGGCGCCGGGTCGGTCATCGTCTTCCCCGTCGGAATGGCTGACCAGCGTTCCGGGATGCCGTCTTCGCCGTAAGCGAGCCGCAGGTCGAGTTTGGCGACGTTGGCGGCGGCAGTGTTGCTCTCGTAGCCGTCGAGGCAATGGAAGATCAGATCTTCGGCGTCACCGGCGCCCATCAGCCCGAGGACATCGGCGAGCGAAAACGTCAGGTAGCGAACCGGCCTGCCCAAGTCCGGATTGACGACTTCAATCTCGCGTGTTTCCAGGCGGCTGCGCAATTCGTCGAGGCTCACGCTTTGCCTGCCGCGCCCGCTGTCAACGGTCAGTATGGCCCTGGCGGATTGCCCGTTGGCCAATCCACTGATCATGAGGATCGCGAGGGCGAAAAAGAATCGAGTCACGAAAGCGTTCATGAAGGTTCCTTGTCGTTTCTCTCGGGAGGACCCAATGGTACGGCAAGCTGCTTTCGTCCCGCGGTTTGATTGTCGTTTGACGCGGGTCGCGCGCCTCGTCCCTCGCACCGCCCGACGGCGCGCCGAATCCCTGCGCCGCCAGATGATTGCCACCCAGGAAGAACTCGATTGGCGCTGCTACCGGCTCTACGGCCTGCTGCCGGCCGGCGGCGATGCCGCGGCCTACGAGCACCCGGCACCGCCCGAGGTCGCGCTCGGCGAACGCGCCTTCGAGATCGTGTTGGCACGCCGCATGGCCGGTGGCAGCGAGACCACCACCTGGTTCGAGCGCCATGGCTCGACGCCGACGACCGACGTCCCCGCCCGCTGGCCGGACGACTACCGCCAGGTCGTGCAGCGCCGCATCGAGCTGATCGAGTCCGACCGCAACATCGGCCTGATCGAGCGCCCCGAATACAAACGCCGCTGGAATACCCCGTCGTTGGAGTCGCAGGAGCAGGCCGCGCTGCGCGATTGGCTGCTGGCCCGGCTGGAGTCATCTCGTTTCTGGCCGCGCGCGGACGACAGTGCCGGCGACGACGCCCCGCAGCTGATGTCGGCCTCCCGGCTGGCCGATGCCGCCGGGCGCGATGCCGAATTCATGCAGCTCGGCGCGCTCTACGCGGGCCATGCCGACTTCGACCTGAACCAGCTCGTCGCCAAACTCGTCGCTTCCGAGTCCGTGCCCTTTCTGCCCGTATTGCGCTA
>JACKLX010000007.1 GCA_024235695.1 Accumulibacter sp.
ATGGCACACACACCATGCGACGCACCAAGGCGACCCTGATCTACAAACGGACGAAGAACCTGCGGGCCGTGCAGATCTTGCTAGGCCACCTAAAGCTGGAAAGCACGATTCGATACCTCGGAATCGACGTAGATGACGCGCTGGAGATCTCCGAGCAAACTGAAATTTAGCGCTCCAAGTTCAGGCCGCATCGTTGCTCGTCGAGGGTTCCGTGCGGCCACTTTCAGGCGCGAGCCTGAATGCGTAAAATCGGCCAGGAGCGGTCGTTGCCAATGCGAACAACAGCTCTGCATCAGCGAGTGACAATGCGATGTCAGCGGCCTTTCGACCGATACGTTCACGCATTTGGGCACCGATTCAGCACATATTTCTTGGCGGCTGCTCCCTGTGCCAATAGGACCTGAGACACCTACCCCTGACGAATTTGAGTAGAAAGGTAGGTTCCCATCATGACAAACGACACGAAGGATCTGATGAACGGACAAGCCGCACTGGCGATGGATGGACGCGTTGGAAGGAACCCGTAGGGCGACTGGAAACGCGTCATCCATCGCGCCGCCTGACCCCGAGGTGGTGGCCACGGCGCGCCGCCGCCAGTTCTCCAGCGCTGAGTTGCAAGCCGGCAAGCACACGATCGTCTTCGACTACAAACCTGCCGAGCCGAGCCGGGCCTGGGCAAGGGCGGGACCGGCGTGCTTCGCGTGGACAGCAGGGAAGTGGCGCTCAGTTCGATGGAACATTCGACACCGATTACCTTTCCCGAGGACGAAACCGTCGACATCGGCCAGGACACCCGCACCGGTGTCGCCATGGTGAGTATCGCTACGATCCACCATTCAAGTTCACCGGTACGATCAACAAACTCACCTTCCAGCTGGAGCCCGACCAAGTGACGGCAGAAGAGCGCGAGGAAATGAATAAAGCCGTCGCCAAAGCACGAGATTAGCGATTAAAATGGAGCGTGAAGCTTGGCGCACGAAAGGACCCGAAATGACCGTTATAACAAGGGTGCTGGCCTTGGCCGCGGCCGGGGAAATCGTGACAGGCCTGGCGTTGCTGATCACCCCGGCCGTGGTCGGACAAGTGCTGCTCGGCGAAGAACTTGCCGGTGTCGCCGTCATCGTGGCACGTGTGGCCGGATTCGCTCTGATCGGATTGGGGGTCGCCTGCTGGCCGGGCACACCGCTAGTCGGCATGCTTACCTACAGCGCGACCATCACGCTTTTTCTCGCCTACCTCGGCACAGCGGGGAACTCCACTGGCATACTGCTGTGGCCAGCGGTCGTGCTGCACGTGATCCTGACAATACTGCTGATCCGCGCATGGAGCGGCGCCAAAAAGACGAAGCCATAGGGGACGAATCCGCGCCGACCGTGTCTGGCCGAGCAGCTTGCTTACGAGCGCTGCAATCAACAGGACGGCAGTTTAATCGCCTGAACCGGACACTTAGAATGCTATGCGTATCAGGCCGCTCAGGGTCGAAAGGGTGAGTAGCGCTCGTCAGTAAGCAGTCACTCGGAGTCGCCGGCCCAGACTTTTTCCACGAACCCGGTCCAACGGCGGCAATGCGGAATACAGCAGCCGCTCACGACGCATAGCCCGAATGACCGCTTTGGCCGAAGAGGAGTCATTGAAGCCGACCGCACACCCGTCTCCTTTACGCGGCACAGCGGACGTTCGCATCACAATTGACGTCGCAGCCTTCGAACAGCTCTTGCCGACCCGCGGCAACCATCGGCTGCAGAGTCCTGGCTACTTGTGTCCACCGCGCGCCCGCAGCTCGGTCTGTCGTCAGATCGTGTCAGGCAAGAACTCTCGCCTGAGCCATGTCCGTCCCGAAATGCAATCCTTCGGCACGCACAGCCTCGCAGCAACACGGAGAATTCCGCCGGCCCGCCGGCGCCAACGCCAGGATCCGCTTTCCGCAAAGGGCTGCGTCAACCCTCTGCGGAAAGCCCGGCGTTGCCGCCGGGGGTTTATCGGGGATCGCGTCGCCGGTAGCGTTCCAGCACCCGATCCCGAATCACTTCGGGATCGAGGCCAGAAAGCGCGCAGCACGCGTGGTACGAGAAGGCGTTCGAGCAATCCTTCGGGGACAGCAGCCAGTCGAGGATCTCCACCCGTGTAGCGGCGCAGACCTCGAATCGAACAAGGCGCGCAGCGACTTGGCAACAGGCGCCTGTGGAGCCTGACGAGGTCATCGTCAGACCACGGTAGCCTTCGCCAGGTGTTTCTGCTCGCTCGGTGCCGACCAACGCCGTTTGTCGTGGCCTCGGGCCATCGGCGCAGATAGAGACACCGCAATCACGCTGCGGGCGCCTCATTTCGCTACGCCGACAATCGCACTGACCGGTGAAGCCGTGTCGGTCAACGCCGCCTTACGACTGCGATAGGCGCGAAGCAACTGCTCAAGATCGCCGTCGTCGGCGGCGTCTTCAGCCTTGGCGTAGCGTTCGTCGAGGTCATCAACGGATGCGGCCTGGCTGATGCTGGTGAGAAGCACATCGAGCGGCGGTTTGCCACCTTCACGACCGGACTTCTGGTCGCCCGCCCCCGTCTCCCTGGCCTTCGTGTCACTCGACTCGTCGTCGATGATCGGAGCCCAGGAGCTGTCGATCGCCTCGGCCATCCTGAGCTTCTGGGTCTTACCGCGTTCGTTGAGTTCGTCCATGGCCAGTGCCATGGCCAGCTCCGGCGATTTCGGCAGCAGATTGCACAGGCGGCGAATGGCCGTCTTGAGGCCCATCGGAACGAAATGCGTGTCCCAGGGACTCTCCTTTCGGTTCTTCTTCGCCATCTGGTAACCGCGGGACTGGTCACGTACCCACTCGACCTGCTCCTTCGACAAAGCGTGGAAAGTGCGTGAGCCATCGTTGAACACCGCCACCGCATAGAAACCGGCGATCGCTCCGCGCTCGTCGTCGGACGCCGGGAAGCCGTTCTTCTTCAACGGCTCGTGCATCAAGGAACGGTTGAGGCCCAGGACGATGTCGAACTTGTCGTTGATCCGCACTTCGTGCGCATAGATGTCCTGCACGCTTCCGCTGTTGCGCGCGAGTTTCACGAGCCCCTGATAGCCGGGAATCAACTGGCACTGGCTACCAAAGGCGACGAGATGCGCTTCGCCCATCGTGCCGAATTGCAAACCGAGCTGGCAGGCCTGGATGACCGCTGCGAAGACACTGCGTGGCTCCACTTCAGACAGCTTCGGATTCATGCGAAACGCAGTCAGTGCGCTCCGCGCCATGCACTCCGCGCTGAGATGCTTGGGCAGCGCGCGGGCGATTTCGCCCTTGAGCTGTTCGAGCATCGCTGGAAAAGACACCGCGCTGGTCGTATTTCCTGACGGGCGCTCTGGATGTTACGCAAGGTTTGAGACATGGTTTCCTCCAAATACAAATGGCGGAGACACCATGCCTCCCGGAGCGGGGACTGGTCTCCCCGCCGGGGTTGATAAACTGACAATGGCCACCGATCAGGCGGCGTCGAACTCGAAGGCGTCGGCGTTGGCGGCCCAACGCGGCAGCGAGATCAATTCGATCTCACCCCGGCTGGTAGGCCGGCCAGCTGCCGGAGTCCTGGCACCACTTCAGAAGCTGCAGTGCTGCCCGGTACTTTCTGCGACCGACCTCGATGATTTCGGGGTCGGCCCGGTAAAGCGCCACGGCATGGGGAGCCTCCTTCTCGACGGCGACGAAGAGAAAGGGCAGCTCCTTGCCGGTCACGGCTTTCATTCCATCGACGTAGAACGCCGCTTGAATGTCGTAGCCGAGGTTGGCGATGGCGCGAGAAAAGCCGCGGCTGCTGGCATCGACACAGCTCTTGAGATCCGCCACGGCCGTCCTGCTGAACCAGTCCGGACGACAGCGACAGGGATCCCGGTGAGCGGGTCTGTCCAGAACGCCGACAGCTCGGCTTCGCCCTGCGTGAACAGGCGAGCCGCTCCCTCGTGCGCGTGAACGGCCGCACGCACCGGGTCAATGTCGCCAGCTCGTCGGAAGTGATCAGGGTTTGCCCTGATTTTCCTGTTCGAACCGGGCGGCGGCCTCCTTGCTTCCTTGGTGCGGCGATCAAACTTCTCGACCACCGCAAACTCTTCGGAAAAACGATCCGGTTCGAGGACGTGGTGGAACCGCGGACCCAAACGCCATCGCCGGCGTGGGTGGCGACGGATGATCGAGGGCTTCGCGCAGATGCGCGGGGCTCTTGAGCAGCCTGATGATCTCGAGTGGCCGATCGATGGATCGGCGTGGTATTGCTTGGCCGGCATGCGCAGCAGGCCAGGATGTCTTACGTGCATGGTGCCTCAGAAGAAAAAAGCCGAGTCACCAGCCCTTCCGGAGAGGGCCTCCCGGCTGGGTGGATGAAAATGCTGTTTGTTTCGTGCGGCCAGCTACCGCGACTTGCTCGGGCGAAGAATCGCTCGATCAAAGGCTGCTTTCCGGAGGCGCTTTGGAAACGCACTCGGGAAAGCCCCGGCAAGCCGGGGCGTGGTTCAGTTCGCTGCTTGTTCTGCTTCGAAAGGGCCAGAGCCCGTCGGAGCAACTCGCGGGTTTCCGGTCGGTGCGTCCTGCCTGGAGTCTCTGGTGGAGATCGCAGGCACGATTCATCGAGAGCGCCGAAAAGAGCTGAACGAAAAGCGGGTTGGATTGCACGACTTGATCGTGCGCGGGGTCGAAAGCCAGTTCAGAGCCCCAGCGCGCGAACGATCGGACGGCTGATGATCCAGCCGGTGATGCAGCAGGAAAGAAGAACGAGTGCCATGAGATGCCTCCATTAAGAAATCAAGGGCATCCTCCTGATGCGGAGGCGATGCCCTGCAGGGGATGAGCGTTCAGGCGATCACTTCAAACGAAGCCTCACCGCTCTTGGCGGGATCGATGTCGATCCGGTCCGGCGCTGGTAAGCCGGTCGGTCGTATTGCTGCCAATGGGTGCTGGTGACCTTCACCGGCTCGGACGCTGCCATCGCTTCAGGTCTACGGTTCAACAAGCTCTTGAGGCCTTGTGCTGAGCAACGGAGAAACGACAGAAGTAAGTGAAGCCCTGCCAGCATGGCGAGGACGAGAATGACACGTTCCATGAGCGAACCTCCTGAGGTGAAGGGCGGTCGGCTCCCGGCCCGGAGAAGGACCGCCCGGCGGGGAAAAGACATGACGACCGGCTCAGAACGGCTCCATGGCCGGCACTTCGTCGACGGCTGAACTGCTTGCCTGATCAGACGAAACCGTGTTTGCACGACGAGGGACGGAACCCGATGCTTTGGCGTCCTTCGCCGATGGACAAGCGCCGAGCATCTGCATCTCGCTGCCGATGATCTCGACGACGTAGCGATCCTGACCTGCGTTGTCCTGCCATTTGCGGGTCTGGATGCGACCTTCGACGTAGATCGGGAGCCCTTCCTGAGGTACTCGCCGACGACTTCGGCCATACGGTTGAAGAAGAGCACTCGGTGCCATTCGGTGGTTTCCTTGCGCTCACCGGACGACTTGTCCCTTACTGATCTCCGTCGTCGCGATCCGGATGGTGGCGATGCTTCGCGGCTCTGGGTGTAGCGGACCTCGGGTCGGCGCCGAGATGGCGATGAGGGTGACTTTGTTCAACGAGGGCATATGGCCTCCTGACAAGAAAGGCAGGGACGCCGCCGTATCCTGACGGGGGTACCCGCCGGGGGTTGGAGAGAATGCTGTTTATGAAGAAGGCCAGCTACCTTCACTTCGATCGTCATAGACGGAACGAGAGATGGCTGAATTCTCTGCCGCCACGAGTACGCTCGGGAATGGCTGTGTGCGCGGCATTTTCGTGCGCACAGCCATGACGACTAGGCGGGTCCGGTTTCGTGAGCAAAAGTGGGTCAATTCCTGAGAGCGTCAAGGACAATCCGGGAGACGGCAGATGGCACAGCGACAGAGGAACGATTCGACGCACATTCCATCGGTCCGGCAGGACAACAGCCGGCCCTTCCTGACGCAGAAGGCCTTGCTCAATTCGCTGCACGCGCAGCAGATCTTCGACCGTGGCTACGAGATGTGCGCCAACGCGTTGTTCTCGTTGAGCGTGGTCTTGCGATTCATCGGAAGCGAAGAGCAGGCGCAGGAAGTCGATGCCTTGGTCGATACTCAGATCGACCAGACCCTGGAGGAGATTCGCAAGGAGTCGCTGCGGCTGAAGGAAGTTGCCGAGGGCAATGGCATCGAAACCGCGATCGGCTACACCAGCGCCAAGACCATCGATGTGCAGATCACCTCGCCACGCTCGATCAAGTACCTGGCGATCATCCGCGAGTTCGACGCGATGATGGCCCACCTGGATGCGCTCTGGCTGTCATGCGTCATCACCGACAGCCAATACGCCCGCGGGGTCTATGAATGGAAGCGGCGGATTCTTCGTCTGGCCGGACAGATCCGGCAGCTCGCTACGCGTGCGGTGCTGGCGGCACGGCGGAAGGAGACGGCGGGCGAGACGGTGGCTGAGAGTAACGGTCCGGAAACGGCGGCTGAGAATTTGGCAGCAGCCGGTACCAATGTAAAGCTTTCGGAGAGCAAGTAGCTTGGACCAGAGCGTGCTTCACGACACGCTGAAAAAAATGCCTACCGAACATATTCTCGACCTGAAGCAGATTGCGGAGCTGCTCCGTTGCTCTGAAGAACAAGCGGCCAGCCAACTGGCAAGCGGGAACCTGCCCGGCGTCAAATTCGGGAAAGCCTGGATAGCCCCGGCTGACGCTCTACTCTCCCGGCTGAACGAGATCGCCATCGCGCAGGCCAACGAGCGGCGCTCGCGCGAAAGAGCAACGCCAATGGCTACTACCGTCGACCTACCTAAGTCCGCGAGGAAGCGACCGCCTGCCTTGCCATCATTCTGAGGCGCCACTACCCAAGGCGTGACGACAGATCCTCGCCGCGCAAGCTGGCGTAACGCAGAGCCATCCGTGGATCGGTCCAGCCCATGATGCGGCAGATCTCTATGTCGCTGAAAACCCATCGTCCATCGTGATGGCGCAGTTCGAACCATCGGCAGGCCGCCTCGTGCCGCAAGTCGTGCTCGGTGAAGTCGTCCACCTCGGCATACGTGAAAAGCCCACGAAACCGTTGAGACAGTCTACCGGTCGCCCCAGGTCTACCCTCCTCCGTGCCATCCCAGTACGGAAAAACGAGGGCAGAGCGTCCCTCGCACCAAGCGCGTAGCGGTTCCCGCAACAAAACCTTGATCGGTACCACGCGCGGCTTGCGTGCGCCCCTCGCGCCCTTACTGCCCTCGACGCGGATCACGTTGTACTGTAGGTCAATCCGATCGACAGTCAGACGGTAGGCCTCGAACAGACGCAGCCCCGTGTCGACAATAAGGCGGTATAGCAAACCAAACGCGGCATCGTCGGTAAAACGCCGCTCTCGGTCGATCCGTTTTTTTCCCCCGAGGGCAGCCAAGATTCTCTCGGCCTCCTCCTCAGACAACCGTCGATCGCGTTGAACATCCTGCTTAGGTGTGACGAGCGCCGAATCCTCGCGTGAGTAGGTGCTGTACCCGGCGGGCAAGAGGCGAAACGGGTTCGCTACGGCCGCGCCAGAGGAATGCACTCGCCTGGCATGCCAGTCGAAAACACGACCCAGCAGGCCGACCCGTTTGCGGATCGTTCCGGGCGCCAAGTTGCGCTTGCGCTTGAGTTCCGCCACGTACTGCTCGACCCATCGGTATGTCACTCCCGACAACCGCACACCGACGATCTCCGGCAACACAACGGAAAGCAGGGCACTGTCAGAACGGGTCACGGGGAATTGCGAGGAATAGTCACTTGCGACGCGAGTCAGCAGCGGATCATCGACAGGCTGCGGCTTGACCAACAGCTCCTGGGGAACAATCCCTCGCTTGAGCAGCGCTTCGAGCTGGCTCCCGTAGGTACGAGCGTCGTCCTCGGTATCGAACGTGAAGAAAAACGGGCGCGGAAGCAGCTTGTGCTTCACACGAAGTTGGAACCGCTCTCCACGTTTTTGGATGGACGCCATGAGCGCAATTATACTCAGCTACACGCCCTGCACGATCCGTTTTCGAGTAGCAGCGCTACCCAGGCGAGGTAGCATGAAGCGGCTACCAGCCGATTTGAAGCACCAACGGCACCAAGCGGTTCTTGGCGAAAACCTGCAGTTAATTGATTTTATTAGTGTTTTATGGAGGCGCGACCCGGAGTCGAACCGGGCTGAACGGATTTGCAATCCGGTGCATAACCGCTTTGCTATCGCGCCTTACCTACCTGACGGTAGGAATTGCCGTTGAGGGCTGAACCACGGGCCACTCGGCAGGGAATCTGGAGCGGGAGAAGAGTCTCGAACTCTCGACCTATACCTTGGCAAGGTATCGCTCTACCAACTGAGCTACTCCCGCGTGAAGCGAAGGCGCATTATAAAGGCCTGCCCATCGCTGTCAATGCCTAGTTCGGCCTCGCTGGTGTTCCTGGCGCCCTTGCGGGCATCCGCCTAGCGCCTTCTGTCCTCCTCGATCAGGTGCGGCCAGGCCATTCGCATGTAATAGCCCATCGACCAGAGCGTCAATACGGCGGCGACGTAGATCAGCCAGGTGCCGGCCAGCGAAACGTCCAGGCCATCGAGCGGCGCGTGGTAGAGCAGCATCGGAATGGCGATCATCTGCGCCGTGGTCTTGATCTTGCCGATCATCGAGACGGCGACGCTGCGGTGCGCGCCGATCTGCGCCATCCATTCGCGCAAGGCCGAGATGGTGATTTCGCGACCGATGATGATCGCCGCCAGGATGGCGTCGAGACGGCCGAGCTGAACCAGGACGATCAACGCCGCGGCGACCATCAGCTTGTCAGCGACCGGGTCCAGAAAGGCACCGAAGGCCGATGTCTGCTGCCAGCGACGCGCCAGATAGCCGTCGAGCCAGTCGGTGACCGCCGCGACGACGAAGACCACCGTTGCCGCCAGATCGCGCCCGACCCCGCTTACCCAGGCCTCGGGGACGTAGTAGATGGCGATCATCAGGGGAATCAGGATGATCCGCAACCAGGTCAGCAGAATCGGTACGTTCAGTGGCATCAGTGCAAAGCCGTGTAAATTTTCTCGGCGAGTTCCCGGCTGATTCCCGGAACCGCTGTCAGTTGGTCAATCCCGGCATCCGAAATGCCTTGCAGGCCGCCAAAACGAGAAATCAGTGCCTTGCGCCGCTTCGGCCCGATACCATCGATCTCTTCGAGGCGCGAAGTCCGCGCGGTCTTGCCACGCCTGGCGCGATGCCCGGAAACGGCAAAGCGATGCGCCTCGTCACGAACTTCCTGGATCAGATGCAGCGCGAGATGTTCAGAGGGCAATTGTAACGGCTCGCGGCCATCCGCGAAAATCAGCGTTTCCAGTCCCGGCCTGCGCGCCTCACCCTTGGCTACGCCAAGGATCGGCAGATGCGCGAGGCCGAGTTCCTCGAGTGCCGATACGGCGGCGCTCACCTGCCCGCCGCCGCCGTCGATCAGGATCAGTGTCGGCGCTGCGGCATCGCCGGTCAGCAGCTTCTCGTAGCGACGCAGGACGGCCTGCCGGATCGCCGCGTAATCGTCGCCGGGCTGAATGCCGTTGATGTTGAAACGGCGATACTCGGCCTTGCGCATGCCGCCGCCCTGGTAAACGACGCACGCGGCCACTGTCGACTCGCCCTGCGTGTGACTGATGTCGAAACACTCGATGCGTGCTTCCCTGCCGCCCTCGACTTCGAAATCCAGCGCCGCCCACAGCGCGGCGAGCCGCAGCCCCTGCCGCGACAGCGCGCTGCGCCGTGCGGCGATCGCCAGGCGGGCATTCTGTTCGGCCATTTCGACCCACACCCGCTCGACGCTCAAGCGGGCCTCGGCAACCCTGACCGGCCTTCCCGCCGCCTCGCCGAGCCACTCGGCCAGGTCGCCGTCGGCCGGCGGGACATTGACCAGGACTCGCAAGGGAATCGGGTGCGCAAGATAGTGCTGACTGAGAAAGGCGGTCAGCGCTTCGTGCGGCGACCAACCGGCCGGGTTGGTGGTGCTGGCGGGGTTGGCAGAAATTCCGGCGTTGCTGGGAAACTGCTGCCGGTCGCCGAGGTGCCGGCCGCCGCGGACCATCGCCAGGTTGACGCACAGCATGCCCCGCTCTTCGACGGCGACGACGATGTCCACGTCGCCGCCCTTGCCGTGGTCGACGTACTGCTTGTCCTGGACCTGCCGCAAGGATTGAATCTGGTCGCGGCAAGTGGCCGCCTGTTCGAAGGCGAGCCTCGCCGCCGCCTGATCCATTGCTGCCGACAGCCGTCCGATGACGTCCTGCTGGCGCCCCTGCAGGAACAGGCTCGCCATCTCGACGTCTTCGGCGTAACGCCCGGCTTCGACCAGCCCGACGCAGGGCCCTGAACAGCGCTTGATCTGGTACAGCAGACAAGGCCGCGAGCGGTTGTTGAACACCGCGTTCTCGCAGGTGCGCAGGCGAAACATTTTTTGCAGCAGATGGATGCTGTCGCGCACGGCCAGTGCCGACGGGAAAGGGCCGAAGTAGGTGGCGCGCCGATCGGTCGCGCCGCGAAAGAAACCCAGTCGCGGATAGTCGTCGTGCGTCAGGACGATGTACGGGTAGGACTTGTCGTCACGAAAGAGGATGTTGTAGCGCGGCGAGAGGCTCTTGATCAGGTTGTTTTCGAGCAGCAGGGCCTCGGCTTCGGAGCGTGTCACCGTGGTCTCGATGCGGCTGATCTGCGCCACCATCAGGGCGATCCGCGGGCTCGGATGGCGGTCGCGAAAATACGAGGCAACGCGCTTCCTGAGGTTCTTGGCCTTGCCGACGTAGAGCACCCGGTCGTCGGCAGCAATCATCCGGTAGACGCCGGGCAGGTCGGTCAGCGTGGCCAGCAGGGACTTGGCGTCGAAGGGTCGTTCCATGGGCATTCGCGGCGGCCACCGGCTGGCGTAGGATAGCGTCTTTGATGTTATCACGCCCGTCCGCACTGCCCGTGTCACCCTCGCCGCCCTTGCCACCCTTGCCACCCGTGTCGACCACTGCCGGCGGAGCCGACTGGGATGTCTTCTGCAGGATCATCGACAATTTCGGCGACATTGGCGTCTGCTGGCGACTGGCGCGACAACTGGCCAGCGAACACCACTTGCGCGTGCGCCTGTGGGTCGATGAACTGGCGACCTTCAGGCTGCTCTGCCCGCAAGTCGACCCGACACGGGCGGTCCAGGAGCTGCAGGGGATCGAGGTCCGCCTCTGGGAGAAGCGCCTGCCGGCGGTCACACCCGCCGCCGTGGTCGTCGAGACCTTTGCCTGCCGCATCCCGGAGCCATTCGTTGAGCGGATGGCGAAACGTTCGCCACGACCGGTGTGGATCAATCTCGATTATCTGAGCGCGGAAGCGTGGGTGCCGACCTGCCATACCCTGCCGTCGCCACAGCCGCAGCTGCCGCTCGAAAAGTTCTTCTTCTTCCCGGGATTCACCGCCGACACCGGCGGCCTGCTGCGCGAGAGAGACTTGCTGGAGCGCCGTCGGCAGTTCGTCGACAACGCCGGCATGCACGATGCCTTCTGGCGCCGGACCGGTTTCACGCGACCACCCGTCGGCCACCTGCTGGTCTCGCTGTTCGCCTACGACAACGCCGTGATCGGCGACCTGCTGGCAATCTGGGCGGACGCGGGCGTTCCGTTGTGTTGCCTGGCGCCGCTATCCCAAACCCTGCCGGCGATCAGGAGGTTTGCGGGGCGCGCGCTCGAGGCCGGCGACACGTTTCGACGCGGGACGCTCGAAGTCCGTGTCCTGCCGTTCCTTAGGCAGGAGCACTACGACCAGTTGCTGTGGCTCTGCGACGTCAATTTCATTCGCGGCGAGGATTCCTTCGTTCGCGCCCAGTGGGCGGCGCGGCCACTGGTCTGGCATATCTACCCGCAGCAGGAAGGCGTCCACATCGGCAAACTCGACGCCTTCCTGGCGATCTACTGTGCCGACCTGCCGGCCGCGAGCGCCCTGGCGCTGCGGCAGTTCTGGCACGCCTGGAACGTAGGACGAATCGAAACGTCTGTCTGGCAGGCGCTGGCAGCGAATCTGCCGACGCTGCGCGAACACGCCATCCGCTGGCAGGATGGCCTCGCCCAACAGGACGATCTGAGCCGCCGCCTGGTGAACTTCGCAGGTTCCAAGTTATAATTGCCGGTTATTCTCCACTGCTTTCGGAACACCCTATGAAAACCGCACAAGAACTTCGCGCCGGTAATGTCTTCATGGTCGGCAACGACCCGATGGTGGTCATGAAATCCGAATACGTCAAGTCCGGACGCAACGCTTCGGTGGTCAAGATGAAGATGAAGAATCTGCTGACCGATTCGCCGACCGAAACGGTCTATCGCGCCGACGACAAGTTCGACGTCATCCAGCTCGATCGCAAGGAAGTCACCTATTCGTACTTCGCCGACCCGCTCTACGTCTTCATGGACGCCGAATACAATCAGTACGAGATCGAAGCCGACTGCATGGCCGACGCGCTCAACTACCTCGAGGATGGCATGCCCTGCGAGGCCGTGTTCTACAACGGCAAGGCGATCTCGATCGAACTGCCGAGCAACGTCGTTCGCGAAGTCGTTTACACCGAGCCGGCGGTCAAGGGCGACACCTCGGGCAAGGTGCTGAAGCCCGCCCGCCTGACGACCGGTTTCGAGCTGCCGGTTCCCGCCTTCATCGAGATCGGCGACAAGATCGAAATCGATACCCGTTCGAACGAGTATCGCTCGCGCGCCAAGTAAGGGTCACCGCGCGGTCGCTTCGACCAGCGCGGATCGGCCTCCATCCCGGACATCCAAGAGCCGCAGCAGGCCGCCACGGCGGCCGCTTCGTCGGTGGCTGTCAGGCCGACAGCTGCCGTGCCGCGGCGACGCCCGACCGATACGCCGCGTCGTGCTGCAGAGTCGACCAGTCGATGGCGCTGGTCACCGCTGACAGCCGCTCGACACGCCTGGCGCGCCGTGCATCGGCGGGCGGCCGCCAGTCGGCGAGCACTTCGCCCACCGCTTGCGGGGCGTTGCACACCAGCAGCATGTCACAGCCGGCGTCCCAGGCAGCGCGGCAGCGGGCGACGATGCCGCCAGCGACAGCCGCGCCGGCCATCGACAGGTCGTCGCTGAAGATCACCCCGGCAAAACCGAGGTCCTCGCGCAACAGACGGTGCCAGACCGGCGAGAAACCCGCCGGCCGGTGGTCTACCTGCCGGTAGATCACGTGCGCCGGCATCACGGCGTCGAGGCGGAGTCGCCGGTAAGGCTCGAGATCGGGCGCCATCTCGTCGAGGCAACGCTCGTCGACCGGCAGGGCGACGTGCGAATCGGCCTCGGCCCAGCCGTGGCCCGGAAAATGCTTGCCGCAAGCGGCCATGCCGGCGCTGTGCAGGCCCTCGATGAACGCCCCGGCGAGGTCGACGACGGCGACCGGGTCGCGGTGGAAAGAGCGGTCGCCGATGACGCTGCTGCGCGCCCAGTCGAGGTCCAGGACCGGCGTAAACGACAGGTCGACGCCGCGGGCGCGCAATTCGGCGGCCAGAACGTATGCCAGCTGCCGGGCGGTCGCCATGGCGGCCTGTCGATCATCGTCCCATAGCTCGCCGAGACGGCGCATCGGCGGCAAATGCGTGAACCCCTGCCGACAGCGCTGCACCCGGCCGCCTTCGTGGTCAATGGCAATCGGCAGCGGCGGCGTGCGCAATGCATGTACCGCCGCAGTCAGGCGCTCAAGCTGTTGCGGCGACTGGTAGTTGCGCGCAAACAGGATCAGGCCGCCGACCAGCGGATGACGGAGACGCTGACGGTCGAGATCGGACAGGGTGAGCCCGGCGATGTCGATCATCAGCGGTCCGAGCGGCTGTTCTTCCGGGGTGTTGGTGGTGTTCATGCCTGTTCCATGATCACGAAGGCGACCGCAAGTTCCTGTTCATCGCTGATCGACAGGTGGGCGACCAGCCGGCGCTGCGCGAGATACGCCGCGAGCGGCGCCGCGTACTCGAACACCGGCCGGCCCAGGGAGTCGTGCACGACAGCGACGTTGGGCAGCGTCGCCGGCGCCGCGAGGCCGATGCCGAGCGCCTTGCCAAAGGCTTCCTTGGCAGCGAATCGCTTGGCAAGAAAGCGCGCTGGCTGCCTGGCGCCGGCAAACTCGAGACGCTCGCGCGGCGACAGCAGCTTCTCGAGGGCGCGCTGGCCATGGCGATCGTAGAGTGCGCCGAGCCGGGCGATGGCGACGATATCGGTACCGACA
This sequence comes from Accumulibacter sp., assembly GCA_024235695.1. Classification (GTDB taxonomy): domain Bacteria; phylum Pseudomonadota; class Gammaproteobacteria; order Burkholderiales; family Rhodocyclaceae; genus Accumulibacter. The sequence continues at coordinate 14,256 of JACKLX010000007.1, forward strand.
CCGGTGATCATGGCGTCGCCCCGGGTGGCTGTGCCTGCGCTTCGCGAATCAGCCGCTTCATTTCGCGCACCGCCTCGCGCAGGCCGACGAATATCGCCCGACTGATGATCGCGTGCCCGATATGAAGTTCGCGGATGCCGGCCAGCTGCGCCACCGGCTGGACGTTGAAATAGTTGAGCGCGTGGCCGGCGTTGAAACGCATTGCCAGCTGCCGAACCGCCTCGCCGGCCAGCCGAAGCCGGTCGATCTCGGCGAGTACCGCGGCGCTCTCGGGATCGCGGCCCTGGGTGTAGAAGGCATGCGCGTAGGGCCCGGTATGGAGCTCGCAGACGCGCGCGCCGATCCGCGCGGCGGCTTCGACCTGCGCCTGCTCGGCGTTGATGAAGACGCTGCTGACGATCCCGGCGTCGGCCAGCCGGGCGACGACCTGGCGCAGCCTCGCTTCCTGCGCGACAACGTCGAGTCCGCCTTCGGTCGTCACCTCGTGCCGGCCTTCAGGTACCAGCATCGCCATTTGTGGCTTGACCCGGCAGGCAATGGCGATCATCTCGTCGGTCGCCGCCAGTTCGAGGTTGAGCTTGATTTGCGCCAGGTCGCGCAGCTTCTCGACGTCGGCATCCTGAATGTGCCGCCGGTCCTCGCGCAGGTGGATGGTGATCCCGTCGGCGCCGCCGAGGTGCGCCTCGACGGCCGCCCAGACCGGATCGGGCTCGTAGGTGCAGCGCGCCTGCCGGATCGTCGCCACGTGGTCGATATTGACGCCAAGTTCGATCATAGTTCCTGTAGCTCCCTGAAGATCCTGCGGCTCGCCAGACGCCTGCCGCCGGTGTAGTGGCCGATCAGCGCCCGCATCAGTTGCTTGGCTTCGGCCAGCGAGCGCGGATCGGAAAAATCCTCGCGCGCCAGATCGATCAGCGTCCGACCGCGAACCGACAGCGCTGACTCCCCCGGACCCGGCAAGCGCACCGGACCACGCTCGATCTCGTAGCCATAATGCGCGCCGGACTCGACGGCCAGACCGTCGGCATCGGTATCGAGGGTCAGGCCGTAACCCAGCTCCTGTAACAGCGCTCGCTCGAAGCAGCGCAAGTCCGCTTCCTGGGCGCCATCGGCAAAGCGGCGCAAGGTCGCCGAGTAGGCCGAGAAGAGGCGCGCATGGGCGTCTTCCCTGGGCAGCAGATGGATCAGCAGTTCGTTGAGGTAGTAGCCGCAAAACAGCGATTTTCCTGCCAGCAGCGGTTGCCCACCGCGCCATTCGGCCTTCATCAGCGTTTGTACTTCACCTCGGCCCGTCCAGCCGATCTCGAGCGGCTGAAAAGCGAGCAGGACGCCGCGCAACACCGACCGTGGTCGACGCGCGCCGCGCGCGAGCAGTGCGACGCGACCGAAGTCACGCGAAAAGACATCGACGATCAGGCTGGTTTCGCTGTAGGGATAGGCGTGCAGCACAAAAGCCGGCTGCCCGTCGACCTTGTGACGTTGATTCACTTCCCAGCTCGCCGGTCAGCGCGCAATACGCCCATCGCCAATCCCGCCTCTTCCGCCTCTTTCGCCGACCCTGCCAACCCCGCCTTCGCTGCGTCTACTCGTAGCCGAGGCTCTTGAGCAACTGCGCGTCGTCGGCCCAACCCGACTTGACCTTGACGAATACTTCCAGGAAGACCGGACCGTCGAACATCCTCTCCATGTCCTGCCGCGCCTCGGAAGCGATTCTCTTGACGACCTCGCCACCCTTGCCGACGATGATCGACTTGTGCCCGGCGCGATCGACGACAATCGCCGCGCTGATCCGCCGCAAGGCGCCATCGACAACGAATCGCTCGATATCTACGGCGGCGCCATACGGCAGTTCGTCGCCGATCAGCCGGAAAAGCTTTTCGCGGATGTACTCGGCGGCCAGAAATCTTTCGCTGCGGTCGGTGATCTCGTCCTCGGCGAACAGCAGCTGGTCGTTCGGCAAGTGCTTGCGGATCTCGGCCAGCAGCACGTCGAGCTGCTGGCGCCGCGTCGCGCTGACCGGTACGATCGCCGCGAATTCACCCTCGCTGCCAAGTCGTTGCAGGAACGGCAGCAGTTCGGCCCTGTTCCTGACCTGATCGATCTTGCTGACCACGATGATCAGCGGACAGTCATCCGGCACCAGCTGCCGCACCGCCCGGTCGCGGTCGTCGAAACGGCCGGCTTCGACGACGAAGACGACGACATCGACCTCCGCCAGTGCTTGCCGGACGCCGCGATTCATCATCTGGTTCAGCGCGTTACCGTACCTGGTCTGGAAACCCGGCGTGTCGACAAAGACGAATTGCGCGTCGGCTTCGGTGAGGATGCCCATGATCCGATGGCGGGTGGTCTGGGCGCGGCGCGAGACGATGCTCAGCTTCTCGCCGATCAGCGCGTTGAGCAGGGTCGACTTGCCGACATTCGGCCGGCCAACAATGGCAATCTGCCCGGAGCGGAATTCGCTCATGAGCTGACCAGACGTTCCAGCGCGCGCTCGGCGGCCATCTGTTCGGCAGCTCGGCGCGTGCCGCCACTGCCCTCACTGCGGATCTGCAGGGAATCGATCACACAGGCGACGCGAAAGTGCTGTGCGTGCGCTTCGCCCTCGGTGCCGGTCAAGGCGTATTGCGGCAAGGCCAGCCGTCGGCCCTGAAGGTACTCCTGCAGACGTGTCTTGGCATCCTTGCTACCCTGCCCGGGAGTCAGTTGCTCGAGCGCTTCGCGATAGAGGCGAACAACGACCTCGCTGGCGGCATCGAAACCGGCGTCCAGCCACACGGCACCGAACAGGGCTTCGACGGCGTCGGCCAGAATTGACGGTCGCTGATGCCCACCGCTGCGCAGCTCGCCCTCGCCAAGATGCAGGAAGCCACCGAGCGCCAGTGCCAATGCCTGCTGGTGCAGGCTGTCCTGGCGGACGAGATGGGCGCGCAATCGCGACAGGTCGCCTTCCGGAAGCGTCGGGAAGCATTCGAACAAGCGGCGCGCGATGGCGGCGTTGAGCACCGCATCGCCGAGGAATTCGAGCCGCTCGTTGTGCGGCGAACCGTAGCTGCGGTGGGTCAGCGCTGTCTGCAGGAGTTCACGATCCCGGAAGCGGTGGCCGAGTGCCTGTTCGAGGCCGCCTGCGGTCATTGGCCGGAGTCGCGCGCCGATGCCGAACTCCTGAAATCGATCAGCAGACTGACGTTGGCCACCAGCGGAATGCGCCGCTCGTAGGCAAAAGCGACGAATACCTCGTTATCCTGCTTGTAGATGTCGAGATCGGCCGGCCCCAGGGTCTTGATGTGCTCGATCTCGGCGTAACGGCTGTAAGCCGTGCGAATCTCGGCCACCGTCTTGCCGCTGGAATCGGCCGCGACGGCCTTGATCGCGTGCCTGATCTTGTAGTAATCGATGACATCGGGAAGAACCCGGATGACGAGAATGGCGACCAGGGCGATCACCACACCCCAGAGCAGCAAGGCCGAAAGTGCTAAACCACGCTGACGATTCATAGCCCCGGCTCCTTACCTGAACGAACCAATCCGTTTGAAATCACCAAAATTCAACCAGATGAAAAACGCCTTGCCGACGATGTTCTCATCGGGAACAAAACCCCAGAAACGGCTATCCCGGCTGTTGTCGCGGTTGTCACCCATGACGAAATACTCACCCGGTGGCACCGTACAGATCACCCCCGCGCTATTGTAGGAGCAATTGTCGCGATGCGGGAACTGCGCCGGATGCGGGATGAATGGCGGTGCATCCTGATCATTGAGCATGCGATGTTCGCCCTCGCCGAGTTTTTCGACGTACTGCTCCGAATAGTACAGTCGCTCCGGATGCAGATAATCGGCGACCTGCTCTACCGGCACCGGTTTGCCGTTGATCGTCAAGCGCTTGTTCTGGTAGGCGACAATGTCGCCGGGAACGCCGACCACCCGCTTGATGTAGTCGAGGGAGGGATCTTCCGGATAGCGGAAAACCATCACGTCGCCACGCTGCGGCTCGTTGAGGTCGATCACCTTCAGGTTGGCGACCGGCAGGCGTATGCCATAGGTGTACTTGTTGACGAGAATGAAATCGCCGACCAGCAAGGTCGGAATCATCGACCCGGACGGGATCTTGAAGGGCTCGACGATGAACGAGCGGAGGACGAAAACGATCAGGATGACCGGGAAGAAGCTCGCGCCATACTCGACCCACCACGGCTCCTTGGCGTCGGCAGCGCGCCGCTTGCGAAGAAACAGGGCGTCGGCAGCCCAGATCGCCCCGCTGAGCAGCAGCAGAATCAACAAGATCAATGCAAAATTCACTGGTCTATCCCCTCCCCTTTACTTGCCGACTCGCAACACAGCAAGGAAAGCCTCCTGTGGAATCTCGACCGACCCGACCTGTTTCATGCGTTTCTTGCCCGCCTTCTGCTTTTCAAGCAGCTTTCGCTTGCGTGAAATGTCGCCACCGTAGCACTTGGCCAGCACGTCCTTGCGCATCGCCTTGACGTTTTCCCGGGCGATGATGTTGGCGCCGATGGTCGCCTGAATGGCCACGTCGTACATCTGGCGCGGGATCAGTTCGCGCATCTTGGCCGCCAGTTCGCGGCCGCGGTATACCGAGTTGGCGCGATGCAGGATGACCGACAGGGCGTCGACTCTTTCGCCATTGATCAGGATGTCGAGCTTGACGACGTCGGCCGCCCGATACTCCTTGAAGTCATAGTCGAGCGAGGCGTAGCCACGTGAAACGGACTTCAGCCGGTCGAAGAAATCCATCACCACTTCGGCCATCGGCATCTCGTAGACGAGTTGCACCTGTCGGCCGTGATAGGTCATGTCGACCTGGTTGCCGCGCTTCTGATTGCACAGGGTGATGACGTTGCCAAGATAGTCCTGCGGGACAAAGACGGTGATGGTGATGATCGGCTCGCGGATCTCCTCGACTTTCGCCAGTTCGGGCAGCTTGGCGGGGTTCTCGACGTTGAGCAGGCTGCCGTCACGCAGCAGCACTTCGTAGACGACGGTCGGCGCGGTGGTGATCAGGTCCTGATCGAACTCGCGTTCGAGACGTTCCTGTACGATCTCCATATGCAGCAAGCCGAGGAAGCCGCAGCGAAAGCCGAAGCCGAGCGCCTGTGAAACCTCGGGTTCGTAGCGCAGCGAGGCGTCGTTCAGTTTCAGCTTCTCCAGCGCCTCGCGCAGCGAGTCGTACTGGTTCGACTCGACCGGGTAAAGCCCGGCAAAGACCTGTGACTTGATTTCCTTGAAGCCCGGCAAGGCTTCAGCCGCTCGCCGGTCCACCAGGGTCACCGTATCGCCGACCTTGGCCGCCTGCAACTCCTTGATTCCAGAAATGATGTAGCCGACCTCACCGGCCCGCAGCTGATCACGCGGCAGCGCCTTGGGGGTAAACACTCCGACCTGCTCACAGAGGTGTGTCGAGCCGGTAGCCATCAGGCGAATCCGGTCCTTGGGTCGCAGTGTGCCGTCGAAGACGCGCACCAGCATCACCACGCCGACGTAATTGTCGAACCAGGCGTCTACCAGCAAGGCCTTGAGCGGCGCCTCCGGATCACCCTTGGGTGCCGGAATGCGCTCGATGATCGCTTCCAGGACGTCCTCGACACCAAGGCCGGTCTTGGCCGATGTCAGGACGGCGTCGGTGGCGTCTATGCCGATCACGTCTTCGATCTCCTGGCGCGCCTTGTCCGGCGTCGCCGACGGCAGATCGATCTTGTTCAGCACCGGCAGGACATCGACGCCGAGCTCGATCGCCGTGTAGCAATTGGCGACCGTCTGCGCTTCGACACCTTGTGAGGCATCGACCACCAGCAAGGCTCCTTCGCAAGCCGACAACGAGCGCGACACCTCGTAGGAGAAGTCGACGTGGCCCGGGGTGTCGATCAGGTTCAGGTTGTACATCTCGCCACTGCGCGCCCGGTATTGCAGCGCCGCGGTCTGCGCCTTGATGGTGATGCCTCGCTCGCGCTCGATATCCATCGAGTCCAGCACCTGCGCCTCCATCTCGCGATCGGAAAGGCCTCCGCACAGATGGATGATGCGGTCGGCAAGTGTCGACTTGCCGTGATCGATATGCGCGATGATGGAAAAATTGCGGATGTGTTGCATGGACATCGTGCCGGCGCCGTCACGAGCGCGCCGCCCCTGAAAAAAAGGGTGCCGGTGGGCACCCTTGTTCGAACTGCCTGAAGGCGCGGATTCTAGCGGATTTCGCTCAAATAATCACGGACTTTGGCAACATCGAGGAAGTAGTGGCAGAGCTCCAGGCGATCGTGCAGGAGCACCGGCACCAGTTCGTCGTAGCGGGCTTCGAGGGCCGCATCGGCGTCGACGTCGACCACCTCGAGGTCGACGCCGAACTCGGCAGCAAGTGGCCGTAGCGCCAGTTCCATTTCCTGACAGAGGTGGCAGTAGTGGCGCGAAACCAGCGTCAGGGTGGTCACCCCGGCTACTCGGCGCGGCGGTCGGCGAAGCCCTTGATGGTAACGAAGGTTTGCTGGTCGCCGCGGCGGACCAGCAGGGTCACATTGGCCGACTTGTCGAATTGCGCCAACAGCCGGTTGAACTGATCGACGCTCTTGATCTCGGTGCTTTCGCCGCGCGAAATGAGCGCCAGGATGATGTCGCCTGGCCGCAAATCGGAACGCACCGCGTTGTTGCGGACATCGTCGATCACCAGACCGCCGCTGACCTTGAGTTCGCGCTTCTGATCGGCGGTCAGCTCGGACACCACCAGGCCAAGCCGATTGGCGGCGCGCTCTGCCGGCCGAGCGCCGCGGGTGCTGCGGGCGGGAGGCCCCTCGTCGGGGATTTCGCCGATCACCACCGCCACCTCCTTGCGCGCTCCCTGCCGCCACAATTGCATGCTCACCTTGCTGCCCGGCCGGGTAGCGCCGACCATGCGCGGCAAGTCGCTGGAACTGCTGACCGTCTTGCCGTCGAACGCCAGAATCACATCGCCTGGTTCAACGCCCGCCTTGTCCGCCGGCCCACCCTTCTCGACCGCGCTGACCGCCGCACCGGTGGCCTGCTTCAAGCCGAAGGACTCGGCAAGATCCTTGCTCACCTCCTGGATGACGACACCGATTCGTCCACGACTGACCTTTCCGGTCGCCCGCAGCTGTGCCTGGACTTCCATCGCCACGTCGATCGGAATGGCAAAGGAAATACCCATGAAACCACCCGAACGGCTATAGATCTGCGAATTGATGCCGACCACCTCGCCCTTCAGGTTGAACAGCGGGCCACCCGAGTTGCCCGGGTTGACCGCGACGTCGGTCTGGATGAACGGAACATAGCTCTCCTGCGGCAAAGAGCGGCCCTTGGCACTGACGATGCCGGCGGTGACGCTGTTGTCGAAGCCGAATGGTGAACCGATGGCGACCACCCACTCGCCCACCTTGAGTACGCCGGGATCACCAAGACGAACGGTCGGCAGACCGCTTGCCTCGATCTTGATCAACGCCACATCGGTGCGCTTGTCGGCGCCAATCACCCGCGCCTTCAGTTCACGCTTGTCGGTCAGGCGAACGACGATCTCGTCCGCCGCCTCGACGACGTGCGCGTTGGTCAGGATATAGCCGTCGGCGCTGACGATGAAACCCGAACCAAGCGAGCGGCTCTCGAACTCGCGCGGCGCCCCCGGAAATCCGGGCATCCCCGGTTGGCGCGGGATGAATCGACGGAAGAACTCATACATCGGATCGTTCTCGTCGAACGGAAAGGGCAGCGCACCACGCCCGCTGGCGCGTGCCGTTTGCGTGGTACTGACATTGACCACCGCCGCGCCGTGCTTTTCCACCAGTTCGGTGAAATCCGGAAGGCCGGGATTTTGCGCTTGCGCGAGCAGTGAGAAGGCCGTCAAGAAGAAAGCTGCAAACAGTTGTTTCATGGCACCAGACACCTCCTGCGTGTCAGTAAACATCCGACCGGGACCGGGACGATGGATCTAAGGGCCAGAGGGGCGAAAGTCAAGACCTGATCGACGGCTGAAAGCGGCAGTCACCGGTATGACGTCGTTGCGCGCGCCGCAAACCCAACCAGCCGACCAGCAAGCCGGCGATCGCGCCACCAATCGCGCCCGCCTCGCCGGCCAGCGCCGATCCGGCCAGCGCACCGACCAGCAACGCCAGCAAGGGAAAGGCGTAGGCATACAGGGCACTGCGACTGACCGAACCCGCTAAGACGTGTACGCGCACGCGCTCGCCGACCGCCCGACCGTCCGGGTTGGGCACTCGAAAGGTTCGCGGTGTGGCGCACAACAAGCTGGCAACGTTGTTGCCGCCGCAACCGCCCGGTTCGCGACAGCGGCCACAGCCGCCTTCGTCCATGCGGACCAGAGCATCGTCGCCATCGACCGCAGCGATACTTCCCCAGGCACCACCAGTCATCGAGTCACGTTCGGACAACACTTCCTCCGCCAGCAATCTACGGTTGCCGCGGGACGTCCACCAGCGTCGGCCGCCAGCGCTGTTCACCAGGCCGCCGTGGCTCGCCGACGCTGTAACGTCCGACCGGCAGTACCGGCGGCGCGGCAGCGGACGCCGACGCGGGCGCGATCGCCACCTCGAAGGCCTGCGGCGAGTTGATCGCCAACACCGCCCAGCAAACGATCGCCACACCAATTACCGAAGCGGCGACCGACAGGGCGAGCCACCACGGCGCTTGCCGTGAAGCCACCCGACCAGCTGCCACGACCGTCGGTTCGGCAGCGAGACGCTGCCGCAATCGCGAGGCGAACCCCGTCGTCAGGGCAGAGTCGCCGCGCAGATGGTCGCCGATCAGATGGGCAAGCGCCCAGTCGCATCGTAGGGGAGCGTTCTCGCAGAAGCTCTTTAGGCACGCCCGGAGCCTTCCTTCGTCAATCGCGTCCAGCTCGCCGTCAATCAACGCCGACATCTGCTCGGTCATGGCTACCACCTGCGATCAGCCGAAGTATCGAGTAGTGGCCGCAACTTGTCGGCGACGGCTTCGCGCGCACGGAAGATCCGCGAGCGCACCGTACCGATCGGACAACTCATCGCCTCGGCAATTTCCTCATAACTCAAACCGTCGATCTCGCGCAGGACGATCGCGCTGCGCAACTCGTCGGGCAAAGCCGCCATCGCGGCATCGATCGTCTCACCAACCTCTTTCGACTGCAGCAAGCTCTCGGGCGTGTTGATATCGCGCAACTGCCCTGCATCTTCAAAGCTCTCGGCGTCGGTGGCGTCGAACTCGGTCGAGGTTGGCGCCCGGCGCCCCTGAGCAACGAGGTAGTTCTTCGCGGTGTTGATGCCGATCCGGTAGAGCCAGGTGTAGAACGCGCTGTCGCCACGAAACGACGGCAGCGCCCGGTAAGCCTTGATGAAGGCCTCCTGCGCAACGTCCTCGACTTCCGCCTGGTCGCGTACGAAGCGCGACAACAGGCGAGCGAGCTTGCGTTGGTACTTCTCGACCAGCAGCTCGAAAGCGTGCTTGTCGCCGGCCTGTGCGCGCTCGACCAGCAGTTGGTCAACTTCGCGTTCGCTCATGCTCTGTGCTTATCCTGTCGAAGACCAATGGAGTTTTGCGGCGAAGTATAGCGCAAGCGTCCGATGGTCATCGTAACAGACCGTGAGCTCCTGCTCTGACCAACTCTGCCGGCAAATGGTTCGGCTCACAGGAGGGCAATTGCAGCGCCACGCGCGTGCTATAGTTGCCGTCCTTTCGCGGTCGGACCCCCAGCGTGGCGCTTCGCTTCGACGTCCTCATCATCGGCAGTGGCCTGGCTGGACAGGCGGCCGCACTACGGCTGGCCGAAACACGGCAGGTGGCGCTGGTCAGCAAGCGAGCGCTGGAGGACAGCGCCTCGAGCTGGGCGCAGGGCGGGATTGCCGCCGTCCTCGACAACCGCGACTCGATCGAAGCGCACATCCGCGACACGATCACCGCTGGCGCGCTGCTCAACGACCCGCGGGCGACACGATTCGTCGTCGAAAACGGTCGCCGCGCGGTCGACTGGCTGATCGAACAAGGCGTTCCCTTCACGCGTGACGAAGCCGGCTACCATCTTGCCCGCGAGGGCGGCCACAGCGCCCGCCGCGTCATCCACGTCGCCGACGCCACCGGCCTGGCGGTGCAGAGCACGCTCACCGGCAAGGTCCGTCGGCAAGCCAACATCACCATCCTCGAACAGCACATCGCCGTCGACCTGATCACCAGCCACAAACTGGGGCTGCCAGACCGGGGCTGTCACGGCGCCTATGTGCTGGACACCGCCAGCGGCGAGGTCCTCACGGTTGGCGCGCAGCACACGGTGATCGCCACCGGCGGCGCCGGCAAGGTCTATCTGTACACCACCAATCCCGACACCTCGACTGGCGACGGCATTGCCATGGCCTGGCGCGCCGGCTGCCGGGTGGCCAACATGGAGTTCATCCAGTTTCATCCGACCTGCCTCTATCATCCGCAGGCCAAGTCCTTCCTGATCTCCGAAGCGGTTCGCGGTGAAGGAGGCCGACTGCTGCTGCCCGACGGCACGCGCTTCATGCCCAGACACGACCGGCGCGCGGAACTCGCGCCACGCGACGTGGTGGCGCGGGCAATCGACTTCGAAATGAAGAAGAGTGGCCTGGACTGCGTCTATCTCGATATCTCGCACAAGCCGGCGGCGTTTCTCGCGACGCATTTCCCGAACATCCTGGCGCGCTGCCTGGAGCTGGGCATCGACATTACCTGCCAACCGATCCCGGTCGTCCCCGCGGCGCACTATACCTGTGGCGGCGTCGTCACCGACCTGCGGGCACGCACCAACGTTCCGGGGCTCTACGTCGCCGGCGAAGCATCCTGCACCGGGCTGCACGGCGCCAATCGCCTGGCCAGCAACTCATTGCTCGAGTGCCTGGTTTTTGCCGAAGCGGCAGCGAACGACATTCTCGAACAGCCCGCCGGCGACTTGCCCGACCTGCCACCATGGGACGCCAGCCGCGTCAGCGACCCCGATGAAGAGATCGTCATCGCCCACAACTGGTACGAGTTGCGGCGCTTCATGTGGGACTACGTCGGCATCGTCCGCACCACCAAGCGCCTGCAGCGCGCTCACAACCGGATCCGTCTGTTGAGGCGTGAAATCGACGATTTCTACTCGCTGTTCCGGGTGAGTCACGACTTGATCGAACTGCGCAATCTGGTGGTCACCGCCGACCTGATCATCCGCTGCGCTCTGCGCCGCCGTGAAAGCCGCGGCCTGCACTCCAGTCGAAACTACCCGGACACCCTTCCGTACGCGCGCAATACGGTGCTCAAACGCCGCCTGTGACCCGGCCGCCCGGCTCGCCGGGAATGGCCCGCCAGCGCAGCCACAGTCGCAGCATGCGAAACTGCTCGGCGGAGAGGGCGTCGGGCAACAGCGCCAGGCTGTCGCCGCGGCCGGTTTCACTGACCCGCACACGCAGCACGACCAACTGGCTGAAGACCACGGTGTCGGTCCTGACGATCGCCGACACGCGCTCGCCGCTGGCCAGCACGCAGATCAGCTCACCGCTCGCCAGGAGGCGCAGGCCAGCGATGCGCGAGGGCCGCAGCGCCTGCCAGGCCGAAACCGCCACCAGCGACAGCAGCAGGTAGCGCGGCGCCAGCGGCCACGGCAGCACGAGCAGACACGCCGCCGCCACGAGGTGCAGGGCAACGATCAGCAGCAACAGCCGGCGTGACCGGCGCAGCTCGATGTCGATCGGGAAGAACAACGACGACGCCGGCGATCGATCAGGCGATCCGGAGCCAAACGGCGGCGTCAGATTCGCTTGAAGACGACCGTCGCGTTGGTACCGCCAAATCCGAAGGAGTTCGAAATGCCGACATCGATCCTGAGCGGGCGAGCCTCATTGGCGCAGTAGTCGAGATCGCAGGATTCGTCCTGATTGAAGATGTTGATCGTCGGTGGCGAAACCTGATGATGAATCGCCAGCACCGTGAACAGCGCCTCGACGCCACCGGCGGCACCCAGCAGGTGGCCGGTCATCGACTTGGTCGAATTGACCACCAGCTGCTTCGCGTGCGCACCGAAAGCGCGCTTGACGGCGATCGTTTCGGCCTTGTCGCCGAGGGGCGTCGAAGTGCCATGCGCATTGACGTATTGCACATCCTGCGGATTCAGTTCGGCGTTGCGCAGGGCGTTGGTCATGCAACGGGCGGCACCGTCGCCGTCCTCGCATGGTGCGGTCATGTGGTTGGCGTCGGCACTCATGCCAAAACCGCCCAGTTCGCAGTAAATCCGCGCACCACGTGCCCTGGCGTGCTCATATTCCTCGAGCACCACGACGCCGGCACCTTCGCTGAGAACGAAGCCGTCGCGGTCGCGATCCCATGGGCGGCTCGCGGTCTGCGGATCGTCATTGCGCGTCGACAGCGCCCGCGGCGCGCAGAAACCGCCAAGGCCAAGCTTCGACACGCAGCCTTCGGCGCCGCCGGCAATCATCACATCCGCATCGCCGTATTCGATCAGCCGGCCGGCATCACCAATGCTGTGGGTGCCCGTCGAACACGCGCTGACCAGCGAGATGTTGGGGCCCTTGTAGCCGTACATGATCGAGAGGTTGCCGGAGATCATGTTGATGATCGATCCGGGAACGAAGAATGGTGAGACCTTGCGCACGCCGCCGGCAGCGAAATCGTCACAGGTGTTTTCGATCATCGGCAAGCCGCCGATTCCCGAACCGATCGAGACGCCAATCCGCTCGGCCTGTGTCGGATGGACGTCCAGCCCGGCATCGCGGATCGCCTGAATTCCCGCCGCCATGCCGTAATGGATGAAGATATCCATCCGCCGTGCTTCCTTGACCGAGAGGTACTGGCCAACGTCGAAATTCCTGACTTCCCCGGCAATCTGCACAGGGAAAGCAGCAACATCGAAACGGGTGATACGGTCAATTCCGGAGCGCCCGGCAAGGATGTTCCGCCACGCTTCCTCAACGGAATTGCCGACCGGAGAAAGGATTCCGAGGCCGGTGACAACAACTCTGCGACGTGCCAACTGATGCTCCGTGGATAGAAGGTGCAAAAGCGGGAGCGGACCTCCTGGTCGCGATCACTCCCCGCCGGGCGCGATCGCTGATCAGGCCAGACCGCGGCGATCCGAGATCGGCAGACTACTTCTTGTGCGCGACCACGTAATCGATGGCTTGCTGAACGGTGGTGATCTTCTCGGCTTCATCGTCCGGAATCTCGCACTCGAACTCCTCTTCCAGAGCCATCACCAGCTCGACCGTATCCAGCGAATCAGCACCGAGATCATCGACGAACGACGACTCGTTCTTGATGTCGGCTTCATTGACCCCGAGTTGTTCGGCGACGATCTTCTTGACACGTTGCTCAATATTTTCCATCAAAGTGCTCCTTCTCCGAGTTCATGTACGAAACAGAAATGCGCCATTCTAGCAAAATGGCCGGAACTTACCAATCATCGCTCCCGGCCGCCAGCACGCTTGTTCTTGCCGGGCGAGCCTCAGCCAACGAACATGCCACCATTGACATGGATCGTCGTCCCGGTGACATAGCCTCCGCCTGGCGAAGCCAGAAATGCAACCGCCGCGGCAACGTCCTGCGGCGAGCCCAGGCGACCGAGCGGAATACTGCCCAGCAGCGATTCCTTCTGCTGCTCGTCGAGCCCCCGGGTCATGTCGGTATCGATCAGGCCCGGGGCCACACAATTGACAGTGACGTTGCGGCTCCCCAGTTCCCTTGCCAACGCCCGGCTCATCCCGGCGACGCCGGCCTTGGCGGCGCAGTAATTGGCCTGGCCGGGGTTGCCGGCATGACCGACCACCGAGGTGACATTGATGATCCGACCCCGCCTGGCCTTCATCATGCCGCGCATGACGGCTTTGCAAAGGCGAAAGACCGCTTTCAGGTTGGTCTCGATGACCGCGTCCCACTCGTCGTCCTTCAGCCGCATCGAGAGATTGTCGCGGGTGATGCCGGCGTTATTGACCAGCACCGACACCGCGCCGTAGGTCTTTTCGATGTGGCGGATCAACTCGTCGACCTGCGCCGCGTCGCGCACTTCGAGGATCGCACCTTCGCCCTTGAGGCCGGCATCGATCAGGTTGGCGGAAATCCTCGCGGCGCCCTCGGAAGTCGTGGCGGTACCGATCACGGTCGCGCCCAGACTCGCCAGTTCACGCGCTATGGCCTGACCGATGCCACGCGAGGCGCCGGTGACCAGCGCTACTTCACCGTCAAGAATCATCCGCCCTCCAGATTGGCCAGCGCCGCATCGATCGCCGCCAGGTCGGCAAGGGCGACGCTGCTCAGCGTCTCCGCGCAACGCCTGGTCAGGCCCGCCAGCACCTTGCCCGGCCCACATTCGGCGACCGTAGCAACGTCCATCGCGGCCATTTTCCGGATCGTCTCGACCCACCGCACCGGCGAATAGGCTTGCCGGATCAGGGCGTCCTTGATCCTCGCCGGATCAGACTCGATCGCCACATCGGCGTTGTTGATCAGCGGGATTTGCGCTGCGGCAAAGGGCAGCTCGGCAAGTCGGGCGGCCAGCTTTTCTGCTGCCGGACGCATCAGCGACGAATGGAAAGGCGCAGAAACCGGCAACAACAGCGCCCGCTTGGCGCCTCGCGCCTTGCACGCTTCGCAGGCGCGCTCGACCGCTGCCTTGCTGCCGGCAATCACCGTCTGTCCGGGGCCATTGAAATTGACCGGTTCGACGACCGCGCGATCGCCGGCAGCAACCGCCTCGGCACAGGCGTCCGCGATCTTCTCGTCATCGAGACCGAGAATCGCCGCCATCGCACCAGCTCCCGCCGGCACCGCTTCCTGCATCGCGGCAGCGCGCAAACGGACCAGCGGCACCGCGTCCTCGAAGGCAATCACGCCGGCGGCAACCAGTGCCGCGTACTCGCCGAGACTGTGTCCGGCGACGACGGCCGGCAAGCCGCCCCCCTTCTCGCGCCACAGACGATAGACGGCAACGCCTGCGGTGAGCATCACCGGCTGCGTGTTGATGGTTTGTGCCAGCGCTTCGGCCGGCCCATCGGCAAGCAACTGCCAGAGATCCTGAGCGAGCACCGCCGATGCTTCAGCGAAGGTGGCCCGCACCACCGGCGAGTCACCATAGGCCGCCATCATCCCGACCGATTGCGAACCCTGACCCGGAAAAACAAACGCAAACGCCATGCATCCTCCCCTTACAGCTGCAACAGAACGGCACCCCAGGTGAATCCACCACCGACACCTTCCAGCATGATCGTCTGACCCGGCCGGATGCGGCCGTCGCGAACGGCCTCGTCGAGCGCCAGCGGAACCGACGCTGCCGAGGTATTGCCATGCCGGTCGACGGTGACGACGACTTTGTCCATCGGCAGTTTCATCCGTCGCGCCGTCGCCTCCAGGATGCGGATATTGGCCTGGTGCGGAATCAGCCAGTCGATATCCGAGGGGGCAATCCCGGCCTCCTGGCAGCATTCGTCGGCCACCTCGGCCAGCACGCGGACGGCGAACTTGAACACCGCCTGGCCATCCATGCGCAGAAAGGGATCACCGGTCACCTTGCCGCCACAGACACTGCCCGGGACTGACAGGATGCCGTGGTGCGCGCCGTCGGCGTGCAATGCGGTCGCCATGATCCCCGCTTGATCCGAAGCCTCGACGACCACCGCGCCAGCGCCATCGCCAAACAGCACACAGGTGCCGCGGTCCGACCAGTCCAGAATTCGCGAAAAGACCTCGGCGCCGACCACCAGTGCTCGCCGATGGCTGCCCGAGCGGATGAACTTGTCGGCAATCGTCAGTCCGTACACGAAGCCACTGCATACTGCCTGGACGTCGAAGGCAGTCGCACCCTGATTTCCCAGCTTGCCCTGCAGCAGGCACGCCGTGCTCGGAAAGATGAAGTCGGGGGTCGACGTCGCGACAATGATCAAGTCCAGGTCGGAGGCTTCCAGCCCGGCGGCGGCGAGTGCCCGGCGGCTGGCCGCGAGGGCCAGGTCGCTCGCCGTCTCACCGCTCGCCGCGAGATGGCGAAAGCGGATGCCGGTCCGACTGACGATCCACTCATCGCTCGTTTCGATGCCTCGGTCGGCCAGGTCGCCGTTGCTGACGGCCGCTCCTGGCAGGAAACTGCCGATCCCGGTAATGCGGGAGAACATGCTATGCGATCTCCTGAAGCGGTTGTTGTTGCGCGACGCGCTCGCTGATCCTGGCGAGAACGCCGCTCCTCGACTCTTCCACCGCCCGCCGCAGCGCGTGCACAAAACCAAAGGCATCGGCCGAACCATGGCTCTTGACGACGATTCCCCTCAGTCCGAGCAGCGTGGCGCCGTTGTACTGGCGATGATCGACCCGGTTCTTGAACCTCTTGACGACCGGCATGGCGACCAGCGCCGCCAGTTTGGTAAGGAGGTTGCGCCTGAACTCCTGTCGCAGGAAGGTTGCGAGAAGTTGCGCCAGGCCTTCCGACGCCTTCAGGGCGACATTGCCGACGAAACCATCACAGACGATGACGTCAGCCTCGCCTTTATAGACGCCATCACCTTCGACGTTGCCGATGAAGTTCAAGCCGGAATCCCACAGCAGTTCGGCTGCCCGCTTGACCACGTCATTGCCCTTGATCTCCTCCTGGCCGATGTTGAGGATGCCGACCGTCGGTCGATCGCGATGCTCGATCGCCGCCACCAGCGAAGCGCCCATGATGCCGAACTGCAAGAGGTTCTCGGGACTGCAATCGACATTGGCGCCAAGATCGAGAACGTGCGTATGGCCGGTGATCGTTGGCAGAACGCCGCAAATCGCCGGCCGATCGATGCCCGGCAGCATCTTGAGGACAAAACGGGAAATCGCCATCAGGGCGCCGGTATTGCCGGCAGAAACACAGGCATCTGCCTCGCCATTCTTGACCAGGTTGATCGCCACGCGCATCGACGAGTCTTTCTTGGTACGCAACGCCAGCGACGGCGACTCGTCCATGGCCACCACTTCGCTGGCGTGACGAACGGTCACCCGCCCAACTGCCGCATCACCGACAAAGGGCCGAATGCTTTCTGCAAGCCCTACCAGGATCACCCGAACGTCGGCGTGATCGCGCACGAGATCAAGCGCTGCCGGCACGGTCACCGCCGGGCCGTGGTCGCCGCCCATGCAGTCGATGGCGACGGTAATCATCACCGGCAGCCGGACAAAAGAAAAGGCAGGCAGTTCACCATCATGGGAACCTGCCTGCCCGCTGCGGACGAATCACTCGCCCGAGTCCTTGCCGACCTTCTTGCCGCGATAGTGTCCGGTGGGGCTGACATGGTGGCGCCGATGCACCTCGCCGGTGGTCGGTTCGACGGCCAGTGGCGGGTTGCTCAGGGAATCGTGCGCACGATGCATGCCACGTTTGGAAGGGGATTTCTTGTTCTGCTGAACAGCCATGACAAACTCCTAAAATCAAACTCACTGGGGCCTGCCCTTGAGGCCGGCCAGCACTGAAAACGGCGACTCCTCCGGCGATCCCTGGCCGCCACCAGGCAGAACACAATCCTCGTGGCGCGGTACCGTGGGAAGGGCAAGGAGGATCTCGTCCTCGATCAGAACAGCTACATCCAACTCCTTCTGAGCCGGCAGAAAATCGCGGGAGTCATCCTCGAGTTCCTCCTGCGTCAGGTCGCTTTCGCCATCGACGAATTCCAGCAGACTGCGCAAGGCCAACGGGTATTCCAGCGTTTCCAGACAGCGCTGGCAGCACAGGTGCACGACGCCGTCCACCTGCACCGCCAACTGCGGCCGGTTGCCGGACGCCAGGCTGCCGTCGATCCGATAGACCAGAGAACCTTCCGAATCGGTCAGCAAGTCAAGCAGTCGCGTCATCGTGGCGAGCGGCAATTCGCCTTTCAGCGAGCCTCCCTCAAGCCCAAAGGCCAGACTGTCAATGACCACGCGTCGCGACATAAGGCGCGCATGATATTATTTTCGGCTTTTGAAGTCAAAGCTGCGGTGTGGCAAAACCGGGTATTTGCAGAATTTTTCCGCCACATCGAGTTCGCATGCAGTAATCGGCCATCTGATGCCCAACCCACCACTCATCCTCGCCTCGACCTCACCGTTCCGACGCCAACTGCTTGCCCGCCTGGGCTTGCCGTTCGAGACCGCCAATCCGGCCATCGACGAGGCACCGCTGGCCGACGAAACGCCCGAAGAAAGCGCCATGCGCCTGTCGCGAGCAAAGGCCCTGGCAGTCGCACCGCTGTTTCCAGAGGCACTGATCATCGGCAGCGACCAGGTGGCCTTTCTTGACGGCCAGGTCTTCGGCAAGCCGGGAACACACGCCAACGCGGTGCGGCAGTTGAAAAGCATGCGCGGACGCCGGGTCAATTTCTTTACCGGACTGTGTCTGCTTGACGCCGCCAGCGGCCGGACGCACCTGCGCGGCGTCGCGACGCTGGTCACCTTTCGCGACCTGGCGGACCGGGAAATCGAAAGCTACCTGCGCAAGGAACAGCCCTACAACTGCGCGGGCAGCGCCAAGTCCGAAGGCCTGGGCATTGCGTTGATCGCCAGAATCGATGGCGAAGACCCCAATGCACTGATCGGACTTCCGCTCATCGCACTTTGCGACCTTCTACGAATGGAGCAGGTATCCGTATTATAATCATTGCCTTAGGCGTTTGAAGCAAGGCCGGTTATGAGCAAGGGCAGGCTTTATCTGATCCCCGTTCCACTCGGACAGACGGCGGTCACCCTGGTCCTGCCACAGCCCGTCATCGCCCGCGCGCAGGCACTCGGCCATTTCGTCGCCGAGAACGCCAGATCGGCCCGCGCCTTCCTCAAGGCCTTGCCGGCCACGCTGCCATTGCAACAGATCGAGATTGCGGAACTCAACAAGCACACGGCAACCAGCACGCTGCCACAACTGCTGGCGCCGCTGCTGGCCGGACACGATGTCGGCCTGATTTCGGAAGCGGGATGCCCGGCCGTTGCCGATCCCGGCGCGACGCTGGTTGCGTTGGCCCATCAGGCGGCAATAGAGGTCGTTCCGATGGTCGGCCCGTCGTCGATCCTGCTGGCCTTGATGGCTTCGGGACTGACCGGCCAGGGCTTCGCCTTCCACGGTTACCTGCCCAGCGACCCGCGCGAGCGCGAAAGGCGCCTGCGCGAACTTGAGAACGAATCCCGGCAGGCACAGCGCACGCAGATCTTTATCGAAACACCCTACCGCAACCGCCAGATGCTCGAATCGATGCTCAAGGCCTGCGCCCCGGAAACCCGCCTGTGCGTCGCCAGCGACCTGACGCTGGCCAGCGAACGGATCACCACCCGGCCGGTCTCGGCGTGGCGACGTCAGCCGCTACCGGAAATCAATCGCCGGCCGACGGTTTTCCTGCTGCAGGCGTAGCCAATGCGCCGCCTGCAACGCCTCGGCGAATCGACGTAACCGCAACCCGTCGACGGTCGTCAGCGAAGGCGCGGCGGATCGAGTCCCAGCAGCGACGCCACACCTGGCGTTCCGCCGGCACGCAGGCGCTTGGCGAGACGCTCGGCGATGTTGTCCTTGATCGTGAAATCGACGATCTTGTCGGCCTTGATGACATCGCGCGCCACCGATCCGACGGTGCCGAAGCCGTCGGCCAGACCGAGGTCGATGCTCTGACTGCCGGTCCACATCAAGCCACTGAACATCTCGGGCGTCTCCTTCAGCCGATCGCCGCGGCCCCGCCGGACGACTTCGATGAACTGCCTGTGAATCTCGCCCAGGAGCGTCTGCGCGTGCGCCTTCTGCGTCTCGTCTTGCGGCGAGAACGGATCAAGAAAGCCCTTGTTCACGCCGGCGACCAGCAAGCGCCGCTCGACGCCGAGCTTGTCCATCGTCCCGGTGAAGCCGAAACCGTCCATCAGCACACCGATCGACCCGACGATGCTGGCCTTGTCGACAAAAATCTTGTCGGCCGCCGCGGCAACGTAATAACCGCCGGAAGCGCACAGGTCTTCGACGACGACGTAGAGCGAGATCTGCGGATGCTTGCTGCGCAAGCGACGGATTTCATCGTGCACGATACCGGCCTGAACCGGGCTGCCACCCGGGCTGTTGACCCGCAGGATGACGCCGGCCGTGCCCTTGTCTCCGAAGGCGGATTGCAGCGCCTCGTTGATGCTCTCGGCGCTGGCCTCGCCGCTGGCCTCGATGGTGCCGTTGAGACGAACGACCGCGGTATGCCGACTGCCATCGGCAAGCTTCTCGGGGCCACCCCAATCGACCAGCAGGACCAGCACCGCGACCAGATAGGCCAGGCCAAGGAACTTGAAGAGAATCCCCCAGCGGCGCTTGATTTTCTGCTCGCGCAGCGCCTCCAGGGCCAACTTCTCGAGCAACTGCCGTTCCCAATGGGGTTCATTTTCAGGGGTAGTCAAGATTCTTGCTCGCTCGGGATAAAGTAGATCGCGCCATCACGTTCTTCGACGACCAGCGGCGTCAGCCCTCTGCCCTGGCAACGACCGCCCAGGCACCGACCGTCTTTGGGGGAATACAGCGCGCCATGCGTCGCGCAGATCAAGTATAGCTTGGAATCATCGAAGAATTGTCCGGGCTGCCAGTCCAGCTCGATCGGCACGTGGCCGCAACGATTGATGTAGGCTGCCGCACGGCCGCGAAAGCGCACGGCGAACGCCTGCTCGTCGCCATCGTGCCGATGAACGGTGAAGCGGACACCAGGACCACCGTCGACCAGCTCGCCGGACGAGCAGATCAGGCGTGCGTCCGCAGCCATCGCGCCATCTCTTCGATCTGATGGACAAGTGCCAGCGGCGCCAGCGCGTCCAGTTCAGCCGGCGGATGCGCGCCATAGGCAGCCGCCAGCGACGCGACACCGGCGTTCCGCGCCATCTGCAGGTCGTGCGTGGTATCGCCGATCATCAGCGTACGCCCGGGCGCAACGGCCAACTCGTCCATCAGTTCTTCAAGCATCTGTGGATGCGGTTTCGAGAAACACTCATCGGCGCAACGTGAGGCCCGGAAGTGCTCGCCAAGACCACTGATCCGCAAGGCACGATCGAGGCCGAGTCGACTCTTGCCGGTCGCGACGGCGAGCAGAAAACCGGCCCCGGCAAGTTCGCCGATCAAGGCCGCGGCGCCGTCGAACAACTGCAACTCGTGATCGTGCGCCAGGTAATGATGACGGTAACGCTCGACCATCTGCGGGTAGCGCTCTTCCGGCAAGTCCGGCACGGCGTGACGCAGCGCGTCACGCAGACCGAGACCAATGACGTGCCGTGCCCGTTCGTCGCCCGGCGCGGGCAAGCCGAGGTCGTCGCAGGCGGCATTGATCGCCGCGACGATCGCCGCCGCCGAGTCGAGCAGCGTGCCGTCCCAGTCGAAAACCAGCAGTTCAAATCTTGCTGCCATAGTCCTGCCTCTCGCTTGCCGACAGGCCCTGCAGAAACTGCCGCAATGCCCCTGGCAAGGTCGCTTCGAGCACCAGATCGCGCCCGTCCTGCGGATGCGGCAACGACATCCTGCAGGCGTGCAGGAACATCCGCTTCAGCCCCTGCCGGCCGAGCACCCGGTTCAACGCGAAGTCGCCATATTTCTCGTCACCGGCGATCGGGTAGCCGAGGTGCGCAAGATGAACGCGAATCTGGTGCGTTCGCCCGGTCTTCAGTTGTGCCTCGAGCAGGCTGAAGCCCTGCCAGCGCGCCAGCAGCCGAAACACCGTGTGCGCCGCCTTGCCCTCTTCGGCGACGCGCACGCGGCGCTCGCCCGACTCGAGCAGATACTTGTGCAAGGGCAGCCGGACATGGCGCAGCGGGTCCATCCAGCGTCCGCACACCAACACCTGGTAACGCTTGTCCGCGCCCCGCCCGCCACGCGCACCTTCGCGGAACATCTCGTGCAGCGCCACCAGCACCGAGCGCTTCTTGCCGAGCAGCAGGACCCCCGAGGTTTCCCGGTCCAGCCGGTGCGCAAGCTCGAGAAAACGGGCTTGCGGCCGCTGCCGCCGCAACGCCTCGATCACTCCGAAACTCTCGCCACTGCCACCGTGCACCGCGATGCCCGCCGGTTTGTCGACCACCAGCAGCCCCTCGTCCTCATAAACCACCGGCAGTTGCACCTTCAGTGCCGCGCCGTCGACGACCTGCCGCTCGACGCCGGCAGTCCGCATCGGCGGGATGCGGAGCACGTCACCGGTCTGCAGCCGATAGGAGACCTCGGCACGCCGCCCGTTGACCCGCACCTGGCCGCTACGCACGACGCTGTAGACGTGACTCTTGGGCACCCCCTTGCAGGTCTTGAGCAACAGGTTGTCCAGGCGCTGCCCGTGCTCGTTCTCGGTAACTAGCGCCTGGACCACGGAGGTTTTGCTTACTTCGGCCATTTTGAATATACTTCGCACGTTTTGCGTCTAGGGTTGAAAGAGGCGCTGACCCGTGAGACCGTCGAGCGACGCCGATTCTGAAGCACTTGCGACGCACTTTCCGGCAGGCCTCAGCCGCCTCGCTTGCGCCAACCTGCGCAAGATCACTCAACGCCATCCACCTGGTTAAGTACGCTCACCACTAAGTAGCGATACTACTTGAACTGCGCGCGCCCAGCACCTGTGAACCGGCCCAGGCAGATTCCGGAGTCCTTGAATTTCAAGGCCAAACGAGCAATCGAGTCAGCGAGATTCCCCTTTCAGTTGCATGATCGGACAAGCTTACAAGGATCCCCCCGACAACTGATCCGTCGCTGCCTGCACCAGGCATTTCCCCCGTGAGAGCGCGTGGGAGCCCAATTTATTATGAAACGCATGCTTTTTAACGCGACACAGGCCGAAGAACTGCGTGTCGCCATTGTCGACGGTCAGCGACTCATCGACCTGGACATCGAATCGGCCTCGAAGGAACAGAAAAAGAGCAACATTTATAAGGCAGTCATTACCCGCATAGAACCCAGCCTGGAGGCGGCGTTTGTCGACTACGGCTCCGAACGGCATGGTTTTCTCTCGTTCAAGGAGGTTTCGCGCGCCTTCTTCCAGCCCGGTGTCGAAGCCGGCCGGGTGACGATCAAGGAAGCGCTGCGCGAAGGCCAGGAACTGATCGTCCAGGTGGACAAGGACGAGCGCGGCAACAAGGGCGCGGCGCTGACGACTTTCGTCAGCCTCGCCGGTCGCTACCTCGTGCTGATGCCGAACAACCCGCGTGGCGGCGGCGTTTCGCGCCGCGTCGAGGGCAGCGAGCGGACCGAACTGCGCGAAGTGATGGACCAGCTGGAAGTCGCACCGGGCATGAGCCTGATCGCGCGCACCGCGGCCATCGGGCGCAATGCCGAAGAACTGCAATGGGATCTCAATTACCTGCTGCAGCTCTGGAAAGCCATCGAAGCAGCCGCCCAACAGCAGAAGGGCGCCTTCCTGATCTACCAGGAAGGCAGTCTGGTAATCCGCGCCATCCGTGACTACTTCCAGCCCGATATCGGCGAGATCCTGATCGACACCGATGAAGTCTTCGAGCAGGCAACGCAGTTCATGGAGCACGTGATGCCGGGAACGGTCAATCGCATCAAGCGCTATCGCGACGATGTGCCCCTGTTCTCGCGCTTCCAGATCGAGCACCAGATCGAGTCCGCCTATTCGCGTCAGGTCAGCCTCCCTTCCGGCGGCGCGATCGTCATCGATCACACCGAGGCCCTGGTTTCCGTCGACGTCAACTCGGGCCGCTCGACGCGCGGCGCCGACATCGAAGAAACGGCCCTGAAGACCAACCTCGAAGCCGCCGACGAAGTGGCCCGCCAATTGCGCCTGCGCGACCTCGGCGGCCTGATCATCATCGACTTCATCGACATGGAAAGCCAGCGCAACCAGCGCGAAGTGGAAAACCGCGTCCGCGAGGCGCTCCGCTTTGACCGCGCGCGCGTACAGACCGGCAAGATCAGCCGCTTCGGACTGCTCGAACTGTCACGCCAGCGCCTGCGGCCGGCACTCGCCGAAACGAGCTACATCGCCTGCCCGCGTTGCTCGGGGACCGGTCATATCCGCAGCACCGAATCGGCCGCCCTGCACATCCTGCGGATTCTCGAAGAAGAGGCGATGAAGGACAACACCGCGGCAGTGCATTGCCAGGTGCCGGTCGACGTCGCCACCTTCCTGCTCAACGAGAAGCGCACCGACGTCCAGGCAGTCGAAACGCGGCACAAGGTGAATATTCTCCTGATTCCCAACATGCACCTCGAGACGCCGCAACACACCATCACGCGCGTTCGTCAGGATGAACTGACCCAGGACGAACAGCTGCAGCCTTCCTACCGGATGGTCGACGTGCCGACGGTGAACGATGGCATCGAGACGCTGGCCGTCGGCGATGCCAAAGCCGCGCGCCCGGAAGCGGCGATCAAGGGCATTACGCCGTCGCAGCCGGCGCCGATGCGCCGTGAAACACCCGCAGCCGATGCCGCAACGCCGGCACCGGCGACTGGCGGTTTCCTGAACCGGATCCTTGCCTGGTTCCAGCCCAAGGCCGAACCCGCAGCGGCCCCCGAAACGGCGCAGCCGAGTCGTGCCAGCAGTCCGCCGCGCGAGCCGCGCCGCGGCAATCCGCGCAACAATCGCCGCGATGAAGTGCGTGGCGCAGCCGCCGCGGACAGCCCCGACCCAACGTCACCGCAACCGGCTTCGACATCCGGGCCGTCAAGAAGCGAGCCGCCGAAGCCGCGTGAGCCACGCCCACCGCGCCGTCCACGCGGCGAACGCAAGGAGCCAGCGGCCGCTCCGCTCGTCGAGGCGAGTACCGGCACGACGGCGGCTTCGGCCGCCCCAGCCACCGCTCCGCTTCGGGAACGGACAAGCGAAGAGACGGGCAGCACGCCACGTCGTCGTGGCCGTCGCGGTGGTCGCCGCGACCGCGGTGACAAGACCGAGAACCAGCTCGACCTGCTGAGCGGAGGAAGCGCGGCAACGGCTGCCGAGACCACCTTCACGGCAGACGAAACGCCGCCCACCGCAGCCGCCATCGTCGCGCCAGCAAGCGCAACGCCCGAAGCGCCGGCGGCAGCGGCAACATCGGAGCCAGCGCCGATCGTCGAGACGGCTCCGCCAGCGGCCGCCAACATCGACCAGCAGGCGGCCGCCGCCGGCGACGACGCCACGGCGACGAGCCAAACGCCGACCGCGGTCGAAGAAGCCGCCACCACCCCCGCCCCGGCCGCCGAGCCGCCGGCAGCTGCTGAACCGACGGCACCGGCGACGTTGGCGGCGGCAACCGTCGTCGAGCTTCCCGACGCTGCGAAATTGCCCGAAATCGAGCAAGTCGCGGCAGTGATCGCGCCGATCGACAGCACGCCCGCCGCGCCGCGCGCGGCGACGACGGTCGAGATCGGCGGCATGGTCATGGTCGAGACGAGCAAGGAAAAGACTCAGTCCTGGCAGGCGACCAGCGAACCGCCGGCGCTGCCGCAACCTCGCCGCAAACGCAGCGCGGCGGCTGTTGCCGACGAGCCACTGGTGATGGTCGAAACCCGCAAGTAAGGCGCCGTTGGCGGCTCCCTCAGTGATGTGCGACGGGCGCGCTGGAACTTCTCGGGCGCGGCGCGAAGCGGCAGACCGGGGAGTTCCGGCGCCGCGGACGAACCATCACCGCGATGACGCCCGGCCGCCGCAGATCAGCGGCTGGCCAGGCCGGCGCCGCTGCTGCTGAGTCGACCGTGAAACCTGCGTCGGCGACTCACGCATCGCTCGTCTTCCCGACCCGGGCGAAGGGTCGGACGAGGCCAACGCGCACAAGCGGCATGATCGGGAGTGTCTCGACAGCTCATCGCCGTTTGGCGATCGGCGGGGAAACCCGCGTCGGCGGGCTGACGGCGCTCGTCATCGGAGCACCGACTCTCGCGAGCAAGCAGGAGATCCCAAGCGCGCGGCATCCGTTTTGCGCCAAACCGCCAGACGAAGCGGAACGATGAACTGTTCAAGGCATTCCCTACTGCTCGGCGCCGTCCTGGTGGCATTTCTCGCCGCCTGCGGTGACCAACGGCCGCCCTCCTTCCAGGGCTACATCGAGGGCGAGTACATCTATCTGGCGGCGCCCCAGGCAGGCTATCTCGAGTCTCTCGACAGCCGCCGCGGCAGTCGCGCCGAAGAGGGCCAAGCCGTTTTTGCCATCGCGCCCGAACCCGACTCGCTTGCGCTGGCCGAGGCCGAGGCCCGCAGCAGCGCCGCCCGCGACCGGCTGAACAACCTCTCCGAAGCGCGCCGTCCGCCCGAAATAGCTGCCCTGGAGGCCGAGCTTCGGGCCGCCGACGCCGCGCTGCAGCTATCGGAAACGCAACTTCGCCAACAGCAGGCACTGGCCAGGCAGCATTTCGTCTCGCAAGCCAGACTCGACGAAGCCAGGGCGACGCGTGACGGCAACGCCGCCCGTCGCGACGCGGCCAGGCAACAGCTGGCCAACTTCCGGATTTCCGTCGGCCGCCGCTTCGAAGTGCGCAGCGCCGAGGCCGATCTGCAGGCCGCCGCCGCGGTGGCGGCACAAAAACGCTGGCTGGTCGACAGCAAGACCGTCGCGGCGCCGGCTACCGGCGAGGTGACCGACACCTACTACCAGGCCGGCGAGTGGGTCCCGGCCGGCGCAGCGGTCGCCAGCTTGCTGCCCGATGGCCGTCGCCGACTGCGTTTCTACGTACCGCAAGCGCTTATCGCCGGACTCAAGCCTGGCCAGCAGGTCGAGGCGCGCTGCGATGGCTGCAGCGAAGTGATCCGCGCCACCATCGACTTCATCGCCCCGCAGGCGGAGTACACACCGCCGGTGATCTACAGCCGAGGCAGCCGCGAGAAGCTCGTCTTCCGCGTCGAAGCCGCTCCGGCGGCGGCTCAGGCAGCGTCACTGCGGCCCGGGGTGCCGGTCGACGTGTGGATTGCCGGGAACTGAAATGGACGCTCTCGCGATCGACGTCAGCGGCATCAACAAGCGTTTCGGCGACAAACACGTCGTCAGGGATCTGGCGCTGCAAGTCCGCCAGGGCGAAATCTACGGTTTTCTCGGGCCCAACGGCAGTGGCAAGACGACCTCGATCCGCATGCTGTGCGGGCTACTGACGCCGGACAGCGGCCGCGGCACCTGCCTCGGCCTGGACGTACTGAAAGAGAGCGCCGCAATCAAGCGGCAGGTTGGCTACATGACCCAGAAGTTCTCGCTGTGGGACGACTTGACGATCGCCGAGAACCTGGATTTCGTGGCGCGGATGTTCGGCATGGCCAATCGCCGTCCGGCCGTCGACCAGACGCTCGACGATCTTGGCCTCGCCGGCCGGCGCCAGCAACTGGCCGGCACGCTTTCGGGCGGCTGGAAGCAACGTCTCGCGCTGGCGTCCTGTCTGCTCCACACGCCCCGCCTACTGCTGCTCGATGAGCCGACCGCCGGCGTCGACCCCAAGGCGCGCCGCGACTTCTGGGAGGAGATCCACCGCCTGTCGGCCGCCGGAATCACCGTCCTGGTGTCTACTCACTACATGGACGAGGCCGAACGCTGCCACCGCCTGGCGTATATCGCCTACGGCAGCCTGCTGGCATCGGGCACCGCCGCCGAAGTGGTCGCCGGCTGCCAGCTCAACACCTGGCAGATCAGCGGCGACGGTATCCACGGTCTGGCCGAACGCCTGCGCGGTCTGCCGGGTGCCGAGCAGGTGGCGAGTTTTGGCGCGACACTGCACGTCAGTGGCCGTGACGGCGCACTCCTGCAGGCAAGCCTGCGGACGCTGAGCGACGCGACCGGATTGCAGAGCATGGCGGTGGCGCCTTCCCTGGAAGACGCTTTCATCAACCTGATGCAGCGCAGTCCGGACCCGCTTTCGAGCTGAGATCATGCACGGCTTCTCCTTCTCCCGCTGGTTGGGCATCCTGCTCAAGGAATTCATCCAGCTCAGACGCGACCGGCTGACCTTCGGAATGATCGTCGGCATTCCGATCATCCAGTTGATGCTGTTTGGCTTCGCAATCAACTCCGACCCCAAGCACCTGCCGACCGCGATCGTCATCGCCGACCCCGGCCCGTTCGCCCGAGCCTATGTCGCGGCGATGGCCAACAGCCAGTATTTCAAGATCGTCGGCCAGGTGGACGAGGCTCAGGCCGACACCCTGCTCGACCGCAGCGAGGTGCAGTTCGTGGTCACCTTCCCGGCCGGTTTCCACCGTGACCTGGTGCGCGGCAGGAGCCCGACGCTGCTGGTCGAGGCCGATGCCACCGACCCGATGGCCACCGGCGGCGCCATCTCGGTACTTCGGCAACTGGGCGTCGAAGTCTTCGCTCCCGACCTGCCCGGCCGGCAAGCGGCCGCCAGGCCGCCCGTCGATCTTCGTATCCATCGCCGTTACAACCCCGAAGGCATCACCGCCTACAACGTCGTCCCCGGTCTGCTGGGAGTCATCCTGACGATGACCATGGTGCTCATGACCGGCCTGGCGATGACCCGCGAACGCGAGCGCGGCACCTTCGAGAATCTTCTGTCGACGCCGGCCACGCCGCTCGAGGTGATGACCGGCAAGATCGTACCGTACATCCTCATCGGCCTGCTCCAGGTGACGCTGGTTCTGCTGGCCGCCCGCTGGATTTTCGACGTGCCGATGCACGGCAGCCTGCTGCTGCTCTACGCGGTAGTGCTGCTGTTCATCTGTGCCAACCTGACGCTCGGCATCACCTTCAGCTCGATCGCCCGCAACCAGCTGCAGGCGATGCAGATGACCTTCTTCTTCTTCCTCCCGTCGATGCTCCTCTCGGGCTTCATGTTTCCCTTCCGCGGCATGCCGGAATGGGCACAGGCGATCGGCAGCGTCCTGCCGCTCACTCATTTCCTGCTGCTGGTCCGGGGAATCCTGCTGAAAGGCAACGGACTGGCTGCGCTCTGGGACCAGACCTGGCCGATTCTGGCGTTCATCGCTGTCGTCCTGGCGATCGGCCTGAAGACCTTCCGCCGGACGCTGGACTGATCTTCGCCGGTCGCTGTGGCGGAGATCGCGGACTGCCTGCTCGCCCGGTGGCGAACGCCGACCAGCGGCAGGCAATGGCCCCGGCAGGACCGCGACGCCGAAAATCGGGCGGCAGGAAGGGGGCGTGGTGGATTCGCCGAGTCATATCCTGCATAATCCGCTCCTGATCTCGAAGTTCACGCCAACATTTCCCCCTCGCCGAATGAGGGAGATGGACACGAGGCATGCTCTGGAAACCCTAGCCCGGCACGTCGGAAGGTTCCACAGGTGCAGCTGGCCACTTCACTTTCCGCCATCGGGAGCCACCATGATCTTTGCCCTACCTTCCCTGCCGTTCATGCGTCGCGCGTTCGGGTACACGACCACCGGTCTGGCCAGCGCGGCACTGCTGCTGATGGCGGGTTGCGGCCAGAAAGAGCAGGCAGCGCCGCCCGCAGTACCGCTGGTCGACGTCGTCACGGTACAGCAGAAGGATGTGCCGATCTATGAGGAATGGATCGGCTCGCTGGACGGCGTGGTCAACGCCGTCATCCGGCCGCAGGTCACCGGCTATCTGATCAAGCAGAACTACCGCGAAGGCGACGTGGTGAAGAAGGGCCAACTGCTCTTCGAGATCGATCCCCGCACTTTCGAAGCGGCGGTCGACCAGGCCAAAGGTTTGCGTGCCCAGCAAAGCGCTCTCTACCAGACCGCCAAGGCCAATCTGGCGCGTGTCAAGCCGCTGGCCGCCAAGAACGCCCTCAGCCAGAAGGACCTCGACGATACCACCGGTGCCGAGTTGTCGGCCAAGGCATCGCTCGAAGCCGCCGAAGCGGCGCTCGAAACAGCAAAACTCAACCTCAGCTTCACCCGCATCCGCTCCCCCATCGAAGGCATCGCGGGTATCGCCAAGGCGCAGATCGGCGACCTCCTGAGCCCCAGCATGCCGACCGAACTGACCACCGTGTCCACCGTCGATCCGATCAAGGTGTACTTCAACCTCAGTGAGCGGGAATACCTGCCGCTGGCGCGCGCGATGCTTGCCGACGGGCCAAAGCGGCAGCGTCGGCACGTTCCGCTCGAGCTGATCCTGGTCGACGGCACGACCTATCCTCACCAGGGTGAGTTCTTGCTGCTCAATCGGCAGGTGGACCCGACCACCGGCACGTTCAAGGCCGCCGCGTTGTTCCCGAATCCCGACCGGCTTCTCCGCCCCGGGCAGTATGGCCGCATCCGGGCAACGATGGCGGTCGCCAAGGACGCGTTGCTGGTGCCGCAGCGCGCGGTTACCGAAATTCAGGGCAAGTACCTGCTTGCCGTCGTCGGTCCCGACAACAAGGTCGACATCCGCCCGGTGACGGTCGGCAACCGGATCGGTTCGGACTGGATCATCGCCAGCGGCCTGCAGGGCGGCGAAAAGGTGATCGCCGAAGGCACCCAGAAAGTCAAGGCGGGAATCACGGTCAATCCCAAGCCTTTCGAGCCGCCAGCACCGGACGCCGCTGCGCCGGCAAAGCCCGGCGAAAAGCCGCCGGCCGCTGCAGCCGGCAGCAAGGGTTAGGCAGCCATGTCCAAGTTCTTCATCAACCGGCCGATCGTCGCCATGGTCATCTCGATCCTGATGACCCTGATCGGCGTGATCGCCATGTCCGGGCTGCCGATCGCCCAGTTCCCGAACATCGTGCCGCCGGAAATCAAGGTCAACAGTACCTACACCGGCGCTGACGCGTTGACCGTCGAACAGGCGGTAGCGACCCCGATCGAGCAGCAGATGTCGGGCGTCGACAACATGAACTACATGTATTCGATCAACGCCAACAACGGCCAGTCGACGCTGACGGTGAACTTCGACATCGCCACCGACGCCAATACCGACCAACTGCTCGCCCAGATGCGCCAGGGTCAGGCGGAATCGCAGCTGCCCGCGGACGTTCGCAACTACGGTGTCACGGTGCAGAAGTCGACTTCCTCGCCGCTGATCATGTTCGCGCTGTACTCGCCGAACGGCACTTACGACAACGTCTTCCTGGCCAATTACGCGTACATCAACATCAATGACCAGATGACGCGGGTCAAGGGGATCGCCAGCGTCACCGTCTTCGGTGCCGGCCAGTATGCCATGCGGCTGTGGGTCAGGCCAGACCAACTGGCCAAGCTGAACATCACGATTCCCGAGATCATCAACGCGGTCAAGGAACAGAACACCGTCAACCCGGCCGGGACGATCGGTGCCGAGCCGGTGCCGCCCGGCCAGGAATTCACCTACGCGGTACGGGCGCAGGGGCGACTGCAGAGCGCTGAGGAATTCGCCAACATCGTGCTGCGCGCCAACACCGACGGATCAATCGTTCGCGTCCGCGACGTTGCGCGCATCGAACTGGGCGCCCAGACTTACAGCATGGAGGGCCGGCTGAACGGCAAGCCGGCCGCATTGGTCGCGCTCTACCAGATGCCCGGCGCCAACGCCCTCGTCGCAGCCAACGGCGCCAAGGAGTTGATGGAGAAGATCAAGGCGAGCTTCCCGCCCGACCTCGACTACGTCGTCGCCCTCGACACCACGCTATCGGTCACCGAAGGGATCAAGGAGATCCAGCACACGCTGATCGAAGCACTGGTGCTGGTAATGATCGTCGTCTTCGTTTTCCTGCAGGGC
This sequence comes from Accumulibacter sp., assembly GCA_024235695.1. Taxonomy (GTDB): domain Bacteria; phylum Pseudomonadota; class Gammaproteobacteria; order Burkholderiales; family Rhodocyclaceae; genus Accumulibacter. Next base: position 45,779 of record JACKLX010000007.1, read on the forward strand.
TGGCGGGCGACGCTGATTCCCTTGCTGGCGGTGCCGGTATCGCTGGTCGGCACCTTCATGCTCTTTCCGGCTTTCGGTTTTTCGATCAATACCCTCTCACTGTTCGGTCTGGTGCTGGCCATCGGCCTGGTCGTTGACGACGCGATCGTTGTCGTCGAAGCCGTCGAACATCATATCGAGAACGGCTTGTCGGCGAAGGACGCGACGATGAAGGCAATGGACGAGGTCACCGGGCCGGTGATCGCCATCGCCGTCATCCTGGCGGCTGTTTTCGTGCCGACCGCCTTCATTCCGGGAATAACTGGTCAGCTCTACCAGCAGTTCGCGGTCACCATCGCCATCTCGGTGATCATTTCGGCATTCAACGCGCTGACCCTGAGTCCCGCGCTCTGCGCCATGCTGCTGCGGCCGAAGGTCAAAGGGAGCGGCCCGCTGCAGAAGTTCTACGACGGCTTCAACCGGACGTTCGGCCGCGTTACCGCCGGCTACGTCGGCATTTGCCGCATCGGCATCCGCAGGAGCATCCTCAGTCTCTTCTTCCTCGTGGCGGTAACGGTAGCCACCGGTTTCTTTGGCAAGCTGACCCCCGCCGGATTCCTCCCGGACGAGGACCAGGGTTACGTCTACGCCGGTATACAGCTGCCCGATGCGTCGTCGCTGCAACGTACCGCGGAAATCGCCGCCCAGGCCGAGGAACTGATCATGAAGGTGCCGGGCGTGAAATACACCACCACGGTCATCGGCTACAGCATGTTAAGCCAGGTGACCAATACCTACAGCGCCTTCTTCTTCGTCACCCTCGAGGAATGGGCCGCGCGCAAGAAGCCCGAAGAGCAGTACGCGGCGATCAAGGCTGAGCTGACGAAAAAACTTGGTGGCCTCCCTGGCGCGATCGGTTTCGCGTTTCCGCCACCGGCGATCCCCGGTGTCGGCGTGTCGGGCGGCGCAACCTTCATTCTCGAGGACCGGGCCGGCAAGGACATCGCCTTCCTCGCGGAGAACACCAACAAGTTCCTGGAAGCAGCGCGGAAGCGCCCGGAGCTGGCCAGCGTCTCGTCAACCTTCCGGCCGACCGTGCCGCAGTTGTTCATCAACGTGGACCAGGACAAGGTGCTCAAGCAAGGGGTCAACATCGACGACGTCTACAAGACACTGCAAAGCTTTCTGGGCAGTGGCTTCATCAATTACTTCAACCGCTTCGGACGCCAGTGGCAGGTCTACCTCCAGGCCGAGGGCGACTATCGTACCAACATCGAGAATATCGGCCAGTTCTACGTGCGCAACAACAAGGGTGAAGCGGTGCCGCTTTCAGCGCTGACCTCGATCCGCAACATCGCCGGGCCAGAGTTCACCATGCGCTACAACCTCTACCGCAGCGCGCAGATCAATGCTTCGGCAGCGCCCGGCTACAGTTCGGCACAGGTCATGCGGGCACTCGAAGCGGTCTTTGCCGAAACGATGCCCAACGAGATGGGCTACGACTACATGGGCATGTCCTTCCAGGAGCAACGAGCCGAGCAGGGTGTTTCTCCAGTGGTCATTTTTGCCTTCTCGCTGCTCTGCGTCTTCCTGATTCTGGCGGCGCAGTACGAAAGCTGGTCGCTGCCGTTCTCGGTCCTCCTGGGTACCCCGGTCGCCATCGCCGGCGCCTTTGCGGCCCTGCTCCTGCGCGGCCAGGAACTCAACGTCTATGCCCAGATCGGCCTGGTGATGCTGATTGGGCTGGCCGCCAAGAATGCCATCCTGATCGTCGAATTCGCCAAGATGGAGTACGAGAAGGGCGAACTGTCGCTCGCCGAAGCGACGCTCAAGGGCGCGCAACTGCGCTTTCGGCCGATTCTGATGACTTCCTTCGCCTTCATCCTCGGCTGCGTACCGCTGGCAATTGCCAGCGGTGCCGGAGCCATTTCGCGTCAGGTCATGGGTAGTACGGTGATCGGCGGCATGCTGGCAGCCACCGGCCTGGCCATCTTCCTTATCCCGGTGACCTTCTACGTCGTCGAGAAGATGTCGCACAAGGGTGACACGAGCGCCTCCCATCACTACGGCAGTGCCGACCCTGCCCAGGTCGGCGTCGCCGCGGAACCGGCAGGAAAGGAGGAAGCGCCCCATGCGTAAGCCCTTGACTGCCGTGCTGCTGGCAGTCCTTGCCGGTGGCTGCATGGTTGGGCCCGACTACGTTCGGCCGCAGGTGGACACGCCACCTGCCTGGCGCCTCAATGAACAGGATGCCAATGATCTCGCCAACACCGCCTGGTGGAAGCAGTTCGACGATCCGGTACTCGACGATCTGGTGAGCACCGCCCTGCACCAGAACCACGATCTGCTGATCGCCACGGCGCGTATCGAGGAGTTTGCTGGCCGCTATGGCATCGTTCGCGCCGAACTCTTCCCGCAGGTGGGCGCCGGCTACGAGGCGAGCCGCCAGCGCAACACACTTCCCGGGGCCAACAATCCAGCCACCTACAATGCCTACCAGGCGGTGATCGCTGCCAGCTGGGAGATCGACCTCTGGGGACGCATTCGCCGCCTCAACGAAGCCGCGAAGGCGCAACTGCTGGCCAGCGAGGATGCCCGGCGGGCGGTCGTCCTGTCGCTGGTCGGCCGGGTCGCCGGCGCCTACGTGAACCTCCGCGACCTCGACCGCCAGCTCGAGATTGCCAGGGCGACGGCGAAAAGCCGAGGAGAGTCGTACGACGTCTTCAAGGATCGCTACATGGGCGGCGTCATCTCGATCCTCGAACTGAGCCAGAACAAGTCGCAGTACGACGAAGCGCTGGCCAGCATCCCGCCGATCGAAAAAGCGATCGCCCAGCAGGAGAATGGTCTGAGCGTGCTGCTCGGCCGCAACCCCGGGCCAATCGCCCGCGGCAAGAACATCGACCAGCTGACCCTGCCGACGATCCCCGCCGGCCTGCCGTCGGACCTCCTCGAACGCCGGCCCGACATTCAGCTGGCCGAGCAGAACCTGATCGCCGCCAACGCCCTGATCGGCGCGGCCAAGGCCGCCTATTTCCCGACCATTTCGCTGACCGGACTCTTCGGCTACGCCAGCAACGGACTGAGCAACCTGTTCGACAGCCAATCGAAGGTCTGGCAGTACGCAGCGCCGATCAGCATGCCGATCTTCACCGCCGGCGCCATCGCCGGTCAGGTCCAGGAAGCGGAAGCCGCGCAGCAGCAGGCGCTGTTCGCCTATCAGCGAACGATCCAGGAAGCCTTCCGCGAGGTTAACGACGCGCTGGTCAATCAGGAACGGACGCGCGAGCAGTTGCGGGCGCAGAAGCAGCAGGTACAGGCACTGGAACAATATTCCGCGACCGCCCGGCTGCGCTACGACAACGGCTATACCAGTTACATCGAAGTGCTCGATTCGGAACGAAGCCTGTTCAACGTTCAGCTGCAATACGCGCAGACACAGCAGGTGCAGTTTCAGGCGATGATCAACCTCTACCTGGCGATGGGTGGCGGCTGGGTAAACGAGGCCGCGGAAATGTCCAGCGCCAAGCCCGACAAGAATGCCATGCGGGATCCGGGCCCCACGCGCTGATCCTGTTATTTGGCACCATGTCCTGGTCAGCCAGTGAATCCGTCATCGGCGACTTCCCCGCACAGCTTCCCGCAGCGGCACACCACCTTCAATCACCAGGAGAAAGCGATGAGCAAGAAAGCAAAGTCAGCCAAGAAAGCCAGGCGTGAGAACATCTCCGGCCCGGATGCGCAGGCACCATCCGCCGTCAGCGACGCCTCGGTGCCAGCGAAGAAACTGTCCAACAAGGCCTACCTGAAGGAACTCGAAAAACTCGAGGCCGAGTTGGTTCACCTCCAGCAATGGGTGGTTAGCAAGGGCCTCAAGGTGATCATCGTCTTCGAAGGCCGCGACGGAGCCGGCAAGGGCGGCACGATCAAGGCGATCACCGGTCGTGTCAGTCCGCGCATCTTCCGCGTCGTCGCGCTGCCCGCGCCGAATGACCGCGAGAAGAGCCAGATGTACCTGCAACGCTACCTGCCGCACTTTCCGGCAGCCGGCGAAGTGGTGATCTTCGACCGCAGTTGGTACAACCGCGCCGGTGTCGAGCGGGTCATGGGTTTCGCCAGCGAGGAGCAGGTGCAGGACTTCCTCAAGGGGGCGCCGCTGTTCGAAAAACTCATGGTCAGCAAGAACGACATCATTCTGCTCAAGTACTGGCTCGAAGTCGACATGGACGAGCAGACACGCCGCCTCGAGGCGCGCATAACCGACCCGCGCAAGCAATGGAAGCTGTCACCGATGGACCTCAAGTCCTACAGCCGCTGGTACGACTATTCGCGGGCGCGCGACGCCATGTTCGAGGCCACCGATTCCGAATGGGCGCCGTGGTTCGCGGCGCGATCCAACGACAAGAAGCGGGTACGGCTGAACATCATCAGGCACATTCTGAACAGCATTCCCTACGAAGTGGCGAAACCCGCGAAAATCACCCTGCCCAAAAGGCAGAGCGCCGGCAAGTACCAGGCCAGCGTTCATCCCGTGAAATACGTCCCGGAAGTCTACTGAGGCATGGCGACCTGGCCGATCCGCGACCGGGAATCGGCCGCTGCCCTGCTCCCAGACAAGTCTGTCAGGGCGGTCGACAGCTCAGAGATAACGACCGGCATCGTCAAGATTGATCTGCTGCGGAGGCGGCATTTCGCCGCGCGCGACGCGCGCCAGCACGAAGGCTCTGCGCATGGGTGGCGACCCGCCAAGTTCGGCAAGGGAAAAATCGACGTCGGCCGCGGCTTCGGAACTGGTGTCATCGACCAGGACGTTCATCGAACTCAGTCGCAGGCGTCTCGGCTCGACGCGTAGATAACGTTGCGGATTGCCGAGTACCGTCCGCAGGCAGTCGAGTTCCGCTTCGAGTACCGACTCGCCACCCCCCAGCGCGGCCAGTTGCCGCTCGTTTTCCAGCAGCTCCGCGTTCAATCGCGCCTGCTCGCTCGGCCTTGCCGGCGGCCCGCCGAACATCGATCCCAGGCCCGGCCCCTGCTGCTGAAGCAGCCGCAGTCGCGCCCGGATCAGCGAGCGACTTCCCTGCAGCTCCTGCCGCTCGAGACGATCCTCGGCGATCTCCGCCAAGGCCTGGCCGAGCAGGTACTCAAAGGCCTCGACCGCCGCGACGCGACGCAAGCGCGACTCGTCGCTACCGCAGATCCGCGCGCCGTGATCCGAGAAGCTGACATTGGTCTGGGCCACGTCGCGCTGCACCACGCCCCCGTGCACCACCATCCCGAAGACTTGCCGTTCCATGAACGCCATGCCCAGCACCAGGCAGGCCTCGTCCAGCTCGGGAAACTTGTCGAACAGCGTGCGTAGATTGCCAGCTCGGCCAAGCAGCCCGGGGATATCCGAAGCTGCGACGAAGAATGCCCGCAGCGTCGGATCGGAAGACCAGACCGCCGACGAAAGCGGTCGCGCAGCGGGTAGATCGTGGACCAGCGCGCGCAGAAATTCGATCGTCGTCGCGACGGCCGGCATCAGGCGTTTGTGACAGTCTGGCAACAGCTTGAGGCGGGGGTTGGTCAGCGTGATCGCCTTGTCGACTGCTCCGCGAAGCATCTCGTCAGACACCCGGTCCGGATCGAATTGAGCCGGCCGATTCTTGAACCAGTCGAGAATCCCCATGGCTTTCTCCTCGCACGAAGCGCAAAGACTTGCGCAGATCATGGCAGCGCTGGTCGCGCCGCCGACGATTCGGCAGCGATCGGCGCTCCCGAGTAGTTCGACAGCCGCCACAACTATGGCGACGCAAACAGCATTGTACCTGCTGCGATAGCCCGTCGATCGACCGCTTCACCGGACGACGTGGAACGTTCCGTGCCGCGTGCCGCCCGGCCCACGGCGAGGCACATCGAAGCCAGCGACGCCGACTGCGGCATCGACCGCCGCCGTGCATGCCGATCGCGGCCCGAGCAGGCGCATGCGAAAGTCATCAAAGTCGCTTCGCCATTGCCACCACACGAATGCTTCAAGCATTGCGATCGCCGGGATGGCTACGACATGAACAATTCGCAAGATTCCTTTCGATAGGCGTATATTGCGAATCCGTGTCCTTTCGCCCGGAGCCAGGAAGATGAATGCTTCTGCCCTACTAAGGCATCTGCAGACAGGGGTGCCGCTGCTCGCGACGCTGCGAAACTATCGACTGGCCTGGCTGAGCAAGGATTCGATCGCCGGCCTGTCGGCGTGCATCGTCTCGATTCCGTCGGTGATTGCCTATGCCGAGCTGGTACACCTGCCGGCAATTACCGGCCTGTACGCGGCGCTGGCGGCGGCGATCGGCTACGCACTGTTTTCCAGTTCACGTCACGTCATCGCCGGACCCGATGCGGCGATCGGACTGCTCGCCGGTTCGGCGATCCTGCCGCTGTCGGGTGGCGATCCGGCACGCATCGTCGCCCTGGCGGCGGTGCTCAGCCTGCTGTCGGGTGTCGTGCTGCTGCTCGCCGCGCGACTGAAGCTGGGGGTCATCGCCGACCTGCTGTCGCGGCCGGTGCTGATCGGCTACCTGAACGGCGCCTCGCTGGTGCTCATCGCGACGCAGCTCGGCAAGATGTTCGGCATCAAGACCGAGGGCGAGGAATTCTTCCAGATCGTCTATACGGTATTCGAGAAACTGTCCGAGACGCATCTGGCGACTTTCATTTTCGGCGTGCTGCTGGTCGCCCTGCTGGTTGCCCTGGCGCGCTGGCTGCCGCGCGTACCAGGCGCGCTGGCGGTCTGCGCGGTGGCGATCACGGCCACTTTCGTCTTTGACCTGGGCAGCTACGGCATCGCCCTGGTCGGCGAGGTGCCCTCCGGTTTTCCGCATCTGTCGATTCCGTCGCTGCGCTGGGCAGATCTCGCGGCACTCGCACCGGCCGCCGTGGCGATCGCCTTCCTGGCATTTTCGGACGGTATCCTGCTGGCACAGACCTTCGCCGAGAAGAACGGCTATGAAGTGCGCCCGAACCGCGAACTGGTCGCTCTGGGCTCGGCGAACATACTGGCCGGGCTCTGGCAGGGCTTTCCCGTTTCGGCCAGCCAGTCACGGACCTCGATCGTCGATTCGGCCGGCGGCAAGACACAGCTTGCGCAGGTGATCCTGGCCATCGGCCTGCTCCTGTTCCTGTTCTTCCTCACCGGTCTGATCGCGCTGCTGCCGAAAGTCGCGCTCGGCGCGATCCTGATCGTCACCGCCATCGGCATGCTGGAAGTAGCGTCGCTGAAGGGGCTGTACAAGATCGACCGGGTCGAGGCCGGCATTGCCCTGGGCGTCACCGCCGCAATCCTGCTGGCCGGCGTCGTGCCGGGGATCATTCTCGGTCTGCTGCTGTCGCTGGTCACGGTGCTGGTCGAGGTTTCGCGCCCCGATGACGCGGTGCTTCGCCGCTTGCGCAGCGACGGCAAGTTCCACGATTGTCTCGATGACGAGGAGGCAGAGAGCGTCCCCGGCCTGCTCGTTTACCGGCTCTACGCGCCGCTGATCTTTGCCAATGCCAGGCACGTGACGAATCGTATCCGGACGCTGGTCGATGAAGCCGAGCCGCCGGTCAAGTGGCTGGTGATCGACGCGCAGGCGATCCACGACATGGACGTCACGGCGGCGCAGCGCTTTGTCGAGCTGCACCGGGAATTGATCGCCAGGGGGGTTGACGTCAAGATCGCCGATGCGCCGCGGCCTTTCCGCGAGGAACTCGCCAAGGTCGGGCTTTCCGAGGAAATCGGCGGGACGGACTTCTACGTTTCGGTCAAGCAGGCGACCCAGGACTTCGAGCGGCAGGCTGTTTCGCCAGCCGGGGAATCCGGCAAGACGCCGGAGTAGGCTCTGTCCCCTGCTCGCGCGATCTCCGACGACCGGACAGTGAGTGCGTGCCGACATGACCCGGACTGACGGCCATGCCAGGCGCCTGCAACTGCGGCTCGTCGAGCGGGTTTCCGAATCACCGGCGTAACGAAAGCATTCAACACTCGACCCGGCGCCGCAAATGAACGAATGGCCTAGCGGCGTCCGATCGCTCGGTGGTCGCGTGCCGTGCCGTGAGAACCCTGCCGCACCATGGGCAGCAGGCAATCGACTGAAAACTGCCGCGCGTTCGAGGCTCCTCCAGGCTTGTCGGGAAACAGCTCGCAACTTGCGCGCGACAGGACTCACGACCACGAACTACGGCCGGGGCAACTCGGGGGAACGGCCAATAGCATAACAAAAAAGTCAACCATGCAAAAAGCAAAGTGCTAATCTGAAGCTTCGAGGGCGCGGGGACCGCCTGCCGAGTTCGTGGCGAACCAGACGCTTGCATTTTGCCGCTTCTTTTCCTACAGGAGGCACGATTATGCGTTTACCCAGTGACTCAACCGGACGACATTGCTTGCGAACCATCGCCCTGCTTGGCGTGCTCTCGATCACAGCCTGCGGCCAGCGGGAAACTCCGCCGACGACTGCGGCGACGGCCACGACCGCGACGACCGAGCGCCCCGGGGCAGCCGACGCCAAGGGAGGCTTCACGGGCAACTGGACCACCATCGGCAGCCGGCAGGTCCTCGACCTCGGACCCGGCCAGCAGGCAAGCATATTCCAACTCAGCGGTTCGATGCTGCTGAGTGGCAGGGAGCGCATCAATCGCGGCTTTCAGGCGCAGCTGATCGGCTTTTCCGACACCACCACCGGCCTGCAGGGACGCAGCGTGTGGACGGACGAGCACGGTGACAAGGTCTTCAGCGAGTTGGGCGGCGAAGGCCTTGGCCCCGGTCAGTTGATCGAAGGCAAGTTCACCGGTGGCACCGGTCGCTACGCCGGAATCAGCGGTGAATACAGCTTCAAATGGAAGCGCATCGGCGCTATCGAAGGCAACGAACTGACCGGGCGCGTCGTCGGTCTGAGTGGCTGGGCCCGCCTCGGCTCGTCCAGTGTGGTTGCTCCCACCACTGCAGGAGGTCAACAATGAGCACAGCCGCTTTCGGAACGGGAAGAATCGTCAAGTTGGTGGGACTGCTGATTATCTTCTTTGGCCTCTGGTTCGCGCCGGTTCCCGAGGGATTGACCGTTGAAGCCTGGCATCTCTTTGCCGTCTTCGCGTCGGCGATCACCTCGGTGGTGCTCAATGTCTTCCCGCTATTCACTTCTGCCTTGCTGGCCTGCGCGATCGTCGTACTCACCAACACGCTGACGCCAGCCAAGGCCTACGGCGCCTTTGCCAACGCCATCGTGCTGCTGGTGGTGACCGCTTTCCTGGTCTCGCAAGCGGTGGTCAAGAGCGGCCTCGGCAAGCGGATCAGTCTGCGGGTGATCACGGTATTCGGGAAATCGACGCTCGGCTTGGCGTACAGCATTTTCATCACCGACACCCTGATCGCCCCCGGCTTCCCGAGCAATACCGCCCGCGGTGGCGTGCTCTTCCCGGTCATCCTGGCGCTGGCGCAGAACAGCGGCTCGACGCCCGACGACGAGAACAAGCGACGTCTTGGCGGCTACCTGATGTTCTGCGGCATGGCCAGCCTGGCGATCACCTCGGCGCTGTGGTTCACCGCCACCTCGGGCAATCCGGTCGGAGCGTCACTGGCCGCCGATCAGGGCCTGAAAGTCGATTTCGGCTCGTGGCTGCTCGCCTCCTCCGTACCGTGTCTGGTGGTGATCGCCGTACTGCCGCTGCTGCTCTACAAGCTCTTCCCCCCTGGCATCACCAGCACCCCGGATGCTCCGGAGAACGCCCGCAAGGAATTGCGTACCATGGGGCCGATGTCGCGCCACGAGTGGATTACGGCTATCACCTTCGCGATCATGGTCACCGGCTGGATCCTGGCCGCTCCCTACAAGCTGAACCTGACGGCGATCGCCCTTGCCGGTCTCGCCACGCTGATGATCACCGGCGTTCTGACGATGGACGACATGAGCAAGCAGGGTGGCACGCTGGTGACTTTCATCTGGCTGGCCGTTCTTTTCGGCATGAGCGGACAACTGAACGAAATGGGCTTCATGGGCTACGTCGGCGAGCGGTTGGCCGTCGGGCTGGAAGGTCTCGCCTGGCCGGTCGCCTACGTCGCGCTGCTGGTCATCTATGTCCTGCTCCACTTCGGCTTCGTCAGTCAGAACGCCCAGGTCCTGGCGCTGCTCGGCGTGTTTCTCGATGTCGGTGTGAAATCGGGCGTTCCCGTCGCCTTGATGGCTTATGCGCTGTTGTTTGCCAGCAGTTACTTCTCGGTCATCACGCCTCAGGGCGGCAGCCAGAACATCATCTTCGTCGCCAGCGGCTACCTGAAACAGAGCGAACTGTACCGCCTGGGACTGTCGACGACAGTCTTCTGTACCGTGGTTTTTCTGGTCATCGGCACTCCCTGGATACTCTGGGTCGGCGGCTAGCTGGAACCAGCCGGGGATACCGGGCCCGTGCTCGCCGCGGGCATCTCGGACGAGCGAAAGCGCCCACCTAGCCGGCGGCAGCGAACCGCCGGTCCTTCTGGAGACAAGTCATGACTATCGACACCGGAACTGGCCGCAGCGCGGCCCCACTGAGCCGCCACCGCAGCGTTTGGGAAGTGCGATCGGAAAGCTGGATCGGGCTGGTCGACCACCTGTCGCAACTCGCCAAGTTGCCCCCGGATGACTCCGGTCGGGAAGGCCGCTTGACGAAGGTGCAGGCCCTGACCGAAGCCTTGCGACCGATTGAAGCCTGTTGGGCGTATCCCGGCCGTCGCGCCTTCGCCGACCTGTGCGCACACATCGATCGCGGCGATCTGGCGCTGGCGGCGATCGCGGCTCGTCGCACTCATCGCACGCTGGCCTCGCTGACCTATCGCCACGAGGGTACGACGCCAAGGAACGATGCCGACCTACCCTCGCAGATCGAAAGCGAGCAGGAGTACCAGGCGCAACTGCGCTGCCCATACTTCGAGGTACTCGTGGTCGATGACATGCCAGCCGACGAAGAGGAATCCCTGCATCGTCACGTGCGCAGCGAGCGCCGCGCCGACGACGATTTCGTCTTCGACGTGGTGGTCGTGCCGACCTTCGAGGACGCGCTGGTTGCGACGATGGTGAACTTCAACCTGCAGGCGGTCGTCATCCGCTACGGCTTTCCCTACCGCTCGATCCATTTCGCCGAGCTGACGATGCGGCGCTTCTTTGAAGGCGCTGACGTCGACGGCGAGCTGCTGCCGGAGTCCGAACGCGGTCCGTTGCTGGGGAGGCAGATCGCGCGCTTGCGTCCCGAGCTGGATCTCTATCTGGTCACCGACGTCAATGTCGAGGACGTCGCTGCGAAGGCCGGGGAGACCTTCAACCGCATCTTCTTTGGCGAGGAAGACAAGCTGGAACTCAACCACTCGATCATGCAGGGCGTTGCCGAACGTTACCACACACCGTTCTTCGAAGCGCTGTGCAAGTACGCCAAGCAGCCGACCGGCGTCTTCCACGCCCTGCCGCTGGCGCGTGGCAAGTCGATCATGAACTCGAACTGGATCGGCGATCTTGGGCAGTTCTATGGCATGAACCTGTTCATGGCGGAAACCTCGGCCACCTCGGGCGGGCTCGATTCTCTGCTCGAGCCCACCGGCTCGCTGAAACTGGCGCAGGAGTACGCTGCGCGGGCCTTCGGCTCGCGCCGCAGCTTCCTGGTCACCAACGGCACATCAACGGCCAACAAGATCGTCGTGCAGGCGATTGTCCGGCCAGACGACATCGTCCTGGTCGACCGCAACTGCCACAAGTCCCACCACTACGGCATGGTGCTGGCGGGCGCGCAGGTCACCTACCTCGAGGCCTATCCGCTGCACGAGTACTCGATGTACGGCGCGGTGCCGATCCGCCACATCAAGGAGACGCTGCTCGAGTTGCGCCGCGCCGGGACGCTGAACCGCGTGCGCATGGTGCTGCTGACCAACTGCACGTTCGACGGCATCGTCTACAACGTCGAGCGACTGATGCTCGAGTGCCTGGCGATCAAACCCGACCTGGTGTTCCTGTGGGACGAGGCGTGGTTCGCCTTCGCCCGCTTCCACCCGGTCTACCGCCAACGCACCGGCATGGCGGCGGCCGCCAAGCTGACGGAGATGTTCCAGAGCGAGGAGTACGCCAAACGCTATGCCGAGTTTGCCAGAGGTTTTGACGAGGCGGCCTGGGCGGATGACGACAAGGTGCTGAACACCCGTCTGCTGCCCGATCCCGCGAAAGCACGCGTTCGCGTCTACGCCACGCAGTCGACCCACAAGACGCTGACTTCGCTGCGCCAGGGCTCGATGATCCACGTCTGGGATCAGGACTTCAAGGACAAGACCGAGGAGGCTTTCCATGAGGCCTACATGACGCACACCTCGACTTCACCCAACTACCAGATCCTCGCCTCGCTCGACGTCGGTCGGCGGCAAATGGAGCTGGAAGGCTACGAACTGGTGCAGCGCCAACTCGAGCTGGCGATGAACCTGCGCGACCAGGTCGGCGCGCATCCCCAGCTCAAGAAGCACTTCCGTTTCCTGACCGTGACCGATCTGGTACCGGAGGAATTTCGCGAGTCGCAGGTCGAATCGCTGTACAACATGGATACCGGCTGGGCGAACCTGTTGAAAGCCTGGCGTTTCGACGAGTTTGCGCTCGACCCGAGCCGCGCCACGCTGGCCATCGGCCTGACCGGGATGGATGGTGACACGATCAAGAACAAGTACCTGATGGACAAGTACGACATCCAGATCAACAAGACCTCGCGCAACACGGTGCTGTTCATGACCAACATCGGCACCACCCGCTCGACCATCGCCTATCTGCTCGGAGTGCTGGTCAAGATCGCCCGCGACGTGGACGACAGGGTCCGCGACATGAGCACTCCGGAACGTCGCATCCATGAAAAGCGCGTCCGCTCGCTGACCCTCGAGCTGCCGCCGCTGCCCAACTTCTCGTGCTTCCACCAGGCCTTCCGCGGCCACAGCCTGGATGGGCAGAGCGAGACGCGCGATGGTGACGTCCGCAGCGCCTTCTTCCTCGGCTACGAAGATGGCAACTGCGAGTACCTGACCATGGACGATACGGCGCAGGCGATCAAGAATGGACGCGAATGCGTCTCCGCCCAGTTCGTCATCCCCTACCCGCCCGGCTTCCCGATTCTCGTTCCCGGGCAAGTGATCAGTGCCGAAATATTGCAGTTCATGCAGGCGCTCGACGTGCGCGAGATCCATGGTTTCCGGCCTGAACTGGGTTTTCGCATCTACACCGAAGCGGCCCTCGAACTGGCAGGGCAGGCAAACGCGGTGTGGAAGGCCCAGATCAATGCCAGCGCCGGGGCGGCCGAGGGCGAATGAATTGGCCGCTGGCGAGCGCCAACCCGGCATTCCTTTTGTGGCAACAACCGTGAGGAGACAGCAATGGCTTTCAAAGTAAAGACGATTTCCGACCTGCGGCTGATGTTCCACCGCAACGAGCGGCCGATCTATTTCATCAGCGCCACCAACTTCAATCTGCTGGGAATCGATCAATGGGTCAATCGCTTCCGCTTCATCAGCTATATCGATTGCTTTGACGGTCGCCATCCGAATGTCTTCGTGCCGCAGGAAACGCCGCACGACGAGTTCACGTCGATCGAGGACATCAACAACTACATGTTGCAGCACAAGGACGTGATCGACTTCATCGAGCGCCGCGGTGGCAGCCCGGCAGCGACCTTCCTGATGTTCGACGAGAAAACCGAGGCTCTGGCCAAGGAACTGGGCATGGAAGTCTGGTTCCCGCCAGCCAAGCTGCGCCAGCGTTGCGACAACAAGATGGAAACGGTACGTATCGGCAACAAGGCCGGCGTCGCGTCGGTGCCGAACGCCCTCGAGAAGGTGAGTAGCTTCGCCAATCTGATGGAGATCGCCGAGCGCAACGGCCTCGGCAAGCACCTGGTCCTGCAGTCGGCCTTTGGCGATTCCGGCCACACGACCTTCTTCATTTCGAACGAAGACGATTTCAACAAGCACAAGGACGACATCTGCAAGGATCCCGAAATCAAGATCATGAAGCGCATCAACTGCCGTGGGGCGACGCTCGAAGCCTGCGCGACGCAGTCGGGAACGCTGGTCGGGCCGATGCTCACCGAAGTCGTCGGCGCCAGCGAACTGACGCCCTACAAGGGCGGCTGGTGTGGCAACGAGGTATTCCCCGGTTCATTCTCCGAAGCCGTGCGCGCCAAGGTCAGAGAGATGACCGAGCGCTTTGGCAATCAGTTGATCGAGGAAGGTTATCGCGGCTACTTCGACCTCGATTTCCTGATCGACCAGGACGGCGGCGAGGTCTACCTCGGCGAACTGAACCCGCGCGTCTGCGGCGCCAGCCCGATGACCAACCACGCCGCCTTTGCCTACGCCGATGCGCCGCTGTTCCTGTTCCACCTGCTGGAATTCTCCGGCGTGCCGTTCGACCTCAACGTCAGTGAAATCAACGAGCGCTGGGCGCAGCCGCACTTCATCGATTCCTGGTCGCAGGTGGTGATGAAGTACACCGAACAGCACGTCGATCAGGTCACACACGCGCCAGGCACCGGCATTTACCGGATGAGCGAAGACGGCAGCGTCAGCTTCCAGCGCTTCGACTATAACCGCCAGGCGATCGACAGCGAGCGCGAGGCCTTCTTCCTGCGCATCACCGGCCCCGGTGACTACCGCTACGAGGGCGCCGACCTGGGCATCCTGATCACGCGCGGCCGTTCGATGGACGATAACTTCAAACTCAACCTGCGCGCCCGTGACTGGATTCGCGGCATCAAGCAGTACTATGCCGGCCGGCCGATCGTTACCACCGAGCACGAGGCGGCACCAGAGCCCGGCGCGTTCAAGATCCTTTGACCGCCGTGCCACGCGCGGACCAGCCGATCCACCAGCACTTCACGGCGCTGGTGGAGGATGCGCCCGGCCCATTGTGGCAGGCGCTTTTTGAACGCTGCTGGCCCGGCTACCGCGACTGGTACCTGCGCAGTGGCGTCTTCGGTCGGCCCAGCTACCTCGAGTGTCGGCGTGCCCTGCGCGAGCACATGCCCGAGCTGGTGCCCACCTGGACGCGGCTGGTCGAGTTGGCAGGTGGTGGCGACGTCGAGGCGCGTGCCCTCTCCATGTGGTGCCCGCCGGCTTACATTGCCGGTTGCGCGCAGGCCGTATGGATTGATCCCGCTGGCGCGCAAGGCCCGGCCCTGTTGCGCAACTACGACTACGCCCCGGCCTTGCTGGAAGGCAACTGGCTGGCCACGCGCTGGTGCGGCCAGCGGGTGCTGGCCATGGCTGATTGCCTGTGGGGTGTACTGGATGGCATGAACGAGGCGGGCCTGGCCGCGTCATTGAGCTTCGGGGGCAGAACGCAGGCCGGCGAAGGGTTCGGCATCCCGCTGGTGATGCGCTACCTGCTCGAGGTGTCAAGCACCGTCGAGGAGGCTTGCGCGGTGCTCAAGCGCGTCCCCGTGCACATGTCCTACAGCATCACCCTGCTCGATACTGACGGACATTGGGCGACCGTGTTCGTCGGACCAGACGCGGCGACCTATGTAAGTCGCCGGCGGGCAATCACCAACTTTCAGCACAAGGTGGATTGGCCAGAGCACGCCAGGGCGACTTCTGCCGTGGAGCGCCTGAATACCCTCGAGCATCTGGTCGACAAGACGCATTCCTTGCCGCAGGTCGCGGCGGCGCTGCTGCAGCCGCCGCTGTTCCAAACCAGTTATCGACGCGGCTACGGTACGCTTTACAGTGCTCTTTACCAGCCGACAGAGCGCCTTGTCGAACTCTTCTGGCAAGACCAGCGCTGGCAGCAGTCCTTGCTCGCGCCGCAGGCCGGCGAGCGCCACATCGTCTTCCCGACCGGCCCGAGCTGAAGCCGACCTATCACCAATTGTCCGTTTGCAAAGGAGACCGAAACGATGTTCACAATTTCGCGGCGCCTCGTCATTGCTGTAACACTCGCCACTGCCCTGATCTCGGCGCCGGTTCTGGCGCAGGATCTGACCGGTACGCTGAAGAAGATCAAGGAAACCGGGGTGATCACTCTGGGACATCGGGAATCGTCGATGCCGTTCTCGTACTATGACGACAAGCGGCAGGTCGTCGGCTACTCGCAGGACATGATGCTCAAGGCGGTAGATGCGATCAAGGCCGAACTTAAACTTCCCAAGCTCGAAATCAAGCTCGTTCCGGTCACCTCCGAGAATCGCATCACGCTCGTTCAGGATGGCACGGTCGACCTGGAATGCGGTTCGACGACCAACACCACCGAACGTCAGAAACAGGTCAGCTTCTCCAACAGCATATTCGTTGTCGCGACGCGTCTGATGACCAAGAGCAGTTCCGGGATCAAGGACTTCCCTGACCTTGCTGGCAAGAATGTCGTGACCACCGCCGGCACCACCTCCGAACGCCTGCTGCGCAAGATGAACGAAGATAACCACATGAAAATGAAGATCATCAGCGCGAAGGATCACGGGGACGCGTTCCAGACCCTGGAAAGTGGCCGCGCGGCCGCCTTCGTGATGGACGAAGTGCTGCTGTACGGCGAAATGGCGAGCGCCAAGAACCCGCGCGAGTGGGCCGTCGTCGGCACGCCACAGTCGTACGAAGCCTATGCCTGCATGATGCGCAAGGATGACCCGGCGTTCAAGAAGGTCGTCGATGACGCGCTCGCCAAGGTGATGACCTCGGGCGAAGCCGAGAAGCTCTACGCCAAGTGGTTCCTGCAGCCGATCCCGTCGAAGGGCCTGACCCTCAACTTCGCGCTTTCGTACGCCCTCAAGAAGCTGTACAAGTCGCCCAACGACAAGGCTTACGAGTAGGCTTAGCGGCGAGAGCGGGGCCCCCGGCATCCGGCCGGCGTTTTCCGGGCGGGCCACGGCGACGTCGGGCTTGGGGGCGCAGCAGCCTGGCCGCCCCGCCTCCGCCGGCACCGACTGGCGCGCTGATCGCGGTGATGAGCGCGCGACTCACCCCTGATCCGGAACCGGCGCGATGGCCGCGCGCCCTCCGGAATTGCCCGCATGGGCAACGCCTGCTAGCCTTGAAGTGGAAAGGAACGCCGGTCGCCTTGGTCCTCGTTCGGCTGGCGCCGGGAGCGTCGAACGAGATCCTCGCGGTGTTTCGATCGATGCTCCCGGACGACAGCTTCAGGCGCCTACCGCCTGCAGCGACGCCTCGATGATGTCCAGACCTTCGTCCAGTACGGCCTCCGGGATGGTCAGCGGCACCATCACCCGCAGGACATTGCCGTGCGGCCCACACAACAGCAGCAGCAAACCGCGTTTTGCCGCTTCGTTCTTCAGGGAAGTGGCGATGTCGGCCGCCGGTTGCTTCGCGTCGCCATCACGGCAGAACTCCACGGCCGTCATCGCGCCCAGCCCGCGCACCTCGGCGATCGTCGAGAACTGGGCCTGCATGGCCTCGAAGCGCGCGCGCATGCGTTCGCCAAGCACCATCGAGCGCTCGCAGAGCTTTTCTGCCTCGACGACGTCGAGGACCGCCAGGGCGCCGGCAACCGCCACCGGATTTCCCGCATAGGTCGATCCCAGGCCGCCAACGTCCGCGGCATCCATGATCTGCGCCTTGCCGACCACCGCGGCAATCGGCAAGCCGCCGCCAAGGCCCTTGGCCATGGTGATGATGTCGGGCTCGACATCGTAGTGCTCGCTGGCAAACAGTCTGCCGCAGCGGGCAACGCCGGTCTGCACTTCATCGGCGACCAGAAGGATGCCGTGCGTGTCGCACAGCGCGCGCAGGCGGCGCAGAAAACCGAGCGGCGCCGGCACGTAGCCACCTTCGCCCTGGACCGGCTCGATGAAGATCGCCGCAACGCGCGAGGCTTCGATACTGGTCGCGAACAGTCGCTCGATGGCGGCGATGGAATCTTCTTCCGACACCCCCTGCAGGGCATTCGGGAAGGGAACATGGAAGATCTCGCCGGGGAATGGCCCGAACTTGATCTTGTAGGGAGCGATCTTGCCGGTCAGCGCCATGCCGAACATCGTGCGACCATGGAAACCGCCGCCGAAAGCGATCAGCCCCGAGCGCCCGGTCGCCGCACGGGCGATCTTGACGGCGTTCTCGACAGCCTCGGCGCCGGTATTGACGAGGAAAGATTTCTTCGGAGTGCTGCCCGGGGCGGCCGCATTGAGCCGCTCGCACAGCTCGACGTACGATTCGTAGGCCACCACCTGGAAACAGGTATGGGTAAAGGTCGACAGTTGCTGGCGCGCCGCATCGACGACCCGGGGATGGCAGTGACCGGTATTGACCACGGCAATGCCGGCGCAGAAGTCGATCCAGCGACGGCCTTCGACATCCCAGATCTCCGCGTTCTCGGCCCTTTCGGCGAACAGCGCGTGTCCCTGGCCGACGCCTTTCGGCAGCGCTGCCAGGCGGCGGGCCATCAGCTCGGAATTGGTCTTGAAGCTCAGCTTTTCCTTCGGTGCATTCATCTTGATCTCCTTGGCAACATTGACTGCTTTGATCGGGCGGTTCAATTGATCCCGCCGATGCAGATGTATTTGATTTCGACGTAATCCTCGATTCCGTAGCGCGAACCCTCGCGCCCCAGCCCGGACGACTTCATGCCGCCGAACGGCGCGACCTCGGTCGAGATCAGGCCGGTATTGACGCCGACGATGCCGTACTCGAGGGCGTTGGCCACCCGCAGGCTGCGCGCCAGATTCTCGGTGTAGAAATACGACGCCAGGCCACACTCGGTATCGTTGGCCATCGCCACCGCATCGGCCTCGGTCTTGAAGGTGAACACCGGCGCCACCGGCCCGAATACCTCCTCGCGGGCAATGCGCATCTGTGGCGTCACGCCGGCGAGGATCGTCGGCTCGTAATAGGTTCCGCCGAGACTGTGCCGCGTGCCGCCACAGACGATACGAGCCCCCTGATCGCGCGCGTCGGCGACCAGTTCTTCCACCTTGGCGATCGCCGCGTCATCAATCAGCGGACCTTGCGTGACGCCGTCTTCCATACCGTTGCCGACGCGCAGTGCGGCGACCGCGGTCGCGAGTTTCTCGACGAATTGATCGTGGATACCTTCCTGAACCAGCAGTCGGTTCGCACAGACGCAGGTCTGGCCGGTGTTGCGGTATTTCGAGAGCATCGCTCCCTGCACGGCGGCGTCCAGGTCGGCATCGTCGAAAACGATGAACGGCGCGTTGCCGCCCAACTCGAGCGACAGCTTCTTGATCGTCGGAGCGCACTGTTGCATGAGAATCCGACCAACCTCGGTAGAGCCGGTAAAGCTCAGCTTGCGAACCGTCGGATTGGCGCACAACTCGCCACCGATGGCGATCGGGTCGCCGGTGAGCACGTTGAATACTCCCCTGGGGACGCCGGCCCGCTCCGCGAGTTCGGCAAGTGCGAGGGCCGAAAGCGGCGTTGCTTCGGCCGGCTTGAGGACGACCGAACAGCCCGCCGCCAACGCCGGACCAACCTTGCGAGTAATCATCGCGGCGGGAAAATTCCACGGCGTGATCGCGGCGCAGACGCCGATCGCTTCCTTGGCCACCAAGACGCGCTTGTCGCCCTGATGCGGCGGAATCATGTCGCCGTAGAGGCGCTTGCCCTCCTCGGCAAACCACTCGATGAACGACGCGGCGTAGGCGATCTCGCCGCGTGATTCGGCAAGAGGTTTGCCCTGCTCGGCGGTCATCAGACGAGCGAGATCCTCCTGATTGGCGAGCAACAACTCGTACCAGCGGCGCAGAACCTTCGCTCTCTCTCCCGCCGTCCTGGCGCGCCAGGCGGGTTGGGCAAGCCGCGCCGCCTCAATGGCGCGACGGGTCTCGGCCGCACCGGCGTCGGGCACGGCTGCCAGTTGTTCTCCGGTAGCCGGGTTGGTCACGGTGAAGGTAAGCGCACTGTCGGCGCCCACCCATTCTCCATCGATGTAGCACAACTGCTTGAGCAGTGATCGGTCAGCAAGCTCCAAGGACTTATCTCCTGTTGGCCGGGTCAATCGGCAGAAACGGTCGTCGGGGCGGTAGCCGGCCACCAGACACACACCCGAACCTGCGCCACTCTACACGCACAAACGGTTCAATAAAGAACCAATTGTTGTATCTATGACGACACCGCTTTCGCGAGATGACCGAACGGATTGTGTGCACACCTGGCCGCACGCGTGTCGGCAGGGGCGATGCGGAC
The DNA here is from genome assembly GCA_024235695.1 of Accumulibacter sp. Taxonomy (GTDB): domain Bacteria; phylum Pseudomonadota; class Gammaproteobacteria; order Burkholderiales; family Rhodocyclaceae; genus Accumulibacter. The sequence goes on from JACKLX010000007.1 coordinate 65,898, forward strand.
GATCGTCGGGATTGCCCGTGTTGGCGTTTGCGCCACCGACGCGATCGGCAGGCCCCGTACGCCGCGGGCGAGTGACGGATTCGACGCCGGCAAGCGTCGGTCAAAGCCATACGAAGGCGGGAATGAAGGCCAGACGACGGGTGTTTGATCGTCAGCGCCAGGCGACCGGCGCCACTGGCGTAGTCAAGCCCCTACGCCAACCTTGCCGCCGGGCGGCAACCGGCACGACGGGGTCATCGTGGCGGCAAGCGCCAGACCGAGCAAGCGAGAAACGTCGGCGGGTTTTCACGGCTGCTCGGCAATGCGACCCTCGCCAGTGGTGGCCGTCGACACCGACGCCGACCTTTCGGCAGTTCCCAGACCAATGTGCCAGACGTCTGCGGCGCCGCTTGTCGACAGGCCCTCAGTGCGCCCTTGTGGGGTGCCGGGCCGTCGCCTCGATTCGGCCGCCACGACGGCGGCACGAGCCCGCTGCCGGTCGCCGCTATCGGAAGACGATCACCGGCACCTTGGAGTGCGATATCACCTTCTGCGTAACGCTGCCGAGCAGCAGCTTCTTGAACTCGCTGCGGCCGCGCGTGGCGATGAAAATGGCGTCACACTTCTTCTTCTTCGCGGCGTCGATGATCCCTTCGTACGCCGAAGGCGGCTTGCTGATCAGCCCCGAGTATGGAACATCGGCGGCGGCAGCGGCGCTGGCAATCTCATCGAGGTATTTCTCGCCCGTCACGCGGGCCAGCCGATCCAGCTTGTTCATCATGCTCTTGTCGATCAGGTCACCGTCGCCGAACAGCGAGGGCGACAAGATCAGGATTCCGTAGTAGCCCGTGACTCTTGCTCCGAGCGCATGCGCGAACTTGACGCCGGCCTTGATGGCCTGTCGCGACACGGCCGAACCATCGGTGGGAATGAGGATGTTCTTGAACATGTCATGTTCTCCCGGTAGTTGCACGCTGCGAGGGGCACGCCCCTTCGCCACTCCCGGAGCCAGGTGACTACCACCTCGACGCCGGCTCTTCTGATGGCAGGCGGGAGGCGGACGATCCGTCCTCGGACACGCCCACTGCCCGCCGCATCCCTGCCGCACGCCCAGAGGATCGGCAAGCCCAAGAAGCTGAAGGCAGTATAGGGGTTCCGACAAATGGCGGTCAATCTCCGGCAAGAACCCTCGCCTTTCCCGGCGGCGTTACGCCGGCAGCCGTCTGCTGGTAGTGGTGCCATGCTGTCATGCTCGCCCGCGTCGTCAGCCGGCAGCAGGGAGGCGGCGTGCTCTTCGAGGGCGGCCAAGCGCTGTCGTCGGGTGCGCGCCGATCCGGCGTATAATTCGTCGAGTTCCTGGCCGCCCTGCCTTGTGCGGCCCCGCCCACTTCCCAGGGAAAACGACATGAAACAATCGGCCCGACTCGCGCAGAAACTTATCACGCTCTTTCTCGCTGCATCACTGGGCGCGCTCGCCGCATGCTCGACGGCCGACAAACAGCCCGAGTCGCGTAACCTCGACGCGGCGCAAGTCTCCCAGGAGCGCGAGAAGACCCTCGCCATGGCAAGGACCGCGCTCGACAAGCTCTACGCAACTGACCCCGACGCCAAAGCCGTGATCAAACGTGCCGCCGGTTACGGCGTCTTCGACATCACCACGGTCAACGCGCTCATCGTCGTCGGCGCACGCGGCCCCGGTGTGATTTTCGACAATGCCACGGGCAAGCCAACGTACATGCAGGCGGTTCGCGCCGGCACTGGCCCGGGTCTGGGCTACCAGACCCTCTATCAGATCTTCGTCTTCAAGTCAGCAGAAGCGCTCGATCAATTCAAGGTCGGCGGCAAGGCGGGTGGCGATATCGGCGCCTCGGCGACCGCCGGTTCGACGGGCAAGACGATCTCCTTCAATCCCAACATCGACGTCTACCAGTTGACCGAGAAGGGCTTCGCTCTCCAGGCCAACTGGGGCGCCGCAGGCTATTACGTTGACCCGGACCTGAATTGACGGCCGAGAGGCTTGATTCCTGCCGGACGGCTCAGCAGATCGCGGAAAATGACGGTTCCCTGTTTCTCGGACATTGACGTCGCTCTGCGCGGCGGGCGTAGGGTACATATCCGCACGGTTCGCAGCTCGGACGAGGGCGAACTCCTCCAGGCTTTCTAGCGGCTGGACGCGGATGCACGCCACATGCGCTTCATGCGGGTTGTCGGCGAGCCCAACGTGGCCCAATTGCGCAAGGTCCTCGCCTCGTTCCCCGAAAGCGGCATCGGCCTCGTCGCCACGGTCCCAGCTGTTGACGGGATCGATATCGTCGGCTCTGCCCTCGCGGTGGTCGTCGGCAGCGACCCGGCGAGCTGCGAGTTTTCGGTCACCGTCGCCCGGCACTACGGCGGAGCCGGACTTGGTCATGCCCTGATGAGCGCGCTGATCGCGGCCGCCAGAGCGCGCGGGCTGGTCGAAATGGAAGGTTTCGTGCTGCGCGTCAACGGACCTATGCTGGGCCTCGCCAGCCGCCTCGGCTTTGCCCTCTCGTCCGATCCGGACGACCCTTCGGTCGCCATCTGCCGGCTGCGCCTCGACACGGCGACGACGAACCGGTCCGTCGACCAACGGTCGCGCGTCCAAGGCAGTGTCCAAACGGCGTCATGACGCCTTGCCCGGTACCCGATATCGAGTCCTCGGCGCCACAAATGCTCGGCGAGGGCGAAAAGCGCGTGGCTGAACAGGGCGCTACCCTGTGGGCGGCGGGACTGATGTCGCGGCGTACTCGAGGTGGTGCGACATTCCGGATTGACCGGCCCGCCCGGCCGTGAGCGCATGCTGTTCAACGCGCGCGGCAAGCGAAGGTAGCAGGCCATGCCGGCGGCGACCGGCGGCACCGGTAAGTGAACCTGGTCCGGGCACGCGAGCGGCGTCTCGTCACTCACCTTCGCAAAGTGGCGAGGAAGCCGGCGCAACACATCGCAACGTCTCGAGAATCGAGACCACCGTCAAGTCAGAGCCCGAGCAGCTTGCGCGTGTGGCGGGCGATCATCAACTCCTCGTTGGTCGGTACGACCCATGCTGAAACCCTGCTGCCGGCGCTGCTGATACGCGGACCCGCTTGCTCGTTGGCCGCCGGGTCGAGGTCGATGCCCAGCCATCTCGCCTGTTCGCAGACCAGTCGGCGGATGTGGGCACTGTTCTCGCCAATGCCGGCCGTGAATACGAGGGCGTCGAGGCCACCAAGTACCGCCGCGAGGCCGCCGAGTTCGCGGTTGATGCGATAGACGAAATGAGCGATCGCCAGTCGGGCGCGTGGTGAATCACTGTCCTGCAGGACGCGCATGTCGTTGCCGATCCCCGACAGGCCGAGCAGACCGGAGCGCTTGTAGAGCATGTTCTCGACGTCTCTTGCGCTCATGCCTTCCTGCTGCAGCAGATAAAGGATGATGCCGGGGTCCATGTTGCCAGGCCGGGTACCCATCATCAGTCCGTCGAGCGCGGTGAAGCCCATCGAACTGCCGACACTGCGCCCGTCGCGGATCGCGCACATGCTGGCACCGCTGCCGAGGTGGGCCACGACAACCCGGCCGGCAGCAATTTCCGGCGCGACGTCGGGCAGCGTCGCCGCAATGTACTCGTAGGACAGGCCATGGAAGCCATAACGCCGGATTCCACGCTCATAGTATTCGTAAGGCAGGCCATAGAGCTGCGCGACGGTGTCCTGGGTGCGATGAAAGGCGGTATCGAAGCAGGCGACCTGCGGCAGCTCCGGCCGCGCCTCTTGCACGGCGCGAATGGCCGCCAGGTTGTGCGGCTGGTGCAGCGGTGCAAGCGGCACGAAGGTCGCGAGTTTCTCCATCGCCTGCGGCGTGATCAGCAGCGGCGCGGAGTAATCCGGACCGCCATGGACGACGCGATGGCCGACGCCTGCCAGCTCCTGGCCAGCGAAGCGCGAACGCAACAGCACCGCAATCTCCTGCAGCGCCTGCGCGTGGTTGGCGAGTTCGCTCGTCGTCCAGCGTTGATCGACAATCACCTGACCGTCAGCGCCCCTGGCCTTGAGGCGCGGCGCCGTGCCCAGCCCTTCGACCTGACCAACGGCCATGGCAGAGAGAACACCGCAACCGCCGGCCTCAAAAATCGAGAACTTCAGGCTTGACGAGCCGGCGTTGAGAACCAGAATTACGCGACCCATCTCAGCCTCCCACTTTCGGCTCGCCCTGCGCCACTGTGGCGCTGGCCATCAGGCAGGCGACGGCGCACGAGGCGAGCTTGGCACGCCGATTATCGGCTCGGCTGGTAAGAATGATCGGCACGCGCGCACCGAGCACGATCCCGGCGCCGTCGGCATGACTCATGAAGGTCAGTTGCTTGGCAAGGATATTGCCGGCGGCAAGGTCGGGAACCACCAGGATGTCGGGATCGCCAGCGACGATCGAATCGATCTTCTTGATACGGGCGGCTTCCTTGCTGATGGCGTTGTCGAGGGCCAGCGGGCCGTCGAGAATCGCGCCCGTGATCTGGCCGCGGTCCGCCATCTTGCACAGCGAAGCGGCGTCCGTGGTGCACACCATCCGTGAATTGATGCCCTCGACGGCGCAGATGATCGCCACTTTCGGCTGCACCATACCGAGCACGTGCGCGAGATCGATCGCGTTCTGGCAGATGTCGCGCTTGGTGTCGAGATCGGGGGCGATATTGATCGCCGCGTCGGTGACGATCAGCGGCTTGTGGTAGGTCGGTACGTCCATCAGGAAGGCATGGGTGATGCGCCGCTCGGTACGCAGGCCGGTTTGCCGGCTGACCACCTCGGCCATCAGTTCGTCGGTGTGCAGGCTTCCTTTCATCAGCGCTGACGCTTCGCCGAGGCGCACCAGCTCGACGGCGCGAAAGGCTGCGGCGTGGCTGTGCGGGACGTCTTCGATCCGCACCCCGGCAAGGTCCAGGCCATACTGCTCGGCGACCGCCCGCAGCCTGTCCAGTGGACCGACCAGGATCGGTTCGATCAGGCTTTCGCGAGCCGCCTCGAGGGCGGCACCCAGCGACGATTCGTCACAGGGATGCACGACCGCCACCGATACCGGCGGCAGCTTGGCGCAACGTTCGACAAAATCGTCAAAGCGGTCGTGGCTCTGGATCGATACCTGTGCAGCATCCCGGCGGGCCATGCTGATCCGGGTATCGGGAGCGATCACCATGGCGACGCCGCTGACGATCTTCTTGCCGCGGGCGTTGACACCCAGGCAGTCGAAGCTCACCCGGCGCGTGCCGGGAAACTTCTCCCGCGCCACGATGCTGAGCGTGATCTCCTCGCCGATCGCCAGTGGTGCATGGAAGTCCAGGTTCTGGCCGACATACACCGTTCCCGGACCGGGCAGTTCGTTGCCGAGCAGCCCCGAGAACTGGGCGCCCAACCACATGCTGTGTGCGCTCAACTCGTTGGCACCAAGTTGCCTGACGAGCTCCTGATCAAGGTGGGTGGGATTGACATCGCCTGAAACAGTCGCGAATAGCTGCACATCCCGTACGGTCAGCGTGCGACGGATGGTCGCCGTATCGCCAATATTGATTTCGTCGAAGCAACGGTTCTCGAGAGTATCCGGGTTCATGATGTTCTCGTCGTGGATATTTGTTCTGGCGTCTAGGCGGCTAGCCCTGCTCGGGTCGCCGCTGATCTCGTCCAGGCGAATCCGAACTGCGCCGGCAGTCTCGCTGGACGGCCGGAATAGTAATTCTAGCGTATCTGTCCGAAACAGCGAACGCCCGCGCCAGTCACGGCTCTTGTTGCCGCCGCCGACGCCCACCGCGGCGCCGCCACGATATGGCGTCGGCGTGCGACCAGGCTATGGAAGCAAGCGGTACGATCGACTTTCGCTTATCATGGCGCCCAGGCGATCCGCCCCGGGCGGAGCTTTCTCAACAGTTGTCCTTCAGGGAGTGATCACATGAACATGAACTATCTTGCGCACGCCTCGCGCTTGTCCCGCTGGCTGCTGTTGGCGGCAGTAAGCGCTCCGCTGGCCCCCGCCACGGCCATCGCGGCGGACCGCGCTGCGCTTGAAAGTGATGCCAGCAAAGCCTACCGGAAGCTGATCGCCAAGCTCCCTGTGGCGAAAGCCCTGTCGAAGGAAGCCGTCGCCGTCCTGGTGTTTCCCAAGATCACCAAGGCCGGTCTGATGGTCGGCGGGCAGTACGGCGACGGCGTCCTGTTCAAGGACGGCAAGACAGCCGGCTACTACAACACGGCGGGCGCATCCTACGGACTCCAGGTCGGTGCTCAGCAATACGGCTACGCGATGTTCTTCATGAACGAAGAATCGCTGCAGACGCTGAACAAGGCCGACGGATTCGAAGTCGGCGTTGGCCCGTCGATCGTCGTGGTTGACCAGGGCATGGCCAGATCGCTGACCTCGACGACGACACGCGAGGACATCTACGCGATCATCTTCAGCCAGAAGGGTTTGATGGCCGGCCTTGGCCTGCAGGGCAACAAGATCACACGATTGACCGAGTAGCCGATGCGGCACCCCTGACCCGCTGGCAGGGTGCTCGGCGCGCACTCGCGCCGCGCGCTGCTGACAGCGCTGCAAACGATGCAACTTGACAACGGCCCGGCACCATCGGCGGCTAACGGCGATGGCGATGGCACTAAGGACCAGCATGACATCAGCTTACCGCTACGGCGGCATTCTTCTGCATCCGACGTCACTCCCCGGACCGCACGGTTCGGGCGACCTCGGCACCGCCGCTTTTCACTTTGTCGACTGGCTGGTGGCCGGCGGCCAATCCCTGTGGCAGGTGCTGCCACTGACCGGCCTCGGGCCCGGCAACTCACCCTACTCCAGTCCCTCGGCTTTCGCCGGCAGCGAGCTGTTGATCAACCTCGAAAGCCTGCAGGAAGCCGGCTGGCTGACCGCTGCCGATCTTGCCGAAACACCGGCATTCCCCGAGCAGCACATCGATTACGCAGCCGTACGGCCGTTTCGGATGGACCAGTTGCGCCGTGCCGCTGGCCGCTTCTTCGCCAGCAAGAAGACCCGCAAGCACGCGGCATTTGTCGCCTTCTGCGCCGATTCCAGCGCCTGGCTTGACGACTACGCGCTGTTCATGGCGCTGGATATCGCCCACCAGAGCGCCAATGGCACGATGTGGCAGGACTGGCCGGCAGCGCTTGCGCACCGTCAGCCCGACGCGCTACGCGAGGCCGAACGCACGCACGCCGAAGAAATCGGCTTCTGGAAGTTCTGCCAGTGGTGTTTCTTCGACCAGTGGGCGGCGCTGAAATCCTACGCCAACGAGAACCGCATAAAGATCATCGGCGACCTGCCGATCTTCGTTGCCGCACACAGCGCCGATGTCTGGGCCAATCCGGACCTTTTCGACCTCGATGAGGACGGCCAGCCGCGGGTCGTCGCCGGCGTCCCGCCGGACTACTTCAGCGACACCGGGCAGCGCTGGGGCAACCCGCTCTATCTCTGGTCGGCGCATGCCGCCGAGGGGTATCGCTGGTGGGTGGAGCGCATGCGGCAGACGATGAAGCTCTGCGACATCATCCGGATCGACCATTTCCGGGGTTTCGAAGCGTACTGGGAAATCCCCGCCGCGGCCGAGACGGCAATCGACGGGCAATGGCAACCCGGCCCGGGCGAAGCCGTATTCGCGGCGATGCGCCGCGAGCTCGGCGACGACCTGGTCGACGAACTGGGCCGACTGAAGATCATCGCCGAAGATCTCGGGATCATTACCCCGGCGGTCAAGAAGCTGCGTCAGGACGTCGGCCTGCCCGGCATGCGTATTCTGCAGTTCGCGTTCGGCGACGATGCCAGGAACCCCTATCTGCCGCACAACTACGACGCCAATTCGGTGGTGTATACCGGCACCCACGACAACGACACCACTTGCGGCTGGTGGCAGTCGCTCGAACCGCCGGAGCAAGATCGGGTAAACGCCTACCTGGGCGTGCGCAGCGAGAGCGCCGACGAGCTGTGCTGGTATCTGATCCGCCTCGCGTACGCGTCGGTCGCGCAACTCTGCGTCATCCCGATGCAGGACGCGCTCGCCCTCGACACGACGCACCGCATGAACCAGCCGAGCGTCGGCCAGGGCTCCTGGGAATGGCGCTACCGCTGGCAGCAGGTCGAGCCGTGGCACGCTGAACGTCTCGCCGACCTGACTGTCCTCTACGGCCGCGACCACGACAGCCATCGTCGCGATGAGCTGGATGAAGAAGGCTGAACATCGCCCGGACGAGGGACCACGCGGATGACGCTGCCGTCACCCGAGCTGAATGCCATTCACCAGGGCTTGCAAGCGGGTGAGTTCTTCGTCGAGTACCTGCCGCTCGTTTCGCTGAACGATCGCGCGTGCCTGGGCGGCGAAGCGCTCACCCGCTGGCGGCGACCGGCCGGAGAAATCATTCTCCCCGGCCAGTTCATCCCGCTGATCGAGAACACGCCGCTGTCCGGAGTACTCACCTACTGGCTGATCGACACGCTTGCCGTCGAAGTTGGTGCCTGGCTGAGTGCACATCCCGAAGCACGGCTCAGCTTCAATGTTCCACCCGAGATTCTCGGCCGCGGCGGCCTGGAATACGCCGCCGCGAAGTCCGGGCTGAGCGCCTTGCGCACGCAAATCGTTCTCGAGGTGACCGAGCGCGGCATTCCCGACCAGCTCGGTCTGATGGCCCTCAACACCATGTACCAGGGTGGCATCAGGTTGGCTCTCGACGACGTGACGATGACCGGCGCCAACCTGGCGCTGATTTCACGCTGCGACTTCCATATCATCAAGATCGACCGCACGCTGACCGCCCAGATCACCGCCGAGTGCCCGCATCCGGACTGGTTGCGCAGCCTCGCCGGACTGTTGCACGCGGCCGACCTGACGGTGATCGCCGAGGGCATTGAGACGCCGGTCCAGTTCGAGGCACTGGCGGCAGCCGGCGTGCAACTGGGACAGGGCTACCTGTTCTCGCGACCGCTGGCAGCCGGCGAGTTCATCGCCTACTACACCGGCAATGCTCAGGCTGCGGCGTCGCCGCAGCTCAGACCAGCGGTGTAACTGCGCCAGGCGGCGACAACAACTACCAGGCCAGCCCGATGGCGCGACTGAGATAGGCAAGAAGCGGTGCAAGCATCCGCGCGTGCCGTTCGAATTCGGCGAGAAAATCCGCACCACAGACCGTCGCTTCATCGAGCGCCGCCAGGGCGACGAAATCCTTGCGCTTGACCTCTTCGATCAGCGGCGTGGTAACGGCAAAACCCGTCGGCGGACGACGCAGCTTGTCGCCCGATTGCGCGAATCGCTCGCTGAGGCGCGGCTCCTCGATGATCCTCTGCCATAGCTCGGGTTTCGCAGCAATCGCGCAGCGCACCTTGTACAGCGATTCGCCGCGGGGATGATAGAGGCCGCCGCCGATCATGATCTGATCGGGTTCGAGATGGAGGTACAGGCCGGGGGCGTCGATGTCCTTGCTGCATGCCTGATGGCGAAACTGTGCCGCAAGCGCCGTCTTGTAAGGGCTCTTGTCCTTCGCGAAACGGACGTCGCGATGGATCCGGAACATCGAACCGCCGCTTGCGCGCGAGTCGGCCAGCAACTGCGGCGAAATGCGCCGCAGCAGCGGCCCGACATCGTCGATAAAATCAAGCATCGGCGCTTTCGCGACGCACTCATAGCGCGCCTTGTGGGCGTCGAACCATTCGCGTGTGTTGTTATCCTTGAGTTCGCGCAGGAAAGCGAACAGTGCCGGGGTAAAGTAGGTCTTGCCTGCGATTGGTCGGTCCTCCCCAATCATTTTTCATCCCCCTTTCCGGGTTTTTCCGGCAGTGAATCGACATAGCGTAACGCCCGAGCAAGCCACTCGGCCAGTCCACTCTCGTCGCCTACGCCGGCGAACGCGACCTGAATGAAGCCGGGCATGGGTCGGCCCGTAGCCGTGCAAAGCTGCGCAAATGGCCGCGCCAGTGCCGCCGCTTCGGCGTCCTTGCCGACCCGCAGCATCAGCCCGCGCGGCGAGGCACAACACAGCATGTTGCCACGAAGCATGAACGTGGTGCCGCCGAACATACGTCTTTCGCTGAAGCCGCCGGCGAGGCCGCAGCTGCCAAGCTCGCCGCGTACGCGCTCGATCAGGCCATTCATTTCAACTTGAGGATTCATCTGCTTATCCTCACTGGCTGGTGCTGGCGCACGGAGCCAGCGGTCCGCCGACCGGCTCTCGCCGCTCGTCGGCCAAAGGGAGGTTTTCATCAGTACCCTCGCCTGCACATGCTGACGATGATCGGCGGCGTCGTGGGCGGCAAACGCCCGGCGCCGGACTGGCAGGACGGCAGCGCAGTAATCGACGGCTGACGCGTTCCGGCCGGCGGCGCCTGGCGTCAGCCACCGCTCAGACGACCGACCGAACCCAGCGAACGATACTCGCCGCATCCATTGCGCCGGTCTGGCGGGCGACCTCCCTGCCGTTGATGAAGAGCACCAGGGTCGGAATCGAGCGGATCGCGAAGCGGCCGGCGAGCGCCGGCTCGTCCTCGGTATTTACCTTCGCCAGGCGGGCGGTGGGTTCGAGTTGCCGGGCCGCGGCGGCGAATGCCGGCGCCATTGCCCGACAGGGACCGCACCAGGGCGCCCAGAAGTCGACCAGGATAGGCAACTCGGTGCGTTCGAGATGTCGATCGAAGCTGGCCGCGGTCAGTGCCGTCGGCGTGCCGTCAAACAGCGCCGAGCGGCAATGGCCGCATCGTCCCTGATCGTCGAGACGCGCTTCGGGCAGCCGGTTCGGGCGATGGCAATGTGGGCAGACGACGATCTTCGATGTACTCATGGCAAGGCGAGAGGACGGCAGGAACAACTGCACAAAGATATGGTGGCAAGGTCGACGGGATTCAAGCTCGTGCTCTCGGCAAGCGCTTCAGGCGCCTAGCCGGAGGCCCGTCTTCTTGAGGATCGCGGTCGAGAACAGGACGTCGTGCGCCCGGCAATCGGCTCCCAGCAGTTCGGCGATTGCCGCCACCTTGGCCCGCACCTCGCCGCGTGAAATGCCGTGCACCATGGCAAACAGGCTGTATGGCCATGCCGGCAGCTGGCGCGGGCGGTGATAGCAGTGGGTGACGAAATCGAGCGCGCCGACGCGCGCGCCGAGTTCGTCGATGCGCTCGTCGGGGACGTCCCAGACGCTCATGCCGTTGGCCGTATAGCCGATCGCGTAGTGGTTGGGTACGGCGCCGATGCGCCGGATGACGCCGCTGTCGAGCATCCGCGCCAGGCGCTCGATGACTTCCTGCGGCGAGATTTCGAGTTGGTCGGCCAGCTGGTGATACGGCCGGCTGACCAGTGGCAGGCCGCCCTGTGTCGCCAGCACCAGGCGGCGATCGAGTGCATCGATCGGTGGCGCGTTCATGCGCGCACCGCCAGCTTCATTTCGACGAAATATTCCTTCAGCTTGGGGAAGGGAAAGACCGGCAGACCACTGGCTTCCTCGATGCCGCGCACAGCCGCCGCGATCCCGTCAGCACTCTCGGTGGCGAGCACGAACCACATGTTGAACGCACAGTTGCGGTCACTCTCGCGCCGGTAGTTGTGGGCGACCTCGCGAAAGCCGTTGACCACTTCGAGCACCCGCTGCCACTCGCCTTCCGGGACGCACATGGCCGCCAGGACAAAGGCACCACCCATGCGCTCGACCTGGAACATCGGCCCGAAGCGGGTCAGTACGCGCGCCTCGAGCAGTGCCTGCAGACGTGCGAGCAGTTCGCTCTCGTCTATCCCGAGTCGTGCGGCGACTTCGGCGTAGGGTCGCTCGCAGATCGGAAAACCGCCCTGCAGGCCATCGATGATCGCGCGATCGACGGCATCGATGGTCGCCATCGCCGCCCTCTCACGCATAGCGCGCGCCACCCTGCTTGAAGCGGGTCAAGGAGAAAAGGACGTCGTGGGCGTAGTTGCCGAGCTGCAGGCGAATGCGCAGTTCGTCGATCCGCGCCTCGACTTCCGAGCGGATTTGACCGTGGATCATGCAGAACAGGTTGTAGGGCCATTCCGGCGGCAATCGCGGGCGCTGATAACACAAGGTGACGCCCGGCTCGCGCGCCAGCGCCTCGCCGATCGCGCCGACTGCGTCGTCGGGGATGTCATGCACCAGCATGGCGTTGGCCGTATAGCCGAGTTCGTGATGCCTGACGACGACGCCAAAGCGTTTGATGACTCCCTCGGCACACCAGCGCCTGATCCGCTCGAGCACTTCTCTCTCGTCGCAGCCGACACGGCTGGCGAGCACCGAAAACGGTCGGATGAACAGCGGCAAGCCTTCCTGCAGAGCCATTACCAACCGCCGCTCGAACTCGTCGAGCGGTCGCGGCGGTACGAAAGCCTGCCTGTGCGCAGCAGGCGGCCGCGACTTGTCCGCTTTGCCGTCGAGCGCAAAACCGAGGTCGATGTGGAATTCGTGCTGCAGGGGAAGCCGCAGCAGCGGGCAGCCCGTGGCCAGTTCGATGGCACCCAGGGCGGCCAGCAGGCGCCCTTCCGAGCCGGCGGTGACGACAAACCAGAGGTTGTAACGGTGCTCACGCTCGTAGTTGTGGTTCACTTCCGGAAAACGATTGACCGTTTCGGCGACCGCCGCGAGCCGCTCCGGCGGCACGGCCATCGCCGCCAGCGTACTGGCGCCGATGCGCTTTGGCGCAAAAACCGCACCGACGCGGGCAATCTTGCCCTGGCGGCGCAAGGCTTCGAGCAGTCGCAGGACGGCGCTCTCGGCGACACCAAGCCGCGCCGCCAATTCGGCGAAAGGCGCCGGACAGAGCGGAAAATCCCGCTGGAAATCGTTGAGCAGGCGAAAGTCGAGCGCCTGTTCGCCCATCTCGTTCAAAACCCGGTGCGCTGCGCGCGGCTGGTGAAGAAGATGCCGCTCGGCGCCTGTGCGGCAAACTCGCCGATCTTGCCGAAGCTCGCGGTGTCGTAGATCACCACGCGGTTGTCGTCGCGGGCCGACAGCCAGACCTGCTCGCCGCGTGGCGTGAACTCCATGTGCAGGATGGCCTTGCCTGGCTCGAGCGTCTTCACCACTTGCCCGCTGAGCGTGTCGATCACCTGCACCCAGCCGTTATCGGGAAAGGCGAAATTGACCCACACCTGCCGTCCGTCAGGCTGGGCCATGACGAAGACCGGCTGCCCCCTGACCTTGATCCGGCCGGCTTCCTGCCAGTCGCTGCCGGCAACGACCAGCACCTCGTGCCGACCTATCGCCGGCAGATAGGCCTTGCCCTGCGCCATCGACCAGCCGCGCAGGTGAGGCATCTTGAATACCGGCAGCTTTTCTTCGCCGCGCCCGTAATTCTGCAGGATCCGCTTCGTCCCCTGCTCGGGCTGCCAGGTATCCAGCAGGACCACACCATCCTCGCCGAACAGCCCGGCCAGATAGTAACGCCCGTCAGGCGTCACCAGGCCATCGTAAGGTTGCAGCCCGGCCGGGTAGCGCCGCGTCCTGGGGTTTCGCGGGTCGGAAAAGTCGCTGATCCAGATCTCGCCGCCGTCGAACAGCGCGTAGGCAAAGCGATTGCCCGACAGATCGGCCAGGCCGACGATTTTCGAAAAGCTTCCCGGCGCGTATTCGGCCGGCACCTCCGAGAGTAACTCGAGCGTTTCGGAGTCGAAAGCCTTGATGCCGCCCGGCGTGTAGTTCTGCGCCACGACGATCCGGCCATCCTGCGAGATCGAGCCGCCGATGGCATTGCCCGACTGCAGGATGCGCTTGACGATCCGTGCTTCGAGCAGATCGACCTTGGTCAGCCCGCCATCACGACCGAAAACGAATGCATAACGCCCGTCGCGCGAGTAAACGACCGAGGCGTGCGACAGGTCGCCGAGGCCACCGATGCGCGCATAGGGAGCGCCACGGCTGGTGTCGACCAGGCTAATCTGGCCGCTGGCACGCTCGATGACCAGACCGAGGTCGCCGGTACCACGCAACTGCGGCGCGGCACAGCCGCTGACGAGAACGATCAACAACAGGGTGAGCAGTCTGGCAATCATGGTCATCACTCAAAAAGCGCCTCGAGCGCAGCGGAAAAAACGGTGCCTGGCGTGCGTGCGGCCGGTCCGGACAGCTGCCATTATTCCAGCATTCGCCAGCCGTGCGCCAGACCGCTCAGTCGGCAGTGCGCAGGAGCGACCCGACCGCAGCCTCCATCTCGGCGGCGCTCATGGCGCCGAGCTTGCTGCTGCGGACCTGGCCATCGCTGTCGATCACGACGGTGAACGGCAGGCCAGCCTTGCTGTTGCCGAGCGAACGCATCAGTTCGATGCTCTGCTCGATGCCACCGATCAACGAGGTATAGCTCATTTCGTAGGCGCGCGCGAAGTCGCGCACCTTTTCATGTTCCTTGACCTCCTCGACAGCGATGCCGATTACCAGCACGCCCCGATCCTTGTATCTGGCGTGCAGCCTGGCGAGATCGGGAATCTCCTTGCGGCAGGGCGCGCACCAGCGGGCCCAGAAATTGACCACCAGCGGTTTTCCCCTGAACGACGCCAGCGGCACCAGCCGTTGCTCAAGGTTCGCCAGGCTGAGGGCAAAGAAGGCGTCGGCCGAAGGCGCGTCGGCGGTAGCCGAAGCCCCTTGCAAGGTGAACAGCAGCGCAGCGAGCAAGCGTTTCATCGGCCTGCTCCGCTCACGGCAGGTCGCTGCGACGAAAGGTCAGATAGCCCGTCAGCGCCGCCAGCGAACCGATCGCCACCGGATAGAGCAAGGCGTAGACGCGATAGCCGGCGCTGCCGAAGAGGTCGAGAATGACGTAGGCCGATGGCCCGAGGACGATCAGTTGCGGATCGAACATGGCCAGCGAAGCCGTACGAAACACCTGCAGCGGGTTGAGCAACGCGATGGCGACGGCGACTTCGGGCGCCACCCTTCCCTGGATCATCACCCCGAGCAGGATCAGATCGAGGAACAGCAACATGCTCAACCAGACCATGAACGCCGCGCCCTGCGCGACATCGGTACTGCGCGCCAGCGTCGATATCAGCATGCCGATACCGAGGAAACACCAGGCCATTGCCGCCAGCAGGCCGGTGTAATAGAAGAACATCGCCCACGGCACTTCGATCGCCTTGAACATCGCCCACAGCACGGCGCCGAACATCGCCACGAAGACCGGCAGGAAGATCGTCACGTAGCGACCGATGATTTTTCCCCAGAACCAGGCCGACAGCGACACCGGCAGCGACAGCAGATATTCGAAGACGCCCGCCTCGCGATCACCGGCAACCGAGCGTACGGTGGTAATCAGGACAAAGACCGGCAGGATGGCCATGGTCAGCTGGATATAGGTCACCAGCAGCCGTGACAGACCGATGAAACCCAGCACGCGCGACTCGGTCAGGCCAAACGCGAAGAGCAGCGCGACAATGCCCCCGAAGACCAGGCTGTAGAGCATGAACCAGCGCGCCCGCAGCGATTCGACGATATCCAGACGCGCCGTCAGCAGCAGCGAATTCATCGCGCCTGGCTCACTTGCCGCGCGCCAGAATGCGTTGCTTCATTTCCTGATAAGAGACCGTCTCGCCATCGGTCGCCGCCGTCGCCGTCGCCGCGAAATGGTAGCCCATCGGGCTCTTCTTGCCAGGCAGGTAATGGGCTTGCCGGGCGTCGATCCAGCCGCCGGTGCGATAGTCGGCGACCCAGAACTCGGTATTCGCCGTCTCCTCGTTGAACGACCTTTGCGCCAGCCAGAACATTGCGCAACCGATATCGTCGAACTTCCAGGCCTTGCCCTCGGGATCACGAATCTGTGCTGCGAAACGCTTGTCGCTGATGATCATGCCGCAGCGCGGGTCGACGTCACGATCCCACTTGACCTGCACCGGCCCGCTGGCCGGTTCGCCGCTGCAGCCGGCCAGGGTGCCGCCGATGCCGAGCAGCGTTGCAAGACCAGGCGCAAGGCCGATTGCCGGCAGAGCTGTGCAAAAATGACGTCGATTCATGGCGGCGATTCCTGATGGCTTACTGGAGGACGACCGCCGGGTCGACTTCCTTCATTTCGATCCGCGACAACAGCCCGACGTAGCGCGACACCATGCCGATGAAGCGCAGGCGATCGGGACCGGAAACCTGTCCGTGCCATTCGATACCGTCAGCGCGGTCGGCGAACTGCCAGGCAACCAGCGTCCTGGCGATGGCCACGTCGGCACGAGCCAGCGTCAGGCGCACCTGGAACAGGGCCGACAGCTTCGACTCCTCGGCAACGCGGTCGTCGAGAACGATCTTGCCCATGTCCATTTCGACGACACGATTGACCAGCGGCGCGACTTCGTCGAGACGGTGGCTGGAGATGATCATCGTCGTTTTCTCCAGGCGCTCGGCGAGCAGCGCGAAGAAGATGTGGCGGGCTTCCGGGTCGAGGTTGGCCGCCGGCTCGTCCATCACCAGCACCTGCGCGTCGCGACCGAGCGCGATGGCGATCAACAGCTTCTGCTTCATTCCCCCCGAGAGGCGATTGAACGGCCGCGCCAGGATCGGTTCGACGTCGAGCCCGAGCCGCCGGGCAACGGCGTGGATCCTTCCGGCGTCGGTGCGGCACACGGCGGCAGCGAAGCTGACCAGCTGCCCAACCGGCATTTTCAGCGGCGGTGGCAACTGCGGCACGAAGCCGACCTTGCCGAGCACCTGCGTACGCTCGCTGCGCGGCTCCTTGCCGTCGATCGTCACCGTACCCTGATGGGTATACTCACCCAACAGGCAGCGGATCAGCGTCGTCTTGCCAGCGCCGTTCGATCCGATCAACGCGATTCGTTCGCCAAGTTCGACCGCCAGATGGACGCTGTCGAGGACTCGGTTCTTCCGAAAGTCCTTGCCGACGTTTTCAAAACGAATCATTCGCAACCTTGTTCAGAGCAGCTTGCTCAGGCCCTTGACATTGAACACCAGTGCGCCGCTGGGACAGACATCGACACACAGGCCGCAGCGCGTGCAGTCGGGTCCGATCGGTGTGCTCAACTCGGCAGCGCGACCCTTGATCACCACGTCGAGAACGTGCGGCACCAGGCAGACCTTGCGACAATCGCCTTCGTGAAAGCACTTCTCAAGATGGTATTCGACGCGTACCGGCGAAATGGCGCCCACCATACCATAGGTCAGCCCGATCGGGCAGACGTAGCGGCACCACGCGCGGCGTGAGTACACCACCTCGAAAGCCAGCAGCAGCAAGACCCAGCCGAGTGCCAGCGAGGGGCCATAGATCAGTGCCCGCGACAGGATGCCGGTCGGCGAGATGGTCTCGAACACGGTGTAGCCGCTGACCACCGCAAGCAGCGCGAAGATCACCCAGAAGACGGTTCGCGTAGCGCGATGAAACTCGTGGTCGCTGACCAGTTTCTTGCTCACCAGCTTGAGGTGAAGCGATTCGAACCACTCGGCCAGCAGATGGTAGGGACAGACCCACGAGCAGAACGAGCGTCCTCCGAGCACCGCCCAGAGGACAAAGACGGTCGCCGTGCCAATGAACAGATTGACGATGATGTGCTTGTGCGCGAGCATCACCTGCAACGCCGAGTTGAGGTCAATCAGGTGAAAGCCGACGAAACGCGACGCGGTCAGTGCCCCCTCAAGGATCTGGATGTCCAGCCAGAAAGAAAATGTGAACAACAGGTTGGCCAGGATCAACACCAGCCAGCGCCGGTTGCGCCATTTGTGCGTGACCAGTTCGTGGTCACGGGCGTGCTGCTTGAGCGCCTCGAAGTCGGCCTTGGTCATCCGCTTCAGGCTGTGCACCTGCTTCGCCTCGGGCTTGATCACTTCGGGTTTCTGCGGCGCGGCGCCGAACATCACCCGAATCCGTTCGAGCTGGCTCATCATGCTCTCCAGGGCTCGCGTTGATCGACAACGATCGCCGCTGGCGTCACCGGGCAGATCATTTCGCAGACGCCGCAGCCGACGCATTGTTCGAGAACCTGCGGTCGGTACTGCTTACTGCCATCGGCGGCGACTGACTCGTCCATGTGGATCGCATCCTTGATCGGACACTCGCTGACACAGAGGTCGCAAAGCTCGCGCTGATACGGGTGATCGCGCACCGGTACCGGTTTCCAGCGATCGACCGCCACGTAGCGCAGGCGACCACGGAAGTCGGACCCGCGGGCCTGGCCGCTGAAGCCCTTGCCCTGAACCGCGAGGCACGCCTCGGGGCGCGACAGGCGCGCTACGCCGATGCGCTCCCTGAGGTTGAGCGTCGGTTCGGGGTCGTCCTCCTTGGCCTTGAGTACCGGCGGCCGCGCCAGCAGCATGCCGCCACGCGTCGCCAGGGACGACGGTTTGGTATAGGTCAAGGAACCGGTGGGGCAGGCCAGAATGCACTGAACGGCATCGCACGAGAAATCGCAGGCTTGCGCGCGCGGATCGATATACGGCACGCCAACGCCGAAGCCCTGATCGATGTCGTCAAGCTTGATCGCCGCCACCGGGCAGACCTGCACGCACTGACCACACTTGATGCACGACGAGAGCAGATCGTTCTCCTCGAGCGCGCCTGGCGGTCGCAGACGCGACTTTCTGGCGCTGGCCACCGGGATGTAGCCGAGCATCGCGACGCCAAGCACGCCGCCAGCCATCAACAGCGAGCGGATGAACTTGCGCCGGTTCGCCTGCTTGCGCACCGGCGCCTTCGCCCGCTTGCTGGCGGCGGGCTGCAGCCCGTCAGCGGCCAGCGGCACGGGGGCTGTGGCGGTGGCGGGAGCTTGACCTTCGCTTTTTCGATCGTTCATTGAACGGACCTCTTGCTGGTCTCCTGCGACTTGTGGAACACCGGCTGTTCGTCGCGCAAGAGCATGACCGGCGTTGAAAATGGCGCCAGCCGCTCGAGAAAATCGAGCATTTCCATCATCGGCGCATTGCGGAAGAAGCGCGCGTAGGGCACGTCCATCCAGACTTGATCGGTATAGGCGTAGAGTTCGTGCGGCCGGTCGCCGACGTTGTCGCCGTTGCGGTCGAAGCCCTGGTAGTCATCCCAATAATTGCCACGCCAGACGTTACGCCGGGCGCTGCCGCTATCGCCCATCGCGACCTGACTGAGATTGCCCTCGAAAACATTGTCCTCGACGATCGTTCCCTGCTTGTCGGAGAGAAAGCTGACACCGACGCTGTTGTAGGCAATCCGATTGCCGCGGATGGTGATCGTGCTGTCGGGCTCAAAGGGCGACATGTCGAGACCGACACCGACCGCGCAGTAAATGATCTCGTTACCCTCGACCAGCACGTTCGACGCTTCCTTGAAACCGACCGCCATGCCGGTCGGGCCGTTGGCATGCGAGAACAGGTTGTTGCGAATCGCGCCGCCGCCGGAATACATCACATTGACGCCGACCGCGTTGTCGTAAAAGCGGTTGCCTTCGACCAGATTGTCGGCGGCAAACATGAAGTGAATCGAGTAGCGACTGCGCCTGGCGACGTTGTTGAGGTAGTGGTTTTCGTTCGAGTACCAGGCGACCATGTCGCGCGAATCCTCGATGGTGTTGTCGGCAATCAGGTTGCGATGGCTGTACCACAGGCGCAGGCTGTCGCCGCGGGTACCGAGGTCGAACGGCTTGGAGCGTATGTGATTGCCGCGCACGGTGTTGTCGTTCGACAGTTTCAGATCGATCCCGAACAGGCAGTCGTCGATGCGCAGGTTCTCGACGACGTTGCGGTCGCCGCGAACGTTCAGACAGGCATCGTCGGAATCGTGCGACACGCCGGAATTGGTCAGGTGCACGCCGCGCAAGACGGCGTCGCTGGCTTCGAGAACGAAAACCGTTCCCTTGCCACCACCATCGACCGTCACTTCGCCGCCACCGTCGATGGTCAGCGTCTTGTTGACCACCGCCGGACCAGCGTACCGGCCCGGTTTAAGCTGCAGTACCGAGCCTGCAGGCGCGGCATTGATCAATTCCTGAAGAAAGGGCAGGCCAGCCACCCGTGGCTCGCTTGGAATCGCCGCCTGCTCGCCGATACCGCCCCAGCCCGCCGCTTTCGGCGCGCTCATTTCGCCCAGACGGGAGTCGCCGGACTCGGCGACCGCCGGTGCACCGCTACCCAGAGTGCCGGTGCGACGCAACGCGGTCAGCGCGTCCTCCGCGCCGCCGGGAGAGGGAAGGACGACCAGAGCAAGCCCGCAGGCCAGTCCGGCCGCGAGCAGACGGCCAGCCATTTCCTTACTCCGCTGATCCCTCACGCATCTGCTTGCGCCTGATCAGCAAGGCGAGCAACAGGCAGACCATCACGCCGAGCAGCAGGGCATAGCCCCAGTAGGGGTACGAATAGGTCGAGAACTGCGCCACCTTGCCTTCGCCAAAGACTGTCGGCATGAACGGCTTGACGGTAAAGGCGCCCCAGGGATGCATGTTGTGTCCGAAGAACCACAACCAGCCGGCGTAGGTGATGACGAAAAAGACCGGCAGCAATGCCGGCACCAGGGCCAGCAGCAGGGAAAACGAAGGGATGCGCGCGACGCCGGCGAGGACCACGAGCATGGCGACGATGGTGCCGGCGATCACCACGTGCGTGATGCTGGTGACGTTGTCGCCCCATGCCTTGATCTTCTCGGGTTCGTTGAAGAAGGTCGCCGTTTCGGTGACATAGTGCGCGACGTGCGCCTGCAGACCACCGAGCAGGTACTGATCGACCAGCAGCCAGCCGGCGACTGCCGCGAAACCGACGGCGAGCACCAGCAGCCTGATCTTGCGGCGCGGCACCATGAAGCCGAGCAGCATGACCGTGAAGAAGCCGAAGAAGAACTTCGCCAAAGGCTTTTCGACCGGCGCGCCGGTGGCGATCGGAAACATCCCGACGTAGTGGTTGATGGTGTTCATTTCGTGTACGCAATCGAGCCCCTGGGCACCCTTGTCGACGTCCCTGCTCTTGTCGGTGATCGGGTTGTAGCGCTCATCGTCGTGCGACAGGTCCTTCTGGATGATCTCACCGGCCATGCGCGTGCCCTTGCCCGCCGCTTTGCAGCCGTTGAACACGCCGTTGAAGTGGAAATGAATGCGGATCCCGTCCGGGAAGGCGTCCGGGGGATAGTTCGGTGCGGTCAGCGAGACCCACCAGATCGGCGAAAAGTACGCGGCGATCATCAGCGCCACGGCTACCGCGACAAGCGCCGCGACGATCGAATTCTGTTTGCTGGCGGGTGCTGCTGACATTCTCTAATCCTCGTTCGGAGCGCTGCTGCTGGTCTCTGACGGCGTGCAGAATATTATTCTTTACTGATTTACGCCGGGGACTAAAGCCCGCCGCGGAAACCGCGGACGGGCTCTGGTAGCGACAGAAAGCGCTCGTTCTGCTGGCAACTCGTGCGACCGTTGCCTACTTCTTGGCCACCTTGGGCTTGCACATGTTGCCCGGCATCACCAGGCTCGACTGGTAAGCCGAAATGGCCACCAGTTGATCGTTGTTGTACTTCTTGATGATCTTGACCATGTCCGGGTTGGCGTTACGGCGGTGACCGTCGCGGATCTCGGTCATCTGCCGCAAGAGGTACTTGTAGTGCTGGCCGGCGATCACCGGATAGAACTTCTCCTTGACGCCCTGGCCGTTCGGCCCGTGGCACTCCTTGCACTCCTTCTCGTAGAGCTCCTTGCCGGTCGCCAGCTGCTTGGCGGCGTCGGCACCCTCGTACTTGCCGTGATCGACCGGGATGCACAGCGATTCGATGTAGGTTGCAACGTCGGCCAGTTCCTGCGGATCGACCAGGGTCGCGGCGAAGGGATACATCGTCGGGTTGTCGCGCAGACCGGCGCGGATGTCGGCCATCTGCTTGATCAGCACGGTGGTGTGTTGGCCGGCAAGTTGCGGGAAGGTGCCGTCCGGACGGCCAGCGCCCGACGGCAGGTGGCAGGCGCCGCAGACCTCGTAGCCCTCCTCGCCGCGCGTCTTGTCGCCCTTGAGCTTCAGCGCCTCGAGCTTCTCGCCCTCCTGCGCGTTCCACTTGTATTCCTTGCTCTCGATCCCCTGCGCCTTTGGTGCCGGTGGGCCGGCATGGGCGCCGCCGGCGGCGACCATCGCCAGGGAAACGGCCAGAATCAGTTTGTTCATTGCCAACTCCTAGTGTTTGAGACTACACAGCGGCCAATCTACCAAGCGACCCGGTATTTGGCGTTGATAATTATCAAGGCGTACCGAAGTCGGGCCGCGTCCCCTCGCCCATACTCAGGGCTTGACTTTCGAGAGGTACTCGGCGATGTCCTTGATCTCGGCGTCACTGACCAGCGGCATGACCCCTTTCATCGCCGCCGAATTGCCGTTGGCCCGCGCGCCGCTCTTGATATCGAGCATCTGCTTCTCGAGGTATTTCGCGTTCTGCCCGGCCAGCTTCGGATAGTCGGGCATCAAGGGCTTGTTGCCGGCCGGGCCATGGCAGGCCCCGCAGGTTTTCTCGGCATACAGCTTGGCGCCGTCGGCGGCGAGCACTGGCGTGACTGCCAGCGTTGCGAGTACGACAAGAGCGATCAGCTTCTTCATGGTCATTTCCTCTACTAGAGAAAACGGGGAACAGAGTCACTCCGCTCCCCGTCGAGTTGCCAGGCGTCGGATCAACGCGATTGTTTACTTGACCTTCTTGGCGCCGTTCTGCTCAAGATAGGTCTTGGCACGCAGGCCGAGATCGGCCGCTTTGACCTGGTACTGCCAGATCTGCTCGGTCCATAGCGCGGCGTTGTTCCAGTCCTTCTTGGCAGCGGCTTCGTCGGCCTTGGCCTTGGCGTCCTTGATCTTGCTCAACTGATCGACCGCGTCGTCCATCATGTTGACCACGTCCGGGAAGTCCTTGTAGTTCACGCTGGTGATGTAGCCGACCACCGAGTCGATCACCGCCTGCGTGTCCACAACCTTCTTCAGCTGCGCCTGGTAATCGGCTTCGCTGTAGTTGGTTCCCGCCGCCATCGAGGTCTTGCTCGGCTTCCAGCCCTTTGGCTTGACCAGCAGGTAACCCTGCATCTCGAGGTGCAGCGCCGAGCAGAACTCGGTGCAGTAATACGGATAGACGCCTTCCTTGTCAGCCTTGAACTTGACGGTGGCGGTCTTGCCCGGTTCGAACGAGGCATGGACGTTGAAAGTCGAAACCGTGAAACCGTGCGTCTCGTCCTGTGCGCGCTCGAGGTTGGTCAGGTTAATCGTGATCTCGTCGCCAACCTCGGCTTCGATCGTTTCCGGCGTGATATGCGAACGGATCAGCGTGCCGAAGACCTCGACCTTGTTGCCGTTCCTGACGATCTTCTCTTCGCCCGCGCGAACCGCCCCGGGATGCTTCTTGTCGGTGCGACTGTCGGTACCAACCTTGTAGCGAACGCCGGGCTTCAGCTTGGTCGCGTCGATGGCGACCACGTAGTGCGGCTCGCCCAGCGGTATCGGCATGTCGTACAGCAGTTGCATCTTGTCATTGCTGATGTCGATCAACTGGTGGTTCTGCGGATGCAACGGACCAACCGGCACGAAACGGTCGATCGCCAGTTTGTTCAGCGCCACGAGATAGCGACCCTTGGGATCCATGGAATCACCTTCCATGGTCATCAGATGGCCGATGTTGTAGTGCACACTGATCTTGTCGAGCACCTTGCCTTCACAGTAATTCCACTTGGCAACCTGCGAGTCGACGTACAGCGAGGTGTAGGCGACACAGGGCTTGGCGTCGTACTGCGTATGCAGGGGGCCGAGGCCGAGCTGAACCTGGGTGTGCAGGGCATCCTTCATGTTGATTACCGGCAGCCCGTAGGGATCCTTCGATTCGAACTTGCCGGCCTTGATCGCGGCCATGATCTTCTCGAAGGAATAGACTGAAACGTGCGTGTCAAGCTTGCCGGAAACGGTGATGAACTTGCCGTCCGGGGTCACGTCGACGCCGTGCGGCGACTTCGGTTCGGGAACCAGGAAAACGACCCCTTCCTTGATCGACACGTCCATCGGAAGCACGTTGTGGCCATTGATCTTCCTCGCCTTGCCGGCGGCTACCAGCTCGGCCGCCTTCTTCCAGTTGATCACATGCATGTAGTCGGTATCCTTGGCCGAACAACCCGCCTCATACGGCGGCCGGCCCTTCTCGATACCCCCGACATAACGCTCGCTACAGAAGGAGTTGGTGAACGACCAGCCATCCGACGGTCCCTTGCCAGCGTCTGACAGATCCTGGCTGTACGGCGGCAATTCAACCGAGAACGACTGCGCTGGATCGAGCCGGCCTTCCTTGCGGTCAAACTTCCAGTAGGTGACACCGCCGCGGTACTTCTCGTTGAATTCCTCGAGCGGGTAGAACTTCTTGTTCTCGAGCGGCGTCGCGTACTGTGCCGCTTCGATCACGTACTCGGTATTCGGGGTAACGAAAGCACCACCGTGCTCGGACTTGAAGACCGGGTTGACGACGATCTGCTTGGTCTCGAAATCGCGCAGGTCGATCACCGCCAGGCGTGGGTTGGCCTTGTCGTTGATGAACAGGAACTGGCCGTCATACTGGCCCTGCGTTTCCGAAATCGCCGGGTGGTGGGTATCGCCCCAGGTGATGTCCTTGCCGTCGATCTTGCCCTGCGCCAGAACCGCCTTGGAACTCTCGTCGAAGCCGTAGCCCTGCCACGGCTCCGGGGTGAACACACCGATGTACTTGAGGATGCGCATCGACGGAACGCCATAGACGATGATCTGGCCGGACTGGCCGCCGGACGAGAAGGCGACGAACTCGTCGCGTTTGCCGGTCGGAACATAGGTCTTGGATGCAGCCAGCAAATCCTGTTGCGACAGGTTACGGCGCTTCATGACATCCTGCAGCGACTCGGCAGCATGGGCGCCACCGGCAGCTGCAATGCCGAATCCTGCTGCCAGCAGCATCGACGCGACCTGCTTCGTTCGAAATCTCATCTTCTCTCTCCCTTTGATCAATTGGCGGCTACCGGTGCCATCTCCATTGCCCGACGACCTGACGCCACTGCGGCAATATGTCGCACATTGTGCGGACAAGCGCTGCGCGATAATTTGAGGTGTATCAAGTTTCGCCAAGCTGCGTCCGCGCACCGGTCGAGCCGTGCTGATCCGCTGTTGCGCCACGCTGCCCGCGCCTCGTCGATCGCCAGCTAGCGACGCGCAGGCGACAACCGAACCGCCACACCGACCGAGCCGACAGCCGCTTGATGACCAGAAAACTCCTGCTCGACACTGCCATCCTGCTCGCACTCGCCAGCCTCGGCGTCGTCGGCTACAAGCTCGCACCACTGCTCAATCCAGAGACCGACATCACCCTGCCGCTGTCGAGCTGTGACCTCAACCGGCAACTGTGTACGGCGACTCTTCCCGACGGCGCGCAGCTCGACTTCTCGATCGAGCCGCGACCGGTTCCCCCGCTCAAGCCGCTACGACTGCAGGTGTCGGTAAGTGGTGGCGGTGCCCGCAGTGTCGCCGTCGACTTCGCCGGCACCGACATGAAAATGGGCTACAACCGGCCGGTCCTCGCCGCGCAACCGGGCGACCGCGGCCGATTCGCGGGCCAGGCGAGCCTGCCGGTCTGTATTACCGGGACCATGGAATGGGATGCCACGGTGCTCGTCGACACCGGCAAGGCGCTGGTCGCCGTGCCATTCCGCTTCGTCGCCGGCAGCTGAACCGGTAGCGCGGCCGATGAAAGCGCATTGGCTGTTGACGACGGCGGTGGCCGCGCTGAGCGCACTGCTGGTCTTCCTCGTCGCCTGTTGGCAACCGGTGCCACCACCTGCGGCCACGACCGCGGCGCACAGCATGCCGTCGCCGGCGACCAGCCCGCCGGGAGGAGACTTCAGCCTGCAGGGGCCGCAAGGGACGGTCGCACTGGCCGACTTTCGCGGCAAGGTAGTGCTGATCTACTTCGGCTACACCTCCTGCCCGGACGTCTGTCCGACCTCGCTGGCGCTGCTCGCACAAGCGCTTTCGGGACTGGATGCGGCCGAGCGCGAGCAGGTGCAGGGCATCTTCGTCTCGCTCGACCCGGACCGCGACAGCCCGGCGGTCCTGGCGCAATACGCGCCCTTCTTTCACCCGGCAATCGTCGGCCTGCGCGGCACGCCGACGCAGATCGCGACGCTCGCCGGCCAGTACGGCGTCAGCTATCGGAAACAGCAGGCGAACGCCGAAGGGCAGTACACCGTCGACCACTCCTCGGAAACCTACCTGGTCAACCGGCACGGAAAGCTGAGCACGCGCCTGCCGCACGCCTCACCGGCTTCGGAAATCCTTGCCGCCATACGCCAGCAGCTGGCGCCGCGCGATTCGCGATGAGCCACGACGACCTTACCGCTCGACCCTAACGGAGAACCTCCAGACCATGCGTCTTCATCCCGCCCTGATCGCGCTGGCCGCGACACTCGTGCTGCCCCGTGCCGCCCTGGCCAACGACAGCGATCTCCAGGTGCTCGCCCCCTACGTTCGCCTGGCGCCGCCAGGCACCGCCAACACGGCGGCCTTCATGATCGTCAGCAACACCGGCCGCAGTGATCGCAAGCTGCTCAAGGCTGACAGCCCGGTCGCGCGCCGTGTCGAGCTGCACAGCCATGTCAACGATCAGGGCGTGATGCGCATGCGGCAGGTGACCGAGATCGTGATCAAGGCCGGCGGGCAGAGCGAACTCAAGCCCGGCGGTTACCACGTGATGCTGCTTGACCTGCGCCAGCCACTGAAGGAAGGCGAAAGCGTGCCGCTGACACTGAGCTTCGACGACGGTTTTTCGAAGCAGATCGACGCCCCGGTGAGAAGACCGCAGACGGTCATGGCCACCGATCCGGCGGCGCAGCATGGCAGCATGCCGCATTGAGCGGGCAGCAGCGCGTTCGGCCCGGCCACGTCGGCGCGTTCAGTTCAGGTCGACGGCGTGGCGTTTGAGGTCGTCAAGACTGACGATCAGCAGCGAGGCTTCATTGGTGGCGTTGAGGACGACCCGTGGCGCCTTGCCGGCAAGCAGTGCTTCACGCCAGCGCGCGGCACAAAGGCACCAGCGGTCGCCGGCTTGCAGGCCGGGAAAGCCGAACTCCCGCCGCGGCGTCGACAGGTCGTTGCCGCGCGCCCGCGAGAACTCGAGAAATTCGGCGGTGACCACCACGCACACCGTGTGACTGCCGAAGTCGTCGTCGCTGGTATTGCAGCAGCCGTCGCGAAAAAAGCCGGTCATCGGCTTCTCGCTGCACAAGCCGAGCAGCCCGCCGAGGACATTGCGCTGCCCGCCACCCGAGTCATTCGGCTTCATGACCGCTCATCGATCCAGGCCTGCTGGATCGCCTCGAGGATCTTCTCGCCACAATGCCGCTGGTCGTCCTCGAAGCCGGGCAAGGCGATGACCCAGTTCATCAGGTCGACGAAGTTGATCGTCAGCGGGTCCACCTCCGGATGCGCCTCGCAGAGTTCGACCGCGAGCTCGTTGATGTCGGTCCATTTCATCGCTTGCCTTCCCTGGTCATGTTGATCGAGTAGCGCGGAATCTCGATCGTCAATGGCGTCTGGTTGACGATCGCCTGGCACGACAGGCGCGAGTTCGGCTCCAGACCCCAGGCCTTGTCGAGCAGGTCGTCCTCGAGCTCATCGGATGACTCGAGCGAGTCGAAGCCTTCACGAACGACGACGTGGCAGGTCGTACAGGCGCAGGACATCTCGCAGGCGTGCTCGATGGCGATGCCGTTCTCGAGCAGGTTCTGACACAGCGATTCGCCCGCTCTGGCGTCGAACACGGCGCCGTCGGGACACAGTTCCGGATGCGGCAGAACGATGACCTGGGTCATGCCGTTTCTCCACTCCTGGTGGCCGGCGAATCGCTTTCCAGTTCGTTGATGTTGCGGCCAGCGAAGGCGCGCCTGATCGATTTGTCCATCCGCCGTGCGGCGAAGTCCTTGGTGTCGGCCTCGAGATCGTCCATCGCCAGCATGATCTGCCGGCGGTTACCGCCGAGCGCAGCACTCTCCAGCCTGGCGATGCCGCTGTCGACCCGCGACAGCTCGTCGGCCGAAAGCAGGTCGGCATCGGCGGCAAGCGCCGCCCGCACCGCCTCGAGCAAGCGCTGTGCGTCGACCTGCGACTCCTTCAGGGCGCGCTGCAGCGCATCGTCCTTGAGGTGCGCCATCGAGTCCTTGAGCATGCCGGCAATTTCGTCGTCGGACAGTCCGTATGAAGGCTTGACGACGATACTGGCTTCGACACCGGCAGTCTGTTCGCACGCCGTGACCGCCAGCAGGCCATCGGCGTCGACCTGGAAAGCGACCCGGATACGGGCCGCACCGGCGACCATCGGCGGAATCCCCCGCAATTCGAAACGCGCCAGCGAGCGGCAATCGCTGACCAGCTCGCGCTCGCCCTGAACGACCTGAATGGCCAGCGCCGTCTGGCCGTCGCGGAAGGTGGTGAACTCCTGTGCGCGCGCCGTCGGGATCGTCGAATTGCGCGGAATGATCTTCTCGACCAGGCCACCCATCGTTTCGATGCCCAGCGACAGGGGGATCACGTCGAGCAGCAGCCAGTCGTCGCCGGCGGCACGATTGCCCGCCAGCAGGTTGGCCTGCATCGCCGCGCCGAGCGCGACGACCTTGTCGGGGTCGAGGTTGTTCAAGGGGTCCTGCCGGAAAAACTCGCCGACGGCGCGCTGCACCTGCGGCATGCGCGTCGCGCCGCCGACCATCACCACGCCCTTGACGTCGCTGACCGACAGTCCGGCGTCGCGCAGCGCTTTCTTGACCGGCTGCATGGTCTTGGCCACCAGCGTCTGGGTGATCTCGGCAAAAATCTCGGTGGTCAGTTGCAGGTCGACCACCTCGCCGCTGTTCAGCCGCCCGCTGATCGGCGCGATGCCGTGAAAGGTCAGATACTCCTTGGCTTCCCTGGCACGCGCCAGCAGCATGCTGGCGTCCTCGACGGAGGTCGGCCGCAGCTTCGCCGCCTCGAGAATCCAGCAGAAAATGCGGTGATCGAAGTCGTCGCCGCCGAGCGCCGAATCACCGCCGGTTGCCAGCACCTCGAAGATCCCGCGCGAAAGCTTGAGGATCGAAATATCGAAGGTCCCGCCACCCAGGTCATAAACCGCGTAGACCCCCTCGGCGGCGTTGTCGAGACCGTAGGCGATCGCCGCCGCGGTCGGCTCGTTGAGCAGGCGAAGAACCGGCAGGCCTGCCAGTTTCGCCGCGTCCTTGGTCGCCTGCCGCTGGGCATCGTCAAAGTAGGCGGGGACGGTAATCACCGCGCCGAGCAGCGCACCACCCAGCGACGCCTCGGCGCGCAGACGCAGGGGCCGCAGGATGTCCGCCGAGACCTCGACCGGACTCTTCAGCCCGGCCGCGGTATGAATGCGCAGCATCCCCGAGCCATCGTCGAAAAGGTAGGGTATCGACTCGCGCTCCGCGATGTCGGCGACGCCGCGACCCATGAAGCGTTTCACGGAAACAATGGTATTGCGCGGATCGAGTGCCTGCCGGACCTGCGCCTCGTAGCCGACCTCACAGCTGCCGTCGGGCAGGTAGCGGACCACCGAGGGCAGCAGCGCCCGGCCAAGTTCATCGCGCAGGACGACGGCGACGCCGCTACGCACCGTCGCCACCAGCGAATTGGTCGTGCCGAGGTCGATACCGACCGCCAGCCGGTGTTCGTGCGGCGCCGCTGCCTCGCCGGGTTCGACAATCTGTAGTAAAGCCATTGAGAATAGAGGTCCTGAGACGTGCGTGTTGTGGGTGATCGCGCTGCGACGGCCGCTGCGGCTACTCCTCGCAGGCTACCATCGCATCGTCGATTTCGATCAGCAGCTTCTCGATGAACATCAGTCGCCGGACACGGTCGGCCGCTTGCTCGAAATCGCGGCGATCGTCGAGCAGAACGGCGAGTTCGTCGTGGCGTTCGCGGATTTCGCGCTGCAGGCGGTGGTGCAGGTGTTCGAGCTCGTGATGCTCGCGAGCGGCACGTGCTTCGGCGACTGCCTCACGCCACGCCATCTGTTCGACCAGAAAGTCGGCGGGCATCGCGGCGTTGTTCTCGCTGCCGACGTCGTGCGCTGCGAGCTGCAGCAGGTACCTCGCCCGCGACAGCGGGTTCTTCAGCGTCTGATACGCTTCATTCACCCGCGTCGCCCATTGCAGGGACAGACGCCGATCGGCCTCGCCGGCACTCGCGAAACGGTCGGGATGGACTCTCGACTGCATTTCAAGATAGCGTCCGTCGAGCAGCGCGGCGTCAATCCGAAACGCTGGTGGCAACTCGAAAAGCGAGAAATGATCGGTAGTGAAGTCCATTCGATGATCCAGGGCGCAGGTCGGGCGGCGCGCCGACCGAAGGACGGCGCCGGCACGCAACGGCCGCACCGCTTCGACAGCCGGCTCAGACGTTGAAACTCTCGCCGCAGCCGCAGGCGTCCTTGACGTTCGGGTTATTGAACCTGAAGCCTTCGTTGAGCCCCTCGCGCGCATAGTCAAGCTCGGTGCCATCGAGGTAGGGCATGCTCTTTGGATCGATCAGGACCCTCACGCCGTGCGACTCGAACTCGATGTCGTCGGGTTGCGCGACGTCGGCGAACTCGAGTTTGTAGGCCATTCCCGAGCAGCCGCTGGTACGTACGCCAAGGCGCAGGCCAATGCCCTTGCCGCGCTTGACCATGTAATTGGCGACGTGGCGGGCCGCTCGTTCAGAAAGCGTCACTGCCATGAAAACCTCCTGCTGTCTTGTTGCCTGTGCTACCGTTAATCGGACTGTCGTCGCCCTAGCCAGCGGCCTGATCGACGTGCTTTTTCTTGTAATCGGCGACCGCCGCCTTGATCGCATCCTCGGCGAGAATCGAGCAGTGAATCTTCACCGGCGGCAGCGCCAGTTCTTCGGCGATCTGCGTGTTCTTGATGTCCAGCGCCTGTTCGACGGTCTTGCCCTTGACCCACTCGGTCACCAGGGACGACGAAGCGATCGCCGAACCGCAACCGTAGGTCTTGAACTTGGCGTCTTCGATGACACCGCCCCTGCCAACCTTGATCTGCAACTTCATGACGTCGCCGCAGGCGGGAGCGCCGACCATGCCGGTCGCCACACCCTCCTCTTCCTTGCCGAAGGAACCGACGTTACGCGGGTTTTCATAGTGATCGAGAACTTTCACGCTATAGGCCATCTTGCTTCTCCTTCAATACTTCATCAATGTGCGGCCCACTGGACCGTACTCAGGTCAATGCCTTCCTGGACCATCTCCCACAGTGGCGAGAGTTCGCGCAGGCGGCCAATCTTGTCGTGCAGCAGGCGGATCGCATAATCGACCTCTTCCTCGGTGGTGAAGCGACCGAGCGTGAAGCGGATCGAGCTGTGTGCCAACTCGTCCTCGCGGCCGAGAGCGCGCAAGACATACGAGGGCTCGAGCGAAGCCGAGGTGCACGCCGACCCGGACGAAACCGCCAGATCCTTGACTGCCATCAGCAGCGATTCACCTTCGACGTAGGCGAAGCTGACGTTCAGGTTGTGCGGAACACGCTGCTCCATGTCGCCATTCACATAGACCTCTTCGATATCCGAGAGTCCCTTGAACAAGCGGTCGCGAAGCATCCTGATGCGCTCGTTCTCGGCGCCCATCTCGAGACGAGCGAGGCGGAAGGCCTCACCCATGCCGACGATCTGGTGCGTCGCCAGGGTACCCGAACGAAAACCACGCTCGTGCCCGCCGCCGTGCATCTGCGCGGTCAGGCGAATGCGCGGCTTGCGACGCACGTACAGTGCGCCGATGCCTTTCGGCCCGTAGGTCTTGTGCGCCGAGAAACTCATCAGGTCGACTTTCAGCGTCGCCAGATCGATCACCACCTTGCCGGTCGCCTGCGCCGCATCGACGTGCAAGACGATTCCCTTGGCACGGCAGATCTCGCCGATCTCGGCGATCGGCTGGATAACGCCGATTTCGTTGTTGACCAGCATCACCGACACCAGGATGGTGTCCGGACGAAGTGCCGCCTTGAAGACTTCGAGGTCCAGCAGGCCGTTGTCCTTGACGTCGAGGTAGCTCACCTCGAAGCCCAGGCGCTCGAGCTCGCGGCAGGTATCGAGTACCGCCTTGTGTTCGGTCTTGACCGTCACCAGGTGCTTGCCCTTGCCGGCGTAGAACTGGGCAGCGCCCTTGAGCGCCAGGTTGTTCGACTCGGTGGCGCCCGAGGTCCAGACGATCTCCTTGGGATCGGCGTTGACCAGCTTGGCCACCTCCACACGCGCTTCTTCGACCGCCGCCTCGGCCTCCCAGCCGAAGGCGTGCGAACGCGAGGCCGGATTGCCGAATTTTTCGACCAGATAGGGGATCATCTTGTCGGCGACCCGCGGGTCGATCGGTGTCGTCGCCGAATAGTCGAGATAGATCGGTAGTTTCAACATTGCTCTTGCTCCAGGTAGTACATGTTTACGGGTGCTGCGCCGTGGCATCCTGCCGATTGCCGTCCGAGGTGATCGCTCAGACCGCCATTGCGGTCAGCTGATGCAACCTGAGCACGGTCGCCTGCAGCGTCACCAGGAAACCGTCGATCTCGGCATCGGTATTGACGAAACCGAGACTGACGCGTACCGCGCCACGTGCCAACTCCGGCGCCACGCCCATCGCCTGCAGTACGTGCGAGGGCTCGGGATTGGCGCTCGAACAGGCGGCGCCACTGGCCACCGCATAGCCGTCACGGTCGAGCTGCCCGACCAGCGTTTCACCATCAAGTTCCGGAAAAGCAAAACAGACGGTGTTCGGCAAGCGCTCGGCCGCCTGCCCGAAGAGCGTTGCGCCGAGAGCTCGCAGGCCACGCTCGACCCGCCGACGCAAGGCCAGCAGACGCTCACCATTGGCCAGCCGGCGGGCCGCCGCCAATTCGCAGGCGACACCGAAACCGACGATCGCCGCGACGTTCTCGGTACCCGAACGCAGGCCGCGTTCGTGGCCTCCGCCGGCAATCAGCGGTTCGATATCGAGCCGTTTGTCGACAACCAGCGCCGCGACACCCTTGGGGCCGCCGATCTTGTGCGCCGAAAGACTCAGTGCGTGCACCCCGGCCGCATTGAGACGGCGAAAATCAACTGCCATTTTCCCTACCGCCTGCACCGCATCGGTATGAAACCAGGCGCCTGCCGCGCTCGCCTGCGCCGCCAGTGACTCGACGTCCTGGATGACACCGGTCTCGTTATTGGCCAGCATCACCGAAACGATGCGCGGCTGCTCGGCCATCACTGCCTGGAAATTCGCGCCATCGATCCGGCCGTTGGCATCCACCGCCAGCTTCTGCAGCGTCCAGCCGCGCTTGCGCAATTGCTCGGCCGGCCGGATCACGCAGGGGTGCTCGATCGCGCTGACCGCCAGCAGGCCGGGCTTCAGGCAAGCCGCAACGCCCTTGATGAGGAGATTGTTGGCTTCCGAACCGCCACTGGTAAACACCACCTCGCTGGCATGCGCGCCAAGCGCCGCGGCAACCTTGCTGCGCGCTTCGTCAACCGCCCGCCGCGCCGCCCGACCGTACTCATGCCGGCTCGAGGCGTTGCCATGCTGCGACGACAGATAGGGCAGCATCGCGTCGAGCACCACCGGATCGACCGGTGTCGTCGCGTTGTGGTCGAGATAGACGGGAGTGAACATCGGCCTCGGATACCTGCGGATACTGGCGGAGGCTCAACGGCTGAAAGCGACAACTTTGCCGCGCTGACGTACGCCGCCCCGGCGCGCGTCGTGCAGAACGGAGACGTCGACGCCGCGCTTGCTGAGCTGCTGGTCCACCAGCTCGGCGAGCGTCACCGAGCTCAAATAATCGAACATCTTGACGTTCAAGGTCGCCCACAGATCGTGCGTCATGCAGCGTTCATCATCCTGGCAATTCTCGCGACCACCGCACTGAGTTGCGTCGAGTGGCTCGTCGACGGCGCGGATGATGTCGGCGACGGTCATCTCGCTGGTCGGACGGGCCAGGCAGTAGCCGCCGCCCGGACCGCGCACGCTGTCGACCAGCCGGTAGCGGCGCAGCTTGCCGAACAGCTGTTCCAGATACGAGAGCGAAATCTTCTGGCGGTCGCTGATTCCCGCCAGAGAGACCGGGCCGTCGGCACACCGCAAGGCCAGGTCGATCATCGCCGTCACCGCGAAACGCCCTTTGGTCGTCAGTCGCATGCTACCTCCACCATCAATAGTTGATCAGATTACTACGCCATTGACTATATCGACGACTCGCTGATTAGTCAACTATTTTACTCAAGTATTGCGGATCGAAGCGGTCAGCCGTCAGCAGATCGCCATTGACATGCACGCCGGCGTCAGCCAGCTTCTTGAGCAACAATTCGAAGCGTCGGTCGGCATCGACCGCATGATCGAGCAAGCCATGGATCGCCTTGGCCAGCGGATCATCCTGATCGCCCGCCAGCGCATAGGCCGAAAAACCGAGCTGCCCGGCCATCTGTTCGCGTTTTTGCGCCTGCTCGCTGTCGATGATCCGTGCCGGGTTGCCAACCGCTGTCGCTCCCGCCGGAACGTCCTTGACGACCACCGCATTCGAGCCGACCTTGGCCGACGCGCCGACGGTGATCGGACCGAGCACCTTGGCACCGGCACCGATCACCACGCCGCGCTCCAGCGTCGGGTGGCGTTTGCCCTTGTTCCAGGAGGTGCCGCCCAGGGTGACGCCATGGTAGAGCGTGACGTCGTCACCGATCACCGCCGTTTCGCCGATCACCACGCCCATGCCGTGATCGATGAACATCCGCCGCCCGACCGTCGCCCCCGGGTGAATTTCGATGCCGGTGAAAAAACGGCCGAGATGCGACACCAGGCGTCCCAGCCAGGGGCAGCGATGGGTCCACAACCAGTGGCCGAGCCGATGCAGGACGATCGCGTGTACCCCGGGGTAGCAGGTCAGCACCTCCCAGGAAGTGCGGGCGGCGGGGTCACGGTCGAACACCGATTGAATGTCTTCGCGCAGTCGGCTGAACATGGCAAAAAATCCTTGAGCGTTTGTCTTGATTCTACAATATCCTACTATTTCAGTCCACTATTTTCGGGATCATCGCTCGCCTCGCCCAGCCGGCAGGACTGCCGTTCAACCGCGTCGAGCAGACCGCGCAGGATGTTGATCTCGTCGACCTCCAGGTCGGCCCGTGCGAACAGCCGACGCAGCTTCGGCAACAGTCGCCGCGGCCGCCGCGGGTCGAGAAAGCCACTGCTGACCATGACCCGTTCGAGATGCTGATAGAAACGTTCGACATCCTGATGGGGCGCCAGCGGCGAGGCAAAGGGGACCGTCCTGGTGACCACCGGCGGACGACCGGCAAAGGTCGCCAGGCGCAGTTCGTAACACACCAACTGCACCGCCGAAGCGAGGTTCAAAGAACTGTATTGCGGGTTGGCGGGGATGAAGACGGTGCGCTGGCAGCGCTGCACCTCGGCGTTCGACAGTCCAGCCGTCTCGTTGCCGAACAGCAGGGCCACCTCACCCTGGTCGGCGCTGGCGAGAATCTCCGCGGCGGCGGCGCGCGCCGGCATTGCCGCCGGTCCGAGGTTACGTTGCCGCGCCGACAGCGCGTAGGCCTGGACGGTTCCGGCCAGCGCCTGATCCAGAGTGGCGCACACCGCCGCCCGCGCCAGGATGTCGTCGGCATCGGCAGCACGGGCTACCGCCTGCGGGTCCGGAAAACACTTCGGATTGACCAGCGACAGACGCGACAGACCCATGGTCTTCATCGCTCGTGCCGCCGCGCCGATATTGCCAGGGTGGCTGGGATGTGACAGAACAACGCGGATGCGGTCGAGCGGCGAGCCGGAAGAATGAGACCCTGCAGCCCTGTTCATATTAGAATCGGGGTCCTCCACAAAAACCGGGCGGCATCAGCCGCCCGTCGCTTTCTTCAAGGCCATGCATCCAGCTCTCAACATCATCGTCAAGGCGGCGCGCCGCGCCAGCCAGATCATCAATCGTGCCTCGCTGGATCTCGAGCACCTGCAGGTCACCACCAAGCGGCAGAGCGATTTCGTCACCGAGGTCGACAAGGCCGCCGAGGCGGCAATCATCGACGTGCTGCGCGAGGCCTACCCCGAATACGGCATTCTAGCAGAAGAGTCCGGGCAGACCGCCGGCCATGCCGGCGGTAGCGAGTATCAGTGGATCATCGATCCGCTCGACGGCACCACCAATTTCATCCACGGTTTTCCACAGTACGCGATCTCGATCGCGCTGGCGTACCGTGGCCAGGTCACCCAGTCGGTGGTCTACGACCCGGTACGCAACGAGATGTTCACCGCCAGCAAAGGCGGCGGCGCCTTCCTCAACGAGCGGCGCATCCGCGTCAGCAAGTGCCTGCGCCTCGAGAACGCCCTGATCGGCACCGGCTTCCCCTACCGCGTCTATGACCACATCGACGCCTACCTCGGCATCTTCAAGGAACTGGCGCAGAAGACCGCCGGCATGCGCCGCCCCGGCGCCGCGGCGCTCGACCTGGCCTACGTCGCCTGCGGTCGCTTCGATGGCTTCTGGGAGTTCGGCCTGTCGCCGTGGGACATGGCCGGCGGCGCGCTGCTGATTTCGGAAGCCGGTGGCCTGGTCAGCGACCTCGCCGGCAACGAGACCTACCTGCAATCCGGCAATCTGGTCGCCGGCACGCCGAAGGTCTTCGCGCAATTGCTGCAGGTGATCGACAGCCACCGGACGCCGGCGCTGGCCGCCTGAACTTGCCGGCGGCCGTGCTCCGGTCGGGCGCATCGCTCCCGGCTTCCGCAAGCTCGCCGCGAAGGGACGCGCCGCAAGTCACCACCGAATGCACCTCGGCGACCGCAGGGGGCCGCTTGCTTGCTCGGCGTGCAGCAGCGCCTGGAGCACGGATCCATCATCATCGCTGCAGTTCTCGCGAGGGCAACAGCGCGGTCATGATTCCCCCTGATCGTGCGATCGGAGAAATCGTGAGCGAGTTGGCGAACGCTCAGTCGGAGATCACCGACAAGGCATCGTGGTAGTCGTACCTGAGGTCATCGGCAACCTCACGGCAGGTGACCTTGCCGAAGGCGACGTTGAGCCCGTTGCGCAGATGTTCGTTGTCCTGCAGCGCCCGCCGCCAGCCCTTGTCGGCGATCTGCAGCGCGAACGGCAGGGTCGCGTTGTTGAGCGCGTAGGTCGAGGTGCGCGGCACGCCACCCGGCATGTTGGCAACGCAGTAGTGCACGACGTTGCCAACCATGTAGGTCGGGTCGGCGTGGGTGGTCGCCCTGGCCGTCTCGCAACAGCCGCCCTGGTCGATGGCGACGTCGACGATCACCGAACCGGGTTTCATGTCGTCGACCAGCTGGCGGGTGATCAGCTTCGGCGCCGCGGCACCGGGAATCAACACGCCGCCGATCACCAGATCAGCGCGCAGCACGTGCTGCTCGACATTGTCGCGGTTCGAAAAAACGGTGATCACCCGCGCGCCGAGCAGCCGATCCATGCGCCGCAGGACGTCGATATTGCGGTCGATGACCACGACCTGCGCGCCGGTGCCGACGGCGATCTGCGCCGCGTTCGAGCCGACGACGCCGCCGCCAAGGATGACGATCTTCGCCGACGGGACGCCGGCAACGCCACCGAGCAGGATGCCCATGCCGCCGTGCGCTTTTTCGAGGCAGTAGGCGCCGGCCTGGATCGACAAGCGGCCGGCGACTTCCGACATGGGTGCCAGCAGTGGCAAGCCGCCACCCGGCTGGGTGACCGTTTCATAGGCGATACACACCGCGCCACTGGCAACCAGATCGGCGCATTGGGCAGGATCGGGGGCGAGGTGCAGGTAGGTGTAGAGAATCTGTCCCGCACGCAGCATCGCCCGTTCGCCAGCCTGCGGTTCCTTGACCTTGATGATCATTTCGGCATCGGCAAAGATCTCGGCGGCAGATGCGGCAATGGTCGCACCGGCCCTTTCGTAGACCTCGTCGGCGGCACCGATACCGCTGCCGGCGCCGGTTTCAACGGTCACCGGGTGACCGTGCGCGACCATTTCCCGCACCGACGACGGAGTCAGACCGACGCGGTACTCGTGGTTCTTGATTTCCTTGGGTACGCCAATGTGCATCGCTGTCTCCTCAGTGTGTTTTCGGGGTCGCCAATCTTATGCCAAATCGAGAGCCTCGGCGGCTTTTTCGACCGTCTTGCGAAATCGTGCGAAATCGTGCGAAATCGTGCCTGGCGTCGTTCAGAGCGTCAGCTCGGTGTCGCAAACGGCGCCGCAAGCGGACCACGATGATGCCAACGGCACGGCTATCGCCGGGCATCAGTTGCGTATAAACTGCCAGTCCAGCGCCCAGCTGTCGGCAATCACCGGGTTCGCGGTACTTGCTGCCGGCCGCCCCAGGACAACCAACGGCTTGCCGGCATCGGCGATGGTCTCACCGACCCGTGGCGAGAGCACGGCGCCGAACATCCCGCGGGAACTACCACCATGCCCACATCGCTTTCTTCTGGATCCTGCTGACGAGATGAGCAGATGATTGGCAAGGATCATCACCGCGCCGATGGCGTGCCGTCGGCAGCCGCGCGACCCGCGCTGCCGGCCGCAGCGGCAGCGATCGCCGGCGATCTGGACGGCTTTCGGCGCGAGATGCTGCGCTTTGCCGTCCTGCAATTGCGTGACCAGGCAAGTGCCGAGGATGCCGTGCAGGAAACGCTGCTCGCCGCCCTGCAGGGCGCCGATCGTTTTGCCGAGCGCGCCAAGCTCAAGACCTGGGTGTTCTCGATCCTGAGAAACAAGATCGTCGACATCATCCGGCGGCGGGTTCGCGAGCCGCTCTACGAGTCCCCCGAAAACGAGATCGACGACACCGACTTCGATCCGCTATTCAAGAGCAACGGCCACTGGCAAGGCGGCGCGCGGCCATCGGACTGGGGAAACCCGGAACAGAGTTTCGAAAACGAGAACTTCTGGCAGGTCTTCGACGCCTGCCTGAATCGTCTGCCGCCAGCCACC
Organism: Accumulibacter sp.; assembly: GCA_024235695.1. Classification (GTDB taxonomy): domain Bacteria; phylum Pseudomonadota; class Gammaproteobacteria; order Burkholderiales; family Rhodocyclaceae; genus Accumulibacter. Next base: position 104,756 of record JACKLX010000007.1, read on the forward strand.
GCCCGAGTATTCATGATGCGTGAAATGCTCGGCCTGGAGACCAGCGAAATCTGCCAGCAACTGTCGATCAGCAGCAACAACTGCTGGGTGGTGCTGCACCGCGCGCGCATGGCGCTCCGTCTGTGTCTCGACCAGCAGTGGTTTGCCGGTGACGGTCCGTCGCGATGATCAGCTGCCGACGATGCCACCATCCCGACGTCTGATGACCAGCGTCGCCGAACGCGGACGGCCGCCGGTCGCCTCGGGAAACTGATTGGCCGGCCATCCCGAGCCGGCCAGTGGTGCGGCCGGGTTGGAGCGGCCGCCAGCGACCTCGCCGGGATGCTGGATGTTGACGAACAGGCTTCGCGCGTCGGGTACTTGACTGATGCCGGTGATCTCGCAGCCCTTCGGCCCGGTGAGAAAGCGGCGGATTTTGCCGCTGACGACGTCGCCGACGAGCATCTGGTTGTTACCCAGTCGCTGGTAGTCCTGGCCGTTCAGAGCGTTGCCCGAAACGTCGGTCAGGATCCACAGCCGCCCCTGCCGGTCGAACCACAGGCCATCCGGGCTGCCAAAAGCGTCGCCCCTGATATTGCCGCGTTTGCCGGGATCGGCGTGCTGCGGGTCGCCACAAAGAACGAACACGTCCCAGGCGAAGCTACCGGCTGCCGCATCGGCGCCGTCCTCGCGCCAGCGGATGATGTGGCCGAAGACGTTTTCCGGCCGGGGATTGGCGGCTGCGGCGCTCCGCCGCTGACGGTTGTTGGTCAGCGTGCAATAGACTTCGCCGCTGTGCGGGTGGACGGCGATCCACTCCGGGCGATCCATCTTGGTCGCTCCGACGAGGTCCGCAGCCTGCCGCGTCCGGATCAGGATCTCGGCCTGGTCGGCAAAGCCGCTGTTTACGCCGAGACCGTTGTCGCCGTGGCGCAACGCCAGCCAGCGCCCCCTGCCGTCGGCGTCGAAGCGGCCGACATGGAGCGTGCCGACGTCGAGCAGCCCGGCGTTGTGGGCCGGCCTGGCGGCGTCGAAGCGGTCACGCGAAACGAACTTGTAGAGGTACTCGAACGCCTCATCGTCAGTCAGATAGACGACGACCCGACCATCGCCAGCCAGCGTCACGGTCGCGCATTCGTGTTTGAAACGACCCAGCGCCGTGCGCTTGACCGGCGCCTGCGCCGGCCGCCAGGGATCGATCTCGACCACCCAGCCAAAGCGATTGACCTCGTTCGGCTCGCTCGCCACGTCGAAACGGCTGTCATGCTCATGCCAGCGAAAGCCGGCGCCGCCAGGGTGAATGCCGTAACGCCGCTGATCCGCCGTCGGCTGCGCAAGCCCATTGAAATAGCCGTTGAAGTTTTCCTCGCAGCTGAGGTAGGTTCCCCAGGGTGTAACGCCCATCGCGCAGTTGGCCACGGTCCCGAAAACGACCTCACCGCGTCGGTCTTCACGGGTACGCATGGCTGCCGCGCCGGCGGCCGGGCCGACAATGCGCAGCGGCGTGCGGGCGGTAATCCGGCGCGCGTAGGAAGAAGGCCGAACGAGCCGCCAGCGCGAGTCCATGCCATTACCGCCAAGCTCGACCTCGATCACCGAGACGCCATGCGCGTTTTGTGATTTCAGCGTCTTGGCGTGGCTCCAAGCGGCCATGCCGTCCGGGTGCAATAACCCGTCGTCGGTGTATTCATGGTTGATGCACAGCAGACCGTGCGTAGACGACGGTCGACCGTTCTCCACGAACGGAAAGAAATGCATGCCATCGTGATGCATGCCCGCCTGCTCGGCCTGCTCCGCGGCGCTGTTGCCGGCGTCAGCCAGGAACGCCGGTCCGGCCGACGCCGGATCGCCCCAGGCGTAGAGCAGCTGCACCGTGCAGCCGTCAGGGACGCGCACCGCGTCGTCATTCGCAACGCTGATCGGCGTGAAGCCGATGGCCGGCTGGCCACTGCTGGCAGCCAGTGCCGGCAGCCCGAGGAAGGACAGCGCGGCGCTGCCCAAGCCGACCTGCAGCAGCTGGCGGCGCATCGCGACCGGTGCCGGCGGCGCCGCGAACAGCTGCGCGAAATGTCGGTTGGCGCTGCTGTTGCTGACGCGATCGTCGTCCATTGGCTGCTTCATCCTGCGGGTGAACCGAAGCAGCGATTATCCCCCAGAGCGCACTTCGCCGCTCGCCGGTCCGGGAAAACGAAAGCGCGGCCGGCCCTGCACTCTGCCGGCCAAGCCGTCGCGTCAGGCGGTCCGGTGTTGTTCCACGTACTCGCGCAAGGCCTCGTTCATCCGCGTCTGCCAGCCTTCACCGGTACCCTTGAAATACTCCAGCACCTCCCGGCTGTAGCGCAAGGTGACCGCCACCTTGGTCGGTCGCTTCTGTGCTCCGCGGCGGCCGGGCAGACGACCTTCGGCCTTTGCCCGAAGTACCGCCGCGGCGCTCTGGAGATCGTGCCGGCACTCGCCAGCGTTCGCTCCGTTTGCTGTGGCCGCAGGGCCCGCTGTGCTGGAGTTCGCGCTCGACGCCGAAGACGTTGGCGTGTTTTCTCTGCTCATGTCTTTCCCCGTAAGGACCGTCAATGAAATGGCTGCGATCAACGCCCGTCGCGCATCAGCCTATTTGCCGTTGTCGAACGCTGCCGTCGGCGCGGTGATGGCGCGGATCGCGGCTGTCAACTCGGAGAGGTCGAGATGGGCAAGCAACATGACGCCAGCGCGGACAATCTGCCCCTTGTCGGTGCCGACACCCTCGCGCGCCAGGCGCTTCCTCAGTGCCACGAGCTGGCGGTACTCGCTCTTGGGGATTCGCAAGTTGCGGCGAACGGTCTTCGAGCCGGCGAGCTTGCGCGGCTTCCTCGCCTTCCTGATCGACGCCTTGGGCGCCTTGGCGGTCAGCTTCGCGGCAAGCATCGCCGTGAGTCTCTTGAGCCTGAGTTGGTCGGCTGCCGCGAGGATCGCTTCGGCATTGGACGAGGTGGCTGGCAACAACATGGGTATCTCCCTGGCAAGGTGCGGAAAGGCACGCCAGCAGGTCCCGCCGGGCAATTGGAGCGAGCGCCGCGTCGCGGTGGCTGGAGTGCGCAGCAACGACTGGCGAATGATGCCTGGCTTGTGTGACAGGTTGATGACGATTGGTCGTCCCGGCGCCGCGCGACGCCCCTTCTCGGGCCGCTGCCATGGCCGTCACGCGGCCGTGCCGGGCGACCGAAAGCGCCTGCCAGGCGGCCGCCCGTCCAGGGCCGGAATGAGCTATCGCAGCGGCCGTCGCCGTGCGCGTCAGTCGGCCAGCGCCGCAGCAAGCGTCCTGGCGTTCTGGCGCATCATGCCGAGATAGCTGTCGGCCGGAGTACCGGGGCCGGACAGCGAGTCGGAGTAGAGGGTGCCGCCGATCAGCGCACCCGATTCCCTGCTGATGCGTTCGAGCAGGCGTGGATCGCTGACGTTCTCGAGGAACATCGCCCGGATCTGCTCCTGCCTGATCTGCCTGATGGTCGCCGCGACGGCCGCCGCGGACGGCTGCGCGTCGGTACTGACACCGACTGGTGCGATGAAGACAATGCCGTAGGCTTGACCGAAATAGGCAAAGGCGTCGTGCGAGCTGACGACCTTGCGCCGCGCCGCGGGAAGCACCGCAAAGGCGCTTCGAATCTCGCGGTCCATGGCGTCGATCTGCTGTTGCAGGGCGGCGGCGTTGCCCTTGTAAGCAGCCCTGTTCGTCGGATCGACGTCGCCAAGGGCCGCCGCGATGTTGTCGACGTAGTGGCGAGCATTGGCCAGATCCTGCCAGGCGTGCGGGTCGAGGTCGGCAGGATGATCGTGACCGTGCGGCTTGCGGTGACCGGCCGGGGTCTTGCCGAGCGGCTTGACACCGTCACTGGCGACCAGCAGCCTGCCGCGATAACCCGATGACTGGATCAGGCGATCGATCCAACCTTCGAACCCCAGCCCGTTGATCACCACCAGGCGAGCCCTTGCGAGCTTCTTGACGTCGGCCGGTGTCGGCTGGTAGACATGCGCATCACTACCCGGACCGACCAGGGCGTACACCTGCACCAGCTCGCCGCCGACACGCTGCACGAGGTCGGCCAGGATGCTGAAGCTGGCGACCACCGGCAGCGGCTCGCCGGCTTCGGCCCGAGCGCCGGCAAAGACGCTGGCGAGGCTGAGCGTGATGCCCACCAGCAGTTGGCAGAAGGTCGTCAGGACGGTTCTTTTCATGTCGCTCGGCGCTTGCTCTCAGCGCTCAAAATGCCATCCCGACCGCCAACGGCTGGCCAACGGTCCGAGCGGGCCGACCGCCAGCGACAGCAGGTAGCTGCCGCCGAGCGTCAGGACGATCGCCGGTCCGGCCGGCAGGTTGGCATGATACGACAGCAGCAGGCCAAGGAAGGAACCGATGATGGCGATCAGCACAGCGATCAACAGCAGCGGGCCGATATTGCAGACCCACAAGCGCGCCGCGGCGGCCGGCAGGATCATGATGCCGACGGCCATCAACGTTCCGAGGGCGTGGAAGCCGGCCACCAGGTTGAGGACCAGCAGGACCATGAAGCCGTAGTGTGCCATTGGGCCGAGACGACTGATACGTGCCAGAAAGGCGGGATCGCAGCCTTCGAGCACGAACAGACGCAGGCCCAGCGCGAGGGCCAGCACCGACACAGAGGTGAACACCGCCAGCAGCAACAGGGTCGCGTCGTCAAGCGCCAGCACGCTGCCGAACAGCACGTGCAACAGATCGACGCTGCTGCCACGCAACGAGATGATCAGCACGCCGGCCGACAGCGACAGCAGATAGAAGGTCGCCAGACTGGCGTCTTCCTTGATCACCGAATTACGCGCCACGCCTCCCGACAGTACCGCCACGGTCAGGCCGGCGAGCAAGCCACCGACGGTCATCGCCGGCAGCGACAGTCCGGCGATCAGATAGCCGACCGCGGCGCCAGGCAGGATCGCATGCGACATGGCGTCGCCAGCGAGGCTCATGCGGCGCAGCATCAGGAATACCCCGACCGGCGTAGCACCGAGCGACAGCGCCAGACAACCGGCCAGCGCCCGGCGCATGAAACCGAACTCGATGAACGGCGAGAACAGAGGCGTCAGCGACAGCGTTTGGCTCATCGTGATGCCCGCTCGGCGTGGCAAACCGCCGCCTGCCCTTCGTCGCCACGTCCTTCGGCGATCTGCCTGGCGCGCGCCAGATGGTCATCGCTGAGCACCGCCGCGGTAGCGCCGCGAGCGACGATTTCACGTGCCAGCAGCAGCGTTTCGGGGTACTCCTGGCGCACGTGCTCGAGATCATGCAGGACGGCAATCACCGTTCGACCCTCGCCGTGCCAGCGCCTTACCAGGGCCGCCAGGTCGCGGACGCTGGCCGCGTCGATCGCCCCGTAGGGCTCGTCGAGCAGCACCAGCGGGGCGTCCTGCAGGACGACCCGCGCGAAATGAGCGCGCTGCAGCTGTCCCCCCGAGAGGGCTCCGATCGGACGGCTCTCGAGCCCGCACAGGCCGACCAGGTCGATGGCCTCGGCGATGCGCTGGCGCAGCCCGTGGTCAAGGCCGCGAAAGGCGCCGATCGCTCGCCACAAGCCCATCGCCACGAAATCGTGGACGACCATCGGGAAGCTACTGTCGAGAGTCGTCTGCTGGCTCAGATAGGCGATTTGCCGGCGCTGCACACCGAGCCGCTCGACGCGACCCTGTAGCGGCCGCAGCTCGCCACTGATGCCCTTGAGTAGCGTCGACTTGCCGGCGCCGTTGGGGCCGACGATCGCCAGCAGGCTGCCGGCGGCGATTTCGCCATGCAGGTGATGGACCGCCGGGTGGCGGTCATAGCCCAGCGTCAGGTCGTCGAAACGCAGGATCGGCGAGGCGCCCGACGCCGGCGCCTGGCTGATCGTCGCGGTCGCGCTCAAGCCATCGCCCAGAAAACGGTAGTCCACAGGATCAGCAGCGCGCCGAGCGCCCAAACCAGTCGCCATGCGGCGCTGGAACAGAGCACCGGATTGGGCGGCGGCATGCGAAGCGACGAGCGCGGCTGCGACGAGCGCGGCTGTGTCGAGGGAGGCATGGCCAATGCGGGCTCGCCGCTAGGGCCGCGTCCGCAGCGGACGACTCTCTGCGCGCCGGCGTGCGGGAGAGGCGTCGGGGCGCGAAGCGGGGAATTCGGGAAGCATGGCGGCCTGCACGTCTGGCGAGTCCGGCAGCTGGGCCGGAAGGTGTCCTGCGAGGAATAAAAACGGTCATCGAAGCAATGACCGGACATCTCTCGATTCGCCTTGACCGTGCTGGACGATGCCAGATCAGGCTTGACGCGAACCCGGGATCTTGCCTCGTTCACCGTCCAAACGCAACGTCGTTGCGCGAACCGGCCGCCCGCCTTGCCGCCATCGTCGGCATCGTCGATGGACGGCGATGGCAGCAAACCGCTCGCACGGCGCGCCGACGATCAACCAAGACAGCCGGCGATGCAATCCTTGGTGTGTTTGACTTTCGGCTCGACGAACAGGGCGTCGGTGGGACCGGACTCGATCAGTTCGCCGAGGTGCATGAAAGCGATGTTCTCGAAGATCGTCATCGGAAACGGCGTCGGCTTCTGGACGACCATGACGATCTTCGCCCTGACCAGCTTGACGTCCTGCTTCTTGTCGAGCAGGTTCTGGCCGTTGAAGAGAATTTCGCCTTCGGCGCGTTGGCCAGGGTAAGGGTCGTACATGCGATTGAAGCTGCGCAGCAGGGTGGACTTGCGGCAACCGGAGGGAGCGATTAAGGCGGTGACTCGGTGGCCGGCGAGATGCAGATTGACGCCGTTCAAGTCCTTGAAATCGCCCCCGTAGAAATTCAGTCGGCCAACTTGCAGGGCGGCGCGTTCGCCGATCTGGGCGGCCGCCCGGGACATGGTGAACATAGGGGCTCCAAGGATCAGTCCTTGCTACTTTGACGAAAGCGAAGGCGCGCGCCGATGCTGATCGCCAGCACCAGCAGGGCGATCAGCGGAGTCCCTCCCCAGGCCAGTTGAACCCGGTTGTCGTACGGACTGATGGCGAACTGGACGATCACCACCGACAGATCGCCCATCGGCCGCGACATGTCGGTGCTGCAGAACTGGTTGTTGAGCGCGGTGAACAGCAGTGACGCCGCCTCACCGCCACCCGCGCGATAGCCAGGAGAATTCTTGCTGCCGACGTTGGCGTTGCGCAGACCACCGCCTTACTGCCAGGCGCGGGTGTGTCGTGGCAAACGAATCCCAGGCAAACACCGCGAACCCCCTGGACAACAGGGTCCAGAGGATCCACATCAACCCCGTCAGAGCCAGGGTCATGGCGATCATTGAAAGGCCGATACCGCGGCGCTTGATCAGCCGCCGTCGCTGACACCGTTTCATGGCGGCTCCGCTGCGGCTCACTCGCCTTGCCTGGCCTTGGCGCGACTGACCAGCCAGCACGAAAGCGCCAGGACGATCCCGGCGGCCAGAATGCTGACGCCGATTGGCGGCCCGGCAACGAGGCCGCCGACTACCAGCCAAGCGCCGAATACACTCTGCCGCCAGGGCTGCACGGAACGGGCGAACAGTGGCACGAAGATGAACGGGCCCGAGATTCCGTGGATGAGCGAGGGAACGCCGGCGAGCAGTTCGATGGCCGTGCCAAGCGGCCGCCGCAGCCAGACTGGACCGCTTTCGGTCAGGAAAACTGCGATGCCGAAGCTCACCGGCACACCGACCAACAACGCGATCAACGACGTGCTGAGCGTGCCGTAAATCGAGATCAGTGCGCCGCACCGGTCACCGCTACCAGCAAGAGTATGCCAATGGCAGCATGAACTCAGGCGACAACTGTCTTGACATCTACCGCCGGGGAGCGCGCACGTCCGCCTGGCGGGGAAGTGCCAGCTCACTGATTTCCAGAGTATTCATGCCCAATGCCCTCGCTATCCGGCGAATCGGCCATCAGCCGTGGCGGCCGCAGTCATCTCCTTTGTCATGAGCCAGGATGTACCTTGCGGTGACGATCGGCCACGCCTTCTCGTGCGCCTGGTCAAGCAGGTCCGGCGCCACGCCCTTGACGTGAAAGTTGGCGCCTTCGGCAGCGGCCCGGAAGCTGTCGCCACCGGGCAGCACGAAGCTGCCAGCCTTGTTGCGCGGGGAAATGAACTTCAGGTCATTCTTCCTGGCGTCAGCGAAGTCGACCTGGCCGATCGCGCCGCGAAAGATGTCGGCAGCGGTGGGCCCGTCCAGCCGCAGCTGACCCCAAGCAATGCCGGGCACATTGGCGACGCTGATCACGCCGCGCATCACCGTCGGCGCCCGTACCAGGCCGGCGGCTGCCACGTCGGCCTCACCGGGCAGCGCGTCGCCCCCCCGGAAATCGACGGTCCTGGCCTTGACCTGCCTGATACCGCCCGCCGAATCGACCCCCTGGCAGGTTCACCGTGTTGCCGGTAGCCTGCTGGTAAGCATCTGCTCACTTGCTGCTGTCGACGGCGCAAGGAGAGGTGGCTCCAGCGCCAGCGATGAGCGATGTCGGCTGCCTGAACAGCGATCACCGAACGGTTGCAGAAAAGCGCGTTGGCAGCTGATCATTGTTTGCTCCAGTGACGTGAAGCGTTTGCATATCATCGGTGGTGATCTTGAGGAGGCCATGTTTCAGCGCCATGACCCGACGACGGCGCAGCGATCACCGGGACAGGGCGACGACCCTGGCGTCGGCTGGCCGTCGGGCAGCCGACGCTGAAGGTGCTTGGCTCGGCGTCCGACCGGAAATCGATGCATACTCCCGGCCATGGATTCACTCGGCCACCCCCCTTGGTGATTTGCGGATGAAGGAGATCCTCCAACGCTGGCGGGCAATCGACGGCACCTGGCTGGAAATGCGTCGGATGCGGCCGAGCGACGCGCCGAAAGTCAAGGAGTCGCTCAACCGGCTGTCACCCGACGCCAGGCGCAGCCGTTTTTTCGCCTCGATCGCCGAGTTCTCCGACGACGCCGTACGCCGTCTGGTCGACGTCGATCCGCGCAATGAGTATCTGCTGGTCGTGACCCGACGCGACAACGGTATGGAGATACCGATTGCCGGCGGTCGTTTCGTGCAACAGAATGACGGCACCGACTGCACCTTCTCCTTGCTGATCGGCGATCCCTGGCAGGGTCAGGGAATCGGGCGGCGCCTGCTCAAGGCACTGATGCGCGAGGCCTCGCGTCGTGGTCTGCGCCGGATGTGTGGCCAGGTCCTGGCCGGCAATCGGCCGATGCTGGCGCTGGCGCGTTCCTTGCGGTTCGCGATCGTCGATAGCGAGCAGGATGCAGGCGTCGTGGAGGTGCAACGGCAACTTGCTGCCACCGCTTGGCAGCGCTGGCGCGCCTTCCTGCAAAGCGCTTGGCGACGATAGCCGAAGCGCTGCGGCTCGCGCTCGCCCTGGCAGCGTTCGCGATCATCGCCGTACTCGCCGTCCACCGGCAGATTCGCCGCAGCCTGGCGGCGCCTCGTGTCGCCGAAAGCCACCCACCCGACGCCCTGCCAGGGTGTGAAGTGGCGATCCCGGCTGCTCAGGGTGCACCGGCATTGGCGATCATTCACGGCTGGGGTGGCAACGCCGAAATGATGCTGCCGCTGGCCAGACCCTTGCACACCGCCGGTTACACCCTGCTCTTCTTCGACGCTCGCAATCACAGCGGTAGCGATGGCGACAGCTTTGCCTCGCTGCCACGTTTTGCCGAAGATCTCGAGCGTGCGGTCGACTGCTTGCGCTCGCGGCCGGAAGTCGATGTCCGCCGGATCGGCGTCATCGGTCATTCGGTGGGCGCCGGCGCGGCGCTGTTGCTGGCCAGCCGCCGCAGCGACCTGACTGCCGTCGTGACGCTGGCTGCTTTCGCTCATCCCGAAACGATGATGGGCGCTGGTCGAAAGCCAGACGAATTCCCTACTGGCCGCTGGGAGCCTACATTGTCAACTATGTGCAACGCGTCATCGGCCATCGCTTCGAGGACCTGTCGCCTTGTAACAGCATTCGCGCGGTCAACTGCCCGGTACTGCTGGTGCACGGTACCAGCGATGATACGGTGCCGGTCGGCGACGCACTGGAAATCTACGGCCGGCGGCGTGACGATCGGGTGCGCTTGCCGTTGATCCCGGGCAGCCACGACCAATTTGCCGGAATGGCGCACTCCATCGGCGAAGTGATCGGCTTTCTCGATGGCGTGATGTCGACACCCGGCCAACGGCGAAGCGAAATCCGGAGGACGACAATTTAGAAAGGCTATTGGCTGATCCTCGTGCTGCTGTTCCTGGTGGCGCTGGACTGGCATATCCGTGCGCCCGACTCCCGCTCGCGGCAACTGACCAGCGCCATCGAGGCGCCGGGCAACGCCTGGCTGAACAGCTACCCTTACCACTACCGGGTATTGCACGTCGGCGGTCAAACAACTTTCGTCAGTACGCCTGGCGATTTCCCGGTGCCGGCGTTCAAGGCGCTGGCGGTTCCTAATCCGGAAATCGATACCATGAATGCCAGTGATCCGGCTTTCATCACCGCCCAGACGCTGCTTGGCGAAGTGCAGTCCGAGGCCCGGACCAACGTCCGGGCGCAGCCGGGGATCAGCGATGTGCGCCGGCAGCTGGACCGCGAGTGGCTGGCAGCACACCACCGCAAAGTACCAGACCGCCAGTGCTCGTGCCGTGACGCACTCGCCGCCGGCGACATCGCCACGCTCGGCGAAGCCTGCCGCAGGACCAGACACCGCGCAGTTCGACTACCGCACCGGTGACCCGCCAGCGAAAGAACAACTGCTGGCACATCAAACATGGCTCGCGAAGCTCAAGTTCTTGCCGTGGCGACCGTTGGTTTATTGTAGTGTCGCCTTATCGGCCGCTGGCAGTGCTTCGGCAAGCGCTTGGATGTCTCGACAGTTGGTGACCGTTACCCTTTGCTTGTCTGCCGTTGCCACTACCCGGGGCATTCGGGTTGTTGACCCAGCGCCGGGCGATGGCGGCAGCTTTCAGCCCGACCCACCCCGCCAGACCTTGGCTCGCATCGACCGCGATTGCCGCAGGAAGGGCTTCCTCACCAGGAGAACTGCAATGAAACTCAGCGAATGGACGATCAGGACGCGCTTTTTCATTGTCCTGATCGTTGCCGTATCGGGCCTCGCCGTGCTCGGCCTCTACTCGCTCAACGACCTGCGCAGGAACATGCTGGAAGATCGCCAGGACAAGATCGAGGCTCTCGTCGAGGTCGCCGGAGGGAGCATCGCGCGTCTGCACGAACTCGCCGCGAGTGGCGTATTGAGCGAAGACGAAGCGAAGAAGCAGGCGCTCGAAACGCTTCGCCGGATGCGTTACGAGAACGGCGAGTACTTCTTCGTCCTCGATACCCAGCACAACTTCGTGATGCACGCGGCCAAGCCGGCGCTGGAAGGCAAGAGCGCCGCCGATCTGCGCGACCCGAGCGGCAAGCTGTTCATCCAGGAGCTGGTACGCGTCGCGCTGGCCAGCGAGCGGGGAGGCGTGGTCGATTATTCGTTCGCCAAACCGGGCAGCGACCAACCGGTGCCAAAGATCAGTTATGCGGTTCAGTTCAAGCCATGGGGCTGGGTGTACGCGACCGGAATCTATCTCGATGACGTCGACCGGGCGTTTCGCAGCGTCGCGGTCAACGCCCTGCTGATCATCGTCCTGGTGATCGCCGTCCTGGTCGTAGTATCGATGTGGATCGGCGGCAGCGTGCTGCGCCAGCTTGGCGGCGAACCCACCGAGGCATCGGCGATCGCCCTGCGCATCGCCAGTGGCGATCTTGGCCAGGAGATGCGCTCTGACCAGCTGGCCAGCGGCAGCGTGATGCACTCGATCGCCCAGATGCAGACGCGCCTGCGTGGCATCATCTCGGAGATCGGCCGGCTGGCCGCGACGCTGGCCGACCGCGCCAGCGAGATTTCCGTGGCGACCGAAGAAACGCGCCGCGCAGCCGAGCAACAGGCCAACTCGACGTCGGCCACGGCCGCGTCGATCGAGGAACTGACGGCAAGCATCAACGAGGTGGCGCAAAACGCCGATGCCACCGGCAGGAATTCGAGCACCGCAGCCAGCTGCGCGGAGCAAGGGCGAGCGCTGGTCAGTTCGTCGGCCAACGAGATCGAGAAGATCGCCGAGATCGTCGCCCGCTCATCGCAACAGATCCGCCAGCTGGCGACGCGCTCGAGAGAGATCGGCGGCATCGCCGGGGTGATCAAGGAGATCGCCGAGCAGACCAACCTGCTGGCGCTGAACGCGGCAATCGAAGCCGCACGCGCCGGCGAGCAGGGACGCGGCTTCGCGGTGGTTGCCGACGAGGTCCGCAAGCTCGCCGAACGAACCAGCAAGGCAACGGGTGAAATCAGCACCATGGTGGTCAGCGTCCAGGCCGATACGGAAATGGCCGTCGGCGCAATGGATGAGGCGGCGCCGCAGGTCAGCAGAAGCCTGGAGAAGGCCCGCGAAGCGAGCAGCGTGCTCCAGTCGATCCACAGTCAGGCGCTGGAATCGAGCGAACGCGTGCAGGGCGTGGCGCTGGCCACGCGCGAACAGGCGTCGGTGGCCAATGACATCGCCCGACATGTCCAGAATATCGCTTCGATGACCGAGGAAACCAACGCCACCATGCAGGGCAACGCCAGCGCGGCAAGCTCTCTCAACAGCCTTGCCGGCAAGTTGCGCGAAACCGTCGCCTTCTTCAGGGTGTCCTGAGCGCCACCAGCGCTCGTCGGAACGCACGGCTGCGAACCTTCGCCGGGGCAGCGCTTGCCGACGATCAGGCTTTCAGCAATTCCTCCCGACTTCCCTGCCAGCGTCGGAGATGGCGTGCGACGCGTTCGGGGTCGTCGCGCAGCAGTTGCCGCGCCATCTGCTGTGCCAATTCGACGAGATCGCCGTCGACCTCGAGGTCGGCGTAACGCAGCAGCGGCACGCCTGACTGGCGGCTACCGACCAGTTCGCCGGGCCCGCGCAGGCGGAGATCCTGGCGGGCGATCTCGAAACCGTCGCTGTGCTCGAAAATGATCTTCAGACGCGCCCGTGCGCTTGCCGACAGGGGCTGCTGGTAGAGCAGCACGCAGACCGATTCATGGCCACCGCGTCCGACGCGCCCGCGCAGCTGATGAAGCTGCGCCAGGCCGAAACGCTCGGCGTGCTCGATGACCATCAGGCTGGCATTCGGCACGTCGACGCCGACCTCGATAACGGTCGTCGCCACCAGGACGTCGAGGTCACCGGCGACGAATGCGGCCATCACGGCGGCTTTTTCCTTTCCCCGCAGACGACCATGCACCAGACCGACCCGCAGGCCGGCGAGTTCGCTGCTCAGTGCGGCGTAGGTATCCAGTGCCGCCTGCAATTCGAGCTTCGCCGACTCCTCGATCAAGGGACAGACCCAGTAGGCCTGCCGCCCGTCGGCGACCACCGCGCGCACCGCTGCGACCACTTCGTCGCGACGCGCATCGGAGAAAAGGCGGGTTCGCACCGGTGAGCGGCCAAGCGGCAATTGGTCGATCACCGAGACATCGAGGTCGGCGTAGTAACTCATCGCCAGCGTCCGTGGAATTGGCGTCGCGGACATCATCAACTGGTGCGGGTCGACGCCCTTGCGCCGCAAGGCGAGACGTTGCGCGACCCCGAAACGATGCTGCTCGTCGACGATGACCAGCCCGAGGCGGGTGAAATCTAGCCCTTCCTGGATCAGGGCATGGGTACCGACCACCAGTTCGGCAGTCGCCGCCGCCTGCCGCTGCGCCGCCCGCCGGCCACCCGCCCCGAGACGGCCCGACAGGCAGAGCACTTCGACACCAAGCGGCTCGAACCAGGCCCGCAGTTTGAGGTGGTGCTGCTCGGCGAGGATCTCGGTGGGAGCCATGAACGCCACCTGATGACCCGCTTCGACGGCCTGGCATACGGCCAGCGCGGCGACGACCGTCTTGCCGCAACCGACGTCGCCCTGCAACAAGCGCTGCATCGGGTAAGGTTGCGACAGATCGGCGGCGATCTCGGCGGCGACGCGCTGCTGCGCGTCGGTCAACGCGAAGGGCAGAACAGCCTGCAGGCGCTTCGCGAGTTGACCGCCGCTCGCCAGCAGCGGCGCGCCCTTGCGTCGGCGAGCCAGGTAGGCGCGGCGCAGCGACAGCTGTTGCGCCAGCAGTTCGTCGAACTTGACTCGCCGCCACGCCGGATGGCTGCGAGCCTGCAACGCAGCCGGCAAGACATCGGGTGGCGGCGAGTGCAGCAGGCTCACCGCCGCCGCGAACGACGGCATTTTCCAGCGGCAGCACCAGTCAGCGTCGAGCAGCTCGGCGAGATCTGCGGCTTTCATCGCCCGCGCGATGAGTTTGCGCAGCGCGCTTTGCGCCAGCCCGGCCGTGGTCGGATAAACCGGCGTCAATGACTGCGGCAGCGCTGCGTCCGCAGTCAGTACACGAAAGCGTGGATGAACCATTTCCAGCCCCAGGAAACCGTCGCGGATCTCGCCGAAAACGCGCAGCCGCCGCTGTTCGTCACGAGCGGTTTCGAAGGCTCGCTGCTGGCTGCCGTAGAAACTCAAGAAGCGCAGCAGCAGCAAACTGCCTGCCGGCGCCGCGGCGTCAGCGACCTGCACCAGCAGTTGCCGCCGTGGCGCCAGCCTGAGCGAAACCTCGCGCACCATCACTTCGATCTGCAGCGGTACGCCTGGCCGTGCGTCGGCGATCGCCGTGACGCGCGTCTCGTCTTCGTACCGCAGGGGCAGATGCAGGACGAGATCGTCAGATCGCTCGAGGCCCAGCTTGCGCAGCCGGTCGCGCAATACGGCCGGAGCATCGATCTCGTCTGCGGCGGGCATCAGCCGCCGAGCACCATCACCGCATCGGCTTCGACCAGAGCGTTGCGCGGCAGGGAAGCGACACCCACCGCCGCACGCGCCGGGAAGGGTTCCACAAAATAGCTCTTCATCACTTCGTTGACTTTCGCAAAGTGCGCCAGATCGGTGAGGTAGACGTTGACCTTGACGACATCGGCCAGCGCCCCACCCGACGCTTCGGCAACCGCCTTGAGGTTATCGAAAACGCGAACGATCTGCGCGTCGATCCCTTCGAGAAGGTTCATGCTGGCCGGCTCGAGGCCGATCTGACCCGAGAGATACACCGTATCGCCGACCCTTACCGCCTGCGAGTAGGTGCCGATGGCGGCGGGGGCATCCGTGGTTGAAACGATCGTTCTGCTCATGGCGCTGTCCTCTACAATGTGTCGCGTTGAAATCGGGGATATTAAATGACGACCGCGATCATCGCCAATCTCGAAAAGCTGCTCGACGGTCCACGCGACGGCGCCCTGCTGCGCTATTCGCTCGGCAACGAACATCTCAAAGCGGGCAATTACCAGCAGGCGGTCGACCGCTTGCGGCAAGCGGTCGACCGCGACGGCAGCTATTCGGCGGCCTGGAAGCTGCTCGGCCAGGCATTGAACGAGGCCGGCCGGGGCAAGGAAGCGCTGGCTGCCTACGAACAGGGAATAATCGTCGCCGAAGGCAAGGGTGACCTCCAGGCGGCCAGGGAAATGACCGTCTTCGCGCGACGTCTGCGGCGACAGCTGGACGCCACGGACGGCTGACGCGCGCTAGGGTTTGCGCGTCTTGCGCAGCCCCCCGACGGTATCCAGACCGAGCTTGTTCATCTTGCGGCGTGCCGCCTCGGCCTCAGTGCGGCTGCTGAACGGTCCGATCTGCAGTCGTGCCTCGATCGTCGACGGTATCCCTTCCTGCGCCAGCATCGCTTGCCACTCCTCGGCTCGACCGGGATCGACAAAGGTCGCTGACTGCAGCACATAGCCCGAGCCCGAACGTGCCGCCGTTGCCGGCGCCGCCAGCGTCTGGCCGGCCGCGGCGTGATCGGGCAGCCGCCGGGCGGCTGGCGGCAGGGTCGGTTGGGCCGTCACCTCCGGACGCGGCGGTGGCTCGACCAGCGGCAGCGATCGGGCGGCCGCGGCGCCAACCGCCAGCGGTGGCGCTACCGATGCGGGCGCCGGTGACGCTGCCGATGCGGGCGCCGCTGGCGGTGGCTGCATCGGCAGCGCGGCAGCGCCCGACGCTGTCTCTGGCAGAGCGACAGCGGCCGCTTCAGGAGGCTTGGCGACGGCGTCTTCCGCCGGCCTGACCGGCTGTATCACCGGCATCGGGTCCTTCCTTCTGACCGGCACCGGCTCGCTGAACTGCTGTCCGGTGGCCAGCGACTCGTCCGGTGCGTTGGCGTAATCGAACAGCGCCAGCGCGCCGAGAAGCGCCAGAATCATCAGCCCGGCGAGGCCCATCCGCCAGAGCAACTGGCGCTTCAGATCGGCTGGCGCTTCGGCCACCGGCTGGCTTGCAGCAGCCGAAGCCGGCAACCCGGCCACTTTGAGGCTGGCCGGCGGCCGCTCGCTGCTTCCCTGTCGAGTCGCCATCTCCCCCGTTTGCTCCTCTGCTAAGTGCCCTCGTTGCGATTGCGCACCAAGGCGACGACCAGGTCGGCCTCGGCACGCGCAATGCCGCAATGCTGTGCGATGGTGCCGGCGTCCTGCCCCTGCGCCGCCATCTGCATGGCGTCGTTGTACAGCGGCGAGGCCGCTTGTGGTGACTCGGAAACCTGCGTCAGCTGGCGCCGAAAGTCTTCGCGGGCAGTCAGCAATTCGTTGCGCAACTCGTCCAGCTCGGTGCGCAATTGATAGACATCGGCTTGCAGGGCGTCGATCAGCGCCTGGCCCGGAATCTCCGGCGGCGGCTCGTTCCAGGCGAACTCGAGTTCATCGGCATCGCCCGGTGGTGGTAGCTCGTCGACGGCGACCGACGCTGCGGCGACGTCGGGGTTGACCGATTGCTCCGGATCTGCCGGCGAGGCGGCCGGCGGCGCCGGCGCCTCTGCCACCGGTTGTTCGGAAGCGGTGTAGACAGCCAGCGCCGCTCGCGCATCGCGCGGCGGCACGGTCGCACTGCGCAACTCGCGCTGCAGACGCCGCATTCTCAGGAAGATGACGATGATGTAGCCGACCAGCAGTGCGATGACCGCGATCAAGGCTTCGCGCCAGCCAGGACTGCCCAGTAGCTCGAGATCCATTGCCCGCCCCAGTGACCTTGTTGCCGGTCATTATGCCAGACACTTCAGCCGCGTCGATCGCGATCATGCGCAGGTGCACTGCTCGTGGCCGGCGCACGGAGGCAACACCAGCACGCGAAATTGGCTACCAGACGGCGAAGGAAGCGCCCTTGATAGGCCGAAGCCCTCGCCCGAGAAGCGGGACAAGGGCCTCGGCACGCGCCAGCCGGGAAATCTCCGCCGGGCTAGCGAATTGCCTCGAACAGCGCCGCCGCACCCATGCCGGTACCGATGCACATGGTTACCATGCCGTAGCGCTGGCCGGTGCGCCGCAATCCGTGTACCAGCGTCGCCGTCCGCACCGCGCCGGTTGCGCCGAGCGGGTGGCCAAGCGCGATGGCGCCACCAAGCGGGTTGACCCTGGCAGGATCGAGCTCGAGCGTTCGCATGACAGCCAACGCCTGTGCGGCGAAGGCCTCGTTGAGTTCGAACCAGTCCACCTCGTCCTGCCGGATTCCCGCCTGCCTGAGGACGCGCGGAATCGCTTCGACCGGGCCGATGCCCATGATCTCCGGCGCGACACCGGCCACCGAAAAGCCAGCGAAACGCGCCAGCGGCTGCAGATTGAACTGCTTGAGGGTCCTTTCCGAAACGATCAGCACGGCTGCCGCACCATCGGACATCTGCGAGCTGTTGCCGGCCGTCACCGAACCACGCGCGGCGAACGCCGGTCGCAACCGAGCGAGGCTCTCGACGTTGCTGTCGACCCGCGGCCCCTCGTCGTTCTCGGCCAGATACTGCTTAACATCGACCTCACCGGTCTGCAGGTTCGGCACCCGCGCGGTCACCGCATAGGGTGAAATCTCGGCCTTGAAATGCCCCGCTGCGATCGCCGCACAAGCCTTCTGGTGTGACGCGACGGCGAAGGCGTCCTGGTCTTCGCGCGAGATCTTCCACTGCGCCGCGACCTTCTCGGCGGTAATGCCCATCCCGAAAGCGATCGAGTAGTTGTCCTCCTTCTCGAAGATGGCCGGATTGAGCGCGACCTTGTTGCCCATGATCTGGTTCATCAACGACATCGTTTCGGTGCCGGCAGCGATCATCACCTCGGCTTCACCGAGACGAATGCGATCGGCAGCCATCGCCACGGCCTGCAAGCCGGAGGCACAGAAGCGGTTGACGGTAACGCCTGGTACGCTGTTCGGCAGGCCGGCCAGCAGGACGCCGATGCGTGCGACGTTCATCCCCTGCTCGGCTTCCGGCATGGCGCAACCGACGATCACGTCCTCGACCAACGCCGGGCCGATCGCCGGCACCTGCGCAATCACCGAAGCGATGGCGTGTGCCAGCATGTCGTCCGGACGAACATGGCCCAGCATGCCCTTGCGGCGACCGACCGGCAGACGGGTGGCAGCGACGATGTAGGCGTCCTGAATCTGTTTGCTCATGATCTGTTCTCCTTGCTCGCTCAGTTACGCAGAGGCTTGCCGGTTTCCAGCGTGTGCCGGATACGCTGCTGCGTTTTCTCGTTCTTCAGCAGCTCGACGAAGAGTTTGCGCTCGACGCTCAGCAGCCACTGCTCGTCGACCAGCGAACCGGTCTCGATGTCGCCGCCGCACAGCGCGACTGCCGCCGCCCTGGCGACAGCGTAGTCGTGCGCCGAAATCATGCCGCCTTCCTTCATGTTGGCCAGCATCATTTCGCAGTTGGCGATGCCGGTACGGCCGGCAACCTTGATCCGCCGGGGCGACAGCCGCGCGCAATGGCCCGCCTCGGCCAGCGCGCGCGCTTCGCGCAGCGCCACGTAGAGCAGTTCGTTGGCGTTGAAGACGATCTTGTCCGAATCGACGGCGAAGCCAAGCTCTCTGGCCTGCACGCCACTCTTCGACACCGTCGCCATGGCGATGGTCATGAACACCGGCTGGATGAACTCGAATGGGTCGTTGCCGGCGGTTCTGGCGGCCTGCTGCGCGGCGCGGATGGCGAACTCCTTGCAGCCGCCGCCGGCCGGAATCAGGCCGACCCCCGCCTCGACCAGACCGATATAGCTCTCGAGCGCGATCACCCGTTTGGCCGCGTGCATCAGGAATTCACAGCCGCCGCCCAGGGCCATGCCCTGCACGGCCGCGACCACCGGGACCTGGGCGTATTTCAACGCCATCGCGGTGTTCTGGAACTCGGCGACGTACTTTTCGAGCAAGTCGAACTGACCGGCGGCGATCGCCTCGGCAACTTCCTTGAGGTTGGCGCCGAAGGCAAACGGTGCTTCGTGCCAAAGGACCAAGGCATGAAAATCGGCCTCGGCACGGGCGACAGCGTGCTGCAGGCCAATGATCACGTCACGGCCGAGAGTGTGGTTGCGGGTCGTGACGCTGACGATGGCGATACCTTCGTCGATCTGCGGCAGTTTCCACAAGCGCACTCCCTCGTTTTCCCAGACCGTGCAGCCAGCGGCTGCTTGCTCGCCGAGCACCCGCTCGGGGAAGATCTGCCGTTGGTAGACCGGCAGGGTCGAGCGTGGCTGGTAGGTGTCGGCGCTGGCCGAGTACGAACCTTCCGGGGTGTGTACGCCACGCTGCGCGACGCCGCCGAAGACCCACGCCGGCAACGCCGCCGGGCTCATCGCCCGACCCGCGTCGACATCGGCCTTGACCGCTTCGGCGATCGCCTGCCAACCAGCGGCCTGCCAGCTTTCGAAGGGACCCTGTGCCCAGCCGAAACCCCAGCGCATGGCGAAGTCGATATCGCGGGCGTTGTCGGCGATGCCGGCAAGGTGAAAGGCTGCGTAATGAAAGATGTCGCGGAATATCGCCCAAAGAAACTGGGCCTGAGGATGCTCGCTGGCGCGCAGTTGCGTGAACTTCTCGGCCTGGTCACGATTCCTGAGGATCGCCAGCACCGCAGGATCGATCTCGGCGACGCTCTCACGATAATCCTGCGCGGCGAGGTCGAGAACCTTGATCGTGCGTCCGTCTTTGCGGAAGATGCCGCAGCGCGTCTTCTGGCCCAGCGCGCCGCTGGCGATCAGCGTCGACAGCCAGGCCGGGACGGCGTAGTGACCATGCCAGGGATCATCGGGCAGGGTATCCTGCATGGTCTTGATGACGTGCGCCAGGGTGTCGAGACCGACCACGTCGGCGGTGCGGTAGGTGGCGCTCTTCGGGCGGCCGATGATCGGACCGGTCAGCGCATCGACGACGTCGAAACCGAGGCCCAGCCGCTCGGTGTGATGCATAACTGCCAGCATCGAGAAGACGCCGACGCGATTGGCGACAAAGTTCGGCGTGTCGAGCGCACGAACGATGCCCTTGCCGAGCCGCGAGACCAGCCAGGACTCGAGATTGTCGAGCAGCTGGGGATCGCTACGGCGGGTCGCGATCAGTTCGACGAGTTGCATGTAGCGCGGCGGATTGAAGAAGTGAATGCCGCAGAAACGCGAACGCAAGGCATCGGGCAGCGCTTCCGACAGTCGGTTGATCGACAGGCCCGAGGTGTTCGAGGCGATGATCGCGTCGGGCGAGACGAAGGGGGCGATCTGGCGATAGAGATCGTCCTTCCACTCGGTCTTCTCGGCGATCGCCTCGATGATCAGGTCGCAGCCCTGCAGTTGCTCGAGGTGCTGCGAGTAGTTGGCGGCGTCGATATATGCGACGCGATCCCTGCTGGCCAGTGGCGATGGTTCGAGCTTGCGAAGCCCATCGATGGCCCGGTTGACGATCGCGTTGGCATCACCGTCCCTGGCAGGCAGGTCGAATAGCACTACCGGCACTTCGGCATTGGCGAAGTGCGCTGCGATCTGTGCGCCCATCACGCCCGCCCCAAGCACCGCTGCCTTGCGTACGTAGAAGTTGCTCAAGCTGTCCTCCTTCTCCTGGTTCAGGTTGTCCACGCTCGCCGGGAGCACTCTTCGGCATTTCCCCACGAGGATTATTAAACGAACGTTTGAATTATACCTTGTCGATGCTTGCCGTCAAGCGAGCCGCCGCGGCCGACGACGGCCTGCCTGTCAGATCGGCATAGGGGCAGCCATGGCGGCTGCCTCCCTGCCACACCGCCCGCCCCGCCGGCGCCGGCAGCTGACGCCATGCCCGCTGCAGATCGGCGGAAATTGACCCACCGTTGGCGCGCGCCAACACCCAGGTTTTCGCCTCGGAGCGGGGTCAAGGGCCTCCCTGCAGCCACACCGCCCGCCGAGTACGCCGGGAATGGCTGTGTGCGCCGGCAGCTGACGCCATGCCAAGGCGCTGCATCGACATACGGCCAACACGCCTTCGCGCTTGCTCCTTCACCTCCGCTCTCGGACTTCTTCGGCCACGCCTCGGGCTACGACGACCCTGACTTCTCGCTCCGGCTCGACACCGTCGCCCTCTCAGGCACAAGGCGAGATCTACCCAGCCAAGGGCCGCACTCCTTCGCTGCACAAGCGCCGGAGCCACGCCATCTCGCCCTGATCACGAGAGCTTCGCGGCATGGCGCCGGCTCGCCCTGCGCCGCAGCGCCTTCCATCCGGTTCCGGTCGATCGGCTCGCCGCTTCGATCCACGCTGCCTCCCCACCCA
This sequence comes from Accumulibacter sp., assembly GCA_024235695.1. GTDB lineage: Bacteria > Pseudomonadota > Gammaproteobacteria > Burkholderiales > Rhodocyclaceae > Accumulibacter. The sequence continues at coordinate 126,340 of JACKLX010000007.1, forward strand.
CACTCGGCCATCCTCACGCAGTTGCGTTTCACCTCGTTCGCTGTGATCAACCTGCATCGCGACTCGCTGCCGCAAAAAAAGTGCGCCCATGCTGGGCGCACCACAAAAAAAAAAAGCCCCGGACTACGGGGCTTTTTCTTGAGAGATAGAAGGTGCGATCAGAAGGCCAGCGAGTACTGCGCTCCGAGAATCCAGACGCTGGAATCGTAGTTGCCGGTCACCGTGCCACGGTTGGTCAAGGGATTCGCGCTGCTTTCGTTCTGGTTGATCTTGGTGTTGGGGATGTACAGGTAGGCCAGGCCGAATTCAACGGTCTGCTCCCTGGCTGGCTTCCATTGCGTACCGAAGGTAAACCAGGTGCGATCGTTGTCCGGCAGCGAGGTCAAACGCGTGCTGGCATTCTTGACCGGCGTCTGGTCGTAGGCAATCCCGAACATGAACTTGATCGTGTCGGTGTACTTGTAGTTGGCGCCCAGGGCAAACCGCCAGGTGTCGTCGAAGTTCGCGTGCAGGATCTGCGCGGGTTGGCCATAAAGCGGCCCCGACGTGCGGATGATGTCCACGTCCTGGATCGAACTCCAACCGGTCCACGAGACGTCGCCGAGCATTTCCCAGCGATCGCTCAACTGCTGCGTCACGCTCAAAATCGCCGTGTCCGGCACTTTCAGATCGGCTTTCACGTCGCTCGAGCCACCGCGCGCGATCAGGGTACGTGCCGTGGCGATCGAAAGCGGCGCACCGTCCGCGGTCAAATCGACCTTGCCGTCGGTGTGATACTGGATCGCCGAGCGATAAGAGAGTCCGATCTTGGTTGCCGGCGATAGCGTGAACAACGCGCCGATGTTCCAGCCCCAGGCATCGTCGCTGATGCTCATGTGACTTTTCACCCCGGCCAGACCAGGAACGATCGCCACCTGCCGATAATAATCAGCGTTGATCTTCTGCCAGCTGACGCCGGCACCCAGCGAAACCGTCTCGTTGACGCGGTAGGCGATCGACGGGTTGATGTTGATCGTCTCGATGTCGAATTCGTTCGATTGGGCACTGCCTTTCCACGGCTTGTCGTACTTGGTGGCATTACCGAACGGGGCACCAATCCCGAGGCCGACGTAGAGGTCCTTGTTCAGCGCCCAGGAGAGATAGCCATTCGGGATGAACTTCCAGCTGCCCGCATCGCCGCCGTCACCCGCAACGCCAAAGACGCCAACCCTGGATCCGTCGTTATCGAACTTGAAGCTCGGTCGCACTGCCGTCAGTCCAGCAGACAGCTCGCGTGCCTGCAGTTGCGTCATGCCGGCCGGATTCCAGAATATCGTGCTGGCGTCGTTTGACTTGGCGGCCGAGCCAGCGTAGGCATTGCCGAGCCCACTGCCCTGCTCCAGCAACTGAAAACCGGACGCGCCGGCCGCACCCGAAAACGCCACCAGCAAGAGCGCCGGAAGCAACTTCATCGAAATCTGCTGTGACATTTTGGACTCCCCCGTGGATGTGAGCGGGTGTGGTTCTTTGGCCACACCCTGATCGTGGTTTACAGGCTTATCCTAAGGCAGCGTGTCAAGAAAATCTTTAGTTAACGGCGGTCTGGAAGCAACTGCTTCTCTCCCTGTTGGTTTATTGCAACATAGGTGAGAACGGCCTCGGTGACCTTCACGGTGATCGGCCTGGTCGGGTTGCGTTCGGCGTAGACCTCGACCTTGACCTTGATCGACGTCCGCCCGGTTTCGAGCACTTCCGCAAAGAAGCTGACGACGTCGCCAACCGACACGGCTTGCTTGAACAGGAAGGAATTGACCGCCACCGTCGTGACCCTGCCGCGCGCCCGGTGCATCGCCGGAATCGCGCCGGCGACGTCGACCTGCGCCATGATCCAGCCGCCGAAAACGTCACCTTGCGGGTTGACGTCGGCGGGCATCGGCATCACCCGCAGAACCGGCTGCTTGTCGGGCAAGCGAGTGATCATCTCAGTCATGCCGGCTCTTCAGGTAGTTGAGCGGCCCGCCGGTAAATGGTGCAAAGCCGGTACCGAAGATCACGCCGGCGTCGGCGAGATCGGCATCGGCGACTATGCCGTCACGCAGCAGTTGCTGCGTGCGATCGAGCAGCGGCTGCAGCAGGCGGTCCGCCAGCCCGGCCGGTACCGCTGCCGCCGCGGCCTTCGCCGGTTTGCCTTTGCGGTAGTCGTAGAAGCCCTTGCCTGTCTTCTTGCCGAGGTGCCCGGCGGCGAAGCGCTCGCGCAGGCACTTCGGTGGCTCGGCGTCGTTGCCGGCGAGGCTCTTGCCGGCAGCCATGGCGACGTCGAGCCCGACCATGTCGACCAGTTCGATGGGTCCCATCGGCATGCCGAAGGCGATCATCGCCTGGTCGACGGTCTCGGGTGAAAGGCCCTCGTCGACCGCCCGCATCGCTTCCAGCATGTACGGCCCGAGGACTGCATTGACCAGGAATCCAGGGGCGCTCTTCACCGGCAATGGCAGACGATCGATCTGCTTGACGAAGGCCATGGCACGCTGCAGCATCTCCGGGTCGGCGCCCTCTGCGGCGACCACTTCGACCAGTGGCATCCTGGCAACCGGGTTGAAGAAATGAATTCCGATCAAGCGCGCCGGGTTGTTCAGCGCGCCATGCAAATCCTCGATCCTGAGGCTCGAGGTATTGCTTGCCAGCAGCGCGTCCGGCCGGATCAGCGCATCGAGCTTGCGAAGCAGGGCGCGCTTGGCCTCGAGATCCTCGAAGATCGCTTCGATCACCACGTCGGCACGGCTGGCACCGTGGCCATCGGGGTCCGGAATCAGGCGGTCCATCACCCTGCGCAGATCGCGCGGGTCCTTGATGCGTCGGCGGTACGCCGCATAGGCGCGCTGCAGGGCCGGGGCGATACGTTCGATTCCCTGATCCTGCAGAGTTACCGTCAGCCCGCGCAGCGCGCACCAGGCGGCGATATCGCCACCCATCACCCCGGCACCGATGACGTGCAGGTGCCGCGCCGGGCTGGCACTGCCCTTTCCGAAGCCCTTGAGACGCTCCTGCATGAAAAAGACCCGCACCAGATTGCGCGCCGTTGGCGAACGCACGATGCGGTCGATCAGCTCGGGGGCCGCCAGCGCGTCGCCGCGATGCTCTTGCCAGATGTCGATAATCGCGTAGGGGGCGGGATAGTGCTCGCTACGCGCACGCTTGGCCACCTGCTTTCTCGCCGCGCGCGCGGCCAGACCGCGCAATGGCCCATTGAGTAGTCGCTGCAGCAAGGGCGGACGGCGACGCGGCTGATCGGCAAGGACCAGCATCGCCGCGGCGTTGTCCATCACCCGCGGCGGCACGCAGTCGTCCGCCAGACCGAGCCGTTTGGCACGCCTGGCGTCGATGCTCTTGCCGGTCAGCATCATGTCCAGCGCCGCCTGCGCACCGATTCGTTCCGGCAGCCGCAACATGCCGCCCCAGCCCGGAACGATCCCCAGCATCACCTCGGGCAGGCCCATTCGCGTCGTTGGCTCGTCAACCGCCAGCAGATAGCGACACGCCAGCGCCAGTTCCAGGCCGCCACCAAGGCAATGACCACGCACCAGCGCCAGGGTCGGATAGTTGAGCCCGGCAAGGCGATTGAACAGTTGCCAGCCGCGCCTGACCAGCTCGATGCCCTTTTCCGGCGTATCGAGTTGCGTGAATTCCTGGATGTCGGCGCCGGCGATGAAGCCGGCCGGCTTCCCGGAACGGAAGATCAGCCCCCGCGGTGGTTTGCCGTCGAAACCATCGAGAATCCGCGCCAGCTCGCTCATCACCGTGCTCGAAAGCGAGTTCGCCGACTCGCCGGCCTTGTCCAGGGTCGCCCAGGCGAGGCCTGTGGCGTCGACTTCGACTTGCCAGTGCTGGTAGCGAGAGGCATCGATATTCATGCAGTGTTCTCCTGTTTTCCCGAAATGGCGATCAGGCGACCGTTTCAACGAGCATCGCGCCACCCTGACCGCCACCGATGCAGATCGCGGCGACGCCACGCTTGGCCCTGGCTTCACGCAGCGCGTGCAGCAGGTGCAGGACGATGCGGGCGCCGGAAGCGCCGACCGGGTGGCCGACGGCAATCGCACCGCCATCGACGTTGAGGCGCGCCCGCGACAAGCTGCCGAGCGCCGCCGGCAGATCGAGCTGCTCACGGCAATAGGCGTCCGACTCCCAGGCCGCCAGGCAAGCCAGAACCTGCGCGGCAAACGCCTCGTTGATCTCCCAGAGATCGACGTCATCGAGTCCGAGACCATGACGTTGCAGGATTGGCGTCGTGGCATGCACCGGACCGAGGCCCATCTGCGCCGGATCGAGGCCAGCCCACTGGCTATCGGTGATCTTGCCCAGCGGCGCAAGACGCCACTGCTCGACAACCGCCTCGGAAGCCAGGATCAGCCACGCTGCACCGTCGGTGATCTGCGAGCTATTGCCCGGCGTCACGCGGCCGTAGCGGCGATCGAAAAACGGCTTCAGCTTGCTCAGCCCGGCGACGCTCGAATCGGCGCGGACACCGTCGTCGTTACCATGGACCTGGCCCTGGCCATCGACCAGCGGAACAATCTCACCGAAACGCCCAGCGGCACGCGCGGCGACGGCGCGCTGGTGGCTACCAACGCTGTATTGATCCATTTCCTGACGCGAAATGTCGAAGCGCCAGGCGAGATTCTCTGCGGTCTGGCCCATCAGCAGGCCGATCACCGGATCGGTCAGTCCTTTCATCAGCCCGATCACCGGCGACAGCAGCTGCGCCGGGCGCAGCTTGGCGAACTGGGCGGCCTTCTGGCCGATCGTCCTGGCCTGCATCATCTGTGCGAACCAGCGCACCATCGACTCGGAATACAGCAGCGGCGCATGCGAGAGCGCGTCCACGCCGCCGGCCAGGACCAGCTGCGCGCGGCCGTTCTGGATGTTGGCGATCGCCGAGTCGAGGGCTTGCATGCCGCTGGCGCAGTTGCGCATCACCGTCCAGCCCGGCACCTTGTCGCCGCAACCCAGCCGTAGCGCGACGACCCGCCCGATATTCACCTCGTCGGGCGAGGGACTGGCGCAGCCGAGAATCACTTCGTCAAGATCGGTCGGCGCGAACGGCTGACGAATCAGCAACGCGCGTCCCGCCTGCACTGCCAGATCGCTCGCCGCGAACGGGCTGGGCGCGTTGCGGCCCTTGAGAAATGGCGTTCGAGCGCCATCGACGACATACACCGGCTGGAATCCCATTTGCTTTCCTTTCTGCTTCATTTGCATCGCCACGCCCGGAGGCCGGGAAGCAGGCTCTGCGCCAGCGGACGTGGGTTCGCCAGGTGCCTAGGCGGCTGCCTTGTGCACCAGCGGCAGTTCCTGCGAGCGCCCGAAATCATGCGGGAAATCGTCGACCCGAATAACGATGTCGCGCAGCTCGTCGCGCCGCTTGAGTACGGCGTATTCGGCGGCGCTAACGATACCGGCGGCGAAAGCCGCATGCGCCAGGTCACGGACGTTGGCTTCCGGATTGTCGGCCAGCGCGCCGCTCTTCTCCGCGGCGCGAATCCTGGCGTCGATCGGTTCGGCTTCGATGGTCGCCAGCAGCGCCAGTTCGACGGCGCCAACGGCTTCGCTCGCGTCCTTCGGCAGATAGGTTTCGGCGGTCAGGCGATCGCGAGAAGCAGACGGCTCGATCAGCAGCTTGGCGACCTGGTGGCCGATGCGATCCGACGGGACGTCATAGGGATGACCGAGCGGAAAGACGATCCGATACAGCAGGCGACCAATCCAGCGCACCGGGAAGTTGGCGATGGCTCCGTCGAAGGCCATCTGTGCCTGGTACATGGTGTCCCACATCGCCCAGTGCATCAGCGGCGCATCGGCCTGCTGCCGCCCTTCCGACTCGTAGCGCTTGAGCGTCGCCGAGCACAGATACAGCATCGACAGGATGTCGCCGAGGCGCGCCGAGAGCTTTTCGCGCCGCTTCAGCTCACCGCCCAGGACCAGCATCGAGATATCGGCGAGGAAAGCGAAGGCTGAGGAGAAACGCGTCAGTTGCTGGTAGTAACGCTTCGTTTCGGGTGCGACGTTGACCGGTACCGCGACGAAGTGCGAACCCGTGAGCCCCTTCACGAAAGCGCCGAAACCATGCTTGACGGTAAACGCCGCATGACCGAAAAAGGCTTCGTCGAAGTCGTGCAGCCCCCGTTCGGCGTCAGGCTCATAGGCCGACTTCATCTCCTTGAGCACGTACGGATGGCAGCGGATGGCGCCCTGTCCGAAGAGGATCATGCTGCGCGTCAGGATGTTGGCGCCTTCGACGGTAATGCCGATCGGCAACTGCTGATAGGCGCGACCGATGAAATTCGATGGGCCGAGGCAGATACCCTTGCCGCCGACGATGTCCATGCCGTCGTTGACTACCCGCCGGGCACGCTCGGTGACGTGGTACTTGGCGATCGCCGAAACCACTGACGGCCTCTCGCCGAGATCGATCGCACCGGCGGTCATTTTGCGCACGGCGTCCATCATGTAGGTATACGCGCCGATCCGGGTAAGCGGTTCTTCAACGCCCTCGAAACGCCCGATCGACATCCTGAACTGGCTACGCACCCGCGCATAGCCGCCGACCGTGCGGGCGGTCAGTTGCGCCATGCCGGTATTGGACGACGGCAGCGAGATCGAGCGACCAGCCGCCAGGCTTTCCATCAACATCCGCCAGCCCTGGCCGACCATTGCCGGGCCACCGATGACGTAATCGAGAGGCATGAACACGTCCTTGCCGCGGGTCGGCCCGTTCATGAACATCGCGTTCAGGGGCATATGGCGACGACCGATGTCGGCGCCCGGCGTGTCACGCGGCACCAGCGCACAGGTGATGCCAATTTGTTTCTTGCTGCCGAGCAGCCCGTCGGGGTCGAACAGGTGGAAAGCGAGACCGAGGATGGTGCACACCGGACCGAGCGTGATGTAGCGCTTGTCCCAGGTCACCCGCATGCCGATCACCTCCTTGCCCTGCCAGACACCCTTGCAGACAATTCCGACGTCGGGGATCGACGCGGCGTCCGAGCCGGCCCACGGACTGGTCAGCGCGAAGGCAGGAATCTCGAGGCCCCTGGCCAGGCGTGGCAGATAGTGACTCTTCTGCGCTTCGGTGCCGTAGTGCAGCAGCAGTTCGGCCGGCCCGAGGGAATTCGGCACCATCACCGACACCGATAGCGCCGAGCAGCGCGTCGACAACTTGGTGACGATCTGCGAGTGGGCAAAAGCGGAGAATTCCAGACCGCCATAGCGCTTCGGAATGATCAGCCCCAGGAAGCCCTTGTCCTTGACGTACTGCCACGCCTCCGCTGACAGGTCGTAGGTCTCGCTGGTCACCTGCCAGTCGTCGACCAAGGCACAGGCGTGCTCGACTTCGTGGTCCATGAAGGACTGCTCTTCGGCGCTCAGTTTCGGTACCGGATAGGCCAGCAACTTGGTCCAGTCGGGGTCACCGCGGAACAGTTCGCCGTCCCACCATACCGTACCGGCCTCGAGCGCTTCACGCTCGGTGTCGGACATCTGCGGCAGAATCCGCTTGTAGGTTCCGAAAATACGACGACTGATCAGCTCGCGCCGCAGCGGCGGAACGCTGACCAGTACGCTGACACTCACCAGGGCTAGCCCGACGAGTAGCGAGATGATCGTGGCGATCATGGTTGTTTCTCCTATCTTTGGTTTCAGACTTCAGGTTTCTGGCCGCCTTCGCCGGGCGACTCGGGCGCGGCCGCCGATGGCGCCGCAAGATTCGACAAGGGTGCTCGCAGGCCACCCAGCAGAAAGGGCATCAGGCGCTGCGAAAGGCGCCGGGCGAGCGCCGAATCGCCAGCCGCGTCAGCATTCTGCTCACCGGCGAGGTCGCCGAGCTCGCAACCGGTGACCACCCGCAGCACGTCTGTTCCAGCAATCGCGTACGACATGGCGCCGAGCATGAAATGCAGGCGCCAGACTATCTCCGCCTTCGGAACGTCGGGCAGCGCACGGAACAGCGCCAGCTTGTAGCGATCAATCACTTCCGCGTACTCGTTGGCAAAGAAGGTGCGAATGAACTCGGCCGGCTCGGTCAGCGTCCGCCCGAGCAGCCGCAGGAAAGTCATGCCGCCGCGCGATTCGTCCTCGCCCATGCGCAACAGCGTGCCGAAGAAGGCCTCGAGGATCTGCGACGGTTTGAGCGGCGCCCCGCCGGCCTGCGCTTCAAGGACGTCGAGCGCCTGCAGGCGCTCCCTGTTCAGCCAGCCGAGGCGCCGCCTGAAGACGGCACACAGCAGCGCCTCCTTGGATCCGAAGTGGTAGTTCACGGCCGCCAGATTGACCTCCGCCGCGGTCGTGATCACGCGCATCGAAGTCCCTTCGTAGCCGTGTTCCATGAACAGCCGTTCGGCGACGTCGAGGATCCGCTCGCGGGTATCGTGATTGTTTTTCGGCTCGGACATGCGCTGGCTGACCCAAGAAAGTTGTCGGCCGCGCGCTGCACGGTGAGCGAACGACGCGAACTAGTTCAAACGTTCGTTTAAATACTAGGGTCTGCTGGCGCCAAAAGCAAGGCCTTTTTGCATTTTTCTGCATTGTCTGCGACTCCGGGCGCCACCGGAGAGGGCATACTCGACGGCTCGAGAATCAGCCGCCCACGCCCATGCGCCGCTCTACGCCATCGTCGCCTGCCCTTGATCAACGTCCGCCGGCCGACACGCACGTCTGGCTGACGGTCAACAGGCTCGTGCCCTACCTTTGGCAGTACAAGTGGCGCGTTCTCCTGGCGTTGTCCTGCCTGGTCGCCGCCAAACTGGCCACGGTCGCGGTACCGCTGGTCTTCAAGGAGATGATCGACGGCCTCGACAGCGCCCAGCAGGCGCTCAGCTTGCCGGCACTCCTGCTGCTGCTGTACGGGGCGCTGCGCTTTTCCAGCGCGCTGTTCACCGAACTGCGTGAAATCCTTTTCGCCCGCGTCACCCAGCGCGCCGTGCGCCAAATCGCGCTTGAAGTATTCCGCCACCTGCATCAACTGTCGCTGCGCTTTCACCTGCATCGGGAGACCGGCGGCGTGTCGCGCGACATCGAGCGCGGCAGCCGCTCGATCGCCAATCTGATCAGCTACACGCTCTATTCGATCCTGCCGACGCTGATCGAGATCGGCCTGGTTCTCGCCATCCTGTTTGCGCGCTACGACAGGATCTTTGTCCTCATCGCGTTGGCGTCGCTGACCATCTATGTCGTCTTCACGGTCAAGGTCAGCAATTGGCGGATCAACATTCGCCGAAAGGTCAACGAAACCGATTCTGCGGCCAATACCCGTGCCATCGACAGCCTGATCAACTACGAGACGGTGAAATACTTCAATAACGAGGAATACGAGGCCCGACGCTACGACCAACGCATGCAGGATTGGGAGGACGCAGCTACCAGGAGCCGGGTGTCGCTGTCATGGCTCAACCTCGGCCAGCAACTGAGCATCGCGCTCGGCGTAACGGCGATGATGTGGCGCGCAGCAAGCGGCGTTGTGGACGGGACGATGACCATTGGCGACCTGGTACTGGTCAACGCCTTCCTGATTCAACTCTACATGCCCCTGAACTTTCTTGGCGTGGTCTACCGTGAAATACGGCAGGCGCTAACCGACATCGAGCGGATGTTCGACCTGCTGGCGGTCAACCGCGAGGTCGCCGACGCTCCCGATGCCATCGAACTGGCCCGCGGGCCGGTATTCATTCGCTTTTCCAACGTCGACTTCGCGTACGAAACCAGGCGCCAGATCCTTCATGACATCGACTTCAGCATTCCAGCCGGCGGCACGGTCGCCGTAGTCGGCGAGTCGGGTTCCGGCAAATCGACCCTGGCACGCCTCCTCTACCGCTTCTACGACATCGACAGCGGCCACATTCTGGTCAACGGCAGCGATCTGCGCCAACTGACGCAAGCGAGCCTGCGCGCGGCGATCGGCATCGTTCCGCAGGATACCGTGCTTTTCAACGACAGTATCTACTACAACATCCAGTACGGCCGCCCGGAGGCGAACCGCGAGCAGGTACTGGCCGCCGCCGAAGCGGCGCAACTGGCGCGGTTCATCGAACGGCTTCCCGACGGCTATGAGACCAGGGTCGGCGAACGCGGCCTGAAGCTTTCCGGTGGAGAAAAGCAGCGCGTGGCGATCGCCCGTGCGCTGCTGAAGGATCCGCCCGTGCTGATTTTCGACGAGGCCACCTCGGCGCTCGACTCGAAGACCGAAAAGGCCATTCAGGCCAGTCTCGACAACGCGGCGCGCGGCCGCACGACGCTGGTGATCGCCCATCGACTGTCGACCGTCATGAATGCCGACCAGATCCTCGTGATGGACGCAGGCCGCATCGTCGAACGCGGCTCACATGCGCAGCTGCTGCAGGCGTCGGGTCTGTATGCGCAAATGTGGCTGCTGCAACAGCAGGAAGAGGCTCTCGCCGACGACGCCACCGCCGCGGATGTCGCGCTGCACGTGTAGCTGGCAAGGAGAAGACGGCCAGCGACCCCGACAAAAAAAACCAGGCACGCAGCCTGGCTTTTTTTTCTCGACGCCGCGCAGGTGCGGGCAGTGACTCGGAGTCAGGCCTCGGCGACGGTGTCGGCAGCGCTCTCGGGTCTGTCGAGCAGTTCCACCATTGCCATTGGCGCATTGTCCCCGACCCGAAAGCCACATTTCAAGATCCGCAGGTAACCGCCATTTCGTGTCGCATAGCGCGGCCCGAGCTCGTCGAAAACCTTGACCACCATGTCGCGGTCACGCAGACGATCGAACGCCAGTCGCCGGTTGGCAAGGTTGGGCTTCTTGCCAAGCGTGATGATCGGCTCGACCACCCGGCGAAGCTCCTTGGCCTTCGGCAAGGTCGTCTTGATGACTTCTTCGCGCAGCAGCGAAACGGTGATGTTACGCAGCATCGCCAGACGATGGGCGCTGGTACGATTCAGTTTGCGGAGACCCAAACGGTGACGCATATCAATTCCTTCCTGTTCTTTTCCGGCAGCTCATTTCTCGAGGCCGGCCGGCGGCCAGTTCTCGAGTTTCATGCCCAGCGTCAGGCCGCGCGCGGCCAACACTTCCTTGATTTCGTTAAGCGACTTGCGTCCGAGATTCGGCGTCTTGAGCAACTCGTTCTCGGTGCGCTGGATCAGATCACCGATGTAGTAGATGTTCTCGGCCTTCAGGCAGTTGGCAGAGCGCACCGTCAGTTCGAGATCGTCGACCGGACGCAGCAGCAGCGGGTCTACCTGCACTGTCTTCTGGTACTCGACCGGCATCGCCGTGCCGGCGAGATCGGCGAAAACCGACAGCTGCTCCATCAGGATGCGTGCCGCTGTGCGGATCGCCTCCTCCGGTTCGATCGCGCCGTTGGTCTCGATTTCCATGATCAGCTTGTCGAGGTCGGTACGCTGCTCGACCCGTGCGCTTTCGACCGTGTAGCTGACTCGCCGAACCGGACTGAACGAGGCGTCCAGAACCAGTTTGCCGATGCTCTTGCCACCGTCACCGAGGTCGCGCAGATTGCCGGCCAGGTAGCCCAGGGATTTCTCGACCTTCATTTCCATGGCCAGCTTGCCACCGGCCGACAGGTGCGCGATCACATGCTCCGGATTGATGATCTCGACGTCATGAGAGACCTCGATATCCGCTGCGCGGACGACGCCATGGCCTTCCTTGCCAAGATGAAGGACGACCTCCTCGCGGTTGTGAAGCTTGAAGACCACACCCTTGAGGTTCAGCAGGATATCGACGACATCCTCCTGGACGCCATCGATCGTCGAATACTCGTGGAGTACGCCGTCAATGCTCACCTCGGTCAGCGCGTAACCCGGCATCGACGACAGCAGGATGCGCCGCAGAGCATTGCCAAGAGTGTGGCCATAGCCGCGCTCGAACGGCTCCATGACCACGCGCGCGTGCACCGGCGACAAGCTCTGCACATCAATGATGCGCGGTTTAAATAGTCCACTGCTTTGCATGTACTGTCCTTTGCCTGATACCACCAAGCCCTGCTACGACTACTTGGAGTAGAGTTCGATGACGAGACTCTCGTTGATCGTCGGCGGCAGTTCGCTACGCTCCGGGTGCGCCTTGTAGGTACCCTTGGCGGCCTTTGCGTCCACTTCGACCCACTCCGGAAAACCGCGTGCCTCGGCAGCGACCAGCGCCGCCTTGATGCGAAGCTGCGCTTTCGCCTTCTCGCAGACTTCGACGACGTCGCCGGGACGAACCTGGTAAGACGGAATATTGACCCGGCGACCGTTAACCAGCACGCCATTGTGTCGCACCACCTGCCGCGACTCGGAACGCGACGCCGCGAAGCCCATGCGATAGGCAACGCTGTCAAGCCGTGCCTCCAGCAATTGCAACAGCACTTCGCCGGTCACTCCCTTGCGCCGGTCTGCTTCCTTGTAGACCTTGCGGAACTGTCCTTCGAGAACGCCGTAGATGCGCCGGATCTTCTGCTTCTCGCGCAGGTGTACGCCATAGTCCGACAAACGCTGTCCGGACTTCTGGCCATGCTGACCCGGCGCGTACGAGCGGCGTTCGATCGCGCACTTGTCGGTAAAGCACTTCTCGCCCTTCAGGAACAACTTCTCGCCTTCACGGCGGCACTGACGGCATTTCGGATCGAGGTTGCGAGCCACTGTTCTTCTCCTTAAATCCGACGCTTCTTGGGCGGACGGCAGCCATTGTGTGGAATCGGCGTAACGTCGGTGATCGCCGTGATCTTCATGCCCAGAGCATTCAGTGCACGTACCGATGACTCGCGTCCCGGACCCGGACCCTTGATCCGGACTTCGAGATTCTTGACGCCACATTCGACAGCGACCTTGCCAGCCGCCTCGGCCGCCACCTGCGCCGCAAAGGGCGTGCTCTTGCGCGATCCCTTGAAGCCTGCCCCACCCGAAGTAGCCCACGACAAGGCGTTGCCCTGGCGGTCGGTAATGGTAATGATCGTGTTGTTGAAGGAAGCGTGGATATGGGCGACGCCCTCGGCCACGTTCTTCCTTACCTTGACTTTCTTGCGAACTTTTGTAGCGCTCTTGGCCATAGTCAGATCCTAGTCCCTAATCATTTCTTGCCGGCGATCGGCTTGCGCGGGCCTTTGCGCGTGCGCGCGTTGGTCTTCGTGCGCTGACCGCGCGACGGCAGGCCCTTGCGGTGACGAAGCCCACGGTAGCAGCCGAGGTCCATCAAGCGCTTGATGCTCATCGTCACTTCGCGGCGCAAGTCTCCCTCGACCGAGAAGCGGCCAATCTGGTCGCGCAAGCGCTCCAGTTCAGCCTCGGTCATGTCCTTCATCTTGGTGGAACGGGGAACCCCGGCCGCATCACAGATTCTCTGTGCGCGAGGACGCCCAATACCGTAAATCGCGGTCAATGCGATCTCGGCATGCTGGTGGTTCGGTAGGTTTACGCCTGCGATGCGGGCCATTGATTCACCCCAACTAATCGAAACTTACAGTTATATCTTCAACCGACTGACGACTCACAAGAGTGGGTCGCAGCGATCAACCCTGACGCTGTTTGTGACGGGGATCGGCACAGATCACCCGCACGATGCCGTGACGCCGAATGATCTTGCACTTGCGGCAAATGCGCTTCACAGAGGCCAGCACTTTCATTGTTAACTCCTGATTCCTCGGCACGAAGCGCAGCCAGCCCGGTACCGAATTGTTGCGTAGAGATCGTAGAAATCCTTCACTTGGCGCGGAAGACGATTCGCGCGCGACTCAGGTCGTACGGTGTCAGCTGCACCGTCACCTTGTCCCCCGGCAGAATGCGGATGTAGTGCATGCGCATCTTGCCGGAAATGAACCCGAGGACGACATGGTCGTTCTCGAGCCTCACCCTGAAGGTCGCATTCGGGAGGTTTTCGATGACCTCCCCCTGCATTTCAATCAAGTCTTCCTTTGCCATCCTATTTCGCCGGTAACCCGGAGCCTTTGAAGTTAGCCTTCTTGAGCAGGCTCTCGTATTGGTGCGACATCGTATACGCCTGCACCTGGGTCATGAAGTCCATGGTCACCACGACGATGATCAGCAGTGATGTCCCGCCAAAATAGAACGGCACATTCCACTTCAGGATCATGAATTCCGGCAGCAAACAGACGATCGTGATATAGCACGCGCCAACCAGCGTCAGCCGCATCAATATCTTGTCGATGTAACGAGCGGTCTGGTCGCCGGGCCGTATCCCGGGAACGAAGGCGCCGCTGCGTTTCAGGTTGTCGGCCGTCTCACGCGAATTGAAGACCAGAGCGGTGTAAAAGAAGCAGAAGAAGATGATTGCCGCCGCGTAAAGAATCACGTAGATCGGTTGTCCAGGCGACAAGGCGCCTGCCACATCCTTCAGCCAGCGCCCCGACTCACCCGCGCCAAACCAGCCGGCAATCGTCGCCGGAAAGAGAATGATCGACGAGGCGAAGATCGGTGGAATCACCCCCGCCATGTTCAGCTTGAGTGGCAGATGCGAACTCTGACCGCCGTAAACCTTGTTGCCGACCTGGCGTTTCGCATAGTTGACCAGAATCTTGCGTTGTCCGCGCTCGACGAAGACCACGAAGGCAGTAACCAGGACCACCAGCACGCTGATCACGATCGCTGTCAACGGATGCATGGCGCCGGTACGAACCAGTTCGAGCAAGCCACCGATTGCCCGCGGCAGACCGGCGGCAATACCGGCAAAGATGATGATCGAGATGCCGTTCCCAAGCCCACGCTCGGTCACCTGCTCGCCGAGCCACATCAGGAACATCGTCCCGGTGACCAGTGTGATCACCGTCACAAAGCGGAACATCATTCCCGGATCGAGCACCAGCCCCGGCTGCGACTCCACCGCGATGGCAATGCCGATGCCCTGGAACAGGGCCAGGCCGACCGTGCCGTAGCGGGTGTACTGCGTGATCTTGCGTCGCCCCGCCTCGCCCTCCTTCTTGAGGGCCTCGAGTTGGGGGCTGGCGTGAGTCATCAGTTGCATGATGATCGACGCCGAAATGTAGGGCATGATTCCCAGCGCAAAAATCGTGAACCGCGACAGCGCGCCTCCAGAGAACATGTTGAACATGCCGAGGATGCCACCCTGCTGCCTGCCGAACAGTTCGGCGAGGACCTGCGAGTCGATCCCCGGGACGGGGATGTGCGAGCCGATCCGGTACACCACCAGGGCGCCGAGCAGGAACCAGAGCCGGCGCTTGAGGTCGCCGAACTTGCCGCCCTTGCTGACCGTGCTGGGACTAGTTGCCAAGAAAGATCACCCTTGCCGACTCGTTATTCAGCCACACTGCCGCCCGCGGCTTCGATCGCCGCCCTGGCACCCGCCGTCGCTCCGACTCCCTTGAGGACGACCTTTCGCTTGATCTCGCCCGACAGCACGACCTTCGCCGACAGCACCTGCTGTGGCACCAGACCGGCCTGTCGCAGCGTCGCCAGGTCGATCTCATCGACCGGCAGGCGAGCAATTTCCGACAAGCGCACCGCGACATTGCGTGCGCCGGTCAACGACTTGAAGCCCCGTTTCGGCAAGCGACGCTGCAAAGGCATCTGACCGCCCTCGAAGCCGACCTTGTGAAAGCCCCCTGCACGCGATTTCTGACCCTTGTGCCCGCGTCCGCAGGTCTTGCCGAAGCCCGAGCCGACACCGCGGCCGACGCGCTTCCTGTCGGACCGCGCACCGTCGCCCGCTTGAACCGTATTGAGTTCCATCTCAGCCCTCACACTTCAGGAGATAGGCGACCTTGTTGATCATCCCGCGCACTGCCGGGGTATCTTCAAGGGTCGAACTGCTATTCAGCCGACGAAGGCCAAGACCGCGGACCGTCGCGCGATGCGACTCCTTGGTACCGATCAGGCTCCTGACCAGTGTCACTTTAACTTTCTTCTCGGCCATTTCTTACCCCTGGATCTCGGCAACCGTCTTGCCCCGCTTGGCGGCAATCTCCGCCGGCGTGGTCATCGAACGCAGACCGTTGATCGTCGCCCGGACAATGTTGTAGGGATTGGTAGACCCGTGCGCCTTGGCGACGACGTTGGTCATTCCGATCACGTCAAAGACCGCGCGCATGGCACCGCCGGCAATGATGCCGGTACCTTCGGGGGCCGGTTGCATCATCACCCTCGAGGCGCCGTGATGGCCGAAAACGGTATGCTGCAAGGTACCGTCCCTGAGGCTCACCTTGATCAGATTGCGCCGGGCTTCTTCCATCGCCTTCTGGACCGCCACCGGAACTTCACGCGACTTGCCCTTGCCCATGCCGACGCGCCCGTCGCCGTCGCCAACGACGGTGAGTGCGGCAAAGCCGAGAATCCGACCCCCCTTGACCACCTTCGTGACGCGGTTGATCGAGATCATCTTCTCGCGCATGCCATCATCGGGCTTGTCGGCTTGCTGAGGTTTTCTGCCTTGTGGTCTTGCCATTGATTACTCCAATTCTTTGCGGTCGGGTCAGAACTTGAGACCAGCTTCACGCGCGGCTTCCGCCAGCGCCTTGATCCGTCCGTGATACTGAAAGCCCGAGCGGTCAAAGGCGACCTGTTCGATGCCGGCCTTTCTTGCGCGTTCGGCAACCAGCTGGCCGATCGCCTTCGCCGCGCCGATATCGCCACCACCCTTCGGCAAGCTCTTGCGCACCTCGAGTTCGAGCGACGAAGCGGCCGCCAGGACCTTGGCCCCGCAGGCAGAAATCACCTGTGCGTAGATGTGGCAATTGCTGCGGTGCACCGACAGGCGCACCGTCTTCAGTTCGGCAATCTTGGCCCGGGTCTTGCGGGCCCTGCGCAAACGCGCCTGTTTCTTGTCAATCATCTCAGCACCCTTACTTTTTCTTCTTCGTTTCCTTGACCACGACGACTTCGTCGACGTAGCGCACACCCTTGCCCTTGTACGGCTCGGGCGGACGATAGGCGCGAACCTCGGCCGCCACCTGGCCGACCAGTTGCCGGTCGACCCCCTTGATGACGATCTCGGTCTGGGTCGCTGTCGTCGCGGTGATCCCCTGCGGCAACTTGTAGGCTATCGGATGAGAAAAGCCGAGCGTCAGGTTAAGCGTGTCACCCTGCGCCTGCGCACGGTAGCCGACGCCGATCAGGCTCAGCTTGCGCTCGAAACCCGCGCTCACCCCGGTCACCATGTTGGCCACGACGGCACGCACCGTTCCGGCAAGTGCGTCGGCCTGCGGCACACCCGGCGCGGGCGTGCAGAGCAAGCTGCCGTCCTGCAACTTGACGCCGACCGCCGGATTCCCGGCAAACTGGAGGGCGCCAAGCGGGCCCTTCACCGAGATACCATCAGCCGAGATATCCACCGCAACACCCTGCGGCAGAACGATTGGTTTCTTTGCAACGCGCGACATGGCTACCCCTTACGCGACGACGCACAGCACTTCGCCGCCAACATGGCTGGCGCGAGCCTTGCGGTCAGTCATGACACCCTTCGGCGTCGATACAATCGCCACCCCGAGACCGTTCATCACCGGTGGAATGTTGTCAGCGCCCCGGTAGATTCGCAGGCCTGGCCGGGATACGCGGTCGATCCGCTCGATCACCGGACGGCCAGCGTAATACTTCAAGCCAATCTCGAGGATCGGCTTGCCATTGTTCGGAGCAACTCCGAAGTCCTCCACATAGCCCTCGTCCTTGAGCACCTGGGCGATGGCAATCTTGACTTTCGAAGACGGCATGGCGACCGACGCCTTGCTTGCCATCTGGGCATTTCGGATGCGGGTCAGCATGTCGCTGATCGGATCGCTCATACTCATTTCGTTCTCTCCTGCCTACCAGCTAGCCTTGATCATTCCCGGGACTTCGCCTTGCATTACGAATTCGCGCAGCTTGCCACGACCGAGACCAAACTTGCGGAACACACCACGCGGCCGACCGGTCAACAAGCACCGGTTACGGAGCCTGACCGGACTCGAATTGCGCGGTAGCGCCTGAATCTTCAGCCGCGCCTCGAAGCGATCCTCGACGGACAGGCTCTGGTCGTTCACCACCGCCACCAGTTCGGCGCGCTTTTTGGCATACTTTTCAACCAACTTGCGCCGCTTTTCACCGCGGTTGATCACTGAGAGTTTTGCCATTTGGTGTCAGTTCCTGAAGGGAAATTTGAACGCGCCAAGCAAGGCACGCGCCTCATCATCGGTCTTGGCCGTCGTCGTGACGCTGACGTTCATGCCGCGTAGTGCGTCGATCTTGTCGTACTCGATCTCCGGGAAGATGATCTGCTCCTTGAGACCCATGTTGTAGTTGCCGCGGCCATCGAAACCTTTCCCGGAAATACCGCGAAAGTCGCGCACACGAGGCAGGGCAACAGTGACCAGGCGATCGATGAACTCGAACATCCGCGGGCCGCGCAAGGTGACCATGCAACCGATCGGGTAGCCGGTACGAATCTTGAAGCCGGCGATCGACTTGCGCGCCTTGGTGATCACCGGCTTCTGGGCGGCTATCCTGGTCAGATCGCCAATCGCGTTCTCAAGCACCTTCTTGTCGGCGACTGCTTCGCCGACGCCCATGTTGAGCGTGACCTTGGTGATCCGCGGAACCTCCATCCTCGACTTGTAGCCGAATTTCTTGGTCAGCTCCGCCACCACCGTGGTCTTGTAGTATTCCAATAACCGTGCCATGACTATTCCTTAGCTTCCGAGAACTTCGCCGTTGGACTTGAAGAAACGCACCTTGACGCCATCTTCAAGGGTCTTGAAGCCAACGCGGTCAGCCTTCTTCGTCGCCGGGTTGTAGAGCGAGACGTTGGATACGTGCAGCGGCATTTCCTTATCGACGATGCCGCTGACGACGCCCTTGACCGGATTCGGCTTGACGTGCTTCTTGACGCGATTGACGCCCTCGACGACGACATGCTCGGCACCCGAGCGGCGCAGAACGACGCCGCGCTTGCCCTTGTCTTTTCCGGCGATAACGATCACGTCGTCACCTTTACGAATCTTTTCCATGAGCGTCCTTACAGCACTTCCGGCGCCAGAGACACGATCTTCATGAACCGGTCGCCACGCAGCTCGCGCGTCACCGGCCCAAAGATACGGGTGCCAATCGGCTCCATCTTGTTATTCAACAGCACCGCGGCGTTGTGGTCGAATCTGACCAGCGATCCGTCCATGCGACGAACGCCCTTGGCCGTGCGGACCACCACGGCGCTGTAAACATCACCCTTCTTGACGCGCCCACGCGGCGCCGAGTCCTTGATGGTGACCTTGATAATGTCGCCGACGCCCGCGTAGCGTCGCTTCGAGCCGCCGAGCACCTTGATGCACATCACCGAGCGCGCGCCAGTGTTGTCGGCAACGTCGAGAACCGTCTGTACTTGAATCATCTGTCACTCCAACTTGTCCCGCAGCGGCGGTCAGTCTTGGAACCCGTAAGGGTAGAAACGCTCGCCGTGTGGAATCGGTCGAGCGCGGGGAAACGCGGCATTATATCCGCTTGCGGGAATAACGCAAGCGCTAGATGGCCACCGCGCGTTGCAGCAGTCTGGTGACGACCCAGGTCTTGGTCTTCGACAGCGGGCGCGACTCCTGGATTTCAACCAGGTCACCCGCTTTCGCGTCGTTGCTTTCGTCATGGGCGTGATACTTGCTCGAGCGGACCATGATCTTGTCGTAAATCGCGTGCTTGACACGACGCTCGACCATCACCGTCACGGTCTTTTCCATCCGGTCGCTGACGACACGACCGACCAGAGTACGTTTGCTGCCTGTGGTCTCGCTCATTGTTGCACTGCCTTTTCACGAAGAAGCGTGCGCACGCGCGCGATCTGTCGGCGCACCTTGCCAATCTGACTGTTGTTGGACAATTGCTGCGTCGCAAGCTGCATCCGCAGGCCAAACTGCGCCTTCAGCAGATCAAGCAATTCCTTGTTCAGCTCGTCGACGGACTTAGCTCTGAGTTCACTGACTTTCATGATCAACCCACCATGCGCGTAACGAATGCCGTCGGGATCGGCAGTTTGGCAGCGGCCAGCGCGAACGCTTCACGCGCCAGCCCTTCGTTCACACCGTCCATCTCGTAGAGAACCTTGCCGGGCTTGATCTCGGCGACGTAGTATTCCGGGTTGCCTTTGCCGCTCCCCATCCGCACCTCGGCGGGCTTCTTGGAAATCGGCTTGTCCGGGAAGATCCGGATCCAGATTCTGCCGCCACGCTTGATGTGCCGGGTCATGGCCCGGCGTGCGGCTTCGATCTGACGCGCTGTCAGGCGACCACGGCCGATGGCCTTGAGGCCATATTCGCCGAAGCTGACCTTGGCACCGCGTGTCGCCAGGCCGGTATTGCGGCCCTTCTGCTCCTTGCGGTACTTTCTTCTAGTTGGCTGAAGCATCTGTGGTTCCTGCCTTTCTTACACGTTTCACCGGCGCCTTCGCCTCCGGAGCTGCCCCGTCTACCGCCCTGGCAGCATCATCCCTGGCAGCGTCTTCCAGACCTTCGGGTCTGGCCCTCGCCGCCCGCACCCGATCGGGCGCTTCACCCGCGCGAGGCGCGCGACGCGGCTTGCGGAGTTGCTCGTCAGCCGCCCCTTCCGGAGAAGCGACTACCTGATCGTGGCGATTGACGATTTCGCCCTTGAAAACCCACACCTTGACGCCGATCAGGCCATAGGTGGTCAACGCCTTCGACGTCGCATAGTCGATATCGGCGCGCAGCGTGTGCAGCGGTACCCGGCCCTCCCGATACCATTCACGGCGAGCAATCTCGGCACCGTTGAGGCGACCCGAACTCATGATCTTGATACCCTGGGCGCCAAGCCGCATGGCGTTCTGCATGGCTCGCTTCATGGCCCGGCGGAACATGATCCGCTTCTCAAGCTGTTGGGTGATCGAATCGGCGATCAACTGCGCATCGACTTCGGGCTTGCGGATCTCTTCGATGCTGACATGCACCGGAACGCCCATGATCTTCTGCAAGGCGGCACGCAACTGATCTATTTCCTCGCCCTTCTTGCCGATAACCACTCCCGGGCGAGCCGAGAAGATCGTCACCCGCGCGTTCTTGGCCGGACGCTCGATCAGAACGCGCCCGACGGAAGCATGCTTCAGCTTCTTTTTCAGGTACTCGCGGACCGCGATGTCTTCGTTGAGCATGCCGGAGAAGTTTTTCTTGTTGGCATACCAGCGCGACGACCAATCACGCGTAACCGACAGCCGGAACCCAGCAGGATGTATCTTTTGTCCCATTCTTATTCCTCAGTTGCCGACGGTCAGAAAAACGTGACAGGTCGGCTTGACGATCCGGTTGCCGCGGCCCTTCGCTCTTGCCGTGAAGCGCTTGAGCACCATCCCCTTCTCGACACAGATCGCCTTGACTTTCAGCTCGTCGATATCGGCGCCATCGTTGTGCTCGGCGTTGGCAATCGCCGACTCGAGCACCTTCTTGATGATCGTCGCACCCTTCTTCGGGCTGAACGCCAGGATGCTGAGCGCCTTGTCCACCGGCAGGCCGCGGATCTGGTCCGCCACCAGGCGGCCCTTCTGGCTCGACAAGCGCACGCCGCGCAAAACAGCACGAGTTTCCATATTCATTCCTTTACCTCTTCGCCTTCTTGCCGGCGGTATGGCCCTTGAAGGTGCGGGTCAGCGAAAACTCGCCGAGTTTGTGGCCAACCATGTTCTCGGTGACGTACACCGGAACGTGCTGCTTGCCGTTGTGAACAGCGATTGTCAAACCGACGAAATCCGGCAACACGGTCGACCGGCGCGACCAGGTCTTGATCGGCCGCTTGTCGCCCGTCGCGCGCACGGCGTCTACTTTCTTGATCAGATGGGCATCAGCAAACGGGCCCTTTTTAACGGAACGTCCCATGGTTCTCTATCCCCTAGCGTTTCTTGCTGCGGCGCTGCACGATCATCGAAGTCGTGCGCTTGTTGCGACGAGTGCGATAACCCTTGGTCTTGGTTCCCCAGGGGCTGACCGGGTGCATACCCGATGCCGTCTTTCCTTCGCCGCCGCCGTGCGGATGGTCGATCGGGTTCATGGCCACGCCACGAACGGTCGGGCGAACACCGCGCCAGCGGTTTGCGCCGGCCTTGCCGATCGAGCGCAAACTGTGCTCTTCGTTGCCGACTTCGCCAATCGTTGCCCGGCACTCGACGTGCACTCGCCGGATCTCGCCCGAACGCAGCCGCAGTTGCGCGTGCACACCCTCGCGCGCCAGCAACTGCACCGACGTCCCCGCCGAGCGCGCCAACTGCGCCCCCTTGCCAGGAACCATTTCGACGCAATGGATCGTCGTACCGACCGGGATGTTGCGGATCGGCAGCGCATTGCCCACCTTGATCGGCGCCTCGGACCCGCTGAACAGCTGCTGACCGACGACCAGACCCCGCGGCGCAATGATGTAGCGACGCTCGCCATCCGCATAACAGAGAAGGGCAATGTTGGCCGTTCGGTTGGGGTCGTATTCGAGACGCTCGACGGTAGCCGGAATGCCGTCCTTGCTGCGCTTGAAGTCGACGACGCGATAGTGCTGCTTGTGGCCGCCACCGTGATGTCGTGTCGTGATATGGCCGTTGTTGTTGCGACCAGCGCGCTTGGACTGCGGTTCGAGCAGCGAGGCCAGCGCGCCGCCCTTGTGCAGCGTGGGATTGACGACCTTGACAACGGCGCGGCGGCCCGGCGAGGTCGGCTTGACTTTGACGAGTGCCATCAGACGCCCCCTCCATCAACGAAGTTGATCTCCTGCCCCGCATTCAGGCACACGTAAGCCTTCTTCCAGCTCTTGCGGCGACCCATGACGCGGCCGAATTTCTTGTGCTTGCCCTTGACATTGGCGATCTGTACGGATTTCACAGTGACCTTGAACAGCAACTCGACGGCCCCTTTCACCTCGGGCTTGGTCGCATCCGCGACGACGCGAAAGATGACCTGCTCGTGCTTGTCGGCGACAAAGGTCGCCTTCTCGGAGATCTGCGGGGCGAGCAATACCTGCATCAGACGTTCTTGGTTCATCCCAGGACCTCCTCGAACTTGGCCAGCGCACCGCGGGTGATCAGCACCTTGGGGAAACGAACCAGCGACACCGGGTCCGCCTGCCGCACTTCCACGACCAACACATTGGGGAGATTGCGCGCCGCCAGGAAAACGTTCTCCTCCAGCTCGTCGGTAATCAGCAGCACCGACTCGTAACCCATACCCTTGATCTTGGCGGCAAAAAGCTTGGTCTTCGGCGCCTCGACCGAAAAGCCTTCGACCACCGCCAGACGATCCTCGCGGACCAGCTGCGAAAGAATCGCCGCCATGCCGGCACGATACATCTTGCGGTTCAGTTTCTGACTGAAGTTCTCGTCGCTGGCGCTGGGGAAGACACGGCCACCGCCACGCCAGATCGGCGAAGACGACATGCCGGCGCGGGCACGACCGGTGCCCTTCTGGCGCCACGGCTTCTTGGTGGTATGGCGAACCTCGGAGCGATCCCGCTGCGCGCGATTGCCGCTACGCGCATTCGCCTGGTAGGCCACCAGGACCTGATGGACCAGCGCTTCGTTGTAGTCGCGGCCGAACAGCATGTCGGGTGCCTGCAGACGGCTGGCTTCCTGGCCCTGCTCATTGATCAGCTTGAGTTCCATTTATGCCCCCGCCTTGACTGCAGGACGTACGACGACGTCCGACCCCTTGGAGCCCGGAACGGCGCCTTTGAGCAACAGCAGCTGGCGCTCCACATCGACGCGAACGATTTCGATATTCTGTTGCGTGCGCCGGACGGCACCGAGATGACCAGCCATCTTCTTGCCGGGAAAGACCCGCCCGGGATCCTGCGCCATGCCGGTCGACCCGAGTGCCTGATGCGACACCGAGTTGCCGTGCGAGGCACACTGCGACGAGAAATGGTAGCGCTTGACCGCGCCGGAGAAGCCCTTGCCGATGGTCTGGCCGGTGACATCGACCTTCTGGCCAACGGCAAATATCGTCACGGCGATCGGATCGCCGGCCTTCAAGGTGGCCAACTCGTCAGCGGCGACCGAAAATTCCTTGAGGACGCGGCCCGCCTCAACGCCAGCCTTGGCGAGATGACCGGCGAGCGGCTTGTTCACGCGCGAGGGGCGCCGCTTGCCGAAAGCCAGCTGAACGACCGAGTAGCCGTCGCTTTCCTGCGTCTTGATCTGAGCGACGCGGTTATTCGACACGTCGAGCACCGTTACCGGGACGCTTGCGCCGCCCTCGGTGAAGATGCGCGTCATGCCGACCTTGCGCCCAACAAGGCCTAGACTCATGTTTATTCTCCTCTAACCGGCTACGATTGGCCGGCGAGCGCTGCTGACAAAAACGGGCAGCGCCAACAAACGACTGCCCGACCAAAGCCGGCGATTATAGCCGCTATGAAGGTATTACTGCAACTTAATTTCGACGTCCACACCCGCTGGCAGGTCGAGCTTCATCAGCGCATCGACGGTCTTGTCGGTCGGGTCGATGATGTCCATCAGGCGTAGGTGTGTGCGCATTTCAAACTGGTCACGGGAGGTCTTGTCGACGTGCGGCGAACGAAGAACATCGAAACGCTGGATACGGGTGGGCAAGGGCACCGGACCACGAACAACGGCGCCGGTACGCTTGGCGGTTTCAACGATCTCCTGGGCTGACTGATCGATCAGGCGATAGTCGAAAGCTTTCAGGCGGATCCGGATTTTCTGGCTTTGCATGTCATATTCCAAAGAGCGATGGGTGGCGCGGACGCGCCACCCGAAGTTTGCCGAGTTACTCGATGATCTTGGCGACGACGCCGGCGCCGACGGTACGGCCGCCTTCGCGGATGGCGAAGCGCAGACCCTCTTCCATGGCGATCGGCGAGATCAGCTTGACCGTCATCTGGATGTTGTCACCCGGCATCACCATCTCGACACCTTCCGGCATCGCGATCGCGCCGGTCACGTCCGTCGTACGGAAGTAGAACTGCGGACGATAGTTGTTGAAGAACGGCGTATGACGGCCACCCTCCTCCTTCGACAGTACATACACTTCACCCGAGAAGTGGGTGTGCGGCTTGATCGACCCCGGCTTGGCCAGCACCTGGCCGCGCTCGACGTCTTCACGCTTGATACCGCGCAGCAGCACGCCGACGTTGTCACCCGCCTGGCCCTGGTCGAGCAGCTTGCGGAACATCTCGACACCGGTGCAGATGGTCTTGATGGTCGGCTTGATACCGACGATCTCGACTTCTTCGCCGACCTTGACGACACCGCGCTCGACGCGACCGGTGACCACCGTACCCCGCCCGGAGATCGAGAAGACGTCTTCGATCGGCAGCAGGAACGGCTTGTCGATCGCCCGCTCGGGCGTCGGGATGTAGGCGTCCAGCGCATCCGCCAGCGCCATCACCGAGCCTTCGCCCTGCTCGCCCTGGTCGCCTTCCAGCGCCTTCAGCGCCGAACCCTGGATGATCGGCACGTCGTCGCCCGGAAAATCGTACTTCGACAGCAGCTCGCGCACCTCCATGTCGACCAGCTCGAGCAACTCGGCGTCGTCGACCATGTCGCACTTGTTCAGATAGACGATGATGTACGGCACACCCACCTGGCGCGCCAGCAGGATGTGCTCGCGCGTCTGCGGCATCGGGCCGTCGGCCGCCGAGACGACCAGGATCGCGCCGTCCATCTGCGCCGCACCGGTAATCATGTTCTTGACGTAGTCGGCGTGACCCGGGCAATCGACGTGCGCGTAGTGGCGCTTGGCGGTCTCGTACTCGACGTGCGCGGTGTTGATCGTGATCCCGCGCGCCTTCTCTTCCGGCGCCGCGTCGATCTGGTCGTAGGCCTTCGCCGTACCGCCGTACTTCTTCGACAGAATGGTCGTGATCGCCGCCGTCAGCGTGGTCTTGCCGTGGTCAACGTGGCCAATCGTGCCAACGTTGACGTGCGGCTTCGTACGTTCAAATTTTCCCTTTGCCATTTACCGTATCCTTCAATAACAGAGTCGATTACAGAGTCACTTCTTGTTGATCACCGCCTCGGCGACATTCTTCGGCGCCTCGGCGTAGTGCTTGAATTCCATCGAGTAGGTGGCGCGACCCTGCGACAGCGAGCGCAAGGTGGTCGAATAGCCGAACATCTCGGCCAACGGCACCTCGGCGCGAATCTGCTTGATGTTGCCGGGTACGTCCTCCATCCCCTGAACCATGCCTCGACGACTCGACAGGTCGCCCATGACGTTGCCCATGTAGTCTTCCGGCGTCTCGACCTCGACCGCCATCATCGGTTCGAGCAGGGTCGGTGAGGCGCGCCGCATGCCGTCCTTGAAGGCAGCGGCAGCCGCCATGCGAAAGGCATTCTCGTTGGAGTCAACGTCGTGGTAGGAGCCTTCAAACAACGTGAACTTGATGTCGACCACCGGAAAGCCGGCCAGCACGCCGCTGGTGATCGCATCCTGCAAGCCCTTGTCTACCGCCGGAATATACTCGCGAGGCACCGTACCGCCCTTGATCGCGTCAACGAACTCGTAGCCCTTGCCCGGCTCGTTCGGTTCGATCTTCAACCAGACATGGCCGTACTGCCCGCGGCCGCCCGACTGCTTGACGAACTTGCCTTCCTGCTCAACCGACTTCTTGATGCATTCGCGATAAGCCACCTGTGGCGCACCGACGTTCGCCTCGACGCCGAATTCGCGCTTCAAGCGGTCGACAATGATCTCGAGGTGCAGCTCGCCCATTCCGGAAATAATCGTCTGTCCCGACTCTTCGTCGGTACGCACCCGGAACGAGGGATCCTCCTGCGCCAGACGGCCAAGCGCGATCCCCATCTTCTCCTGGTCCGGCTTGGTTTTCGGCTCGACGGCGACGTGAATCACCGGCTCGGGGAAGATCATGCGCTCGAGCGTGATGACCGCCGTCGGGTCGCAGAGCGTCTCGCCGGTGGTCACTTCCTTGAGGCCGACGCAAGCCGCGATGTCACCCGCCAGAACCTCCTTGATCTCTTCGCGATTGTTGGCGTGCATCTGCAACACGCGCCCGATGCGCTCGCGGCGACCCTTGGTCGGGTTGTAGATCGTGTCGCCGGTCTTGAGAACACCGGAGTATACGCGGATGAAGGTCAGCTGGCCGACATAGGGGTCGGTCATCAGCTTGAAGGCGAGCGCCGAAAACTTCGCCGTGTCCGATGCGGCGCGTGTATCGAGCTCGCCATTTTCCTTCTCGCCGGTCACCGGCGGAATGTCGATCGGTGAAGGCAGCAGGTCGATCACCGCGTCGAGCATCCGTTGCACGCCCTTGTTCTTGAAGGCGGTGCCGCACAGTCCGGGCTGGATCTCGCAAGCCAGCGTGCGCGCACGCAAGCCCTTGATGACATCGGCCTCGTCGAGATCGCCCAGTTCGAGGTACTTCTCCATCAGCTCTTCGGAGGACTCGGCAGCCGCCTCGACCATCTTGCCACGCCATTCTTCGGCCTCGGCCTGCAACTCGGCGGGAATGTCGCGGTAGTCGAACTTCATCCCCAGCGAGGCCTCGTCCCAGATGATGGCCTTCATCTTGATCAGATCGACGACACCCTGGAAGTAATCCTCTTTGCCGATCGGGATGACGATCGGTACCGGATTGGCCTTCAGGCGGGTCTTCATCTGCTCCATGACCTTGAAGAAGTCGGCACCCTGCCGGTCCATCTTGTTCACGAAAGCCAAACGCGGCACCTTGTACTTGGTTGCCTGACGCCACACCGTCTCCGACTGCGGCTGCACGCCGCCGACCGCGCAATAGATCATGCAGGCGCCGTCGAGAACCCGCATCGAGCGCTCGACTTCAATCGTGAAGTCGACGTGACCCGGCGTATCGATGATGTTGATGCGATGTTCCGGACGATCGAACTGCATCCCCTTCCAGAAGCAGGTCGTTGCCGCCGATGTGATGGTGATGCCGCGCTCCTGCTCCTGCGCCATCCAGTCCATGGTCGCGGCGCCGTCATGCACCTCACCGATCTTGTGATTGATACCCGTGTAGAACAGGATACGCTCGGTAGCCGTCGTCTTGCCGGCGTCGATGTGAGCGCTGATACCGATATTCCGGTAACGCTCAATGGGGGTTTTACGTGCCACAGTAATAGACCTTCACTAATAAAGAGCAGCCGTCGCCAGGAAACGGCGACGCTTGGGGTGTGACCTAGAAGCGGAAGTGCGCGAAAGCCTTGTTGGCCTCGGCCATGCGGTGAACTTCGTCACGCTTCTTGACCGCGCCACCGCGGCTTTCCGACGCTTCCAGCATTTCGGCAGCCAAGCGCTGACCCATCGACTTCTCGGAACGTTTGCGCGCCGATTCGCGCAACCAGCGCATCGCCAACGCCATCCGGCGGCTCGGGCGAACTTCGACCGGCACCTGGTAGTTGGCACCGCCGACGCGGCGACTCTTGACCTCGACCAGCGGCCGGATGTTGCCCAGGGCGAGACCGAAAACCTCAAGGGGGTCCTTGCCGGTCTTGCTTACGATCTGCTCAAAAGCGCCATAAACGATGCGCTCGGCAACTGACTTCTTGCCGCTCATCATGATCGTATTGACAAACTTCGATACATCAACGTTACCGAACTTCGGGTCCGGCAGAATATCGCGCTTCGGCACTTCACGACGACGGGGCATAACAACCTCTCTTGGTCACAATTCAGTTGAAGAACCGGACAAGGTGCCCGACCCTCCCGGCCGCCCATCGAGAACGGCCCTTACTCGGACGGGAATCAAGCCGCTTTCTGGCGCTTGGTACCGTACTTGGAACGACCCTGCTTGCGCTTCTTGACACCCTGGGTGTCGAGCGAACCGCGCACCGTGTGATAACGCACGCCCGGCAAGTCCTTGACACGACCGCCGCGGATCAGCACCACGGAGTGCTCCTGCAGGTTGTGTCCCTCGCCACCGATGTACGAAATCACTTCGAAACCGTTCGTCAGCCGGACCTTGCAGACCTTGCGCAGCGCCGAGTTCGGCTTCTTCGGCGTGGTGGTGTAGACACGGGTGCAGACGCCCCGCTTCTGGGGGCAATTCCCCAGCGCTGGGACCTTGCTCTTGATGCGGATAGCCTCTCTTGGCTTGCGCACCAGCTGGTTAATGGTTGGCATGTTTCCACCCTTATCTTCAGTGCAGCAACCGTCGTCAGCCACGCACGGTTGCTGCAAAAAACCAAGGCGGACCCAAAGGCCGCCTCGGCGATTTCAGTGACAAGCCGACGCAGCACACGGCGTCGGCGACAAAGACCGGCGATTCTATGGTCTATCAGGCAGCAAGTCAAGCCACCGGTTGGTCTTCGGCACTCTCTTCGCTGGCCGGCCGATCATCGTCGGGCTGTTCGTCGTCGGTCAGGCCGCTACCGGCTGCCATATCCTCGCCGGCGGCGTTCTTCTTGCGCGTGTTGTGGTAGGCGAGGCCGGTGCCCGCGGGAATCAGGCGACCGACAATGACGTTCTCCTTGAGTCCGCGCAGCTCGTCGCGCTTGCCCATGATCGCCGCCTCGGTCAGCACCCGCGTCGTCTCCTGGAACGACGCCGCGGAGATGAACGAATCGGTGGACAGCGAGGCCTTGGTGATACCCAGCAGAACGTGCTCGTAGGTCGCCGGCAGCTTGCCTTCGGCGATCATGCTGTCGTTCTCGTCAAGCAGATGGGCACGCTCGACCTGTTCGCCCTTGATGAACTTGGTGTCGCCGGGATCGAGCACGTTTACCCGTCGCAGCATCTGGCGGACGATCACCTCGATATGCTTGTCGTTGATCTTGACGCCCTGCAAGCGGTATACGTCCTGAACCTCGTCGGTGATATACACCGCCAACGCCTCGACACCCAGCAGGCGCAGGATGTCATGTGGATCGGGCGCACCATCGACGATCGACTCACCCTTGTTCACCACCTGTCCATCGTGAACCAGCACGTGCTTGTCCTTGAGGATCAGGTATTCATGGGTGACACCGTCGAGATCAGTAATCACCAGGCGCTGCTTGCCCTTGGTATCCTTGCCGAAGGACATCGTGCCGGTGAATTCGGCCAGCATGCCAGCATCCTTGGGAGTACGCGCTTCGAAGAGCTCGGCAACGCGCGGCAAGCCGCCGGTGATGTCACGCGTCTTGGCGGATTCCTGCGGCAGTCGGGCGAGCACGTCGCCAACCGAAATCTGTTGGCCATCGAAGACGTTGATGATTGCGCCGACCTGGAAGGTGATGGTCACCGGATGGTCGCTGCCGTGCATCCTGACCTCTTGCCCGTCAGGGTCGAACAGCCGCACCTGCGGACGCAGACCCTTGCTCGGGGCTTTGCCGCCGCGCTTCGGATCGATCACCACCAGCGTCGAAAGGCCGGTGACCTCGTCGATCTGCTTGGCTACCGTCACTCCTTCCTCGACGTTCTCGAACTTCACCAGTCCCGAGTACTCGGCGATGATCGGGCGGGTATGCGGATCCCAGGCAGCCAGCCGTGCGCCGGCTTTCACCTGCTCGCCGTCAACCACCCGCAGGGTCGCGCCGTACGGCACCTTGTGCTTTTCACGCTCGCGACCGCTGTCGTCGACGATCAGGATTTCGCCGGAGCGGGTGATGACGATTTTCTCGCCCTTGGCGCTGGTCACGTAACGCATCGTCGACGTGAAGCGCACGACGCCGGTACTGTGCGTCTCGACGTGGCTGGCGACTGCGGCGCGGGACGCAGCGCCACCAACGTGGAAGGTGCGCATGGTCAGCTGCGTCCCGGGCTCGCCGATCGACTGGGCCGCCATCACGCCAACCGCTTCACCGACATTGACCGGCGAACCACGACCGAGGTCCCGACCGTAGCACTGCGCGCAGAGGCCATAGCGGGTATCGCAGGTCAGCGGCGTACGAACCTTGACTTCATCGATGCCCAGGCGGTCGATCAGATCGCAATGGTCTTCGGAAATCAGGGTGCCCTGCTCGATGACCGTCTCGTCGGTATCCGGGTCGACCACGTCGGACGCCGTGACGCGGCCGAGAATTCGCTCGCGAATCGCCTCGATCACCTCACCGCCTTCGATCAGCGCCTTCATGGTGACGCCATTGCTGGTTCCGCAATCGTCCTCGATCACCACCAGGTCCTGCGTCACGTCGACCAGTCGCCGTGTCAGATAGCCCGAGTTGGCGGTTTTCAGTGCGGTGTCGGCCAGACCCTTGCGTGCTCCGTGCGTCGAGATGAAGTACTGAAGAACGTTCAGGCCCTCGCGGAAGTTAGTGGTGATCGGCGTCTCGATGATCGACCCGTCCGGTTTTGCCATCAGCCCCCGCATCCCCGCCAACTGACGAATCTGGGCCGCCGAACCGCGCGCGCCCGAATCAGCCATCATGAAGATCGAGTTGAACGATTCCTGTCTCTCCTTGCTGCCCTGGCGATTGGTCACCTCCTCGTGGCCAAGCTGGTCCATCATCACCTTCGCCACCTGGTCGCCGGTACGTCCCCAGATATCGACGACCTTGTTGTAGCGCTCGCCATTGGTTACCAGACCATTGGTGTACTGGTTCTCGATTTCCTTCACTTCCTCTTCGGCGGCGGCAATGATCTCGCGCTTCTGCGCCGGCACCAGCATGTCGTCCGAGCAAATCGAAATACCCGCACGGGTGGCCAGACGATAGCCATTCTGCATCAGCTTGTCGGCAAAGACGACCGTTTCCTTGAGACCACAACGCCGGAAGGCGGCGTTGATCAGCTTCGAGATTTCCTTCTTCTTCAACGTCTTGTCGATCAGGCTGTAGGGCAGGCCCTTGGGCAGGATCTCGGACAACAGGGCGCGCCCGGCGGTGGTCTGGTAACGCGTCACTTTTTCCTGCCAGCCGTTCTCGCCGTCGCTCTCGTATTCGGTGATCCGCACCGATATGCGGGCGTGCAAGTCGAGTTCGCCAGCCTGCATGGCGCGCGTCACCTCGGCCAGATCGGGGAACATCATCCCCTCGCCTTTGGCATTGATGCCTTCGCGCGTGGCGTAATACAAACCGAGGACGATGTCCTGCGATGGAACGATGATCGGTTCGCCGTTGGCTGGCGAGAGGACATTGTTCGAGGCCAGCATCAGCGTCCGTGCTTCCATTTGCGCCTCGAGCGACAGCGGCACGTGCACCGCCATCTGGTCACCGTCGAAGTCGGCGTTGAAGGCGGCGCAGACCAGCGGGTGCAGCTGGATCGCCTTGCCCTCGATCAGCGTCGGCTCGAAGGCCTGAATGCCCAGGCGGTGGAGCGTCGGCGCGCGGTTGAGCATGATCGGATGCTCGCGAATCACCTCTTCCAGGATGTCCCACACCACTGCTTCCTGGGTCTCGACCATCTTCTTCGCCTGCTTGATGGTGGTTGCCAGTCCCATGCCTTCCAGGCGGTTGAAGATGAAGGGTTTGAACAGCTCGAGCGCCATCAGCTTCGGCAAACCGCATTGATGCAGCTTGAGTTGCGGCCCGACGACGATCACCGAGCGGCCGGAATAGTCCACGCGCTTGCCGAGCAGGTTCTGGCGGAAACGACCACCCTTGCCCTTGATCATGTCGGCCAGTGATTTCAGCGGGCGCTTGTTGGCGCCGGTCATCGCCTTGCCACGGCGACCGTTGTCGAGCAGCGAGTCGACCGCTTCCTGGAGCATCCGCTTCTCGTTGCGGACGATGATTTCCGGCGCCTTCAACTCGAGCAGGCGCTTCAGGCGATTGTTGCGGTTGATCACCCGCCGGTAGAGATCGTTCAGGTCGGAGGTGGCAAAACGACCACCGTCGAGCGGTACCAGCGGACGCAGATCGGGCGGCAGCACCGGCAGGACCTCGAGCACCATCCATTCCGGCTTGATGCCCGATTTCTGGAAGCCCTCGAGAATTTTTAGCCGCTTGGAGAACTTCTTGCTCTTGGTTTCCGAAGTCGTCGTCTCGAGTTCCGAACGCAGCGTTTCGACCTCGCGGCCGAGATCGATCGAGCGCAACAGCTCACGAATACCCTCGGCACCCATCGCCGCGTAGAAGTCGTCGCCGTACTCCTCGACCTTTGCCAGGTAGTCGTCCTCGGTCAGCAGTTGGGCACGCGCGAGCGGCGTCATGCCCGGGTCGTAGACCACAAAGGCCTCGAAATAGAGCACCCGCTCGATGTCACGCAGGGTCATGTCGAGAACCATGCCAAGGCGGCTGGGAAGGCTCTTGAGGAACCAGATATGTGCGACCGGACTGGCCAGATCGATGTGCGCCATGCGTTCACGGCGGACCTTGGCCAGCGTCACTTCGACGCCACACTTCTCACAGATCACCCCGCGATGCTTGAGCCGTTTGTACTTGCCGCACAGACACTCGTAGTCCTTGATCGGGCCGAAGATCTTGGCGCAGAACAGGCCGTCGCGCTCCGGCTTGAAGGTCCGATAGTTGATCGTTTCCGGTTTCTTCACTTCGCCATAGGACCAGGAGCGAATCTTGTCCGGCGAGGCGAGACCAATGGTGATCGCATCGAACTGCTCTTCCTGCGTCACCTGCCTAAACAAATCAAGCAGTGCTTTCATCTTTTGCTCCAGTAAGGAGTGGGGTGTCAGGGGCCGGCAGTGCCGAGACGGGCAATTACACGCCGCTCACCGCTCGCCCCTCGGCAAACAATCAGAAACGTTCGAGATCGATGTCGATCGCCAGCGAACGGATTTCCTTGACCAGTACGTTGAAGGACTCGGGCATGCCAGCCTCTATCTTGTGATCACCCTTGACGATGTTTTCGTACACCTTGGTGCGGCCGTTAACATCGTCCGACTTGACGGTCAGCATTTCCTGCAGCACGTACGAAGCGCCGTAGGCCTCGAGCGCCCAGACCTCCATCTCGCCGAAGCGCTGGCCACCGAACTGCGCCTTGCCGCCCAGTGGCTGTTGCGTCACCAACGAGTACGGGCCGGTCGAGCGCGCGTGCATCTTGTCGTCGACCAGGTGATGCAGTTTCAGCACGTGCATGTAACCCACCGTCACCTGGCGCTCGAACTGTTCGCCGGTTCGGCCATCGTAGAGCGTCATCTGCCCCGATTCCGGCATCCCGGCGAGTGCCAGCATGCCCTTGATTTCCGACTCCTTGGCGCCGTCGAAGACCGGCGTCGCGAACGGCACGCCGGCTTCGAGGTTGCCGGCCATTTCCAGGACCTCGCCGTCACTGAGCTGATCGAGGTCTTCGGACTTGCCGGTGCTGTTGTAGACCTGCTCGAGGAAGCCGCGCACCTCCTGCGCTGCCGCCTGCCGGCGAAGCATCTCACCGATCCTGAAACCCAGGCCCTTGGCGGCAAGTCCGAGGTGGACCTCGAGAATCTGGCCAACGTTCATCCGCGAAGGCACGCCGAGCGGGTTGAGCACGATGTCGACCGGACGGCCGTCGGCCATGTACGGCATGTCCTCGACCGGCACGATGCGCGATACCACGCCCTTGTTGCCGTGCCGGCCGGCCATCTTGTCACCTGCCTGCAGGCGACGCTTGACCGCGACATAGACCTTGACCATCTTCTGTACGCCCGGCGGCAATTCGTCGCCCTGGGTCAGCTTCTTGCGCTTTTCCTCGAAGGCAACGTCGAAGCCCTTGCGGGTTTGCTCCAGCCCCTCGCGCAGCGACTCGAGCTGATGCGCGACGTCCTCGTCGGCCATCCGGATATCGAACCAGTGATGTGGCTCGATGCCATCGAGATATTCCCTGGTGACCGCCGTGCCCTTGGCCAGGCGCTTGGGACCACCGTTGGCCGGCTTGCCGACGATCATCCGCTCGACCCGCGCGAAGGCGTCGCGCTCGACGATCCGCAGCTGGTCGGCAAGATCGAGCTTGTAGCTGCGCAGGTGGTCGTCGATGATCGATTGCGCGCGCTTGTCGCGTTCGATACCCTCGCGGGTGAACACCTGGACATCGATAACCGTGCCGGCGATGCCCGACTGCACGCGCAGCGAGGTGTCCTTAACGTCGGACGCCTTCTCGCCGAAGATCGCGCGCAGCAGCTTTTCTTCCGGAGTCAGCTGCGTCTCACCCTTCGGCGTCACCTTGCCGACCAGCACGTCACCGGCCTCGACTTCGGCGCCGATGTAGACAATTCCCGATTCGTCGAGACGCGACAGTTGTGACTCACCGAGCGAGGCGATGTCGCGGGTGATCTCCTCGGGACCGAGCTTGGTATCGCGAGCAACGACCGTCAGTTCCTCGATGTGGATCGAGGTAAAGCGATCTTCGGCGACAACACGCTCGGAGATCAGGATCGAGTCCTCGAAGTTGTAGCCGTTCCAGGGCATGAAGGCGACCAGCATGTTCTGGCCAAGCGCCAGTTCGCCCTTGTCGGTCGAAGCACCGTCGGCCACCACATCACCCCGGGCAATCACGTCGCCGACCCGCACCAGCGGCCGCTGGTTGATGTTGGTGTTCTGGTTGGAGCGGATGTACTTGACCATGTTGTAGATGTCGACGCCGACTTCACCGGGACCGGTCTCGTCGTCGTTGACGCGCACCACCACCCGCGCCGCATCGACGTAATCGACGACGCCGCCGCGCAGCGCCTGCACCGCCGTGCCCGAGTCCACCGCCACCGTGCGCTCGATGCCGGTGCCGACCAGCGGCTTTTCCGGACGCAGGCAGGGAACCGCCTGGCGTTGCATGTTGGCGCCCATCAACGCCCGGTTGGCATCGTCGTGTTCCAGGAAGGGAATCAGCGAGGCCGCCACCGAGACGATCTGGCTCGGTGCGACGTCCATGTACTGAACGCGCGCCGGCTCGGCCAGAATCGTTTCGCCCTTCTCGCGGCAGGTCACCAGATCGTCAGTCAAGACACCCGCGTTGCCGAGATCGGAGTTGGCCTGGGCAATGATGTAAGCGCCTTCCTCGATCGCCGACAGGTACTCGATCTGATTGGTCACCTGGCCGTCGACCACCTTGCGGTAGGGCGTCTCGAGAAAACCGTACTCGTTGGTGCGAGCGTAGAGCGCCAGCGAATTGATCAGGCCGATGTTCGGGCCTTCCGGCGTTTCGATCGGACAGACGCGGCCATAGTGTGTCGGATGCACGTCACGCACTTCGAAACCGGCGCGCTCGCGGGTCAGACCGCCCGGGCCAAGCGCCGAGACGCGTCGCTTGTGGGTGATCTCGGACAGTGGGTTGGTCTGGTCCATGAACTGCGACAACTGACTGGAGCCGAAGAACTCGCGCACGGCGGCGCTGATCGGCTTGGCGTTGATCAGGTCGTGCGGCATCAGGTTGTCGGATTCGGCCTGCGACAGGCGCTCCTTGACCGCGCGTTCGACGCGCACCAGGCCGGCCCGGAATTGATTTTCGGCGAGTTCGCCCACCGAGCGAACGCGGCGATTGCCGAGGTGGTCGATGTCGTCGACCTCGCCGCGGCCGTTGCGCAACTCGACCAGCAGCTTGATCACCTCGACGATGTCGCGCGGCGAAAGCGTCAGTTGCTCGCGCACTTCGCCACTGACGCCGGCGCCTTTCAGCTGTTCGAACAGCGCCAGCGCGGCCTCTTCGGTGAGGTTTTCGGCGACCGCGCGCGGCCCGTGGCTCAACTCGCCAAGAACCTGTTCGCTGGAGGCCACCGAGGCGCCCAGGGCTTCGTCGAGCAGCTTGACGATCCCCTCGCGCTTGGATGGCACATGCTTGACCATGATCTTGTATTCGACAACGTCCTTGCGCGCGACACGGCGG
Organism: Accumulibacter sp.; assembly: GCA_024235695.1. GTDB lineage: Bacteria > Pseudomonadota > Gammaproteobacteria > Burkholderiales > Rhodocyclaceae > Accumulibacter. Next base: position 162,891 of record JACKLX010000007.1, read on the forward strand.
TTGAACTTCATGCGGCCGACCGCCGAAAGGTCGTAGCGATCGTCGGAGTAGAACAGGCCGTGGAAAAGGATCTCGACGGCTTCTTCCGTCGGCGGCTCGCCCGGCCGCATCATCCGGTAGATGGCAACGCGTGCCGCCTGCCGCGACGCCGTATCGTCGGTGCGCAGGGTCTGCGAGATGAATCCGCCGCGGTCGAGGTCGTTGATGTACAAGGTGTGCAGCGACTCGATACCCGCCTCGATCAGCTTGGCCAGCAGCGTTTCGGTGATTTCGTCGTTGGCGTTGGCGAGGATCTCGCCACTGCCCTGGTCGATGATGTCCTCGGCGACCACCCGGCCGATCAGGAAGTCGTCCGGGACAGCGACCTGCTTGATGCCCGCGGCGTCGAGTTCACGGATGTGCTTGGCGGTGATCCGCTTGTCCTTGGCAATGATCAAGGCCCCCGATGGGTCGTTGAAGTCGAAGCGTGCCACCTCGCCGCGCAGGCGCTCGGGCACCAGCGCAAACTCGATCACGTTCTTGCCCAGCAGGAAGGTGTCGAACTCGAAGAATTCGCGCAGGATGCGCTGCGGTGTCAGACCGATGGCCTTGAGCAGCGTCGTCACCGGCATCTTGCGGCGACGATCCACGCGGAAGAAGAGCAGGTCCTTGGGGTCGAACTCGAAATCCAGCCACGAGCCGCGATAAGGAATGACGCGCGCCGAAAAGAGCAGCTTGCCGGAGCTGTGCGTTTTGCCGCGATCGTGTTCGAAAAATACGCCGGGCGAGCGGTGCAGCTGCGAGACGATGACCCGTTCGGTGCCGTTGATGACGAAGGAGCCGGTCGAGGTCATCAGCGGAATTTCGCCCATGTAGACTTCCTGCTCCTTGACTTCCTTGATGGTGTCAGGGGTCTCGCGGTCGAGGATCACCAGACGGACCTTTGCGCGCAGGGCCGAGGCGAAGGTCAGGCCACGCTGGTGGCATTCCTTGACGTCGAAGGTCGGGTCCGAGAGCGCGAAGCTGACGAACTCCAGCCGGGCGTTGCCGCTGTGGCTGACAATCGGAAATATGGACGAAAACGCAGCCTGCAGACCCTGATTCTTGCGTTGCGCTACCGGCACCGTTCGCTGCAGGAAGGCAGAGAACGACTCCAGCTGGGTCGCCAGCAAGAACGGCACTTCGAGCACGCTGGCGCGCTTGGCGAAGCTCTTGCGGATACGCTTTTTCTCGGTGTAGGAGTAGTTCATGGTCGCTCCGAACTCAGAAGACAAATCCTCTAGTGCACACCGACGGTCGAAAGACCCGTCAGTGGGCAACGGACAAACGCAATACGATTGGCAGGCAGTGCGACAGGCTCATGCGCGAAATACTGTCGCCACCGGTGCCACTCGCGCTTGCGTTTGCACGCTGCGCGGCATCACCTCCACGGCACGCGGCCAGGCAAAGCTGTTTCCGGAAAAGCGCAAACGGGCTGACAGCCAAAAGGCTGTCAGCCCGACGCGCATTGGCCGGAATTACTTGACCTCGACCTTGGCTCCAGCGTCCTCAAGAAGCTTCTTGAGTGCGTCGGCATCGGCCTTGGAAACGCCTTCCTTGACCGCTTTCGGTGCGCCATCGACGAGGTCCTTCGCCTCCTTCAGACCGAGGCCGGTGGCCGCGCGGACGACCTTGATCGTCTCGACCTTCTTCTCACCGCTGGCCATCAGCATGACGGTGAACTCGGTCTGTTCCTCGACCACCGCAGCGGCCGCACCCGGCGCGGCAACGGCCATCGAAGCAGCCGACACGCCGAACTTCTCTTCGAATGCCTTGACCAGGTCATTCAGTTCCATCACCGTCATCGCGCCGACGGCTTCCAGGATGTCTTCTTTACTAATTGCCATAATCAATGAACTCCCAAATCTCTAAGTCTGAATACCCAAAAAATCCGCCAGGACGATCAAGCGACCGCTTCTTCCCGCTGCTTGGCCAAAGCGCCGAGCGCGCAGGCGAAGCCGGTCACCGGCGCCTGCATGATGCCCAGCAACTGGGCGATCAACTCATCGCGACTCGGCACCGATGCCAGTCGCTGCACGCCAGCCTTGTCCAGCAACTCACCAGCATAGCTGCCCGCCTTCAGAATCAGCTTGTCGTTGGTCTTGGCGAAATCATTGAGCACTTTCGCCGCGGCAACGGGATCCTCCGAAATGCTGTAGATCAGCGGTCCCGTCATTTCGCCGGCCAGACTGGCGAACGCGCTACCCTCGACCGCCCGACGCACCAGCGTGTTCTTCAAGACACGCAGGTACACACCCGCAGCACGTGCCTGCGCCCGCAAACGGGTCAGGTGCGCCACCGGCAAACCGCTGTACTCGGCCAGCACGACTGTCTGGGCACCAGCGATCCTGGCCGACACCTCAGCCACGACAGCCTTCTTTTCATCAAGATTTAGACCCACAGGCCCTTCCTCCCATCAAGTCAACAGACGGCGCATCCAACCGGACACACCGCACCCACGGCGACCTTGGAGTCGGGATAGCCGCGGCAGGCCAAGGCCTGTCACCGCGAAATCCTTCTCGGGGCGCACCGTCTACGCAGGCCGCTCTCGCGCTTAAGCCTTCGACCACGGCCGTCGGCACCTACGGTCTTTGACGATCCGGCAGCGGTTAACAAGCGCTCCGCTGACCGCCCAACAAAGTTCCTTGCCAGGCCACGCCGGCAGCGTGGCCCGAATAACCTGTTACAGCGTGGACGCATCCACGCGAATTCCCGGCCCCATCGTGCTCGACACCGCGATCCGCCGCAGGTACTGTCCTTTCGACGTGGCCGGTTTGGCTTTGAGCAGCGCATCGACCAGCGCCTTGAGGTTGCTCGTCAGCCTGTCGACATCAAAGGAAGCACGACCGATGGTGCTGTGGATGATGCCGCTCTTGTCGGTACGGTACTGCACCTGGCCCGCCTTGGCATTCTTCACCGCCATGGCAACGTCCATGGTCACGGTACCCACCTTGGGGTTCGGCATCAGGCCGCGCGGCCCGAGGATCTGACCCAGCTGGCCGACGACGCGCATCGCATCCGGGGTGGCAATAACCCGATCGAAGTTCAGCACCCCGGCCTTGATCTCGGCGGCGAGGTCGTCGAAACCGACGATGTCGGCGCCAGCCTCGAGAGCCGCTGCCGCCTTCTCGCCCTGGGCAAAGACAGCGACGCGGATGCTCTTGCCGGTACCCTCGGGCAGGACCACCGAGCCGCGCACGATCTGATCGGACTTTCGCGGATCGACGCCCAGGCAGACAGCGACATCGATCGATTCGTCGAACTTGGCGGTGGCGAACTCCTTGGCCAGCTTCAGTGCGTCGCCGATGGCAACGCTGCTGTTGCGGTCAACCTTGCCCTTGAAGGCCTTCCTGCGCTTGCTGATCTGTGCCATCTCAGACTCCTTCAACGGTGACGCCCATCGTCCGGGCACTGCCGGCGATGGTACGAACGGCGGCATCCATGTCGGCCGCCGTCAGATCGGGCATCTTCTGCGTGGCGATTGCTTCGCACTGCGCTCGGGTCAGATTACCGACCTTGTTGGTCAGCGGCTTGGCGCTACCCTTCTGGAGACCAATCGCCTTCTTGATCAGCACGGTCGCCGGCGGCGTCTTCATGATGAAGGTGAAACTCTTGTCGGCAAACGCGGTGATCACCACCGGAATCGGCAGACCCGGCTCAACCCCCTGCGTCTGGGCATTGAAGGTCTTGCAGAACTCCATGATGTTCAGGCCACGCTGGCCGAGTGCCGGGCCGATCGGTGGCGAAGGATTCGCCTTGCCCGCCGGCACCTGCAATTTGATGTAGCCAATGATTTTCTTTGCCACGGTAGGACTCCTCTAGACGGGTTCAAGCGCGCTCGTGACAGCGCTCCCCAAACGACAAACGCGGCCCGGGAGCCGCTCTTCCGCAGCGCGTCAGCAAAATAACGCGCCGCAAGGCACGGGCAAGGTCAGGCCTTCTCGACCTGACCAAATTCCAGTTCGACAGGCGTCGGACGACCGAAGATGGTCACCGACACCCGCAGGCGATTCTTCTCGTAGTTCACCTGCTCGACCGCGCCGTGAAAATCGGTGAACGGCCCTTCCTTGACGCGAACCACTTCGCCCGGCTCGAAAAGCACCTTGGGGCGAGGCTTTTCGACACCCTCCTGGATTTGCTGCATGATCTTGTCGACCTCCTTCTCGGAGATCGGTGTCGGCTTGTTGGCCGTGCCACCAACGAAACCGGTAACCTTCGGCGTGCTCTTGACCAGGTGCCAGGAGTCGTCGTTCATTTCCATTTCGACCAGCACATAGCCGGGAAAGAACTTGCGCTCGGAAATGCTCTTCTGACCCATCTTCAGCTCGACCACTTCCTCGACAGGCACCAGAATGCGACCGAAGGCCTGTTCCATGCCCTGTCGCTGGATGCGCTCGTGCAGCGCACGCTGGACGCTCTTTTCGAAGCCGGAATAGGCGTGGACCACGTACCACCGCATGCTCATGATTGCCTCCAGCCAAGAACCAGGTCGTAGAGAACCCACTCGAGGCCCTTGTCGGTCAACCACAGAAAGAGCGCCATTACCACCACAAAGGCAAAGACCAGACCGGTGGTCTGGACCGTTTCCTTGCGCGACGGCCAGACGACCTTTTTCGCTTCGGTCGTGGCTTCCCTGGCAAAGGCGAAGAACTGCCGCCCCTGCTCGGTTCGCCAGGCGACAGCGGCGGCCAGCCCCGCGCCAGCCAGGACCGCCAGCACACGCAATATCATCGGCTGCTCGGCGAGCAGGTAGAAGCCAGCGATGCCGGCGACCAGCAGCAGTACCGCCAACGCAAACTTTAACTTATCGGCCATGTGGTCCGCTTTGCTTACTAGGTGGCAGGGGCAGAGGGAATCGAACCCCCAACCTTCGGTTTTGGAGACCGACGCTCTGCCAGTTGAGCTATACCCCTGCGGCAGAAATCAGGGGGCACCGCGAGCGGCGCACCCCTGCGTCTGAACTGGAC
>JACKLX010000008.1 GCA_024235695.1 Accumulibacter sp.
TCGGGTTGGCTGCCAGGGGATGGCGGCTGGCGGACCCGCGCCGAGCCGCCTTTGGGCAAGCCCCTGTCCTCAGGCACATCGGTCTGGTCTCGGGTGCATGGCTGTCTGGCACGGCTGGGCGATTCCGGGCGAAGTGTATATGAAGCAGGCCGTCGCCCGGGTCGAGCGGCGGCTCGCCGCTCGGCTTATTGGCCCCGAGGCCCTGCTCGCGGTGTGCGTTTCCATCTTGGTGCACGCCATTCCGGGGCGCCCAGCTTTGGTGCGAGCGGCGGGGCCTGAACCCGGCGGGAGCGCCGGCGCCGTCGTCAAGCGATCGATTTGCCGCCATTTGCGCGCTACGGCAGGCGCTGGCATGGCGTTTGCTTTGTTCTCCTCGCTGGAAAAATTTCCCTGTTTTCAAAACTTCGAGGAGCAAACAGATGCTACGTCGCAATTTCGTCAAGACCGTCTCGGCCGCCGCCGTCACCGCGGCTCTTGGACTCGGCTCGTTGAACGCGCTGGCCGCCGAGACGATCAAGGTCGGTGTCCTCCATTCGCTGTCGGGGACGATGGCGATTTCCGAGACGGCGCTCAAGGAAACCGTCCTGATGGCGATTTCCGAGATCAACAGCAAGGGCGGCGTGCTCGGCAAGCAGCTCGAGCCGGTGGTCGTCGACCCGGCGTCGAACTGGCCGCTGTTCGCCGAGAAGGCGCGGCAGCTGCTGAGCCAGGACAAGGTCGCGGTGACCTTCGGCTGCTGGACGTCGGTGTCGCGCAAGTCGGTGCTGCCGGTGTTCAAGGAACTCAACGGCCTGCTCTTCTACCCGGTGCAGTACGAGGGCGAGGAACTCGAGTACAACGTCTTCTACACCGGCGCGGCACCCAACCAGCAGGCGATCCCGGCGGTCGAGTACCTGATGAGCAAGGACGGCGGTTCGGCCAAGCGCTTCGTGCTGCTCGGCACCGACTACGTCTACCCGCGCACGACCAACAAGATCCTGCGCGCCTTCCTCAAGTCCAAGGGCGTCGCCGACGCCGACATCATGGAGGAGTACACCCCATTCGGTCACAGCGACTACCAGACGATCATCGCCAAGATCAAGAAGTTCTCCAGCGAAGGCAAGCGGACGGCGGTGATCTCGACCATCAACGGCGATTCCAACGTGCCGTTCTACAAGGAACTCGGCAACGCCGGCATCAAGGCCACCGAGGTGCCGGTGGTCGCTTTCTCGGTCGGTGAAGAAGAGCTGCGCGGCGTCGATACCAAGCCGCTGGTCGGCCACCTGGCGGCGTGGAACTACTTCATGACCCTGAAGAACCCGGTGAACGACGGCTTCACCAAGGCCTACCGCGCCTGGGCGGTCAAGCAGGGTCTGCCGAACGCCGACAAGGCGGTGACCAACGACCCGATGGAAGCGACGTATATCGGCGTCTATATGTGGAAACAGGCGGTCGAGAAGGCCAAGTCGACCGATGTCGACAAGGTCATCGCGGCAATGGCCGGGCAGACCTTCAAGGCGCCGTCCGGATTCACGATCAAGATGGACGAGAAGAACCACCACCTGCACAAGCCGGTGTTCATCGGCGAGATCAGGGCCGACGGCCAGTTCGACGTCGTCTGGAAGATGTCTGGCCCGGTCAAGGCGGCACCGTGGAGCCCGTACATTGCCGGTAACGACAAGAAGAAGGGCGAGCCGGAAGGCAAGTAAGCGTCGTTCGCTGGCTGAGTGGCTGAGTGGCTGAGGGTGCGGGCGGTGCTTCGAGACCGCCCGTACCCGATCGTGGAGAAAGCATGCGGACCATTGGATTCCTCGTTTTCGGCTGCTTGTTGAGCGTCTCGGGCGCGCACGCGGCGGTCGATCCGGCCTTGCTCGGGCCGCTGGCGGCCGACGGCAATGACGCCAAGATCGTCGCCATCGCGGCCCTCGTCGAGGGCGCGAAAGGCGAGGCGCTGCCGGTGCTCAAGGCGATGGCCAGGGGCTCGCTGGCGCTGGCCGGAGAACGCGTGGTGATCGTCGACGGCGAGCGGGTGATCGATGCGTCGACCAACGTCGAGATGGCGCCGCCGCCGGCAGTGACCGAGTCGATCGGCATCAACAATCGCTTGCGCCGTGAGCTGGCTTCGACGCTGGCTTCGCTGCGCCTGTTTTCGGATAACCGCGAAGTTCGCTGGGAGGCGGCGCAGGAACTGGCGTCGGGCGCCGATGCCGAGTTGCTGCCTCTGCTCGATCGGGCGCTGGCGTCCGAGACCGACCCCGAGATCAAGGCGCGCCTGCAGATGGCGTATGCCCAGGGCAGCCTCGGGTCGGACGACGCGACGGTTCGTCTCGACGCCGTCCGCCTGCTCGGCGAGAGCAGCGACGCCAATGTCCGTCAGCTGCTGCTGCCGCTGACCGAAAAGCGTGGCGACAGCTGGGCCGAGCCCGACAGCGCCGTGCGTGCCGCCGCCGGCACGTCGATCCGGGCGATCGATAAGCGCCTGGCTTTCGCCGAAAATGTCGGGCGTGCGTTCACCGGCGTTTCGCTCGCTTCGATCCTGCTGCTGGCGGCGCTGGGGCTGGCGATCACCTACGGCGTGATGGGGGTGATCAACATGGCGCACGGCGAGCTGCTGATGGTCGGCGCCTATTCGGCATGGGCGATGCAGGCCGTCTTCCAGGCCTACCTGCCGGATTTCATCGACTGGTACCTGCTGGCGGCGATTCCGGTCGGCTTTCTTGCCGCGGCGCTGGTCGGCGTGCTGATGGAGCGCGTCGTCATCCGTCACCTCTACGGCCGGCCGCTGGAAACGCTGCTCGCCACCTGGGGTATCTCGCTGTTCCTGATCCAGGTCGCGCGCACCGTCTTTGGCGCGCAGAACGTCGAGGTCGCCAATCCGGTGTGGATGGCAGGCGCCATCGAGGTGCTGCCCAATCTGCTGCTGCCCTGGAACCGGATCATCATCATCGGTTTCTCGGTCGCCGTGCTGGCCGCCATGTGGGCCATCCTCAACCTCTCGCGGATGGGCATGTTCGTGCGCGCGGTGACCCAGAATCGGCCGATGGCCGGTTGCGTCGGCGTGCCGACCGGGCGCATCGACACCATGGCCTTCGGTCTCGGCGCCGGCATTGCCGGCCTCGGTGGCGTGGCGCTGTCGCAGATCGCCAACGTCGGCCCGGACATGGGCCAGGGCTACATCGTCGATTCCTTCATGGTCGTCGTCCTCGGTGGCGTCGGACAGCTCGCCGGCGCGGTCTGGGCGGCGCTCGGCCTGGGCGTCCTGACCAAGTTCCTGGAAGGCTGGACCGGCGCGGTGGTGGCCAAGATCGTCGTCCTGGTGATCATCATCATCTTCATCCAGAAGCGTCCGCAGGGGCTGTTCGCCCTCAAGGGCCGCTTCGTCGAGTCGTAGCATTCTGACATCGTGACCGGAGCGTCAATGAGTTCTTCGCCTGCACGCACGCCCTTCATCGTCCGCCTGGGGCGCAGCTTCGATGCGCGCAGCTGGCTGCTGGTGGGCTTGTTCGCCGCTTTCGCGCTGATCGCCGTACCGGTCATGCACCTGTTGCTGCCGCCCGAGAATCCGCTGCATCTGTCGACCTATTTCATCACCCTGACCGGCAAGATCCTCTGCTACGCGATCGTCGCCGTGGCAATGGACCTGATCTGGGGTTACGGCGGCATCCTGTCGCTCGGCCACGGCCTCTTCTTCGCCCTCGGCGGCTATACCTTCGGCATGTACCTGATGCGCCAGATCGGCCGCGACGGCAGCTACCAGAGCGACCTGCCCGATTTCATGGTCTTCCTCGACTGGCAGCAGCTGCCGTGGTTCTGGGCCGGCAGCGAGCACTTCCTGTGGGTGGTCCTGCTGGTGCTCGTGGTGCCGGCGCTGATCGCCTTCATCTTCGGTTATTTCGCTTTCCGTTCGCGGATCAAGGGCGTCTACTTCTCGATCATCACGCAGGCGCTGACCTACGCGGCGATGCTGCTGTTTTTTCGCAACGAGACGGGTTTCGGCGGCAACAACGGCTTCACCGACTTCAAGCGCATCCTCGGCTATTCGATCACCGCCCCGGAAACGCGGGTGGTGCTGTTCGCGCTGTCGGCGCTGGCCCTGATCGGCACGCTGCTGCTGGCGCGTTTCCTGGTGACCTCCAAGTTCGGCCGGATCCTGACGGCGATTCGTGACGCCGAGTCGCGCGTCATGTTCATCGGTTACAACCCGCTGTGGTACAAGCTCTTCGTGTGGACCCTGTCGGCGATGCTGTGCGCGATTGCCGGGGCGCTCTACGTGCCGCAGGTGGGGATCATCAACCCCTCCGAGATGGCCGTCGCCAATTCGATCGAGATCGCCATCTGGGTCGCCGTTGGCGGCCGCGGGACGCTGATCGGCGCGGTCATCGGCGCCTTCATCGTCAACCTCGCCAAGAGCTGGTTCACGGTCAGTTTCCCCGAATACTGGCTGTTCTTCCTCGGCACGCTGTTCATCGTTTCAACGCTGTGGCTGCCACAGGGCGTCGTCGGCTTGTACCGGCGGCTGCGCGCCGGGGTTGGCCGGGAGACCGCCGGCGACGCCAGCGCGGCGGATGTTCCGCGATCGCTTCGCGGCGTCACCGATGGCGTCGACGCAAGAGCGGTGGGCGGCGAGTCCTTGCCGGCAGCGAAAGGAGCTCGCGCGTGAACACCGGCGATCTCCAGGTCAGCGACAATCCCGACTGGGACAGCGGCACCGCCGAACTCGGGCATCTGCTCAAGCCTGGCGAGCTCGACCTGTCGCACAAGGTCGTACTCTATCTCGAAGACATCACCGTCAGCTTCGATGGTTTTCGCGCGCTGAACAGCTTGTCGCTGGCAATCGATTCCGGCGAGCTGCGCTGCATCATCGGCCCGAATGGCGCCGGCAAGACGACGATGATGGACGTCATCACCGGCAAGACGCGGCCCGACGAGGGGCGCGCCTTCTTCGGCCAGACGCTCGACCTGACGCGCCTCTCCGAACCCGAGATCGCGCACGCCGGCATCGGCCGCAAGTTCCAGAAGCCGACCATCTTCGAGAATCACACGGTGTTCGAGAACCTCGAGCTGGCGATGAAGACCGACAAGCGTGTCTGGCGCAGCCTGCGGGCGATGCTCGATTCGGCGGCCGGCGACCGCATCGCCGCGACGCTGCAGACGATTCGCCTGACGGCGCACGCCGACCGGCTGGCTGGCCTGCTCTCGCACGGTCAGAAGCAATGGCTGGAAATCGGCATGCTGCTGATGCAGGAGCCGAAGCTGCTGCTGCTCGACGAACCGGTCGCCGGCATGACCGACGAGGAAACCGAACGCACCGGCGAGCTGTTCCTGTCGCTGGCCGGCCAGCATTCGCTGGTCGTCGTCGAGCACGACATGGCCTTCGTCAAGCAGCTCGGCGGCACGGTCACCGTCCTGCACGAGGGCAGTGTGCTCGCCGAAGGCTCGCTCGAGGAAGTGCAGGCCGACGCGCGCGTGATTGAAGTCTACCTGGGGCGCTGAGATTCGATGAATGCCATGACTGCGATGCTGAATGTCAAAGACCTCAACCAGTATTACGGTGGCAGCCACATCCTGCGCAACCTCAGCTTCACCGCCGAAGCCGGCAAGGTGACGACGATTCTCGGTCGCAACGGCGTCGGCAAGTCGACCCTGCTCAAGTCACTGATGGGGATGGTGCCGGCGCGCGGCGGCAGCATCGAGTTCGCCGGCCGCGACCTGACGCGCAGCGCCTCGCACCAGCGTGTCCGCGCCGGTATCGGTTACGTGCCGCAGGGCCGCGAGATCTTCCCGCGCCTGACGGTGCACGAGAATCTGTTGATGGGGCTGGCAACGCGTCCGGGCGGCACGCCGATCCCCGAGCGGATCTTCGAGATGTTCCCGGTCCTGCGGCAGATGCTGCGCCGGCGTGGCGGCGACCTCTCGGGGGGGCAGCAGCAGCAGCTGGCGATCGGCCGGGCGCTGGCGATGGGCCCGAAACTGCTGATCCTCGACGAGCCGACCGAAGGCATCCAGCCGTCGATCATCAAGGACATCGAACGCGCCATCCGGGCGCTCGCGCAAAGCGGCGAAATGGCCATCCTGCTGGTCGAACAGTATTATGATTTCGCCCGTTCGCTCGCCGATCAGTACCTGGTGATGGAACGTGGCGAGATCATCATGCGTGGACGAGGCGAAGACATGGACAAAGACGGGGTTCTCGCGGCCCTGGCCGTTTGACCGCGGCGACCGCCGAGGCACGCGCGCTCGAGGACGCGGCGCGCCCCGGCTGGCAGGCGCGGCTGGCGCTGCGCGTCGAGCGTCGTGGCGAGAAAAGCGTGCTGGCGCACTGCGAACATTGCGGCCCGCTGCGGGTGCAGAAGGCGCTCTACCCGGAAGGCCCGCAAGTCTGCCACGCGATCGTCCTGCATCCGCCCGGTGGCGTCGCCGGTGGCGATACGCTGGAGATTTCGCTGGCCGCCGCCGCCGGCGCGCACGTCTTGTTGACCACCCCGGGTGCCGGCAAGTGGTATCGTTCGGGCGGTCGGCAGGCGCGCCAATCGCTGAGCATCGAGGTTGGCGAGGATGCGCTGGTCGAGTTGCTGCCGCAGGAGACGATCGTTTTCGACGGTGCCGAGGCGCAGCTTGAGACGCGTGTCGAGCTCGCCGCCGGTGGCGTCTTCTGCGGTTGGGAGATTCTCTGCCTGGGGCGGACGGCAGCCGGCGAACGCTTCAGCCGCGGCCTGATCGAACTGGCGACGCGGATCGAAAGGCAGGGGCGGCCGCTGTGGCTCGAACGCGGGCAACTGCGCGGCGGCTCGCCGTGGCTGGACGCCGCTGCGGGTCTTGCCGGGCGGCCGGTCAGCGGCACCCTGCTGCTCGCCGGCAGGACGGTCGACGCCGACTGGCTGGCCGCTTGCCGCGCGCTGCCGGCGGCCGATGGCGTGCTGACCGGCGTGACGGCGCTGCCGGAGCTGCTGGTGGCGCGCTGTCTGGCGCCCGGCGCCGAGCTGGCGCGCGCGTGGTTGAGCGCGGTATGGCAACGATTGCGCCCGGCGGCGCTCGGCCGGCAGGCGGTGCCGCCACGCATCTGGAGCACCTGAACAATCTGCATTGGGATAGGGTATGGAACTGACGCCGAGAGAAAAGGACAAGCTGCTGGTGTTCACCGCCGCGCTGCTCGCCGAACGACGCAAGGCCCGGGGGCTGAAGCTCAATTACCCGGAGGCGGTCGCGCTGATCAGCGCGGCGATCATCGAAGGCGCCCGTGACGGGCGGACGGTGGCCGAGCTGATGAGCTTCGGCACCACCGTGCTGAGCCGCGACGAGGTCATGGAGGGCGTGCCGGAGATGATCCACGACATTCAGGTCGAAGCGACTTTTCCGGACGGCACCAAGCTGGTCACCGTTCATCACCCGATCGTTTGAGGAGGCGTCATGATTCCCGGAGAACTGCAGGTTGAGCCCGGCGAGATCGAGCTCAACGCCGGTCGCGAGACGATCCGGCTGAGCGTCGCCAATAGCGGCGACCGGCCGATTCAGGTCGGTTCGCACTTTCACTTCGCCGAAACCAATGCCGCGCTGGTCTTCGACCGGCAGGCGGCGACCGGCTTTCGCCTCGATATCGCCGCCGGCACGGCGGTGCGCTTCGAACCCGGGCAGACGCGCAGCGTGCAGCTGGTGGCGCTGGCCGGCGGCCGCAAGGTCTATGGTTTCAACGGCCTGGTGATGGGAGCACTCGAATGAGCGTGAACATCTCCCGGCAAGCCTACGCCGAGATGTTTGGCCCGACCACCGGCGACCGGCTGCGGCTGGCCGATAGCGAGCTGTGGATCGCCGTCGAGGAGGACCTGACGGTCTACGGCGACGAGGTCAAGTTCGGCGGCGGCAAGGTGATCCGCGACGGCATGGGGCAGGGCCAGCAGGCCGCCGCTGCGGTCGCCGACACGGTGATCACCAACGCCCTGATCGTCGACCACTGGGGAATCGTCAAGGCCGACATCGGCATCAAGGACGGGCGCATTGCCGGTATCGGCAAGGCCGGCAATCCGGACATCCAGCCGGCGGTGACGATCGTCATCGGTGGCGGCACCGAGATCATCGCCGGCGAGGGGATGATCGTCACCGCCGGTGGCATCGACGCGCACATCCATTTCATCTGCCCGCAGCAGATCGACGAAGCGCTGATGTCGGGAATCACCACCATGCTCGGAGGTGGCACCGGACCGGCCACCGGCACCTACGCGACGACCTGCACGCCCGGACCGTGGCATATCCAGCGCATGCTCGAAGCCGCCGAAGCGTTTCCGATGAACCTCGGCTTTTTCGCCAAGGGCAACGTCTCGCTGCCCGAGCCGCTGCGCGAGCAGGTGCGGGCCGGCGCCATCGGCCTCAAGCTGCACGAGGACTGGGGGACGACGCCGGCGGCGATCGACAATGCGCTCGCGGTAGCCGACGAGCTGGACGTGCAGGTGGCGATCCATACCGATACGCTCAACGAGGCGGGTTTCGTCGAAACGACGCTGGCCGCCTTCAAGGGGCGGACGATCCACACCTTCCATACCGAAGGCGCCGGTGGCGGTCATGCGCCGGACATCCTGCGGGCCGTCGGCGAGGCCAACGTGCTGCCGTCGTCGACCAATCCGACGCGGCCCTACACGGTGAACACCGTCGACGAGCACCTCGACATGCTGATGGTCTGCCATCATCTCGATCCGGCGATCGCCGAAGACGTCGCCTTCGCCGAAAGCCGCATCCGGCGCGAGACGATCGCCGCCGAGGACATCCTGCACGACCTCGGCGCGCTGTCGATGATGTCGTCGGATTCGCAGGCGATGGGTCGGGTTGGCGAAGTGATCATCCGCACCTGGCAGACGGCGCACAAGATGAAGGTGCAGCGTGGTCATCTGCCGGCGCCGGCCAGCGAAACGGCCGATGCAACCGGTGCTGCGGCGCCGCCGGCAAGCGCCAACGACAACTTCCGCGTCAAGCGCTATCTCGCCAAGTACACCATCAACCCGGCGATCACGCACGGCATCAGTCATCTGGTCGGTTCGGTCGAGGTCGGCAAGCTCGCCGATCTGGTGTTGTGGAAGCCGGCTTTCTTCGGCGTCAAGCCGACGCTGATCGTCAAGGGCGGGATGATTGCCGCGGCGGCGATGGGCGACGCCAACGCCTCGATTCCAACGCCGCAACCGGTGCACTACCGACCGATGTTCGGCGCCTTCGGGCGGGCGCTGAAGACCTCGGTGACCTTCGTTTCGCAGGCCGCGCTGGATAATCCGCAGGTCCGCGGGCTGCAACTGGGCAAACCGCTGGTGGCGGTGCGGCAGACGCGCAAGGTCCGCAAGGCGGACATGATCCACAACGCCGCGACGCCGAAGATCGCCGTCGATCCCGAAACCTATGCCGTGCGTGCCGATGGCGAGCTGCTGGTCTGCGAACCGGCCAGCGTCCTGCCGATGGCGCAACGTTACTTTCTCTTCTGAGCCGAGCATGCTGTTTGCCGAATCCTTCGCCGATCACCAGACGCCGGCCACGGACCGTCTGGTACTGCCTTACGACGCCCGCCGCAAGAGCCGCCAGCGGGTCACCCTGGTCAGCGGCCAGGAACTGGGCTACGTCCTGCCGTCGGGTACGGTACTGCGCGACGGTGACCGCCTGCTGACCGGCAACGGCCTGGTGATTGCCGTCGAGGCCGCCGCCGAGCCGCTGCTCGAAATCCGCACCGGCGATACCCTGCAACTCGGCCGCGCTGCCTATCATCTCGGCAACCGGCACGTGCCGGTGCAACTCGGCAAGCGTTTCCTGCGCTTTCAACCCGACCACGTGCTCGCCGAAATGCTGCGTGGTCTGGGCTGTGCGGTCAGCGAGGTCGAGGCGCCCTTCGACCCCGAGGGTGGCGCCTACGGCACCGCGGCACACGCCGATGGGCACCCGGCTGGCCACGATCACCGGCCGCTGCCAACCGGCGAGGTGCTGGAAGCGCATCATCCCGGACACGGTCCGCACCGTTCGCCGGCGAAGATTCACGAATTCAAGTAAGCGAGTATCGGTAAGCCAATGACGCCGGTCCTGGTGCGCCTGCTGCAGCTGGCCAGCCCGACCCTGCCGGTCGGCGCCTACTGCTATTCGCAGGGGCTCGAGTGGGCGGTCGAAGCCGCTCTGGTGCACGATCAGGCGAGCGCGCAGCAGTGGATCGGCGGCCTGCTCGAGGAAACCATCGGTCGTTTCGAAGCGCCGCTGGTCGCCCGCCTGCAACGCGCCTGGGCGGCCGCCGACGACCGCCAGGTGCAAGGGCTCAACGCCGATTTCCTGGCCAGCCGGGAATCGTCCGAGCTGCGCGCCGAGACGGTGCAGATGGGCTACTCGCTGCGCCGATTGCTGCACGAGCTGGATGACTTGCCGCTGCCGCCGGCTTTCGATGCCATGTCCGAAGTCGCTTTTCCGGTCGCCTGGGCGCTGGCCGCCGAAGTCTGGGCGGTGCCGGTGCGCGACTCGCTGACCGGCTATCTGTGGTCGTGGTGCGAGAATCAGGTGATGGCGGCGCTCAAGGCGGTACCGCTCGGCCAGGCCGCCGGACAGCGCCTCTTGCTGGCGCTCGGCAGTCGTGTCCCGGGCGTCGTCGAGCAGGCGCTGGTCCTGCCCGAGGAGCGCTGGAGCAACTTTGCGCCCGGTCTGGCACTGGCCTGCAGCCGCCACGAGATGCAATATTCGAGACTCTTCAGATCATGACAGAAAGCGACCACCAGATGACCCGACGCGCCGCCCTGCGGATCGGTATCGGCGGCCCGGTCGGCTCCGGCAAGACGGCGCTGACCCTGGCCCTGTGCCTGGCCCTGCGCGACCGCTACAGCCTTGGCGTGGTGACCAACGACATCTACACCGCCGAAGACGCGAAGTTCCTGGTCGAGCACGCGGCGCTGCCGCAGCAACGCATTCTCGGTGTCGAGACTGGCGGTTGCCCGCATACCGCGATCCGCGAGGACGCGTCGATCAACCTCGAAGCCGTCGCCCGGCTGACCACGGCCTTCCCCGATATCGAGATCGTTCTCGTCGAATCGGGTGGCGACAACCTGGCAGCGACCTTCAGCCCGGAACTCTCCGACCTGACGCTGTACGTGATCGACGTCGCTGCCGGCGAGAAGATTCCGCGCAAGGGCGGGCCGGGAATCACCAAGTCCGACCTGCTGGTGATCAACAAGACCGACCTCGCGCCAATGGTCGGCGCATCGCTGACCGTGATGGATCGCGACAGCCGCCGGATGCGCGGCGAGCGGCCTTTCGTGTTCAGCAACATGAAGACCGGCGAGGGACTCGCCGAGATCATCGGCTTCATCGAGGCGCAGGGCTTGCTGGACAGTTGCGGGCGAGCGCCGAGCGTCTGACGCGGCATCGCCGCGGTGCGTCGAATTGCCGTGCGGCAAGCCGGCCCTTGCTTGACAAGCGCTGGCCGCACTTCCATTCTAGCGAGCGGTGCTGCCAGCCACTGGCCGCTACTGCCGCACGAAAACCGGGCGGGCTGCCGTCTGGTGGCGCCGGCGAACACCTTGAAACCGCGATACGAGGAGACGAAATGAAACTGCATTCACTGCTGTCGCCGTTGCTGCGCCAGTCGTTGGCGGCCCTGTCTGCCATCGCTCTTGCCTTCTCCGCTTCTGCCGAGACCAAGTGGGACATGCCGACACCGTATCCGGTGAGCAACTTCCATACCGAAAACATCCAGCAGTTTGCCGCCGACGTCGATGCCGCCACCGGGGGCAGGCTGAAGATCACCGTCCATGCCAACGGCGCGCTGTACAAGGCCAACGAAATCAAGCGTGCCGTGCAGGGTGGTCAGGCGCAGATCGGCGAGATCATCATCTCCGGAGCGTCCAACGAAGATCCGTTGTTCGCCCTCGACACCATTCCCTTCCTGGCCAGCAGCTACCCACAAGCGAGGGCGCTGTGGCAGGCGTCACGCGCCAAGATCGAGGAGCGCTTCGCCAGGCAGGGGCTGAAGGTGCTGTTCTCGGTGCCGTGGCCGCCGCAGGGGATCTATTCCAAGGTGGCGCTGAATTCGTCGGCCGACCTGAAGGGCGTGAAGATTCGCTCCTATAGCCCGACGGTGGCGCGGATGATCGAATTGATGGGTGCCCAGCCGGTGACCGTGCAGGCCGCCGAGCTGACCCAGGCGCTGACCACCGGCGTCGTCTCGGCGAACATCACCTCGGCATCGACCGGCTACGACTCGAAGAGCTGGGAGCAGTTGGGCTATTACTTCGACGTCCAGGCCTGGTTGCCGAAAAACGTCGTGATCGTGAACCAGAAGCAGTTCGACAGCCTCGACAAGGCGACCCGCGACGCGCTCTTGAAGGCCGGCGCAGCAGCCGAACTGCGTGGCTGGAAGACGTCCGAGGAGAAGACCCTGTGGTACGTCGAGCAACTGAAGAAGAACAACATGAAAGTCCTGCCCGCTTCGGCGGACTTGCACAAGGACCTGGTCGCTGTCGGTGACCGGATGACCAAGGAATGGCTGGAGCAGGCCGGTGCCGACGGTCAGCAGGTGTACGACGCCTATCGCAAGGCGATAAAGAAATAGATCCGCGCGAAGCTCGCGCCGCCGTCGTGGCGGCCTGAGCGCCGCGGCCGGCGATGCGCACGCTGCTCAACCTGATCTATCGCGCCACCGGCGCCGCCGCGGCGCTGTTCCTGGTCGGCGTTCTGGTGATGGTGATCACCGGCATCGTCAGCCGCGAGCTCGGCATCTACGTTCGCGGTACCGACGACTACGCCGGCTACTGCATGGCCGCCGCCGGCTTCCTGGCGCTTGCCTACACCTTCAAGCACGGCGAGCACATCCGGGTGACCTTGCTCATCGAGCGACTTTCGGGCGGGCCGAAAAAGGTGCTCGAATGGCTCGCGCTGGCCTTCGGAACGCTGATCAGCGGCACCCTGGCGTGGTACAGCGTCCGCCTGGTGGTCAATTCCCGGCGGTTTCACGACATTTCCCAGGGGGTCGACGCGACGCCGCTGTGGATCCCGCAGCTGGCCATGGCGATCGGTGCCGTGGTCTTGCTGTTGGCCTTCGTCGACGATCTGTTGCTGAGCAGTCTCGGTCGGCCGCCGGCACGTCTGCACAAGCCCGCTGGCGACGCGGCACGGATCGAGTGATCGGGGCTCGCGCATGGACCTCTTGATCGCTGTTGCGCTGGTCGTTGTCCTGCTCGCCTTTCTTGCCGGCGGTGTCTGGATCGGCCTGGCCCTGGCCGCGGTTGGATACGCCGGCATGCTGATTTTCACGCCGCGCGCGCCGGGCGACGCGATGGCGGTGACCATCTGGGGATCGAGTTCGGGCTGGACGCTGACCGCCCTGCCACTGTTTCTGTGGATGGGCGAGATACTCTTTCGCACGCGCCTCTCGGACGACATGTTCAAGGGGCTGTCGCCGTGGCTCGAGCGTATTCCCGGCCGCCTGCTGCACGCCAACATCATCGGCTGCACGATCTTCGCCGCCGTTTCCGGCTCGTCGGCGGCGACTTGCGCGACGATCGGCAAGATCACCCTGCCCGAGCTGAGCAAGCGCGGTTATCCGGATCACATGGCGATCGGCACGCTGGCGGGAGCCGGCACCCTGGGGCTGCTGATTCCGCCGTCGATCATCATGATCGTCTACGGTGTCGCGGCGGAGGTGTCGATTGCCAAGCTGTTCATCGCTGGCGTCTTGCCGGCCTTGCTGCTGGCAGCGCTGTTCATGGGCTGGGTGGTGATCTGGGCCTTGCGCCACCCGCAACAGGTGCCGTCGGTCGACCAAGCGACGACGCTGGTAGAGAAGCTGGCGGCATCGCGCAACCTGATTCCGGTGGTGCTGCTGATCGTCGCCGTGCTCGGTTCGATCTACGCCGGTGTCGCCACCGCGACCGAGGCCGCCGGTCTTGGCGTCGTCGGCAGTCTGCTCATCGCCCTGGCACAGCGCTCGCTGAGCTGGCCAAACTTCCGCGACAGCCTGATGGGCGCCACCCGGCTGTATTGCATGATCGCGCTGATCCTCTCGGGTTCGTCGTTCCTGACGCTGGCCATGGGCTACATCGGCCTGCCACGACAGCTGGCCGAATGGGTCGCTTCGCTGGGCCTGACGCCGGGCCTGCTGCTGCTGGTCCTGGGCATCCTGTTCATCGCTCTCGGTTGCTTTCTCGACGGCATTTCAATGGTCGTTCTGACCATGGCGGTGCTCTTGCCGACAGTGACCGCGGCCGGCATCGATCTGATCTGGTTCGGGGTATTCATCGTGCTGGTCGTCGAGATGGCGCAGATTACCCCGCCGGTCGGTTTCAACCTGTTCGTTCTGCAGGGGATGACCGGACGGCAGATGACCGAGATCGCGCGCTTCACAACGCCGTACTTCGTGCTGATGTGCGTCGCCGTCACCATCACCTACTGGTTTCCGGGCATCGTCGCCTGGTTGCCGGCCAAGATGATCGGTTGAAGCACCGTCGTCGCCGCCCGGCCGAGCGGCGGAGGGGCTGACCGGCGGTGACCCTTCGCGCAGCGTCCCCTGGCTACTCCGGCTGCCGGTAGATCGTCGGTCGTACCGGCAACAGGCGGTCGGTAATGCCATTCAGCGATTCCGAGTGGCCGACGATGAAGTGGCCGCCGGGGAGCAGCCGCGGCAGCAGGTTGGCAACGACCTTGCGCTTGGTTGCGGCATCGAAATAGATCATCACGTTGCGCAGGAAGATGACGTCGAAAGCGCCGACCCCGGGGCTCACCGCCTGGGTCAGATTGACCTGCGCGAAGCGCACCTGCTGGCGAATCCTCGGTGCAATCAGAAAGGTCTCGCGGGGAGATTTCGCGTCCGGCAGGCAGTACTTGCGCATGCAGGCGGCGGGAATACCTTCATTGCGCTGAAGCGGGTAGCGGCCGGTCCGCGCCCTGGCCAGCACCTGCGTGCTGATGTCCGAAGCGAAAACCTCCCACGGCGCATGCGGCAGGCTCTCGGCGAGAACCATCGCGATGCTGTACGCCTCCTCGCCGCTCGAGCAGGCAGCGCTCCAGATGCGAAAGTTTCCGCGCTGCCGGCGAGTCGCCAGAAGCTCGTCGCGGAGAAAGTCGAAGTGTCTCGATTCACGGAAGAAATAGGTCTCGTTGGTGGTCAGCAGATCGATCATCGTCTGCACTTCTTCAGGGTGCCTGCCGCCGGTGAGCAGCCGGTAATAGTCGCTGAAGCTGTCGAGCTGGCGTTCCCTGAGGCGGCGCTGCAGGCGGCCGACCAGCAGCACCTTCTTGCTGTCGGCCAGATGGATGCCGGCGAGGGTGTGGATAAGGCGCTGAAAGAGCGAGAATTCCTGGTCGGTGATCGCCGCCTGGTCCATCAGCCCGCTGCCCTTGTCCGGCCCAGCGCCAGCGTAGCCCACCGGTAACCCGCAGGGTGCAGATCGGCTCGCCATGGAGTTGCGTCGCATTCGCTCATCACCGTCAATGCTGCGCCATTGCCGGCGGTTGCTGCAAGTCCTGCCGATGTTCGCCATCGCTGCCCGTGGCCACATTGTTTTTATCGATATATATCAATGTGTTCTAGAATGACCCGTGATCTTGTGCGCGATCGGGCTAAAGAAAGGCGGCGAAGTGTGCGTTATTTCTCTTGTTGGCAGCCGCGAAGGACGTATGCTGCCTTCGTTCAGAAGTGTCGTCGCACAGGTCGCAGGAAACCGTTCGAGCGGCGCTTGTCGTCCGGCTGACCGGTGGCACAGCAACTGGATCGATCGCGGTCGCTGCCGACGGGATCGGGGCAGGCAGTTCTCCTCTGGGTCGGCGGCCAACTCAGGTGCAATGGCGCGAGTGTTGAACGAAAAGAACGCATTGGCAGACCTGGGGCGACACTTTTGCCTGCAGGGACAATTCAACTATACTGTGGCGCGCTCGACGATACCCGTCAGCGCGAAGTCTCGGGGATTTGCCGCAAACTGTTTCCAGGCCGGCGATTAATAAGGAGAGGATCATGCTTACACGCCTGCACCATGTCATCGGCGCCGCGTTTCGTTGGGTTGTTTTCGGCGTGCTCGGCGCGCTCGTTGTGGCTTGTGCTACCCCCTATCCGCCAGCACCGGAAGTGGCGGCTTCGCCGGATTATCGCTATCTGATCGGCCCGGGCGACAACGTCAATATCATCGTCTGGCGCAATCCCGAGCTTTCGCTTTCGGTTCCGGTGCGGCCCGACGGCATGATCGCCGGGCCGCTGATCGAAGACATGCCGGCGATGGGCAAGACGCCGACGATGTTGGCGCGCGACATGGAAAAAGCGCTGGGGACGTTCATTCGTGATCCGGTGGTGACCGTCGTGGTGACCAGCTTCATCGGCAACCAGAGCGAGCAGATCCGGGTCATCGGCGAGGCCTCGAAACCGCAGGCGCTGCCGTACCGGCAGAAGATGACCCTGCTCGACGTGATGATTGCGGTTGGCGGGTTGACCGATTTTGCCGACGGCAATGGCGCGACGCTGCTGCGTGCCTCCGAAGACAACAAACAGTACAGCGTCCGTCTCGGCGACCTGATCCGGCGCGGCGACGTTTCGGCCAACGTCGATGTCAAGCCAGGCGACGTACTGGTCATTCCGCAGAGCTGGTTCTGAGCGACCCCGCGTGCGTGTTTCGAGATGACCGTCCTGGCCGTCGCGTTCCCCGGGGCGCGACGGGCCATCCTCCAACCGATACCGATAGAGTCTGAATCCGATGGATGAACTGCTTCGACAAGCGACAACGGTCCTGCGCGGAATGTGGAAACGTCGCTGGCTGGGGATCGTCGTCGCCTGGGTGGTTGGCCTGGCCAGCGTCGCGGCGGTGCTGGCGATACCCGACAAATACGAAGCTTCGGCACGGATCTATGTCGATACCCAGTCGATCCTGCGGCCACTGATGTCGGGTCTGGTGACGCAGCCCAATATCGACCAGCAGGTGATGATGTTGAGCCGCACGCTGATTACCCGGCCGAACGTCGAGAAGCTGATCCGCATGGCCGACCTCGACCTCAAGATCGAGTCCAAGGCCGAGAAGGATGCACTGGCCGAAACGCTGATGTCGTCGCTGAAGATCGGCAACACCTCACGCGACAATATCTACACGATCAACTATCGCGATACCCAGCCCGACCATGCCAAGCGCGTCGTCCAGTCGCTGGTATCGATCTTCGTCGAATCGAACCTCGGTGACGCGCGCCGCGACTCGGAGTCGGCCCGCAAGTTCCTCGACGAACAGATCAGCAGCTACGAGAAGAAGCTCGAGGAAGCGGAGGCGCGGCTGAAGGAATTCAAGCTGCGCAACCTCGGGACGCAGAGCACCGAAGGCAAGGACCATTTCACGCGGATGACGACCACCGCGGCACTGCTCGAGCAGAGCAAGCTCGAGTTGCGCGAGGCCGAGCAATCCCGTGATGTGCTCAAACTCCAGATCGTCGGCGAAGAGCCGTCGCTGGTACCGGATCTCAGCCAGCCACCGGCGATTTCAGGCGTGTCGGTTCCCGAGATCGACGGTCGTCTGGACGTCTTGCAGCGAAATCTCGACTCGCTGTTGCAACGTTTCACCGACAAGCATCCGGACGTCGTCAGCACGCGCCGCCTGATCAAGGAGCTGGAAGAGGAGAAGCGCAAGGAGATCATTGCCCGGCGCAAGGTGGCGCTCTCGAGCCCGGCGACGGCGGTGACCAGCAACCCGGTACATCAGCAACTGAGAATCTCCGTTTCGCAGGCCGAGGCGAACGTTGCCGCTCTGCGCACGCGCGTCGCCGAATACCAGGCGCGCTATGAGCAGATGAAGGAGGCGGTGAAGCTGATGCCGCAGATCGAAGCCGAGTTCGCGCAACTCAACCGCGATTACGACATCAACAAGAAGAACTACGAGCAACTCGTGCAACGTCGTGAATCGGCGAGCATGGGTAGCGAGATCAACAACACCGTCGGCGTCGATTTTCGCCTGATCGACCCGCCGCGTGTCTCGCCGAAGCCGGTGGCTCCCAATCGCGCGCTGTTCCTGCCGCTGACGCTGGTACTCGCGCTGGTCGCCGGGGTCGCCGTGACCTTCGCGGCCAGCCAGATTCGCCCGGTGTTCTTCGATTCGCGCTCCTTGCGGGAGGTCTGCGGTCTGCCGTTGCTGGGGACGGTTTCGATGCTCACCGATGATGCGACGAAGCGTCGTGAAAAAAGGGACCTGGTGCGCTTCGCGGCAGCGTGCGTCTCGCTGGTCGCTGCCTATGGTGCGGGGCTGCTGGCCTTGTTCCTTTTTTCCGTCCGTACTGCCTGAGGAAAAGCGATGAGCCTCATTGAACAAGCGGCGAAGCGGCTGGCACAGCTGCGCAGCGCCGGCGTCGAGGTCCCCGGTGCGGTCGCCGGCGACGCCGATCCCCGGGCCGAAAGCAGGCCCGTCGAAGCCGCCACCGAAGCGGCAAGCAAGTCTCGCTCGCAGGCGGCAGCGGCAGCGGATCTCAAGCGTCAGCGGGCGGCGATGGCCAGCGATTCGCCGCTTCCGTCAACCGGTGCGGCAGTCTCTCGTCGTATCGATCTAGACCTCAACGCGTTGACCGCCAGCGGCCTGATCAGCCCGGAGGCGCCGCGCTCGCAGCTGGCCGATCAATACCGGGTGATCAAGCGGCCCTTGATCGCCAACGCCATGGGCAAGGGCGCAGCACCGATCAAACGCGGCAACCTGATCATGGTTTCGAGCGCGCTTTCGGGCGAGGGCAAGAGCTTCACGGCGATCAATCTGGCGATGAGCATTGCCATGGAGCTGGACAACACGGTGATGCTGGTCGATGCCGATGTTCCGAAACCCTCGGTGCTCAAGATGCTCGGCTTGCCGCCTTCACGCGGTCTGCTCGACGTGCTGACCGACGACTCGGTCGATCTCTCGCAGGTGCTGATCAAGACCAACGTCGAAACGCTGAGCATCCTGCCGAGTGGCACGCAGCATGCACGCGCGACCGAACTGCTGGCCAGCACGGCGATGGTCAACCTGCTCGAAGAAATGGCCAGTCGCTATCCGGACCGGATCATCATTTTCGACTCGCCGCCGTTGCTGATGACCACGGAATCGCGCGCGCTGGCCACCCACATGGGACAGGTGGTGGTGGTGGTGAAAGCAGAAAGCACCGTCCGCAGTGACGTCCAGCACGCTCTGGCAGCCATTGAGTCGTGCCCGGTGAAGCTGATGCTGCTCAACCAGGCTCGCACAAGCACCCAGGATGGCTATGGATACGGCTACGGATACGGATACGGCTATGGTGGCTACGGTTATGGTTCAGACAGTGCTTGAGCGAGTTCGGCGCGCTGCCGGCGGGCGACATGCCTGTTCAATGGACGACCGGGTGGCGGTCGATGGACGCAGGTACCGGGGAGCTGGCGCCCGGCGCCTGATGCCGCTGCTGGTGCTGCTGCTGTGCTCGGTCGCCGCGCCGACGCATGCCGAGAGGTGGCGGGTGACACCGACCCTGGGGGTCAACGAGACGCTGACCGACAACGTCTTTCTCAGTTCGTCGAACAAGACCGGCGACCTGGTGACGGCGATTTCACCGGGCATCGCGATCAACGGCGAGGGCGACCGTGCCAAACTGCGCCTCAACTATTCATTTACCGAACAGCTCTACGTCCGCGAGACCGGTTCGCGGAATCATCAGAACAACCTCAATGCGATCGGCTCGATCGAGGCGATCGAAAACCTGTTCTTCATCGACGCCTACGGGACGATATCGCAGCAGTACCTGTCGGCCTTCGGCGCGGTGTCTCCAGGTGGGGGCAACAACAACGCCAACGTCAACAACAACAGCGTCGAGACGTCGAGTTACAGTCTCTCGCCGTACCTCAAGGGCAGGCTTCTCAATTGGGTCGACTATCTCGTGCGCTACCGGGCGACGACCACCAGTTCGCAGTCGAACCTGACCAATGACCTGAATTCGAGCGAGTGGTCGGGCGCGCTCAATGGCAGCACGCGCTGGAGTCACCTGACCTGGACGCTCGATGCGATGAGCCTGCATAACGACTATTCGGGCGGCCGGACCTACGACGCCTCACGCTACGGGCTTAACCTCGCCTATCGCTTCAATCCGCAGATTCAGGTTTCGCTGATCGGCGGGCGCGAATCGAACGACTACGTCAGCCTGCAGCAGCAGTCGAACTTCACTCGCGGCCTCGGCGTCCTGTGGACCCCGGACCTGCGTACCAAGCTGGCGGCGAGCGCGCAGAACCGCTTCTTCGGAACCGGCTACAACGTCGATTTCAGTCATCGGCGGCCACGCTCGGCGGTCACCTTCCGGGCCAGCCGGGACGTCTCGTTTCAGCCACCGGGGGTAGGGAATACGGGTCAGGGCAGCAACTACGATGCCTTTTATTCGATCATCGCTGCCGCCAACCCCGGTTTGCCGGCCAACGACATCGCCGCGCAGGTAACCCAGCTCCTCCAGGACCGGGGTATTCCGGCCGACGGAACGGTGGTCAATGGCTATCTGACCGATCGTCCGAACGTCAACAATCTGCAGCAGCTCACCGCGGCGCTGATCGGCGCCCGCAACACGGTGACCTTCATCGCCACCCGCAGCGAGCAGCAGAACCTGAGCCTGGTCAACGGCCTGACCAACAACTATTCGCTGCCCGACCGCATCCTGCAGCGTGGCTACGGAGTCATCTGGTCGCACCGCCTGACGGGCATTTCCACGCTATCGCTGTCGATCAACCAGCAGCGCAGCAGCACGTACATTCTCAACTCGCCTGAAACCGAGACGACCGGCGGCTATCTGTTGTTCTCCACCAGTCTGTCGCCCAACACGACGGCCAACATCGGCGCGCGCCGGGTGGTTTCGAGTGGTGTCACCAGCTACACGGAGAGCGCGCTGACCGGCGCAATTTTTCACCGCTTTTGATCGGGCGTCATGTACGAGTCCTTCTATGGCTTGACCAGCAAGCCTTTTCAGCTTAATCCCGACCCCTCGTTCTACTTCGCTTCCAAGCAGCACCGGCGTGCCATGGCCTATCTCGAATATGGCCTGAACCAGAACGAGGGCTTCATCGTCGTCACTGGCGAGATTGGCGCAGGCAAGACGACCATCGTCCGTGGCCTGCTCAACGAACTGGATTCGGACAAGGTGGTTGCGGCACAGCTGGTCAGTACCCAGCTCGACGCCGAGGATACCCTGCGGATGGTTGCCGCGGCCTTTGGCGTCGGTACCAGGAGCGTCGGCAAGTCGGAGATGCTGCTGGCTCTCGAGGCTTTCCTGGTCGAAGTCACCAGTCAGGGCAAACGTTGCCTGCTGATCGTCGACGAGGCGCAGAATCTGACGCCGCGCGCAGTCGAAGAACTGCGCATGCTGTCGAATTTCCAGTTCGGAACCCAGGCATTGCTGCAGAGTTTCCTGATTGGCCAACCGGAATTTCGCAAGATCATGCAGAGTCCGCAAATGCAGCAGTTGCGTCAGCGGGTGATCGCCGCCTGTCACATCGGCCCGATGGATCAGGACGAAACCCAGGCCTATATCGAACACCGGCTGAAATGCGCCGGTTCGCAAGGTTCGCCGCGCTTTGATGCCGGCGCCTTCGAGGCGGTTTTCGAGGCCAGCGGCGGCATTCCGCGACGGATCAACGCGCATTGCGACCGGCTGTTGTTGTCCGGCTTCCTGAGCGGCAAGAGCGAGTTCACACGCCCCGATGTCGAGGAAGTGGCGAAGGAGCTCAGGGAGGAGACGCAGGCGACACCGGCATTGACCACCAGCAAGGCGGCGGTCGACGCGACAGCCGGCGACGCCGGCACGCCGCAACTGACCGACAGCGGCATTCTCGACATCGACCTGTCGCGACTCGAACTCGATGCCAGTACCGCGGAGCGGGCGTCGCGCGCCATTGCCGATCTGCGAAGCGGTCATTCCGAGCAGCGGCTGATCCGCATCGAACGCAGCATCGTCCGTCTCGAACGCAGCAACGCCGCCATTCTCTCGCTGATCCAGCAACTGGTCGATTCGGTCCGCGCCAAACAGCGCGCACTGAAGGAAAAAGCATCGTGAGTGGGATGCCGTGGCCGGCCGATCTGGGCCCCGTGATCTGCGTCGTCGGTGCCCGGCCCAACTTCATGAAGATGGCGCCGATCCTGCGCGCCTTCGCCGATCACCGTCCGGCCTTGCCGGCGCTGCTGGTGCACACCGGTCAGCACTACGACAGGGATATGAACGATCGCCTGTTTTCCGATCTGCGTCTGCCGCATCCCGACATCAACCTCGAAGTGGGGTCGGCGACGCATGCGGTGCAGACGGCGGCCGTGATGCAGCGTTTCGAGCCGGTGCTGGACGAGCGGCGACCGTCCTGCGTGCTGGTTGTCGGTGACGTGAACTCGACGCTGGCGTGCGCCCTGGTCTGCGCCAAGAAGGACGTGCCGGTGGTCCATGTCGAAGCCGGTTTGCGCAGCCACGACCGCGCGATGCCCGAGGAAATCAATCGCGTCCTCACCGACCAGATCGCCGACCGGCTGTACACCACCGAGCGCAGCGCGCTCGCCAATCTGACGCGCGAAGGCGTCGCCGAGCAGCGCGTGTGTTTCGTGGGCAACGTCATGATCGACTCGCTGCTCGCCAACCGCCAGCTGGCTCACGCGCCGGCCAAGACGCTGCAGGCGGTCGGCGTCGATCCTGCCCTGATCGATGACCGCCGCGGTTACGCTGTGGTCACGCTGCACCGCCCGTCCAACGTCGATCGGGCGGAGACGCTGCAAGCCTTGCTGGCCGTACTGCGCGAGGTTTCCGAGAGCGTGCCGCTGATTTTTGCCATGCATCCGCGCACGCGCGCCAACGTCGAACGCTTTCGGCTGGGCGACCTGCTGAGCAGCCCGCGCATCGTCCTGTTGCCACCGCAGGGTTACCTGGAAATGCTCGGCCTGCTGGCCGGTGCGCGGCTGGTGCTCTCCGATTCCGGCGGCTTGCAGGAGGAAAGCACCGCGCTCGGCGTTCCCTGCCTGACCATCCGCGAGAATACCGAACGTCCGATCACCATCGAGCAGGGGACCAATACGCTCGTCGGGGCCAATCCGCAGGCCATTCGCCAGGGCGTGCACGAGATCCTGTCCGGCGCCGGCAAGAGTGGCCGGATTCCCGAGTTCTGGGACGGGCGGGCGGCGCAACGAATCGCCGCCGACCTGGCGACCTGGCTGCTCGCGCGGCATGCGCAGCGTGCCGGTTAGCGAGGGGAGGAGCGCGCAATGCGAGGCCAGCCGATCACCAATGCGATGACCATCGACGTCGAGGACTACTTCCAGGTTTCGGCGCTGGCGCCGTACATCCCCCGCGATCAATGGGATGCACGCGAGTGCCGTGTCGAAGCGAACGTCGAGCGCATCTTGCTGCTGCTCGACCAGCAGCAGACGAAAGCGACCTTCTTCACCCTCGGCTGGATTGCCGAACGCTACCCGCACCTGGTTCGCTGGATTGTCGATGCGGGGCACGAGCTGGCGAGTCACGGCTACGGGCATCAACGTGCCAGTGAGCTCGACGAAGCCGAGTTTGCTGCCGATGTCGGCACCGCCAAGAAGCTGCTTGAAGACCTCTCGGGTCACGAAGTCAAAGGCTACCGGGCGCCGAGCTTCTCGATTGGCGAAGGCAATCTCTGGGCTTTCGACTGCCTCGAGCGTGCGGGTTATCGTTACAGTTCGAGCATCTACCCGATTCGCCATGATCATTACGGAATGCCCGACGCGCCGCGGTTTGCCCATCAGGTGCGCGCCGGCCTGCTTGAACTGCCGGTCACCACGGCCCGTTTCTTCGACCGCAACTGGCCGGCCAGCGGTGGCGGCTACTTCCGCTTGCTGCCGTATCCGCTATCGCGGTGGCTGCTACAGAAGGTCAACGAGCTCGATCATCAACCGGCCATCTTCTACTTCCATCCCTGGGAGATCGACGCCGGGCAGCCACGGGTACCCGGCATCAGTGCCAAGACGCGCTTTCGTCACTACCTCAACCTGAGCTACACCGAAGGCCGACTGAAGCGCTTGCTTGCCGACTTCGACTGGGGGCGCATGGACGACGTGTTCCTTGGCCTTGCGGCTCGGCCGTCGACGGTGAATTGATGGACACCACCAGCGAGCAAATGGCCAGGCTGGGCGCTGCCAGCGCGCCACTCGCCGTCCGGACGCTGAGCGCCGGCGACCGCGACGCCGTTGCCGGATGGGACGCCTTCGTCGATACCTGCCCGGCGGCCACGTTCTTCCACAAGGCGGGTTGGCAGCGGATCCTCGGCGAGGTCTTCGACCATCGAACGCATTTTCTCTACGCCGAGCGCGCCGGCGTGATCGAGGGCGTCCTGCCGCTGGCGCAGGTCAAGAGCGTGTTGTTCGGCAATACGCTGGTGTCGCTGCCATTCGCCGTCTATGGTGGCGTTGCGGCGAGCAGCAGCGAGGCCGGCGAGGCGCTGGAACGCGAAGCGCAGCTCATTGCCGAGCGTCTCGGCGTCGACCACCTGGAATTGCGCAATGTCTCGCAACGTCACCCGGAATGGCCACTGCAGGATCTCTACGTACGCTTCCGCAAGGAAATCGCACCGGAGGTCGAGGCCAACATGCTGGCCATTCCGCGCAAGCAGCGGGCAATGGTGCGCAAGGGAATCAAGAACGGCCTGTGCAGCGAGCTGGACGATGACTTGCGGCGCTTTTTCGCACTCTACGCCGACAACGTCCATCGACACGGTACGCCGGCCCTGCCCAGGCGCTACTTCGCAGCGCTGCAGCGAGTGTTTGGCAGCGATTGCCAGGCGCTGACCGTGGTGGACGGTTCGGGACGCTCCCAGAGTACGGTGCTGAGCTTCTACTTCCGCGATGAGGTGCTGCCCTATTACGCCGGCGACGCGTTGTCGGCGCGCGAACTGGCGGCCAACGACTTCAAGTACTGGGAGTTGATGCGACGCTCCTGCGAGCGCGGGCTCAGGTTTTTCGACTACGGCCGCAGCAAGCAGGGCACCGGTTCGTATTCCTTCAAGAAGAACTGGGGTTTCGAACCGCAGCCGCTGTTCTACGAGCATCGCCTTTACCGCCGTGATTCAATTCCGCAGAACAACCCGTCCAATGCCCGGTACCGCCTGCTGATCGAGACCTGGAAACGGATGCCGATTGGTCTCGCCAACTGGCTTGGCCCCTTCATCGTGCGTAATCTGGGTTAGCGGCTGAAGCGCCGAGCCGTTTTGCGGCCAAGCGGCGCACCTGACACCTGCCGAGCGTACCTGCCTGCCGAGAGCCAAGCCATGAATCAAGCCTTGCCGATGCCGAGCGCCACTGCCACTGACCAGGGCTGGCGGCTCGCCCTGCCTGCCATCGTCCTGACGATGCTGATCATCGTCGTGCTTTTTCGCGACACCGCCCTGGCGATGGCGGACATCTGGCTGCGCTCCGACACTTACGCGCATGGCTTCATCGTGCCGCCAATCTCGCTGTGGCTGATCTGGCGGATGCGCGCAAGCCTCGCCGCCCTGGCGCCGCGACACAGCTATTCGGCCATCGTGCTGTTTGCCGCTGCCGGTTTCGCCTGGTTGCTCGGCCAACTGGCGGCGGTCAACGTCGTTTCGCAGTTCGCCCTGGTGACGATGCTGGTGCTTGCCGTGCCGACGGTGCTCGGCTGGCAGTTCGCGCGGCGAATCGCCTTCCCGCTGCTGTTCCTGTTCTTCGCCGTTCCTTTCGGCGATTTCGCGATGCCCACGTTGATGGACTGGACGGCGCATTTCACGATTCTCGGCCTGCGCGCGAGCGGCATACCGGTGCACGCCGAAGGCCTGCGTTTCGTCATTCCGAGCGGCAGCTGGTCGGTCGTCGAGGCCTGCAGTGGCGTTCGCTATCTGATCGCCTCGGTGACGGTCGGCACGCTCTTTGCCTATCTCACGTATCGCTCATTGACCCGGCGCCTGGTCTTCGTCGGCGTCTCCTTTGTCGTACCGATCGTCGCCAACTGGCTGCGGGCCTACATGATCGTGATGATCGGCCATCTTTCGGGCAACAAGCTGGCAGGTGGCGTCGACCACCTGATCTACGGCTGGGTCTTCTTCGGTATCGTCATCCTGGCGATGTTCTGGATCGGTGCGCGCTGGCGTGAGGACGAGCTCGACCAGGGCGTGCCAGCGCCGGCCGTGCAGGCGAGCACCGCGGTGCCGACGACGACGGTGCCATCGCTGCTGGCGGCCGTGTGCACGGTGCTGGTGGGCGGCAGCTACGTCTTCGCCCTGTGGCAAATCGAACATCGGCTGGCGCCAGAGGTCAGCCAGATCGCGCCTCTCGGCCCGATCTCGGGTTGGCAGGCCAGCGCCGTACCGACGGACGAATGGCAACCGAAATACCAGGACTACGCTGCCAGGACACAAGCGACTTTCGAGAAGGATGGCCGTACGGTGGGTCTTTTCATCGCCTTCTACCGTAATCAGGACCACCAGCACAAGATGGTCAGCTCGACCAACGTCCTGCTGCACAGCGATGATCCCTTGTGGGTGCGCGTCGGCAGCGGAACGCGCGAGATGGTGTTCGACAACCGGGACCTGCGCGTCCGCACAGCCGTGCTGAGCGGGCCGCTGTCGACCCGCATGGCGGTCTGGCAGTGGTACTGGGTCGATGGGCGCTGGACGGCCAGCGATCCGCTGGCCAAGATCTACACGGCGTTGTCGCGATTGGGCGGCAGGGGCGACGATTCGGCGGTGATCGTTCTCCATGCCGTCGAGCAGCGGCCCGGCGACAGCGATGCCGTGCTCGAAGACTTCGCCCGCACTGCGGGCCCGGCGATCGAGAGTGCGCTGCGGCAGACGATGGGCGCGCGGTGACGCGAACGAACGACCCGCGTCCGCTGGTCGCTCACGTGTTGTTTCGCTTCGATGTCGGCGGCCTTGAAAACGGCGTGGTCAATCTGCTCAATCACCTGCCGTACGAAGCCTATCGGCACGTGGTGATCTCGTTGACCGATATCACCGACTTTCGCAAGCGCATCGTGCGCGACGACGTCGACTTCATTGCCCTCGACAAGAGGCCCGGGCACACATTGTGGATTTACCCGCGGTTGTTTCGCCTGTTCCGAAAACTGCGACCGGCGATCGTGCACAGTCGCAACCTCGCCGCCCTCGAAGTGGCGATCCCGGCGTGGGCGGCGGCCGTTCCGGTGCGCATCCACGGCGAGCACGGCCGCGATGTCGGCGACCTCGACGGGTCGAGCCGCAAGTATCAATGGGTGCGCCGTTTCTACCGGCCATTCGTGACGCATTACATCGCCCTGTCACGCGATCTCGCCGATTATCTGACCTGCCGGGTCGGCATCTCGCCGGCCCGCGTGGCGCAAATCTACAATGGCGTCGATACGCGGCGCTTCCATCCGGCGACGCCGCGCCGGTCGATAGATGGCTGTCCGTTTGCCGATCCGGAGTGCTGGCTGGTGGGTACCGTGGGGCGTATGCAGGTGGTCAAGGATCAGACGACGTTGGCCGATGCCTTCATCCGTGCGCTGGCATCGTTCCCCGAACTGCGCCAGAAGCTGCGACTGGTGATGATCGGCGACGGTCCCTTGCGCGCGAAGGCGCAGGCAATGCTCGAACAGGCGGGTGTCGCCAATCTCGCCTGGTTGCCGGGGCAGCGCAACGATGTGCCGGAAATACTCCGCGGCCTGGATTGCTTCGTGCTGCCATCGCTGGCCGAGGGCGTGTCGAATACCATCCTCGAAGCGATGGCCAGTGGCCTGCCGGTGATCGCCACCGATGTCGGCGGCAACGGTGAATTGGTCGAGGCGGCGCGGACCGGTGAACTGGTGCCGGTTGCCGATGCCGCGCTCATGGCGCAGGCCATCGCCGCCTGGGCGATCGACCGGCAGCGTGCGCACCTGGCCGGCGTGGCGGGGCGGGCGGTGGCCGAGCAGCGGTTCAGCATGGCCGCGATGAGTCAGCGCTACCAGGAGTTGTACGACGACTTGCTGCGTTCGAAAGGCGGCAAGGCGAGCATTTATCAATAGGTCAACGCAGCAGGCCACGACAGGGACCGAAGCAAGCACATGTGCGGGATTACCGGAATTTTCGACAGCCGTGGACGGCGCGAGATAGATCGCGCCGTACTCACGCGGATGAACGAATCGCAACACCATCGCGGCCCCGATGAAGGCGGTCTGCACATCGAAGCGGGTGTCGGGCTCGGCCATCGACGGCTCTCGATCATCGACCTGTCAACCGGCCAGCAGCCGCTGTACAACGAGGATCAGAGCGTTTGCGTGGTGTTCAACGGCGAGATCTACAACTATCAGGAACTGATCCCCGAATTGCAGGCGCTTGGCCATACCTTCCATACCCGCAGCGATACCGAGGTGATCGTTCACGCCTGGGAGGCCTGGGGTGAGGATTGTGTTCGACGTTTTCGCGGCATGTTCGCCTTTGCCCTCTGGGATCGCAATCGCGAGACGCTCTTTCTGGCGCGCGACCGGCTGGCCGTCAAGCCGCTGTACTACGCCTTGCTGCCCGACGGCACCCTGCTGTTCGGATCCGAGCTCAAGTCGTTGTTGGCGCACGGCGGATTGGCGCGCGACATCGACCCGCTGGCGGTCGAGGAATATTTCGCCCTCGGTTACGTCGCCGAGCCGAGAACGATCTTTCGTCAAGCCAGGAAACTGCCACCGGCGCACACGCTGTGCTTGCGTCGCGGGCAGCCGGTAGCCGGGCCGAAGGCCTACTGGGACGTCCGTTTCAGCCTCGATCAGCCGCTTGCCGTCGAGGACGCCTGCGTGCAGCTCAACGACAAGCTGCGCGAGTCGATCCGGCTGCGGATGATCGCCGACGTGCCGCTTGGCGCCTTCCTCTCGGGCGGCGTCGATTCCAGCGCCGTCGTGGCGCTGATGGCCGGTCTCTCGAGCGAGCCGGTCAATACCTGCTCGATCGCCTTCGATGACCCGGCCTTCAACGAGTCGGCCTTCGCCCAGAAGGTCGCCGACCGTTACCGCACCAACCATCACTGCGACCTCGTCGCCAGTGACGATTTCGACCTGATTGACGAGTTGGCCAGGCTCTACGACGAACCCTATGCCGACAGTTCGGCGATCCCCACCTACCGGGTCTGCCAGCTGGCGCGCCGACACGTCACCGTCGCCCTGTCGGGCGATGGTGGCGATGAGACCTTCGGCGGTTACCGGCGCTATCGCATGCACCTGATGGAAGAGCGCTTGCGCGCGGCGCTGCCGCACAGCGTACGCCGGCGGCTGTTCGGTGTGCTCGGCCGGGTGTACCCGAAAGCCGACTGGGCGCCGCGCGTCTTCCGCGCCAAGACGACGTTCGAAGGGATGGCCAGAACCTCGGTCGAAGCCTACTTCCACTCGGTGTCGATTCTGCGCGGGCCGATGCGGGCGCAGCTGTTCAGCGACCGCTTCCGGCGCGAAGTGGCCGGCTACACCGCCGAGGAGGTCTTTCGTCAGCACGCCGCACGCGTCGACACCGATGATCCGCTGGCGTTGATCCAGTACCTCGACCTCAAGACCTATCTGGTGGGCGACATCAATACCAAGGTCGACCGCGCCAGCATGGCGCATTCGCTGGAGGTGCGCGAGCCGCTGATGGATCACGAACTGGTCGAATGGATGGCGAGCCTGCCGTCATCGCTCAAGGTGCGTGGCCAGGAAGGGAAATACCTGCTGAAAAAGGCGCTTGCCCCCAGCCTGCCAGAAGACATCCTCTATCGCCCGAAAATGGGTTTCGCGGTGCCGCTGGCACGCTGGTTCCGTGGCCCGCTCAGGGAACGCGTCCGGCAAGCGGTGCTCGGCTCGCGCCTGGCGGCAACCGGCTGGTTCAACCAGGAATACCTCCGCCACCTGGTCGACGCGCATCAGTCGGGCGCCAGCGACTACAGCTCGCCGCTGTGGACAGTGTTGATGTTCGAGGCCTTCCTGCGCAACGTCCTCGATGCGCCGACCGATCAGGCGGTAATCGTCGGCGGCGCCGAGAGCGCGCGATGAGCCTGCGCGTCCTGCACGTTTTCGACCATTCGCTGCCGCTCCACAGCGGTTACAGCTTTCGCTCGCTGGCCATTCTGCGCGAGCAGCGGGCGCTAGGTTGGCAGACGGTGCAGCTGACGACGCCCAAACAGGGCGCCGGCAGCGCACTTCAGGAAGAGGTCGATGGCTGGCTCTTCCATCGCACCCCGAACGCCCAGGGCAGCGGCCTGCTGACCCAGATGCGCCTGACCGCCAGGCGCTTGTCGGAACTCGCCGCGGCGACCGGGCCGGACCTGATTCACGCCCACTCGCCGGTGCTCAACGCCCTGCCGAGCCTGTGGGTTGGACGGCGTCGGCGTTTGCCGGTGGTCTATGAGATGCGGGCATCGTGGGAGGACGCGGCCGTCGATCACGGGACAACCGTCGAAGGTAGCCCGCGTTACCGGGTCTCGCGTGCCCTCGAGAGCCTGGCGCTCGGCCGCGCCGACCAGGTGACGACGATCTGTGAAGGGCTGCGCGGTGACATCGCCAGCCGCGGCATCGCGCCGGAGCGGATCACGGTGATCCCCAACGCGGTCGACGTCAGCCTGTTTCGCTTCGGTGTCGAGCCCGATGCCGCGTTACGTCGCTCGCTGGGACTCGACGGCGCGATCGTGCTCGGTTTTGCCGGTTCATTCTACGGCTACGAAGGCCTCGACCTGCTGATCGAGGCGGCCCGCCAGATGCTGCCGCGGCAGCCGAAACTGCGCGTGCTGCTGGTCGGTGGCGGGCCGCAGGAGGCCAAACTGAAGGCGCAGGCGGCCGCCGCCGGGCTGCAGGATCATGTCGTCTTCACCGGCCGGGTGGCGCACGCCGAGGTGCAGCGCTACTACGAACTGATCGACGTGCTGGCGTATCCGCGGCTGGCGATCCGCCTGACCGAACTGGTGACGCCGCTGAAGCCGCTGGAGGCGATGGCGCAGGGCCGGATGTTTGTCGCCTCGGACGTCGGTGGTCACCGCGAACTGGTGCGCCACGGCGAGACCGGTTTCCTTTTTCCCGCCGGCGATCCGGCCGCCCTGGCGGCGGCGCTCGAGGAGGTCCTGGCCAGACGTTCGCTGTGGCCACAGATCGCCGCGCAGGCGCGCCGCTTCGTCGAGGTGGAGCGGACCTGGGCGAGCAGCGTGGCACGCTACCGGGAGGTCTATCGTCGGGCGCTGGCCGGCAACGGCCACCGTTCATCCCACCGTTCAGCCATTTGACCCCGAGGCGCCATTGTGTGTGGTATTCACGGTATCTATCGTTTTGACGGCGTCAGCGTCGAGCCGCGGATCCTTTCCGCGATGGGCGATCGCACGCGCCACCGCGGTCCCGACGACCAGGGCGAACACCTCGATGGCCCCTGCGGCATCGCCATGCGCCGGCTGTCGATCATCGATCTTGCCGGCGGTCATCAGCCCTTGTCGAACGCCGACCAAAGCTTGTGGCTGGTTTGCAACGGCGAGATCTACAACTTTCGCGAACTGCGCAGCGAGCTGCAGGGTAGGGGATACCGCTTCAAGACCGGTTCCGACTGCGAGGTGCTGCTGCACCTCTACGATGCCGAGGGCGACGACTTCGTCACGCGGCTCAACGGCATGTTCGACTTCGCGCTGTGGGACGCCCGCCGGCGCCGACTACTGATCGGCCGCGACCGGCTCGGCGTGAAGCCCTTGTACGTGCTGCAGGACTGGCAGCGGCTGGCGTTCGCCAGCGAGGCCAAGGCGCTGCTGGCCTTGCCCGGGGTCAGCGCCGAACTCGATCATCAGGCGGTTGCCGATTATCTGCATCTCGGTTACGTCGCGGCGCCCGGCTGCATCTTCAAGGGCATACGCAAGCTGCCGCCGGCGACCCTGCTGGCGGTCGAGGACGGGCAGGTGCGTGAGTGGCGCTACTGGCGTCTGCCCGAGCACATCACGCGCGACTTGTCCGAGCACGAGTGGGCCGAACGCGTGCGCGCCCAGCTCGAGGAGTCGGTGCGCATGCAGATGGTCAGCGACGTGCCGATCGGTGCCTTCCTCTCGGGCGGCGTCGATTCGAGCGCTGTCGTCGGCCTGATGGCGCGTCACTCGCAACAGCCGATCAATACCTACGCGATCGGTTTCACCGGCGGCGAAGCCGAAGCCCTGTACAACGAGTTGCCGTACGCGCGCAAGGTTGCCGAGCTGTTTTCCACCCGCCATCGCGAGATCCAGGTTCGCCCCGACGTCGTCGCGTTGTTGCCGAAGCTCCTCTGGCACATGGACGAGCCCCTGTCCGACACCGCCTTCATCACCACCTTCCTGGTTTCCGAATTCGCTCGCCAGGACGTCAAGGTGATTCTCTCGGGGGTCGGCGGCGACGAGCTCTTTGGTGGCTACCGGCGCTACCTCGGTGGCCACTACGCCAGACGCTATCGTCGCTGGCCGCGGTGGTTGCGACGTTCGGCCAGCTTCGCCGCCCGCCATCTGCCCGCCGACCGGCATTCCGGCATCCTCAACAGCCTGCGGCTGGCCAAGGGCTTCCTGGCCAGCGCCGAGATGAGCGCCGACGAGCGCTACCGAAGTTATCTGCAGGTGCTCGATCGCCGGAGCGTCGCGGCCTTGCTGCTCGAGCCGCTGGCGAGTGCCTCCGACCCGCTGTCGCGCGCTTTCGCCGCTGCCGGCAACGAGGACGAACTCAACCGGATGTTCGCCGTGGACGCCGAAACGCAATTGCCCGACGACTTGCTGCTGCTCACCGACAAGATGAGCATGGCGGTCTCGCTCGAATGCCGCGTGCCGCTGCTCGACCATCAACTGGTCGAGTTGGCGGCGGCCATGCCGGCGACGATCAAGGTCCGCGACGGCCGCCTCAAGCACCTGATGAAGAGGTCGCTGGGCGACCTGCTGCCGGACGACATCCTCAACCGCAAGAAGCGCGGTTTCGGAACGCCGATGGGTGCCTGGCTCAAGCGCGAGCTGGCGCCGCTGCTGAAGCGACTGCTGGCGGCCGAGGTGGTGCAGTCGCGCGGCCTCTTCCAGCACGCGGTGGTCGACCGGCTGATGGCCGATCACCAGGCCAACCGGATCGATGGCACCGACATCCTGCTGGCGATGATGAACCTCGAAATCTGGAGCCGCATCTTTCTCGACCGTCGTGATCCGGCCGACGTCGCCGACGAACTCAAGAGCTACGTCTGATGAAGGTCCTTTACGTCTGCCACCGTTTTCCTTTTCCACCCAAACGCGGTGGCAAGATCCGGCCTTTCAACATGATCCGCCACCTCTCGGCGAGCGGCCACCAGGTGACCGTCTGCTCGCTCGCCCGTTCGCCCGAAGAAGCCGAGGAGGGGCAGGGGATAGCGCCGCATTGCGCGCGTTTCGAGGTGGCGCAGGTCGCCGATCCGCTGCAGACCCTGCGGATGGTCGCCCGTCTGCCGCTGCGCACGCCTTCGTCGATGGGCTTCTTCTATTCGCCGTCGCTGCGCCAACGGGTGCGGCGCTTGTTGAACGCCGAGAAATGGGACCTGATCTTCGTCCATTGCTCTTCGGTTGCGCAGTACGTCGAGGATGTCCGCGACGTGCCGAAGATCCTCGACTTCGGTGACATGGATTCGCAGAAGTGGCTCGAGTATGCCAATTACAAGCCTTTCCCGCTGTCGCTGGGTTACCGCCTGGAAGGCAACAAGATGCTCGCCGCCGAAAAGCGGCTGGCCAGACTCTTCGATCTGTGCACCGCGACGACGCGTGC
Source organism: Accumulibacter sp. (assembly GCA_024235695.1). Lineage (GTDB taxonomy): Bacteria > Pseudomonadota > Gammaproteobacteria > Burkholderiales > Rhodocyclaceae > Accumulibacter. The sequence goes on from JACKLX010000008.1 coordinate 33,592, forward strand.
GGAATGGCAGACGCTCGAAGGCTATGGCACCGGCGTTGCCAGCGACTGGTTTCCCAACGGCGTCGACGGCGATTTCTTCTGTCCGGTCGACGAGCCCTACGATCCGCAGACGCTGAGTTTCATCGGACGAATGGATTACTACCCGAACCAGGAGTGCATGAAGCGTTTCTGCGCGCAGATCTGGCCGGCATTGAAAGCCCGCCGGCCGCTGCTCAAGTTGCTGATCGTCGGCGCCGATCCTTCGCCGGAGATGCGCCAGCTCGCGCAGCTGCCAGGTGTGACGGTCACCGGCTCGGTGGCCGACGTGCGTCCGTTCATCCGTCAGTCGGCGTTGATGGTGGCGCCGCTGAATATCGCCCGCGGCACGCAGAACAAGATCCTCGAAGCGATGGCTATGGGCGTGCCGGTGGTCACCAGCCGCGTCGCGGCGGGTGGCGTCGATGCCGAATCCGTGAAGCACTTCCTTGTTGCCGATACACCAGAGGAATATTCTGCAGCGATCCTGCGGATCCTGGACGATCCGGGGGAGCGGCAGCGACTGGCGCTTGCCGGGCGGCAGCGAATGCTCAGCAACCACGCCTGGCCGCACTCGATGGCGCGGCTGGACCGAATCATCGATCGCTGCATCACCAACTTCAGGGAAGGCAAAGGAACAATCGCATGAAGATCAGTATTTTCGGTTTGGGCTATGTTGGCGCGGTGTCACTGGCGTGTCTGACGCGCGATGGCCACGAGGTGATCGGCGTCGATATCGATGCCACCAAGCTGGAACTGATCATGGCCGGCAAGACGCCGGTGGTCGAGGAGGGAATGGTCGAACTGATGGCCGCGGCGGCCGCCAGCGGGCGGGTGTCGGTGACTACCGACGCCCAGCGGGCGGTACTCGACAGCGAGATTTCGCTGGTTTGCGTGGGCACTCCATCGGCCGCCAACGGTAGCCAGGATCAGGGCGCGATCCTGCGGCTGGCGGAACAAATGGGGCGCGCGATTGCCGGCAAGAGCGCGCCGCACATCGTCGTCCTGCGCTCGACGCTGGTTCCGGGAACGGTCGAAGACGTGCTGCGCCCGATCATCGAAGAGCAATCGGGCAAGAAGGACGGCGAAGGCTTCTTCCTGTGTTTCCAGCCGGAGTTCCTGCGCGAAGGTTCGTCGATTCGCGATTACGACAAGCCGCCGTTCACCGTCGTCGGCGCCAACCATGCCTATCCGGTCGAACGCCTGCGGCAACTGTTCGGCAACCTGCCATGCCGCTTCATCGAAACCTCGGTGCGTTCCGCGGAAATGATGAAATACTGCTGCAACAATTTTCATGCCCTCAAGATCACCTTCGCCAACGAAACCGCCCGCCTTTGCGAGGCGCTTGGCGTCGAGCCTTTCGAGGTCATGGATCTGATCTGCCAGGACAGCCAGCTCAATATCTCGCCGGCCTATCTCAAGCCGGGTTTCGCCTTCGGCGGTTCCTGCCTGCCGAAGGATCTGCGCGCAACCACCTATCTGGCGAAGATGCACGACGTCGAGATTCCGATGCTCGCCGGCATCATGCCGTCGAACCGCAATCACCTCGATCTGGCGCTGCGCAAGCTGCTGGCGATCGGCAAGCGCAAGATCGGTTTCGTCGGCCTGTCGTTCAAGACCGGCACCGACGACCTGCGCGAGAGTCCGCTGGTGACTCTCGCCGAGCAGCTGATCGGCAAGGGAATGCAACTTGCGATCTACGACCCGGAAGTCCACCTGGCTCGCCTGCTGGGTGCCAATCGCAGCTTCATCGAGCGTCACTTGCCGCATATCGGCCAGATGATGCGAGCCGAGCTTGAAGAGGTGATCGCCGAATCCGAGGTGTTGGTGATCGGACTGTCCGGGCCGACGATCGCCGACACGCTGGCCAGCTCGTGCCGCCCCGAGCAGGTGCTGCTCGACCTGGTCAAACTGCCCAACCGCGCGGCGATCGCCGCCCAGGTCGATGGACTGTGCTGGTAGTTGTCTCTTGCCCGCCGGTTGCCAGTCGGCTTGCGAGGCGCTGGCCGAGCTTACGGCAAACCCCGTTGCTGCGGCTCGGCAGCGCATGAAGATGCCCGGCGAGACGACGCAGGCGGCTGCCGTTGGCGACTCCTGGCCGGCGATCTGCATCGTCGGCCCCTTGCCGCCGCCATCCGGCGGCATGGCCAATCAATGCGAACAGCTCGTCCGGCTGCTGCGCGACGATGGCCTCGATGTCGAGCTGGTGTGTACCAACGCGCCGTATCGACCGGCATGGGTCGGCAAGCTGCCGGTATTGCGCGCCGCCTTTCGCCTGTTGCCCTATCTGCTGCGGCTCTGGCAGGCTGCCGGACGGGCGGGCGTGATGCACGTGCTGGCCAACTCCGGCTGGGCCTGGCACCTGTTTGCGGCACCGGCGCTGTCGATTGCGCGCCTGCGCAAGACGCCGCTGATCGTCAATTACCGGGGCGGCAATGCCGAGCCCTTCTTTGCCCGTGCCCCGCGGCATGTGCTGCGCATGCTTGCCGCGGCCTCGTTGCGGGTCACTCCCTCGACTTTCCTGCAACGGGTCTTTTCGGCGCACGGGCTGACCGCCGTGGTGATTCCGAATATCATCGATCTCTCGCGTTTCGCAGCGGTGCCGCGCCGCTCCTTCGGTGACGCGCCGCAGTTGCTGGTGACCCGCAATCTCGAGCCGATCTACGACATTCCGACGGCGATTCGAGCCTTCGCCGGCATCGTGCCGGTCTTTCCGGCTGCCCGTCTGACGGTTGCCGGCAGTGGTCCGGAACTGCTGCGCCTGCAGGCCCTGGTTGCCGAACTCGGCTTGCAGGAGCAGGTCGCCTTCTCCGGTCGCATCGACAACGCGGCGATCCCGGCGCTGTATGCCGCCGCCGACTGCCTGGTGAACGCGAGTACCGTGGACAACATGCCGATCTCGATCCTCGAGGCCTTCGCCAGCGGTGTGCCGGTGGTCAGTACCGCCGCCGGTGGAATTCCCGACCTGGTCGAGCAGGGCGTCTCCGGGCTGCTGGTGCCGGTCGGTGACCACCAGGCGATGACTCGCGAGCTGCTGCGCGTTCTCCAGGATGCGCAACTGGCCGCCGGACTGCGCGCCGCAGGTCTGCGTCAGGCGCAGCGATACGCCTGGCCGCAGGTAAGGAAGCAGTGGCTCGACGCCTATCGTCGGGTCGCTGCCGCGAGGAGGACGGCTTGAGTTTCTATACGGCAACGTGTTCGCGCGTGCTGTTTCCGCTGCACGAGTGGCTCAAGGGGCACGATTCGGTCGCCCGGCGCGAGCGTCTGGAGGAGAGTCAGTGGTGGTCTGCCGATCAGCTCGCCGACTACCGCGGGCAGCGCTTGCGCGACTTCCTGATCGACATCGGGCGGCGCGTTCCCTACTACCGTGAGCTGTTTCGGGGCATTGCCTTCGATCCGCGCTCGGTACGCTCGATGGCGGACCTGCGAGCTCTGCCCTTGCTCGACAAGACGGACATCCGGGCCAATCTCGGGCGCCTCAAGGCCGACGGGCACGGCCCGCTGACGCGCTACAACACCGGCGGCTCGTCGGGTCAGCCACTGATCTTCTACATGGGCAAGGCGCGCAAGAGTCACGACGTCGCGGCCAAGTGGCGGGCGACGCGCTGGTGGGACGTCGACATCGGCGATCGCGAACTGGTGGTCTGGGGAAGCCCGATCGAACTCGGCGCACAGGATCGCCTGCGGCGGCTGCGCGACGGCGTCTTGCGAAGCCACCTGTTGCCGGCCTTCGAAATGTCGCCGGCGAATCTCGACCGTTTCGTGGACACCATCCGTGGCCGCCGTCCGGCAATGCTGTTCGGCTACCCGTCGAGTCTCTCGCTGATCGCCGCGCACGCCCGCCAGCAGAATCTGACGATGAACACGCTCGGTATCAAGGTCGCCTTCGTTACTTCCGAGAAGCTCTACGACGAGCAGCGGGCGGTGATCAGCGAGGTCTTCGGCTGCCCGGTGGCCAATGGCTACGGCGCTCGCGATGCCGGCTTCATCGCCCATCAGTGCCCTGCCGGAAGTCTCCATATCAGTGCCGAGGACGTCCTCGTCGAAACGCTGCACGCGGACGGCACGCCGACCGCACCGGGCGAGGCAGGCGAGATCGTCGTCACGCACCTGGCGACGGCGGATTTCCCGTTTGTTCGCTATCGCACCGGCGACGTCGGTATCCTCGGTGACCGCAGCTGTGCCTGCGGACGCGGCTTGCCGGTGCTGCAGGAGGTGCAGGGGCGAACCACCGACTTCGTTGTCGCCCGTGACGGCACCGTCATGCATGGTCTGGCGCTGATCTACACCGTTCGTGATCTTCCCGGTGTCGACCGCTTCCGCATCGAGCAGGTTTCGATCGACGAAACGATCGTCAAGCTGGTCACCGGGCCGGATTTCGACCGCGCCGCAGAGCAGCGGATCGTGCGCGACTTCAAGGCGCGGCTCGGCGAGGCAGTGAGCATCCGGGTAGAGCACGTTGGCGACATCGCCAGCGAAGCGTCCGGCAAGTACCGTTACGTTGTCAGCCACGTCAAGCCCTTTGCGCAGCCTCGGGAAGCCACCGATGCGTGACCTGCTGATCCTCGGCATCTTCAGCGCCGTGCTGCCATTTGCCTTCCTGCATCCGTGGATTGGCGTGCTGCTGTGGACCTGGCTGAGCATCATGAACCCGCACCGCTTGACCTTCGGCTTCGCCCACGACGCGCAATTCGCCGCGATCGCCGCCGGCGTCGTGCTGATTTCGCTGGTCGTGACGCGCGACAGGCTGCGCATGCCGTGGACGCCGCCGGTGGTGGTGCTGCTGCTGTTCGTCCTGTGGATGTGCCTGACGACGGCTTTCGCGATCAATCCGGGCGAGTCCTGGGGCCAGCTCAACAAGGTGCTGAAGATCCAGGTGATGACCTTCGTCGCCCTGTTCGCTCTGCAGGAACGAAAACATATCGAACTGTTCGTCTGGATCAACGCGCTCTCGATCGGTTTCTTTTCGGTCAAGGGCGGCATCTTTACCCTTGCGACCGGCGGCGGCGGCACGGTCTGGGGTCCTGCAGGCTCATTCATCGAGGACAACAACGCACTGGCCGTCGCGGTGGTCATCGCCATCCCGCTGATGAACCATCTGCGAATCGTGGCGACGCGCGCCTGGGTGCGCTTCGGGCTGGTGGCGGCGATGCTGCTGTCGACCGTGTCGGCACTCGGTTCGCAATCGCGAGGAGCGCTGCTGGCGCTTTCGGCGATGGGCCTGGTGCTGTGGTATCGATCGACCCGCAAGGCGGTCCTCGGAGTGGTGATCGCGGTCGTGGCGACATTGCTGGTCGCCTTCATGCCGACCTCGTGGGAGGAGCGGATGTCGACCATCGGAACGTACGAGCAGGATGGCTCGGCGATGGGTCGAATCCGCGCCTGGCAGATGTGTTTCAACATCGCCAACCATCGTCCGCTCGGCGGCGGTTTCGACATCTACAACCGGTCCACCTACGCGATCTATGGTCCGCCGGAGGCGACCAGCGCGCTGGTCGCGCACAGCATCTATTTCTCGATACTCGGCGAGCACGGCTACGTCGGGCTGGCGCTGTTCCTGATGGTCTGGTGGCTGACCTTTCGTACTGCCGGCGCAATCCGCAAGGAAAGTCGGGGGCGACCCGAGGTGGCATGGGTCTATGACCTTGCCGGGATGTGTCAGGTGTCCCTGATCGGCTACCTGGTCGGAGGCGCCTTCCTGCAGCTGGCCTACTTCGATCTGCCTTACAACATCCTGGTGATCCTGGTCGTCTCGCACCGTTGGCTGCGGGAAGGTGGCTGGAAGCGCGATACCGTGGGCGCTTTCGAGTCTCGCCGGGCGACTCCGCCAGCGGATGCGTCGGAATCGGCCACTGCCAGCGGTTCGCCAGATTCGCTGCCAGGGCCCCGGACATGATCCTCAAGACTCTGGTCCACGGCCTGTCGCCAGGGGGAAAGCGCGGACGCCTGTCGATCCTGATCTTCCACCGGGTGCTGCCGCAGCCCGACCCGCTATTGCCGTCGATTCCCGATGCGGCACAGTTTGCCAGGACTCTCGACTGGCTGCGGACGTGGTTCAATGTCCTGCCGCTGGATCAGGCGATCGCCCGGCTGCAGGACGATTCGCTGCCGCCACGGGCGGCGGCGATCACCTTTGACGACGGCTACGCCGACAACTGCACGGTGGCGATGCCGATTCTTCAAGGGCGCCGCCTGACAGCGACCTTCTTCGTCGCCACCGCCTATCTCGACGGCGGCCGGATGTGGAACGACACGGTCATCGAAGCGGTTCGCCGTTGTCGCCAGGCAACGCTTGATCTGTCGGACGAGGGTCTCGGGGTGCACGACCTGCAATCGGCTGCCGCCATTGCCCGGGCCATCGAGCGGATCCTCGACGGGGTCAAGTACCGCGATCCCGAGCACCGCCTGACGCTGGTCGATTACGTCGCGACGACCGCTGGCGGCCGTTTGCCGTCGGACCTGATGCTGACCTCCGATCAACTGCGGACGATGCGCAAGGCCGGCATGGGAATCGGCGCGCATACCGCCACTCACCCGATTCTCGCCGGCCTGGCTGCCGCGGAAGTGCGCCGGGAGGTGGGCGACAGCAAGCGCTTTCTGGAGTCGCTGCTGCAGCAACGCATCACCCTCTTCGCCTATCCCAATGGCAAGCCGGATGTCGATTATCGGGCGGCGGACGCCGAAATTGTCAGAAGCCTTGGCTTCGATGGGGCGGTGACGACCGCCTGGGGCGCCGCCGACAGCCGCAGCGACGTGATGCAGTTGCCGCGTTTCACGCCCTGGGATCGAACGCGGCTTCGCTTTGGCGCGCGACTGGTGAACAACCTGTGGCCGAACGCACGATTGCGGTCCGGGCAATTCGCCCATTGACCGCAGGCTGCTGGCGGCAGCAGCCGGGTGATTGCGCCTCTGCGTCCTGGCGATGGGCAGCGAGATTGAACAACTGGCAGTGTGCCAGAGGAGAGGGAGTCTGGAGATGAACGAATTGGCGACAGAACAGGCTGCCGGAGGGTCGACCGGCGGCGAAACGCGCGAACCGCGCGTTCAATCCTGGCCAGTAATGGTCCTGGCCCACAACGAGGAGCGCGTCATCAGGGCCTGCCTCGACAGTATCTTCGCGTCGGATCCGGAGCGTGCCTTCGAGGTTTTCGTGATGGCCAACGGCTGCAGCGATCGGACCGAAGACATCGTGCGCGCGTACGGCGGTCAACGGCCGGAAGTCCATCTGGTGTCGATCGCACTGGGCGACAAGTGCAACGCCTGGAATGTGTTTGTGCACGAAACCGTGCCACAGTTCGGCCTCGATGCCGAGGTCTACTTCTTCATGGATGGTGATGCCACGGCCACTCCGGGTTCGTTCAGCGCCATGGCACGGGCGCTCGAGCAGCATGCCGCTGCGCACGCCGCGTCGGCGGTGCCGGTTTCCGGTCGCAACGCCGCCCGGGATGCGCGTGAAATCATCGACGAGCACGGTCTGGTGGCCAATCTCTACTCGCTGCGTGGCAGTTTCGTGAAACGCCTGCAACAGCTCGGGGTGCGCATTCCACTCAAGCAGGAGGGCGACGACGGCCTGATTGGCGCGCTCGTCAAGTGGGATCTGGAACCCCGCAATGTCGTTTTCGACGACGCCCTGATCGTGCCATGCGCCGACGCCGGCTTTGCCTTCGAGCCGATGTCGCTGAGCCGTCCAGCGGACTGGATCGCGTACTGGAAGCGAGCGGTTCGCTATGGCCGGAGACTCTACGAGTTTCAGTTGCTGGGCCCGAAACTCAAGGCCGAGGGCCTTGCCGGAATGCCGCGCGACATCACCGAGCTGTATCGGCGTGCCGATACGCTGCCGCTGCTCTGGAACGGTCCGTACACCCTGTCGAACTGGGTGGCGCTGCGTGAGATGCGTCGTCTCGGCAGGTGAGCCGAGCGCTGCTGGAGAGCCACGGGCGGCGTCGATGTCGGTCCTGCCGATGCCAGGGTCGGCCGGCGCTGGCGCCCGGTCGCGCTGTGCCGGTCCTGGGTCGGCAGGCGGGCGTCGGCATCCCGCCAAGCGTGATCGACGTCACGGTGGCCTGTGGCAGGCATCGCTTAGAATTTGCCGGGCTGGCCGGTGAGTCGCCGAAATGCCTGCCAGCGCTCGCCTGCCGGGCGCCTGGCGATCGGCCGCCCGGCCAGCGGCAAGATGACCGTGGCTGCCATTGACGCACTAACCGTGAGCTGCACCGCTGGTGCGGCGGGAGAAAACAAGTTGTCGCGAAACAGCGCAAGCAGCTCGCTGCCGTCGGTGGGGATGGCACAGGATGGAAGATAAGTCGGCGAGCAATTCCGATCTGGTCAACAGGATTCTCTCGGGTGCGCGCTGGGTGGTGGTGATCCGCACCGCTGCACAGTCGTTCAGCTGGATCGTCAGCATCATCGTCGTACGTTTCATCAGTCCTGCCGACTATGGTCTGAACGCCATGCTCGAGGCGCCGCTGGAACTGCTGATGCTGTTCAGTACGCTGGGCCTCGACGCGGCGCTGGTTCGCTTCAAGAACATCGAACGCGACGAGCTGCAGAGCGCGTTCGGCTGGCTGCTGCTGGTCAATGGCTTGCTGTTCCTGGTGTATTTCTTTGGCGGCGGCTTGCTGGCGGCCTATTTCGGAGAGCCGTCGCTCGAGCCACTGGCCAGGATTCTGGCGTTCATCTTTGTCCTGGGACCTTTCCGGGTCATCCCCAACGCGCTGCTCAACCGGGATCTCAAGTTCAAGCTCATTGCCACGGTCGAACTGATCGCCGGCGTGGTCAGCGCGACGGCTACCCTGGTGCTGGCGATCATGGGCTTTGGTGTGCGAGCGCTGGTGCTGGGGGTGCTGACCAATCTCGTCCTGCAGTCGCTGATCCTGATGATCCGCCAGCCCTGGATAGTCAGGCCCACCCTCGACCTCGCGACCGTTCGCCGGATGATCAATTTCGGCGGCAAGGTCGCCGTTTTCAGGGCGTTGGCCCAGCTGGCCGACAAGATGGTCAGCATTATCGCCGGCCCGATCCTCGGCGCCGGCATCCTGGGCACCTACGCGGTGAGCCTGGGTTTCGCCTTGCTGCCGCTCAGCAAGACCATGGCGATCATCAACCAGGTCATGTTCCCGTCGTTCTCGAGGTTCCAGGATGACCCGCAGCTGGCCGGCTATTACCTGGAACGGTCGATCGGCGTGATGGCCATGGTGATGTTTCCGGTGATGATCGGGATGGCGTGCGTTGCCAACGAATTCGTCGAGGTGGTGCTCGGGGAAATGTGGATTGCCGCCGTGACGCCGCTCGCCCTGTTGTCGCTGAGCATGCCGTTCAGGACCGTCACCTCGCTCTGCAGACCGGCCTTGATGGGCATGGGCCGCATCGATCTGACGCTGAAGTCGGCGCAGCTCACGCTGCTGGTGCTGGTGCCGTTGCTGCTGCTGGGGGTGTCTTACGGGCTGCTCGGCATGGTCATTGCCTGCCTGATCGCCGAACCGGTGGTGGCTCTCGCCACCGTCCAGCTGTGCAAACGGGCGTTTACGGTTTCCTTTGCCGGGATGTATCGCAGCCTGCGCCCGGCGATTGGCTCGACGGCGGTGATGGCGGCCTTCGTTCTGTGGTCGGCGACGGCGCTCGACCAGGCGCCGGGCTGGTTGACACTGGTCGCTGAAGTCGGCGTCGGGGCGACTGTTTACCTGCTTGTTCTGAGACTTGTTTTTGCGGAGCAGTTCCATGCCGCACTGGCCTTGCTTACCGGCAAGCAGCGCGGCGAAGTCCTCAACCGCTAGCTGCAATGCTGCCGGTGGCCGCGCGCGACGAGGCGCACGAATCGCTTCGCGAAGGTCATCACGGCAGCCCGCGTCGGGCAGTCGTCGAAGCCTCTGGCCGCCGCGGGCCGGGCCATGACGACGGCGCGGCCATCGACTGACAACCGTTTCCCTGCATCATGAGAGGCACCAATGAAAAACGAGCTGCATTGTCTTAGCGAGTTCACCTACCAGAAGGAGAGCGGCGTTCACACCGCCGCAAGAGACGGTTCGGGCGGTGAGGAGTTTGCCTACAGTGATGGCGACGAGGCCGAGGAGTACGTCTTCAAGTGCATACGGGAGGCCGGTGACGTGTCGGACAACTCGCCGGAACTGGTTCGCTGGGCCCGCGACTGGAGTTCCTACTACCATCTGGCGGCCGGACGCGCCAACCACATCCGTGTTCTCGACCTGCCGCGTGAGCTTTCCGTCCTCGAACTCGGCTCGGGCTGCGGCGCGGTGTCGCGCTACCTCGGCGAGCATCATCATGAGGTGCACTGTGTCGAGGGCAGCCCCAGACGGGCGATGATCACCCGGGAACGTTGTCGTGGACTGAAAAACGTCAAGGTCTTCTGCGCCGACTTCAGAAAGCTGGAACTGACGCCCGAATACGACATCGTGCTGTTGAACGGTGTGCTCGAGTATGCACCGGTCTTTTTCGCCGCCGAGGGTCGCAGTCCGGCCGAGGCAACCGCCGCGTTATTGGCTCTCGCGAGGTCGGCGCTGCGAGAAAACGGCATCCTGCTGATTGCCATCGAGAACAAGATCGGCCTGAAGTACTGGTGCGGCGCCACTGAAGACCACACCGGCCGGCTGTTCGACGGCATTCATGGCTACCCGACGCCCGGTACCGCGCGCACCTACTCCCGGCGCGAGTTGGGCGATGTCCTGGACGCTTCGGGTTTCGCCTTTCACCAGTTCTACTCCTGCTTTCCCGACTACAAGTTCCCGACCACTGTCCTGGCGGATGACCATGCCGCCCATCCCGACCTGTTCATTCACAACTGGATCGAGTACCCGGCCGAAAATCCCGGCATCGCCCGCGACTATCTGATCCACGAAGGTCTTGCGGCGCGCTCGCTCAGCGACGCTGGGCTGATCCACGAATTCGCCAACTCCTTTCTTGTCGTCGCATCCGAAAAGCAGCCTGTCGGCCTCGATCGCAGCATCAAGCCGGATTGGCTGGCGTCGAAGATATCGGTCGCCAACCGGGATCGAAGCGTGCATTGCGTCACCAGGTTCTTCCCGAAGACGGCAACGATCGAAAAGACGCTGGTCGATTACGCCCAGGGTGGCGCCAAGGATGCCAAGACACTGGCCCATGCTGTCGAAACGGCAAAGTGGATTTCCGGCAACCTGCTCAGCTGGGAGGTGGCCGATGCCGTGATGTCGAGGGATTTTCGCAAGGCTCTCTTGCCGCTGGTCGCCGAATACCACGACGCGTTGCTGCAGCGCTTCGCCACCGGCGCCAGCGACGATCAGGGTTATCCGCTGCTGCGTGGCGAATGCTTCGACTTCATCATGGGAAACATCATCAGGACCGCGACCGGACTCGAGGGGATCGACAACGAATGGAAGATGGAACGTCCGCTGCCGGCCGACTATATCCTCTACCGGTCGCTTTCCTACGACGTTCTTGGCCGAAACCGGCGATGGCTTGGCCAGAATGTTCCCGATGCCGACAAGTTCGTGATCGCCGTCGTGCGCAGCTGGTATCCCGGCTACGACCAGCAGCGCCACGATCGCAATCGTTCGCTGGAAAGCGCCATCCTCAGCGAGGTGCGCGGCGAACTCGGTGGCACCAAGTGGATTTCGTCCGAGGACGGGATGGTGCCCTGGAAGCGCGCCATCAAGAAGATCGCACGCAAGACCCCGGCCGGACTGAAAGCGAGGATTGTCCGGCTCTCGGCAGCAGTCGACGAGAAGCTGCGGGTGCTGTTCGCCGAGTCGTAGCGTAGACCACCGCCGGGTGGCCGGTCACCGGCGAGGTGCGACGCCGCCGTCCTTGCGGCTGCTCACGTGTGCCGCTCAAGCCACTCGACGATCGCCTCGGCGGCGGCCTGCCAATGCGCGTCGAGCATCAGCGTATGGCCGGCACGCGGAATCACCGCCACTTCAGCCTGCCAGGCCATCGCCGTGAACCTGAGTCCCTGCGGCGGGAAGACGGCATCGGCTTGGCCGCCAAGGACCAGCACCGGCAGTCTCGGCCGGTGTCTTGGCAGGCGCATCGCCAACAGCGTCAGCTCGAGGATGGCGCGGCGAGACTCCGACTGGAACAATCTGCCGAAGCGGATCAGATCCTCGCTGCCGGTTTCTGCCGAGTAATATACGTCGCGAATGGTCTGCAGCGTTTGCGCCGTGTACCTGCCTCGGGTTGCGCGTGCCTGCTCGGTGAAGAAAGCGGGATCGCTGAAGGCGATCTTCATGGTCGCGCCGAGGATGCCCGACGGCGGCACTGGCGCCATCAGGACGGCGGCTTGCGTCGGCTGCCGCTCGAGGAAGCGCTCGACGACGACCGTGCCCAGCGAGTGTCCGATCAGGATCGTTGGTCCATGCAGTCGCCCGACGACCTGCGCGAGGTCATCGGTATAGTCGTCAAGGCCGAAGGAGTCGAGCCGCTCGCGGCCCGCGCTGCCGCCGTGGCCTGCCAGGTCGAGCGCGTGGCAATCGAAGCCGCGGTCGCTGAACCAGGGCATGAAATAGGCGTCCCAACAGGCCGCCGTGGCGTAGCCGCCGTGCACGAAGAGCAGCCGGGACGAGCGCTTGCGGCCGACGGCCGGTCGGAACAGGGTATGAATGTGTCGCGGGGTCATGGTCAATCACAATGTAGCATGGCCTTGCGTCGCCGCTGACCGGAAAGCGGCTGGCGCGTTGCCGGACGACCATGCCGGGTCCTTGCGGTGAAAGCCGCGGCCGCGACTCACCAGGCGGCGGGTCGGCTCGGCGTCACCGAGCGGTCGGTGGTGACTTGGGCTCGATCAGCGAACACGGTCAGCCGGTGCCCGGTTGGTCGGCGCAAGACGGTCAGCGATCGCCTTCGCCTGGCTGGTGCCAATGCCGCCAGGCGAGCACGATCAGCGTGATCGAGGTCAGTGGCACGACGAAGGCGCCCATCATCGTCGAGAAGCCAGCCTGGGCATCATGACCCGTGGCGTCGAGAATCAGGTAGGTGGTATAGGCGAGGTAGTAGGCGAGAAACAGCGCCCCTTCCCAGCGCGCGATAAGGTGGCCGGTGAAGAAGATCGGCAGGCAGGCGACCATCACGGCGACCATTACCGGCAGGTCGAAAGACAGCAGCGACGGCGCCACCACCAGATCTCCGGGCGCGACGCAGGCCGAGATCCCCAGCACTGCCAGGATGTTGAAGAGATTGCTGCCGACGACGTTGCCGACCGCAATGTCACGCTGACCGCGCGCTGCGGCGATGATCGAGGTTGCCACCTCGGGCAGCGAGGTGCCCGCCGCGACGACCGTCAGACCGACCACCAGTTCGCTCATCCCCAGTTGCCGTGCCAGGCTTGTCGCGGCGTCGACCAGCCAGTTCGAGCCGACTGTCAGCAGCAGCAGTCCGACCAGCACCAGGCCGACCTGCACGCCCCAATGGCGATCCCTGGGCTGATCGTCGGTCGGCGCGGTGCCGCCATCGTCGGCGTTCTCGGCGAGGATGGCGGCGGTCTCCCGGCGGCTCTGGCGAATCAGCACGACGTTGTAGGCGAGCAGCAGTGCGACCAAGAGCAGCCCATCGACGCGGCTGATACCGCCATCGTCGGCCAGCAGCCAGAGCAGCAGCGACACGCCGATCATCATCGGCACCTCCTGGCGGATCAGCTGTCGGTGCACCACCAGCGGTGCGACCAGCGCCGAGACCCCGAGGATGAACAGGACATTGAAGATATTGCTGCCGACGACGTTGCCGAGCGCGATATCCACCCGCCCCGACCAGGCGGACTGAACCGATACCGCGAGTTCCGGCGAACTGGTGCCGAAAGCCACAACCGTCAGCCCGACCACCAGCGGCGAGATGCCGAAAGAAAGGGCGAGCCTCGATGCGCCGCGGACCAGCAACTCGGCGCCGCCAATCAGGGCGATCAGCCCGGGGATGAACCACAACATTCGATGATTTCCGTCAGTTGAGCTTGCACAATCGTCCTTCGATCGCCAGCGCCTGCCGGCCGCGACGATTGGCAAGGGCGCATCGTCGGCAGGCGGCTTGCGCCGCGTGTCAGGCAAGTATCCCGCAAACCGCTGGCCGAAGGCGAGCCTCGTGGTCAACACGGGACAGCGGATACGGTTCTGGTGGCAGATACTCGTCGGCTTGTTCTTCGAGCCGGCAAGCGCCGCGCGCCGGCCGCGAGGGTGAGGCCGACAGCGTGTCGGAGCCGGCATGCCGCGGCGCCCGGGCGGGGATCGTGGGGCTTGCCTGCCAACGCTTTCGGTGCGCATCCCGCCTTTTCGCTGGCCGCGATCGGTGTGCTAGAATCCGCCGCTCGCGCGTGCGCTGTCGACCGCGTTGGTCTCGCCGATGCGTTTCGCGTCGGCCATCCGGCGCCGTCGCGGTGGCCACGGATCGCGGCAGCCTGCTGGCGCCGGAAACCGGTGTCACCGGTGTCGGGCTCGGGGTGCGATCGGCGCTTGCTCGATCCGTGCCGGTCAGAGCGTGGCTCGCGCTTTCCATCTTCTTGCTGGGGTTGAATTATGCCGGTTGTCACATTGCCTGACGGTTCGCAAAGGGAGTTCGCACAGCCCGTCACGGTTTCGCAGGTGGCGCAAAGTATCGGCGCCGGCCTGGCGCGTGCGGCGCTGGCCGGCAAGGTCGATGGCCGTCTGGTCGATACGTCGTTCGTGATCGCCAGCGACGTGCAACTCGGCATCGTCACCGACAAGGATGCGGAAGGTCTGGAAGTCATTCGGCACTCGACGGCGCACCTGATGGCTTATGCGGTCAAGGAGCTGTTTCCAGCGGCGCAGGTGACGATCGGTCCGGTGATCGAAAATGGCTTCTACTACGACTTCGCCTATCAGCGCCCGTTCACCAACGACGACCTGGCGGCGATCGAGAAGCGTATGGGCGAACTTGCTCGACGCGATATTCCCGTGCAGCGCGAGGTCTGGCAGCGCGACCAGGCGATCGCCTTCTTCCAGTCGATCGGCGAGCACTACAAGGCCGAACTGATCGGTGCGATTCCGCAGGATCAGGAGGTCTCGCTCTATCGCGAGGGCGACTTCGTCGATCTCTGTCGCGGACCGCATGTTCCTTCGACCGGCAGGCTGAAGGTTTTCAAGTTGATGAAGCTGGCCGGTGCCTACTGGCGTGGCGACCATCGCAACGAGCAGTTGCAGCGGATTTACGGTACCGCCTGGGCTCGCAAGGACGACCAGGAAGCGTATCTGCACATGCTCGAGGAGGCCGAGAAGCGCGATCACCGCAAGCTTGGCCGCCAGCTCGACCTCTTCCACCTGCAGGAGGAGTCGCCGGGAATGGTCTTCTGGCACCCCAGGGGGTGGACGATCTGGCAGGAAGTCGAGCAGTACATGCGACGTCTGCTCGATCGCAACGGCTATTGTGAGGTGAAGACACCGATGATCATGGATCGCTCGCTGTGGGAGCGGTCTGGCCACTGGGAAAACTACGCCGAGCACATGTTCACCACCGCGTCGGAAAATCGCGACTACGCGATCAAGCCGATGAACTGCCCGGGGCACATCCAGATCTTCAACCAGGGCTTGCGCAGCTACCGCGATCTCCCCTTGCGGCTGGCCGAGTTCGGCTCGTGCCATCGCAACGAGCCGTCGGGAGCGCTGCACGGCATCATGCGCGTCCGTGCCTTTGTTCAGGATGACGCGCACATTTTTTGTACCGAAGCACAGGTGCTGTCCGAGACCACGGCGTTCATCGACCTTTTGCAGCAGGTCTATGCCGATTTCGGGTTTCACGAC
Organism: Accumulibacter sp.; assembly: GCA_024235695.1. Taxonomy (GTDB): domain Bacteria; phylum Pseudomonadota; class Gammaproteobacteria; order Burkholderiales; family Rhodocyclaceae; genus Accumulibacter. Next base: position 49,335 of record JACKLX010000008.1, read on the forward strand.
ATTCTCGTCAAGTTGTCGACTCGCCCCGACAAGCGCATCGGTTCGGACGAGGTCTGGGACCGGGCGGAAGTGGCGCTCGCCGAGGGTCTCAACGCCAGGGCGCTGAAGTATGATCTGCAACCCGGCGAGGGCGCCTTCTACGGCCCGAAGATCGAGTTCTCGCTGCGCGACTGCCTTGGCCGGGTGTGGCAGTGCGGCACGCTGCAGCTTGATTTTGCGCTGCCGGAACGGCTTGCTGCACACTATGCCGGCGAGGACAATGAACGGCACACGCCGGTCATGCTGCACCGGGCGATTCTCGGGTCGCTTGAGCGTTTCATCGGCATTCTCATCGAACATTATGCCGGCGCCATGCCCCTGTGGCTGTCCCCGATGCAGGCGGTGGTGCTGAATATTTCGGAGAAGCAGAGCGAGTACGCCGCGCAGGTCGCGGCGAGCTTGCGCAGCGCCGGTCTCAGGGTTGATGCGGATTTGCGCAACGAAAAAATTACCTATAAAATACGAGAACATAGCTTGAACAAGCTGCCCTATCAGATCGTCGTTGGCGACAAGGAAATGGCAGCGAACCTGGTGGCCGTGCGCACACGCGGTGGTCGGGATCTCGGACAAATGTCGATCGAGGCTCTGACCGGGCGACTTCTTGACGAAGTTGCCGCGCGAAGTGGCACGGTCTAACTTTTGTCGGAACAAGGAGCGGAACCATCGCACTGCAAAAGGCGCAACGCGTTAACGGAGAGATCAACGCACTGGAAGTCCGTCTCGTCGGGGAGGATGGCGAGGCGTTGGGAGTAATGAGTGCCAGGGAGGCATTGTCTCTGGCCGAGGAAGCGGGGCTCGACCTGGTCGAGATCGCGCCGATGGCACGGCCTCCTGTCTGCCGGATCGTCGATTTCGGCAAGTTCAAGTATCAGGAGCAGAAGCGTCAGCACGAACAGCGGCAGAAGCAGAAACAGGTCCAGGTGAAGGAAGTCAAGCTGCGTCCGGGGACCGACGAGAATGACTACCAGATCAAGCTGCGCAACATGACGCGCTTCCTCGAAGAAGACGACAAGGTCAAGGTCACCTTGCGATTTCGTGGCCGCGAAATGGCGCATCAGGATATCGGCATGCGGCAGATCGAACGCATCCGGGCCGACCTGCAGGACGTCGCGATTGTCGAGCAGATGCCCAAGATGGAAGGCCGTCAGATGATCATGGTGCTGACGCCGAACAAGAAGAAGCAGCAGTAGTCCTGTATTTGCAGCTGGTTGCAGGAAAAAGAAGTGATGTCGGGTTCGAAGAGCTCCCGTCGGGAGACACCTGGCAGCATGTTTATAAACGGAGCATGAAATGCCCAAAATGAAGACCAAGAGCGGCGCCAAGAAGCGCTTCACGGTCAGTCCCAGCGGCCGTATCAAGCGCTCGCAAGCGTTCAAGCGGCACATCCTGACCAAGAAAGACACCAAGACCAAGCGCCAGTTGCGCGGAATGACCGAGGTGCATGCTGCTGACAAGGCCGTGGTTCGTACCATGATGCCTTACGCTTGAGGAGATAAGAGATGCCCCGAGTCAAACGTGGTGTAACGGCGCACGCGCGCCACAAGAAGGTTCTCGCCCTTGCCAAGGGCTACCGCGGTCGCCGCAAGAACGTCTATCGCGTCGCCAAGCAGGCGGTGATGAAGGCCGGTCAGTACGCCTACCGCGACCGTCGCCAACGCAAGCGTCAATTCCGCAGTCTCTGGATCGCACGCATCAATGCGGCGGCGAGGGAACTCGGCATGAAGTACAGCACCTTCATGAACGGCCTCAAGAAGGCGCAGATCGAAGTGGATCGCAAGGTTCTGGCCGATCTGGCGGTCTTCGACAAGCCGGCGTTTGCCGCTCTGGCCGGACAGGCCAGGGCTCAACTCGACGCCTGAACGCGCCCGGCGTCAAGAAAGGAGGCGTCAGCCTCCTTTTTTTCGGTGAACCATGCACAACTTCGATCAAATAGTCCATGCGGCGTCGCTGGCCTTCGCGGCGACCGACGATCCCGACGTACTCGAGCAGATCAAGGCCAGTTACCTCGGCAAGAGCGGTCAGATCACGGAATTGCTCAAGGGCCTCGGAAAATTGCCTGCCGACGAGCGAAAAACCGTCGGCGCGGCGATCAACCGCGCCAAGGGCGAGGTTGAATCGGCGCTCAACGCGCGTCGCGAGGCGATCCGCCGAATGGCGCTCGACGCCAGGCTGGCCGAGGAGGCGCTGGACGTCACCCTGCCGGGTCGGCGCCAGTCACTCGGCGGTCTGCACCCGGTGACACGTACGCTGGAACGGATCGAGGCGCTGTTCCGCTCGATCGGCTTCGAGGTCGCCGATGGTCCCGAAATCGAGGCCGACTTCCAGAACTTCACGGCGCTGAATACGCCCGAGGATCACCCGGCGCGGTCGATGCACGATACCTTCTATTTGCAGGACGAGAGCGGTGGCGTCGCGCCAGGCGTGCTGCTGCGCACCCATACCAGCCCGATTCAGGTGCGCTACATGCAGGCGCACGTGGCCCTGCACGCTGGCGCCGAGACCATGCCCGAGATCCGCGTGATCGCCCCCGGACGGGTCTATCGCGTCGATTCAGACGCCACGCACTCGCCGATGTTCCATCAGGTCGAGGGCTTGTGGGTCGGCCAGAATGTCAGCTTTGCCGACCTCAAGGGCGTCATCGCCGATTTCCTGCGGCGGTTTTTCGAGAGCGACGACCTGCAGGTGCGGTTTCGTCCGTCCTTTTTTCCGTTTACCGAACCCTCGGCCGAGATCGACATGGCGTTCATGAGCGGCGCCCTGAAGGGCCGTTGGCTGGAGATCGCAGGTTGTGGCATGGTTCATCCGAACGTTCTGCGTCAGGTCGGGATCGACGCCGAGAAGTATCTCGGTTTTGCTTTCGGAATGGGGCCGGACCGGCTGACGATGTTGCGCTACGGGATCAATGATCTGCGCCTGTTTTACGATGGCGACCTGCGTTTCCTGCGACAGTTCGCTTGACCGGCGATCCGTTGCGCTTTCCCCTGGCATATCTAGTTCATGAAATTCTCTGAATCCTGGCTCCGTACCTTCGTCGATCCCGCCTGCTCGGGTGACGAGTTGTCGCACCTGTTGACCATGGCTGGTCTGGAGGTGGAGGAGGAGGCGAGCGTCGCTCCGGCGTTCGACAAGGTGGTCGTCGCAGAGCTGCTGGAGGTCGGCAAACATCCGGACGCCGACCGGCTCCGTGTCTGCCGCGTCGATGTCGGTTCCGGCGCGGCCTTGCAGATCGTCTGCGGCGCGCCGAATGCGGCGGCCGGCATCAAGGTGCCCTGCGCGCTGCCCGGTGCCGAACTGCCCGGCGGTTTCCAGATCAAGCAGGCCAAGGTGCGCGGCGTCGAGTCTTCGGGCATGCTTTGTTCGGCGAAGGAACTGGGCATTGCCGACGACGCCACGGGTTTGCTGCTGCTGGTCGCCGATGCCCCGGTGGGCGAGGATATTCGCCGCCATCTCGATCTCGACGATCGCTTGCTGACGCTCAAGTTGACCCCCAACCGAGCCGACTGTCTGTCACTGGAGGGCGTCGCCCGCGAGGTCGCCGCGCTGACCGGGACGCCTGCCCGTCTGACCGAAGTGGGCGCAGTAGACGCGACCATCGCCGATTCGCGGGCGATCGTTCTCGATGCTCCGCAAGCTTGTCCGCGCTATTGCGGTCGGGTCATCGCCGGGGTCGATGCCGGTGCTGCGACGCCACCGTGGATCAGCCGCCGCCTGGAGCGCAGCGGCATCCGGCCGATTTCGGCGCTGGTCGACATCACCAATTACGTGATGCTCGAGCTTGGCCAACCGCTGCACGCTTTTGACAATACCCGCTTGCACGGCGACATCCGCGTGCGCATGGCGCGCCCCGGCGAAAAGATCACGCTGCTCAACGAACAAACCCTGGAATTGCAGGAAGACGTGCTGTTGATCGCCGACGAGCGGCGCCCGCTGGCGATGGGCGGAATCATGGGCGGTGAGGAAAGCGGCATCGGCTTGACGACGACCGAGGTGTTCCTGGAGTCGGCATTCTTTGCCCCGGCGGCCATTGCCGGGCGTGCGCGGCGCTATGGCTTCGTTTCGGATGCGTCGCATCGTTTCGAGCGTGGCGTCGACTTTGGCGGTACGCTGCGCGCTCTTGAGCGGGCAACACGTCTGGTGATCGACATTTGTGGCGGTCAACCCGGGCCGATCAGCGAAGCCGTGGCGAAACTGCCCGAGCGCCGCGAGGTTCGCTTGCGGCCGGCGAGGGTCGCCAAGGTTCTCGGTGTCGCCTTGAGCAGCGAGCGCATCGGCGACTTGCTGACGCGTCTCGGTTTGCCACCGGTCAAGGATCAGGACGACTTCGTCGTTACCCCGCCGAGCTATCGTTTCGACATCGAGATCGAGGAGGATCTGATCGAGGAGGTCGCCCGCCTGCACGGCTACGAGAACATTCCCTCGCCGGCGCCGGTCGGCCTGATGTCGATGCTGCCGCAGACCGAGCAGTCGAGGTCGCGGGCGCGCGTGCGCCAGGTACTCGCCGACGGTGGTTATCAGGAGGTGGTCAACTTCGCCTTTGTCGAAGAAGACTGGGAACGAGATTTCGCCGACAACAGCGCGCTCATTCGCCTGGCCAATCCGATCGCCAGCCAGTTGAGCGTGATGCGCTCGACACTGATCGGCGGGCTGATTGCCAATGTCACCACCAACCTCAAGCGTCGCCAGAGCCGGGCGCGGTTCTTCGAAACCGGCCGCTGTTTCTTCCGCGACCCGCAGGGAGTGCCGGTCGCCGGTTTTCGGCAGCCATGGAAGCTGACGGCACTGGCTTACGGGACTGCTTTTCCCGAACAGTGGGGCTGGACGGCGCGCAAGGTCGATTTCTTCGACGTCAAGGGCGACCTGGAACGGCTCCTCGCGCCGCGCAAGGCAAGCTTCGAGAGAGCCGCACATCCGGCTCTGCACCCCGGTCGCAGCGCCCGCGTGCTGCTCAATGGCCAGACCGTCGGCTTCCTTGGCGAGTTGCACCCGCAGTGGCAGCAGAAATACGAACTGCCCCTGGCGCCGGTCCTTTTCGAACTTGATCTTGATGCGGTCGTCATCGCCGGTCTGCCGCGCTACAGTGAGGTGTCACGCCAACCGCCGGTCATACGGGACCTCGCCATTGTCGTCGATCAGGGACTCGAATTGCAGCGTTTGATCGACGCCATGACCACCAACCGCCCGGAAATCGTTCGCGAAATCAGTCTCTTCGACGTTTATGTCGGGCGCGGGGTCGAGCCCGGCAAGAAAAGCCTTGCCTTCCGCATAGTGATGCAAGATACTCAAAAAACATTGCAGGAGGTCGAAGTCGATGCCGCCATGCAGCAGATGGTGGCTTATCTGCAAGAGACATTCGCAGCACAGCTTCGCGTCTGAGAAGGGGAGGGGATGACGCTTACCAAAGCAGAACTTGCGGATTTGCTTTTCGAAAAAGTCGGCCTCAACAAGCGCGAGGCCAAGGATATGGTCGAAGCATTTTTCGAGGAAATCCGGAACGCGCTGGAGCGTGGCGACGGAGTCAAACTCTCGGGGTTCGGCAATTTTCAGCTGCGCGACAAGCCGCAGCGGCCTGGCCGCAATCCGAAGACGGGCGAAGAAATCCCGATCACGGCGCGACGAGTCGTCACTTTTCATGCCAGCCAGAAACTGAAGGCCGAAGTGGAGCACGCTTATGATGGAAGCCAGTCCTAGAGACAACGGCGACGAGCCATTGCCGGCCATTCCGGCCAAGCGTTATTTCACGATTGGCGAGGTCAGCGAACTTTGTGGCGTGAAACCGCACGTTCTGCGCTATTGGGAGCAGGAGTTTTCGCAGCTCAAACCGGTCAAGCGACGCGGCAATCGCCGCTATTATCAACACCACGAGGTGCTCCTGGTTCGCCGCATCAGGGAGCTTCTTTACAGCCAGGGTTTTACCATCAGCGGCGCCCGCAACCGGCTCGGCGACGCCGAGCCCGAGGCCGTTGGCCGGGCGCCGGCGATGACCGAAGAACAGCTGCGCAAGGAGCTGTTGAGCATCGCTGAAATGCTGCGGGTCTAGGGTGTCGAAGCACTTTTCGGTTATAATTCGCGAGTTGTCGGGGCGTGGCGCAGCCTGGTAGCGCACTTGCATGGGGTGCAAGGGGTCCCGAGTTCGAATCCCGGCGCCCCGACCAACGAAATCAATTAGTTATATGTGGCCAGAAACCGGCCTAAGGCCGGTTTCTGGCGTTCACGAGCGGCCGCGACAAGAGCTGTTCCGGTGTCTTCGCGGCACCCTTCGCGGTCCTCGGCGATCGCCGCCATCGCGCTTGACGCAGTCGATTGGAGCAGCCAAAGCGAGGTCCGGCGCTGACTCGTCGTGACGCCCGTTTGCGGCCCCTCCCGATTCGCCGTCGAGCCTCGCCAACGCATCGCTCGCTGCCTCCGGCAATGCCGCCAGTCACCGCACTGGTTCGCTGTCGCACATTGCTTATAATCCGCATGTCGGGCGACAGGTTGGCCTTGTTCGGGTCCATGTCCGGCTCAAGCCGAAAGCGATTTCGCCTTCGCGCCGCCGCGATCGTCCCGAACGACCTGCCCAGGAGTTCCGCAGATGAACGATGAACTGCTCTGTTGGACGGACGACGGCGACCCGCCCGCCGTGCCACCGGCAGTCGCTGCGCCACCATGGAAGCTGCTGATCGTTGACGACGACCCGGAGGTGCACAGCGTTACCCGTTTCGTTCTCAACGGTCTGCAGGTTCTTGGCCGGCCGCTGCAGTTGCTGCACGCTGCCAGCAGCGACGAGGCGCGTGCACTGTTGGCGGTGCATCGGGATATTGCTGTCGCGCTGCTTGACGTGGTCATGGAGACTGCCCAGGCCGGGCTTGAACTCGTCAGCCACATCCGCGACGAGTTGGGCCTTCTCGAGTGCCGCCTGATCCTGCGCACGGGCGAACCGGGCTATGCGCCAGAGCTGACGGTGATCCAGGAATACGACATAAACGACTATCGCACCAAGGGCGAGCTCACGCACACCCGCCTGATCACCGCCGTCAGCACTGCCCTGCGCTCGTACCAGCAACTGCACGCCATTGGCGAATACCGGCGCGGTCTCGAGGCGGTCGTTGGCGCGGCTTCCAGGCTGATCGAGGAGCGCACCACCGCCGGTCTGGCCCGGGGCGTTCTCGAGCAGCTGGCGGTGCTGCTCAAGTCGCGGCTTAGCGGCTTGATCTGTGCGCGGCAGACGCCGCTGTCTGGCGACACCGGTAAGCCTTGTCAGGTGGTCGGCGCCGTCGGCCGGCATGCACGATTCGCCGCGCAGGGATTGGACAGGATACCGGACCAGCGCATCGTTACCGCCGTCCTGGCCAGCATGACACGTTGCGAGCACTTGTTCGCTGACGACTACGCGGTGTTGTACCTGAAGACAGCGTCCAGCCAGGCGGTGGCCATCTTTCTCGAATCCGGCACGGCGCTGGCGAACCTGGACGGCGCTCTGCTCGAGATCTTTCTTGCCCGCGTCGCGGCCTGTTTCCGGAACGTCGACCTGGTCGAGCGCCTGTGGCATGCCCGGACGGAAGTCGAAGAGCAGCGCTCCTTTCTGCGCACGGTGATCGACGCCAATCCCCATTTCATTTTTGTCATTGACTGCCAGGGGCGGATCCGGCTCGCCAACCAGAGTCTGGCGACCAGCTTCGAGCGCACCGTGGAGAAACTGGTCGGCCACGCCTTCGCGGATTTCGTCACCGACAGCGAGTTGCTGCGCACGCTCGCCGCCGACGACGAGGCGATCCTTGCCGGGCTGCGGCAGCGGGTCGAGCGTGAAGTGCGGCTGCCGGACGCGAGCGGGCACGTGCGCTGGTTACACCTCATCAAGGCGCCGATCGTCAATGCCGATGGAAAGATTGAGCAGCTGATCGGCGTCGGCATCGAGATCACCGAACGCAAGCGCGCCGAGTTGGCCCTCTTCGAAGCCAAGGAGCGGGCACAGGTCACGCTCCACTCGATCGGCGACGCGGTGATTACGACCGATGCCAGTGCGCGCATCGACTATCTCAATCCGGTGGCCGAGGCGCTCACCGGCTGGAGCATGGCCGACGCGACCGGCCGGGCCGTTCAGGAGGTGTTCCGAATCGTCAACGAGCAGACCCGCGAAATCGCCGCCGATCCCGTGCGCCGCTGTCTCCAGGAGCGACGGGCCGTGACCATGCCGGAGCGTTCGGTGTTGCTCGGGCGCGACGGCAATGAATACGACATCGACGATTCGGCGGCACCGATCAGCGGCCGAGACGGTGAAATCCTTGGTGCGGTGCTGGTCTTCCACGATGTCAGCCAGACTCGTCAGCTGACCCGTCAATTGGCTCACGATGCCACCCATGACGCGCTGACCGGCTTGATCAACCGACCGGAGTTCGAACGACGACTCGAGCGGGCGCTCGCCAGTGCCCGTCAGCACGGCGGACGACACGTCCTGTGCTATCTCGATCTGGACCAGTTCAAGGTGGTCAACGACACGGCCGGACATGCCGCCGGCGACGAGTTGCTCAAACAGATCAACGCCATCCTCGCGGGCATGTTCCGCGAGCGCGATACGCTGGCGCGAATTGGCGGTGACGAGTTTGCCTTGCTGCAGGAAAACTGTCCGCTCGATCGTGCCTACGTCATCGCGCAGGCGGTGGTACGGAATATTCGCGAGCATCGTTTCGTCTGGGAGGGGCGAAGCTACCAGATCGGTGTCAGCGTCGGCCTGGTACCGATAACCTCGGAAAGCCGGGACACCGGCCAGTTACTGACCCAGGCCGATGTCGCGTGCTATACGGCCAAGGAACTGGGCCGCAATCGCGTGCACGTCTATCAACCGGCGGACACCGAGACGGTCCGTCGGCAGAGCGAAATCCTCGGTGCGGCGGGTCTGCGTGACGCCCTCGAGCAGGGTCAGTTCCGACTTCACTACCAGCCGATCGTGGCCTTGGCTGGTCGGCAGTTCACAACGGTCCGCTACGAGGCCCTGCTGCGTGTCGCCCACCATGGCAATCCGCAGCGCGGGGACGAACTGGTGATGCCGGCGGCCTTCATTCCGGCGGCCGAGCGTTGCGGAATGATGGCGGCGATCGATCGCTGGGTAATCCGGACGGCATTGCAGGACTATCAGGACGGCATCGGCCGTGCCGGCGCGATGCTGGCGATCAACCTGTCGGCGAATTCGTTGAGCGACGCCAGCTTCATCGATTTCATCGACGAGCAGTTCGCCGAGCACGCCTTTCCGCCAGAGCGCGCAAGCTTCGAGATCACCGAGACGGCTGTCATCGAGAATCTGAATGCCGCGCTGCTGCTGATCGCTGCGCTCAAGCGGCGCGGTTGCCAGTTGGCGCTGGACGACTTCGGCGGCGGCGTGTCTTCGCTGCAGCATCTCGCGATGCTGCCGGTCGATTACCTCAAGATCGACGGCGGCCTGGTCAAGGGGATGCACGACAACCCGCGCGAAGGTGCCCTGGTCGAGGCGATCAACCAGATCAGCCATGCGCTGAAGATCGAGACCGTCGCCGAGTACGCTTCCAGTCAGGCAATTGTCGACCGCTTGTGCGAAGCCGGCATCGATTATGCCCAGGGCTATTTCTTCGGCCGGCCGGCAGCCTGGCGTGGGGAGTCGTGAGCCTGTTCGCGTTCGCGTACGCCGATGCCGGCGCTGCCGATCCTCGATCGTCGCTTGTTCAGGAGCGCTGCCGTCGATCGAACGTAGGTGCCATCCCCGAACATCGCGCCGGCAGGCTATCGGCGCAAGACCTTACCACTTGGGTGCCCAACCCAGCGGGGTCACCGCCAGATAGGCAAGACTTCGCCAATAGGTGTGATCGATTGCCCAGGCCTTGAGGAAGGACCTGGCAGCGATTTGGCGGCTTGCACCGGGCCCGCCCTTCAGGTGGCCGAGGCCGAATTCGGTGCAGTACATCGCCAGCTGCCGTTTGAAGCGCCTGGCGGTGATACAGCGCCCATCCTGGCTGCACAGCCCCCAGCGCCTTGAAGCACCTTCGAGCAGACGAACGCGGTAGTCCACGGTCCGGGTCACTCGCGACCCCTGGCTCGGGTGCTGTCGATAGAGCGTCGACGCTTCGCGCAACTTGAGAAACTGGGAGCTTCGCGAGATCCTCATCCACAGGTCCCAATCCTCGCTGAACGGCAGCGATTCGTCGAAGCCCTGGTGCGCCCTGATTACACTGGCCCGGGTCAGCGCCGTACTGGTAAGAACCCAGCTGTCGAGCAGCATCTGGTGATAGATCCAGCCCGACAACTCGTCGTCGATGCCCTGTGGTTGCGCCTGCGCAGCGAAGCTCGATGGCTCCGGGAAGAGCCCCTGTTCAGTTTGCCGCCACCAGATGAAGCGAGTGAACACGACGTCGACCTGCGGGTGGTCGGCAAAGGCGGCCAACTGGTTTGCCAGCTTGTCGGGCAGCCAGTAGTCGTCGTGATCGACGAGAGCGATGAACTCGCCCCTGGCCTCCCTGATGCCGTGATTCCGTGCGCTGCAGACACCCGAATTGGCTTGCTCCAGAACCCGAACGGGCGGCCCGAACCGGCGCGCAATTGCGGCGGTGTCGTCGGTCGAGCCGTCGTTGATCACGATCACTTCGAGATCGTTCGCGCTCTGGCCAAGGATGCTTGCAATCGTTTCGGCAATATAGCGCGAGCAGTTGTAGGCTGGAATAACGACCGATACTAGGGGCATGGCAAGAAAGCTCTCCAAACAATCATCGTCGTTCCGCCGCGCCCGGCTTGCCATGGAAATCGTCGACAGCGTTTTCCTGCGGCAGCGCCTTGGCGGACGTCTCAGGCCGCCCCGGCAAGCCGCCGCACGGGGCAGCCGGTTGCCGCTCGCCAGCGCAACGGCGCCGCCGGCACATCTGGCATTACTTGAGCGCTTGCAGGCGGGTTTGCAGACCCTTCGCTCCCGGCGCGACGCGCAAGCCGTCCTGCAGCACCTTGCGTGCCTTGTCGGGTCTGCCCTGCTTGACATACACGTCACTCAGGTAACCGTACGGCGGCCAGTAGCCCGGCTTCTCCGAAATCGCCGTAGTCAGTTCCCGCTCGGCCTTTCCGTAGTCTCCGAGCATGAAGAATATCAATCCCGTCTTGGTCAGCAACTCCGGGCGCAAGACGAAGTTGCGCGGCGAGTTGTTGAGTACATAGTAGATGTCACGGATCGCACTCTGCCGCAGAAACTGACGTTGCGCCTGGCTGAGCCCGGTATTGTGGCTCCTTTGCAGCTGTGCCAGTCCCCAGCAGTAATGGTGAAGATTCGCATACCCCTCCCGGCCGATTCCGTCGATCAATTGCTGAGCTTTCGGCGAGGGGCTATTGACCGATTCCTTTGGGCCGTAGGGGTTGTCCGTCTGCGTGTAACGGCACCAGGTCGGCAGGAAGGGCCATTCTTCCGGTGCGATTTCGCCGGCGGCGCGAGCGTTTTCGACCACACCAAGAAAGCAGGTCGAGATGATGACAGCAAGCATTCTCAGCATTTGTAATCTCCAAGCGGACTCGAGACGCGGACTCCGTGCCCTCCGATCAGCGCCACGGTCGATTCCTGAATTGCGTAATCAGAGCCCATTCGATATCCATGAATTACCGCGGGTCAGGCTTCTTCAGTCTCTTCAATAGCCGGCCGGACTTCGCCAGCGCACGCCGGAACAAGGATCGCAGATCCCGCCATACGGCGGCAAGGAACGGCCGCAAGTCCCTTGCGGAAAAATAGAGAAGGTGCCAGCGGCGACCGCGCCGGGCATTCGGAATGCGCCCGAAAACGTAGGCGAACAACCCGCCCGGATCCCGTTCCGAATTGAACCACAGGTAATCATCCCTTTGGCTTGAATGTGCAATTGCGCCGCCAGTCTGATGAAGGTACTCGATCAGCGGCAGATTCACGCCATTGGCAACGCAGCAGCCGACCAGGAATTCCGTTCTGCCAAGCGTTGGCTCGATTACCCACCACTTTCCACTGCCATCCTGTTTCAGCTCGAGCGCCGCCGGACCGCTGAGGTTCAGAGGTTTGAAGAAACGCATCGCCAGATCGAATACCTCCGTTGATTCGCTGGATTCGACGACTGTTCCCTGTCCCCGCGCGGGCGGGAAGGAGCGCAGCTTGCGACCTTCGAAACGACCACAGGGCTTGCCGCCGATCAGGTAGAGATTGCAGAAATGCAGATGGTCGTCCTTACCCGGTATCCAGTTCTGGATCACCAGGGGATAACTGGATGGAAAACGGGCAAGCAGGTCGGACAGGGCGCCCGTGCTGCGCACGATTTCCGCCTTGAAGCCCGACAGGGGTCTGTCCGGCTTGACGATTACCGGGAACTCGATGCTGTCGAGCGTTGCCGCCAGGTCGTCGCTGGAATCGATGATCAGCGAACGGGGATAGTTCATGCCGACCATCCGGCAGTGATCGTCCAGCGCAGATTTGAGCAGCAGACGGCTGACGTCTTCCCTCGCGCCGGACCAGCTCATCAGGAATTTTCCCTGTAATCGCGGCCAGTCACCGGCGAGATTCAGCACCATGTTGTCGTTGGTGAGAAAGAGTACCGGTTGTTGGCCACTCCAAAGCTGCTGCCGGAGGCGCAGCAGGGCGTCGACCAGGCCCGGCGTATTGATGTCTTCGGCGACCGGCACGAAACGTGCGAGGCAGGTATGCGCACCGGGCAGGCCGGGCGCTGAATCAACGACAAAGATGTCGACGCCGTGTCCGGACAACGCGCGAACCACCGACAGTCCGTGCGCGCAGGCGCCTACCACCACCGCGGGCGGTCGAGCAGCGGTTGACTCGCGATCACTGATCACTGCTGGTCTCCAACGTCGACATGCTGATGATGGAATCCCATGCGGCCCAGCATTCTCCCGCCGAAGTGGCGGGTGGCCTGCACCAGGCCGGCGACCGTGCCGGTATTGAAGCCAATGATCCCCTGCCGTTCACGCCGGTGCGACATCCAGAGCTTCTTGTAGGAGTCATCGCCGATCAGATAGTCCACCGTGCTGACATGATCGACGTCGATGGCGTGCTGCATCATTGTCGCCGTGAGCACCGAGCCGACCGACAGGCGGTCGTACGATTGGTCATGCGCCAACTTGAAGATCGAGGCCGTGCCATTGTGGGTTAGCCAGATCTGTGCCGCGACCGGCTTGTTGTCGAGTTCGAGGACGCACAGTCTGAGCCAGCCCTGGCGGGCCGCCAGCCGGCAGAGGCCGGGTATGAACGCCGGGTAGGGCTCGGGCTTTTTCCAGCTGTGGCCATAAATGGCTTCAAAGGCGCGCACGCAATAATCCAGCAGCTCACCTTCCTCGGTGCACCACCTGATGGCAAGATCCTGACGACGGGAGAGCTGGCGTCTGGCGCGGCGAACGGTGTTGCGCAATACCGACGGCAGGGCGGCGAAGTAGTCATTGAAGGATCGTCCGGCGACGTCCAGATACCAGTTGGCATGACAGAAGTAAGTGCCGACGAGAAAGCCGTGTTTCTTCAATGCCGCCTGGGCGTCGGCGAAGAACGGGCTTTGCGCATCGAGTGGATAGAGCTGGACGATGTCCCATGACGGCTTGTCGCCGGCCACCGCGCCGGCAAATGCGGCGACCAGCTGGGCGGCGTGTCGTGGCTCCGCAACCGGGGCGAAGAGCGGGCTGTAGAAATTTGCCAGCGGTTTCAGGAAGCGACTTCTTCCCTGGCGACAGGCAATCATTGGCAAGCAGGTGGTGATCGCGGCGTGCTCGTCGGTCGCGGTGTCCAGCAGATAGATGAACTGGGAGGCCAGCGGTTCCGTGCAGAAGGTCGTCAGGGACAGCAGCTCAAACCATTGGAAGGACGAAAAGACGTCTTCCGACTCCACTACGCTCAATCTCCGGCGTTGTTCTGGTGAAAGCTCGCCGAAATCGTTCACGGTGGTGACGGGATGGTGCGCCGTACCGGTATCCCGGCGACCCGAAAGCCAGTGCCGTGTCGTCAGGAAAACGTTCTCGAGGAAGTTGTTATTCATGGCGGACGATGCGCGCGTGCCGGCAGGATTTCCGACGTGCTGGCATGGCCTGTCGGCCTGTTGAAGAAGCGGGTATCAAAAGCGGATTCCAGTACATGCTGCTGCAAACACGACCCGGCGCCGAGCAGCGGGTATCCATCCGGCCCGGCACCGCATCGCGCCTGTCTCGGCGGCATCCGGCAGAGCCAGCCTCGACGGCCGGCCTGCCACGCCGCGTGCGGGTCCGCAAGGTACAACGGAGTCGCGCGGTCGGCAAGGCCGGCGGATCGCCGCGATCAGACCAGTACCTCGATACAGGCCGGATGTCCGAGAAATGCCTGCGGACTTGCCGTGAAGCCGTAGGCGCCCGATTGAAAGATCACTACCAGATCACCGGGTCTTGCATCGGCGAGTTCCATGCGGTCGGCCAGCAGATCGAGCGGCGTACACAGCGGGCCGACGATCGATACCGGCTCAAGGCTGGCGGCTGCCATGCGGTTGCCGATCGCCACCGGGTAGTTCTTGCGGATCACCTGGCCGAAATTGCCCGACGCCGACAGGTGATGATGCAGACCACCATCGGCGATCAGGAAGGTCTGGCCACGCGAAACCTTGCGGTCGACGACGCGCGTCACATAGATGCCGGCCTCGCCGACCAGGTAACGGCCCAATTCGAGTACCAGTTGCGCTTCCGGCAATTCCTTCGCTGCTCGCTCGGCGATGGTTGCCAGCGCGGCGCCGATCGGCGCCAGGTCGAGTTGCGGTTCGCCGGGGAAGTAGGGGATTCCGAAGCCACCCCCGAGGTTCAGGAAGCGGACAGGCGAGGGCGCCGATTCGGCGAGGCGGAGGGCAAGTTCGAAACTCTTGCTCTGCGCATCGACGATCGCTTCGGGTCGCAGGTTCTGCGAACCGGCAAAGAGGTGGAAGCCTTCGAAGGCGAGTTCCGCGTCGGCGATCCGGCCAAGCAATTCGGGCACCTGTTCGGCGTCCACGCCAAACTGCTTGGCGCCTCCGCCCATCTTCATTCCCGAGCTTTTCAGTTCGAAATCGGGGTTTACGCGCACGGCGACGCGTGCCGTGCAGCCTGTCTGGTCACCGATCGCGGCAAGTTCGGCAACCTCGCGAAACGATTCGACGTTGACCAGAATGCCGGCGGCGACCGCCTGCTGCAGTTCGGCACGCTGCTTGCCGGGACCGGCGAAGCTGATCTCACGCGGCGCGGCACCGGCGTCGAGAGCGACTTTCAGTTCGCCGGCCGACGCCACGTCGATGCCGTCGACCAGCCTCGCCAGGTGGCCGACCAGCGCCGGCATCGGGTTGGCCTTCATCGCGTAGTGCAGCTTCACCGTCTCCGGCAGGGCGTGCCGCAGTTCGGTGATCCGTCGGGTCAGCAACTGGCGGTCGTAGGCGTAGAACGGCGTTTGCCCGACGCGCGCGGCGAGTCGGCCCAGGCCGATGCCGCCGACCACGAGTTCGCCGTCCTGCACCGCGAACTGGTCCATCGGCGCGTGCCTGGGCGCCGTCCGTTCGAGTGGCTTCATCGGCTGTCGTCTCCGGTACTGCCGATTTCGCTAATGGTCTTGCCGCCGGCGACCGAAGCGTTTGCCAGGAAGTCACTGGCCAGCGCCTTGCGGTCGATCTTGCCGTTTGCGTTGCGTGGCAACGGACCCGGCTGCACCATGACGCTCGCCGGCACCATGTAGGCGGGCATTCGCCGCCGGCATTCGGCGAGCAGGGCCGTGGTGTCGAGATCGCCGTTGCCAGCCGGCGTGGCGATCACCTGGATTGCCTGTCCGAGTGCCGGGTGGTCGACGCCGAAAGCGACGCATTCGCCGATCAGGCGCGTCGCGTAGAGCACTTCCTCGACCTCGGTCGGGCTCACCCGGTAACCAGAGGTCTTCATCATCTCGTCGCGGCGGCCGATGAAGTAAAGAAATCCCTGCTCGTCGATGCGTACCGTGTCGCCCGAGAAGACGGCAATTTCGGGCAGTACCAGGCCGGCGTCGCGGCCTGGTGTGCTGGCCGGCAGCGGCTTGTAGCGTTCGGCGGTCTTTTCGTGATCGTTCCAGTAGCCCATGCCGACCAGCGCGCCACGATGGACCAGTTCACCCGGTTCGTTCGTCGCGCAGGCCGATCCGTCGTCGCGCAGGACGAGAATTTCGGCGTTGGGGATGGCCTTGCCGATCGAGTCGGGGCGGCGGTCCACCTCGTCGGGCGGCAGGTAGGTCGAGCGAAAGGCTTCGGTCAGGCCATACATCAGAAATGGCTTGCTGCCAGGCAGGCGGGTGCGCAAGGCGGTCAGCGTTTGACGCGGCATGCGCCCGCCGGTGTTGGCGAAATAGCGCAGATGGCTGGCGATGCCCGCCGGCCACTCGAGTTCCGAGAGCTGGATGTAGAGCGGTGGCACGGCCGTCAGGCCGGTCACCCTTTCGCTGGCCAGCGCCTTGAGGACATCGCGCGGCAGCAGGTAGTTGAGCAGCACGACGCGGGCGCCGACGGTGAAGGCGGTGGTCAGCTGGCTGAAGCCGGCGTCGAAAGACAACGGTAGCGCCGCCAGCAGGGTGTCGTCGGCAGTGTTCTCGAGGTAGCTGGCGACGCTCTTGGCGCCGGCGACCATGTTCCGGTGCGAGAGGACGACGCCCTTTGGCTTGCCGGTGCTACCGGAGGTGTAAAGGATGGCCGCCATGTCGCTGTCGATCACCCGGTGGCCACTTTGCGTGCCAGCCTGCAGCAGGTCGTTCCAGCGTAGCCAGGCGAGTGGCCCGCCAGCGGCCGGCAGCGCCTCGGCGTTGGTCACGACGACATGCCGCAGGTCATGGCAGGCAGGCAGGATCGGTTCGAGCAAGGCCAGTCGCTCGCTCGAGGTGACCAGGGCGCGTACGTTGCAGTCGCGCATGATGTAGGCCACCTGCTCGGCCTTGAGCAGTGGATTGAGCGGCACGAAGACGCAACCGGCCGCCGTCGCGCCGAAACTGGCGACGACTGTCTCCGGGCGCTTTTCAAGGTAGATCGCGACCCGCTCACCGCGTTGCAGACCGAGACTGAGCAGGCCGCCGACAAAGCCGGCGATTGCTTGCTGCATCGCACCGTAGCTGATCGATTGCTTGCCGTAGGTGAGCGCGATGGCGTCGGCGTTGCGGGCTGCCGAGCGGTTGATCAGGTCGGCGAGGAGGTGTGCGTCAGTCATTCTCTGGCGAGGGGCGGCGATCGGGTAGGCACCGATTTTAACGACATGCGGTCTGTTGACTGTGAAATTCTTCCGGCTGACGCGAAAGCGGCGGCGACGAGCTTCGCTGCCGCGCTGAATGACGGCGGCGCGTTCGGCTCGCTATCGGGGCGCACGAAGCGGCAATGGCAGCCGCAGCGCCTGACGCTTGCGCGTGCCGGCGCTCAGGTAGGGGGCCAGGTTGCTGACCAGCAGTTCGAAGGCACTCAAGCGCAGGATCATGGCCCAACCACAAGCGGCTGCGCCCAAGCGCAGATGGGACGCCAGCGAGTACTGGTTGAGACTGTTGATGCGGCTCAGCGTCCACGCGACACCCTCGGTTTTCAGGTGGGCGTCAAAGATGTCCCAGAGTTTGGCAAACAGAAAACCCAGGCGTTCGGACTCGGCGACAAACACGTCGAAATCCCAGACGCAGCTGCGACCCGTCGGCAAGCAGTAGTCAACCCGTACCTCGTCCTCCATATAGCTTCCGCGGGCAAACCAGATACAACCCGCCAGTCGCTCGTCCTTGACGGCCGCAAGACACTGCGCGCCCTGCGCGAAACGTTGGGCAATCACGGCAGTCGGTCGGGGCAGTGAGTCCAACAAGGGGTCGGGCGCGTCGAGCACGCGGAAGCTGAACGCCTTGCCCCGGTTGGCTGGCAATCGAGGCTGTTCGCTCAGCGGCTGGGCGACCAACTGGTACTGGTACAGGCAGAACGTCGGATTGAGTGCGCGCAGCAGACGATCTGTCACATAGGTCGAGGTTCTGATGAAGCCCAACTGCCGATAGGTGGCGCGCAAACGTTGCCAAGCAGAAAGTTTCATCGACCGGTTGTCCTCTGCGGAGGGGTTGCTGCGGGCCATCACCGGGTAACGAGCTGGCCCGCCTGGTTGCGACAGAATGGCCGCCTGGCCAGCCGGCGGCATGGTGCTTGCCGTCGCCTGGCCGGCTTCGCCGGCGGCCGCGCCCCGGCGATTCTATAGAAAACGAATGATTCTCGGTGGACCTCGTGCGAGGCGTGAGGTCAGAACTTCAATAGGTGAACGTCATCGTGTCTGGCGGGCCGGCAAGCGCCTCCGGGCGGCGTCATTTGGCGCCACGGCCCGGCTTTCGAGGTGCCGGCTGGTAGCGGTCTTTCTGGGTCAGCGGCTGCCGGCGAAGCCGTGTGAACACGCTCTTGCCGGTCGCTGAGAGATGCCGACGATCGCTCAGGACCGAGGACTTTCCCGCCTGCTGCGAAGCGCGGCCTCGACCACCAGCAGCGCTTGTTTGCGCTCTCTGCCCCAGCGATAGCTGCCGACGTCGCCATTCTCGCGGATCACCCGATGGCAGGGAATCAGTAGCGCGATGCGATTGCGCGCCAGTGCCGAGCCGACCGCACGCTGCGCGCGCGGCTGGTCGATGAGCGTCGCCAGCGCGCCATACGAGACCACCTCGCCCGGCGCAAGAGCGAGCAGCGCTTTCCACACCTTGACCTGGAAATTGGTACCGCGCAGCAGCAGGTGCATCGGCTGCCCCTGGTCAACCAGCGAAAAAGTCCTCGCGATGCTTGCCGCGAGTGCGTCGTCGTCGCGGATCAGCCGAGCGTGTGGCCATTCCGTCTGAAGCTGCACGACGGCATCGCTGTCCGGCCCGGCGTCCGTGAACTGTAAATGGCACAGGCCGCGCGCGGTGCTGCCGGCGATCACCCGCCCGAAAAGCGTCGTTGCGAAGCCGTAGGTGATCAGCAGTCCGTCGCCCAGCGAGCGTACCTCGCCCGGTGTCACCGCGTCGCAGGCAACCATCAGGTCATGCAGCCTGCCCGGTCCCGACAGGCCGGCGGCGTACGCCGCGGTCAGGACATCGTGCCGCTCGCGCAACAGCGATCGGGCGTGTTCGCTGGTCAGGTATTGCAGGAAACGTTTCGGCGAAATGCCGGCCCAGACGCTGAACGTTCGCTGCAGATGATACGGACTGATCCCGAGCTGCGCGGCGATCTCCTGCAGGCCCGGCTGCGCGGGGCTGTTTTGCCTGACGAACCGGATTGCTCTGGCGACCGTCTGATACGCCCGGCAGCGTTCATCGACCGCGTTCATGCCGGTTGCCGCCGCGCCCCGAGAAGGCCGGCGGTCAAGGCAATTCCGGTGAGGATCAGCGTGCCGCCGAGGACGGTGTGCCAGCCGATTGCCTCGTCGAGGAACAGCGTCCCCCAGAGTACGCCGAAAACCGGGATCAGGAAGGTTACCGAGAGCGCTCGTGTCGCGCCGACGTCGTCGATCAGCCGGAAGTACAACAGATAGGCGGCGCCGGTGCATAGCACTCCCAGCAGCGCGACGGCGAGCCAGTCGGCGGCGTCCGGCGCCTGACGAAGCGGTGCAAAGAGAAACAGTGGCAGGACGACCAGGGTAGCCATCCACATGCTGCCGTGCGCGTTGTCGAACGGTGTTGCCAGACCGGGGCGGGCCCTGGTGTAGAGGCTCGCCAGGCTGTACGACAGGGGCGCCAGAAGGCCGGCGGCAATCGCCGCCCACTCGCTGCCGCCGACCAGCGCGAGGTTCTGGCCGACCAGAACGGTGACGCCGGCGAGACCGCAGCCGAGGCCCAGCGCGACCGCGCCGGTCAGTGACGTGCGCAGCCATACGGCGCCGATCGCGGCACCAAAGAGCGGTGAGGTGGCGTTGAGAATCGCCAGCAGCGAGGCCGGCAGCGTTTGCGCGGCATAGGCGAAGAGCAGGAAGGGCAGCGCCGAGTTGAGTATGCCGATGATCAGGAAGTGCTTCCACCGGTGGCCCAATCGCAGCGGTTGTCTGACCAGGCGACTGGCCAGCCAGAGGAAAACCGCAGCGATAGCGACACGCCACATGATCAGCGCCACCGGACCGAACGCCGGCACGCTGACCCGCATGAACAGGAAGGAGGCGCCCCAGAGCGCGGCGAGGCAGAACAGTCGGGTGATGCTGGCGGCGTCCATGCTGGCTTCCATAGAGATCGGACAGTGCGATAGCGGCATTGTCCTTGCCGCAGGCGTCAGCCGCCACCCGATTCTTGCGCCTCGCCAGCTGCCCGGCGAAAAGTGGCGCCGGCGCTTGCCGGCGGCTTTTCCGACGGGCGTCGCCGGCCTCCGGCAGCGGCTGGCGAAGTCCCCGGCGCAGTTGTCCGGAGCGGGTATCGGCGGGCTAGCGGCCGCCCTTGCTGCCACCCTTGTCCCAGACGTAGCGAACCGTCCGCTGCCAGCGCGCTTGTTCCTGGCGCGGCGCCTTGCCGTCGGCGGCGTTGGTTTGCCGGGTGGGCGCTTGCGCCGTTGGCGCGTGGCCGGGCCTGGTCTTGCCGGGGCGTCTCGGTCTGCTGGTCATTGGCGTCGGTCGGGATCGGCCTGTGGCCGCTATGATAGACTCTGCGCCCATTCTAACGCGCAAGAGAAAGCCATGTCCGGCAACACCATTGGCACGCTGTTCACCGTCACTTCCTTCGGTGAGTCACACGGCCCGGCGATCGGCTGCGTGGTCGACGGCTGCCCGCCTGGCCTGGCGATCGGCACCGCCGACATCCAGGCCGAGCTCGACCGCCGGCGGCCGGGCACCTCGCGGCATGTGACACAACGGCGTGAACCCGACCAGGTAGAGATTCTTTCGGGGGTATTCGAGGGCCGCACGACGGGCACGCCGATTGGCTTGCTGATCCGCAACCAGGATCAGCGCAGCAGGGACTATGGCAACATCGCCGAGACCTTTCGTCCCGGCCACGCCGATTACGTTTATACGCACAAGTACGGCTTCCGCGACCATCGCGGGGGCGGTCGTTCGTCGGCCCGCGAGACAGCGGTGCGCGTCGCCGCCGGGGCAATCGCCCGCAAGTGGTTGGCCGAGCGCTATGGCATCAGCATCTGCGGCTGGATGAGTCAGCTTGGGCCAATCGAGATTCCCTTCGTGGCGGCGACCGAGATCGCCGGTAATCCGTTCTTCGCCCCGAACGCGGCGATCGTTCCGCAACTCGAGGAATACATGGATCAGTTGCGCAAGTCCGGCGATTCGGTCGGCGCCCGGATCACCGTCGCCGCCAGCGGTGTGCCGCCCGGCTGGGGCGAGCCGGTATACGACCGCCTCGATGCCGCGATTGCCTACGCGATGATGGGCATCAACGCCGTCAAGGGCGTCGAGATCGGCGCCGGCTTTGCCAGTGTTGCCCAGCGCGGCAGCGAGCACGGCGACGAGATGACACCACAGGGCTTTCTCACCAATAACGCCGGCGGCGTGCTTGGCGGCATTTCCACCGGCCAGGATGTGCTGGTCAACCTGGCGATCAAGCCGACCTCGAGCATTCGCTTGCCGCGACGCTCGGTCGGTCTCGATGGCGCCGCGACGACGGTCGAAACGCACGGTCGCCATGACCCCTGCGTCGGCATCCGGGCGACGCCGATTGCCGAGGCGATGCTGGCGCTGGTCTTGATCGATCAGGCGCTGCGTCATCGTGCGCAGTGCGGCGATGTGCGGTGCACCACACCGCGTATTCCCGCCACGCCGAGCAGGTGACGGCATGCGCCGGCAATGGTTATAATCGTGCGGTCTGGTCGCGCATCGGGCCGACCGGGATCAGCAAGAGGCCATGATCATGCAAGTTGAGCACCACGACCTTCACCACGAGTTCCCCGAGTATCTGGATTCGATACAAGCCCTGAAAGCCTCGAGCGAGCAGTTTGGTCACATGTACGAAGAGTATGAGAGTCTGACCCGGGAGGTCGAACGGCTTGAGGAAGAGGACCTGCCGGTGCACGATTTCACGATCGAAACGATGAAGAAGCATCGCGTGTTGCTCAAGGACCAGATGTACCGGATGCTGTTGGCGCACCAGCACGGCAGTTGAGCGCGACGGCGCCGCGTCCGCGTGGCGTCGCGCCGGCATCGCCTGGTCCATCCGGTAGAATGGCCGCATGCTCGCTCTGCCGTATTGGCGCCTGTCCGGCTATTACTTCTTCTATTTTGCCTTCATCGGCGCCTTTTCGCCGTATTTCGGGCTTTATCTCCAGTCACTGAGCTTCTCTGCCTGGGACATCGGTCTGCTGATGTCGCAGATGCAGCTGATGCGGCTGTTCGCGCCCTACCTCTGGGGAGCACTGGCCGATCGCCTGGGTCGGCGGCTGGCGATCGTTCGCCTGGCGGCGTTGCTCAGCCTTCTCGGTTTCTCGAGTTTCTTCGCGGTGCGCAGCTTCGAGGCGATGCTGGTCGCCATGGCATTGCTGGCCTTTTTCTGGAGCGCCGCGCTGCCGCTGGTCGAAACGGTCACCTTCGACCACCTGCGCGAGCAACCGGCGCGTTACAGCCGCATTCGCCTGTGGGGATCGATCGGTTTCATCGTCGCCGTGATGGCTACCGGCGCGCTGCTCGATCACGTCGCCCTGTCCGGATTGCTGTCGGTGATCGTCGTTACGCTGCTCGGCATTCTCGGCTATGCGCTGGTGCTTCCCGAGTCATCTCCCCATGCTTCGACGGATGATCAGCTGCCGGTTGGCGCGATCCTCGGCCAGCGGCGCGTGCGGGCGCTGTTCGCCGCCTGTTTCGCGATGTCGGCAGCACACGGTGCGCTCTATGTCTTCTACTCGATCCACCTTGCCGAGCATCACTACAGCAAGTTCCTGGTCGGTTGCCTGTGGTCGCTGGGCGTACTGGCGGAGATTGTCGTCTTCTTCTTCATGGTCGGCTTGCTGCGTCGCTATGGACTGCGTACCATCCTGCTGGTCAGCTTCGCGGCGGCGATTGCGCGCTTCCTGATGATTGGCTGGGGTGTCGAGTGGCTGTCGGTAATCGTTATCGCGCAGTTGCTGCATGGCCTGACCTTCGGCGCCTACCATGCGGCGGCGATCGCTGCCGTCAATCGCTGGTTTCCGGGTCGTTGCCAGGCGCGCGGCCAGGCCCTGTATTCCAGCCTGTCGTTCGGCGCCGGCGGCCTGGCGGGCAGCTTGCTGAGTGGCTGGACCTGGGATGCCTGGGGAGCGGCAACGACCTACACCCTGAGTTCGGCGTTCGCGGTCGTCGGCCTGGTGCTGGTCGCGCTCGGCGTCAGGAAGTCGGATCTGGATGGTGCCGCCGCGCGGCGCCCCGTGCGCATCGCCGAAACTGCACAGCCTTCCCGAGGTGCGAGATGAGCAGTCGTTTCTTCCGTCAATGTCGACTGGTGGTGCTGGCCGGCGTACTCGCCACCGGCTGCGCGACGACCCGGACCACCGGGCGGGGAGCGGTCGGCGTCGAACGCGACCAGACCATGCTGGTTTCGTCGGCCGAGGTCGATCGCTCGGCCGCCAAGGCCTATCAGGAGGCGATGCGTGAAGCGCGCAGCAAGAACCTTCTCAATCGTGATCCCCGGCAGCTCGAGCGGGTGCGGACCGTCGCCAATCGATTGATCCCGGCGACTGGCGCTTTTCGTCGCGATGCGCCGGGCTGGCAGTGGCAGGTCAATGTCGTCAGTTCCCGCGAGCTCAATGCTTGGTGCATGCCGGGCGGCAAGCTCGCGGTATATACCGGCCTGATCGAGCAATTGCAGGTCACCGACGACGAACTGGCGGCGGTGATGGGGCACGAGATAGCGCACGCGCTGCGTGAGCACGGGCGCGAAAAGGCGAGCCAGGCGGTCGGTCTGAACGTCGCCGCAGCGCTCGGTGGCGCATTGATCGGCGCCTATCTCGGCATTGATTCGGGACTCGGGCAGAGCATGATCGGCACGGTTGGCGATCTCGCCTTCATGCGTCCCAACTCGCGCGAGATGGAGCAGGAAGCCGACCGCATCGGCGTCGAACTTGCGGCGCGGGCCGGCTACGATCCCGCCGCGGCGATCACCCTGTGGGAGAAGATGGGACGCGTCGCCGACGGCCAGCCGCCGCAGTGGTTGTCGACGCACCCTTCGCACCAGTCGCGGATCGCCGACCTGCGGATCTACGTGCAGCGCGTACAGCCCCTGTACCTCGCCGCGCGCCGGTCGCCCTGATCCCGCCCGGGCAGGACGCGCCGACCGGGCTCTTGGCCGATCTTCGGCGCCGGCGGCAGAAGGGTACGGCGCACAGCGACGGGCGTCCCTGGCAGCGCTGACAGCGGCGCGCAGCGTGTGCCATAATCCTGCCCTTTCCCGGCCCGCGCGGCCGAATCTTGTCGGATCGCCGATCTATGCCGCAGACCTTGTATGAAAAGCTTTGGCAGGACCACCTGGTGCATCAGGAAGCCGATGGTACGGCGCTGATCTATATCGATCGCCACCTGGTGCACGAGGTGACCAGCCCGCAGGCCTTCGAGGGCCTCAAACTGGCCGGCCGCAAGCCGTGGCGGGTGTCGTCGATCGTTGCTACTGCCGACCACAACACGCCCACCGACCATTGGGATCGGGGCATCGAGGACCCGGTCTCGCGCCTGCAGGTCGAGACGCTGGATGCCAACATCCGCGAAGTCGGCGCGCTGGCCTATTTCCCCTTCAAGGATCCGCGTCAGGGGATCGTGCACGTCGTCGGCCCGGAAAGCGGCGCGACGCTACCCGGCATGACCGTCGTCTGCGGCGACTCGCACACCAGCACGCACGGCGCTTTCGCGTGCATGGCGCACGGCATCGGTACCTCCGAGGTCGAGCACGTGCTGGCAACGCAGTGCCTGTTGCAGAAGAAGTCCAGGACGATGTTGCTGCGTGTCGATGGCGTACTGGGCAAGGGCGTCACCGCCAAGGACCTGGCGCTGGCCATCATTGGCCATATCGGCACCGCCGGCGGCACCGGTTATGCCATCGAGTTCGCCGGCAGCGCGGTTCGCAGCCTGTCGATGGAAGGGCGCATGACGCTCTGCAACATGGCCATCGAGGGTGGTGCCCGGCTGGGAATGGTGGCCGTCGATGAAGTGACGATCGACTATCTGCGCGGTCGCCCGTTCGCGCCGAAGGGCGAGCAGTGGCAACAGGCGATCGCCCTATGGCGCACGCTGCGCAGCGATGACGGCGCCGAGTTCGATCACGTCGTGGACCTGCCTGCCGGCGAGATCGGACCACAGGTGAGCTGGGGTACCTCACCCGAAATGGTGGTGGCGATCGACGCCTGCGTGCCCGACCCGGCGCGCGAGGGTGATCCGGTCAAGCGCGAAGGGATGGAACGGGCGCTGGTCTACATGGGTCTGAGCGCCAACACGCCGATCCGCGAGATCGCCCTCGACAAGATCTTCATCGGCTCCTGCACCAACTCGCGGATCGAGGACCTGCGTGCCGCCGCCGGCGTCGTCCGCGGCAAGAAGGTGGCGAGCAGCATCCGCCTGGCAATGGTCGTTCCCGGTTCGGGGCTGGTCAAGCGGCAGGCGGAAGACGAAGGCCTCGACGAAATCTTCCGTGCCGCCGGCTTCGAATGGCGAGAGCCGGGCTGTTCGATGTGCCTGGCGATGAACGCTGACCGTCTCGAAGCCGGCGAGCGCTGCGCTTCGACGTCGAATCGCAACTTCGAGGGGCGGCAGGGCGCTGGCGGACGAACGCACCTGGTGAGTCCGGAAATGGCCGCGGCGGCGGCGATCGCCGGACATTTCTGTGACGTACGTGAGCTGCTTTGACGCGAAGGAGAAGAGATGAACGGGTTGACACGGGTCCTGATGGTGATCCTTGCCGCAACGGCGCTGGCCGCCTGCAACACCATGCAGGGCGTCGGCAAGGATATCTCCAAGGGTGGGCAGGCGATCGAAAAGGCCGCCAAGTAAGGCGCCAGGAAAAGGAAGCAGATGGAAAAGTTCGTTCGTCTCGAGGGGCTGGTGGCGCCACTCGATCGCGCCAACGTCGATACCGACGCGATCATTCCCAAACAGTTCCTGAAGTCCATCAAGCGCTCGGGTTTCGGTCCGAACCTGTTCGACGAATGGCGTTACCGGGACGTCGGCGAGCCTGGGCAGGATGTTGCGCAGCGGCCGCGTAAAGACGATTTCGTTCTCAATCAGCCGCGTTATCAGGGCGCACAGATTTTGCTCACGCGCAAGAACTTCGGTTGTGGAAGCTCGCGCGAGCACGCGCCGTGGGCCTTGCTCGACTTCGGGTTCCGGGCGTTGATCGCCGAGAGTTTTGCCGACATCTTTTTCAACAACTGTTTCAAGAACGGCATCCTGCCGATCGTTCTGCCGGCTGCCGAAGTGGACGCGCTGTTTGTCCAGGTCACGGAGACGCCGGGTTATCGCTTGTTGATCGATCTCGAGCGGCAGCGGGTGGTTCGTCCGGACGGCAAGTTGCTGCCATTCGTCATTGACGCCTTTCGCCGGGAGTGCCTGCTCAACGGCTGGGACGACATCGGCCTGACGCTGCGGCACGCCGATCTGATCAGGGCCTTCGAAGAACAGCGCCGCCGCCAGCAGCCGTGGTTGTTCGCGTGAGGAACAGCAGATGAAGATTTGTGTCCTTCCGGGCGACGGCATCGGGCCGGAAATCATGGCCGAAGCGGTGCGCGTCCTGCAGGCGCTCGAGCTGCGCTGCGAGCTGTCGGAGGCGCTGCTGGGCGGTTGCGCGGTCGATGCGACCGGTGATCCGTATCCGCAGGAAACGCAGCGTCTCGCACAGCAAGCCGATGCGGTGCTGCTCGGTGCCGTCGGCGGCCCGCAATGGGACGGCCTGCCGCGCGGCCAGCGCCCCGAGCGCGGTCTGCTCGCCATTCGCCAGGACCTCGGCCTGTTCGCCAATCTGCGTCCGGCGATCCTCTATCCCGAGCTGGCCAATGCCTCGACGCTGAAGAGCGAGGTGGTCGCCGGCCTGGACATCCTGATCGTTCGTGAACTGACCGGCGATATCTACTTCGGTCAGCCGCGCGGGATCGAGACGCGCGACATCGACGGTCGCCAGGAACGTTTTGCTTTCAACACCATGCACTACAGCGAAAGCGAAATCCGTCGCATCCTGCGGGTGGCTTTCGAGGCCGCTGGTCGGCGCAACGGCAAGCTGTGCTCGGTCGACAAGATGAACGTTCTCGAGACGACCCAGTTGTGGCGTGACGTGGCCAACGAGACCGCCGCCGACTACCCCGACGTCGAGCTCAGTCACATGCTGGTCGACAACGCCGCGATGCAGCTGGTCCGCAACCCCAGGCAGTTCGACGTGATCGTCACCGGCAACATGTTCGGCGACATACTTTCCGACGAGGCGGCGATGCTCACCGGTTCGATCGGCATGCTGCCGTCGGCGTCGCTGGATGCCAACGGCAAGGGGCTGTACGAACCCTGCCACGGTTCGGCGCCCGATATTGCCGGCCGCGGGCTGGCCAATCCGCTGGCGACCATTCTCTCGGCCGCGATGATGCTGCGCTACACTTTCGCGCTTGAGGATGCTGCGCTGCGGATCGAGAACGCGGTCAAGAAGGTGCTGGCCCAGGGTTGCCGGACAGCCGACATCCACGAGCCGGGGATGCAGGAGCTGACAACGAGGGCGATGGGCGACGCCGTGCTGGCGGCGCTGTGAGGTGATTGGGGCGAGTGCCTGAACGCGATTGATAGCTGAGGTGAATGAATGAACAAGGTAGGTCTGGTTGGCTGGCGCGGCATGGTCGGCTCGGTGCTGATGCAGCGAATGGTCGAAGAGGGCGATTTCGCGCACATCGAGCCGTGCTTCTTTTCGACGTCGGCGGTTGGCGGCAAGGCACCGGCACTTGCCGGCGACGAGGCGGCTCCGCTGCAGGACGCGATGTCGATCGATGCCTTGCGCGAGCTGGACATCGTCATCACCTGCCAGGGCGGTGATTACACCAAGGAGGTCTTTCCCCGGCTGCGGGCCAGCGGCTGGCAAGGTCACTGGGTCGATGCCGCGTCGACGCTGCGCATGCACGACGATGCGGTGATCGTTCTCGATCCGGTGAACCTCGACGTGATTCGGGACGCTCTGGCCCGCGGCGGCAGGAACTGGATCGGCGGTAACTGCACCGTATCGCTGATGCTGATGGGCATCGGCGGGCTGTTTCGCCGTGAACTGGTCGAGTGGGTCAGCGCCATGACCTACCAGGCGGCTTCCGGTGCCGGTGCGCAGAACATGCGCGAGCTGCTGCAGCAGATGGGCGCACTGCACGCCGCTGTCGCGGGCGAACTGGCCGACGCGAATTCGGCGATTCTCGATATTGACCGCAAGGTTGCGGCCACCATGCGCTCGCCGGCTTTTCCGACCAGCAACTTTCGCAACACGGCGCTAGCTGGCAGCGTGATTCCCTGGATCGACGCGGCGGTCGAGGGTGGTCAATCGAAGGAGGAGTGGAAAGGTGGTGCCGAATGCAACAAGATCCTCGGTCGCCCGGCGTTTCGCACGCCCGGCAGCATCCCGGTCGATGGCTTGTGTGTGCGTGTCGGCGCGATGCGCTGCCATTCGCAGGGTCTGACGATCAAGCTCAAGCGCGACCTGCCGCTCGATGAAATCGAAGAAATCATCGCTCGGGCCAACCCGTGGGTGAAAGTCGTCCGCAACGAGCGCGAAATCAGCGAGCGGGAACTGACCCCGGCAGCGGTTACCGGCAACCTGACGATTCCGGTTGGTCGCCTGCACAAGCTGGCGATGGGTCCGGAGTATCTCGGAGCGTTCACGGTCGGCGACCAGTTGCTGTGGGGAGCCGCCGAGCCGCTTCGTCGAATGCTCCGCATACTGATCGATAACTGACTGAAACAGAACGGGAAAGCCGGGTATCGGCAGGCCTGTTGCCGGCCGGTGACGAGGGCCGATTCAAGAAGCACGTTTAGCTTGCATGGCTAACTTCATGATGTTATTTTAATAATTCCGATTTCGACGCTCAGGGTGGCGCCGTGGCCAAGAAAATATGTAGAACAGCGAACAACTTCAGCTTGCGGATTTCGGCATTGGCGGTTGCGTCGACCCTCGTCTTCGCGGTTGCGCCGTGGGCGCCGGCCGAGGCTGCCGGCCTCGGCAAAATCAAGGTCTTGTCGGCTCTCGGCCAGCCCTTGCGGGCCGAGGTGGAAGTCTTTGCGACGCGCGCGGAGCTCGCCGAAATGAAGGCGCAGCTGGCGTCGCCGGAGGAGTTCAAGCGGGCGGGGGTCGATTACGCGTCGACCCTGCTGGGCATCCGTTTCTCGATCAGCAAGAGTGCGAGCGGCCAGGCGATCCTCAAGCTGACTTCCGACCGGCCGATCGACGATCCGTTTGTCGATCTGCTGGTCGAACTCAACTGGCCGGCCGGTCGCCTGATTCGCGACTATACGTTTCTGCTTGATCCACCCGAGTTTGGCGCGCGGGCGGCGGCTGCGGCACCCGCGGTGGTCACCAGGCCGCTTGCGCCGGCCAGGCCATCTGGCGAAGCGCGCGTCGTCGAGGCGAGGCCAGCCAGAGTCGAGCCGCCGCGGCCGGTGGCGCCGACCCCGGGTGGCAGTGGTGCGGCGACCTACGAAGTCAAGCGTGGCGATACGTTGAGCAAGATCGCCCGCGAAACGCAGCCGGCGGGAGTGTCGCTCGATCAGATGCTGGTTGGCCTGTTCCGCGCCAACGAGGACGCGTTCGACCGCGGCAACATGAATCGGCTGCGTGCCGGAAAGATTCTGTCGATCCCCGAGAAAGGCGCGCTGGAAGCGATCTCCGCCGATGAGGCCAGGCAGGTTGTGCGCGCGCAATCGTCTGACTGGGGCGCCTACCGCCGCAAGCTCGCGGCCACCGCGGGTGATGCTCCCGCCGTCGAAGAGGCCGCACGGCAGCAGGCCGCCGGCAAGATCACCACCCGCGTCGAAGACAAGGCGGGTCCCGCCAGCGAAGCCAGGGATCAGCTGAAAGTATCGAAGGGCGAGCTGGCCGGCGGTGGCAAGCCGATGGCCGTGGCGACGCGCAGCGACGAGGACTTGATTGCCAAGGAAAAGGCGCTCAGGGAAGCCAACGAGCGCCTGGCGGCGCTCGAGAAGAACGTCGCCGAGTTGCAACGGCTGGTCGAACTGAAGAGCCAGAGCCTCGCCGAGCTCGAAAAGCAGGCTGTCGGCAAGCCGACACCGACGCCGACACCTGCGCCCGCGGTGACGGCTGCCCCGCCACCTGCCAGCGCCGAAGCCGCTGCCGCGGCAACGCCTTTGATGGCCGACAAAGCCGCCCAGCCAACGGCCGAACCGGCGCCACCGATGCTCAAGCCGGAAGAGCCAAAGCCGGAGCCCAAGGCGGAAGAGCCGAAGCCAGTCGCTCCGCCGACGCCGGCGCCGGCGCCAAAACCAAAGGTGGTGGTGCAAGTGCCGGCCGAAGAGCCGAGTTTTCTTGAAGACCTGTTTTCCAGCACCGGTTTCCTGGCCGGTGCGGGTGGCATAGTCGCGCTGCTGGCGGCTTACTGGCTGGCCAAACGTCGCCGCCAGGGCGAGGGCGAGCGGCCACTGGATAGCGGCAGCACGCTGGCGCCCCAGGGCGACAGCCTGGTGGCCAATTCGGTATTTCGCAACACCGGCGGACAGACGGTCGATACCTCGCATTCGATGGCGCAGACCGATTTCAGCCAGGCCGGCCCGGGCAGCATCGACACCGACGAAGTCGACCCGGTTGCGGAGGCCGACGTCTACATGGCCTACGGACGCGACGCACAGGCCGAAGAGATTCTCCTCGAGGCGCGGCAGAAAGATCCGGATCGCCATGCCATTCATCTCAAGCTGCTCGAGATCTACTTCGGACGCCGGGACATCAAACCCTTCGACGCGCTGGCGACAGAGCTTTTCAATGCCACCGGCGGGGTCGGTAGCGAGTGGGAAAAAGCCGCGGCCATGGGTCTCCAGCTCGACCCCCGCAATGCCCTGTTCGGTGCCGCCGGTCAGGATGCCGAGAGGTCGCCGTTGCCGGTCGAGCCGGAAGCGCCGGTGGTCGAGGCCAAGACGATGGTCGTCGAGCGCCAGGTGCCGGCCGTCGAAGCCCCGGAGCCGTGGGTGGATACCGTCACCAGACCGGACGAACTGGCGCGCTTGGCGCAGGCAGCGGGCATGGCTGGTGGGGAATCGGACGCCGACGCGGCCGACGCCGGCGCCGAGACCGAAGTGGTGGACCGCGATGCCGGTGCAGCAGCTGCCGCAAGGACCGGCAGCCGTTCTGGCATCGACGCCGACCTGGCCGATCTCGATTTCGACCTCGGCGCCGACAATGGCCGGCGTGAGGCGCCGGCGGCGGCCGACGATGCTTTCCTCGAAACGACTCTTTCCTTCCCCAATCCGTCGCCTGACGATGCGCTCGATTTCGACCTCGCGAGTTCCTTGCCGACGGCGCCGGCGCCTTCGCCGGATGGCCGCGAAGGCGAGCCAAGGGCGAGCGATGGCACGCTGCCCGACGAGACCGCCTTCGAGCCGCCACGGCGAGACATCAGTGCGCCGGAGGAGACGATGCTGATCGCTCCCGCACCGGAAGAAACGTCGCAGCCTGGCTCCGGCCTCGATTTCGAATTCGATCTCGACAGCGAATCGCCGCGCGACCCGAGTGCCGAGACGCAGGCGATTTCCCTGGCCGATCCGGACGATATCCTGGACATCGGCTCGGCGACCGTTGACTCACTCGAGTTTGACGTCAAGCTCACCGAGTCGACCGTCCTTGGCCAGGGGATGCAGCATCCTTCGTTCGACATGTCGTCGATCAGCCTTGATCTGGACGATGACGGCGGCGCCGATACCGCCGCGGCGGCTGCCGATGCTTCACCGGAGGACGGTTTCGATAGCGACGAGGAGGATACGCTGGTCAATCCGGACTTCTCGGCCGAGCCCACCGACAGCACGCTCAACGCTGCGTTTGCTTCGGATGAGGATCTGGCAGCCGAGTCGGAGATCAGCTCCAGCGAAGAGGTGGCGACCAAGATCGACCTCGCCAGGGCCTATCAGGAAATGGGTGACCTGGAAGGCGCCCGCGAACTGTTGCAGGAAGTCCTCAAGGAGGGTGACGCGGCGCAACGCGAAACGGCGCAAACCATTCTTGGCGGGCTGCGCGACTAGCGGGCGCCAGCCGGCAGAGCGGGCCGTAGCGCCTTCGGGGCTACGGCCTTTTGTTTCTCATTGCCTCGGCGCGCGAGCCGTGAAACCACCGTGCATCCGACCACCTATCTCGTGATCTGGCTCTCGATGCTGGTCGCCAGCCAGTTTCTGGACGGCTACGCCTTGCTTACGGCCTTGCTGCTGCTGCCGTTGTCGGGCGCTGCGGTGCGGCGGCGTTGGCGGCGCCTCGCCTGGGCAATGCGCTGGTTGCTGCTCTCACTGTTCGTGGTTCTCGCCTGGGGAAGTGCCGGCGATCCTGCCTGGAGTGGCGCCATGGCGCCGACGCGCGAAGGCCTGGTGGAGGCTTCGACGCATCTTGGCAGATTGCTGCTGGCACTGATGGCGGTGGCCGTACTGCTGGAATGGCTGCCCGTCCCGGACCTGCTGGCGGCGACGCATCGCCTGCTGGCGCCACTGCGCCGCTGCGGCATCGACCCCGATCGCAGCGTCGTCAGGCTGCTGCTGGTCCTGCGCTATATCGAGACAACGCCGCGACCGCGCGATTGGCGAAGCCTGCTCGACGTGCCGGCGAGCGACCGCAGCGAATGCCTGGAGCTGGTCGATCGTCGCTTTTCATGGCTCGATTTGATCGCCATCGGCGTCGTCATCGGCGGCGGCGTGACGATCTATTGCTTGCGGCAGGCGTGAGACATGCGGATCGCGCTGGCAGTCGAGTACGACGGGAGTGGTTTCCGGGGCTGGCAGACGCAGCCGGGCGGCGGCACCGTCCAGGATGCGCTGCAGGAAGCCCTGCAACAGTTTGCCGGGGTGCCGCTGCGCGTCGTTTGCGCTGGACGTACCGACGCCGGCGTGCATGCGCAGGGGCAGGTGGTGCACTTCGATAGCGCGCTTGATCGGCCGATGTTTGCCTGGGTGCGCGGGATCAACACCTTCCTGCCGCCGGCCGTCGCCGTGCGCTGGGCGCAAGCGGTCGATGACGATTTCCATGCCCGCTTTTCGGCGTACGCCAGACGATACCGCTATCTGCTGATCAATCGGGTGCACCGCAGCGGCCTCTGGCACGGCCGGGTGGGTTGGCATCATTCCCCGCTGGACCTCGCGGCGATGCAGAACGGCGCGGCGCAACTGCTTGGCGAGCGCGATTTCTCCGCCTTTCGTGCCGCCGAATGCCAGGCAAGTTCGCCGGTCAAGACCATGCACAAAGCGGATATCCAGCGCCTGGGCGAGCTGATCGTCTTCGATTTCGAAGCCTCGGCCTTTCTGCACCACATGGTGCGCAACCTGGTCGGCAGCCTGCTGCACGTCGGCAAGGGAAAGCGGCCGCCGGAGTGGATTGGCGAGCTTCTGGCGGCCGGCGATCGCCGCCTGGCGGCGCCGACGTTTGCCGCCGCGGGGCTTTATCTCGCTGCCGTCAGGTATCCGTCCCGGTGGCGACTGCCGGCGGAGGACGAGACCTTCTCTCTGCCGGTTGCGGGCCGTTGAGCGCGCCACCCGCCCGGTCGATGCTTCCGCGGATCAAGATCTGCGGACTGACCCGGGTTGCCGACCTCGAGGACGCCGTGCACGCGGGCGCCGATGCGCTCGGCCTGGTGTTCTATCGGCCGAGCCCGCGCTTCGTCGATCTGCCGACGGCGGCGCGCCTGGCGCGCGCTGTACCGCCCTTCGTAACCCTGGTCGGGTTGTTCGTCAATGCCGACCCGATGGTCGTGCGATCGACCCTGGCAGCGGTGCCGATGCACCTGTTGCAGTGGCATGGTGACGAGGACGAAGCCTATTGCCGTCAGTTTGATCGGCCGTACATCAAGGCGGCGCGCGTCCGGCCGGGAATGGATTTGCTACAATACGCGGCTGGCTTCCCGTCGGCGCAGGCCATTCTGCTCGACGCCTTCGTCGACGGCTATGGCGGCGGCGGCAAGGTATTCGACTGGTCACTGGTGCCGCGCTCGCTGGGCAAGCCGCTGGTCCTCTCGGGCGGCCTCGACGCCGACAACGTCGGCGAAGCCGTGCGCCGTCTGCAACCGGACGCGGTCGACGTTTCATCGGGTGTCGAAGCGAGCAAGGGAATCAAGGATGTCGGGAAGATGAATGCTTTTGTGGCAGCGGTGCGGGCGGCCGGATCGGCGGGCGAGCGATGAGGCCGCCGATGGCAGCAGCGGCCAGGCGCCGGCACGCGGCCGGGCGAAGACGGCTTTGTTGGCGACATCACCTCGCCAGGCACACCTGACGCGGCGGCCAGGACTGGCCCGCAAGATGTCGTCCGAAGCCCTTCCCGCCCGTCGCCGCAAGGAGAAAGTTGATGCCCGTAGCTGATTACGATTTGCCTGACGCCAGAGGCCATTTTGGCCAGTACGGAGGCGTCTTCGTTGCCGAAACGCTGATTGCCGCCCTCGACGAATTGAAGGCGGCCTATGCCGCGGCGCAAAGCGATCCGCAGTTCATCGCCGAGTTCGAGTACGAGCTGAAGCATTACGTCGGTCGTCCCAGTCCGATCTACCACGCCCGGCGCTGGTCCGAAGAGCTGGCTGGCGCGCAGATCTACCTGAAACGTGAAGACCTGAACCACACCGGCGCACACAAGATCAACAACTGCATCGGCCAGGCGCTGCTCGCGCGACGGATGGGCAAGCCGCGCGTCATCGCCGAGACCGGTGCCGGCCAGCACGGCGTCGCGACGGCCACCGTCGCTGCACGCTACGGCATGGCATGCGTCGTTTACATGGGTGCCGAAGACATCCGGCGGCAACTGGCCAATGTTTACCGCATGAAGCTGCTCGGTGCCACCGTGGTACCGGTCAACAGCGGTTCGAAGACGCTCAAGGACGCGCTCAACGAGGCCATGCGCGACTGGGTGACCAACGTTTCCGACACCTTCTACATCATCGGCACCGTCGCCGGCCCGCATCCCTACCCGATGATGGTGCGCGACTTTCAGTCGGTGATCGGCCGCGAGGCGATCGACCAGATGCAGGAACAGTGTTCGCGCCAGCCCGATGCGGTGATCGCCTGCGTCGGTGGTGGCTCGAACGCGATGGGTATCTTCCATCCCTACATTCCGGTCGCGGGGGTGCGGCTGATTGGCGTCGAGGCGGCCGGCGAAGGCATCGCCACCGGGCGCCATGCCGCTTCACTGACCGCTGGTCGGCCGGGCGTGCTGCACGGCAATCGGACCTATCTGTTGCAGGACGACAACGGTCAGATCATCGAGACTCATTCGATCTCGGCCGGCCTCGATTACCCGGGCGTCGGCCCCGAGCACGCCTGGCTCAAGGACAGCGGTCGCGCCGAATACGTCAGCGTCAGCGACGCCGACGCACTGCGGGCGTTTCACGACCTGTGCCGCCTCGAAGGAATCATCCCGGCGCTCGAATCGAGTCATGCCCTGGCCTACGCCGCCCGCTTGGCGCCGACTCTGCCAAAGGACCGCATCCTGCTGGTCAACCTCTCCGGTCGTGGTGACAAGGACATGCACACCGTTGCCGACAAATCGGGAATCACCTTCTGACCATGTCGAAAATCGAGGCTGTATTCGAGCGCCTGCAGGCGCAGGGGCGCAAGGCGCTGATCCCCTTCATCACCGCCGGTGACCCAGATCCGGTGCTGACCGTGCCCCTGCTGCATGCGCTGGTGCAGGGCGGCGCCGACATCATCGAACTGGGCGTGCCGTTCTCCGATCCGATGGCCGACGGGCCGACCATCCAGCGGGCGTCGGAACGCGCACTGGCGAAGGGTGTCAGTCTGCGCCAGGTGCTCGAGATGGTCGCCAATTTTCGTGCCGACGACAACGAGACGCCGGTGGTCCTGATGGGCTATGCCAACCCGATCGAGGCGATGGGTGTCGATGCCTTTGCGGCGGCTTCCTTCGACGCCGGCGTCGACGGTGTACTGGTGGTCGATTACCCACCCGAGGAAGCGGTCGAGTTCGCCGGGATCCTGCACCGGCACGCGCTCGATCCGATCTTCCTGCTGGCGCCGACTTCCAGCGCGGCGCGGATCGCACAAATCGGCGCGCTGGCCAGCGGTTACATCTACTACGTCTCGTTGAAGGGCGTCACCGGTTCGGCGGCGCTCGACGTCGCTGCAGTGGCGGCGCGTGTGCCGGAAATCCGGGCCAGTACCGGCGTGCCGGTGGGCGTCGGCTTCGGCATCCGCGATGCGCGGACAGCGGCAGCCGTCGCCGGCATTGCCGATGCCGTGGTGGTCGGCAGCCGGCTGATCGAAGAACTCGAGCGATCATCGCCAGACGAGGCTTGCGAGAAGGTCCGTGCCCTGGTCGCCGAACTTCGGCAGGGGATTGATGATGCCGCAACGAATGCATCGCGAGGAACGCCATGAGCTGGTTGAGCAAGCTGTTGCCGCCGAAGATCAAGAGGAACGCCAACGGCGCCGCGCGCAAGTCGGCGCTGCCGGAAGGCTTGTGGAGCAAGTGTCCGGCGTGTGAAGCGGTGCTCTACGCCACCGACCTGGCGGGCAGCTGTCACGTCTGTCCCAAGTGTGCGCACCACCTGCGTCTCGGCGCGCGCGCCCGCGTCGACCTCTTGCTGGACGCCGATGGACGCACCGAGATCGGCGGCGAAGTGATGCCCCTGGACTCGCTCGGTTTCAAGGACAGCCGGCGTTACCCGGAACGGCTCAAGGAGGCCGCCGAGAGCACCGGCGAGAGCGAGGCGCTGGTGGTGGTCAAGGGTACGATCACCAAGCTGCCGGTGGTGCTTGCCGTTTTCGAGTTCAATTTCATGGGCGGTTCGATGGGATCGGTGCTTGGCGAGCGCTTCGTGCGCGGCGTGCAGGCTGCCGTCGAGCATCGGCTGCCGTTCATCTGCGTCACCGCGTCGGGTGGCGCGCGCATGCAGGAAGGGCTTTTCTCGCTGATGCAGATGGCCAAGGTGACGGCGGTGTTGACCCTGCTGTCGCGAGCCCGCTTGCCGTTCATCTCGATCCTCACCGATCCGACGATGGGCGGCGTGTCGGCATCGTTCGCCTTCATCGGCGACGTGGTGATTGCCGAACCCGGCGCGCTGATCGGTTTTGCCGGCCCGCGGGTCATCGAGCAGACCGTCCGCGAAACGCTTCCCGAAGGTTTCCAGCGCTCCGAATTCCTGCTCGAAAAGGGCGCCATCGACATCATCGTCGACCGACGCGAGATGAAAAACAGGGTTGCCGGCCTACTGACCCTGCTGCAGAAGCGGCCGGCGCCGAAGTGAAAAACGTCGAGTGACTGCTGCACGGTGCGGCGAGCCGCCGGCAACTGCCGCGGCGGCCTCGCTGGAGAGCTGGCTGGCGCGGCTTGAAAGCCGCCACCCGCTCGGCCAGGCGGGAATCGAACTGGGTCTGGAACGCGTCCGGCGCGTCAAGGACGTCCTCGGCCATGCCCTGCGATGCCCGCTGATTACCGTCGGCGGCACCAATGGCAAGGGGTCGACCTGTGCCTATCTGGAGGCGATCTATCGCCTCGCCGGCTTTCGCGTCGGCTGCTATACCTCGCCGCATCTGCTGACGTACAACGAGCGGGTGCGGGTCGACGGCTTGCCGGTCGCCGATCAGGAACTTTGCGCGGCGTTCGCCCGGGTCGAACAGGCACGCAACGCGGCTGGCGAGGTCGCGCTGACCTACTTCGAGTTCGGTACGCTGGCGGCCCTGGAGGTCTTCCGTGCGCGCCAGGTCGAGGTCGTGATTCTCGAGGTCGGCCTGGGTGGACGGCTGGACGCGGTCAATGCCTATGACGCCGACTGCGCCGTGGTGACCAGCATTGCGCTCGATCACACCGACTGGCTGGGGCCGACGCGGGCGTCGGTGGCGTTCGAGAAGGCCGGTATCTTTCGCGCCGATACGCCGGCACTGTGCGCGGACGCCGATCCGCCGCCATCCCTGGTCGAGCACGCGCTGGCGATTGGCGCCGACCTGCATTTGCTGGGGCGCGATTTCGGCTACTTCGGCGACCAGCAGCAGTGGACCTTCTGGGGACGCGGCGGCCTGCGCCGTGGCGGTCTGGCCAACCCCGGCTTGCGCGGCCGCTGTCAGCTGCGCAATGCCAGCGCTGCGCTCGCCGCCGTCGAGTTGCTCAGGTCGCGGCTGCCGGTTGCGATGAGCGCGGTGCGGCGCGGGCTGATCGAGCTCGATCTGCCGGGGCGATTCCAGGTCCTGCCGGGGAGACCGGTGATCGTCCTCGACGTTGCTCACAATCCGCAGGCGGTCGGCGAACTGGCCGACAACCTTGGCGGCATGGGTTTTTTCGCAAAGACCATCGCCGTCGTCGGAATGCTCGCCGACAAGGATATCGCCGGCTCGCTGGCGCCGTTGGCGGGCAAGGCCGATCTGTGGTTGCTCGCCGATCTCGAGCTGCCGCGCGGCGCGGCGGCAGCGGCGCTGGCCGAGGTGGTAAACGGGGCCGGCCTGGGCGGCCGCGTCGAGTGTCTGTCGTCACCGACGCAAGCCTTCGCGCGTGCTGTCAGTCTGGCTGGCGAAAATGATAGAATTGCCGTCTTTGGATCGTTCTACACGGTCGCCGCCGTGATGCGCAGCATCAAAGACGGCCGCTGACCGAAGCGACGCAAGTGGATGCCACGAACCCGATGAGCGAATCATCCGACCCCCAACTGCATCTCAAGAAGAAGGCCCGTCGTCGGCTGGTCGGCGCGGTGGCGATCGCCGGATTGGCGGCGGTGGTCCTGCCAATGGTCATGGACGAGGAGCCGAAGGCACCGGCACAGGACGTCCAGATCAGGATTCCCGGCCAGGATCAACTGCAATTCGACCCCAAGGAACTGGCGGCACGCTCGGCGCCTCCCGTCGCGGCAGTCGGCGAGGAGCACGACGGCGTTGCGCCGAAGGCGACGGCCACGGCATCGACCGACGAGCCGGCAGACGCCGCTGCCGCCAGGCCGGTCGAAAAGCCGGTCGAAAAAGCCGCCGAGAAGAAAACCGGCAAGCCGGTCGAACGAGCGCCGTCGGCGAAGGCCGACAAGCCGGCCGAAAAAGCGCCGCCGGCGAAGGCCGACAAACCGGCCGCGTTTCCGGCCGCGGACGTCGGCAAGCCGGTTGAGGCGCCGCCGGCGAAATCGAACGGCCAGCACGTCATCCTGGTCGGCGCTTTCGCCAACCCCGACAACGTCAAGAAACTGCTGAGCACGATCGGCAAAGCGGGCGTTCCGACCTATACCGAGATCCTCAATTCGCCGGACGGCAAGAGAACGCGTGTGCGTGCCGGCCCTTTCCCGAACCGTGAGGCGGCCGAGAAGGCCCTCGAGAAACTCAAGCGCATTGGCGTTGGCGGAGTCGTCGCCGCCAAGCCATGACCGTCTTCGACTACGTGGTGCTGTTCGTCGTCGCCGCGTCGCTGGTGCTGGGCATGTGGCGTGGCGTGGTCGGCGAGATCATTGCCCTGGTAGCATGGGTGCTGGCGTTCTTTGCGGCCAGGTGGTGGGGTTCGATGGTTGCGGAGGCATTTACCTCGATCGCCGATCCGGTGTTGCGCATCGTCGCCGGCTGGGTGGCGGTGTTCGTCGCCGTGCTGGTGGTGATGGCCTTGCTCCGTCTGGCCGTGCGCGGGCTGCTCAAGGCCCTCGGAATGACCTTGACCGATCGTCTGCTGGGGATCGTCTTCGGTGTCGCACGCGGACTGCTGATCGTCCTCGTGCTGGTCGCCGTTGGCGGCATGACCTCGCTGCCGAAAGAGAAGTGGTGGAGTGAAGCGTATTTCTCGGCGCCGCTCGAGACCGCGGTGCTGGCCAGCAAGCCCTGGTTGCCATCGGAAGTGACTAAACGCATCAGGTTCGGGTAGGGAAAGACTATGTGCGGTATTCTTGGGGTTGTCGCCACGACACCGGTGAACCAGCTGCTCTATGACGGCCTGATGGTCTTGCAGCATCGCGGTCAGGACGCCGCCGGCATCGCCACCGCCGAACATGACGAGTTCCATCTGCACAAGGCGTCGGGGCTGGTGCGCGATGTCTTTCGCACACGCAACATGCGGGCCTTGCCTGGAAACATGGGAATTGCCCACTGTCGCTACCCGACCGCCGGGTCGGCATTCGACTCTTCGCTGTCGCAACCGTTCTACGTCAATTCGCCGTTCGGAATCGTGCTCGGGCACAACGGCAATCTGACCAACACCGAGCAGCTCAAGGAAGAGATGTTCCGGCAGGATCTGCGGCACATCAACACCCACTCGGATTCGGAGGTCCTGCTCAACGCACTGGCACACGAACTGCAGGCCACCGCCAAGGGCTGCAGACTCGATCTCGACACCATCTTTGGTGCGGTCGCCGCCGTTCATCGTCGTTGCCGCGGTGCCTACGCGGTGGTCGCGATGATCGCCGGTTATGGCATGCTTGCCTTCCGCGATCCCTTCGGCATTCGGCCGCTGGTCTTCGGGACCAACGAAACACCCGACGGCATCGAATACCTGTTTGCTTCCGAATCGGTAGCGCTCGACACGCTGGGCTTCAAGGTGCTGCGCGACGTCGACCCGGGCGAGGCGATCTTCATCGACCTCGATCACCACATGCACCAGCGTCAGTGCGCGAGGAGTGCCGCCCTGGCACCCTGCATCTTCGAGTTCGTCTATCTGGCGCGGCCCGATTCGGTGATCGACGGGGTATCCGTCTACGAGGCGCGCTTGCGGATGGGCGAGCATCTGGCCGACAAGCTGGTCAAGCATATCCCGGTCG
This sequence comes from Accumulibacter sp., assembly GCA_024235695.1. GTDB lineage: Bacteria > Pseudomonadota > Gammaproteobacteria > Burkholderiales > Rhodocyclaceae > Accumulibacter. The sequence continues at coordinate 90,080 of JACKLX010000008.1, forward strand.
AGGAGATTGACGTGGTGATCCCGATCCCCGATTCAAGCCGTCCCTCGGCGATGCAGTTGGCGCAGCGAATCGGCGTCCCGTATCGCGAAGGTTTCGTCAAGAACCGCTACATCGGTCGTACCTTCATCATGCCGGGGCAGGCGACGCGCAAGCGCTCGGTCCGCCAGAAGCTGAACACCGTCGCGCAGGAATTCAAGGGCAAGCGTGTGCTGCTGGTCGACGATTCGATCGTGCGTGGCACGACCAGCCGCGAGATCGTCGAAATGGCTCGCGCCGCCGGCGCACTGAAGGTGTACTTCGCTTCCGCTTCACCGCCGGTACGCTATCCAAACGTCTACGGAATCGACATGCCGACGCGCAGCGAGTTGATCGCGACCGGTCGCACCGGCGAGGAGATCGCCCGCGAGATTGGTGCCGATGCGCTGGTCTATCAGGACCTCGACGCCCTGAAAGCATCGATTCGCGAGTTGAAGCCTTCGCTGTGCTGTTTTGATACCTCGTGTTTCGACGGCTCCTACGTCACCGGCGACGTCAGCCCGGCGTATCTGCACGCCATCGAACTCGCCCGCGAAGGTCATGGCGGGGGCGCCAGGGACGACCGCTGGATGTCGAACCAGTTGCAGCTCGACCTGATGTCGGTGGATTGAGGCGAATGGAGCCGAATCGCAAGGAGTACTCCCTCGAAACGCTGGCAGTGCGCGCCGGCCAGGAGCGCAGCCAGTTCAACGAGCACAGCGAAGCGCTGTACCTGACCTCGAGCTTTGTCTTCGACAACGCGGCGCAGGCGGCAGCGCGGTTTTCCGGTGCCGAAGAAGGCAATGTCTATTCGCGTTTCACCAATCCCACGGTCACCGCCTTCGAAGCCCGCCTGGCGGCTCTCGAAGGCGCCGAGGCCTGCGTTGCCACCGCCTCGGGGATGTCGGCGATTCTCTCGCTGGTCATGGCCTTGTGCAGCAGCGGCGACCACATCGTTTCGTCGTCGGGTCTGTTTGGCGCCACGCAGCAGTTGCTCGGGACGATCATGCCACGCTTCGGCATTCAGACCAGCTTCGTCGATCAGACCGATGCCGCCGCCTGGCAAGCCGCCATCAGGCCGGAAACCCGCTTGTTCTTCCTTGAAACGCCGTCCAATCCGCTGACCGCGATCGCCGACATCGCCGCGCTGGTCAGCATAGCGCACCGGCACGCCGTGCTGGTGGTGGTCGACAACTGCTTCTGCACGCCGATCCTGCAGCGACCGCTCGACCTTGGCGCCGATCTGGTTCTTCATTCGGCAACCAAGTACCTCGACGGTCAGGGCCGGGTGCTCGGCGGCGCCGTCGCCGGGCCGAGGAAACTGACCGATGAAGTGTTCCGGTTCCTGCGGACCGCCGGGCCGACGCTCTCCGCTTTCAACGCCTGGGTGTTGCTGAAGGGACTGGAGACGCTGCAGATTCGCATGCAGGCGCAATCTGCCAAGGCGTTGCAGTTGGCGCAGTGGCTCGAGCAACATCCGAAAGTGGCCCGCGTCTACTATCCCGGCCTGCCCTCGCATCCGCAGCACGAACTGGCGCGCACTCAGCAGAAGAGTGGTGGGGCGATCGTCTCGTTTGCCGTCAAGGGCGCTCGCGAAGAAGCGTGGAAGGTGGTGGACAGTTGCCGTCTGCTGTCGATCACCGCCAACCTTGGCGATACCAAGACGACGCTGACACATCCGGCGTCGACGACGCATGGCCGGATCACGCCGGAGCAGCGGGCGGCGGCAGGCGTCAGCGAAGACCTGCTGCGCATCGCCGTCGGTCTCGAAGCCGTCGTTGACCTGCAGAACGACCTCGAAACGGGCCTGTCGTCGCTCTAGCGGTTGATGCTGCCGGGTTCCCGACGCTTTGGCCGGGCCAGGTCTTCGCGGTCGCCAGCGGCTTTCCGCAGCGCTTCCTGCGCCTGGTGCGGCATCATCAGATAAGTCATCAGGCTGGAGCCGATGCAGACCAGCCAGAAAAGCAGAAAGCCGGTCGAGTAGGTGGCCGTCGGCGACCACTCCACCAGTTGCCCGAACAGATACAACTGCCGCGGATCGATCATCGTGAAGAAGATCGTCTCGGCGATCCCGGCGGCGATGAACGCCGGCCACAGTACCCATATCACGTATTTCATGAACTGCTCCTCTGCCGCTGGTTAACGCCAGGCAATCGTGCAAAGCTTTGGCCAAGAAGGCTCTGGCGCCAGTTGTCCGGTCGTCTTGTCGTGCGGGTCCGACGCCGCGAGCCGATCGCGCCGGCTGCCCGCGTGGTGCGTTTGATCTCGATGCCCTGACGCGGCGCGGACGATGAACCGGCCGACCCGACAGGCGCGTGGAAGGCAGGAAATGTGGCACAGACGGCGCTGCGGTTCAAGCAGTAAACGAAACGGTCGGCGGCGATGTCGGCCAGGCCGCCGTTGCCCGGCCGATCGACGCGCGCAACACGCGCTTCGTCCGCCGGCTGCCCCGACCGCGTTGCCGCGCGATGCCGCGGCCGCTAGGCTTCTTCCGTCGGTGCCGCCGGGGTCGTCGACTTTTCGTCGCGCCTGGCCTGTTCGGCGCGCTGTGCGAGATGGTCGGCAAACTGCAGATCATGCGTCAGGATGTGACTGACCAGCCAGTTGCGCAGAAAGCTGTCGGTGTCCATCGCGATCGACGACGAGTCGGCGGCCAACTCCTCTGACAGTCGGAAGATCGCCAGGTAGAGTTCCTCGTGCAGCCTGCAGTGCGCGGCGTGGCCGGGATAGCCGTTCTCGAGCATCGTCGCTTCTTCGTGGCGGAAGTGCTCTTCGGCGTACTGCACCAGATCGTTGAGGATCCGTTGGAGTTCCCGCGGCTCGGTGCCGCCGCGATGGTGATCGTGGAAGGCGTTGATCAGCCGGAACAGATGGAGATGTTCCCGGTCGATGTGCTCGATGCCGACACGATAGTGGTCTTGCCAGCTCAGAAAGGCCATCGTTGTTCCTGTTCGGTCAATCGCCGGGTTGATCCGGCGGTGTCACTCGGCGGCAGCAGATCCTGCAATTCGCAATCCTGCCACAACATTCGTTGCTCGGGATCCGTGTCGGCGGCGAATCGGCCAACAACCGGCAGCGCCGGCGATCGAAAGCATGCGCCGTAGCGGTCCACGCCGTGGGCGAAGAACCGCCCGCTTACAGCGTCTTGAGAAACTCGATCAAGGCCCGCTTCTCCGGCGCCGTGAGCCCGGTGCCGTAGTCGTGGCCGGCGTTGCCGTTTCCGCGCAGACGGGTGTCAAAGCGGAAGCCGTGCGCTTGCGCGTCCGCACCGCTGGCGACGAATCCGACCTTGTCCGTGTCGAGCACGTCGTAGCCACGATAGAACAGCACCGGGCGCTGCGACGGTGCGGTCAACAAATCGTCCAGCGTCGGCACCGAGCCGTTGTGCAGATAAGGCGCCAGCAACCACACGCCGAGCAGCGGCCGTGCGACGTAGCCCTGGGCCGCCTGCAGTTCCGCGTCGTCCATGCCGAGCATCGCCGTGACGCGATTCATCCGCCGGGCATCCTTCGCCTGAAAGGTCGACACGTGCTCGGCATCGCTGCCGATCTCCTCGACCGGGATCGCCTGGCCGGTGCGTGCGCCGTCACGCGCGTGACACACGGCGCAGTGGCTGGCGAACAAGGCGCCGCCGTGCGCCGCGAGTGCGCTGTCGACCGGCCCGGGAAAGGGTGGTGGGGCGAGATCGCTCAGGAAACGCTCAAGCCATTGCCTGCGCGCGTCGAATCCGCCGAACGGCAAGGCGCCGGTGCCGAGCGTCGAGGTAGCGATCACCGCCGCGACCTTGCGCGCCTCGCCGCCGGCGTGGACCAGGTGTCCCGAGCGTTCACCAAGGCGCCACAGGGCGGGGAAATCGGTGTTGCCGACGGTGTCGTCCCACGATGCCTGCGTCAGGACGTATTTCGGCAGGTTGAAGGCGTCGTCACGGCCGGGACCCCAGGCCGGTTTCTGCTCCATCCACGCCAGCTGGTCTTCGGCGACGCGCAGCGCCAGGCGCGTCAGCGGGATCCACAGCGCCGCATACATCGCCCGTTCGTGCCAGTCGAGTGGCGATTGCTGTTCGATCGCCGGCAACAGGATCGAAGCGCTGAAGCGCGGATCGCGTGCGCTGGCAAACAGGAAGCGCAGCAAGCCCTGAAGATCGACCGTGTGTCCCGGACCACCGTCGGCGTGGCGTGGCGGCTGGTCGGGAGTCAGGCGATAGACCGTCGTGTGGCACAGCGCGCAATTGACCGTGACCCGCTCGACACCCAGCCGCTTGATCGAAAAGCCGATCGGCAAGGGCCGACCGGACTCCCATGCCAGCCCGAAAGCGCGGTAATCCGCCGGTCCGCTGCCATCGGCGCGCCGACCCTGGCGGGCATGACTTGCCAGCAGGTCGGGGAAGACCTGCGGCAGGGCGACAAAGATCTGATAGGGAATGCCGGCAACCAGTTCGCCGCCCAGCGAGCCGTACTTGAAACGATCGAGGTCGCCCGCGAGGTCTTGTCGGTCGCTGCGAAACAGCAGCCAGCCAAGGACCGCGAGCAGCAGGGCGAGGCCGAACCACAGAGAGCGCATTCCACTTCGCTGACGCATGCCTGCTGTCCTCGCGACGGGTGTTGGTGTGCGGTCCGCTCGGCTTGCGGGCGCCGGCACGGGGCCGCTGGCGCGGTAGGACGGCGATCGGCCGCGCCTACGCCAGTGTAGGCCAGTGTCGGCCGGCGTCGGGCTGCAATTTCGCGGCCGGCGAAAAGCCGATTATCGAACCGAGACAGCGATCGCGTGGCAAAAGTTGCGCGCTGTCGGGTGCCGGTGGTCGCGCCGCATTGCGTTGGTATCGGCACCGGCCGCTTTACAGCGCTCGCGCCGGACGCGTAGTATCGCCCGACCGTAGCCAGCCGCCGGGCGGTCCGGATCAGCCACCTTCGGAAGACGTCGCGAACCATGCCTGACCAGAGCTGGACCTGCCTTGCCTGCCGCACCAGGAATCCCCCGTACAGCGAAGCGTGTCGCGATTGCGGAACGCTCGCGCCGGCACCGTCTGCATCCGATGCCACGCTGTCGGCGACGCCGGGTGCGTCGCCAGCGCCCGCCGGCCAGCAACCGGCAAATCGCCAAGACTTCGGCGCCTCGCCGGTCGCTGACGATTTGTCGCCGGCCCGGCGCAGCGACGAGTCACCGAGCGAGCGCTTCTTTGCCTCGAGAAAAAGTCCGCTGGCAAGATCCCGGATCTTCGCCCTGCTGGGCCTTGTCGTGGCGCTGGCGGTGGCGATTCTGAAGCAGGGCGGGCTTTCGTCCGGGACGCTTGTCTCGGTGGCTATCCTGCTGTTGTTCGCGCTACCCATCGCACGCTATTTCCGCGCGCAACTCCGGTTTGGCCAGCCGCTGGTGATCCTCTCCGACGAGGCGATCGAGGCGCCGAATCTTGCCGCGAACGAAAAACGGCTACGCTGGACCGATATCGACAGCATCTCTTTCAACCTCAACCACGCCGGCGCTCTTCTGACCTTCCACCTCAAGGCGGTCGACGGCGTGCGCGACGTCAGGAAGTCCTGGAGCGGCATCAATCCGGCGAAACCGACCCTGGCCTTGCCGGCCTTCTCGGCCGCCGATCAGGAGAGCCTCCTAGACGCCGTCAGGCGTCGCCACCGCCGGGCGGTCGGCGGCAGCGATGCACAGCAGGCGACGATCGGTGGCCAGGCGGCGCAACCCAACGAACTGCGCGAGAGGCGCGAGTTCCAGGAACGCATCAAGGCACTGCAACCACGCACCTGGCTGACGCCTGCGCTGATCGCTGCCAACCTCGTGATCTGGCTGGCGACGCTGCTCGCCGGTGCGGAGTTCTTGCGAACACCGGCGGTAAATCTTCTCGCCTGGGGCGGCAACGCGGCTTCCGAGGTGCAGAAGGGAGAATGGTGGCGGATGCTGACCGCCACCTTCCTCCATGGCGGCTTCATCCACCTTGCGATGAACATGCTTGGCCTGTATTCGGCCGGAACCTTCGTCGAGCGGATCTACGGCCCCCGCCTGCTGCTGATCATCTATCTCGGTTCAGGGCTGTTCGGCAGCGCCCTGAGTCTGCATTTCGCGGCCCGGCAGGCGGTCTCAGTTGGTGCCTCGGGCGCCGTTTTCGGCGTCGCCGGGGCTCTGCTGGTGGCTGTCTTCCAGCACCGCGACAAGCTGCCGAAATCGTTCAGCAAGCAGACCCTGGCCGGGATGAGTTTCTTCGCTTTCTACTCGCTCCTGCAGGGCTTCGGCAAAGGCGGCATCGACAATGCCGCGCACGTCGGCGGCCTGTTGGCTGGCTGTCTGACGGCTTTCATCCTGCCCGAGCGTTTCGATCTCGATCATTACCGGCGAAACGTCACCCGGCGCGCCCTGGTGGCGCTGGTCGTGCTGGCCTTGGCGACAGCGAGTCTGGCTGCCATGGCGCCGCTGGCGACCGTCGATCAGGGACGCATCGCCGCCAGCGCGCCGATCCTCGATCGGGCGCTGAAAGGCTTTGACAGCGCCATGAAGTCGCTTCGGGCGGACCAGAAGGAGGTCGCGGACGGTCGCCTTTCCGAAGGCGACGCCGACCACCGCAGCCGCAGCGTTCACGCCCAGAGCTTTCGCCGCGTCGCCGACGACTTCGCGCAGCTGAGCTTTCGTCCCGGCGACCCGCGCCAGCCATTCATCAAGGACCTGCAGCGGATCGCCGAACTGATCACCGAGTCGCTGGCGATGGCGTCGGTAGTCGACGCGGCGTCGGGAAAGATTGCGCCCGCCGACCCGGCACGCATGGCAGAGATCGAAAGCGAACTGCGGCTGGTCGGCGAACGAGTGACGCGTTTTCGCGCTGACGGTCCTCGTTCGCCTGGCGTGCCCGCCAACTAGCGCTGGTCCGCCGGCGGCTGGAAGTCCGGTACGCGGTTGCTGATCGCCGGCTGCGCCATCAGGTAGGCGTAGATCGCCTTGAGGTCGGCTGCCGCCAGCTTGCCGAGTGCTTGCCAGGGCATTGGCGGCATGATCGGCCGGGCGACGCCGAGGTGCTTGCCGGTGCGCATGCTGTTGATGAAATCGCTTTCCTTCCAGGTGCCGATGCCGGTTTCCCTGTCGGGGGTAAGGTTGGCGGCGTAGCTGGTTCCCCACGGTCCAACGAAAGCCGTCATCGTCGCTGATCCGGCCCAGTTCCAGTCGCTGTCGAGCTTCGGTGGAATGCCCAGGCGGAGTGTCGCCGGGTGGCCTGAAAGGCCGCGGGCGAGGTCTTTTTCGGGGCCTTTGGCGCCCATCTTGAAGGGCGTGTGGCAATCCATGCAGCCGCCAACGCCAACCAGCAAGGCGCCGCGCCGGATGGTTGCCTGGTCGGCCGCGCTGGCCGGCGCCGCGAGACCAAGGCCGAGCGTGACGAGAGCAAGAGCACGTATTGATGGGGCTGCGGGGAAGGTCAGATTTTTCACGGCTTTCTCCTTTTCGGGTGTGCTGACCAGCCGCCGGCAGGCGCAGCGTTGATCGCCTTCGGCATGGTCCTCGCTGCGCGGTCAGCGGCAGAGGCTTCTTGCGGCAGCGACGATCGCCGCGGCATCTGGCGCGAAGGCCTGTTCCAGAGGGTGGCTGGCGGCGGCTGGCGCGTCCGGGCCGCCGAGGCGAACGATCGGTGCGCGCAGACTGGCGAAGGCCCGTTCAGCTACCTGCGCGGCGATCTCGGCGCCGACGCCGGCGATCCGGGCGGCTTCATGGACCACCAGCAGTCGGCCGGTCTTGTGCACCGAAGTCAGAAAGGCCGCCTCGTCCAGCGGTTTCAGGCTGCGCAGGTCGATGACTTCGGCGACGATGCCCGCGGCGGCGAGCTGCTCCGCCGCCGCCAGGCAGGCGTGGACGGTCTTGCCGTAGGACAGCAGCGTCACGTCGCTGCCCGGTCGCAAGACCTTGGCTTTGCCCAGGGGAACGACGTGCTCGCCATCCGGCACCTCGCCGGGCTGGTGGAGCAGCGCCAGATCGATGAAGAACAGCACCGGGTTGTCGTCGCGGATGGCGCTCTTCAGCAGGCCCTTGAAATCGGCCGCGGAAGACGGCATCAGCACCTTGAGCCCCGGGCTATGAACGAACCAGGCCTCGTTGTTGTGGTTGTGCTGCGCGCCGACGCCCCAGCCGCCGCCGGTCATCGCCAGGGTGACCAGGGGGAAGGCAAACTGGCCGCCGGAGATGAAACGCAGCTTGCCGGCGCTGTTGACCAGCTCGTCCATGGCGTAACACAGGAAGGGAGCGAACAGCAGGTCGATCACCGGCCGCAGGCCGGTGGCTGCTGCACCAGCCGCCGTGCCGGCGATAATGCCTTCGGCAAGCGGCGTGTTGCGCACGCGTGCCGGACCGAATTCGTCGACCAGGTCGTGGCGCTTGGTGGCGACGCCTTCACCGAAAACCAGCACCGTCGGATCGCGGCGCATTTCCTCGGCAAGGGCGGCACCGATCGCTTCAAAGGGAGTCAGGGTGGGCATGGCGGCAGTCTCAGGCGTAAACGTCGGTGGTCATTTCGTCCAGCGCGGGGAAGGGCGAAGCGTCGGCGAAGGCGAGGGCGGCAACAATGCGCTCGCGCACGCGCCGTTCGAGCGCGGCGGCCTCTTCGGGCGGCAAGCGGCCGCTGTCGACCAGTCGCTGCCGGGAGCGCGCGATCGGGTCGCGAGCCAGCCAGGCGGCATGCTCGGCGGGGTCGACGTAAGCCTGGTCGTCGGGCTCGAAGTGACCGCGGCTGCGGTAGGTCCAGGTCTCCAGCAGGAAGGGCCTGCCGCTGCTGCGCACCCCCTCGGCGGCCGCGAGCGCAGCGCTGCGCACGGCCAGCACGTCGTTGCCGTCCACCGTCGCGCCATCGATGCCGTAGGGCGCGGCCCGCTCCGAAATGTGCTCACCCTTCATCGTTTCGCGGCGATGGACGAAAGCCTGCCACTGGTTGTTCTCGCAGATGTAGAGAATCGGCAGCTGCCACACCGATGCCAGATTGAGCGACTCGTGGAAGACGCCTTCGCACGCGGCCCCGTCGCCGAAAAAACAGGCGACGATTCCCGGTCGCCCGAGCATTTTCTGCGACAGGGCAACGCCGGTCGCCAGCGACAGCTCGCCGCCGACGATGGTCGAAGTCAGCATCACGCCGAGTTCGCGCACCGAGATGTGCAGCGAGCCGCTCTTGCCCTTGCAGTAGCCATCACGGCGCCCCATAACCTCGGCCAGCAGGCGGCCAGGATCGGCGCCACGGGCCAGCAGATGGGCGGCGCTGCGGTGGTTGGTGAGGATCAGGTCGTCGCCGGCGAGGGCGCTGACGACACCGACGCCGGCCGCTTCCTGGCCGACCGAGGTACAGGTCCCCGGCACCTTGCCGGCAACGCTGCCGGCGACAATTGCTTCTTCGTAGGCGCGCACCAGCAACATCTGCTCGAGCAGCGTCGTTTCATCGACGATCTGGCTTTTCGGCTTCATCGCAACTCCCGTCCTGAAGGTGGTGACCGCAGTCTAGGCCGCCCGCGAAAAACCACAAGATGGCCAGAGAGCACTTAAGAACCTTTTAAGGAGTCTTGAGGGAAGATTTAAGAAAGCGCCGCTGCGAGCCCTTCAGTCTCGTCAGCGGCGGCGTAGCGGTGGGCGGCGCGCCGCGCGAAGGGGCAGCCATGGCGGTGAGGGGCACGTCGGTCGTCGCGATCATCCCGCCGCGCCGCGACCGTCGGCAGTTGCCGACGCCCGAACACGAGCGCGCTCGCTTGACGGCTGCCCGGCAAGTGCTAGCCTGAGTTTTTCGCTCACTGGAGAGATCGATGGAAATGCGACAACTGGGCCGTGACGGTCCGCGAGTATCGGCGCTTGGTCTGGGGTGCATGGGCATGAGCGATTTCTACGCCGGGCGCGACGAAAGCGAATCGATCGCCACCATCCACCGCGCTCTGGAGCTTGGCATCAACTTTCTCGACACCTCCGACATCTACGGTCCGCACACCAACGAGCAACTCGTCGGGCGGGCGATCAAGGGGCGGCGAAGCGAGGTCTTCCTGGCGACCAAGTTCGGCATCCTGCGCGACCCGAACGATGCTTCGGTGCGCGGCTTCGACAGCCGCCCCGAGTACGTGCGCAGCGCCATCGAAGGCAGTCTCCGCCGCCTCGGCGTGGAAACCATCGACCTCTACTATCAGCATCGCGTGGATCCCGCGGTGCCGATCGAAGACACGGTCGGCGCGCTTGCCGAACTCGTCCAGGCGGGCAAGGTGCGTTACATCGGCCTTTCCGAAGCGTCCGCCAGCACGCTCGAGCGCGCGCACAGGGTACACCCCGTCAGCGCGCTGCAGAGCGAGTATTCGCTGTGGTCGCGCGACCCCGAAGCCAGCGTTCTGGCCGCCTGCCGGCGCCTGGGTGTCGGCCTGGTGCCGTACAGCCCGCTCGGCCGCGGCTTCCTTACCGGTGCGATCAAGCGCCCCGAGGATTTCGCTGCCGACGACTACCGACGCTCGACGCCGCGTTTCCAGGGCGAGAACTTCACGCGCAATCTGGCCCTGGTCGATCAGGTCAGGGCCCTGGCTGCCGAGATCGGCTGTACGGCGGCGCAACTGGCGCTGGCGTGGGTGCTGGCGCAGGGCGACGACATCGTGCCGATCCCCGGTACCAAGCGGCGCAAGTATCTTGACGAGAACGTCGGCGCGCTCGCTGTTCGGCTGACGCCTGCGCAGCTCGCTGTTCTGGACGCCGCATTCCCCTTCAACGTGGCGGCGGGCGATCGCTACCCGCCAAACATGATGAGCGCCGTGAATCGCTGAGGTCTGCGCGCTGCCAGCAATGCGCATCGCGGCGGCTTCGTCGCCGCAGGCGGGCCATCCTTTGCCAAACGCAGGTGCCGCCCCGCCTCCGGCGTCGAGCACGTCCCCCGGCGGCAGGGTTTGCAGGGACGGGCAGTCCGGCTATTCTGGCGGCTCGCTCAGCACCGTCTGATGATCCATGCAGCTGCTCGAACAAGTTGCCATCTTCCTGCTCGCCGCCGTGCTGCTGGTACCGCTGTTCCAGCGCCTCAAGCTCGGCGCGGTGCTCGGCTATCTCGCCGCCGGCATGCTGATTGGCCCATGGGGGCTGGGCGTCGTCGGCGAACCGCAGTCGACCATGCATTTCGCCGAATTCGGCGTCGTCCTGCTGCTCTTCCTGATCGGCCTGGAGCTCGAACCGGCGAGGCTGTGGGCGCTGCGCCACGCGGTCTTCGGACTCGGCGGCGCGCAGGTCGCGGTGACCGGTTTGCTGCTCTCGCTGGCTGGGCTGGCGGCCGGACTCGGCTGGCAGGCGGCATTGATCGCCGGCCTCGGTGGCGCGATGTCGTCGACCGCACTGGTCATCTCATCGCTCTCCGAGCGCGGCCAGTTGATGGCGCGGCACGGCCGCGACGCTTTTGCCGTGCTGCTTTTTCAGGATCTTGCGGTCATTCCGCTATTGGCGCTGTTGCCGCTGCTGAGTTCGGCGGCGGCGCAGGGCGGTGTTCAGTGGCTGGCGGCGGCAAAGGGCGTTGCCGCCATCGTGGCGGTCATCGCCGGCAGCCGACTGGTCGTGCGACCCGCCCTCAAGTTCATCGCGCGCCACAGCAGCCGCGAAGTGTTCACCGCGGCGGCGCTGTTGCTGGTTGTCGGCGCTTCGCTGGTGATGGAGAAAATCGGCCTGTCGATGTCGCTCGGCGCATTCCTCGCGGGTGTGCTGCTCGCCGACTCCGAGTTCCGCCACGAACTCGAGGCCGACATCGAGCCCTTCAAGGGCCTGCTGCTCGGGCTGTTCTTCATGGCCGTCGGGATGAGTGCCAACCTCGGTCTGCTCTGGCACTCGCCCTTGCTGGTGTTGGCCATCGGCGTGGCGTTGATGCTGGCGAAGTTCGCCATCCTTTACGCGATCGGCAAGCTGATGCGCGCGCCCGAGGGCAGCGCGCAGCGCCTCGCCGTATCGCTCGCGCAGGGCGGCGAATTCGCCTTCGTGCTGTTCTCGGCCGCCGCCGCGCTCGGCGTCCTCGAGCGGCAAACCACCGAACTGCTGGTGATGGCGGTGACCCTGTCGATGCTGCTCGCACCGTTCGCCTTCACCGCCCATGAACGTCTGCTCGCGCGCTGGCTGGAACGTACCACCGAAGCCGCCTACGACACCATCGACGGCCCCGGCAATCCGGTCATCATCGCCGGCTACGGCCGCTTCGGCCAGATCGTCTCACGGACGCTGCGCATGTGCGGCGTCGCGTTCACTGCCCTCGAAGTCAACTATCAGCAGGTCGATTTCGTGCGCCGCTTTGGTAGCAAGGTCTACTTTGGCGATGCCTCGCGGCTTGAACTGCTGAACGCCGCCAAGGCCGCTGAAGCAAAGTTGTTCGTGCTGGCGATCGACGACGTCGAAGCCTCGGTCAGGACCGCGGCGCTGGTACGCAGGCATTTCCCCGACCTGCCGATCCTCGCCCGCGCGCGCAACCGCGTGCATCACTTCCGCCTGCGCGACCTCGGCGTCAAGATGGTCTACCGCGACACCTTCCTGTCGAGCCTGGAGGTCGCGCAACAGGCGCTGCTCGGTCTCGGCTTTGACCCGTCGTCGGCGCAACGCGCGGTCGCGCTGTTCAGGCAGCATGACGAAGCGCTGCTCGACGTCCAGCACGCCGTTCACCACGACGAGGCGCAGCTGATCGAGAGCGCGCAGGAGGCCGCCGCGCAACTGCAGGACGTGTTCGAAGCCGACATAGCCCGTTTCGAACGTCCGCGTGGCGACGCCGGGGCCGGCTGAAGGCACAACTCGCCCGGCGCATCGCCTGACCGTCGTTTCCCGGTGCATGCCATCGACTGCGCGCTGACAGTGCTGCCAGCGATGCCGCTTGCGGCAGGTCGACGGCCCCGCTCGCGCGCTGTCGTTGCAGCCCAGGCGGCGCGCCAACATACGACGCCAACGCTTGACTCCGTACCGTTCGGCGCGCTGACGCCAGGGGGCGTCGTTTCAGTCCGGCTTGATGTTCTGGTTCATGCGGAAGAAGTTGCCTGGGTCGTACTTCTTCTTCAGTTCCACCAGCCGGCCATACATGGCACCGTAGGCGAACTCGATGCGCTCACCCTCGTCCTGGGTGAGGAAGTTGATGTACGCGCCGCCGCTGGCAAAAGGCTGTGACCTGGCGAAGAATTCCCGCGCCCAGGCGATGCAGCGCCCGTCCTCGGCGGCGGTCTCCCAGCGCCCGTGCACGTTCATGACATAGTTGGCGTCGCGGCTCGAGTACGCCATCGCATCAGCCGCCACGCGCGCGGTCTGGCCGCCGATCGTACCGATGAAAATCTCGCAGAGCGGCGACGGCAGTCTGCCTGCATACTCGATGATGGTGTCGATGGCGTCATCACTGAGCCGCACGAAGTTGTGCGACTTCCAGTAGTTGCGCGCACCGCGCGTCAGCAGGGGATCAAATGCCTGCTGCCATGCCGTGTACGGTTGCACGCCGACATGCTCGCCATACGCCTTGCCGAAGCTCCGCAGGGGCTCGATCAGCTTCTCGCCCGCCGTGGGGTCGCCGGCATAGCACAAGGCGAGCGCAACGATTTCCTTGCCGTGGACCTGTTCGGGAAGGAAGGGCAGTGGGGGCGCCTTGCGCGTGACCATCCAGACGTTGAGCTCGTCCGGCATCGTCTCGGTGAAACGCGCAAACTGCGTGAGCACGGCTTTCGCCTGGTCGAACGGGAATACGATGAGCCCGCTCAACACATCCGGCCCGACGGGATGGAGGTGGAACTCGAAGCTGGTAACGATACCGAAGTTGCCACCGCCACCACGCAGCCCCCAGAAAAGGTCCGCGTTTTCCAGTTCGCTGGCGTGCGCCAGGCCGCCGTCCGCCGTGACGACTTCCGCGGACAGCAGGTTGTCGACGGTCATGCCGTAGGTCCGGCTCAGCCAGCCGAAGCCGCCACCGAGCGTCAGGCCGGCGACGCCCGTGGTCGAGTTGATGCCCAGAGGCGTCGCCAGACCGTGCGCCTGTGTTGCCGCGTCAAGGTCGGCGAGGACGCAGCCGGGCTCGACGGTCGCCCGGCGGGCCTTCGCGTCGACCTCCACTCTCTTCATCAGCGAGAGATCGATCATGAGGCCGTCGTCACACGCGGCATTGCCGGCGATATTGTGTCCGCCGCCGCGAACCGAGACGAGCAGCTCGTGCCGGCGGGCGAACCTGACGGCCTGGACGACATCATCGCGCGACGTACAGCGAACAATCGCTGCCGGCTTGCGATCGACCATGGCGTTCCAGATTTGTCGCACTTCGTCGTAGTTTGCGTCGCCGGGAAGAACCACGTCCCCGCGGACATGACTCTTGAACTCGTCAAATGTCGCTCGCTGTAGCTGTTCCATTGCTCGCTCCTTTTCCTTTGTACTGGTGGGCCTCTACCGCCATCGGTCAGGGCCTCGGCATGGCGCGGAGCTTGCCACGCAAGAGAGTGGTTCCCGATGCCGCGGAGAGAGTGGCGACTTGCCGCGCGGTGGACGCGCGCCAATAGTTGATCCGACCGATGGGGCATACCTTGGTTCAGTTGCCGGGCCGCTTCCCCGACGGAGACACGCCGATGAGGCGTTGACCGCTTTCGCAGCCGTTGCGAAGTGCTGGCCGGCCGGTACCCTGCCACCAACGGCGGTCGCCGGGGGGGCGGTCAATACCGAGTCGGCGCAATGGCGTGTCAGCGTTGACCGTGTCCATGGCACCACAGCAGCGACCGGACGTCTCCTATAATGACGCGCGTAGGTGACACCGTGAGGGAAAACGCATGGCGCCAGACCAGGAACCCGATCCCCGACGAGACTGCCAGACAATCGCGCGTCATCTGGCGACCGTCGCCTTTCCCTGGGACACCACGCGGGCGCTTGAACTCGCCCTGTTCCGCACCTTCGCGGCGGCACGCATTGCTGGCTTGCTGCACGCCAGCGGGGAATTCGAGAGGCGTCCCCAGAAACGCTACGACGACACCGATCTGCTGGTCAGCGAAATCATCGAGCATGGCTGCGACAGCCCGCGCGGCTCGCGCGCCATTGCGCGCATCAACGCCCTGCACGGACGTTTCCGCATCGCCAACGATGATTTTCTGTACGTCCTGTCAAGCTTCGTTTTCGAGCCGATCCGCTGGAATGCACGTTTTGGCTGGCGACGCATGACGGCAACCGAAATCTTCGCCTGGTTCTGGTTTTGGCGCCAGGTCGGCGAACGCATGTCGATCCGCGACATCCCCGAGGACTATGCGGAATTCGAACGCTACAGCCGGCAATACGAAACCGACAATTTTCGCTGTACCGCCGCCAGCCAGCGCGTCGCCCTGGCGACCCGTGATCTCTTCGCTGCCTGGTTTCCGGCGCTGCTGCGGCCGTTGGTCCGCAGCAGCATTCACGCCCTGCTCGATCCGCCACTGCTCGCCGCGTTCGCTTTGCGTCCGGCGCCGCGCTGGCTGGCATGGCTCGCGGAAAGTGCGCTGCGGGCACGCGCACGGGCGCTGCGCTGGCTGCCAAAGCGCCGGCAAGCGAAGCTGCGCACGCAAGTCCCACGACCCGACTATCCCGCTGGCTACCAAATCGAATCGCTGGGGCCGCCGCCCGCCGGTCCGGCGGACGGGGTGGCGGCGCTGCGCTGCCCGTTTTCCGGCCAGCACAGCGCCGCGAGCCGTGCCACGGAGAGATAATCGACCTGCGGCGTAGCCATCGGACGGCGCACCCGCGACGAATGCTAGAACAAGGAGGCAGAGCGAATGACGATCAGGATCATGGCCCGGCTGACAGCCCGGGCGGGCAGCGAAACGGCGTTGGCAACGATCTTGCGCGAACTTTGCGGCCCGAGTCGTCAGGAAGGCGGCTGCCTGGGCTACGAAGTTTTCCACAATCAGGACGATGCACGCGAGTTCGTGACGGTCGAGCAATGGACCGACCAGGCGGCCGCCGACGCGCACCTGGCGACGCCGCATGTCGCCGAGGCAGTCAGGCTGGCCAGCGCGCTGCTGGCGCAGCCGCCCCTGATCCACCGCTTTCGGCAGCTCGCCTGATGGCGACGGTGGTTTCCGCCGGGTTCGGCCGAGCGTTGGCAGGATCAGCGATGCGATGACGTTGATCGCAATGGTGAGCACGGTGGCGACACACAGCAGGACTTGCGCATTGCGTCGGGCGCTGCGGCAGCGGCAGCCCGGACGGACGCAAAGCAGAAAGTAGCCGGCGGCCAGTGATGTTCTCGGGCTTCACTGGAATGCACTGCGGTGACACTTCCTTCGCCCCGTCGGGTGTTTGATGCGGATGCCGCTGCCGTTGCAGGGCAGCAGCAGAGCTTCGCGATCGTTTCGGCAGGGTGCAAGAGCCTGCGCCGACGGACGCGGCGACGCTTGCACTTCGACTGCCGTTGTCGTGGACAGACCCAGGGCATTGCCTGAGCAAAGCCGATTGCGGCTGCGGGCCGGCGCTCGCTTGCCGTGCGGCCCGCTCAGCGCGGGTGTAGCCAGCCTGGCAGGAAGCTGTAGGGATCGGCGTCGACCGTCGTGTCGTAGGAAATGCCGTGGCGCTGCAGCCGCTCGGCGAGTTGGCCGTCCTTGCAGGCGTCGAACAGTTCGGTACAGCCGCCGACGAAGTCGCCGCCGATGAAGATCTGCGGGAAGGTGTTGGAGCCGGTATGCGCCCGCAGCGCCTGGCGCAGCTTGCCGCCGCGGTTGTCCTGCTGGTAGGCGACCGAATCGAGATCCACCGAACGGTAGGGGATGCCGTATTTCGCCAGCACCTTGCGCACCGACCAGCAGAACTCGCACCACTCCAGCGCGAACATCACCACCGGGTGCTCGGCGTCGGTCACCAGGGCGGCGACTTCCGCTGCCGCAGCCTCGTCCAGCAGCGGCGCTTCCGCCTCGCTGGCGGGCGCCGTGGCCGGTGCGCTGAGGTCGAAGCGGTAGCCTTCGGTCGAACGCGAGATCTCCTGCTCTTCCGCGGTCATGTCCACTGCCACGTCGTCGAACAAGGGCGTGCTCAGGTAGCGCTCGCCGGTATCCGGCAGCATGCAGAGGATGTTCGCTCCCGCTGGCGCCGTCGCGGCGACCTGCAGTGCGCCGGCGAAGGTGGCACCGGACGATATGCCGACGAAGATACCTTCCCTGCTCGCCAGGTCGCGTGCGCATTGCAGGGCGTGCTTGCCGTCGATCGCCAGGAAGTCGTCGATGCGTTGGCCTTCGATCACTTCGTCGGCGAGTTGCGGCACGAAATCCGGCGACCAGCCCTGCATCAGGTGCGGACGGAACAGCGGGTGACTCTCGGCGACAGAGCCGTCCGCATTGCGCACCTGCGGAATGCCGCTGGCGATGATCGCCGAGTTGTCCGGCTCGCAGACGACGATGCGCGTGTCCGGGCGGCGTTGACGCAAGACGCGCGAGACGCCGTTCAGCGTGCCGGCGGTGCCGAAGCCGGTGACCCAGTAGTCGAGCTTGACATCGTCGAAGGCGTCCAGAATCTCGACCGCGGTGGTGCGCGCGTGGGTTTCGGCATTGGCCGGATTCTCGAACTGGCGCGATTGCCACCAGCCGTGCGCGCGGGCCAGCTCCGCCGCCTTGGCGACCATCCCCGAGCCCTTCAGCGAGGCCGGTGTCAGCACTACTCGGGCACCCAGGAAGCGCATCAGCTTGCGGCGCTCGACGCTGAAGTTCTCGGCCATGGTGACCACCAGCGGATAGCCTTTCTGCGCGCAGACCATCGCCAGTCCAATGCCGGTGTTGCCGCTGGTCGCTTCGACGACGGTCTGGCCCGGCTTCAGTTCGCCGCGCCGCTCGGCATCTTCGATGACTCCCAGCGCCAGGCGGTCCTTGACCGAGCCCATCGGGTTGAAGGCCTCGATCTTGACGTACAGATTGACGTGCTTCGGGGCCAGGTTGTTGACGCGCACCACCGGCGTGTTGCCGATGGTGGCGAGGATGCTGTCGAAACGCTTGCTCATGGTGTGTCTCCTTGCGGCTCAGCCGCTTGTGAGTACGGGTAACGATCATGATGGAAAAGCAGCGCTTGCTGGTCAAACAAGTGGATGCAAGGCGGTGATTTTCCCTCAAGATGGGTGACCAGCAATCGATCAAAGCGGGTGGGCACAGCCGCGTCCACAGGATCAAGCTGAAGCTGCCGGCGCAGGCCTCGATGCGTCGGTCGCCACCGGTCTCCTCATCGCGGCTCCTTCCTGCGCAGGACCTCGTTGCGAATTTCCTGATAATGCTCGCGGGTTTCGGCCTGGATCAGGGAGATGCCGAGCCCTGGCGGCAGGATGGTATCGGGCACCGCCTCGGCCTGATAGACCACCCTGGTGCCGTTACCCGAGGCTTCCAGCCGCGTGCTGCCGCGATACTGTTTCATGTTGCCGCTGAGCATGCGCGACTCGAAGCCGTCGATGGGCATCAGGGTGATTTCCCGCTCCGACTGAAACTCGATCGTCAGCGGGCCGAAACTGGTCGTTCCCGTCTGCGCTACCCGGACCGTGTTTCCCTGTCTGGACAGCACCTTGCTCGTCGCAATATTGGTAAGGAAGCGGGGCAGGTTGTCGAAGTCGGTCAATACATCCCAGACCTTTTGTTGCGATGCCGGTATGACGAGTTCGGCTTGCACGCTGACGACCCTGCCGTGAACCTCGACGCGAACGACGACGTCAGCACCATCCTCGGCGCGCGCTTCCAGTCGCGGAACCAGCAGCAGCGAGACGAGAAAAAGCGCTCGCAAGAGAAGCTGGCGCACGCCAGGAATGTTCCCGTCTGATGCCATGGTGCTGAACGCGGGTCTCGGAATGGCTCTGTCGCCGGCAAACGCAGACCGCTGCTGCGTTCAGCTGGCGATCAATTGCAGCGGCCGCTCGACGCTCAGCGCGAAGCGGCCGCGGCCGGTCTTGACCAGCGTGACGCCGGCGCGGCGTTCGTCGAGCCGCCTTTGCAGCAGGACCAGACGCGCCTCGAGATTGTCGCTGACCCCCGGCAGACGGATGCGCGGATCGATACGCAGCTCCTTGTTGCTGAAGCTGGTGCGTCCGCGCTCGGCATGGTCTTGGACAAGCGCCCAGAGAATCGCTCCGGCGACGCCCTTGATCAGGTAGTCGTCGTCGAGGAAGACGCTGTCGCTGCCGGAAAAATGCCGTACGGCAAGCGGCTTGCCGGTCGGCGGGGATGGCCCCGGCTCATTGGCCGCTGGTTCTTCCGCCGCGTCTGCCACCTGCTGGTGATGCGCGATGGCCATGCCGAGCTGCGCGGCGAAGGCGACCAGAGCGTCCTCGTCGTCGTAGCCGAAATGCAGGTCGGCGGTGCTTTCGACGTAGATGACGCCGACCAGGCGGTCGAACGCAGTGATCGGCACGGCCAACTGGCTGGCGGCTTCCGGCAGGCCGGGCAGCGGAATGGCCGTCTCGAGAGCTGCTGAGAGGCCGCTGGCAGCCGCATTTTCGCGGATTGCGCGCCCGTAGGCGTATTCCGATGTCGTGTAGCCGATGCGAATCGGCGTCCGTTCGCGAGCGCAGACGCCGATCACTCCCGCGCCCACCGGGATCTCCGAACCGACGCCCGATGCCGGATAGCCGCGGCTGGCCAGCGTGTACAGCCGTTGTCCGGCGTCGTCGTACATCAGCAGCATCAGGTGATGGATGGCGAATTCCGAGCCCAGGCAGTCGACAGCGGTGTTCAGCAGGTTCTCGAAGTGATCGCAGGCGGCCAAGCGGTCGCTGCAGCGGCGCAGTGCGGTAAGGTAATTCACCGACGGTGGGGGAAGTGCCAGGGTCGGCCCCGGCAGTTGCTCGATGTCCAGGATGCGATAGACGTCGGAGCCGAGCAGCTTGAACACCCCGCTCATGCCGGTGTGCGAGGCGATGCCGGCGAGCTTGGCCTTCATCTGTTCGAACAGAGGGCCGGCTGTTTCGGTGCGCAGATAGCGCAGGCTGAGGCGGTACTGGCCTGCGGTGAGGTGGCTGGTGAGCAGCAGACGGACGGTTGGGTTGACCAACACGTTCTGTCTTGTCTTGTTGAAGAACTGGTACGACAGCGCGACGTGCTCGAGGTCGACGAACTGGACCTGCGACAGATACGCCATGTTCGGGACACCGTCGGCGTCGCAAGTGGCGATCAGGCCGGGGATGACGCCGTCCAGGCACTCGCGGATGGTGTCGATGCGCACGCTCACGCTGCGCCAACGATGGCTTGGCCGGCGCGCGGGCCGGGGGTTTGCGAGAAGGCTGCGGTGGGGGTGAAGACGATCACCGTCAGATCTGCGGGCGAATAGGCGTGAATGGTGCGAACCGCAATCTCGGAGACTCCTTCCGGCAGGACTTCGCACAGGAAGGCTTCGGTATGGCGCTCGATCAGCGTCAGGTCGGTGGTGTCGAAAGCGCTGGTCTGCGCATCGCTGCCCTTCAGCTGCAGCGTCCGGTTGCTGCTCGGCAGGCTGAAAACGGCGGCGACGCGGCCGTTCTCGGCGATGTTGGCGACGACGGCGCGTGCCTGGCTGGCGCGCACGAAGATCGCCACCCGTTGTCCGCCATCGACCAGCTTGCAACCCAGTGCGCGCACGTTGTTCGGCACGCGGTCGGCACCGCAGCTGGCGAGGCTGATGGCGACACCGGTCTGAATGAAGGCGGCGTTGTCGTGATCGATCATCGTTGTTCCGATCGGGCCGTTGACGGGACGATTGTAACGGGTCTCGAGTGCCGCCAGTAGGCGCCATCTTTCCGCCAGTGCGCTGGCGAGCCGATCGCGGCGTCGATCATCGCGACGTCCCGCCGGGTTTGGGCGATAATGATCAGCCTCAGGTCGCACGGGTTGGCAACCTGCTGTCCGCCAGCGCTTGCCGCCGCACGCCTGGACGTCCGTGCGCTGCCCGCGTTGTCCGTGAAGGCAGGGTGGCAGCTTCGACCAGAACCGACTTGTGGCTGAAACCCGATGGATCCTCTGACCCACGCACTGCTCGGCGCGAGCGCCGCGCAAGTCGCCCTCGGCCCGCGCCTCGGTCGCCGGGCGTGGCTGCTCGGCGCCGTTGGCGGCCTGTTGCCTGACGCCGACGTCCTGATCAGGAGTTCTGCCGACCCCTTGCTGGCCATCCAGTATCACCGCCATTTCACGCACGCACTGGCCTTCGTCCCGATCGGCGGCCTTGTCGCGGCGTCGCCGTGGCTGGCGCAGACACAACATCGCCAGAACTGGCGACCGATCCTTGCTGCGACGACCATCGGCTATGCCACGCATGCCTTGCTCGACGCGTGCACCAATTACGGAACGCATCTGCTGTGGCCATTCTCGTCGCTGCGCGTCGCCTGGCACTGGATTACGACCATCGGCCCGCCGCTGACCCTGACCTTGCTGGTCGGGCTGATCGTCGCCGTCCGGCGGCGCTCCCGCTTGCCGGCGGCTGTGGCGCTGCTGCTCGGCCTCGCCTACGTCGGAACGGCTGCCTGGCAGCGCGAGCGCGCGCTTCAAGTACAGTCGCTGATCGCTGCCGCCCGCGGCCATCGCGTGGAGCGCGCCGAGATGTTCCCGACGGTCGGCAACCCGCTGCTCTGGCGATCGGTCTATCAATCGCAAGGAACTCTGTACACCGACCGCCTGCGCATCGTCGGCGCCGACACGACGCGCTGGCAGGAGGGCAGCACGGTCGAACTGCTGTTGGAGAAGGACCTGTCGCCACAGGCCAGGGATGACGCACGCGTTCGTCGCGATTTCGCGCGCTTCAGCTATTTCTCTGCCGGCTGGATCGCGCGCGCCAGCGCCGATCCGAGCGTCATCGGCGACGCTCGCTACTCGCTGCGTAGCGATCGCTTCGAACCGATCTGGGGAGTCCGATTTCATCCCGGTGCGGTCGCGCCGACCGAGTGGGTCGATCGCACCGCCAGCAACCGCGTTCCGGTCGGCGAGCTGTGGCGCGAGATCAGCGGCACCGCCGGCGGCTACATCGCAGTGCCGCGGGCGCGCTGAAAACGGTTTGCAGCCAGAAGGTCGCGATCACGGCTGACGCTTTCGCGGACCTGCGGGTGTGGCCGGTGTACTTGCCCGGTCTACGGCTGGCGGGGCGGAAACCGGCTGCCTTGGCGATCGCGCTGGCCGCTCGGGCGAGATATCGTTCAACGGCTCGCGCTGCGGCGAGCTTTCCGTCGACAACAGGAGCAGGGCGGGGAAAAGCCCGGCCCTGCTCGTCGGATCCCGGTTCTTCGAGGCTAAGCGTTCGGTGAAGGTGTTGCGCGCCTTGCGGCCAAACCGAGCAACGACAGGCTCAGTCCGATCAGGACGAGAGTGCCGGGTTCGGGTACTTCCACTTTGACACTATCCCAGGCATTCCACGCGGCGACCGCCAGGCCGGTTGTCGGATCGATGGGAAACGGCTGGCTCTGCATCCCCGACTCGTTGAAACGCATCGCAACCACTTTCGTGATGTCGAAGAGCGGATCGCTCCAATAGAAGGAAAACGGGTTCTGCAGGCCGAGATTCGGGCTGATCCAGAAGGTATCCCACAGATTGGCCGGGCCAAAGCGGAACCATCCCCGGGAACGTCCATTGACATCCATCAATTCGAGCGACAGGTCCCAGACACCACGCGGCGGATAGACGGAGAAATGAATCATGCTGCTGCCGCTGCCCAGGTTAACCGGCGTGCTGCCAAGCGGATCGAAGCGATAGTCCCACCAGGCGATGGCAAGGGCGTCGTTCGACGGCAGATCCCAGGACATCACCAGGGTGTTGTCGATCACCGTCGCCTGCGGGTCGCTGACGCCATCGAAATCAGGCGTCAGCCGGGCGGCCTCAACGGCCAGCGGGACCCCTTGCGGCAGGTAGAATTGCAGTGCCGCGTCGGTCAGATTTGCGCCGGCGGTTGACGGCACGATGTTGCCCGCCGCGATCGCCTGTTGCCAGGACCCGGCGGTGGGGATGTCAACCAGGATGGTCGCGCCTGCCCTTGCCGAGGAGAGGATCGCCAGGGCGGCGATAAGGATGCCAAGGCATCTCTTGATGGGCGTCTGCTTGTCAGTCATTGGTCTGCCTCCTGTATGTTGCTCACGAAAGCATCGAGCGGTTTGACCGGGCCGCAGGCAAGAGACCAGCTTGTCTGCTTGTGTCTGCTTGCGAGCCGCGGCGCCCTGCCGGGAACGCCACCTGGTCGTTCTGTGGGCGCTTGCCGGTCACGCTCCATTCCGGTTGGCTGGCTGGCCCCCTGCGGCCACCACGCCAGCGTGTAAACCGTACTTAAATCAAGCAACAATCGCGCCAAGAAAAGAAACCAATCGAAAAATCATGCGGTTATCGCAACCGGCTAGAACCTGGCGATGTTTCCGCGCCAACAACTGTAAGAAATTCCGACACTTCCATGGCGACAGTCGGTGTTATATCAGCGCCAGATGCCACTCCTGCCGCTGCGACGGCGGCGCGTTTGCCGGTGGCAAATTGACGGAAGCGAAGAAGACGTGCTCGACCTTGCTTACCTGGCCATTTTCCCCTGCCGAGCGTCGCGGCGAGTTCCCTGTCCGCTTGCGAGCCGCTTCTTGGCGCACCAACGGAAGCATCGCTGACCACCTGCCGTCGCTTTCGTGAGCGGGCGACGGTGTGGCTGTTGCGACCGGCCGATCATCAATGCCCCGGGGATCCGCGTCAGTGCCTTGGCGAGCGGACGGCAGCCGTTGGCTTGCTGGCGGTCGGCGTGCGCGCCGACCGGCTGCTCCCCGAATGGTGATGCTTGTTGGGCTGGAATGGGGGAAAATCGGCGAGGTGACTGCGATCGCATGCGTCAGCCCTGCTTCCCACGGCCTGGCCTGATTTCGTATCCTGGCGGCGTGCCACGGATGTGCGTAAGTGCAGTCGAACTTGATTGAAATGGAGGCGAAATGGACAGCAACTCTTCAGTAGGGCGACGCGGGCTGCTGGTTTTCAGCACCCTGCTTGTTGTCGCGTGTGCCGGTTACAGCGGCGCCAATCTCAAGCCGGGCGTGTCGACCTTGCCCGAAGTCGTAGCCTCGATGGGCCAGCCGGCGATGTCCTGGACGAATCCGGATGGCAGCGAACAACTGGCTTACCCGCGCGGCTCGGGGGGGACACAGACGTTCATGGCGTATGTCGGGCCGGATGGCAAACTGCAGCGCATCGAAAAAGTGCTGAACCAGGAGCATTTTGCGCGTGTCCGGCCGGGAATGAGCAAGGACGAGGTGCTGCGCATCCTCGGTCCGTCGGGATCGCTATGGACCCAGTTCTACGCGCGGAGCAATCAGCTCGCCTGGTCGTGGCTGTTCTGCAACAGCTGGAATGCCGAGGAGTTCTTTGACGTCATGTTCGACGCCAGCACCGGTATCGTGCATTCGACCGGGCAGCACCCGAACCTGGCGGGGCCTGACGGCGTGCAGCCGCGTTGCGGGCAATGACCAGCATGCTGGATGACCTGCCGGGCGGGCGAGTCGCGGCGCTCGACGGTTGGCGAGGCTTCTTGAAGCTCCGACGCGTCGACGCCCGCACACTTCCGGCAAGCGCCCGATCGGCGGTCATCGGGCATTCGGCGGCGGGCTAGCGAAGGACTTGTTGCTCAGTCCGGTCGTTCCTGCGGCTCGTCGGTCAAGGCCAGTTCGCCCTGACGTGGCGACTGCCGATCCGGCGCCGCGCCGCGTGTCGACAGCGCGCTGACGCGCACGCCGAGCAGCCGCAGCCTGCGGTCGAGCGGAACCCGCCGCAGGCATTCGCCGGCCGCGCGGCGGATCGTTTGCGGATCGCCGGTGGCGGTGGCCAGCGTCAGGTCGCGGGTCAGGGTCTGAAAGTCGGCAAAACGCAGCTTGATGCCGACCGTGCGTCCCAGGCAGTCCTTGCGTCGCAGGTCTTCGGCGACACGCGCGCACAGGCTGCTGAAGATGCCGCTCAGCGTCTCGCGATCGTGGCGTGGATGCAGGTCGCGGTCGAAGGTCGTTTCGCGACTGATCGACTTCGGGTCCGACGATGTGACCAGCGGTCGGTCGTCGACGCCGTGTGCCGCCGCGTGCAGCCAGCTGCCATAACTCCGGCCGAAGTGCTGCCGCAGCAGGCTCGCGTCGACCGCGGCCAGTTCGCCGATGCGGTGGATGCCGAGCGTCGCCAGGCGGTCGCCGGCCTTCGGGCCGATGCCGTTGATCTTGCGCACCGGCAGCGGCCAGATCCGTGCCGCGACATCGGCGCTGCCAAGTACCGTCAGACCGTCCGGCTTGTCGAGGTCCGAAGCGATCTTGGCGAGCAGCTTGTTGGCCGCGACGCCGATCGAGCACGACAGGCCCGTCGCCTCGCGGACCGCGTCCTTGATGCTCTGCGCCAGCGGTCGGGTGGCGTCGGGCAGGGCAGCGAGGTCGATGTATATTTCATCGATGCCGCGGTCTTCGATCTGCGGCGCGATCTGCGCGACCGCCGCCTTGAACAGCCGCGAGTAGTGGCGATAGGCGGCAAAATCGACCGGCAGCAGAATCGCCTCCGGCGCCAGCCGGGCTGCTTTCATGATTCCCGTCGCCGAGAAGACGCCGAGTGCGCGCGCCTCGTAGGTCGCGGTGGTGACGACGCCGCGGCCGACGTAGTCGCGCAACCTGGCGAAACGGCGGCCGCCGTCGGCGAGCGCCAGCGGTTGCTGTTCGCGGCTGCCGCCGATCACCACCGGCAGGCCACGCAGTTCCGGGTAGCGCAGCAATTCGACCGACGCGTAGAAAGCGTCCATGTCGAGATGGGCGACGCGGCGTGCCGGTGGCTCTGCCGACCGCTCCGGGGCGGTACCGTCGAGCTTCAATAGAGGAGGAACTCCTGCCGCATCCGCTCCCAGGCGTCTTCGTCGACGCGGCTCAGGGCGTCGAGGTCGGCCGGCGTCGCTGCCGGATCGTCGACCCACTCGCGCAGCAGCGGCGAGCCGTTGATCAGATCGATCGCCAGACGGTCGTTTTCGTACTCGTAGGCGAAATCGCGCCACAGCGGGTAGTCCGGGTGCAAGCGCCGCAGCGCCTTGAAGGCCAGGCATTGCAGACGCCATGGGCGAAACCAAGGGTGCTGGTAATGACCGTCGTCGACGTGGATCTGCACGCCCCGGCAGAGCCTGCCGGCGTGTTTGTGGAAAGTCGGCTCGAACCAGCATTCGCGCAGGCGGCAGCCGAGCAGCCAGTCCGGCGCCAGCGCGTCCATCGTCGCGATCAGCCGGCCGGCATCGATATCGGGTGCGCCAAAAAGCTCCAGCGGTCGGGTCGTGCCGCGTCCTTCGGAGAGCGTCGTCCCTTCGAGCATCACCGTACCGGCGTAACAGCGGGCCATCGAGACGTTCGGCGCGTTCGGGCTGGGGTTGATCCAGCTCCGTTCGCCGGCCGGCCAGCCGTAACCGGGCGCCGCATCGGGCAGCCAGCCGTGCATGGCGATTACCGTACAGTCGACGTCGAGGCCGAGCGTGCCGACGAACCAGTACGCCAGTTCGCCCATGGTCAGGCCATGGCGCATCGGCAGTGCGCCGGCGCCGACGAAACTCTCCCAGCCGGGGCGAAGCAGCAGTCCCTCGAGCGGCCTCCCGACCGGGTTCGGGCGATCGAGGATCCACACCGACTTGCCGTGCGTGGCCGCGGCTTCGAGCAGGTAGCGCAGGGTAGTGATGAAGGTATAGATGCGGCAGCCGAGGTCCTGCAAGTCGATCAACAGCACGTCGAAGCTGTCGATCATCGCCGGCGTCGGGCGGCGTACCTCGCCGTACAGGCTGAATACCGGAATGCCGTGTACCGGATCGACGAAATCCGGTGATTCGATCATGTTGTCCTGCTTGTCGCCGCGCAGGCCGTGTTGCGGGCCGAAGGCAGCGGTCAGCCGCAGCTCGGGCAGCGCCGCCAGTGCGTCGAGTGCGTGTGTCAGGCGGGCGGTGACCGAAGCCGGGTGCGCGACCAGCGCCAGGCGGCGACCGTGCAGCGGTTTGCGCAGCTCGGGGTTGTTGAGCAGCCGGTCGAGGCCGAATTCGATGGCGGACATCCAGGTTTCCTTCAGGCACGCACTTGCAGCGGCGCCAGTTCGAGCGTGAAGCCGTTGCGGTGGTGAAAATCGGGCAAGGCGGCAGGGTGGTGCAGCGCCCAGTAGCTGTGGCTGCCGTCGACGGTGTCGGACGCTTCGACGACGGCAGCCAGGCCGATCTGCAGCCTTGCCGTTGCTGCCGGCAAGGCGTCGGGCGGCAGCGTCGCCGCCAGTTCGAGCCGCCCCGCCGACTGCCTGGCGATGATCCGTGGCGGGCCGAGCAGCGCCGGCGTCGCGTCGCGCTGCCGGTAGCCGGCGAACGCATAGGCGGCCCACTGCCCCGACGGTGAAAAATTGAACTCGCGGTAGGCGGGATCGCCGGCGGCGCCGACGAAGGCCTCGAAGCAGGTGTGTTGCCAAAGGCCGTCGGCGCAAGCCGCCGAGCGCGGTTCCGGGATCAGCAGGCGGGCGATGTCGCCGCGCAGGCACCAGCTGAGTTCGAGGCTACCGTCGGCGCGACGCTCAGCGTGCGCTTCGATCGTCCGCACCACCGGTGCCGGCGTCGCCGGATGCGGGCAAAGGGTCAGGGTGGATTCGCTCGGGAACATTGGTCGCTTGTCGAGGCGGCAGGTCAGTAGAGGATTCTAGCCGTTTCAGCGCTGTTTCTTCCGGGCTTCGCCGCTTTCTTGCGCCGCCGGGAGCGCCCCGCAGGGGGAGCGCCCGCCGGGCGCCGCCAGGAATGCAAGAAGGCGCTTGATCGCCGCTACTCCAGGCCTACAATCAAGACTCAAGAGTGACCGCCGGCTGCTCGGTGCTTCTTGCCCAACGCGGCCTGGCCACCGTGATCGGTGGGCCGTGCGGCGGGACTTGCGGGGCCTTCGAGCCGCGCCAGGCTACGGGACAACTTGCACCGGGTGCTTCACCTGAAAGGAGTTCGTGATGAGAACAGTCCTCGCCGCAATTCTCCTGGTTGGCGCTTCAAGCCAGGTTCTCGGACAGCCATCGAGCGCCTTTCGCCTGAGCGATCTCCACGCCCAGGGTGCGACGCAGTTATCGAAGGATGAACTGCAGGTACTGCTTCCCGGGGCAAAGGTGGAAAGCCGCACCGTGCAGGGTTCCACCCGGTTTTGGGAGAACTCTGCGGACGGCAGTCTGCTTGCGTCCACCGACAATCGTGGCGACGTCAGCTCGAGACGACATGCCACTGCCCGTGGGAGCTGGCAACTGGCTGACAACGGCAGCTATTGCGTCCTTCTCGAATGGAAGAGCAAGACAGAGCAATGGTGCCGATTCATCTTCAAGTCCGGCGACAGGTACTTCGCCGTGAAGTCAACGTCCGATCAATCGAGCGTCGCCCATGAACTGGCATTTTCTCGCTGACATGGTCGCTTGTCACGGCGGCTTTTCCGGCGCATCGCTCCGAGCGGTCCGGGTCAGCAGCCGCTCAAGCCGTGCCAGCCGCAAAGCTCGCGCTTGACCCAGGCGAGCAGGATCCACAGCCCGAACATCAGGAAGAACGCCACCAAGGGAACGAGCCGGTCGACCACGCGCCGCGGTGCGAGCTGGCGCGTCAGGCGGATCGCCGGGCGGGTGACGATCTGGAAGAGCCGGTAGATCGGATTGCCGGTGCGACCGGCTCCCGCCAGCAGCGCCACCGCGCCTTGCCCGAGCAGGCAGAGCAGCGCGACCTCGACCAGTGCGCGCACGATCGAGACGATCAACAGGTCGGGATGGCTCATGCTATCTGCCGCTGGACTCTTGCCTTGAAAGTCGCGTCTTCGACTGACGAATCGCCGCTCGCCCGTGCTGCTGCGACGGGTCGGCGAAAGCGGCGGGGAATTGCGCGCGCGCTCTCTGTCCGGCCAAGGATTCCGGCGTCCAAGCCGGAACGAACACGGCAGGTGAGGGCAACGGTGATCACGTCCATGATCGGCTGTTTCGGCAGTTGATGACCGTACGGCCTGAATCCGCGGGGTCTGCGTGGCGTCTGCAGATGGTCCTCGTGGTCCTCGAGTAGTGGCGACATTATGCCCGGGCATCGCTGTCTTGTTTCTTCGGCAGCGACGACAAGGTCCGCGATGCTGGGCACAAGTAAGCGCTCGCTTCGGTGATTGCGGCGAGGCCGTTCGATTGCGGTCGCGACCGGCGAAG
The DNA here is from genome assembly GCA_024235695.1 of Accumulibacter sp. Classification (GTDB taxonomy): domain Bacteria; phylum Pseudomonadota; class Gammaproteobacteria; order Burkholderiales; family Rhodocyclaceae; genus Accumulibacter. Next base: position 119,131 of record JACKLX010000008.1, read on the forward strand.
GGCGCATCGACCGCGACCCGGCCGGCGCCGCTTCCCGATCTGCTGGTCTATACTGGTCTGGTCGTGTGTCGTGGCCCGCGTGGAGCGCGCGGTGCCGCCGCTGCCCGGGAGGAGCTTGCGCGGCCTGCCGTTGATGCAACAGCGCAAAGCCGCGACGCGAAGTGCTGGCCGCAGGCGACCGACGAAGAGGAGAACGACGATGGGGTGCCTTGAAAATGACCTGGCAGCGCCACTGCGGATCGCTCGGACTGTCCGGCGTTGCCTGTTTGGCCTCGCCTTGCTGGTTTTCGCCGGCGCCGCACAGGCGGCGGCATTGACCGGGATCCAGGACTACCGCTATCTGGTCAGTGGTCTTCCCTCGCCGGAGAGAGAGTTCCCGGCGCTGGTCCATGAGTTCGAGGGACTGGCGTTTACCGCCGACGGCAGCCTTTGGGCCTCGATCGCTGCCGACCCCCTGGGTACCCGGCGGGAATTCTGGCGGCTGGACGTCAAGGACAATGTCGTCCATCAGGCGATCGCCGATAGCCGTTTCGAGCCGACCGCGCAGTTTGCCAATCCGGTCGCCCTGGCCGGCGCGGGAGCGCAGCTGATCGTCGGCGAGAACTTCCACGCCTTCAGATCGCGAGGCTTTCCGCTGAACGACATTCTCTGGGCATTCACCCCGGGGGTCAGTACGCCGGCTGTGCCCGACTGGACCTTCTCGCTCGCCGTGACCGACTGCGACGAAGTGGAAGGCGCCGCCGCGGCCAGGGGAAAGCTCTATGTGAGCTGTCAGGGCGACGGCACTATTCTCGAGCTTGACCCGCAAAGCGGCCAGGTCGGCAGGAAATTCGCGCTGAATGCCCAGTTGCTGGGCCTGGAAGCAATCGATGACCGCCGCCTGCTGGTCGGCGATTACAGCAATCATCGCTTGCTGGTTTTCGACCTCGGCCTCGAGCAGGTCAGCGAGTCGATCGATCTGGCGAGCCTCTTTCGCGGGCCGGGCAGCGACTACTTCCGGCTTACCGGCGAGGAGTACCTGGTTCAGGTCGTGCCGTCGGAAGGTTTCAGGAGAACGCCCGATCCCGACGGCCTCGCCTATCGCGATGGGACGATCTACATGGCATTTGACGGCGACCTGCGAATCTTCGCCATCTCCCTGAACGTCTCCGAGCCCGGAACGGTGGCGCTGCTCGGGCTGGCATTGCTCGGCCTGGCCTGGCTCGGTCGGCGTCGACCGAGCGGCTAGCGGCAGCCCGGCCCGGTTGCGCCGCCACGCCGTCGCGCAGCCCGGGCCTGCACGAAGCGTCCGGCTGGCCGTGCCGCGACCGCGCGTCGGCCGCGCGGCCCGCGGGGATTTCGCCTGGCCGCCGGAGTCGCCCCTTCGACCGTTTCTCCGACACGCCGGCATGTCCCCGGCATTCCATGCGATATGCATGGCCCTTGTGCGGCCAGCCAGTTCGCGGCATTGCGCCGCAAGGGTTGGCGATGCGCCGCGTTTTCATGCCGATAGCCTTGCCGTGGGCAGCGATCTGCGGCATGATTTGCCTCCACGCCGACGACGGCGGCTCACTCGATCAATCTGCCGAACAGCCGATGACCTTCCCGCGCCATGGTTCTTCACTACTGCCGAGCGCCGCCTTGCGGCCAGCGGTAGCGAGCTAGGGCGCGCATGGGTTCGTTGCTGCGCCTGGTCAAGGAACTCCTGCAAGAGGCGGCCCGGGATCTGGCGCCGACACTGATCGTCGTCGCGATTTTCCAGACTTTTTTCATCCAGCGCATGCCGGACAGTCCCGGCGCGCTGATCGGCGGCTTCGCCGCGGTGCTGATCGGCCTGGCCCTGTTCGTCAAGGGGCTGGATGCGGCGATCTTCCCGGCCGGCGAGACGATGGCCTTCGATTTTGCCCGCCGGGGATCGTTTCTGTGGCTGATGGCCTTCGCCTTCTGCATCAGCTTCGCATCGGTCGCCGCCGAGCCGGCCTTGATGGCCGTGGCTTACAAGGCCGAGGCCGTTTCCGGCGGCAGCATGGGTGCCATGACGCTGCGCATGGTTGCCGCCCTGGCGGTCGGGCTGGCGGTGATGGTCGGCGTCTGGCGCATCGTGCTCGGGCATCCGATTGCCCTCTACCTGATTCCCGGTTATCTGATCGTCGTCTCGCTGACCGCCATGTCGCCGCCGGAACTGGTCGGCCTGGCGTTCGATTCGGGCGGCGTCGTCGCTTCCACGGTCACCGCGCCGTTACTGACGGCGATGGGCGTTGGCCTGGCGGCGACCATCCGCGGCCGCAACCCGATGCTCGACGGCTTTGGCCTCATCGCCTTCGGCGCGCTGGCGCCGATGATCGTCATCCAGCTCTACGGCATCCTTTTCTTCGTTGCCGCCGACCATGGTACGGCGGTGGTGCTGATGCCGACCGACGACGAGCATCAGCTGACGGCCTGGGCAATGCTCGGCAACTTCCTGGGGATGGTCAAGAACCTCTTGCCGATCATCGCCGTTGTCTTGTTCTCGAGTTTCGTCATCCTCCGCCGGCCACTTGCCGACCCCAGGGGATTGGCGGTCGGCATGCTCTTCGTGGCGGTCGGCCTGTACCTGTTCGACGAGGGTTTGCAGGTCGGGCTATTTCCGCTCGGCGACGAAATGACCAGCGGCCTGATGCAGGACGGCGCGGCGATGTGGGTGCTCTATCTCTACGGCTTCCTGATCGGTTTCGCCACTACCATGGCCGAACCGGCGCTGATCGCCCTGTCGATCAAGGCCGATGAGGTCAGCCTCGGCCAGCTCAGGGGATTCTGGCTGCGGACGCTGGTTTCCATTGGCGTCGGTGTCGGCCTGGTGATCGGCTGCGCACGCATCGTCGACGGAACACCGATCGCCTACTGGCTGATCCCCGGTTACCTGCTGGTGATCGTCATGACCAGACTGGCGCCACGCTTCATCGTCCCGATCGCTTTCGACTGTGGCGGCGTGACCACTTCGACGGTGACCGTGCCGCTGGTGACCGCGCTTGGCGTCGGCCTGGCCGAACGGACGGCGGGGAGGGATCCGATGATCGACGGCTTCGGCCTGATCGCCTTCGCCTCGCTGCTGCCGATGATCATCGTCATGTCCTATGGCATCCTCGCCACCTTGCTCTTGCAGTCAAGGAAACCGGTCAAGGAGAGAACATCATGAAATTTTCTGCCGTTGTGCTGATCGTCCCGGAAGAGGACGAGGATCGCGCCGTCGAGTTGCTCAAGCAGGCCGGCGCCACCGGCATCACCATCCTCAAGGGCAAGGGGCTGCGGCACAATGAGCGCAAGACCTTTCTCGGTCTCGGCCTGGAGCGCAAGGAATCACTGCTGCTGTGCGTCACCGAGCAGCAACTGGCGATGCGCATTCTGCGCGCGGTCAAGTTGCAGATGAAGCTCGATCTGCCGGGAGGAGGTCTGGCGTTTTCGCTGGCGCTGGGCAGCGTCGTCGGCATCGGTGTCGAGCAGATGAAGCTGTTCCGGCGCGAAGTCGAGGGCGGCATGTGAGCCAGGGCGCCGACTGCAGGCCCGGTCGATTACTATGCACGATCATTGAGTGAAGGAGTTCTAGCATGCTGGTTGCCGGAATCATGAAGAGAAACGTCATCACCATCAGTCCGCTGGCGACCGTCCGAGAGGCTCTGATGATGATGAAGGAGCGCGGCGTCAAGTCGCTGGTGGTGGAAAAGCGCCATTCCGGCGATGCGCACGGGCTGATCGCCTATCGCGACGTCGCCAGGGCGGTGATCGCCGACGACGGCGACATCGACCTGCTCAACGTGTATGACATTGCCCAGAAGCCGGCGCTGCAGGTCTCGCAGCACCTCGAGGTCCGCTATCTGGCGCGGCTGATGATCCAGTACGCGGTGAAGAGCGTGCTGGTGATCGACAACAACGATCTGCAGGGCTTCGTTTCGGATACCGACGTCGTCGCCAGTCTCATCGATCGGGCAGCGCAGGAAAAATAGGGCCGACCGGCTATGGAAAAGAACGTCCGCCGCTATTCTGCCTTCATCCCGCGCTGGTGCCAGGCCTTCGGCGACCACGCGCCGGATCCCGGCGGCGAGGGTCGGGCAGTCGAGTGGCTGGTCGGAGCCGATGCCGTCGGTATTGTCGTCCTGCCCGAGATTCGACGCATGTTGACGCACGAGCTGCTCGGTGCCAGGAATCCCGAACTCGAGTTCGGCGCGCGGTCGGTGCGGCTCAACCAGCGAACCTTCGACCAGATGAACATCCTCGGGCACCCGGGCTATGCCGCCTTGCGCGAATTGCTGTTGGGCGCTGACCAGTTGCACCTGTTCCTGACCTACCATCTGATCCATCCGCCAGGCACGCGGATCATCACTGTCGCCCGCAAGCCACCGCTGCCGCTGCTGTACAAGGAGATGGCACCGCTGCCGGTGATTGTCAGCGAGTGAGCTGCCTGTTGTCTGGCGGCGGCGCTTCTTGCCCGGAGCGTTGATCGGCCGCATCGCCCGCCGTCCGCCGACGCGGTCGTCGGCCAGCCGAGGCTGCCGATCGCCGGTGCTATAATCGCCGCTCATTTCAGCGCGCCTCTCCGATGCTCATCACCCGTCGTCTCGAATTCGATGCAGGCCACCGCATTCCCGACCACCAGAGCCAGTGTCGCCATCTGCACGGCCACCGTTACGCGATCGAGATCACCCTGGGCGGCGACATCATCCGGCAGGCCGGCGACCCGGCCAACGGCATGGTGATGGACTTCTCCGAGATCAAGGACCTGGCCAGACGGCATCTGGTCGATCTCTGGGATCACGCCTTCCTGGCCTGGGCAGGCGACCAGCCGGTGGTCGACTTCCTGCGCTCGCTGCCGGGTCACAAGACGGTGCTCTTCGATTGCGTCCCGACTGCCGAAAACCTCGCCCAGACGGCGTTTGCGATCCTCGACGGCGTTTACCGCGATAGCTACGGCAACCACCTGCGCCTCGAACGCCTGCGCCTCTACGAAACGCCCAATTGCTGGGCCGAGGCGATTCGCCCCTAGCGCGCGGCACGTCGGCACCGCCGCAGGTCAACTGTCGGTAAATTTTACAGTGGCCGCGTGGCAGGGCCGGCGCAGCTTGTCGCTCGTCCGCTCGACGCATTGATTTATCAGGGATGGCCTGCCTTGCTCGGCGACATGGCTTGATTCTTGCTATAGCGCTTGTACCGTAGCCGCGGGTCTCTCCTGAGGCGCTTGTCCGCGTTCTACCGTTTGCTGTCGATAGATGGTCAAACCGGGTTCCGTCGCCGCCGCGCGACGGGTCAGTTGAAACGATGTTTCGGTTGGCGGAGCGTAGACAAATGAAAAACAACAACGCGCGGAGCGTTTCGGTGCGGCCGGTCGGCCGACTCCTGGCCTTGCCCATGGCTTTGGCAATGATCGGCGTGGCGCCAGGGGCGCAGGCTGCCAACTTCGCGTGCGACTGGATCGCCAACGCCGGCTCGTGGCTTGCCAGCGCCAATTGGAGCACGTGCAACAGCGCCTACCCCAACAACGGCGGTGGCAACACCTTCGACGCCACGATCAACACCGGAGGGTACACGGTCGACCTGACCTCTCCGGTCAGCATCGGCACGCTGACCATCAGCCAGAACACCCTGAACAATTCGTCGACGCTGACCACCACCGGCGGCGTCGTGATTAGCTCGTACGGCGGCACGCTGCTCGGCGGCACCTACGTCGGTAGCGGCGGGACGGCGGTTTCATTCGCCTCTGGCGCCTATGGCACGCTGGACAACGTCACCCTGCGCGGCAACCTGGACCTCTCGGCCACCTCGGCAACCGCGTACTTCGTCAATGGCCTGGCGGTCAGGGACGTCAGCGGCAGCAACCCGGGTGTGATCAACGTCACGGGTAATGGCGCGTGGTTGCAATCACAAGGCACGCAGACGCTGAACGGTGCGACGGTGCACCTTGGTGGTGCCGTAGGTGGCAGCTCCATCTATTCGGGCGTCGGAACGCTGACCCTGGGCGCCAACCTGCAGGTTCTCGCCGATGGTGCCGGCTCGTACGCGTATGTTTATGGTGGCCCGATCGTCAACGAGGGCAGCATGGCCTTCAGCAACGGCTTCGGCAACGCCATCTTCCCGAGCGAGTTCACCAACAAGGGCACGATCACCGTCGCCCCGGCAGCGGCGCTGTCCATCACCCCAACGACGCTGACCAACAGCGCGACCGGCAGCATCACCGGTGGCGACGGTTCGTCCATCCAGTTTGGTGGGGCGGCAGCGAGCAACGCCGGTACGATCACCATGAACGGCGCCGGTGGCACCACCGTTCTGCAGATGGGCTACGCCGGCAACCCGGGCGACCAGCCCTACTACCAATGGACCAACACCGGCACGATCAACGTCACCGACACCGAGTTGCGTCTCGGCGGCTACTTCATGCAGTCCGACATCGGCACGATCAACCGGACCGGCGGCACGGTCAAGCTCAACGGCTTCCTCGAAAACAGCGGCCAGACGCTGGACATCAGCGCCAGCTCGCCGCTCGACGGCCTGCGCATGGCCGGTGGCACGATCCACGGCGGCACCGTTCTCGGCAACGCCGCCGCCAACCTGTTCGCCACCGACTCCAGTAGCGGCACGCTCGACGGCGTCACGGTGCACGGCAATCTCGACGTCACCGGTTACGGCGCCACGGCGTTCTTCGTCAATGGCCTGAGCGTCAAGGACAGCAGCGGCAGCAATCCGGGCGTGATCAACGTCACGGGTCCCGCCGCCTACCTGCAATCGAATGGCACGCAGACGCTCGACAACGCGACGGTGCACCTCGGCGGCGCCTCGAGTGCCGGCTTCATCTATTCGGGCGCCGGAACGCTGACCCTGGGCGCCAACCTGCAGGTTCTCGCCGACGGTGCCGGCTCGTACGGCCAGCTCTATGGCGGCCCGATCGTCAATGAAGGGAGCATCGCCTTCAGCAACGGGCACTACAACAACACCATCAACCCGAGCGAGTTCACCAACAAGGGTACGATCACCGTCGACCCGGCGACGACCCTGTACATCACGCCAACGACGCTGACCAACAGCGCAACCGGCAGCATCACCGGTGGCGACGGTTCGTCCATCCAGTTTGGTGGGGCGGCGGCGAGCAACGCCGGCACGATCACCATGAACGGCGCCGGTGGCACCACCGTTCTGCAGATGGGCTACGCCGGCAACCCGGGCGACCAGCCCTACTACCAATGGACCAACACCGGCACGATCAACGTCACCGACACCGAGTTGCGTCTCGGCGGCTACTTCATGCAGTCCGACATCGGCACGATCAACCGGACCGGCGGCACGGTCAAGCTCAACGGCTTCCTCGAAAACAGCGGCCAGACGCTGGACATCAGCGCCAGCTCGCCGCTCGACGGCCTGCGCATGGCCGGTGGCACGATCCACGGCGGCACCGTTCTCGGCAACGCCGCCGCCAACCTGTTCGCCACCGACTACAGTAGCGGCACGCTCGACGGCGCCACGGTGCACGGCAATCTCGACGTCACCGGTTACGGCGCCGCCGCGTTCTTCGTCAATGGCCTGAGCGTCAAGGACAGCAGCGGCAGCAATCCGGGCGTGATCAACGTCACGGGTCCCGCCGCCTACCTGCAATCGAATGGCACGCAGACGCTCGACAACGCGACGGTGCACCTCGGCGGCGCCTCGAGTGCCGGCTTCATCTATTCGGGCGCCGGAACGCTGACCCTGGGCGCCAACCTGCAGGTTCTCGCCGACGGTGCCGGCTCGTACGGCCAGCTCTATGGCGGCCCGATCGTCAATGAAGGGAGCATCGCCTTCAGCAACGGGCACTACAACAACACCATCAACCCGAGCGAGTTCACCAACAAGGGTACGATCACCGTCGACCCGGCGACGACCCTGTACATCACGCCAACGACGCTGACCAACAGCGCAACCGGCAGCATCACCGGTGGCGACGGTTCGTCCATCCAGTTTGGTGGGGCGGCGGCGAGCAACGCCGGCACGATCACCATGAACGGCGCCGGTGGCACCACCGTTCTGCAGATGGGCTACGCCGGCAACCCGGGCGACCAGCCCTACTACCAATGGACCAACACCGGCACGATCAACGTCACCGACACCGAGTTGCGTCTCGGCGGCTACTTCATGCAGTCCGACATCGGCACGATCAACCGGACCGGCGGCACGGTCAAGCTCAACGGCTTCCTCGAAAACAGCGGCCAGACGCTGGACATCAGCGCCAGCTCGCCGCTCGACGGCCTGCGCATGGCCGGTGGCACGATCCACGGCGGCACCGTTCTCGGCAACGCCGCCGCCAACCTGTTCGCCACCGACTACAGTAGCGGCACGCTCGACGGCGTCACGGTGCACGGCGACCTCGATCTCACCGCTTACGGCGCCACTGCGTATTTCGTAAACGGCCTGAGCGTCAAGGACAGCAGCGGCAGCAACCCGGGTGTGATCAACGTCACGGGGCTCGGCGCCTACCTGTATTCGCTGGGCACGCAGACGCTGGATCAGGCGACGGTGCACCTCGGTGGTGCCTCGAGCACGGCTTACCTTTATTCCGGCAGCGGCACGCTGACACTCGGGCCCGACCTGCAGGTCCTCGCCGACGGCGTTGGCTCGTACGGGTATATCTACGGTGGCCCGATCGTCAACAACGGTAGCATGAGCTTCAGCAATGGTAGCGCCAGCAACTACATCGCCCCGAGCGAGTTCACCAACAACGGCACGATAGCGTCTTCGAACGGTTCCGTCGTCCTGATTCAACCGACGACCTTTACCAACCTGGTCGCCGGCACGCTGACCGGGGGCAGTTATCAGGCTTATGCCGGTTCCGAGATCAGCTTGCAGCAATCGTCGATCAGCCCGGTGGCGACCCTGGCCGCTGACGTCGTGCTCAGCGGTGCGGGTTCGCGGCTGCGTACCTATGACACGCTTACTGGCACCTACACCGCCCTCGAAGACAGCCTGACGACGATCACCGCGGCGGGTGCACTGCACGTGCTGGCCAACCGCGACTATGCGACCAGCAAGGCGATCAGCAACCAGGGCACGCTCGAACTCGGCGGCGGCAGCTTCACCGCCCCCACCCTGACCAACGCCGGCACCCTGCGCGGCTTCGGTTCGGTCGTGCCGGCGATCGCCAACAGCGGTCTGGTGCGCGCCAGCGGCGGCACGCTGATCGCGCAAGCCGGCGTGAACGGCAGCGGCAACATCGAGGTCGCCAGTGGCGCGACGCTCGACCTGAGCAGCGCCGCCGGCGCCAGCAGCGGGCAGCGGCTGACCATGGACGGCGCGCTCAATCTCGGCGGCCAGAACCTCGTCGTCAGCAAGGACTACAGCAACGCCAACTTCGGCACCGGCAACAGCTTCAACCGCCGCAACAACGTCAGCGGCGCCGGCCAACTGATCGGCCAGAACGCCGCCCAGACCGTCGTCGGCCAGGTCGTCAGCGCCGGCGCCAACAGCTTCACCGTCGAGCTTGGCAACGTCCGCGGCGGCACCAGCGCCAGCAAGACCTTCCAGGTCCAGAACAGTGGCAGCGGCGCCGACATCCGCGGCGCCGTGCAGAGCGCCGGCGCCGGCAACGTCACCGACGGCCGGCTGTCGCTCACCACCGGCAACTTCGGCCCGCTCGCCGTCGGCGCCAGCAGCGGCGACTACACCATCAGCTTCAACGCCAGCAGCGGCGGCGCACTCACCGGCCAGAAGGCCGGCGTCGTCAGCAACTTCGACAACGTCGCCACCCAGACCATCACCATCAACGGCTTCGCCTCGGTGCTGGCGCAAGGCAGCGCCACGCCCAGTACCGACCCCGTCAACCTCGGCAACTTCCGGGTCGGCGCCACGGCACCGGCCCAGAACTTCGACGTCAGCAACCTCACCAGCGGCAGCGGTGCCGAGCGTCTCGGCATCGGCTCGGCCGGCGCCAGCGGCAACTTCGCGGCGGTCAACAACCTCGGCAGCAACCTCATCGGCCCCGGCGCGCAGCAGACCGCCGCCGTCACCGCGACCGTCAACAACGGCGTCGCCGGCATCAACAACGGCGCCGTCACCCTCCAGTACACCACCAACGGCCAGCTGATCGATCCCGCGTTCGTCACCCAGAACGCCAATGCCCAGACCATCAACCTGCAGGCCACCGGCTACAACGCCGCCGTCGGCAGCGCCACGCCGGACCCGGTCGTACTCGCCAACCAGCGCACCGGCGGCAGCCAGAGCCAGGTCCTCACCGTCAGCAACAGCGCACCGGCCGGCAGCTTCACCGAAAAACTCAACGCCGGCTTCGGCAGCACCACCGGCAACGCCACCCACAATAGCGGCACCGTCAGCCTGCTCGCCGCCGGCGACCCCGGCAGCACCGCCATGGCCGTCGGCGTAGACACCAGCACCGCCGGCGCCCGCAGCGGCACCGTCACCCTCAACTACCAGACCGACGGCAACGGCACCAGCGGCCTCGCCGCCGCCAGCGCCGGCTCGCAAGTGATCAACGTCTCCGGCAACGTCTACCAGCTCGCCAGCGGCCAGCTCAACAGCTCGCCGCTCAACTTCGGCACCGTCCAGGTCGGCCAGTCGGTCAGTCGGGTCCTCAGCATCAGCAACACCGCCAGCGGCGCCACCGGCTTCGTCGAAGACCTCAACGCCGCCTTTGGCGCCAGTTCCGGTATTGGCAGCAGCCTGATCAGCGGCAGCGGCAGCATCAGCGGCCTGGTGGCCGGCGCCACCAACGCCAGCGGCATGACCGTCACCGTCGACACCGGTGCCGCCGCCACGGTCAACGGCGCCATCGCCGTCAACTTCGCCAGCGCCGGCGCCGTCAATGGCGTCAGCAACGGACTCGGCACCTTCGCCCTGGGCTCCGTCGACTACGGCGTGCAGGGGATGATCGAGACGCAGGTCAACATCATCAACACCGCCAGCCCGGTGATCAACAACAGCCCGATCGCCCTCGGCAACGTCCGCATCGGCGACGCCTCGCCGACCGCCCTGGTCAGCGTCAGCAACCAGGCCACCAGCGCCCCGCAAGCCGCGCTCAACGCGACGATCAGCGGTAACGGGCCGATCACCGCCAGCGGCGCCTTCAACCTGCTCGATCCGGGCGCCACCAACCACAGCGACCTGCAGGTGGCGATGAACACCGCCAGCGCCGGCGCGATCAACGGCACCGCCACCATCGCCTTCGTCTCCGACGCCAACAACGTCGGCGGCTGCGCGCCCAACTGCCAGCTCGACCTGCCCAGCCAGGACGTCACCGTCAGCGGCGGTGTCTACCAGATCGCCCAGGCCAACCTGCCGGCCAGCGTCGACGTCGGCGCCTTCCGGCTCGGCAGCGCCGCCAGCCAGGCGATCAACATCGCCAACAGCAGCCTCGCCCCGGCCGGTTTCCAGGAAGGCCTCGACGCCAGCGTCGGCGGCAGCAGCGGCAAGGCCACCGCCAGCGGCGGACCGATCAGCAACCTCGCGCAGGGCGCCAGCTCCAGCGCCCTCAGCGTCGGCATCGACAACGCCACCGCCAGCGCCGGCATCAACACCGGCAGCGTCACCATCCAGCTCGCCAGCAACGGCAGCACCACCTCCGGGCTGGCGACCCTCGCCCTGCCGGACGCCACCATCAATGTCAGCGGCACCGGCTACAACGCCGCCGTCGGCAGCGCCACGCCGGACCCGGTCGTACTCGCCAACCAGCGCACCGGCGGCAGCCAGAGCCAGGTCCTCACCGTCAGCAACAGCGCACCGGCCGGCAGCTTCACCGAAAAACTCAACGCCGGCTTCGGCAGCACCACCGGCAACGCCACCCACAACGGCGGCACCGTCAGCCTGCTCGCCGCCGGCGACCCCGGCAGCACCGCCATGGCCGTCGGCGTAGACACCAGCACCGCCGGCGCCCGCAGCGGCACCGTCACCCTCAACTACCAGACCGACGGCAACGGCACCAGCGGCCTCGCCGCCGCCAGCGCCGGCTCGCAAGTGATCAACGTCTCCGGCAACGTCTACCAGCTCGCCAGCGGCCAGCTCAACAGCTCGCCGCTCAACTTCGGCACCGTCCAGGTCGGCCAGTCGGTCAGTCGGGTCCTCAGCATCAGCAACACCGCCAGCGGCGCCACCGGCTTCGTCGAAGACCTCAACGCCGCCTTTGGCGCCAGTTCCGGTATTGGCAGCAGCCTGATCAGCGGCAGCGGCAGCATCAGCGGCCTGGTGGCCGGCGCCACCAACGCCAGCGGCATGACCGTCACCGTCGACACCGGTGCCGCCGCCACGGTCAACGGCGCCATCGCCGTCAACTTCGCCAGCGCCGGCGCCGTCAATGGCGTCAGCAACGGACTCGGCACCTTCGCCCTGGGCTCCGTCGACTACGGCGTGCAGGGGATGATCGAGACGCAGGTCAACATCATCAACACCGCCAGCCCGGTGATCAACAACAGCCCGATCGCCCTCGGCAACGTCCGCATCGGCGACGCCTCGCCGACCGCCCTGGTCAGCGTCAGCAACCAGGCCACCAGCGCCCCGCAAGCCGCGCTCAACGCGACGATCAGCGGCAACGGGCCGATCACCGCCAGCGGCGCCTTCAACCTGCTCGATCCGGGCGCCACCAACCACAGCGACCTGCAGGTGGCGATGAACACCGCCAGCGCCGGCGCGATCAACGGCACCGCCACCATCGCCTTCGTCTCCGACGCCAACAACGTCGGCGGCTGCGCGCCCAACTGCCAGCTCGACCTGCCCAGCCAGGACGTCACCGTCAGCGGCGCCGTCTATCGCCTCGCCAACCCGCTGCTCAACACCACCGCGCTCAGCCTCGCCGCCCGCGTCGGCGACGCCGCGCCGAGTGCCGCGATCAGCGTCAGCAACAGCTCGCCCGATAGCTATACCGAAGGCCTCAAGGTCAGCACCGGCAGCGCCCCGGCGGGCTTCAGCAACAGCGGCAGCATCGCCAACCTGGTGGCCGGCGGCACCGACGCCAGCAGCGTCAAGGTCGCGCTCGACACCGCCACCGCCGGCATCTTCAACGGCACCCAGACGCTCGACTTCGTGTCGACCGGAGCGGGAACCACCGGCGCCGCCGATATCGGCGTCGGCAACGGCAACGTCGCGGTCAGCGGCAAGGTGTATACGCCGGCGGTGGCGACGCTCAATACGACCAACGTCAACTTCGGCATCGTGCACGTCGGCGATACCGTCAGCCAGGCCATCTCGGTGAGCAACACGGCGCCGGTCAGCGCGTTGAACGACGTCCTGCGCGGCGAGTTCAGCAGCGCCAGCGCCTCGTTCTCCGGCGGCGGCACGCTCGGCGCCGGGATCGACGCCGGTGCCACCGACAACAGCCGCCTGAGCGTCGGCATGGCCACCACGACTGCCGGCAACCTCAGTGGCAGCGCGAGCTTCAGCATGCGCAGCCACGACGTCGACCTCAGCGACCAGGCGTTGGCCGACCTGACGGTGGGACTGAGCGGTACGGTCAACAACTACGCCAGCTCGATCTTTACCTTCGGCAGCGGCGCCGGTCACTTCAGCGGCAGCGGCAACAGCTTCGAGCTCGACTTCGGCACGCAGCTGGTCGGTTCCGGCGCGCTGACCAGCACGCTGTTTGCCGGCAACGGCGCCATTGGTCCGGCCGACCTGCTCGACGGCGACTTCAGCTTCCTCGACACCATCGACTTCGTGCAGGCCGGTTTCGGCCCGTTCTTCAACCTCGGTGCCGGTGATCTGAGCAGCGCGCTGTTGCTCGCCTTCAATACCAGCAACGTCGGCGACTACATCGACACCATCCTGCTGAGCGGTTTCGGTCACAACGCCAGCGGCTACCGTGATGCCGTCGCCGACGTCACGCTCACCGTGCGGGGCCGCGTGATCCAGGGTGGCGGCGACGTTCCCGAGCCGGGAACGCTGTGGCTGGCGACCCTCGCGCTGCTGGCGATCGGCCGCCGCGCCATCCGGCGCACGCTGGGCAGAGCGGGCTGACCGGGCAAGCGGGCCCAGCGCCAGCGGGTCGCTGGTAACGCTCGGGGCGAGGCGCCCGGTTCGCTCTCGCGGGTCGTTCGGGTCGATTGCGAACGGTCCGCGAACGGCGCTTCGCGAGCGTCCGGCCGGGCTCCCGCCGGGCTGAAAACTGATCTAAGATGGCAACCCTTTCCCCCCTGAAAGAAGCACATGCTGAAGCAAACCGAGTTCAGACTGCTTACCCTGATCGCTGCCGCGACGCTGCTGGTGGCCCTGGCCAACATCGTCCTGTTCAGCCAGAACCGCGACCGGCAGCAGGAAGTGACGTCACGCGGGCAATACATCCAGCAGAGCGTTCAGCTCGAGGGTCTGTACCGCGAGATCGTCAAGGCGCTGGCCGATCTGGCGGTGCGCAACAACGACAAGCCGATCCGCGACATGCTTGCCGCGCAGGGGATCTCGGTGACGGCCAGCCCGGCGCCGGCGGCGGCAACTGCCGCGGCGACTGCCACGGCGACGCCAGCGGCGGCCGAGCTGAAGAAAGGAGGGAAGTGAGATGAACGATCTTTCCGCCAGCGATTCTCCGGCGATCGGGAGACCGGCTGACGGCAACGGCCGCGGCGGCGACGCTTCGCTGGCGAATCCGCGTTCCGCCGTCGATCACGAGCGCCGCTTCAGTCCTTTCCTGCCGCTGCTGCTGGCGGTGCTGGCGGTCTTTCTGTGGACCGGTTTCCAGTGCTACCAGCTGTTTGGCGAGCGCCAGGCGCTGCTCACCGCGCACGCCAACCAGCAGCGCCTGCTCGACGAATCGGCCAAATTGCGCGGCTCGCTCGATACGCTGGCGCGCGAAACGGCTACCCTCGCCGACCAGGGCAACGCCAGCGCCCGGCTGATCGTCGACGAACTGCGCAAGCGCGGCGTGACGATCAATCCCAACGCGGCGCCTGCCGGCAAGGCGGCCGACAGGAAATAGCCTTGTCGATGCGCTCGCGGCGGGGCGGGTGAATGGGTTGCGCTATCGATCGGCCAGGCAGCCGCCGATCGCGCTAGACTGTGTGCCTCGCCGACTCCCGCCCGACCGCCGTCCGGGCGATCCGCCCGTCATGGATTTTCCGATCAAGCTGCTTCCCTTGCTCGCGCGCTGATGGCCAGCGGCCCCGAGGCGATGGCTCGCATTCCGCTGACGCTCGCCGATCTGCAGGCGGCACGCGCGCGCATCGCGTCGCTGATCCTGGCGACGCCGCTGTGGCTCAACGATCCGCTGTCGCGCGAGTTCGCCGTGCCGATCCATTTCAAGCTCGAGAACCTGCAACCGACCGGTTCATTCAAGTTGCGTGGCGCCAGTCACAAGGTCGACCGGCTGCTCGCCAGCGGCCGCGAGTTGCGGGGAGTGATCGCCGCGTCGGCCGGCAACCACGCGCAGGGCGTCGCACGCGCGGCGCTGGTCAAGGGCTTGCCGGCGACCGTCGTGATGCCGGTCGCCGCGCCATTGACCAAGATCGAAGCGTGTCGCGGCCTCGGCGCCGAGGTCGTGCTGGCCGGAACCACCCTCGAGGAGGCGAGGACGCTGGCCGAGCGCCTGGCTGGCGAACGCGGGCTGGAATTCATCCATCCCTACGACGACTGGCAGATCATCGCCGGGCAGGCGAGTGCCGGTCTGGAAATCGTCGAAGTCTTGCCGACCGCGACGCTGGTGATCGTTCCGCTCGGCGGCGGCGGCCTCATTTCGGGCGTCGCGCTGGCGATCAAGCTGCAACGGCCGGACGTGTGCATCGTCGGCGTGCAGACCGAGACGGTCGCGCCGTTCAGGCGCTTTCTCGACGATGGCAGCCTCGAAGTCGTGTCGCCGTCGGCGCACACCATCGCCGACGGCATCAAGGTCAAGGCGCCCGGGGAGCTGACCCGGCAGGTGATCGCGCGCTACGTCGACGCCATCGTGACCGTTGACGACAATGCCATCGCCGAGGCGATGGTCTGCCTGCTCGAGCGCACGCGGACGATCGGCGAGGGTGCTGGCGTCGTCGCACTGGCGGCGCTGCTCAAGGGCAAGATCGTGCCGCGGCCGCATGATCGCGTCGTCGTTCTGGTCAGTGGCGGCAATGCCGACATGACGCTGGTTGGCCGCTCGATCGACTATGGTCTGGCGTCGAGCGGCCGGCTGATGAGCGTCGCCGTGCGCGTCGCCGATTCGCCGGGCCGACTGGCGGCGCTGCTCGGCGTCGTCGCCGAACACGGCATGAACGTTCGGCACGTCGAACATCGGCGCGGCGAACTGCACGTGCCGGTGGGGATGACCGAAATCATCATGCAGATCGAGACGCGCGATTTCGCGCACCAGGGCGAATTGCTCGATCATTTTGCGGCGCAGGGCCTTGATGCGCGCAACCTCATCGGTGCGGTCGAATAGACCCGCGTCCCCCTGGCGATCACGCGTTTCCCTTTTTCCCCTGAGCCCGGCGCCTTGACCACTGAAACCCGTTCACCACAAGCGTCTACCGGCGAGCCCTCGTCGGCACGTCCGCTGTGGTTCTGGCTGGCCGTGCGATTCGTCCTGGCCGGGGTCTTGCCGCTGCTGCTGGTTGCCGCGCTGGTGCTGTGGGTGCGTCTGCCGCAGGCCCTCGCCGACCTCGAAAACCGCCACCAGGAGCTGGCGCGCGCGGTCTCCGGGCAGGTCGAAGTGCACCTGCTCGGGGCGGGGCGCGAACTGGCGGCAATCGCCGAGCACCTTCGCCAGCGCAGCGATCAGCCGCCGTCGTTCTGGTTTACCGTGCTCGATGCGCACGTCGGCGCCGGCGACGTGTTCGCGGCGATCTACATCGTCGACCTGCGTGACTCGGTGTACGCCGTCGGCCTGCCCGAGGGACGGCGAAGCCGGCGCAGCGAACTGCTGACCATCGACCTGTCACGGGCGGCTTTCGTCGCCGAAGCGCGTGCCGGCAACCAGCGTTTGTGGTCCGAGGTCTTTCTCTCGGCGGTCAGTGCCCGGCTGGCGGTCAGCCTGGCGATCCCGGTCGGCGATGAGGTCCTGCTTGGCGAGGTCTCGATCGACCGGCTGTCGGAGTTTCTCAAGCGCTGGCCGGGCGAGGCGGGGATGACGACGATGATTCTCGACCGTCGCGGCCAGGTGATCGCCGATTCGCAGGTCACTTCGGCGGCCCACGAGCTCAATCTCAGCCACTTGCCGATCGTCAGCGACGGCCTGCACGGGCGCTACACGACGCGGGCGTTCGCCTGGGAGGGCAAGCAGTTCCTCGGCACGCTGGTCCGCGTTCCGCAGCTCGACTG
Source organism: Accumulibacter sp. (assembly GCA_024235695.1). Lineage (GTDB taxonomy): Bacteria > Pseudomonadota > Gammaproteobacteria > Burkholderiales > Rhodocyclaceae > Accumulibacter. Next base: position 136,324 of record JACKLX010000008.1, read on the forward strand.
GATGGTGCTGGTCGCGCAGCCGCGCGGCGACGTTCTCAAGCCGTTTCTGGCGACGCTGTGGGCGCTGGCTGCCGGCTTGCTGGTCGCGGTGTTGCTGGCGACCAGCACAACGCTGATCATGGCGCGTGCCTTCGCTCGCCGTCTCGGCCTGTACACCGCGCAGGCGCGCGCACTCGCCGACGGTGACTACGATCAGCGCTGGCCGGCATCCACTATCCGCGAATTCGACGGCCTGGCGGACGACCTCGACCGCATGTCGCTGGCGATTCGCCAACGCGAAGGGGAACTGGCGAGCAGCGAGGCGCGCTTCCGCTCGGTGATCAGCAACGCGCCGGTGGTGATCTTCCAGTTCGACGAGCACGGCGTGTTCTCGCTCAGCGAAGGAAAGGGTCTGGCGGGCGCCGGACTCGAGCCCGGCGCTGCGGTCGGGCAGTCGATCTTCGAGCTCTATCGCGACTATCCCGAGATCTGCGGGCCGGCGCGTCGGGCGATCGCCGGCGAGGCCCTGCATTTCACCGTGCGGGTGCGGGGAACCGTTTTCGAAACCTATTTCAATCCGTTCCGGGACGGCGATGGTGCGGTGCAGGTGATGGGCGTCGCGCTTGACGTATCCGAGCGGGTGCGTGCCGAGGAACAGCTGCGGCAAGCAAACATGGTGGTCGAAAACAGCCCGGCAATGTTGTTCCGCTGGCGCGCGGTGGCCGGTTGGCCGGCGGTCTTTGCCTCGGACAACGTCAGCCAGCTCGGTTATTCCGCCGAAGAGCTGCTCGACGGCTCGATCCAGTTTGCTGCGCTGATTCATCGCGACGATCTGGCGCGGGTCAGCGCCGAGGTGCAAGCCTACTCCGAAAACCGCGAAGACCATTTCCAGCAGGAATACCGCATCGTCGCCCGCGACGGCAGCATACGCTGGGTCGACGACCGCACGGCGGTCGAGCGAGACGCCGCCGGCGAGGTGACGCACTACCTCGGGATCGTCATCGACATCACCGCGCGCAAGCAGGCCGAACAGGCGCTTCACCTGGCCAACCGGCAGTTGCGGATGATCAGCGAGTGCAACCAGGCGCTGATTCGTGCCAGCGAAGAAAGCGAGTTGTTGACCACCGTCTGTGGCATCGTCGTCGAGGTCGGCGGTTACCGGATGGCCTGGGTCGGCTATCGGGAAGACGAGCAATCGACAAGAGTGCGGCCGGTGGCGCACGCTGGCCATCAAGCGGGCTACCTCGATCGCCTGAACTCGCCGCGGGCCGACGCCGGGCGCGATCGTTGTGCCAACGACATCGCCGTGCGTACCGGCAGCGCTTTCCTGATGCAGAACATCGCCAAGGACGCGCGCTCGTCGTCCTGGCGCGCCGACGCCGCCGAACGGGACTATGCTGCCCTGTGCGCCTTGCCGCTACGCGACGGCGAGCGGATCGTCGGCGCCTTGAGCATCTATTCGTCGGCCGCCGACGCTTTTGACACCGACGAAGTCGCCCTGCTCGGCGAACTGGCGGACGACCTCGGTTTCGGCATCACCGTGCTGCGCACCCGCGCCGAACGTACCCTGGCCGATCAGGCGCTGCGCGAAAGCGAGGCGCGCTATCGGCTGCTCTTCGACAGCAACCCGCACCCGATGTGGGTCTACGACCGCGAGACGCTGGCCTTCCTGAACGTCAATGATGCGGCGGTCAACAAGTACGGCTATTCCCGCGACGAATTCCTGACGATGACGGTCATGGACATCCGCGTCAGCGATGACACGCCGATTCCCATCGAAGACATCGTCGACATGGACGAAGTGGGCCAGATCGATGGCGCGGTCGATTATGGCGGCGTCTGGCAGCATCGCATGAAGGATCAAACGATCATCGACGTCGAAATCATCTCGCATGCCGTTTCCTACCAGGGGCGCCAGGCCGAACTGGTCCTGGCCGACGACATCACCGCTCGCCGTCGCTCCGAGCAGGCCCTGCTGGAGAGCGAGCTGAAGTACCGCGAACTCGTCGAGAACGCCAACAGCATCATCCTGCGCTGGAACCCCGAAGGCCAGGTCACCTTCATCAACGAGTTCGGCCTGCAGTTCTTCGGCTACGCGGAGGAGCAACTGCTCGGTCGCCACGTCGTCGGCACCATCGTGCCGCCCTTCGAGAGCAGTGGCCAGGACCTGCGGGCACTGATGAAGGACATCTGTCGCAGTCCCGAGCGGTTCGAGCACAACATCAACGAGAACATTCGCTGTGGCGGCGAGCGGGTGTGGGTGGCGTGGACCAACCGGGCGATCGTCGACGCCAGTGGCAAGGTCGTCGAGGTGTTCAGCGTCGGCTCGGACATCACCGAGCGCAAGCACGCCGAAGTCGAACTCCAGCGGTATCGGGAACAGCTCGAGGAGCTGGTGGCCGAGCGCACCGCCGAATTGCGGCAGGCGATGGCGCAGTTGCTGCAGGCCGAGAAACTGGCCGCGCTGGGCAACCTGGTGGCCGGCGTGGCGCACGAGTTGAACACGCCGCTGGGCAACGCGCGGGTCGTCGCCAGCCTCTTGAGCGAGCAGTTTCGCGAGTTCTCCGACGCCGTCGAATCCGGCAGCCTGCGCCGTTCGCAGGTCGACACCCTGCTCGGCCGCGGCCGCGAAGCGGTCGACCTGCTGGAGCGCAATACCGCGCGTGCCGCCGAACTGATCGGCCACTTCAAGCAGGTGGCGGTGGACCAGAGCAGCGCCCGGCGGCGGTCGTTCGACCTGCGCCAGACCGTCGAGGAGATGCTGGTGACGCTGCGGCCGAGCTTCAAGTCTACCCGACACCGGATCGAACTGGCGATTGCCGCCGGCCTGGAGCTCGACAGCTACCCCGGGCCGCTGGAACAGGTCATCGCCAACCTGGTCGGCAACTCGCTGGTGCACGGTTTTGCCGGCATCGACGAAGGTCGCATCGAGATCGAGGCGCACGCGCTTGACGACGACAGGGTGGTCCTGCGCTACAGCGACAACGGCGTCGGCATTGCCGAAGCGACGCTGAACCGCATCTTCGAACCCTTCTTCACGACGCGGCTGGGGCAGGGTGGCAGCGGCCTCGGCCTGTACATCGTCTACAACCTGGTCAACGCGGTTCTCGGCGGGACGATCGAGGTCGAGAGCGCGCCGTCGGCTGGCACCACGTTCACGCTGACCCTGCCGCGCAGCGCGCCGGACCGCAGTAGCGCCGGCTGAGTCGCAGAGCGCCCGCCGCGGCAGGAACTGACAATTTTCGTCAGGCAGGTGCCGCTAATCGACTCTTTCGGCCGTTGCGGCGTGCGAAAAGTCACGTATTTGCGTCGTTTCATTGCCTGGCACGGAAATTGATAGCAGCTATATCAACGGATTGTCCGTTAACTCACTGGAAGGAGTTATCACCATGAAGAAGCTGCAAAAAGGCTTTACCCTGATCGAACTGATGATCGTCGTCGCGATCATCGGTATCCTGGCCGCCATCGCCATCCCGCAGTTCTCCGAGTACACCAAGAAGGGCGAAGACAAGTCGGCGCAGTCGGATGCGCGCAACCTGCTGACCGCCGCCATCGCCAATTCGAACAAGTAACGTCATTTCTTAACGGAGACTTCACATGAAAAACCTGATCTTGGGCTCGGTCTTTGTTGCCGCAGCGGTCACTTCCCTTTCAGCAAGCGCGGCCGGCGAGCAGACGTTCTGCAACGGCACTGCCGCGGGTGACGCGACGGTCGCGGCCACTGCCGCCGACACCGATTTCGTCAAGGTGGCGTTTACGCCGAAATGCTCGGCAAATGTTTTCCTGGTCGGCAACGACCGTTCGGCGCTGGTCTACACGGTGGGTTCGTCGTCGGTCAAGGGCAAGTCGAAGTTCGGCGGCTCCAGCGTCGGTGGCTCGGTCGGCAGCCAGGGCAACTGCGCAGCGACCCCGTGCGCCTTGACCGATGCGCAGGCCGCTTCGAACGCTTCGCCGTCTTCCTGACGCTACGCTTTCTGGTATAAGGAGGGGCGCACCCCAGGGTGCGCTCCCTTTTTTTGTGGCTGACGATCATGCGCGAGTTTGCCCTCTCTGGTCTGCGTTCCGGTCTGCGCGGCAAGAGTTTCCAGGCCGTTTTCATCCTCGGCGTACTGATGATCGGCATCGCCTATCTGTCCGGCTTTTTCTCGCCGCGGCAGCCGCAGACGGTCGCGCTCGACGTCGGTTTTTCCGGCATCCGCTTTTCGCTGGTCTTGCTGAATCTCTTCTGGGTTCAGGAACTGGTGGCGCGCGAGATCGACCGGCGGGTAATCCTCTTCTCGCTGGCCTATCCGGTATCGCGCGGCGCTTTCCTGGCCGGGCGTTTCGCTGCCATCCTCCTTCTCTCGATGCTGGCGGCGGTGGTGCTGGGCCTGCTTCTGCTGTTGGCGGTGGTGCTGGTTGGCGGCGGCTACAGCCAGGAGTTTACGCTGGCGCTCGGTGTGCCATTCTGGAGCGCCGTCGCCGGCTTCACGATCGATGCCGCCGTCGTGGCGGCATTCGCCCTGTGCATCGCCGCCCTGTCGACGGTATCGGTGCTGCCGCTCGCTCTCGGGGCCGCCTTCGCCGTGGCCGGCAAGGCGCTCGGAGCGACGATCGCCTATCTTTCGCAAGGCGCTGATGGCGACCAGGAACTGGTCGCCAGCTTCAACCCGGCGATCGAGGTGGTGAAGTGGCTGGTGCCCGACCTGTCGCGTCTCGACTGGCGAGAGTGGGCCATGTATCAACTGGCGCCGGCAGCGGCTGAGGTGCTCTGGGCGGTGGTGATGGCGGTGGCCTATATGGTCCTGCTGCTGGTCGGCGCGAGCCTGCTGTTCGCCAGGCGCGAGTTTTCCTGATGGCCGGCCGGCAGAGTGCGCTACCGCTGGTTTTGCTTGGCGTTCTTTCGGCCGTGGTCTATGGCCTTGCCGCACAGCGCTTGTCTGCGCAGCCGCGAGAAACCGCGAAGCCCGAGTTGCTGATCGCCCTGCCGCGTTTTGCGCAGGTGCTGATGGCCGGCGGCGATCGCTACCTGGCGGCCAATCTGGCGGGGTTTCGGGTACTGGTCGCCGACACCGGCCGGATGGGCGCCGACGACTATGCCGTGCAGGCCAAGCTGCAGCGAGACATCGCCTGGTTCAATCCGGCGCACGAGGACAACTATTACATCGCGGCGGCGATCCTTCCCTGGAACGGCGAAGTCGATGCGGCACAATACATCCTGCGCAAGGCGTCGGACGCGCGCATTTTCGACTGGTATCCCCTGTTCCACTACGGTTTCATCTTCTATCATTTCCGCCAGGATCCGGCGACCGGCGCGCAGTGGCTGCTCAAGGGGATTCCGCGGGTCAGGGACCAGCAGGACCAGTGGGCCCTGCAGAATGCCGCCGCCTTGTGGATCGAGAAGGGGTACCAGACGGCCAGCGCCGCCGGGCTGGTCGACGCGATGGCGGCGAATTCTCCGCCGGGCGCTTTCCGCAACTACCTGAAGATGAGGGCGGCGCGCCTGCAGGACCTCGCGACCCTGCAGGACGCCGTGCAGCGTTTTCGCGAGCGCTTCGGCAAGGATGTCGAGAAGCTCGACGACCTGGTCAGCAGCGGCTTGATCGCCGAGATCCCGGCAGACCCTCTGGGATTCGGCTACCGCCTCGATGCGGGCGGCTCGCCGACCTTCAACCCGACGCGTTCACCAAAGAAATGATGTTGCCCGCGATCGCCATCGAAGGTCTCGAGAAACGCTACCGCAAGGCATGGCGGTCGCGGCCGGTGGTCGCCCTCGACGGCGTTTCTCTCACCGTCGAGACCGGCGAGGCCTTCGGTTTCATCGGCGCAAACGGCGCCGGCAAGACGACGACGATCAAGGTTCTGATGGGCCTGATCCAGGCGACCAGGGGAGCGGCGAGCCTGTTCGGTACGTCGGTGGCCCTGCCGGAGGCTCGCCTGGGCCTCGGCTACGTTCCCGAGAACCCCTATCTCTACGATTATCTGACGCCGCTCGAAGTGCTGTTGATGAGCTTGCGTCTGCATCGCGTCAAGGTCGATGCGCCGGCAACGCACTGCCTGGCCTGGCTGGAGAGGCTTGGCCTGGCGCACGCGGCGACCAAGACGATTCGCTCTTTCTCCAAGGGAATGACGCAGCGGGTGGCGATCGCCCAGGCGCTGTGCATCAAGCCGCGCCTGCTGATTCTCGACGAGCCGCTGTCGGGCCTCGACCCGATCGGTCGGCGCGATGTCGTCGATATCCTTTCCGAATACAAGCGCGGCGGCGGGACACTGTTTCTCACCTCGCACGTTCTGCACGACGTCGAGCGGCTCGCCGACCGTTTCGGCCTGATCCACGAAGGTGTGCTGCGCGCCGTTCGATCGCCGGCCGAACTGACCGGCGATCAGGAGATGGTGCTGGTGCGCTCGCTGGGAGAGACCCCGGTCGCCGGCATGCGCGAGGATTTCTCGGGACGCTGGATCGGCGAAGTGCCGCGTGCCAAGCTCTGGGCGTGCCTCGACGCCCTGCACCGGGCCGGACACGTCCTGCTCGAGGTTCGTCCGAGCCTGTCACTGGAAGTGGCGTTCATGCGCGCCGTCGGCCAGCAGTAGGGGCGGCGGGCTCCCCGTTTGGCGACAGCGCGCGCTGGCTGATCGTGTGCCGATGGCAGAATCGGGTCATTTGAGAAAGCTGTCGACGGAATGAAGACTACACGGAAAAAACGGCCCGCGGAGGCGCCCCGGCGCACGCCGCTCGATTCCGCATCCCTGGCGCTGATGCGTCTGGTGGATGCCTCGCGTCATGTCGATGCCGAAGCGGCGGCGCGGCGGATTCTCGCTGGTCGGCCGAAACATCCGCTGGCGCTGAAAGCGCTCGGCTTCGCGCTGATCGGACAAGGTCGCTACGACGATGCGCTGCCGATTCTTCGTTATTCCCTCGAGCGCGCGCCAAACGATCCGGAACTGCATAACAACCTGGGAATCGTCCTTTCGGCGCTGATGCGCTGGGACGATGCGCTGCAGTGCTTCAAGCGCTCGCTCGAGATCAAGCCGGACGATCCCGAGGTGTTGAACAACCACGGCGCCGCGCTGGCGAGGATGTTCCGCTTCGACGAGGCTGTTCCACTCTTCGTCAAGGCGATCGAGTGCCATCCCGGCGACTATCTCGCGGCCATCGAGCAACTCGGTGGCGCCTTGCTCTACTCCAAGCAGAACGATGGCGCCTGGACCTGCTTCAACGAGCTGTGGAAGAACGATCCGACCAACGCGACGATCCTGTCGCAACTCATCTGCGTCAACCTCAGGAGGTGCGACTGGCTTGATCTGGGCCCGCGGCTGCGTACCCTCAGGGCACTGTCGGCCGACGATCGATCGCTGGCCGACAATCCATTGGTCGCCCTGTCGTTTCCTGGTGTGACGTCGGCAGAGCAGGGGCGGATCGCCGCGAGTTTCGCACGCCGGAATATCCCGACGAGCGTGCTTGCCGCAGCCGACGTCGTCTGGCCGCCGCGCGAGAAAGCTGCAGGGCAAGGCACCCGCCTGCGAATTGCCTACCTGTCAGCCGATTTTCGCGACCACGCCGTCGGCAGGATCATGCCGCAGGTCATCGAGCTGCACGATCGCTCGCGCGTCGAGGTCTTCGGTTATTCGATGGCGATCGACGATCACAGCGCCGTTCGGCAACGCCTGGCCGGTGCTTTCGACCAGTTCGTCGATCTCTTGCCCTGCAGTGTGCGCGAGACCGCGCAGCGCATTCGGGCCGACCGGATCGATATCCTGATCGACCTGCACGGCTGGACGGCCGGCGGACGGCCCGAGGCGCTCGCCTTGCGCTGCGCGCCGGTGCAGGTGAACTGGCTCGGTTACGCCGGCACGCTTGGCCACCCGAAACTCGCCGACTATCTTCTCGGTGACGCGGTCGTCACGCCGCTGCACGAGCAGGCTCACTACACCGAGGCGCTGGCGCATCTGCCGCACTGCTACCTGCCGGCGGATACCGCCATCGACCTGCGGCCGCCGCCGTCGCGTGCCGACGCCGGGCTGCCGACCGAGGGTTTCGTCTTCTGCTCGTTCAACAACAGCTACAAGTTCAACCCGGCGGTCTTCGACCTCTGGTGCCGGCTGCTGCGCGAGTTGCCGGACAGCTGCCTGTGGTTGAGTCAGCCGGGAGGTTCGGCGGAGGAGCGTTTGCGGCAAGAGGCGCAGGCGCGCGCTGTCGACCCGGCGAGGATCGTCTTCGCGCCGCGCGTCGCGTCGCGCCTCGATCACCTGTCGCGCCTGCAACTCGCCGACCTGGCGCTCGACCCGTTTCCCTACAACTCGCATTCATCGGCGATCGACGTCCTGTGGGCCGGCGTGCCGATGGTCGCGCTGCTCGGCGAGACCTTCCCGGGCCGCGTTGGCGCCAGCGTGTTGCGCGCTGCTCGGCTTGACGAGTTGATCGCCGGCTCACCGGACGATTACTGCCGGATCGCGCTGGCGCTGGCGCGCGATCGGCAACGCCTGCAGGCGCTACGTGCGACGCTGGCCGACGACAAGCGGGCGTGCCCGCTGTTCGACATGCCACGCTTCGTTGGCGCGCTGGAGGACGTCTACTTCCGGATGTGGGAGCAGCACCTTCAGGGTGTTCGGGCAGCCCTGGTCTGATCGCCGGCGGGGCTATGGCCGGCGCCCGCTGGCCGGGCGCTGCTCGCGGCCGGGAACGGGCACCGGATCGCGCAGCAGGAGGCGCATGTCGGCGCGATCGAGCCGGCCGACGTAATGCGCTGGGAAAGCACCGCCCTGGCGGTCGATCAGCGTCGGTGCGTAGTCCGGCAGCCACCGTCGGACGGTCGCTGCCCGTCCGAATTCGTAGGCAGGCGAAAATGCCCCGATGGCCAGCACGACGACGATCAGCCACGGCGTGTCCCGGCGTTCCGGCGCGCCGCCGGCCGGCTGGAAGACCGTCAGTGTCAGGATCATCAGCATGATCAGCGCCGGTACGGAGGCGCGCAGCAAGAGATCGTTCGATGGCCCGAAGGCCAGGAAAGGCAGCAAGGCCAGCGTGCCGCCCGCGATCAGCAGAATGCCGTACGAGTGTCGCAGGCGAAGCGACAGGGCGAGCGCCAGGGCGCCGAATTCGAGCACGGTGAACGACAGGTAGCTGAGCAGGAACTGGTCGGCTGCTCTTGTCTGGTGGATGCCGATGGTGGTCGGAATGTCGCCGATATTGAGGGTCAGGAAGCGCGCCATCAGGGCGATGACCAGGATGGCACTGACTACGGCAAGCAGCGGCAAGCGTCGATTGCCGGCAAGGTGGTACTGCACGGCCGCCAGCAGCAGGAAAGGCGCCAGGCCAGGCAGTGCGAACGGCGTCCAGACCGGCAGCAGCGCCACCAGCAGCAGTGCGAAGGCGGGGAAATCGGGGTGGTGCCAGTGGCGGTAGAAGAGGCTGCTGGCGAGCCAGATCGGCAGGGTGTGATTCGGTGCCCAGAACAGTTGCGCGGCGAGCGACGAATAGCTGAACTGGGTCCACCATTCGAGTCGACCGGGAAACTCCGGCCAGTCACCCTGATAGGCGAGAACGCCGAGCAGGTCCATGCCGCTGAACATCGTCACCAGCGTCAGCAGGATCAACAGGCGCCAACCGAACTGGCGAGGAAACGGCAGGCTCAGCATGAACAGCGCGGTGCCCAGCCCGGTCCACAGGTACAGCGCGAGGTCGGCGAGCTGAACTCCCAGCGCCTTGGCCAGTACGGCGGCGGGCAGGAAATAGCCGATCGCCGAGCGGAGGATGTAATGGACGCCGTCCTTTTCGGCGTACGAAACCGGCCAGTCGCCATGGATCAGGTCGCCGAGGACCGCGTCGCGGATCTGCCAGTCGATGGTCGCGGCGCCGAAATGTCCGGCGCCGCCAAAAGCGCTCCAGACGAATGCACCGACGACGATGGTCAGGCACACCGGTGCGCGATACGGCAGCGTCCAGACGATCCGTCGCCAGTCGAGCGCGACGAAAATCGACGACGCGACGAGCAGCGAGAAGAAGATCGCGAAAGGCCAGCGCAGCCAGCCGGCGAAAAAAATGAAGTTCGGCAGCGCCAGGTAGGCGAGTGTGGCGATCGACAGCGCATCGAGTGGTCGTGCCGAATTGAGCGGGTCGTGCGCGAGCAGGGCGGTCGTCAATCGCCGGCTGGCCGGCGTGCGTGCCTCGGCCGCTGTTCCCTGCTCAGTCCGACGCGGGGGAATCGAAATTGACGCGCTCCTTTTCGATCACCAGCGGTCGCTTGAGGACCTGGGTGTGGATTGCCGCGATGTATTCGCCGAGGATGCCGATGAAGAAGAGCTGCACCGAGGCGAAGAAGAAGAATCCGATCACCACCGGCGCGATGCCGACCGAGAACTGCTCCCAGCTGACCAGTTTGTAGATCAGGTAGGTGATCGCCACCAGCAGGCTGAGCGCCGACAGCGCGAAGCCGGCCATCGTCGCCAGGCGTATCGGTATCTTCGAATGGCTGGTGATGCCGAGGATGGCCATGTCGTACAGCGTGTAGAAGTTGTTCTTGCTGATGCCATGGCTGCGTCGCGGCTGGACAAAGGGGACTTCCGCGTGCTCGAAGCCGATGTCGGCGATCAGGCCGCGGAAATAGGGATAGGGGTCGTCGGTCTGGCGGATGATTTCGACCACCGCCCGGTCGTACAGCCCGAAGCCGGTGAAGTTGGGGATCAGCCGGGTATCGGAGATGCGCCCGATGGTGGCGTAGAACGAGCGACGAACGAAAGACATCGCGGTGGTGTGGGCGCTGCTCGGCTTGACGCCGGCGACGACGCGGTAGCCCTGTTCCCATCTGGCGAGGAACTCGGGGATCAGCTCCGGCGGTTCCTGCAGGTCCGACGCCATGGCGATGATCGCGTCGCCGCGCGCCTGCAGCAAGGCATGCACCGGTGACCGGATATGACCGAAATTGCGGGTATTGACGATCAGCTTGACGCGCCGGTCGCGCGCAGCGATTGCCTTGATCCGGGCGACCGTGCCGTCGCTCGAGGCGTTGTCGATGAAGATGTGTTCGTAGTCGTAAGCCGGTAGTTGTTCGAACTGCGCACGGATACGCCGGTACAGTTCGTCGACGTTTTCTTCCTCGTTGAAGCAGCCGGTGACAACACTGATCAGCTTCATCGCGTCAGGTAGGTCAGCAGTTCGCGCGGTGTCGCGAAGCGCCGGCTGTCGGCAGCCGGAAACTCGCCGTAGCCCCAGGTGACGGCGGCGAAATGCAGGCCATTGGCGTCGGCGGCGGCCTGGTCCTCGGGCGTGTCGCCGACGTAGATGGTGTCCGTCGCCGCCAGCGCCTGCTCGGCGACCAGCCGAGCGAGCATCGTGCTCTTGTCGGGGAGGCGTGGCGTTTGCCGATCAAGCGCGTACACGGCGGTGAAGTATCTTTCCCAGTGCAGGTGCTGCAGGATCAGGCGGGTCGGCAGGAAGCGCTTGTTGGTCGCCAGAAAGCAGCGACTGCCGCCTGCCGCCAGCGCTTCGAGCAACTCCGGGATGTCGCTGAAGACCTCGCTGGCGCGGTAGCCGCTGCTGTCGTAGTGCGCCTTGAAGTGCTCGGCGAGCGAATCGAGGAGTTTCTGGTCACTGCTGCCGGTCAGTTCACGCAAGGTTTCGGCGAGCGGCGGCCCGATGCGTACGGCCGACAGCGCGATCCGCGGTGCGATGCCCTGTTCTTCGAGGGCCTTGCCAAAAGCATCGAGAATGGCCGCGCGCGAGTCGATCAGCGTGCCGTCGAGGTCGAAGATGATGGCCTTGAACACGCTGCGATCCGATCAGAGTCCGCGTTGGTAAATCAGTGCCTTGAGCTGTTCGATCTCGGCATAGGGGCTGTCGATCATGTCGATCATGATCGGGCCGTCGGCTGCGACGTCGTGCAGCAGCAACTCGCCGCGCATCAGTTCGCGGCACGAGATCTGGCCTTTCTGCAGCGGGATCGCCAGGTAGATGTCATCGTCGCAGAGCGCGTGCCCCCGGCGAAGATCGCGTCGTGCGTAGACGCCGCGCACGAGCGCGTCGAGATACTGGCTTTCCCGGTTCAGCGGAATGCGTTTCTGGGTACCCGGCGCACCGCACATTTCGACCACGCGCCGGTACGCCTTGAACCACTGGTCGATCTGCTGCGGCAGGCTGCAGTATGCGGCGACCGGGATGTCGTCCGCCGCGATGTCGATATGTCGTTCGAAGGTGCGCGCGCCCTTGGCGTAGGCGATGGCGATCGACGTCTGCCAGTCGCCGTGTTCGTGCGTCGACAGGCCGATGACATTCAGCGGATAGCGGCGGCGCAGGAAGTCGATCTGGTTGAGTTCGATCTCGTGGTCTTCGGACGGGTACAGCGAGACGCAATGGTTGATCGCCAGCGGGATGCCGCGCCGGTTGAAGAACTTGACCAGATCGTCGACATCCTTCAGTGACGATCCGCCGGTCGACACGACGACCGGCTTCCGGGTGGTGGCGATCTTCTCGATCAGAATCCAGTCGTTGATGTCGGAACTGGCGATCTTGATGATGTCGACGCCGAGTTCGACGCAGAGGTCCACCGATACCTCGTCGAACGGCGTCGCCATCGGAATGCAGCCGCCACGGCGGATGGCCGTTGTCAGGCTGGCGTACTCGTCCTTTGCCAGGCGGGTGTCGAGCGTTCGCTTGATGTAGCGGATGTCGGTGCGCGCACGGAAGTCCCGGTGGATGAAGGCATCGACATCGCGCAACTGCAGCTTGATCGCCGCCTTGACGTTGTTGAAGCGGACGATTCTCGAGAAATCGCGGACGATGCGCAGCCCGCGCTCCAGGCGACCCTGATGGTTGTTCGCCAGTTCGAGGACGAACAGGTGTTCGAAGATCTCTGGCGCCGAGGTGTTGGGCGAAGCGGTCATGGGCGTGCCGGTGTCATGGGTCTGTGTGCCGCCACGCGGCTGGAAGAAGCGGCGGCGGGTGTTTCCGGTCGAGTCTGGACTTCCTGGATTCTATACGGAATGAAGCTGGAATGCCGCTCCCGGTGGCTCGTTTGCCGCCGCATCATTCGTCGCCGGCCGGCAATATCAGGCCGCCGGGTCGGCATCGTCGGGTGGCCACAGGTTGCGCGCCAGTTCATCGCGATCGAGGAAGGGATACATGTCTTCCAGTGGCGCCGAGACGATGCGGCCGTCGTCGAGCTGGCGCGAACTCGTGCGCGGTTCGAACTGCTGCCTTTCGTCGAGCATCACCTGGCACAGGCAGGGACCGGGCGCGTCCAGAATTGCCGGCAGCCGCGCAGCGAAGTCGGCCGCATCGAGGCGCGATGCGGGAATGCCGAAGGCGCCGGCGACGGCGACGAAATCGGGCAGCTCGACGCCGGACTCCGGGCCGGCGCCGGCCAGTCGGCCGAAGAAGTTGCCCTGCGAGCTGCGGATCGACAGGTAGCCGCGGTTGTCCAGCACGAAGATCTTGAGCGGTAGCCGGTAATGGGCAACGGTCTGCAATTCCTGGACGTTCATCATGATGCTGCCGTCGCCGGCCAGGCAGACGACGCGGCGCTGCCGGCCTCTGGCGTTTAGCGCGCCGTAATACGCGCCGATCGCCGCCGGCAGGTCGTAACCCATCGACGCGCTGCCGGAATTCGAGAACATCCGCATGCCGCGCCTGATCGCCGCCACCTGGAACGGTACGATGGTCGCGCTGGCGTTGCCGCAGGCGACGATGTCGTCGTCGCCAAGCCGGTTGAACAGCGTTTCGATGAAGTGGTAGGGGTTGATCCGTTCGCCGGCTGGTGCGCGCTGTTCGGGGCGCACGTTCGGATAGTCGAGCAGGCGCTGTTTGCACCACGCCAGCCAGGCCTGGTGGCTTTCGCTCGGACGCCAGCTGGCCAGGTGCGTCGCCAGGGTCGCGAGAAATCTTCCGAGATCGGCACAGATCGGCAGATCGGGTCTGACGGTCGGCTTGCTCAGCTCGGCAGGGTCGATGTCCACCTGGATCTTGAAGGCGCGCGGCGCGAACGCCGGCCAGTTGTAGCTCACCTGGCGAACGTTCAGACGGCTGCCGAGAATCAGCAGGAGATCGGCGTTTTGCACCGTGAAGTTTCCGGCGCGCGTGCCGATGGTGCCGGGGCGGCCGCAGAACAGGGCGTCGTCCGAGGCGATCAGGTCGTGTGTCCACGCTGTCGTGACCGGAATTTCGAGGCGACGGATGACCGACTCGAAACCGGCAGTGGCGCGCCCCGCGCGCACGCCACTGCCGGCGACAATCACCGGCCGGCGTGCGCTGCGCAGGCGTTCGACCACACCTTCCATGTCGGCAACCGAGATCTCGCCAGCCGCGTCGGGCGCCGGCAGGAAGCGCCGTAACCCGGCCGGGTCGACGCTGGCGCTTTGCACGTCGATCGGAATGTCCAGCCAAACCGGCCCCGGCCGTCCGGAGGTCGCCAGGTGCAAGGCCTGGTCGAGGTGCCAGGCAATGTCTTCGGGTCGTTCAACGAGCGCCGCATACTTGCTGATGCCGGCCACCATGCGGACGATCTCGCCTTCCTGGTCACCCAGTTGCCGCAGCCCGGGGACGGGTGTCGTCGCCAGGCAGGTGGCGCGCTTGACCTGGCCCGAAATGACGATCATCGGTACCGAGTCGGTCCAGGCGCCAAAGACGCCGTTGAGCGCATTGATGCCGCCGGGGCCGGTGGTGACGTTCAGGACCGGCGGCCGGTCGGCGATGCGGGCATAGGCCTCGGCGGCCATCGCGGCGGCCTGTTCGTGGTGGAAGAAAACCGGCGCGATGCCGGGGTGATGACAGAGCGCGTCGTTGAGGAACATGGCGCCGCCGCCGGTGACGAGGAAGACGTGGCGATGGCCCGTGTCAGCCAGGTGCCTGGCGATAAAAGCTGCGACGCTGATGGTGGTCATGATTTCGCCACCGCCTGCGTGAATGGCGGTTGATGCTCGGGCGCGTCGGTGGCTACGGCTGCCCGGTAATCGGCGCCGCGGCCTTGCTCCCACAAGCGGCCCGCCGCAAGCAACTGCAGAAGCGCCGCACTGACATTGCCCGGTGTCAGTTGCGCGAGCGAACCCTCGCTTCGCAGACAACGCCACAAGGGCCCCCTGGCGTGTGGTCCGCTGTAGGGGAAATAGCCGGAAAAATTTCGGAAGGCGCCCAGCAGAACCAGTGCCGGGACCTCGAGGGCATTGGCGCAATGGGCGAACCCGCTATCGACGCCGACGAAGCAATCGACCGTTGCCAGTGCTTCGACGTGAGAAGCGATCTCGCTGCCTTGCGGCAGGCAGGCGACTGGATTCGGCTGTGCGGAAACCAGGCGCTCATTACCGAGCTCGATCAGCTCGCAGCCGGCCGCCAGGGCGGCGTGGCAAAATGTGCGAGCATTCTCGATGGGCCAGCTACGGGCCGGGTCACGGCTGCTGAAATGGACGGCCACCCGGGGTTTCGCGGCCGCTGGCGCGGGGAGGCGCGCTGCGCGTTGCCGTGTGAAGCGCGGTAACTGCGGCGGCAGGTCCGGCACGGGACAGCCCGCGGCTGCAGAATAGGCCGCAAGTAGCGAATTTCCCCCGCAGTAATAGTTGTGGATCGACCAGCCCGTCTTGTGCTGTTTGACGCGCAGGCCGGTCCAGCAGCATCTGTCGCTGTCAAGGAAAAGTTCCACTATCAGCGTTTGCGGCGCCAGGTGTCGGCGGACCATCATCCAGGTGGTCAGGCAAGGCTCGACGAATACCGCGTCGATATCGGGATTGCCCGCAAGCAGGCTTACATACTCGGCGGCACACACCCAGGCAATACGTGCGCGTGGGCCATGTGTTTGCCGGAGGTGGCCGGCGACCGCCGTGGTGGCGACGATATCTCCCAGTCGTTCAATGCGGCAGAGCACCACCGGCAGATGTCCTGACGCGATGGTTTCTTTGCACCACTCGATCAACGCCCGATTTGGCTTTATCGACCGCAAGGCAAGCTGTGGCAGTTGGCGAGGCAGTCCGAGCATGGCGTTGCCGAAAGCGGCGAGACGTTCCCGGGCGAGGGTCATGGGTGGCACCTGCGCGGCGGTCGATGGCGCCTATCGATCATCGGGCCGCTGTCCCCTTCCCAGCAATCTCATCACGTATTCCCAGGACAATGAGTTGGCTCGCCACCAACCCTGCGTGCGGACCGCCGCAACGTATTCGGCCAGCAGCCTGTAAGCGGTCAGGGAAGACCTTAGGGCGCGCATGAAGCGGTACCGACGGTGCGCCACGCGGTAGTTCAAACGCTCGCCGCGCAAGACCAGTGGCCGTCCGTTCTGCGCTCGCAGGTGCGGTGGGAGTTGGGCAGACGGCAACGACTTGAACTCTGCGGAGCAATCAGACTGCGCAAGGCCAACAGCCCCAGACGTCGGGGAATGCGTCCTGACCGAACAAGCGGTTGCCGCCAGGATCTGTTCGACCACGCGAAAAACCTTGTCTGGACGAGAGAAGTTGCGACAGATATTGCCGCCAAAACGTGGGCAGCGCTGGAAACTGCGACAAGGAGCGCAACCAAGTTCCTCGCAAAGCCACTGGTAGCGCGCTGACCGTGTCGTGCGCGAATGCGCCGGGTGGGTACTTGAGAAGAGGCACACGGTTGGCGTCTGTCCCACCAGCGACGCGTAGTGTGCCGGGAAGGAATCCATGCCAATCAGCAAGTCATGTTGCTGGAGCAGCGCCTCGAAGTGAGGCAAGGAGTCGAAACGCACGTTCTGGCAGCCATGGATTGTGGCGGTGGTGTCCAACATGGTCAGTGAGTGGCCTCGTTGCAGAAGCAGACCGGCAAGCTCGCGTTGCCATTCCGGAGGATAGATCTTCAACGGCCAGCCGGCATCGAAATGCAGGAGTATCCGTCGACGGCCACCGATTTCCGTCGAGGGCGGGGTGGGTCCTCCTGCCGCCAATGTTGCTGGTCGGCCGCCGTTGAGATCCGCCGCCGACGCCAAGGATGCCCCGAGCAGGAAAGCGTAATGGTCGATCAGGTGATGACTGCTGTTGTTGTAGTCGCGGCTGGTTCGCGCATATACATAGAAGCGGTCATTGGGAAGCGCGGGGAAAACGTCGAGGAAGTGTTCAGGGTCATTCCGCGTGTAGCCGCCGCGGTGCGCTACCGGTCCGGAGAATTGGAGTGTGGGCAATGGCAGGCCAGCGTGATCACAGATCGCTGCATAGTCCTGATGGATGACGAGTCCATGGAAAAGCGCTGGTGTGGTCCGCGCAGCAAGGGTTGCAAAAAGCACGTCGCCCGCGTGATGTGAAACGAAGGCGAATAACGGAAGCGCGTTGCGGCATTCGCGGCGCGATCGGTGATCGTCTGCGCCGGCAGCGTCGCGGCGCATTGACAGCAGCATCGCGGCATGCCGACAACAGACCTCGCCGGGTCGCAGCGAGCTCGCCGTGTGGAAGCCGTTGCTGATCGCCAGCGACACCGAGATGTCGAGGCTCGTGGTGCGGGTCGGGCAGTCATAGAGAGCAGCTAGCGCCGAAGCATCGAGCGTCGCATTCGAACATGACAATAGCAGCAGAAATCGCCCGTCGTCGATCAGCGCACGGGGCAACAGGTAGGCTAGCGGAACGTCATTTGCGTCGCACAGGACGTGGATGGCTGGGCGATCGACGGAGAGACTCTCGATCTGGCGAAGCACAGTCAGGATGACCAGCGTTTCGTCGCGACGTAAGAGCAGCAGGGGATTGAACAGTAGCAGGGCTCCGCGCGACTCAACCGTGGCGGCATCGATGCGACGAAACATCTCCAGGAGATAGCGGGCTGGCGTCGCGACACACGAATCGAACATCCTGGTTGGGCCGGGTTCGTCCGGGGTGATCGCGAAGTCATGCGCGTGCCAATGACCCACGGTGTCGACGCGAAGAGCGAGGCTGGGGTGACACAAGCCGATATCGATTCTTGCCAGGCGTGCTTCAGTCATGTGCTCGCCTGGTAAGAGCGCGCACCGCGTAGCGCACGGCTTGTGACAGCGCCTGAGCAAGGCCGTGCCGCTCGGCGACGACGGCGAAATCACCGAGCCTGGCGGCAAGGCCGTGAAGCAGCCCAATCATCGCCTTGCGCTGCGGTTTCGGGATCAGATCATGGAAGTTGCCAGCAAACGGGTCGGTGATCTGGCGTCTCATGGCGCGCGGCATGGCAAGCAAGCTACGCCGTTCAAGCTTGCTGATTTCCTGGCCGTTGGTGAAGTGGGCAAAGGAGTAAGCTTGCTGGTCCAAGCCACACCAGGCGTTATCCCGAGTCTTCTTCAAATATGCCGAGAGCAGCGTGTGCAACGCGCTTCCCGGTGCTGCCGAGACGCGGTTCTGATGACGGGAGACCTGCGTCAGATCATCGTCGGGAAGACCGCTGAAATGAAAGAACTTCAACGGGCGTCCCTGGCATGACCAGCTGTCGTCAAGACGTTCCAGCGGGCGTTGGAAGACATTCCAATAGGCCACGTTGTATTCCGGCGCGCGAAGGCAATGAAAATTCTGGATAAAGGAGGGGAGCGCGGCAGCCCAGAACTGGTCCACGAAGTAGCCTTTTTCCGGGTCGACAATGCAGTGCTCGACGCAGATTTCCTGCCACCAGCGCAGTGCTCGAAAGACCTCGGCGTCGCGAGCCAGTCCGATGAAGCCGAGGTTGAACTGGCCAACCTTGATGATGTCGTCGATGCTCGGTCGGAGGCCATCGACGTACAGTGGTTCGCAAACGTGTGGGGTCAGGATCAGAGCGTGCTGCGCCGCCAGGTTCTCCAGTGCTTCCAGTGAACCGAAGATCTCGATGTCGGGATCGAAATAGAATACGGCATCGCCGCGATCGCGCAGCAGGTAGTCCAGCAGGAAAGGCTTGAGGGCGGTGTTGAATTCGGTTATGTCATAAGTGAAGGCCATTTCTCGCCAGTCCGCGCACACCTCTGCCGGTGAAAGGAAACGGAAACCCGTTTTCACCGACAGCTCGCGGCAGCGCTCTGGCCATTCACAAAGCAGAACCTGCAAGCTTGCGTTGGATTGGTGGGCAGCCAGCGAGTCGGCGAGAACCTTGACCCGTGGGAGATAGTTCGCACTGGCAATCGTGCAATAGACGACTTTCATGTTCGCGGTAAGGTCGCTGTGACTTGCAGTTCGGAATACTCTGCGCGATTCGCAGGCGGCCGTGCCAGCGAACGGCGCAGGCCGTGAAACCGCAGCCTGCTGTTGCCCATGGCAATCAGTCGACGATAGGCGGGGATACGCCGTAGAAGGGGCATTCCCCAAAGAGCGCCGCTGATGCGGTACAAACGCGCGTGGGTGACGTCACAATGGTTGTTGGCATCCCAGCGTTCATGGTACGAGACCTGAATGTCGACAAATCCGTGGCGTGTGAGCAGAGCACGAAGGCCGACGGCGGTGAAGTGGAAGAGATGGATGAGGGGGGGTTGGGCCCATACCCACTGCATGCCGACTTCGCGGTAGCCGCGTCCTGAAAAGTTGGGCACGGCGAGCAACAGGCGGCCACCAGGCACCAGGAAAGCTTTCATTTGCCGGCAGATCCGGTCGAGGTCGTTGGCGTGTTCCAGCACGTGCAAGGCGACGACGGTGTCCCAGCTCGCGGGTGCCGCCGCGACGGCGGTCGTGAACGGGTCGTAGGTCGTGCTGTCATAGCCGGCGGCACGCGCAACTTCGGAAAAGTAGCCGACGCCACCGCCGAAATCCAGGACATGCTTGCCGAGTACGGAGCGGTATTCCTCAAGTCTCTGGCACGCGTCCCTTTTCTTGGCAGCGTAGTGGTCTCGATACCACTCGTAGCTGAAGCAGCTACGGTAAACCTCCTGTAACGTTGCGTCGTCAGGCTTCGGGAAGGTAAAACTCGTGCCGCAGGCGACGCACCGGGCGAGGTTCCAGACGCGATCGAGGGCCTCGCGGCTCTCGCCAGCCAGGAACGTGGTCTTGCCGTGGCAGGCAGGGCACAGTGGATTCGTTGTCAAGGTTCTAGCCGCCCGTCAGTTTCGTGAACCACGCGTTGGCGATCCGCAACGGGGCGGTCAAGCGCCACGAACGCGATGCGAGCATGGTGGCAACTTCATCTTCCATGCTCGGCGGTGCGCAGAAGGAAAACAGCGGCCGTTCCAGTAGCTCGGTGAGGTGTGGGACGCCGCGCACTGGACCATAGACCAATAGTGCCAACTCGTCTTCGAGTTCCGCAGCGCGTTGATAGGCGCTTTTTCCGAGCGGCGGGTGGCTGAGCAAATGCAGGCTGCCGTCAATCAGTTCGCGAAAGCTCATCTTTGCCAGCGCAGGCGGCACCGGGCAGGCGGTGAAGGAATTGATCAGCCCGCGAACTACGACCCAGGAAATCGGCACTGGCTCGACTGCAAACCACTCCGTATCGATCACCTGCAGAGTGCCATCATCCTTCCTGACAAAATTTGCCGGGATCGCGTCGAGCCAGTCGTTGGGAAGAAGCTCTCCGGCGCGAACGGCATTCGATTGTGCTTGCAAGGCGTCCAACCAGGGGCGTGCCCAATCGGCGACGCTGGCCAGCGTGCCGTCGCTCGCCAGCAGCCGCTGGAGTTCACACAGGTAAAGGCGACCTTGAACATAGCGCGCGGCCTCCGACGGCCGGTGCATGACGAAGGAGTCTGCGCAGGCAGTGATGGAGGGTGGCATCAACCGCCGCTTGCTGACGGTAAGGCCCTCATCGGAGCGTACGAATAGTGTCTCGATTGCGTAGCGAGCCTGTCGCTGATGGGTATAGGAACTGGCCAGCCAGCGCTCGGATGGCGGCGCCGATTCGACCGGAACGCCGGGCGCAGCCAGCACCAGGAACGAGTTGGCCAAGTCCGCCATCAGTCCGTTGCGAGCCAACGCTTGCCATGCCAGGTTCTCGGAGAAATTGCAGCGCGTTTGCCCGACACGGTCGCGGCTCGATGTCCGGCACAGCATGTCCGCCGGACGCAGCTCAGGATCGAGCATGGCCTGGTCGGACATGATCAGCGTGGGAAGTTTGTAGTCGGGGAACGGGTAGTAGAACCGCTGTTGCTCGAAACCCGCAGCTGCAAGGCGCCCGGCCAGTTCCCGCCTGCCGAAGGTGATCGGCTGGTGCTCGCGGTAGAGGTCATGAAGGCCGAAGTAACGTTCACCCAAATGATCTTCGCGGCAGCCATTGAAGTACTTGAGTCCGATCTGGTTTTCAATGGCGAGGATCAGCTGCCCGTGTGGTGCGAGAAAGTGTCGGGCAATCCGCAGGCATTCGCCCACCGGGTCGGCGCCTGGAATGGACACCGGTGCGTGTTCGAGAACGCCAATCAGACACACGAAGTCGAATCGCTCCGCGGACGCGAAGTCCATGAGAGTGTCGCCGTAAATGCGGACATTGGGCAGGTCACGACAACGTTCAGCAGCAATCGCCGCCCGCGTGACCGAGCTTTCGACGGCAACCACCTCTTTGCAGGTTTCACCAAGATAACGGGTCAGTGCGCCACAGCCGCAATCGAATTCGAGCACCCGGTGTTCGCCACCAATGCGCAAGGGGCGGAGGAGATTGTGCCTGGCGGGACTGAGGTGGTACTCGGTTGGCCAGTCCACAATGTACTGACGAAGTTCGTCGGAACTCGAACTCAGGTCACGGCACTGCTCCAGGGAAGCGAGAAGGTGGCGCTCAAGCGCGTCGCCGCTGGCCAAGGCGCTGCTCGCGGGCGCCTGCGGCTGCCAGAAGCCAAGCGTGCCATTACGTTGGTAGCGACGGGTTTCGCCTCTCATTGGGAGCTGTGGCACGGGAGGCAGCAGGACGTCCGCTGCCTAATCACTACATGCATCCTTGCGTCTCTCTAGAAGGTGGTGCCAGTAACTGTCCGACGGCGGGTCGGGAATCTTGTAGGTCAATTTCTGAATTGGCGTCAGCGCAAGGATTTCAGCCATCATCGCCTGGTCGTACGATTCTGCCAGGCAATGCTGCAGTGTATGCGCGCGTGCCGAGCACTCGATATGTCTGGCATCCCATATGGCCCTGAATTGTGCGTGTTGGTTATAGAGTGCTTCGAACAGATAGTGAATCCAGAAATAGTCTTCAAGCCGAGTGGATGCAGCCCAGTAGTCGAGCAGGGCATCCCGCAGCATCACGGGGATCGGGTTGCCCGGCGCGGAAATCATCAGCCAACTTGACATGAGGTAGGTATCGGTCCTCGTATAGGCGAAGAATCCGTCCTTCGTTCTTGTAAACAGCGGCTGTAGTGGCTGCGCGCAGTAGCAGGTTGCATCACACCAGATCCCGCCATGACGGGCCAGCAACGAACAGCGCAAGATGTCCGAGAAGTGTGTCTTGTTGTGGAAAATCTTGCGGAAGATGTAATTCGGAATGTCAACATAATCGCCAATGTTGTCGTCATCGATCTCGACTATTCTTGCGCCATCGTTCATTTCAAACATGCGGCGCCGACAGGCGGAAACGATTTCTGGCGCGCTACGGAAGCCCTGCGCCCAATAAATCCAGATCTGGAACTGGTCATTGCTCAGTGGTCTTTGGCAGGTCTCCCCTGACGAGTGTGCCGACACACCTGGCCGGTCGGCATACAGGTCATGGCGGGCAAGAAAGTCGTCGATGAATCGATGGGCGCGGACACGCGACGCGAAACCGGTTTCGCCACGCCGACGAATGCTTCGTTTGATCCGCAGGTACTTCAGGGGATCGATGACAAGCTTGGCCAGAGATCTCAAAAAGAAAAGTCCTGTAGCGAGACTGTTCGCCCTTCTCGTTCCACGCACTCGCTGGTCGGACGGCGCCAGCGTAATACAATCAATCGATGTTCTGGCTATCCAGACGGCCTTCGGTCAGTGTCGCAATGCGAGTGGATAGACGCTCTTGAAGAGCATGACTATGGGTCACAAAGATGATGGTTCGTCCTGCTTTCGCTTGTTGCGACAGGTTCTCGATACATTTCGCCTGGAATTCCTCATCACCGACAGAAAGCACCTCGTCAATCACCTGGATATCTGCATCAACGTGCGCTGCAACGGAGTAGGCGAGACGAACATACATGCCATTGGAGTAGTGCTTGACCGGCGTATCAAGAAATCGCTCGACTCCAGAAAAATCGACAATCGCGTCAAAGCGACGGCGAAGCTCAAGCTCGGAGCAACCGAGGAGTGCTCCGTTGAGGAATATGTTCTCACGTCCGGTAAGCTCGGGATGAAATCCGGTACCCACTTCCAGTAGCGAGGCTATCCGCCCGTGGACGACAATTCGGCCGCTGGTTGGTGGGACAACGCGGGAGAGAATTTTCAAGAGCGTCGATTTTCCGGAACCATTGTTGCCGACCAGCGCAAGGCACTCCCCCTGTCGTATCTGCAGCGTAACATTCTTCAATGCCCAGAATTCTTCGTCGTTATCAGTTTGTAGCCCTTGAGCGCGCGTCACAAGGCCAGACAGCCACGTCTTGATCGACTCTGGGCGGTGTTGATGCGACAGGAAGTAGCGCTTGCTGATGTCACGAATATCGATGACGATGTCGTTCATGGTTGCGCGTCGCTCAGGCGAGATCGCCCAGTCTGTTTTCGGTCGCGAGAAAGTGGCGGATCGACGCTACGCCAATTGCAAATGTGACAGCAAGTGATACAAGGACTGCCAGATGAGGGAAACCGTCCATCCCTCTCAACAAGCTCCAGCGCAAGCCCTCAACAATGCCCACCAACGGGTTGGCGATATATAGCGTCTGCCAGGTGTCGGGAATCCGCGCCGACGTGTAGCCGATGGGCGAAACGAAAAATCCGATAGTCATCAGGAAAGGGACGAGATTGCCGATGTCACGAAATTGCACGTTGAGTACGGCCAACCAAAGTCCAAGCAGGGCGCACAGAATCAGCAACTGCAAACAGAACAATGGGAAGAAAATCACCTGCCAACCCGGCAGGTAGCCGTACCAAATGCAGCCCAGGCCAAACAGTAGCCACGCAACAAGAAACTCTATGGCGTCAACGACGACAACGGCGATGGTGATGATGGCGCGTGGAAAGTACGTTTTCTGGATAACGTGAAGATGTCCCAGGAGGGAATTCATGCTGTCCGGGATGGCATTGGAGAAGAAATACCACGGGATCACGCCGCAGAATATCACTAGCGGATAGGGTGCCGTGTGATTTTGCCCGAAGCCTGCGAGGAAGCCAAAAGCGAAGGTCATTACCGCCATCAGCATCAACGGCTTGAAGAGCAGCCAGGCGAACCCGAAATACGTTTGACGGAAACGTATGATCAGATCTCGTCGGATAAGCATGCGCAGGACTTCACGAAAGGCCCTGAGTTCTTTCCAGTACGCTGGCAAGGTGGGTGATCTCGCGTCAATGACTGTCGGATCGTTGTTGGTGCGTGAAGTCAATGTCTTGTGACTTTTCCAAGCAGTTTCAGGGTGACCGGTTGTGGGCAGCAATGGCTGAATGTCATGGCTGCCGGTCGATGGAAAACCTTGGTCGCGGCATCATTTGCAAGCCCGGAGAAATCGGGACGGCGTTGGCTGTGAAGTGGCGAGTGTTTTCCCATCACTGCGCTTGCCGGATCCAGGCGAGGGTTCGGGCCAGGGCCTCGGGTCTCGGTATCAGTACGGTCAGGCCAAGTTCATCGCGTGCTCTGCTGATTTCCGGCGTGTAACGGTCGCACGACTCCGTGGTGCGCAAGCCCAAGATCTTGATTTCGGGGCATTCTGCGGCCAGTGCGATTTCTGTCGCGAGGTCTGCCAGGCAAACCGCTTGATCCGAGCCAACGTTGTATGGGCGATTGGGCTTGCCCCGAAGGAGCAGGACGAGTAACCAGATCACCAGGTCGGCGGCGTAGAGATAGGCTCTCGACGGCCTGCCGTCACCATGAATGAGGATTGGTCCTCCGGCGATGGCGTCACGAAAGAAGCCGCCGACGGCAAACTTGTCGGTGAGTGGAAGGTGCGGTCCGACAAAGCTGAAGCCACGAGCGATGATGCACTCAAGGTCGGGACTGGCCGCACAGAACAGTTCCGACAGTCGCTTGACTTCACCATAGGCAGAAGCCGCGTCCTGGGGGTTCGGCCCACCGCCATAGTCTTCCGGGATGCGGAACATGTCAGCCGGTTGTCGTCCGTAAACAGCACCTGAACTGGCGAGCAGAAGCCGTTGCGCACCGCACATGCGGGCGAAGTCGATGACGCGCTGAGTTCCGACGAGTGTGGCGATGGCCAGAGCCGGGTGTCCGGCTCGGAGTTCGGCGGCCGATGCTGTGGCCAGGTGAAAGACAAAATCATAGTGACCGCAGGGAAAGCGGAAGTTTGCCGTCTCTCCGCTGAGCCAGTCGAATTCATCCCGGTCGCGCAGGTGCGGCATCGCGGCGCGGAAT
>JACKLX010000009.1 GCA_024235695.1 Accumulibacter sp.
TTCGCCACCCAATCGCCGCACTGATGATGGCCGCTGGCGGTCTCGCCCGGCGCCTGCCGCAGCGGTGGTACGAGCGGCGGCTGGCACTGGCGCTGTGGCCCCTGCTGCCGCTGTCGCTGTTGTTCGGCGCGCTGGTCGGCGCGCGGCGCTGGCTTTACCGCTGCGGCCTGCTGCGATCGCATCGCCTGCCGGTGCCGGTGATCGTCGTCGGCAACCTGACCGTTGGCGGCAGCGGCAAGACGCCGCTGGTGCTGTGGCTGGTCGCCAAACTGCGCGCCAGAGGCTGGCGGCCGGCAATCGTCAGTCGCGGTTACGGTGGCCGTGGTGACCGCGGCGGCAGCGGCGCGCGGGTGCTGCCGGTGGTCGCCACCGCCGATTGCGCCGTGGTTGGCGACGAACCGCTGCTGCTCGCACGGCGCAGCGGCGTGCCGGTCTTCGTCGGCCGCGACCGCGTGGCGGCCGCGCGCGCCCTGTTGGCGGCGCATCCCGAATGCAACGTGATCGTCGCCGACGACGGCCTGCAGCACTATCGGCTGCAACGCTCGGTGGAACTGGCGGTCTTTGACCAACGCGGCGTCGGCAATGGCTGGCTGCTGCCGGCCGGACCCCTGCGCGAGCCTTTGCCGCGCTTGTCGTCGGTGCTGGCAGTGGTCTGGAACGGTCGTCCGGAACAGGCGCTGGCCGGCGCTGCGCGGAAGTTGCCGCAGTTCGCGATGCGCCTGCGCGGGCAGCGTTTCATCGCCGCCAGCGGCGAGCCGCGCAGTTGCGATGCCGATGCGCTGCGCGGCCGGCGGCTGCATGCGCTCGCCGGCATCGGCGACCCAAGCCGCTTCTTCCGGCAGCTGACGGCTTTGGGGCTCGACTTCGAAGCGCATCCCTTCCCCGATCACCATCGCTATCGCGCCGGCGACCTGGCTTTCGCCGAAGGCGCTGTGGTGCTGATGACCGAGAAGGATGCGGTAAAATGCGCGGCGCTTGTCACCGGCGAAGCCTGGGTGCTGCCGGTCGAGGCGGTGATCGACACGCCGCCGGGTGGCCGCGCTCTTTTCGAGACCATTCTGGAGAAACTCCATGGACGCACGCCTGCTTGACATTCTCGTCTGCCCGATCTGCAAGGCCAATCTCGAATATCGCAAGGCCGAGTCGGAACTGGTCTGCAAACCGTGTCGGCTGGCCTTCCCGGTCCGCGACGGCATTCCGATCATGCTCCAGGACGAAGCGCGGCAGTTGCCCGCCGAACAGGGCTGAACGGCCGTCGCCGTGAGCCCGTTCAAGCTGGTCATTCCCGCCCGTTACGGGTCAACCCGCCTGCCGGGCAAACCGCTGCTCGATCTTGGCGGCAAGCCGATGGTGGTGCGCGTCGCCGAGCGCGCCATGCTGTCGGGCGCCGACGAGGTGCTGGTGGCGACCGATCATCCGGAGGTTCTGGCGGCTGCCGAACGCCATGGTCTGCGCGCCATGCTGACCCGCGCCGATCATGCCAGCGGTACCGACCGCCTGGGCGAGGTGGTCGCGGCTGCCGGCTGGAGCGACGAGACGATCGTGGTCAACGTCCAGGGCGACGAGCCGCTGGTCGATCCGGCGTTGATCGCCCAGACCGCTGCGCAACTCGAGCAAAGCGGCGCCGAGATCGCCACGGTGGCGCATCCCCTGGTCGAGGCGGCCGACTTCTTCAACCCCAACATCGTCAAGCTGGTGTGTGGCGCGTCCGGCGACGCGCTGTATTTCTCGCGGGCGCCGATTCCCTACGCGCGCGACCATTTCGCCCGCGAGGGTGGCGGCGAAACGCTGCCGGCGAAGATGCCGGCGTACCGGCACGTCGGGCTGTACGCCTATCGGGCGCGCTTCCTGCGCATCTACTCGGCGCTGGCGCCGTCGCCGCTGGAAAGCCTCGAGGCGCTCGAACAACTGCGCGCGCTGTGGCACGGTTTCCGGATCAGCGTGGCGATTTCGGACCACCTGCCGGCAGCGGGCGTCGATACGCCGGAGGACGCGCGGCGGGTGCAGCAGTGGTTCAAAAAGGTTTGACCGGGCGCGCGTTTGCGGGTACCGTGCGGCGTGGTGATCGCGACAACCTGCCAGAGTGGAGTGCAAGTGTCTGAACTTCTGGACAATTTGCCCGGTTTGACTATCAACGAAAGCGACTCATGAAACTCATCCTGCTAGGCGCCCCAGGGGCCGGGAAAGGCACTCAGGCGCAGTTCATCTGCGAGCATTTCGGAATTCCGCAGATTTCCACCGGCGACATGCTGCGGGCGGCGGTGAAGGCCGGCACAGCGCTCGGAGTGGAAGCCAAGAAGGTCATGGACGCCGGTGGCCTGGTATCCGACGAGATCATCACCGGCCTGGTCCGCGACCGGCTGCAACAGGATGACTGCGCTGCCGGCTATCTCTTCGACGGCTTCCCGCGGACGCTGCCGCAGGCCGAGGCGATGAAGGTCGCTGGCATCGCGCTCGACTACGTGCTCGAGATCGACGTCGCCGACGAGGAGATCATCGAGCGGATGAGTGGCCGGCGGGTCCATCTCGCTTCCGGCCGCACCTATCACCTGCGCTTCAATCCACCGACGGTCGCCGGCAAGGACGACGCTACCGGCGAGGATCTGATCCAGCGCGATGACGACCAGGAAGAAACGGTTCGCAAACGTCTGCAGATCTATCATTCGCAGACCAAGCCCCTGCTCGATTACTACCGCAGCTGGGCCGCCACCGGCGATCCGCTGGCGCCGAAGTGCCGCCGGATTGCCGGCGTCGGGAGCGTTGAGGAAATCAGGAAAGCGGCTTTCGATGCGCTGAAATAGCCGCCGTGAACGGCGGTAGCCCGAACGAAGAGGGGTTCTGGTGAGCAAACAGGCGGCGCCGTCGTGCGCCGATTCTCCGCGTGGCGTCGAACGCCACTTCAGATACGCCGGCGTCGCGGCGCATGCCGCATCGGCGACCAGGGGACGGCTGTTCTTTCCCGCTGGCCATGGCGCGTCAATCGATCGCCTCGGAATTCCCGGAACACGTGGAACGGCACCCGGCTGCGGCAGCCGGACGGGAAGCGGGCAAAGCCGCCATTACCCGTCGCTGGACCCGCCGGAGTTTCGCCCGGCCTGGTTTCCGCCGCTGCTCCGCTGGCAGCGAACGAGTCCTTGGTCGCCCGGCGTGGTTCCACGGGCGCTCTGTTTCGTATAAAGTACGCTGTTGGGGAAAATCCGGCCCATCGGGAGTCTCCCGCGGGTCTGGCAAACTTTAGAGAGGGAGGTTGTTCATATGTCGTCGTATCTGGTGTTCGCGCTGGTATGCGCGGTCATTGCAGTGCTCTACGGGGCTGCCATGACAAAGTGGATTCTGGCATTGCCAGCTGGCAACCCGCGCATGCAGGAGATTGCCAAGGCAATCCAGGAGGGCGCTTCGGCCTACCTGGCCAAGCAGTACACCACCATCGCCATCGTCGGTGCGGTGCTCTTCGTGGTGATCTGGCTGGCTCTCGGCAAGGCGATGGCGATCGGCTTCCTGATCGGCGCCGTGCTCTCGGGCGCTACCGGTTTCATCGGCATGAACGTTTCGGTGCGTGCCAACGTGCGCACCGCCGAAGCGGCGCGCAACGGCATTGCCGCGGCGCTCGACGTCGCCTTCAAGGGGGGTGCGATCACCGGCATGCTGGTCGTCGGCCTTGGCCTGCTCGGCGTCGCCGGCTACTACGCGGTGCTCAGGGGTGGCGGTGACTTCCAGCACGCCGTTGAGCCGCTGGTCGGTCTGGCCTTCGGCGGCTCGCTGATCTCGATCTTCGCCCGTCTCGGTGGCGGCATCTTCACCAAGGGCGCCGACGTCGGCGCCGACCTGGTTGGCAAGGTCGAGGCGGGAATTCCGGAAGACGACCCACGCAACCCGGCGGTGATTGCCGACAACGTCGGCGACAACGTCGGCGACTGCGCGGGCATGGCGGCCGACCTCTTCGAGACCTACGCGGTCACCGTGGTGGCGACGATGGTCCTCGGAGCGATGATGCTCAAGGGCGTTGCCGGTGCCAACGACAACCTGATCGTCTACCCGCTGGTGCTCGGCGGCGTGTCGATCGTCGCCTCGATCATCGGTTGTTTCTTCGTCAAGGCGAGCGACGGCGGCAAGATCATGAACGCCCTCTATCGTGGACTGGCGGTCGCCGGCGCGCTGGCGCTGGTCGCCTTCTATCCGGTGACGACGATGCTGCTCGGCGACGGCGTGACGCTCGCCGACGGCAAGCTGATCGGTTCCGGCAGCATCTTCGCCGCTGCCGCGATCGGTCTGGTATTGACCGGACTGCTGGTGTGGATCACCGAGTATTACACCGGTACCGACTTCGCACCCGTCAAGCGCGTAGCCCAGGCGTCGACCACCGGTCACGGCACCAACATCATCGCCGGTCTGGCCGTCTCGATGAAAGCCTGCGCGTTGCCGGTGCTCTCGGTTTGTGCCGCGATCTACATCACCCATGCACTGGCCGGTCTCTACGGTATCGCCATTGCCGCGACCTCGATGCTGTCGATGACCGGCATCATCGTCGCGCTCGACGCCTACGGTCCGATCACCGACAACGCCGGTGGTATCGCCGAAATGTCCGGCCTGCCGAAATCGGTGCGCGACGTGACCGACCCGCTCGACGCGGTCGGCAACACCACCAAGGCGGTGACCAAGGGCTATGCGATCGGCTCTGCCGGTCTCGCTGCGCTGGTGCTTTTCGCCGACTACACGCATGCCCTGGAAGCCAATTTCGGCGGCAGCCTGCGCTTCGATCTATCCGATCACATGGTGATCATCGGCCTGTTTCTCGGTGGCCTGATCCCCTACCTCTTCGCCGCCATGGCGATGGAGGCGGTGGGTCGCGCGGCCGGTGCGGTGGTCATCGAGGTGCGTCGGCAGTTCAAGGAAATCAAGGGCATCATGGAAGGCAAGGCCAAGCCGGACTACTCGCGCGCGGTCGGCATGCTGACCGCCGCAGCGATCCGCGAAATGATCATTCCCTCGCTGCTGCCGGTGCTGGTGCCGGTGGTGGTCGGCCTGCTGCTCGGCCCGAAGGCGCTGGGTGGCCTGTTGATGGGAACGATCATCACCGGCCTGTTCGTCGCCATTTCGATGACCACCGGCGGTGGTGCCTGGGACAACGCCAAGAAATACATCGAGGACGGCAACTTCGGCGGCAAGGGTTCCGAAGCCCACAAGGCGTCGGTGACCGGTGATACCGTCGGTGACCCGTACAAGGATACCGCCGGTCCGGCGGTGAACCCGCTGATCAAGATCATCAACATCGTCGCCCTGATGATCGTGCCCCTGATGGTTCCGGCGGCCGGTGCCAAGCCGATGGCTGCGGCGGCGCCTGCCGCTCCGGTAGCCGCCATGGCGGTCGTCGTGCCGGTGGCGACGGTGTTCTTCGAGGTGGGGTCGGCGGAACTGCCGGCCGACGCCGGCAAGACGCTCGAGGGTGTCGTCGCCCACGCCAAGTCGCACATGGATGCCAGACTCGGCGTCGCCGGTTTCCATGATGCGACCGGCAGCAAGGAAGCCAACGAGGAGATCTCGAAGAATCGCGCGATGGCGGTGGCCACGGCGCTGAAGAATGTCGGCATTGACGAGGCGCGCATCGAGATGAAGAAGCCGGCGGTGACCACCGGCAGCGGCGACGCCCCCGAGGCGCGCCGGGTCGAGGTGATGGTCATCCAGTAGCCGAGCTGTCGCAGCGGCCACGCCGCTGCTGTACGCCGTGAAATGCAAACGGGCCGCTGTGTCAAGCGGCCCGTTTGCTTTGCGGCGCCCGGCAGGGCGCAGCTGCTGGCTGGCGTTACGGCAGCAGCGACGGATTGAGCGTGTAGGTTCCGGTCAGGCTCGCCTGATCGAGGATGTGGCCCTGCATCGCCGCGCGGGCCTGCTGGCCGGTCAGTCGGCCTTCGACGTCAAGCGTCGCGACGTCGAGCGCGAAGAGGGTAAACACGTAGTGGTGGACGATCTCGTCGTTCCACGGCGGGCAGGGGCCATCGTAACCGTAGTAATCGCCACGCATGTCGTTGTCAGCATCGAACCAGCCGGTGTAGTCGTTGATCCCCTGGCGCGCGTCGTGCGGCGCATGCGGACCGGGCTTGCCGCGTGGCGTCACGTCATTGCAGAACTCGCCTTCGCCGATCTCGTGCAGGCTGGCGGGCAGGTCGAACAGCACCCAGTGGAAGAAATCGACGCGCGGCAGCGATGCCGGTACGGTACGGTCTTCCTGATTGACGTCGTCGCCCTTGCTGGGAACATCCGGGTCGTGGCAGATCAGCGCGAAGGACTGCGTGCCGGGAGGGGCGCCGCTCCACGCCAGCTGCGGGTTGCGGTTGCTGCCCAGGCAGACATGGTGCGCGGGGTCGACGATGCAGAACGCGAAGTCGCCCGGGATCTGCTGGCCGTCGTTGAAGCTGCTGCTGGTCAATTTCATCATTGCTCCTCTCCTCAAAGATTACTCGGCCGCGCTGCGTTTGAAGTCGCGCAGGCGAAAGCCTGCAAGCCATAGTGTAGCGAAATAGACGCCCGCTCCGAAAGCGACGACCAGCGAAAGACGCAGCAGCCGCTCGCCCAGCCGCCAGCCCAGCCAGTCGCCTGCTTCGCCGACCGCAAACCAGAGCGCCGCGCCCATTGCCGCCATGGCCAGCGCGAGCCGACCGTAGAACAGCAGCCAGCCCGGTTGCGGCGTATAGATCGCGCAGTGCCGCAGGCCACGGTAGAGCAGCGCGGCGTTGAGCGTCGCCGCCAAGCCGATCGCCAGCGCCAGGCCGGCGTGGCGCAACCAGCCGATCAGCAACAGGTTGAGCAGCTGCGTGACGGCCAGCGAGAGCAACGCGATCTTCACCGGTGTGCGGATGTTCTGGCGCGCGTAGAAGCCGGGCGCCAGCACTTTCACCAGGATCAGCCCGAGCAGGCCGATACTGTAGGCGACCAGCGCGTCGCGGGTCATGAAGACGTCGTTGGCGCTGAAGGCGCCATGGTGGAACAGCGTCGTGATCAGCGGCACGGCGAGGATCGCCAGTGCCAGTGCGGCCGGCGCCGCGAGCAGGAAAGTCAGGCGCAGGCCCCAGTCGAGCAGCCGCGAGTAATCGTCGGTTCGACCGGCGGCATGGTAGCTGGCGAGCGACGGCAGAAGGATGGTACCGAGCGCCGCGCCCAGCATGCCGGCCGGAAACTCCATCAGGCGGTCGGCGTAGTACAGCCAGGAGACGCTGCCGGTCGCCAGAAAGGAGGCGAAGACGGTGTTCAGCAGCAGGCTGACCTGCGCCACCGAAACGCCGAGCACGGCCGGCGCCATCAGCCGGAAGATCCGCCGCACGCCCTCGTCATGGACGTTCAGGGAAAATTTCGGGAGCATGCCGATGCGCTTGAGGGCAGGCAGCTGGAACAGCAGCTGGGCGCCGCCGCCGATGAAAACGGCCCAGCCCAGGGCCATGATCGGCGGGTCGAAATACTCGGCGGCAAAAAGCGCCATCAGGATGAACGAGACGTTGAGCAGCACCGGCGTGAATGCCGGTACCGCGAAGCGGCTCCAGGTGTTGAGCACGCCGCCGGCCAGCGCGACCAGGGACATGAACAGGATGTAGGGGAAGGTGATGCGCGTCAGCGCGACGGTCAGCGCGAACTTCTCGGGATCGTCGGCGAAACCGGGCGCCGAGACGTAGACCAGCAGCGACGCCGCGGCCATTCCCAGCACGGTCACCGCCAGCACGACCAGAAACAGCAGGCTGACGACACGGTCCACCAGTTGCCGAGCGGCGTCGCTGCCACGGCGGTTCTTGTATTCGCCGAGGACCGGTACGAAGGCTTGTGAGAAAGCGCCCTCGGCAAACAGGCGGCGCAACAGGTTCGGCAGCTTGAAAGCGACGAAAAAGGCGTCGGTCAGGATGCCGGCGCCGAAGCTTCGGGCAATCACGAAGTCGCGCACGAACCCGAGGACACGCGACAGCAGGGTCATGCTGCTGACGGTGGCGAGTGTTTTCAGGAGATTCATTGCGGGTCCGGGCGGCGCCGCCCGGGCGCGAAGGCCGTCATCTTAGCGCCTGCACGGGCCCGCCGGCAAAGCAGCTTGCCATCGCCACCCGGCGATGGCCTGTGGCACACCCGCAGCGGCGCGCGGCGCCGCTGCGGGTGTGCCGCGTGCTAGGGGGTCTTCGGCGCCTCCGGGTTGATCGTGATGCCGCGCTGCTGCAGCGCATTGACCAGCACCTGCGCGTTCTTGTTGCCGGCGCTGGCCAGCTTCTGGGTGCCGGCGGCCAGCGAGTCGAGCTGATTGCGCATCTTCTGGGCATTCTGGTAGGTGACGTCCTGGTTGCCGCGCAGCTTCGCGAGCTGGCTTCGCTCGTGATAGAGCTGACTCGCCTGGAAAGCGAACCAGACGACCAGCGCCAGGGCGAGCAACAGTACCGGGGCGAACAGGCTCGCCGATTTTTGTTCGATCATGTCGTTCACCGTGCCGGGGCCGCTGGTGGATTGCTGCTGAAGGTGATGCCCTGCGAAGCGAGCAATTCCCGCAAGGGGATGTCGTTATCCCTGGCCGCCAGGTCAGCCAGCGACTTGATCAGCGACTGATAGAGCGGTTCCAGCTGCAGGCTCTGCTGGATGAACTGGCCGCGGATCGCCAGCTCGTTCTGTTCCTGCCGGTTGCTGCTGAACATCATCGCGTTGACGATCGCCAGCACGAGCGCGAGCGCGCCGAGCAGGACCAGGATGCGATGTTGCATGGTGGTCAATCGAGTACTCCCGAGAAGATGGTGGGTCGAAACCCCGGGCGAGGGGTCGAAGCGTCGTCGTCAAGACCAGCGCGCAGCGGCTTCCCCGAATCGGGGAAGCCGCTGCGGCGCTAGTTTAGCATTGCGCGCGGCGACGCTGCAGAACGATGATCGCCAGCGCGATGGTCAGCAGCAGCAGGCTGCCGGGCTCGGGAACCTGGCCGCCGCCGGCCTGCACGCGCGCCTGCACGGTCAGGCGGACGTCGTTGAAGGCGGCGCTGAAGCCGCTGGCGTTATGGCCGATCGCGGAAAGCACGATGGTGTCGCTGAAGTTGCCGGCGTTGAGCGTATCCAGCGAGATCTGCAGGCCGCTTTGCGAGTCGCCGGCGGTGAGGTCGGCAAAGGAATCGAAACCGCTCTTCAGGAACTCGTTGAGCGCGAAGCTGTAAGCGCCATCGAGCAGGTCGGCCGGGCCGCTGACGTCGTTGGCGAGCTGCAGCAAGGCACTGACCATGCCGCTGCCGGCGGTCAGCGTGCCGAAGTCGAGCAGGAAGTCAAAGCCGCCACCGCTCAGCGAACCGCTCCCCGAGGTCTTGAAGAAGTTCGGGTTGGCGAAATTGTTCACCTGCGCCTGCAGCGTGAGCGCCGCATTGCCGAGCGGGAGGTCGGCCATGTCGGGGTTGTGGCTGGCGAACTGCAGCTTGTCGCCGCCGCTGCTGAAGACGCCGGCGTTGGCGGTGTCGAGGCTGACCAGCAGGCTGCTGGCGTCGGTCTGGCCGGCGGCAAGACCACTGACGCTGCCACTGCCGGCGAATGGCCCGCTCGGCATGTTGATGAAGCTGCCCTTGAGCGTGTCGTTGACAGCGGCTACCGGCGCGCTGTTGCTCACGGATACGTTCTTCGCGGCCACCACCTCGCCCTTGTGCACGATGCCGAAATCGACCAGCACCGTATTGACCTGCGCGACGGCCTGCTCGTACACCTTGCCGGCCAGACTGACCAGCCGGTTGCCGACCGAGACGTCGGCCGCCGCGGTGGTGCCGGCGCCGGTCGATACGAAGTCGAGCTGTGCGTTGCCGGCGAAATTGCCGGCGGTGGCGGTGTTCAGAGCGACCTGCAGGCTGCTGGCGTCGGTTCCCTGAGCCGCCAGGTTGGCGATCGTGCCGCTCCCCGAGAAACCGGCAGCGACTGGACCGAAGCCGGCCTTGAGCCCTTCGGTGAAGGCGTCCGGGCTCTGGTTGCTGACGCTGATCGATGCCGTCGGTGCGGTGTCGCCGCGGCGCGCCACCAGATTGACGCTGCCGGTATTGACGCTCGGGTCGGCCAGGCGATAGACATTGCCGCTGACGTTGACCGTCTGCGACGGCAGGTTGGTCGGTGCCAGGCCGCTGGTGCCGGTGCCGTCGGAGACCAGCGCAATCGTCGCGCTGCCGCTCTTGGCGCCGGCGCTGCTGGTGTCGATGCCGACCTGCAGGCTGCTGCTGTCGGTCGCCTGCGCCGCCAGCAGGTTGAATGCGCCGCTGGCGGTCACCGGTGCGCCGTTGCTGCTGATGCTGGCGTTGAGTTTCTCCGAGAAGCCGTCGTCGGCGGCAGTATTGCTGATGCTCAGCGCCTGCTCGGCGGTGGCGCCGATACGGACATTGCCGAAATTGACCGGGTTGGGCGTCGCCGGGCTGGCACTGGCCAGGCGGAAGACGCTGCCGCTGGTGGAGATGTCGCCGCTGACGCCGATCGTCTGCGAGGCCAGGCTGGTGATGCCAAGGCCGCTGCTGCCGGTGCCGTCGGAGGCGAAGTTGATCACCTGGGTGCCATTGACGTTGCCGGCGGCGGCGGTATTCAGGCCGACCAGCATGCTGCTGCTGTCGGTAGTGCCGGCGACCAATTGGCTGACGCTGCCGCTGGTGGTGATGCGCGCGTCGGAACTGGCGCCGAAGCTGGCGTTGAGTTTCTCGGAGAAACTGTCGGCAATGGCGGTGTTGCTGATGCTCAGCGCCTGCTGCACGGTGTCGCCGACGTGAACGCTGCCGAAGTTGATGGCGGTGAGGGTGTTGGCCGACGCCAGGCGGTAGACGTCGCCACTGACGTTGATCGTCTGGCTGCCGGCGGCGATCGCTGCCAGGCCGCTGGTGCCGACACCGTCGGAAACGTAGTTGAGCGTCACGCTGCCGCTCCTGCTGCCGGCGCTGCTGGTGTCGAGGCTGACACTCATGCTGCTGGCGTTGCTGCCGCCGGCCACCAGACCGTTGATGTTGCCACCGTTGTTGCTGGCGGCGCCGGTGTTGCTGCCGAAGCTGGCGTTGAGTTTCTCGGAGAAGCCGTCGGCAGCGGCGCTGTTCTGGACGCTGAGGATCTGGCTGGCGGTGTCGCCGACGTGGCGATTTCCGAAGGCGATCGGCGTCGGCGTGGTCGCGCCTTGCGCCAGGCGATAGACGTCGCCGCTGACGTTGATCGTCTGGCTACCGACACTGGCGGGGCTGAGCCCGTTGCTGACGCCATTGACCTTGCCCGCGGTTTCGTAGGCCAGTGTCACGGTGCCGGCTTTCGCACCGGCCGAACTGGTGTCGATGTGGGCCGCCATGGTGCTGCTGTTGGCACTGCCGGCCAGCAGGCCGGTGATGTTGCCGCCACTGATCCCGGCCTGTCCGCTGCTGGCCGAGAAGCTGGCGTTGAGGTCCTCGGAGAAGCTGCCCGCAGCAGCGGCGTTGCTGACCGTGAAGAACTGCGCCAGGCTGCCACCGACGCGCTGATTGGCGAGTACCAGCGGCGACGGCGTGGCGCTGCCGACGGCCGCGTTGTAGGCTGCGGCGCCGCCGGCCAGCACGATGTTCAGCTTCTGGTCGGCGATGTTGTTGAAGTTGCTGCGCAGGTTGAGCACCTGGCCGCTGAGCGCCGCGAGAGCGCCGGCTGTCGCAGCCGTGAAGGTCACGCCGAGGTCGCCGGTATTGCTGCCCGGGCCGCCGGTGTTGTAGTTGCCGGCGCTGACGCCGACGCCGCTGAGCCGCGCATCGCTCAGGTTGGCGCCATTGACGCTGGTCTGGATGGCGCCGCGCAGCGCCGGGCCGGTGCTGCCGGTGTTGGCGATCTGGTAATTGAAGGTGGTCGCGCCGACGCGCACGTTGTTGATCGTCAGCGTCGCGTTCGCCGTCGCGCCGTCGCTCACGCCGGCGCCGGTGATCGCCTGCGCGGCGTTGGCACCGGCGACGATCAGGCCGGCACCGCTGACACCGGCGCGGCGGTCGAAGCTGTTGCCGCTGCCGGCGGCGACGTTGGTGTAGTCGCTATTGATCGTCAGGTTCTGCGTGCCGATGTTGAGTGTCGATCCGGCGGCGCCCATCACCAGCCTGCCCTGCGTGTTGGCGGCGTTGGCGAGGGT
The DNA here is from genome assembly GCA_024235695.1 of Accumulibacter sp. Classification (GTDB taxonomy): domain Bacteria; phylum Pseudomonadota; class Gammaproteobacteria; order Burkholderiales; family Rhodocyclaceae; genus Accumulibacter. The sequence goes on from JACKLX010000009.1 coordinate 12,082, forward strand.
CATCACGCCGGTCGAATCGACCTGCAGCGTACCCGTGCCGGCGACCGCATCCTGGATCAGCAGCGTGCCGTTCTGGGCGCGCATCGTGCCGTTGTTGGTCAGCGCGCTGGTGACGTTGACGGTGATCGTGCCGCCACCATCGGCATTGATGGTGCCGTTGTTGGTCAGCGTCGCGGCGCCACCGGCGAAAGCCTGCTGACCGATGTGGCCGGTTTGTCCGCGTACCGTCACGCCGCTGTCAATGACCAGGTTGCCCGCCTCGACGTTGAGGCGATTGCTGGCGTTGCCGTCGGCGAAGACGATGCTGCCCGTACCGGCAATGGTCTGGTTGCCCTGCGGCGCCAGAACACTGCCGCTGGCGATGTTGATCGTGCCGTTGAGCGTCATGCCGCCGGCGGATATGCGCTCGACGCCGGTAGCCGTCGCCAGGTCGAGGACGCCATTCAGGGTGACGCCGTTGAGGAAGTTGTTGCCGCTGTTGCTGGCCACGAACGTGCCGTTGCCGTTGCTGTTCAGCGTTCCACCGGTGACCGTGGCGCTGTTGAAGAATACCGTGCTGCCGGTGTCTGCGCGCAAGATGCCGGCGCTATTGTCGTAGCCGCCGCCCGCATTCAGCGTCAACTGGGCGCCGTTGCGGGCTTCCATGACGTTCTGGTTGATCACCTGCCCGTTGACGCCGAGCGCGATGCTGCGACCAGCGACGTCGGCCGAGATCAGGCCCTGGTTGGTCAGCGTCGCGGCGCCGCCGGCGAAAGCCTGCTGGCCGATGATGCCGTTGCCGCCGCGCACCGTGACGCCCGAGGCCAGGGTCAGGTTGCCGGCCTCGACGTTGAGCCGGTTGTTGCCGCTGGCGTCGGCAAAGACGATGGTGCCGGTGCCGGAAATCGTCTGATCGCCCTGTGGCGCCAGAACGCTGCTGTTGCCGATGTTGATCGTCGCGCCATTGAGTATCAGGCCGCTGGTGATCCGTTCGACGCCGGCGGCAGAGGCCAGGTCGAGCGTTCCCGAGAGCTTGACACCGCTGAGGACGTTGCTGCCGCTGTTGCTGGCGCGGAACGATCCCGCGCCGGTGAGGTTCATGTCGCCGCTGATCGTCACGCCGTTCTGCGCCACGACGCTGCCCGCGCCAGCGAGGATCTGGCTGCCGGTGTTGCCGGTGACCGACGAGTTGAGGTTGAGCGTACCGCCGTTGAGCGCCGCCAGGGTGCCGTTGTTGGTCGTCAGACCGTTGACCGCAAGGGTGATCGCGCCACCGCCGACGTCGGCCTGGATGGTGCCGTTATTGGTCAGGGTTGCGGCACCGCCAGCGAAGCTCTGGTTGCCGATGCGGCCGCTTTCGCCGCGCACGGTGACGCCGCTGGCGAGGATCAGGTTGCCGGCCTCGACGTTCAGCCGGTTGTTGGCGTTGCCGTCGGCAAAGACGATGGTGCCGTTGCCGGCGATGGTCTGGTCGCCCTGCGGCGCGAGGACGCTCGCCTGGGCGATATTGACTGTCGCGCTGTTCAACGTCAGTCCGCCGACCACCCGCTCGACGCCAGTGGCGCTCGCCAGATCGAGGGTGCCGGCGAAATCGACGCCACTGAAGACGTTGTTGCCGTTGTTGGCAGCGCGAAACGATCCCGTGCCGCTGGTGTTGACCACGCCGCTGATGGTGACGCCGTTCTGCGCCACGACGCTGCCGTTGCCGGCCAGGATCTGGCTGCCGACGTTGCCCTGGACGTTGGAGTTGAGGTTGAGCGTGCCGCCGTTGAGCGCCGCCAGGGTGCCGTTGTTGGTCGTCAGCCCCTGCACTGCGATGGTGATCGCGCCGCCGGAGACGTCGGCCTGGATGGCGCCGTTGTTGGTCAGCGTTGCGGCACCGCCGGCGAAAGCCTGCTGACCGATGTGGCCGGTTTGTCCGCGCACCGTGATACCGCTGTCCAGGATCAGGTTGCCGGCCTCGACGTTCAGCCGGTTGTTGGCGTTGCCGTCGGCAAAGACGATCGTGCCGCTGCCGCCAATGGTCTGGTTACCCTGCGGCGCAACGATGCTGGCGTTGCCGATGTTGATCGTGCCGTTGAGGGTCATGCCGCCGGCCGAGATGCGCTCGACGCCGGTAGCCGTGGCCATGTCGAGAACGCCGTTCAGGGTGCTGCCGTTGAGGAAGTTGTTGGCGTTGTTGGCGGCGACGAACTTGCCGCTGCCATTGCTGTTCAGTACGCCGCCGCTGACCGCCGTGCCGTTGAACAGAACGGTGCTGCCGACGTCGGCGAGCAGGGTGCCGGCGGAATTGTCGTAGCCGCCGCCGGCATTCAGCGTCAGCTGACCGCCGTTCTGCGCGCGCATCGTCCCCTGGTTGGTGACCAGCCCGTTGACCGCCATGGTGATCGTTCCGCCGCTCACGTCGGCCGAGATGACGCCCATGTTGGTCAGTGTCGCCGCACCGCCGGCAAAGCTCTGGTTGCCCACCCGGCCCGTTTCGCCGCGCAGGGTGATGCCGCTGCCGAGGACCAGGTTGCCGGCCTCGACGTTCAGCCGGTTGCTGGCGTTGCCATCGCTGAAGACGATGCTGCCGGCGCCGCCAATGGTCTGGTCACCCTGTGGCGCCAGGATGCTGGCGCTACCGATCCTGGCCGTGCCGTTCAGCGTCATCCCGTTGGCGACGCGTTCGACGCTGGTGTTGCTGGCCAGATCGAGCGTGCCGTTGAGTGTGACATTGCTGAGGAAGTTGTTGCTGTTATTGAACGCCACCAGCGCGCCGCTGCTGGCGGTAGCGATCGTGCCGCCAGTGATCGAACTGCCGAACTGATTGACTACGCTGCCGTCGGCGATGTTGATCGTGCCGCCGGTGTTGTTGATGTTGTGGCCGGCGGACACGCCGATATTGGCCGTCGAGGCACCGCCGACGTTGATGACGCCGCTGTTGGTGGTGCTGCCTCCGCCGACCAGGTTGAGGCCGAAGGCGTCGATGGTGATCTGGCCAGTGTTGTTGAGCGTCAGGATGGACTGCCCGGTGTTGATCGTAACCACGCCACTGGCACCGATATTGGCGGTGTCGTTGCTGCCGGGGGTGGCCGCCGGATTGCCATTGCCCAGGGCGCAGCTCGTCCAGTCGGACGGCGTTGCCCAGTTGCCGGTCGTGACATTCCACGTGCAATTCGCGGCGAGAGCCTGGTGTGCCGGGAAGGCGAGCAGGATGGCGAGCAGGCTTGGCTTGAGTGCCAAGGTCGGACGGCGGGCGGGCATGGGATGTCTCCTCTGATGACGGACGGAACGCCGACAACGCTTGGCGTCGGGCGGCAACATGAAGCAGGCTGATGTCACTGCCGAAGCAAGTCTTGTGCCGGTCCGCAAGCGTGCCTTTCCGCGCGGTGGCTTGCGTCGTTTTATCAGGAGCTTGCCGAAATGGCCGGGCGGCGCGTCGGACACCGGTCGACCAGCGGCGTCACCGCGCTGCGGCAGACTGTAAAGCGCCGGTATGATGCACTTGCATCATCGCTGACAGTAGCGGTCATTGGCGGACGATCTTTTTCGTGCAGAATGCGCGGCATGTTGACCGTTGACGCCAGTGCGCTGAATGCCGTGATCCTGCGCTTGTACCGCGAGGGTCGCGAGGTGCCGCTGGGCAGCTTTCAGGCCTGGGCGCTGGAACAGACGCAGTCCCTGGTCGCGTTCGACTCGGCCTGGTGGGGAAACGCCGCGGCCGAACCGCCAGCGCTGCACGAGGTGTTCCTGCACAACTGCGACGACAGCATCCTGGACGAGTACCCGCCGCATCTCGAAGACGATTTCTTTCGTGCGGCTCTGGTCGCCTCGCCCGGCAGGACGGTGAACATGAGTGACCTGACGACGCGGGCGAATTACCTGCGGACGGTGCTCTATCGGCAGCTGGGGCGACGCTACAAGATCGCGTGGTCGCTGGGTACCTTGCTGATCGAACCGACTTCGTCGCTCTACGAGTTCCTGACGCTGTGGCGCCACGATGGCCAACGTCCGTTCTCCGAAAGCGAGCGGCAGAGCAAGGAATTGCTGATGCCGCATCTCGTCGAAGCGCATCGCGTGGCGCGCTTGCGCCATTTCCTCAAGACCCCGGCCGTGGTCAACCGCGAGTGGGCGGTGGTCGATGCGCACGGCTTCCTGCGTGAGGCGTCGCCGGCGTTCATCGCCCGCGTCAGTGGTCTGTGGCCGGCGTGGAGCGGCAGCGCCCTGCCCGAGCCGCTGGCTTCTTCGGTGCGCGCGGGATGCGCCTACGTCTCGCCGGAACTGCGTCTCGAGGTCACGCCCTGCGGTCAGTGGCGCTACCTCAGTGCGCGCCCGGATGGCGCAATGGCCCAGTTGTCGATCCGTGAAGGCGAGATTGCCAGCCGCTACGCGAGCGGCGAAACCTATTCGGCAATCGCCCGCAGCCTGTCGCTTGCTCCGGCGACGGTGCGCAATCACCTTGCCCACTGTTTTCGCAAGCTCGGGGTGAACAACAAGGCCGAACTGGTACGCCGGCTGGATGAGAGGACATGACGCGCCGCCGGCCGGCCTGATGCAGCGGATGATGCCGCGGCGCGCCGCGCCGCTCGCCGGCGGGCGTCCGCGCTAGCGCTTTTTCTTCTTGCCGGCTTCCTGTTTCTTCGGCTGCTCGCCGTTGCCCTTTTTCTCTTCTGCTTCCTTCGCCGGCGGATAGCCGCTGAGTTCCATGAAGCCGACGCCGCCGTGCGATCCGCCGATCTTGACGGCGCCTTCCCAGTACACGTTGAGCGTCGTCGTTCGCGCGTCGAACTCGCTGGCGCGGATCACTGCATCGACCTGCAACTGCAGGCCCTTCGCTGGCACCGCGATCGTCCAGCGGGTGGGATAGACGACTTTCGACGCCGGGCTCTGCCAGTTGCCGGCAGGGCTGGCGGTGAAGTCCGCGGCGCCAAGCGCGGTCACCACGCCACCCCTGGCGTAGCTTCCCATGCGCAGCACCGGCCCGCCCTGTCGGTCGAAGAGCTCGAACAGCATGAGGTCGGCGCCGTCGGTCAACTGCAGCGCAAACCAGTTCCAGCGCAGGTCGGCCGCTTCGAAGTCGCCCCATTGATGATCGAACCAGACGTCGCCGCGGACCGCCTGCGGCTTGCCGTCGATGGTCAGCGTGCCGCTTGCGGTCATGCGTGGCCGCGAGGTGTAGTAGCTCATGCCGGCAGCGCCGAAATCGAGCAGCCCGGCGACCGGCGTTGCCGGTGCCTGATGCAGCACCGGCGGCAGGGCATCGCTCATCTGCAGGTCGAGCGAGAAGTCCTTGCCGGCCATCTTGGCCGCGTGCTTCGCGCCGTTGCCCTCGATCTGCCACTTGCCGAAACTGAACTTGAAGCCGTCGCGCCGTCCGTCCGAGGGATTGCCGGCGGTGCGCGCCTGCTCGGTGTACAGTTCCTCGGTCTGATGGTCGAGCAGCGAGCCGTGGAAGACGGTGTGGGTGAGCGTTCCGCGACGCAGGAAGGTGGCCAGATGAAACGAATAGTGCTCACCCGATTCGGTTTGCAGATGACCGCTGTAGTACCACCACTCGGTGAGCTGGTTGTGTACCGCATCGTCGGCCGGCAGCCTGACCGCCGGCATGCTTTCGGGATCCGTGCTGGCGCTTGCCGCGGCCGCGGCGGCTGCCGCCGTGACGCCGGCCGTGGGCGGCGACGGCATGCGCGTCGAGCGAAAGAACAACACCCAGCCGACGGCCAGCAGGATCAGCAACCAGCCGCTGATCACCAGCCATCGATAGCGCCGGAACCAGCGCGCCGAACCCGCATGCGGTCGGCCACGACTGTGGCGCCGCGTGCCACCGAGACTGCTCATTGCGCGCTTTCCTCCGGAAAAATTCGTCGCGTGTCGTTCATTTCGCGTTTGCCGCCGGCCTGAGATCTCATCGTTCACCCTCTGCCGGCAGCGTTTCTAGCCACGCCAGGGTGGCGTCCTCGACCTGCCGGCGCTGCCTTCTTGACGAGAAGGTGTGATCGGCATCGGCGAGGTCTACGCGGCGCACCCTGGCGTCGTCGAGCAGGCCGGACCAGGCGGGGTCGCTGGCGGCAAATTCGAGAAATTCCTTCGCCGTGTAGTCCTGTTGGCTGAGGATCAGCAGCAGCTTGCCGGGAAACTGCCGCCAACCTTCGGCCATGCGATCCTGGTAGCGGCGGCTGTCCTCGCGATCGTCCTGTTCACCGCAACGGCGGGCGAGCCGCGCGCTGTGCCACAGGCCACGGATCGCTTTCAGCACTTCCATCCTGCCGCCGAGCAGCTTGCGCCAGAATTCCGCCTGCCGCAGGCGCTGGCCGTAATAGTGTTTGATATGGGTCTGCGCCAGGCTGCTCTCCGAGCGCACCCAGGGGTTGAGCAGGGTCAGTCCGGCGACTCGCTCGTCCGGGCACGTCTGAACGTACAACAAGGCCGCCGATGCGGCGTCGCACAGCCCCCAGAGGACGATCCGCCGGACCGTCGGACAGGCGCGCTGGAAGGCGTCGATGGCGGCGCCGACGTCGGGCGCGATCGCCTCGAAGCTGCGCATCGGGCCGCCGGCGTCGCCCATGCCGCGGTGGTCGAAGCGCATCACCGGATAGCCGGCGCCGGCCAGACGGCGTGACAGCAGCAGGAACTGCCGGTGACTGCCGACCCGATACTGCGGGCCGCCGACGACGATCAGCACGCCGCAGCGGCCGTGCTGGTCGCGCACGCCGCTCTGCTCGGCGGCGTTCGACTGCTTCGATCCCTGCGAGCCGTTTGCCGCGGTCGGCGCGTGCGGGCCATTTTCCTGCCCGGACGGCACGGTTTCGGACTGATTGGCGCCATTCGCCGCGCGCTGCGGCGCGGCGGGCGTTTGCGGCCGCGCGACGATCGCTGGCAACAGTTCGCCGGCGCAGGGGAAGAGCAGCGCTTCCTCGACGAAAATCATTCTGCACCGCCTGCGGACATCCGTTCGATGGTGGCCTCGAGCAGCGCCGGACACTCGGTGATCTCGCTGGTCTGCCAGAAAGCGGGACCGCTGATCGCCGTCCCTCTGGCGGTCTGGCCGGCGGCCTGCCACTGGGTCAGCCGCGCGACCGCCGCCGGCGACAGGGCGCCGTCGGGCCGGCCGGTAATCTCTATCCATTCGACACGGCCGGAGCGGTGCGGCAGCAGCAATTCGGCCTTTTCGAGCGCGCCGGCGAGTGCCGGTGACAGCAGATAGCCGGCGATCTCGACCGGTTCGCCCTGGCGCAGTTGCTGGCGAAGACGCTCCATGACGCCCTTGCCGTCGCTGCCGAGCATCTCGGCGGCGACCTTCAGGCGCAGGAACTGCTGCAGGAACTGCTTGCCGGAAACGACCGGCTGCCAGAAAAGCAGGTTGACCGGCCCTGCCATCCGTTGCGCCGCGTCGTTGGCCAGCAGGCAGCCGGCGCGCTGGCCCCACAGCCACAGCGGCGCCGGTGCCCGCCGCTGCAGGCAGTCGCAGGCAAGCTTGACGTCGGCCAGCCAGGCTTCCCAGGTGGCATCGGCAAAATCGCCCGAACTGTCGCCGCAACCGAGCAGGTCGATCTGCAGCACGGCGTAGCCGGCGGCGGCCATCGCTCGCGCCTGCAAGGCCGCCATCCGCCGGGACTTGTTGAGTTCCTCGGCAAACGGCGGTACGTAGACCACCGCGCCACGCGGCGTTGACGGGGTATCCGGCGTGTGCAGCAGGGCAAAGCGCTGACCGGCCGCCGCCAGCACGAAGAAGGCTTCAATCGCCATCGCCGGCGGCAGTGCTCATGAGGTCAGCTTCTTCTGGACGAAATCGGCCAGCGTCGCCAGCGTGGCAAATACCGTGCCGTCGATTTCGTCGTCATCGACGATGAAGCCGAAGCGTTCTTCGAGGGTCGTGATCAGCGCCACCACGGCCATCGAATCGAGTTCCGGAATTGCACCGAGCAAGGGTGTTTCCAGCGTGAACCCGCTGGCCCGGCCCTTGAGGCTCAAGACCTCGTCGAGAACCGCAACCACCTCGCCTCTGATGTCCATATCGTCTCCTGTAGCGGGAATCTTCCCGGATGCGGCCTGCCATGCAGGCGATGATCTGATCGATCGAGCCGCGATTATACCGAGTCGATCCGGCGTCCTCCGTGAGATAGGTCACGGGCAGCGCAGCGGCGGCGAGGACGGTCGCCCGGGGCTTGCCAGAGAAGGCGCGAGGGTCGCCGTGCGGCACGTATTGCGGGCCTTGTTGGTCGGGCCGGCAGGTGAGAGACTGCCGTCTTTGCGGCCGCTGATCGGGTCGGCGCTGCGCTCGCGCGCGCGGCAGTTGCCCGACCGGTCGCGGCAGCACTGGAGTGAGGGATGAGCGAGACCACCGAGACCATCGCGACGGACTTGAATGCGAATCCGGATTCACGGACCAACAGCGGCTTGCCCGTCTTCGAGAACAAGATCGTCGCGCCAGGCGATCTCGCCGCGCGGGTGGTCGGCGTGCCGCGACCGCTGGTGTTCAGCAACGGCTGCTTTGACGTCTTGCACCGCGGCCACGTGACACTGCTCGCGCAGGCCCGTTCGCTCGGCGCGGCGTTGCTCGTCGCGCTCAACTCGGATGCCTCGGTCAAACGTCTCGGCAAGGGCGATGACCGGCCGGTGAATGCGCTGGCTGAGCGGCTGGCGGTGATCGCCGCGCTGGAGTCGGTGACGCTGGTCACCTGGTTTGACGAGGACACGCCCTTGCAGCGCATCCTCGATTGCCGGCCGGAGGTGCTGGTCAAGGGCGGCGACTGGCCGGTCGACAGGATCGTCGGCAATCGCGAAGTGGCGGGCTGGGGTGGCCGCGTACTGTCCTTGCCGTTCATCCACCAGACCTCGACCAGCCGCCTGCTCGACAAGATCCGGCGACTGTAGCGCAGCGCGACGCGGCGCTGGGCGCCGCCTCAGGCGCCCAGCGCGCTGTTCAGCGAGGCAACGTCGTCGGCGGACTCGGCGAGCACGGTCGTGAGCACTTCGGAGTCGAGCAGGGCGTGTCCGATCTCGGCGTGCCACTGCGTCAGCAACTGCTGCAATTCGCCCCGGTCGGCGATCAGTTCAGGCAGGGACGCCGCCCGCGACAGCAGGCAGAAGACGCCTGCGTCATGGCTCGGGCCGGCAAACATCGCCTCTTCCCGATTGATACGGGTCAGCTTGCGCGCCTGTACGCGGCCCAGTGCGGTGACGTGCACGCGGTATTCCCAGAGCCGTCGCGACAAGGCCTGGAATGGCGCCATCTTCTCGGCTTTCTTGAGCGCCGTTGGCACCTGCAAGGTGATGTCCTGGAAGGTCGGCAAGCAGATCGTCTTGCCGGACAGGTCGCGGGCGATGTCGGCGGGAAGGCGCAAGCTGACTTCGTTGGCCACCTGCGGCTATCTGCCTGCCGTGGTCGTCGCGGTCGCGAGCTACCGCCAATGAACGCCGGCAGGCTGCCGACGGGGGCGCTGGCAGCCGTTCACTGCTGGCGGTTCTTCAGCAGGTCCCTGAGATTGGCAAACGGCTGTGCGGTCGCCGGCGGCCGGTCGGCCGAAGCAGGCGCCTTGACCCCGGCCTGGCGGGCGGCTTCGGCGTCGAGTTGCCGCGAGTGTTCGTTGTCGTGGCAGTACAGGCACAGCAGCTCCCAGTTGCTGCCATCGGGCGGGTTGTTGTCGTGATTGTGGTCACGGTGATGAACGGTCAGCTCGCGCAGGTTCTGATGGGTGAACTCACGGCTGCAACGACCACAGATCCACGGGTAGATCTTGAGCGCCTGTTCGCGGTAGCCGCTCTCGCGCGCCTGGCGCTGGCGAACGGCATCGGCGATCAGCCGGTCGGTGTTTGTGCTTCTGGTATGGTCTCTGGTCATTTCCCTTTCTCCTGGTGGAATCGACTCGACGTCGTGCGGCCAGCCTTGCGCCGGGTCTCAGGCGCGCAGCGCGAGCAATGGCACGCGCATCTCGTTGCTGCTGGTGCCCCCGTGGACGCCGAGCATGGTGTAGCGCTTCTCCTCCGGCAACCAGTCCTTGATCGTCCAGTTGTCCTTCATCAGCAGCGTGTAGTCGCCGATTCGCGCCGCCAGGCGCGGATGATGGGGGGGCGGCCCGAACCAGCCAGCGGCGATCAATTGCTCGCTGGGGTAGAGGTGGCAAGCGCGGCCGAGATGGCGGTGCACGTAGTTTTCGAAAGCCGGACGATCGCCTGGCGCAACGTAGCAGTAGGCGACACGCCGCTCGCCGCACAGCGGCCGGTGAAGAAGTGCGGCGAGTTGCGGATGGTCGTCGAGATCGATCACCCGGCGCGCCGGTGAATCGATGAAGCCGTGGTCGGCGGTGACCAGCAGCCAGCTGTTGCTGCCCCGCAGGCGGCGCGTCAGCGCGCCGAACTGGCTGTCGAATTCCGCCAGAGTCTGCCGGGCCTGGCGACTGTCGGTGCCGTAGTGGTGCGAACAGGCGTCGAGATCCGGATAGTAGGCGTAGACGTAGCGTGGCTCGGCGTCCGCCTGCAGCAAGCCGGCGATGCCGTCGATCATCTCGGGCAGCGTCCGATAGGCCAGGGTCTGTGCGCCGCGTGCGTGCCAGGTGTTGAAGGGGCTGCCGGCGATGCTCTGCGGGGCGACCACCCAGGACTCGCGGGCAAGCGTCTGAAACAGGGATGGGTGCTGGAAAAGCAGCGGCGGCAGTTGCTCGGGCAATGCTTTCATCGTTCCGGCGCGCGGCGTCAGTGGCAGGATGGCCAGCGTCTGGTCGATTTCGTCCATGTGCATGTGCCAGCCGGTCAGGCCGTGTTGCGCCGGCGCGAGGCCGGTCATGAAGGTGGTGATCGCGCTGGCAGTGGTCGACGGAAAGACCGAGGTCATGCTGCCGAGCAGGTGGCTTTGCAGGTGCGGGCTGGCGGGGTGTCGCGCCAGGGTGCGCTGGCCGAGTCCGTCGATCACCAGCAGCAGCAGGTGCCGAGCCCTGGCCAGCCGCGCTGCCGGCAGCAAGGACAGTTCGGGGTACTGCCGGCGGTCGCTGCCGCAGGCGGTGGCGATGCTCTGCACCAGATTGACGATGCTGCCGCCGGTATAGTCGGGGACCAGGGTCGAACTCATGATCGGACCATTCTACGTCAAGCGACCGTTGATCACCGTTCGGCCGGCCGCGACGATTGGCCATGCCTGCCGGCGGCTGCGGCGGCAAGGGCGCCGGGGCGCTAGGCGACGTAGCGGCCGGGGGCGTCTTCGATCACCGCCAGCGCGCCGTCGCCGGGGTGGCGCGCGACGACCAGGGTATTGCCGTCGGGCTGGGCAAGCAGCCATTGCTCCCAGTCGGTCCACCACGATCCGGGGTGCCGGACGGCGCCGGCGAGGAAATCGTCGGGGTGTTGCGGCAATTCCTCGTTGCTCCAGAAGCCGTGCTGTTCGTGCGACGGTGGATTGACGATACCGGCAACGTGGCCCGAGCCGCCGAGGACGAAACGGACCGGGCCGCGCGGCAGGCGGCTGCCGAGATAGCTGCTCCTCCACGGCGAAATGTGGTCTTCGATGGTCGCCAGGAAATAGCAGGGGATCTTGACCCTGGCGAGGTCGACATCCACCCCTGCCAGGGTGATGCCGCCCGGCTGCGGCAAGCGGTTGCCGCGGTAGAAATTGTCCAGACAGTAGCGGTGCAGGGCCGCCGGCAGGCGCGTCGAGTCGGCGATCCAGTACAGCAGATCGGCCGGAAACGGCGTCTTGCCGAGCAGGTAGCGGTTGACCACGAAGGACCAGATCAGGTCGTTGGCGTGCAGCATCGTGCAGGTGCCGGCGTTCGTCGAAGCGCGCGCCGTGCTCGCGCGGCTTGCCTTGCTGCCTTCGCGCGTGAGCGGATCGGCGCCGGCGAGCGCGCCGACTTCGCCCGGTTCGGAGAAATCGAGCAGGGTGGCCAGGAAGCTTGCCGAAGCCGCACGCCGGTCGCGCCGGGCGGCCATGACGGCCAGCGTCGCCATCAGCAGAGTACCGCCGAGGCCGTAGCCGACGAGGTCGAGCCTGCTCTCGGCGGTCGCCTGCTCGACGGCATCGATCGCTGCCAGCACGCCGTCCACCACGTAGTCTTCAAAGCTCTTGCGGGCCAGTCGCTGGTCCGGATTGACCCAGCTGATGATGAACGTCGTGAAGCCGCGATCGACCAGCCACTTGACCAGTGACTCATCGTCGCGCAGGTCGAGCACGTAGTACTTGTGGAGCCACGGCGGGACGATCAGCAAGGGCTTGCGGCACTGGTGGCTGCCGGCCGGTGCGAACTGGATCAGCTGCAGCAGTTCGTTCTCGAACACCACCTTGCCCGGGGTCGTGGCGAGGTCCCTGCCGAGGCGCAAGGCGCCGCCATCGGCCGCTTGTCCGGGTAGCGGTGCGTCGCCGCTTTCGAGATCCCTGAGCAGGTGCTTCAGGCCCTTGAGCAGGTTGCGCCCCTTGCTGCTTACCGTCTTGCGCAGCACTTCCGGATTGGTCAACGCGAAGTTGGTTGGCGACAGCGCGTCGACATACTGCCGGGTGAAGGCATTCACCTGCTCCTGTGTCCCCGCGTCGAGTCCATGCACTCTGGCGACGGTCTGGTGCAGGTGGTGGGCGGCGATCAGGTACGACTGCTTGATGTAGTCGAACAGGAAGTTGTCGTCCCAGGCGTGGTCGTCGAAGCGCCGGTCGCCCTGCTCGGGCGTGGCGACCGCCCGGGACGGCATGCCCATGGCGCGCAGCGTCGATTGCTGCAAGAGCAGGAACTGGTCGCGCATCATCGCCATCTGGGCCTGCGCCAGGCGATAGGGGCTGGCCAGCGCGTGCGCCGAGAGGTCCATGAATGCCCGCGCCCACGCGATTTCCTCGCTCGGCAACCAGAGGCCCTTGCGGGCCGTCCGCTTGAGCTGTTTGCCGAGCAGCCGCGAGGCGCCCTGGGCGACCTCGAGGTAGCTGTCGGCAAGCTCGGCCGGTTCGGGCAGCGACCGCTCCGGTGCGCCCGCTGGCGGTGCCATCATGGTCAGCCTCCTGGTCTTGGTCTCGGCGCCGATCGGCTGCCGGCGGCGCCATGTTTCCTGACGAAGCGGATCAGGCCGTCGTCGTCCTCGAGCCGTTGCAGCCGGCCGGCGTGTTCGAGGCGGTTGAGGTGGGCGATTGCTTCGCCCATGGCGAACATCGTTTGATGGGTATCGAGATCCCTGGGGAACAGGGTGATCAGCAACTCGGCCGCGCTGCGCGGGCTGGTGCATTGCTCTTCGAGCACCAGCAAGCGCTCCTCGTGGTGCGCATGCAGCGCGTTGACCCGGTTCTCGATGCCGTGGAAGGGCAGTCCGTGCGATGGCAGTACCAGTGTTTCGGCCGGCAGCTCCCGGTAATGGTCAATCGACTGCAGGAAATCGGCGAGCGAGTCGGCCATCGGCGTGACCGCAAAGACACTGATGTTGGTCGATATCTTGGGCAGCAGCATGTCGCCGGAAATCAGCACACCGAGGTCCTGGCTGTAGAGGGCGGCGTGTTCGGGCGAGTGACCGAAACCAACGCGGACGCGCCAGCGATGTTCGCCGATGACCAGTTCGTCGCCTGCCATCAGGCGGCGGTAGTCGGTCGGCAGCGTCGGCACGCCACGGTTGTAGCCGCCACTGCGACGCTCGAGGGCGGCACAGCGGTCGCCATCGAGACCGTGCGCGCGGAACTGGCGAAGCATCGGCTGATTGCCGTGGCCGCCGATCTCGTGCCAGACGGCGTGGGCGGTGAGATATTCGCCGAGCGTCATGTGTATCGGCGCGCCGGTCATCTCCTGCAGCCAGGCGGCGAGGCCGAGGTGATCGGGATGGAAATGCGTGACGATGATCCGCGAGATGTGTCCGCCGCGCGTCGTTTCGCTCAGCCGCGCTAGGATGGTCTGCCAGCAATCCTTGACCGTATCGAGGGCGAATCCGGTATCGACGATGGTCCAGCCGTGGTCATCCTCAAGCAGCCAGAGGTTGATGTGGTTCAGGGCAAAAGGCAGCGGCATCCGCAACCAGTGAACGCCAGCAGCCACCTCGCAGGTGGCACCGGCGGCCGGTGGGGTGGCAAAGGGGTATTCGGGCAGCATTGGTCGATGGATTGTAAAAACCTTCGAAGTCTATAAACTTGCCGGCTCATGAGGCTGGCTTGTGGTGGCCTCTGCAGCGAAGCATTCTACACGTGATACTCCTCATCCGACTCCGGGCGGTCCCGCGGTGGAAAAGCAGACGACGACCTTCAGCATTTCCGACCTGGCGCGCGAGTTTCACATCACGCCACGCACGATTCGTTTCTACGAGGATCAGGGGCTGCTGTCGCCGCGGCGTGAGGGACGAACGCGGGTGTTCACGCGCCGCGATCGCACCCGTCTGAAGCTGGCCTTGCGCGGCAAGCGGCTCGGCTTCAGCCTGGCCGAGATTGCCTACCTGATCGGCATGTACGATACGGCGCGCGACAAGAACACCCAGCTGACCGAATTCCTCAATGGCCTGCAGCAGCGCAAGGCGGCGCTGTTGCAGCAGCGCGAGGACATCGAGGCGGTACTGCAGGAAGTCTGCAACTTCGAACAGCAATGCCGCGAGCTGTTGCTGGCGCGCGCGGCGGGCAGGGCGGCGAAGGCCGAAACGCGCGCCTGACCGGCAGGGGAAAAAATGGTTGACGTTTACGTCAACGTCAATTTAAATGGCGGCCATGCACAGAATCCAGGATCCCGATTACGCCGAACGCGTCCGCGCCAGCTTCGCGCGACAGCGGGCGATGGTGCTGATCGGCGCCCGCATGCCGGTGATCGAGCCGGGTTACACCGAGATCCACCTGCCGCACGCGCCGGAAATCACCCAGCAGCACGGCTACATTCATGGCGGCGTGGTCGGCATGATTGCCGATTCGGCGGCCGGTTTCGCGGCCAGCACGCTGACCGGCGCGGAAACGGCGGTACTGACCGTCGAGTACAAGCTCAATCTGCTGGCGCCAGCCGAGGGCCAGCTGCTGATTGCCGAGGGATCGGTGGTCCGCTACGGACGAACGCTGATCGTCACGCGCGCCGAGGTGTTCGCGGTACACCACGGCAGGAAGTCGCCGTGCGCATTGATGCAGCAGACGATCATCGCCTTGCACGGCAAGCAGGAGCATCCGCGGTAAAACCCACCCAAGGAGCGAGAGACATGGAATATCCGAGCCTCAATTTTGCCCACGGCCCGATCATCGACATGTTGCGCGAGACCGTTCGCAACTTTGCCGCGCGCGAGATCGCGCCACGCGCCGAGGCGATCGATCGCGAGAACCTGTTTCCGGCCGACCTGTGGAAGAAGTTCGGCGACCTCGGCCTGCTCGGGATGACCGTCGAGGAAGAGTTTGGCGGCACCGGGCTTGGTTATCTGGCGCATATCGTCGCCATGGAGGAGATTTCGCGCGCTTCGGCGAGCGTGGCGCTTTCCTACGGCGCGCACTCCAACCTCTGCGTCAATCAGATTCGCCGCAATGGCAACGCCGCCCAGCGCGCGAAGTACCTGCCCAAGCTGATCTCCGGCGAGCACGTCGGCGCACTGGCGATGTCCGAGGCCAACGCAGGCTCCGACGTGGTCAGCATGAAGCTGCGTGCCGAACCCAAGGGCGATTGCTTCGTGCTCAACGGCGGCAAGATGTGGATCACCAACGGTGCTGACGCCGATACCCTGGTGGTCTATGCCAAGACCGACATCGCCGCCGGCGCGAGGGGGATCACGGCGCTGATCGTCGAAAAGGGAATGAAGGGTTTTTCCTGCGGTTCGAAACTCGACAAGCTGGGAATGCGCGGTTCGAACACCTACCCACTGTTCTTCGACGACTGCGAGGTGCCGGCGGAAAACGTCCTCGGTCAACTCAACGGCGGCGTTCGCGTGCTGATGAGCGGCCTCGATTACGAGCGCGCGGTGCTCGCCGGCGGTCCCCTGGGGATCATGGCCGCAGCGATGGATTTGAGCCTGCCCTACCTGCACGATCGCAAGCAGTTCGGTCAGTCGATCGGCGAGTTCCAGTTGATGCAGGGCAAGATCGCCGACATGTACACCACCTTCAACGTCTGCCGCGCCTACGTCTACGCCGTCGGTCAGGCCTGCGATCGCGGCGAGACGACCCGCAAGGACGCCGCCGGCGCGATTCTCTACGCGGCGGAAAGGGCCACCTGGATGGCCGGCGAGGCGATCCAGACGCTCGGTGGCAATGGCTACATCAACGAGTATCCGGCGGGCCGCCTGTGGCGCGACGCCAAGCTCTACGAGATCGGCGCCGGCACCTCGGAAATCCGCCGCATGCTGATCGGGCGCGAACTATTTACCGACACGCGCTGATGCGCCATCCAGCGGACGGCGCGTTGCCGCCGGTCGCCAGCGGTGTGTGGAATCGTCGTCGGCGAGCTTCGCCGGCGCTGTGTCTTCCGGCCAGGCCAAGCTGTCGCCTGCCGATTTTTTCTGGACGATCATGAAACCCGTGCTGCATACCCTTACCGCTGATGACGCCAAGGCGATCGAGCACGTCCGCCAGTTTTTCCGCAACTATGCCGCCTGGCTCGGCGTTGACCTGTCGTTCCAGGGTTTCGAAGAGGAAATGGCTTCGCTGCCCGGTGCCTATTCGGCGCCGGCCGGCCGCCTCTTCTATGCCGAGCGCAACGGCCAGCCGGCCGGCTGTGTCGGCATCCGGCCCTTGTCGGGCGGGCTTTGCGAGATGAAGCGGCTGTACGTCGAGCCACGGCACCGCGGTTTCGAAGTGGGCCGCGATCTCGCCCTGGCGGCGATCCGGGCGGCCCGGGAAATCGGTTACCGCAAGCTGCTCCTCGATACCTTGCCGGCGATGCGGGTGGCGGTGAAGCTCTACCGTGAACTGGGTTTCAAGGAGGCGCCCGCGTACTACCAGACGCCACTGGAAGGGACGATGTTTCTCGCGCTCGATCTTCAGAACTGGTCCGAGGAGGAGGTGGCCAACGAGAACCTCTTCCATCTCTTCGATTTCAACCGTGCCTGGTCGGGACGCATGCAGGAGGTCGATGCCGAGTACTTCCGCCGCTTGTCGCGGCTGCAGACGCCCGAATACCTGTGGATCGGCTGCTCCGATTCGCGCGTGCCGGCCAACGAGATCGTCGGCCTGCTGCCGGGCGAAATCTTCGTTCATCGCAACGTTGCCAACGTCGTCGTGCATACCGATCTCAACTGCCTCTCGGTGATCCAGTTCGCGGTCGATGCGCTCAAGGTCCGGCACGTCATGGTCGTCGGGCACTACGGTTGCGGCGGTGTCAAGGCGGCTCTCAACCGCGACCGTGTGGGCCTGGTCGACATCTGGCTGCGGCACGTCCGCGACGTGCACGACAAGCACCTGGCGCGCGTCGACAGCCTGCCGCCGGAGCAGCGACACGACCGCCTGTGCGAGCTCAACGTCCTCGAGCAGGTGGCCAATGTCTGCCAGACCTTCGTGATCCAGGACGCCTGGGAGCGTGGCCAGCCGCTGACCGTCCATGGCTGGATCTACGGCCTGGCCGATGGCCTGATGCGCGACCTCGGGTTCACCGTACACCGCCGCGAAGACCTGCTGCCGAGCTACCGCGCGGCGCTCGAAGCACTGGCGGTCTGAGTGGCGGCCAGCTTGCCGAAACCCTTCGAGCACGCGTCGGCGTCAGCGGCAACCTACCTCAAGCTGCTGGCGACGGCGCTGCTCTGGGGGGCGACCTGGATCGCCGGTCGGGTGGCGGTCAGCGAAGCGTCGCCGCTGGCCATCGCCAGTTGGCGCTTCCTGCTCGCGGCGCTGGTGCTCGGCAGCCTGCTGGTGATCCGCGAAGGCTGGCGGCGCTGGTCGCTCGACGAGTGGCTGACGCTCACCGCCCTGGGAGCCAGCGGCATCTTCCTCTACAACGTCTGCTTCCTCTATGGCATGACCATGATCGAAGCCGGTCGCGGTGCGCTGGTGGTCGCCCTGACGCCGGCGCTGATCGCCGCCAGTGACTGGCTGCTGTTCGGCGCGCCGATGTCGATCGGCAAGGCATCGGGAATCGGGCTGGCGGCCTTCGGTTGCCTGCTGGTGGTCACCAGGGGCCATCCCTACCTGCTGATCGCCGGCGAAGTCGGTCTCGGCGAATGGCTGATCATCGGCTGCGCGGCGCTGTGGGCGATCTATACTTTCGTCGGCCGGCGCGGCACGCGCTCGCTGTCGCCGCTGGCGATGACCTTCGGCGCCAGCGTCACCGGCTGGCTGATGCTGACCCTGGCGGCACTGCTGCAGGGTTCGCTGTTTGCCATGACGGCAACGACCTGGCGCGGCTGGAGTTCGATCGTCTTTCTCGGCCTGTTCGGCACCGCGCTGGCCTTTACCTGGTACGCCGAAGCCGTGCAGCGAATCGGCGCGACGCGCTCGGCGGCATTCATCAATCTGGTGCCGGTCAGCGCCGTCATCCTCGGCGCCGTGCTGCTCGGCGAGCGGCCGGGGATCGCCGTACTGACCGGCGGCGCGCTGGTGATCGCCGGCGTCTTCATCACCAATCGAGCGGGCGCGCGTCTCGCCGCCGCTACTCACAGCAAGGAGACCACGGCATGATCTTGACTCAGGAACAGGAAATGATCCGCGACTCGCTGCGCGAATTTGCGCAGGAGCGCCTGGCACCCTTTGCCGGCGAATGGGACCGTCACCATACCTTCCCGGCCGAAGCACTGCGCGAACTCGGCGAACTTGGCGCGCTCGGGATGGTCGTTCCCGAAGAGTGGGGCGGCGCCGGCATGGACTACATGTCGCTGGTGCTGGTGATCGAGGAAATCGCCGCCGGCGATGGCGCCACGTCGACCATCGTCAGCGTCCAGAACTCGCTGGCTTGCGGCATCACCATGAAGTACGGCACCGACGAGCAGAAGGAGACCTGGCTGAAACCGCTGGCACGCGGCGAGAAACTCGGCTGCTTCTGCCTCACCGAACCGCACACCGGTTCCGACGCCGCGGCGATCACCACCCGTGCCGACCGCGATGGCGATCATTTCGTCCTCAACGGCGTCAAGCAGTTCATCACCACCGGCAAGTACGGCCACGTCGCCATCGTTTTCGCGGTCACCGACAAGGCCGCCGGCAAGAAGGGCATTTCGTGCTTCTTGGTGCCGACCGATACGCCTGGCTATGTCGTCGCCCGCATCGAGGAGAAGATGGGCCAGCGCGCTTCCGATACCGCGCAAATCCTCTTCGACAACTGTCGCATCCCGGCTACGTACCTGCTTGGCAAGGAAGGCGATGGTTACCGGATCGCGCTGTCGAATCTCGAAGCCGGCCGCATCGGCATCGCCGCGCAGTCGGTCGGCATGGCGCGTGCCGCTTTCGACTGCGCCGTCCAGTACGCCAGGGATCGCGAAACCTTCGGCAAGCCGATCATCGAGCATCAGGCGGTCAGTTTTCGCCTCGCCGACATGGCCACCCAGATCGATGCCGCCCGCCTGATGGTCTGGCGCGCCGCGACCTTCAAGGACGCCGGCCAGCCCTGTCTCAAGGAGGCGTCGATGGCCAAGATGTTCGCCTCCGAGATGGCCGAGCGCGTGTGCTCGGACGCCATCCAGATTCTCGGCGGCTACGGCTACGTCAGCGACTTCCCGGTCGAGCGGATCTACCGCGACGTGCGCGTCTGCCAGATTTACGAGGGGGCCAACGACATCCAGCGGCTGGTGATCGGTCGCGCCGTCGCCGACGGCTGAGATGAGTCGGTACCCGCTGCGCCCCGGGGTCAGCACCGCCTGGCTGAACGCGCGTTCGCCGGGCCATCTGCCCGGCTGGCTGGGAATGGAGGTGCTGACCATCGAAGCCGGCCGGCTGCGCGCCAGCTTGCTGATCCGTCCCGAGATGCTCGCGCCGAACGGTTTCCTGCACGCCGCGACGGTGGTCGCGCTGGCCGATACTGCCGCCGGTTACGCGACGATCGCGCACCTGCCGGTCGGCGCCGACGGTTTCACGACCATCGAGCTGAAAACCAATTTCTTCGCGACGCTGACCGAAGGCCTGTTGTTGTGCGAAGCTGTCGCGGTGCACTGCGGTCGCACGACGCAGGTCTGGGACGCCGAAGTCAGCAGCGACGACGGTCGCCGCCTGGCCCTGTTCCGCTGCACGCAGATGGTGTTGTGGCCGAAGGCGGTGGCGACGCCGGCTGGCGCCTGACGCCGACCAGGGACCGAGGCGAGATGCAACAGGAGGGGACGCACATGGCCATGGAATTCTTCCCGCTGCCGACCGGCCTGCCGGTGCCGGTCGACGATGGCGCGGCCGCACACCTCGCCGGTCGCGCCTTGCCGGATATCGCCCTGACGAGCACCGACGGTTCGGCGGTCAAGCTGGCGCAACTGCGCGGCCGCTGGGTGATCTACGTCTATCCACGAACCGGACAGCCGGGCGTTGCCCTGCCCGAGGGCTGGGACGCCATACCCGGCGCGCGCGGCTGTACGCCGCAGTCCTGCGGTTTTCGCGACCACTTCGCCGAGCTGGCAGCGCTCGGCGCGGGCGTCTTCGGACTGAGTTCGCAGACCAGCGAATATCAGCGCGAAGTGCGTGATCGCCTGCACCTGCCGTTCGAGCTGCTCAGCGACAGCACGCTGCAACTGGCGGCGGACCCCGGCTTGCCAAGCTTCACCGTGGCGGGAATGCATCTCTTCAAACGGCTGACGCTGATTGTCGACAACGGCCGGATCAGCAAGCTGTTCTACCCGGTCTTCCCGCCCGATCTGAATGCCGCAGAGGTCGTGCGCTGGCTGGGCGACCACGCGACGGGTGTTGAAGGCGGCGTGGATCCTGCTCGCCAGGTTTGACCGATGACCGCGCAAGAGAACGCCAAAGAAATCGTCGATGTCCTGTTGGCTCGCCGGAGCGCTTGCCCGGGAATCATCGCCCGCGTCTCGCCCCTGAGCTGCAGGATTGGCAGCCACTCACCGGAAGAAGCGAACCATGCTGGAACCCCTCGATTTCTATTTCGATTTCTCGTCGCCCTACGGCTACCTGGCGTCCGAGAAGATCGACCAGCTGGCGGCGCGCTACGGGCGCCAGGTCAGCTGGCGGCCGATCCTGCTCGGCGTGGTGTTCAAGCGCACCGGCGCCGCACCGCTGACTCTGGTGCCGCTCAAGGGAGAGTATTCCCGGCACGACTTCGCACGGTCGGCGCGCCTCCTCGATGTGCCCTACACGCACCCGGCGAATTTTCCGCTCGCCACCCAGCACGCGGCGCGCGCCTACTACTGGCTGCACGACGAGAACGGCGAAGCGGCGCGGCGTTTCGCGCAGGTGCTGTTTCGCGCTCTCTATGTCGAGCGGCGCGACATTTCCGACCTTGACGTCGTCCTCGAACTGGCGACGCGGCACGGTGTTGACCGCGACGCGCTGTTTGCCGCGCTCACTGGTCCGGCGTTGAAGGAACGCCTGCAAGCCGAGTGCGGCGCCGCGCTTGACAAGGGGGTTTTCGGTTCGCCGTACATCATCGTCGACGGCGAACCATTTTTCGGTGTTGACCGGCTGCCGCAGATCGAGCGCTGGCTGGATTCTGGAGGTTTCTGATGCCCGTCCTGCAAACCCGGCTCAATCCGCGTGGCGCGGATTTCAAGGCCAACGCCGACGCCATGCGGCAGGTTGTCGCGGACCTGCGCGCGACGGTCGCGAGGATCGCCCTCGGCGGTCCGGAAGCGGCCCGCCAGAAGCACCTGGCGCGCGGCAAATTGCTGCCGCGCGAGCGCGTCAACGCGCTGATCGATCCCGGTTCCCCCTTCGTCGAGTTGTCGCAGCTCGCCGCCTACGGCATGTACGGCAGCGAGGCGGCGAATCCCTTCGAGGTGCCGGCGGCGTCGCTGATCACCGGCATTGGCCGGGTGAACGGTGTCGAATGCATGATCGTTGCCAACGACGCGACGGTGAAGGGTGGCACTTACTATCCGCTGACCGTCAAGAAGCACCTGCGCGCGCAGGAGATTGCCGGCGACAATCGCCTGCCGTGCATCTATCTGGTCGACTCGGGCGGCGCCTTCCTGCCGATGCAGGAGGAGGTGTTTCCCGACAAGGAGCACTTCGGCCGCATCTTCTACAACCAGGCCAACCTGTCGGCTGCCGGCATCCCGCAGATCGCCGCGGTGATGGGCTCGTGCACTGCCGGCGGCGCCTACGTGCCGGCGATGTCCGACGAATCGATCATCGTCAAGGACCAGGGAACGATTTTCCTGGGCGGGCCGCCGCTGGTCAAGGCGGCCACCGGGGAGGTGGTGTCGGCCGAAGATCTCGGTGGTGCCGATGTCCATACGCGCATTTCGGGCGTTGCCGACCACTACGCCGAGAACGACGCGCACGCGCTGGCGATCGCCCGCCGCATCGTCGGCAACCTCAATTGGCGCAAGCGCCCGCCGCTGAGTCTGAGCGAGCCGCGGCCGCCGTTGTACGCGGCCGAAGAACTGTACGGGGTGATTCCGACCGATACCAAGAAGCCCTTCGACATCCGCGAGATCATCGCCCGGATCGTCGACGGCTCCGATTTCGACGAGTTCAAGGCGCGCTACGGGACGACCATCGTCTGCGGCTTCGCGCGCGTCTGGGGCTATCCGCTGGGCATCATCGCCAACAACGGCATCCTGTTTTCGGAGTCGTCGCTGAAAGCCGCCCATTTCGTCGAACTCTGCGCGCAGCGCGGCATCCCGCTGCTCTTCCTGCAGAACATCACCGGTTTCATGGTCGGTCGCAAGTACGAAAACGGCGGCATCGCGCGTGACGGTGCGAAAATGGTGACCGCCGTCGCCTGCGCGCGGGTGCCGAAGTTTACCGTCGTCATCGGCGGTTCCTTCGGCGCCGGCAACTACGGCATGTGCGGCCGCGCGTATTCGCCGCGCTTCATGTGGATGTGGCCCAACGCACGGATTTCGGTGATGGGCGGCGAGCAGGCGGCAGCGGTTCTGGCAACGGTCAGGCGCGACGGCGTCGAAGCTGCCGGCAAGTCGTGGAGCGCTGCCGACGAGGAAGCCTTCAAGGCGCCGATTCGCGAGCAATACGAGCGGCAGGGTCACCCCTACTACGCCAGCGCGCGCTTGTGGGACGACGGCGTGATCGATCCAGCCGACACCCGCCGGCTTCTCGGGCTCGGCCTGTCGGCGGCGATGAACGCCGAGGCCGAGGCGACGAAGTTCGGCATTTTCCGGATGTAAGGGCCATTGATGAGCGACTACCAATCGATAATTACCGAGGTCGACGGCGCCGTCGGCATCCTGACGCTGAACAAGGCGCACCGTCACAACGCCTTCGACGACGAACTGATCGCCGAGATCACCGACGGCCTGCGCGAACTCGAGGCCGACGAGGGAGTTCGCGCGGTCGTTCTGTCGTCCACCGGCAAGAGCTTCTGCGCCGGCGCCGACCTCAACTGGATGCGCAGCGCGGCCGCTTATTCGCCGGAGGAAAACCTGCGCGACGCCAATCGTCTCGCCGACATGCTGTCGACGCTCAACGAGCTCTCGAAGCCGACCATCGCCCGCGTCCAGGGTCCGGCCTACGGCGGCGGTGTCGGCCTGATTGCCGCTTGCGACATCGCTGTCGGCAGCTACGACGCAGTGTTCGCGCTCAGCGAAGTGAAGCTGGGAATCGTGCCGGCGGTGATCAGCCCCTACGTGCTGGCAGCGATCGGCGAGCGCTACTGCCGTCGCTACATGCTTACCGCCGAGCGTTTTTCGGCGGCCGAGGCCTACCGGATAGGACTGCTGCACGAAATCGTTCCCGGTGACGAGCAACTCGATGAGGCGATCGGCGAGATCCTCGATGGCCTGCTCGGCAACGGCCCGAAGGCGCAGGCCGAATGCAAGGCGCTGATCCGCGTCGTCGCCGGCCAGCCGATCGACGAACAGACCATCGCCGAGACCGCCGAGCGCATCACGCGCGTCCGCGCCAGCCCGGAGGGCCAGGAAGGACTGGCGGCATTTCTCGACAAGCGGCCAGCGAACTGGATCGTCGAGTGATCGGCCCGGCCACCGCTACGGCGACCGAATTCGAGGCGAAGCGCGACCAGGCTCGCCGCTGTTGACCCGTGACCCTGCCTGCACGGCGCGCGAGCGGCGTGGCGGCGAAAGGTATGTCGATGTTTACAAAGATTCTGATTGCCAATCGCGGTGAGATCGCCTGTCGGGTGATCAAGACCGCACGTCGCATGGGTGTGCGCACGGTGGCCGTTTATTCCGAGGCCGATGCCAACGCCCGGCACGTGCGGCTGGCCGATGAGGCGGTGTGCATCGGGCCGGCGGCGGCGCGCGAGTCGTATCTGGTCGGCGCCAGGATTCTCGACGCGGCGCGCCGCACCGGCGCGCAGGCGATTCATCCGGGTTATGGCTTCCTGTCCGAGAACGACCAGTTCGCCGATGCCTGCGCGGCGGCCGGCGTCGTGTTCATCGGACCGCCGGCAGAAGCGATTCGTGCCATGGGTTCGAAGTCCGCGGCGAAGATGATCATGGGCGCCGCCGGCGTGCCGCTGACGCCGGGCTACCACGGCGAAAACCAGGACCCTCGGTTCCTGCAGCAGCAGGCCGACGCGATTGGCTACCCGGTATTGATCAAGGCCGCCGCCGGCGGCGGCGGCAAGGGCATGCGGCTGGTCGAGCGAAGCGACGATTTTCTCGCCGCACTGGCCTCGTGCCAGCGCGAGGCGCTGTCGTCCTTCGCTTCCGACCTGGTGCTGATCGAGAAATACCTGCGTCGCTCGCGGCATATCGAGATTCAGGTTTTCGCCGATGCGCACGGTCACTGCGTCTACCTGTTCGAGCGCGACTGCTCGGTGCAGCGCCGCCACCAGAAGGTGCTCGAGGAGGCGCCGGCGCCGGGCATGACGCCCGCTCGTCGTGCGGCGATGGGCAAGGCAGCGGTGGACGCCGCGAGGGCGGTCGGCTACGTCGGCGCCGGTACCGTCGAGTTCATCGCCAGCGACCGTTTCGCGGAAGATGGCAGCTTCTATTTCATGGAGATGAACACCCGCCTGCAGGTCGAGCATCCGGTGACCGAGATGATTTCCGGGCAGGATCTGGTCGAGTGGCAGCTGCGCGTCGCCAGCGGCGAGCCGCTGCCGCTGCGCCAGGAGCAGCTTGAAATCCGCGGCCACGCACTCGAGGCACGCATCTACGCCGAGGATCCCGAGCAGGATTTCCTGCCATCGACCGGACGCCTGCTGCATCTCTCACCGCCGGCCGAGAGCCTCAATGTGCGGGTCGATACCGGCATCGAACAGGGCGACGAAATCACGCCGTTCTACGACCCGATGATCGCCAAGCTGGTGGTCTGGGACGTCGACCGCGACGCGGCGCTGGCACGGATGTGGCAGGCACTGGCCGATTACCGGATCGTCGGCGTCAGCACCAACGTTGACTTTCTGTCGCGCCTGGTGGTCTGCCCGGCGTTTGCCGACGCCGATCTCGACACCGGCCTGATCGAACGCAGCCGCGACTTCCTTTTCCCGGCTCACCGCGAGCCGCCACGCAACGTCTTCTTCGTCGCCGCCGTTGCCGGCCTGCTGCGCGAACAGGCGGCGGCGGTCACCCGGGCCAGTCACTCCGGCGATCCCTGGTCGCCGTGGAGTTCGCACGACGGCTGGCGGCTGAACATCAAGCCGCAACGCACGCTCACCTACCGTAGCGGCGACACCCGGCATGAGGTTGGCGTCGCCTACGAGAGCGATGGCTGGCGGCTGACCCTGGGCGGCGAGTCGGTGCTGGCGCGCGGCCGCGTCCTCGACAGCGGTCGCTTTGCCGGGCAACTGGCGGTCGAACTCGACGATCGCCGCCTGGTCGCCAGCGTCGTCGCGGTGACCGAAAAGCAGCAACAGACACGGCACGTCTTCCTCAACGGCAGCAACTACGTCATCCTGCGTGACGATCCGCTGCATCTGGTCGAGGCCGGTGGTACGCAGGGCGGCGGTCTGGCGGCGCCGATGCCGGGCAAGGTCGTCGCCTTGCTGGCGGTCGTCGGTCAGCAGGTGGAAAAGGGCGCGCCGCTGTTGATCCTCGAGGCGATGAAAATGGAGCACACGATTACCGCGCCGAAGAACGGCGTTGTCAGGTCCTTCTGCTACGCCGCCGGCGACCAGGTTGCCGACGGTGCCGAGTTGGTCGAATTCGAAGCGGAGAAGTGAAACGGTGCTGCCAAAACGGGTGAAACTGGTCGAGGTCGGGCCGCGCGATGGCCTGCAGAACGAGCCGCAGATCGTCCCGGCGGCGGTCAAGATCGAACTGATCGAACGCCTGGCCGACGCCGGTCTGGCGGCCATCGAGGTGACGTCCTTCGTGTCGCCGCGCTGGGTGCCGCAGATGGCCGACAACGCCGAGGTTCTGAGCGCGGTGCTCGCCAGCCCGCAGCGGCGGCCGCAGGTCTCCTACCCGGTGCTGACACCGAACCTCAAGGGATTCGACGCGGCGATCGAAGCCGGCGCGCAAGAAGTCGCGATCTTCGGAGCGGCGTCGGAAACCTTCTCGCAGAAGAACATCAACTGCAGCATCTCCGAAAGCCTGAAGCGCTTTGCCGCGGTGGTCGACGCGGCCAGCGCGCTCGAGATTCCGGTGCGTGGCTACGTTTCCTGCGTCGTCGCCTGTCCTTACGAGGGGGCGGTAGCGCCGCGCCGCGCCGCGGCGGTGGCCAGGCGACTGGTCGATATGGGTTGCTACGAGGTCTCGCTCGGCGATACGATCGGCGCCGGCACGCCGGCAAGCGTCATGCGGATGATCGAGGCCTGCGCCGCCGTGGTGCCGATCGAGCGCCTGGCAGGCCATTACCATGACACCTACGGCATGGCGATTGCCAACATCTACGCCTCGCTCGAGATGGGCATGGCGGTTTTCGACAGCTCGATCGCCGGTCTCGGTGGCTGCCCTTACGCGGCGGGTGCGAGCGGCAACGTGGCGACCGAAGACGTACTCTATCTGTTGCACGGGCTGGCGATCGAAACCGGCGTCGACGTCGGCCTCCTGCTCGCCGCCGGCGAGTTCATCTCACGCCACCTCGGCCGCGAACCGGCGTCGAAGGCGGCGCGTGCCCTGCTGGCACGGCAGCGCGCCGGGTGAGTGCCAGGTGATTGCCGGGTTTTCTTCAAGGAGCGTGTCGTGACGCCAGCCGTTGCCTCGCCGTGCATCAACGTTTGCCGGATGGACGACGACACCGGCCTGTGTCTCGGTTGCTTCCGGACGATCGAGGAAATCGCCATCTGGAGCCGAACGGCCGACGAGCAGCGCCAGCGCATCCTGCTCGCCGTCGAGCGTCGGCGCGCCGAGCATGACCCGGTCGGCGGCGCCGCCGGTGGCGAGTTTCGTGGCGATTGCGAGCGTTGACGATGAGCAACGGCGAGGACGACTTTCTTTGCGTCGGGGTCTGCATGTTCGATCCCGACTCCGGCTACTGCCTCGGCTGCGGTCGGCCGCCCGAGCCGGTATCCGGGCAGGCGCAGGGCATCGTCGCCGAGGAGGCGCGCCCCTTGCGCATCGCCGACGAGGGACTTGACGGCGATTCACCAGGCAAGTCCTGATGCTGCCCGACAATCTGCTGGTTCTCGAGCGCGGCTGGCTGTCATCGAACAATGTCGTTTTTTTCGAAGGCGAGCAGGCGGCGTTGATCGACAGCGGTTACGTGACCCACGCCGGGCAGACGGTTGCCTTGCTGCGACACACGCTGGCCGGCCGCCAACTGACCCGGCTGTTGAATACCCATTCGCATTCCGACCATATCGGTGGCAACGCCGCGGTGACCGAGGCTTTCGGCTGTCAGGTGATCGTGCCGCAGGGGATCGACGCGACCATCGCCGAGTGGGACGAAGAAGCGCTGCTGCTCTCGCCGCTCGGTCAGTCGGCGGCGCGTTTCCGTCACGACGCGACGATTGCCGCCGGCGATGAGCTTGAACTCGGCGGCCTCAACTGGCGAGCGGTCGCGGTGCCCGGCCACGACATGGACGCACTCGCCTTCCACAATCTCGAGCGACGCCTGCTGATCTCAGGCGATGCCTTGTGGCGCAATGGCTTCGGCGTCATCTTCTCGGAATTGCTCGGCCATCCCGCGGACGGTGGCGGCCTGCAGGCGGCACGCCAAACGCTCGATGCCCTCGCTCGTCTGCCGGTCGATGTGGTCATTCCCGGCCACGGCGCACCTTTCGTCGAGGTCGAAGATGCCTTCGAGCGCGCCTACCGGCGGCTGGTCGCCTTCGAGCAGGACATCGAGCTGCTGGTCCGGCACGCGCTGAAGGTCATTCTGGCCTTTGCCCTGCTGGAAAGGCGTCAGTTACCGCGCGCCGATCTGCCCGATTTCCTGGCGCATCTGAGTTTTTGCCAGAGCGTCAACGCGCGTTACCTGAACCTCTCCAACGAGGTGCTGGCACACGAACTCGCCAGGGACCTGATCCGGGTCGGCACCTTGCGCGACGAGCAGGGGATGCTGATCGCGACGTAATCGCGCCGGCCAGCTCAGTTCGGGCCGCAGATCCTGGCGAGTTCCTCGGCTCCCAGCCGTCGCAGGTCGGCGTCTTCCTGCCAGCCGGGTCGTTCGACGCCGGAGAGTACGTACGCCTGACACTGCTCGGCGCTTTGTTCGAGGAAGGCGTCGACCGTGCGTCGCAGGAGGCCGGGCGTCGGCAGCATGGTGCCATAGAAGAGAACCCAGTCGCGGCGCTTGATCAGCAGCGTCGGAAAGTTCTCGACGTCGAGGTCGCCCAGCTCGTCGGCGTGCTCCTCGACATCCAGCCAGTGAAACGCCGCCCCCGGAAACTGTCGGGCAACTTCCCTGAAACCGTCGCGGTATTCGCGGCAAACGCCGCACCATTCGGCGCACAGGCAGACGACGAGCAATTCGTCGGTTGCCGGCGAGCTGCACGGACCCCGGCTGTCGTCGGTCGTCGTCAACAGCGTTTCAAGCATCGGCTCGAGCGACCACCAGGCGCTGAATATGCTCGATCAGCTGCTGCTCGGGGTAGGGTTTGCCGAGCAGCACGTCGACGCCGGCGGCGTCGGCTTCGCGGCGCAACTCGTCGCTGTCCGAGGTGACCATGATGATCGGTATGCGCGCTGTGCGGGCATTGCCGCGCAGTTGTCGCGCCAGCTGCAAGCCGGTCATGCCGGGCATATCGACGTCGGTCACCAGTATGTCGGGCAGCGACGCTTCGATCTTCTGCGCCGCGTCAAGGCCATCTTCAGCCATCAGGACCTGGTACTGATTGGCCGACAACAGCCGGCCGGTCTTGACCCGCACGACCTTCGAGTCGTCCGCGACCATGACCACCGTCTGTTCCGGCGTCTTGGCTCGGGTCGGCGTCACGGCTGCCGCGCTTGCGGCAGCGGCCTGCCGCTGTGCCGCTTCGGCGCCTGCCCGGTCGGCCTCACGGCGAGCGGCCTCGGCGGCTGCCTGCCGCCGGGCTTCCTGACGAGCGGCCTGTTCCGCTGCCTGGCGTTCGGTTTCGCGGGCGATCGCCTGCTCGACAGCGAGCCGCTCCTCTTCCTCGATGCGCAGGGCTTCCTCGACGGCCTTGCGCTCGGCCTCGATGCGCTTGGCTTCCGCGGCGGCCCTGCGTTCAGCCTCGAGGCGGGCAGCCTGTTCGGCGGCCTGGCGCTCGGCCTCGGCGCGGGCAGCCTGTTCGGCGGCCTGGCGCTCGGCCTCGGCGCGGGCAGCCTGTTCGGCGGCCTGGCGCTCGCGCTCGGCCTCGGCGCGGGCAGCCTGTTCGGCGGCCTGGCGCTCCTCGGCCTCGGCGCGGGCAGCCTGTTCGGCGGCCTGGCGCTCGGCTTCGGCGCGGGCGCGGCCTGTTCGGCGGCCTGGCGCTCGGCCTCGGCGCGGGCAGCCTGTTCGGCGGCCTGGCGCTCGGCCTCGGCGCGGGCAGCCTGTTCGGCGGCCTGGCGCTCGGCTTCGGCGCGGGCAGCCTGTTCGGCGGCCTGGCGCTCGGCCTCGGCGCGGGCAGCCTGTTCGGCGGCCTGGCGCTTCGGCTTCGGCGCGGGCGGCCTGTTCGGCGGCCTGGCGCTCGGCCTCAGCGCGGCGCCTGTTCGGCGGCCTGGCGGCTTCAGCGGCGGCGCGGGCGGCCTGTTCGGCGGCCTGGCGCTCGGCCTCGCGCGGGCGGCCTGTTCGGCGGCCTGGCGTTCGGCTTCGGCGCGGGCGGCCTGTTCGGCGGCCTGGCGCTCGGCCTCGGCGCGGGCAGCCTGTTCGGCGGCCTGGCGCTCGGCCTCGGCGCGGGCAGCCTGTTCGGCGGCCTGGCGCTCGGCTTCGGCGCGCGCGGCCTGTTCGGCGGCCTGGCGCTCGGCTTCGGCGCGGGCGGCCTGTTCGGTGGCCTGGCGTTCGGCCTCGGCGCGCGCGGCCTGTTCGGCGGCGGCAACCCGTTCGTTGTCAACGCGAGCGGCGTCTTCGCTGGCCTCCTGCTCGGCCTCGCGCGGCGCTGCGTCCACGACTTCCTGATCTTTGGCCGCGAGCTTCGTTTGCTCATCTGCGGCACGGCGGCCCCTGAAGAAGCGCAACAGGAAAAACGCCACGACTGCAGCCGCGACGATCAACAGCAAGCTCTCATTCATGGACATTGAATTGATCCTTCGTCTTCAGCATTCACCCACATCGGAACGTGCCGATGCACCCCCGGTCTTTGCTCGACTTACCGGTCGATGGCCCTGTTTCATCGGCCTTGAGCATGATAAAACGAATATTTGCCTGCTTGGGCAATCGTTTCGCTGACCAGCGGCTGCGGCCGCGGTCGCTGCACGATGCCGGAAGTGCCGCCAGGCCGGCTTCACGGGTCGCGCAAGCCGCCGCTTCCTGCGGGTTGCCGACGTGGCGCGGCAAACCGCGAATGGCTCATCGCCGTTGTCGCGCCGGCGCACTGATGCATGGCGGTCGCGACCGGAAACTGCGAGAATGCCTGGCTCGGGACCGAGGTCCGTCGACCGGATCGCCGTCGCGCCGCGACCGGTCGCGAATCGGGCGCCGGATCTCGCCAGCGAGTCGCGAGCCCATTTGCGCGCTACAGGCGCGGAGGACGGAAGGACGCATTTCATGGCACCACAGAGCACATCTGCCGACGTCTCGTCGATCGAGGAAGTCATCGTCGAAATGCGTGCCGGACGGATGGTCGTCCTGGTCGACGAGGAAGACCGGGAAAACGAGGGCGACCTGATTCTCGCGGCCGAGCACGTCACTGCCGAGGCGATCAACTTCATGGCGCGTTTTGGTCGCGGCCTGATTTGCCTGACGCTGACCGAGGCGCGCTGCCGACAGCTCGGCCTGGCGCAAATGGCGCGCGACAACAAGAGCCCGTACAGCACCGCGTTCACGGTCTCCATCGAAGCCGCCGAAGGCGTCACCACGGGTATCTCGGCGCAGGATCGCGCGCTGACCATCAAGGCGGCGGTGGCGCGAAATGCCCGACCCGAAGACATCGTTCAACCCGGCCATGTGTTTCCGATCATGGCCCGGCCCGGCGGTGTGCTGGTCCGTGCCGGGCATACCGAAGCCGGCTGCGACCTGGCCCTGCTGGCCGGGCTGGAGCCGGCCGCGGTGATCTGCGAGATTCTCAACGAGGATGGCAGCATGGCGCGCCTGAGCGACCTGGTCGACTTCGCCCACCAGCACGCGCTGAAGATCGGCAGCATCGCCGATCTCATTCACTACCGCAGCCGACACGAGACGCTGATCGAGCGCACCTTGTCGAAAACGGTGCAGTCGGCGCACGGCGAGTTCACCCTGCACGCCTATACCGATTGCACCTCGAACGAAGTGCACCTGGTGCTGACCAAGGGCGATATCCGGCCCGAGCGGGAAACGCTGGTGCGCGTGCACGAACCGCTGTCGGTGGTCGACTTCCTCGATCCGGACGGCGGCCGCCATACCTTTTCGCTGGATGTTGCGCAGGCCGCGCTGGCGCGCGTCGAGGCCGGCGTGATCGTCCTGCTGCACCGCCCTGAAACCGGTCAGGACATTCTCGCCATGCTCCGCGAACCGGCTGCCACCAGGCGTCCCGCGTCCCGTTGGGATCCGCGCATCTACGGTATCGGCGCACAGATCCTGCGTGACCTCGGGGTCGGCAAGATGAAACTGCTGTCGAGTCCGCGCCGGATGCCGAGCATGACCGGCTTCGACCTCGAAGTCACCGGTCACATTGCCAGCTTGAGCGAATTTGAAAGGCTATGATGAATTCCCAGAAGACGAGTGAGCACGCCTTGCACCGCGCGCCGACGGTGCGTCCCGGAAACCTCCGCGAATACGAACGATCGCTGGACGGCGAAGGGCTGGCGATCGGCGTCGTGATGAGCCGCTTCAGCCAGGACATCGGCGAAGGACTGCTCAGCGCCTGCACCAGCGAGCTCAAGCGCCTCGGTGTCGCCGAGAGCCGTATCGCCCTGGCTACCGTTCCGGGCGCTCTCGAGATCCCGTTGGCACTGCAGTCGATGGCGCGCAGCGGCCGCTTCGACGCGCTGATCGCGCTGGGCGCGGTGATCCGCGGCGAAACCTATCACTTCGAGGTGGTTGCCAACGATTCGTGCCGCGGCGTGATGGACGTGCAACTGGCCGTTGGCGTACCGGTGGCGAACGGCATTCTGACTTGCGAGGACGACGACCAGGCGCTGGCGCGCATGCACCAGAAGGGTTCCGACTGCGCCCGGGTGGCGGTCGAGATGGCCAGGCTGCTGCAGGCATTCGGGGAACACTCGTGAACGCCGGGCCGTCGCGGAAGACGCCGGGCGCCAAGCCGGCAGTGTCGAGGTCGCCGCGTCGTCGCGCCCGCGAGTTCGCGCTGCAGGGTCTCTACCAGTGGCGCCTGAGCGGCAACGACGAAGCGGCGATCGAGGCCCATCTCGGCGATGTCGACGAATTCGACAAGGCTGACCGCGACTTCTTCGTCAAGCTGCTGCGCGGCGTTCTCGCCCAGCGCGCGGACTTGCAGGAACAGCTCCAGACTTATCTCGACCGGCCCTTCGGCGAGCTGTCACCGATCGAGGCCTGTGTTCTGCTGGCCGGAGCCTTCGAGCTGCACAATTACCCGCAGACGCCGTACCGGGTGATCATCAACGAGTCGATCGAGCTGGCCAAGGGTTATGGCGGCACCGATGGCCACAAGTACGTCAACGGCGTGCTCGACAAACTGGCCGCCAGCCTGCGGCCAGCCGAGGTCGCGGCCAGGCGTGCGGCACGTGGCCGGGCTCGTTGAGCCGCGGCGCGGTTTGAACTCGTCGCTGCCGAAGATCCGGGAAGACGGCGATGGTCAGCGAGTTTGACGTCATTGCGCGCTATTTTTCCAGGCCGACGCCACAGGCGGTGCTTGGCCCGGGCGACGACTGCGCGTTGCTGGCGCCTGCAGCGGGCAGTGAACTGGCGATCAGCACCGACATGCTGGTCGAGGGCAGCCACTTCCTGCCGGATACGGATCCTTGCCAGCTTGGCTGGAAAGCGCTGGCGGTCAACCTTTCCGACCTCGCCGCGATGGGCGCGACGCCGCGCTGGGCGCTGCTTGCCGGCAGCTTCCCCGAAGTGCGGGCGGTATGGCTGGAGGCTTTCGCGACGGGGTTTTTTGCCTGCGCGACGCACTACGGCGTCGATCTGGTCGGCGGCGATACCACCCGTGGCCCGCTCAACCTGTGTTTGACGGTAATCGGCGAAGTGGCCGCCGGCACCGCCCTGCGTCGCGATCGCGCCTTACCCGGTGACGATCTCTGGGTGTCGGGACAGCCCGGTCTGGCGGCTCTCGGGCTGGCCCATCTGCAGGGTACGACCCGTCTTTCCGAGGGGCTGGCCAGACGTTGTCTGGCGGCCTTGCAGCAGCCCCGGCCGCGCGTCGAGTTGGGGCGCGAATTGCGCCGGCGTGGCCTGGCGCACGCGGCGATCGACGTTTCCGATGGCTTGCTCGGCGATCTCGAGCATGTCCTCGAACGATCGGCGGTCGCCGCCGAGGTATCGACCACGCAGTTGCCGTATCTGCCTGCCGGAGCGGATCCGACGCTGGCCCGGCGCTGTCAGCTGAGCGGCGGCGACGACTACGAACTGGTGTTTTCGGCGCCGCCGGCCAAGCGCGGCGCGTTGTCGGCGCTCGCCGCCGAGCTCGACCTGCCGCTGTGGCGATTTGGCCGGGTGTTTGCGGCGGCCACCGCCACCGACGCGACCCGGCTGACGGTGGTCGACGAGAACGGTCAGCCATTGGCGATCGATCGCACGGGGTTCGATCACTTTGGCTAATCCACCTTCGCTGCGCTTTCTGCTCGCGCATCCGGCACATCTGGTGGCCTGCGGTTTTGGCAGCGGCCTTTCGCCGTGGGCGCCGGGGACCTTCGGTACGCTCTTCGCCTGGGCATCGTTTGCTCTGCTGCGCCCGCTGCTGGGCGACGGCGAGCTGTTTGGCCTGATCGTCGTCTGTTTTGTCGGCGGCGTGCTGGCGGTACACCGCACCGGCGTCGATCTCGGCGTGATCGATCACGGCAGCATCGTCTGGGACGAGATCGTTCCGTTCTGGCTGGTGTTGCTGCTCTGCCCGGCGCACTGGTTGTGGCAGACAACGGCGTTCTGCCTGTTCCGCTTCTTCGACATCAGCAAACCACAACCGGCACGCTACTTCGACGAGCAGGTGAAGAACGGCTTCGGCGTGATGTGCGACGACCTGGTCGCCGCCGCTTACACGCTGCTGGTGCTGGCGATACTTCGCTGGGGACTCGCATGAGCGCCTGCGATCAGGCGTCGCTCGAAGCGCTCGCCGCCGAGGTGGGCTGCCTGCTGCTCGCCAATGGCGAGCGCCTGGCGACGGCCGAATCGTGCACCGGTGGCTGGGTGGGCCAGTGCCTGACCGCGGTTGCCGGCAGTTCCCGCTGGTTCGATTGCGGCTTCATCACCTATTCGAACGAAGCCAAGCTTGCCCTCCTCGGCGTCGATGGCATGACCCTGGCAGCACAGGGCGCGGTATCCGAAGCGGTCGCCGGCGCCATGGCGCTGGGCGCGCTGCAACGCAGCCGTGCCGCCTGGGCACTGGCGATCACCGGTGTGGCTGGTCCGGCGGGGGGCTCACCGGGCAGGCCGGTGGGGACGGTCTGTTTCGCATGGGTCGGACCCGAAGGGCGTCTCGACACCGACACCCGCCACTTTCGGGGTGACCGCGAGGCGGTGCGCGCGCAGTCGGTCGCGCACGCGCTGCGCGGCGTCCTGCGGCGCGCTGGTCTCGGTCGGGGCTGACGGCCGGCAGGACGCTTGTGGCGGGCTAGCGGCGTCGCTGACGAGCGATGAACCTGCCGGCGATGGCTGCCGGCAATTCGCTGCCACGACGCGGTCGATGGCTTAGAATGAGCGACTGCCACCTGCCCTGCATAGCCGCCGATGTACTCGCCCGCCGTCAACATTCCTTCTCGCTGGCTCCTGTCGTCCTTGCTGCTGATGACGTTGCTGGCGGCGCCGTCGATCGAGGCGGTCGACGCTGGCGAAACAAGCCAGCCTGCAGCGGTCGCCAGCGGCGGCGCTGGCGACCGCTTGCGGCTCTTCGATGCCACCGACGGTGACCGCGAGCAGTCGGGCGCAAGACTGCCCTTGCGTCTGACGAAGGTGCTGCGGACGCCGTTGGCGCCGACGACCGACAGTCAGCGCTCCGTGCTGCGCATGGAGTACCAGCTGCTGTCGGCGCTATATACCCAGGCCGGGCAACAGCTGGCGGTGGCCGAGAAGGTACGCCGGCTCGAGGGGGCGCTGGCCGAGCTGCAGGAAAGAGATGAAGGCCGTAACGGGCCGCCGGATGCGATGCCTTCGGCGCTTGCCGATCGGCCCGTCGCCAGGCCGCCAGCGGCTGCCGAAGCGCGGCGCCAGCCACCGTCGCCTGATTCCCGGACACTGCCGCCGCCGGACGGCAAGAACGCCTGGTGGCCCGAGGTGGCGGTGCTGTTCGCGGCGATAGCCGCGGTGACCTGGCTGCTTCGCCGCCGAGCGGTCCGCGTGCCGCTGCCGGTCATGGCGGCGACAGCCGAACGTTCCTTCGACACCAGCGACGATTCCGGTTGGGAACTGCAGACCCTGCCCAGCATCGATGGTCCGGCCGAGCTGTCGGAAAGGCCGCAGGCGGCCGTCAGGCGGGAGCCGGCCGAGGTCGCGGCGGTGCTCGAACTGGCCGAGATCATGATCACTTTCGGTCGCGCCAAAGGCGCCGAGCAGGCCCTCGAGGAATTCGTCGCGAAGCACCCGTCGGCAGCGCTGGCGCCGTGGCTGAAGCTGCTCGAGGTCTACCGCCGGAACGGCCAGCGGCCGGCCTTTGAAGCCACGGGCATGAAACTCGCCCACTACTTCAATGTCTCTGCGGCCGACTGGGATGCGGCTGGCGCACTGCTCAGTCCGGTCGCGCCGCCGGTCGATCCGCCGCCGGCGTCGATCGAGCAACTGCTGCCGCGCCTGCCGGCGATCGGACGACTGCCGCATATCACCAGCGAGGTTGCCCGCACCTGGGGCTCGCCCGGCTGCCTCGCCTACCTGGACAGGCTCCTGCGCGACAATCGCAATGGGCAGCGGCGGGGCTTCGCTCTGGTGACGGTGCGCGAGTTGCTGTTGCTGACCAACGTCATGGAAAGCCGGCTGGCCCCCTTGTCCTGAATGAGCGGCGGTTGCGCAGCGGCGTCGTTGGCCAGCTGTGCGGTTCCGACCGCGGCCCCTTCTCTCGATACTGTATATAATGACAGCTGTCGGCGTTGCGCCTGGCGGCATGTCCAGCGTCGTCGAACATGGGATAATTCCGCTCAATCAAGGAAAAGGACGGGTAATGGACGACAACAAGGCGAAGGCGCTGGCAGCAGCGTTGGCCCAGATCGAAAAGCAGTTTGGCAAGGGCTCGATCATGAAGATGGGCGAAGGCAGCGTGGTGACCGATGTCCCGGTCGTTTCGACCGGCTCGCTGGGGCTTGATATCGCACTGGGGATCGGCGGTTTGCCACGCGGTCGGGTGGTCGAGGTGTATGGCCCCGAGTCGTCGGGCAAGACCACCTTGACCCTGCAGGTCATTGCCGAGATGCAGAAACTCGGCGGCACGGCCGCCTTCATCGACGCCGAGCACGCGCTCGACCCGGGCTATGCGCAAAAGCTTGGCGTAAACCTCGACGATCTCCTGATCTCGCAGCCGGATACCGGCGAGCAGGCGCTGGAAATCGCCGACATGCTGGTGCGTTCGGCGAGTGTCGACGTGGTGGTGATCGATTCGGTTGCGGCGCTGGTACCGAAGGCCGAGATCGAAGGCGAAATGGGCGATTCCCTTCCTGGACTGCAGGCTCGCCTGATGAGCCAGGCACTGCGCAAGCTGACCGCGAACATCAACCGCACCAACACGCTGGTGATCTTCATCAACCAGATCCGGATGAAGATCGGCGTCATGTTCGGTAGCCCGGAAACGACTACCGGCGGCAATGCGCTGAAGTTCTACGCCTCGGTGCGTCTCGACATCCGTCGGATCGGCGGCATCAAGAGGGGCGACGAGGTGATCGGCAACGAGACCCGGGTCAAGGTCGTCAAGAACAAGGTTGCACCGCCTTTCCGCGAAGCCATCTTCGACATCCTTTACGGCGAGGGCACTTCGCGTGAAGGAGAGATCATCGAACTCGGCGTGCTGCACAAGCTGATCGACAAGTCGGGGTCGTGGTACGCCTACAACGGCGAGAAGATCGGGCAGGGCAAGGACAATGCACGCGAGTATCTCAAGAGCAAGCCGCAGATCGCCCAGGAGATCGAGGAGAAGATCCGCATGGCGGTGAATGTCCCGTCGCAGACGGCGAAGGTCAGCGCCTAGGTCCGGCGATGAGCGACGCGCTGCGCGAGCGGGCCTTGCGCCTGCTGGCACGCCGCGATCACACGCGCATGGAACTGTCGCGCAAGCTCGCAGCCGCGGCCGATTGCCCGGCCCGGCTGGTCGCCCTGCTCGATGCTCTGGAGGCCAGCGGACTGTTGTCGGACGAGCGCTACGCGGCAGCGCGGGTGACCGCTCGCGGGGCGCGAGTAGGCGACGCGCGTCTGGCGTACGAACTCCGTTCACGAGGCGTCGCCGGTGAACTGGTCGCTGCCGTCCTGGCGGCCGGCGACGACGAACTGACGCGGGCGCGCCGCGTCTGGCAGCGAAAGTTTGGTCGGCAGCCGGCCGGCCTTGACGACCCCGTGCAGCGCGGTCGCCAGGTGCGCTTCCTGGCAGGCCGCGGATTTTCCGACGAAACCATCCGACGCGTACTGCGCGGCGACCTTGAAGACGATTGAAAAATGTCAGATACGCAGAGCACCTTGTCGACCCGCAGCCTGAAGAAGCGTTACAAGTCCCGTACGGTGGTCCACGACGTCTCGTTCGAGGTGCTCAGCGGCGAAGTCGTCGGCTTGCTCGGTCCAAACGGGGCCGGCAAGACGACCTGTTTCTACATGGTCGTCGGTCTGGTCGCTTGTGACGGTGGTGACGTACACCTGGACGAGGCGAAACTGACGCATCTGCCAATGCACAAGCGTGCCCAACTTGGCGTTTCCTATCTGCCGCAGGAAGCGTCGGTGTTTCGCAAGCTGACGGTCAGCGAAAACATCAGGGCGGTGCTTGAACTGCAGAAGCTGATGCCAGACGAAATCGATGGACGGGCGGAAGACCTGCTCGAAGAGCTGCACATCACGCATCTTCGTCACAGCCCGGCGACGTCGTTGTCTGGTGGTGAACGTCGGCGAGTCGAGATTGCTCGCGCGCTGGCCACGGCACCGCGCTTCATTCTGCTGGATGAGCCCTTCGCCGGCGTCGACCCGATCGCCGTGCTTGACATCCAGAAGATCATCCGTTTTCTGAAGGGGCGCGGTATCGGCGTTCTGATTACCGACCACAACGTGCGCGAAACGCTCGGTATCTGCGATCACGCCTACATCATCAACGAGGGTAGCGTCCTTGCCGCTGGCCGGCCGGACGAAATCATTTATAATGAAAACGTCCGCAAGGTTTATCTGGGTGAGAATTTCCGCCTCTGAAGCCACCGGCCTTTCAGCCACGATTCGAGAACCATATGGGCAGTTTCCGCGCGCCAGTTAGGCGGCTTACCCGGTTCCGTAAATGAAACCCTCCCTTCAGCTCAAGCTCACCCAGCATCTCGCCCTGACCCCACAGCTCCAGCTGTCGATCCGACTGCTGCAACTGTCGACCCTCGAGCTTGAACAGGAGCTCGAGAACTATCTGCGGGACAACCCGCTCCTCGAACGCCAGGAAGAGTACGCGCAGTCGGGGTCGC
Organism: Accumulibacter sp.; assembly: GCA_024235695.1. GTDB lineage: Bacteria > Pseudomonadota > Gammaproteobacteria > Burkholderiales > Rhodocyclaceae > Accumulibacter. The sequence continues at coordinate 51,169 of JACKLX010000009.1, forward strand.
TGCCTGGCAGCGACGGCCGCGACGAGGGTGCGGACCGGGAAACGGCGGAGGACCACAGCGAGCAGCCTTACGCGGATGACGACAGCTGGCCGGTCGAGGAGGCCAGTTACCTCGCCTCGTCGGGTTCATTCGACGACGAAGACAACGACTACCAGGACGTGCAGGCGGCGACGATTTCGTTGCGGGAACACCTGTTGTGGCAGTTGGGCCTGATGAACCTCTCCGAGCGTGATCGCGCTCTGGTGCGCTGTCTGGTGGATGCCCTGGACGAAGACGGCTACCTGACGCAGTCGCTCGAGGAACTCGCCGAGACCATGCCGGCGGAGTTGGCGATCGAACCGGAGGAACTGCAGGCGGCGCTCAATCACCTGCAGCATTTCGATCCGACCGGCGTCGGTGCGCGCAGCGCGCAGGAATGCCTGCTCCTGCAGTTGCAGGTCTTGCCGGCGGATCGCACGCGCACCCTGGCGATGGAGATCGTCAGCCAGTTTCTGGAACTGCTGGCCAGCCATGACTTCGTCAAGCTGAAGAAGCAAACGGGTTGTGACGATGAAGCGCTACGCGCTGCGCATCTGCTGATCTGCAGCCTCAATCCTCGGCCAGGTGCGCAATACGCCGCTTCCGACACCCGTTACGTCACGCCCGACGTGGTGGTGCGCAAGCTGCGCGGGCAGTGGTCGGTGAGTGTCAATGCGGAAGCTTTTCCGCGACTTCGGATCAACAGCCTGTACGCCCACATCCTCTCGCGCCAGCGCGGCTCGGGGCTTGCTGTCCATCTGCAGGAGGCGCGCTGGTTGATCAGGAACGTGCAACAACGGTTTGACACGATCCTGCGTGTGGCGCAGGCTATCGTCGACCGTCAGCGGCAGTTTTTTGATCATGGCGAAGTCGCGATGCGGCCGCTCGTGTTGCGTGAAATCGCCGACCTCCTGGGGTTGCACGAGTCGACCATCTCGCGGGTGACGACGCAGAAGTACATGGCGACACCGCGCGGGATATTCGAGCTGAAGTATTTTTTTGGCAGCCACGTCGGCACCGAAGCCGGCGGGGCGTGTTCAGCAACGGCGATTCGGGCACTGATCAAACAGATGATCGGTGCCGAAGAGCCAAAGAAGCCGCTTTCGGATAGCCAGATATCCGAAATCCTTGGTCAGCAGGGCATTGTCGTAGCACGGCGAACGATTGCAAAATACCGTGAAGCGCTCAGTATCCCGCCGGTCAACTTACGCAAGTCCATCTAGAAAAAGGAGCCACATCATGAACCTGCAAGTCAGTGGACACCACCTCGAGATTACCCCGGCGCTGCGCGACTACGTCACCGGCAAGCTCGAGCGGATCACTCGTCATTTCGATAACGTGATAGACGTGAACGTGATCCTGTCGGTGGAAAAGCTGAAGCAGAAAGCTGAAGTGACCGTTCATCTCGCCGGCAAGGACGTGTACGTCGAAACCGTCGACGAGGATCTCTATGCGGCGGTGGATGGCCTGGTCGACAAGCTCGAGCGTCAGGTTCAGAAGTACAAGCAGAAGTTGCAGGATCATCATCGTGGGAGCAAGATCGTCGATCACATCGTCGTTGAGTGATCGGTGTGCGGTCTGCGCACGGGCCTGCCGGCAGCAGCTTGCCGAGCGGCTCGTGCGTTTCCTTGTCTCAACTTAACCAAAGTCGGCCTTTTTCGGGTTTTTGTCGCATGAGCCAGATTACCCAGTTACTCCCCCTTGAGAACATCATTCTTGATCTCGACGCGAGCAGCAAGAAGCGCGTCTTCGAGCACGTGGGACTCCTTTTTGAAAACTACCTTGGACTCGCCCGCAGTACCGTGTTCGACAGCCTGTTTGCGCGCGAGAAGCTGGGTTCGACTGGCCTTGGTCAGGGTGTGGCGATCCCGCACGGCCGGATCAAGGGCCTCAAGGACGCCACCGGCGCCTTTCTGCGCCTGGCGACACCGGTTCCCTTCGATTCTCCCGATGGCAAGCCGGTGTCCTTGTTGTTCATCCTGCTGGTCCCCGAAGTGGCCACCGAGCAGCATCTGCAGATTCTCTCGGAACTCGCTCAGCACTTTTCCGACCGCGCCTGTCGCGAAGCCCTTGCCAGCGCCCCTGACCCGGCTGGCGTCCGCCAGATCTTTGCCGGCGGCACATGAACGCTCCGCGTCAGTTCAGTGTCGTCCAACTGTACGAGGACCACCGGGACAAACTGAAGCTTGCATGGGTCGTGGCGGTCGGCGTTGACCGCCAGATCGAACTCAAGGAACAGAGCAACTACGGTGCCGACGTCGTCGGCCACCTCAACCTGATTCACCCCGAGCGGCTGCAGGTGATCGGCAGGGCAGAACAGGCCTGGGCGCTGCGAGTGACCGCCGAGCGGCTACGCCAGCAGTTGCGCGAGTTGCTCGTGGCCAGGCCGCCGGCCCTGATTCTTGCCGATGGGCTTGAAATCCTGCCGGCGATTCGCGACGCCTGCGAGTCTACCCAGACTCCCCTGTTTGTCAGTTCGAAACCCTGTTCGGCGGTGATCGACTTGCTGCGCATCTATCTGTCGCGTCGCCTGGCGGGTTCGACCTCGATGCATGGTGTATTGATGGACGTCTTCGGGATGGGTGTCCTGATCACCGGCGATTCCGGCGTCGGCAAGAGCGAACTGGCGCTCGAGCTGATCTCGCGCGGCCATGGTCTGGTCGCCGACGACGTCGTCGAACTCGCCTGCATCGCGCCGACGACGATCGAGGGGCGCTGTCCGAGCATGTTGCGCGACTACCTGGAAGTGCGCGGCCTGGGATTGCTCAACATTCGCACCATCTTCGGGGAAACCGCTTCACGCCGGAAGATGAAGCTCAAGCTGATCGCCCATCTGCAAAGGCCGCTCAGCAGCGCCGATGGCCCGCGTCTGCCGCTGGATGCACAATCCCAGGACATTCTCGGATTGCCGATTCGCAAGGTGGTCATCCCGGTCGCCGCCGGGCGAAACATTGCCGTGCTGCTCGAGGCCGCCGTGCGCAACAGCATCCTTCAGTTACGCGGCATCGACAGCATGGGAGACTTCATCGATCGGCAACAGCAGGCGTTGCTTGACGACGACCTTTAGCAATGGCCTAATCGCTGCGTTTCCTCAACTTAGGAGAACTCCCGATGAAAGCCCTGATCGCTATGGTCGCTCTGGTCGTCGCCACCGGTGGTGCGTTTGCTGCCGAAACCAAGAAGGAACCCTCGGCCGCGCAGAAGGCGCAGCAGGAGAAGATGAAGTCCTGCAATGCGGAGGCCAAGGTCAAGGACCTGAAGGGTGACGAGCGCAAGCAGTTCATGAGCGGCTGTCTCAAGGCGGCACCGACGACGATGGCTGCTCCGGAAGAGGTCAAGGCGGCGCCGGCCAAGACGGCTGCGCCGGACCAAGCCATGGCCGCACCGACCAAGCAGACGCAGCAGGACAAAATGAAGGCGTGCAACGCCGAGGCCGGTAGCAAGGCCCTCAAGGGCGACGAGCGCAAGAAGTTCATGAGCGAGTGCCTGAAAGGCTGAGCGTCAGAGGCCTGCCGCCGTTCGCCTGCGACAGCCGCCGGCGCACGGCCGCAGGGCCGGCGTTGCCATCAAGGTGTCGGGACTGGTAGCCGGTCGCTCCGCCGCGATGTTGGCCTGGCGCCACTGCCGGTTTCCGGTCAGCCACCAGGGTTCTGGCGGCGGCGGTCGTTAGCGTGTGACGGGTCCGTGCCGGCCGGCGGAAGGCAAGCCACGACGTAACCCCGCTGCTGCCGCTTGAGCAGTTTCTCCAGGCGCTGGCAGGCCTGCCGTGGCGTTGCGCAGCGCTCGGCGAAGATCAGGTTGCAGGCGGCCCATCGTCCTTCCGGGGTGCGCAACACCACCACCAGGCGACCACCATCGACGGCGGCGGCGAGGCAAGTCGAGGTGCCAACGTTCCACGAGGCGCTGATCAGGTTCATCGCTTCGTCGCGCGGTACACACGCGGCGACCAGCGCGTCGAGTGGTGATTCGTGTTCGGTACGAACGATAGCCGGACAGTAGACGTGCGCAGGTGGCACGGTGGGCGGGTTCATGAGAGCGAGCTTCTCACATCTCCGGCCGCGCTTGTACAACCCCGGTCGTGCGCTCTGCGCGCCGACCACTTTTTCGAGCCCCACAGCATGCAGGCTGCAGAATTCGACATCGTGATCGTGGGCGGTGGCCTGGCGGGCCTTTCGCTCGCCTGCGCCCTGCGCGACACCCGACTCAGGATCGCCCTTGTCGAACACCGGGCGCCGTTGCGGCCGCCGGGTTGGGACGCGCGGGTATACGCCATTTCGCCGGCCAATGCCGCTTTCCTGCAGGCGATCGGCGCATGGCAGCATATGGCAGCCGAGCGCATCGCCCCGATTTACGCCATGCAGGTTTTCGGTGACGGTGGCGCGAAACTCGATTTCTCGGCCTATCAGGCGGGGATTCGCGAGCTCGGCTGGATCCTTGAGTCGTCGCTGATGGCCTGTGAGCTGTGGGAGAACGTCAAGCGCCAGGCCAACGTCAGCGTGCTTTGTCCGGCGACGCCGCAAGCGCTCGAGATCGGCCCGGAAGCGGCGATCCTGACGCTGGGCGATGGCAGGGTACTGTCGGCGCGCTTGCTGGTCGGTGCCGACGGGCGTGACTCGTGGGTGCGCGAGACGCTTGGCCTGCCGTCGATCAACACCCCCTACGGTGAAATGGGCGTGGTTGCCAACCTCGAGTGCGAGCGGCCGCATCGCGGCATCGCGCGGCAGTGGTTTCGCGATGACGGGGTGCTGGCCTGGCTGCCGATGGCTGGCGATCGTGTTTCCATCGTGTGGTCCACACCGGATGCCAACGCCAGGTCGTTGCTGGCCATGCCAGCCGACGAACTGTGTGCCACGGTGGCGGCTGCCGGCGACCGGCAGTTGGGGGCCTTCCGTCTGTTGACCTCCGCGGCGGCGTTTCCCTTGCGCCTGATGCAGGTACCGCGCGTCGTCGCACGTCGGCTGGCGTTGATCGGCGATGCCGCGCACGCCATCCATCCGCTTTCCGGTCATGGCATCAACCTCGGTTACCAGGATGCCAGGGCGCTGGCCGGCGTGCTTGCCGCCACACCCGACTGGCAGGATATCGGCAACGAGCGCCTGCTGGCACGCTATCAGCGCGAGCGCCGGGAAGAAACGCTGCTGATGCAGGCCACCACGCACGCGCTGCACAAGCTCTTCCGGCAGGACTTGCCGGGCCTCAGGCCGCTGCGCAAGCTCGGAATGAACCTCACGAACGCGCTGCCAGTCGTAAAGAACTCGCTTGTCCGCTACGCTATCGGCGCTTTCTGAAACGCCAACATCCCCAACCTGGAGAAACCAGATGTACAAGAACCTCGCAACACTTGCCCTTGCCCTCGCTTTCAGCACGTCGACCCTGGCCGACGAGGCGAGCGTCAAGAAGGCGCTCGAAGGCAAGCTCGGAGCACCGGTCACCAGCGTTACCAAGACCCCCTATCTGGGGCTTTACGAGGTGTACGCCGACGGCCAGATCGTGTACACCGACGAAAAGGTCTCGGCGCTGCTGGTGGGCTCGCTGATCGACGGCAAGACGATGAAGAACGTGACCTCCGAGCGGATGCAGAAGCTGACCGCGATCAGGTTCTCCGAATTGCCGCTGGCGTTGGCGGTCAAGCAGGTGCGCGGTGACGGCAAGCGCGTCTTCGCGACTTTCGAGGATCCGAATTGCGGTTACTGCAAGAAACTGGCGAAGGAAATCGCCAAGCTCGACAACGTCACCATCTATACCTTCCTCTATCCGATCCTCTCGCCGGACTCGCTCGAGAAGTCGAACCAGATCTGGTGCTCCGCCGACAGGGCGAAAGCCTGGAACGAGTGGATGATCGATGGCAAGGCACCGAGCGGCAAGGGCGATTGCGATACCACGGCGGTCAAGAAGTCCGTCGAGATCGGTCGCAAGCTGGCGATCAACGGCACGCCGACGATCTTCTTTGGCGATGGCGAACGCATTCCCGGTGCGGTGCCGCTGGCCAAGATCGAGGAGAAGCTCGCCCAGACGCCGACCCCGGTCAAGTAGGTTTTCGCCGCGCTTGCTGCGGCGGCGGCCGCAAGAGGCACGCCGCGCGGCCGAGCCTTCCTGATCAGTGTGCGGTCAGGGTCAGCAGGATATCGGCGTACCAGGCGCAGTTGAGACCCAGTGCTTCGTCCTGATCGGGGTCGCGCGCACCGACGTCCAGCCGTGCCGAGTGGACGCCAAGCAGCATCCAGGGAAGGCCCCGATGCTCGAAATCCGGTCCGGTGAGGCGCATCACCACCGGCGCGCCGCTGGTTCCCCGGTGCGTACGTGCATCGGTCAGGAAATAGCCCTCGCCCTGAAAACGCAATCCGAACGACGACGCGACGATCGCCTGCCGTACCACCGGCATGTGATGGAGTTGGTCGTGGAAGCCCAGCGGAAAGCCGACCACCAGCAGCGAACTGCCGACCTCGACCTGATCGAAGCGGCCTGCCAGGTGCTGCGGGGTGAACGCGCGATAGGCGACGGTTTCGGGCAGGGCGGTACGGTCGATCTCGACGACTGCCACGTCGATCTCGCCCGCGCCATCGATCCCCTGGCGCCAGTTTCGGCGGCCATCGCGGTCATAAAGAGGCATCGAGAATCCGGTCGATTCGACGGCGTTGTCCGGATTGACGTGCAGTTCGATTTCGATGCGGTCGGGGAAGTGTCGGCTGGGCTCGTCGAACAGTACATGCCGACTGGTGACCAGGAACAGCCTTTCATCGCGTGCGAAGAAGAAGCCGCTGGCATTGGTCAGTGGCTGCTGCAGATGGAAGGTGGAGATCCGTGTGGCGGTAAGCAGGATGGATTCGATCATCGGTCGGTCGTTGGCGCCAGGCGGCCGGGGTGCGTCCGCATTCGCCGGTCGCATCGGCTGGCGACGCTTGCTCGTCGAGCTGCCGACTGCCCCGTCGGCATCAGGGCAGCGCCTCAGCGACCGTGGCCGCGGTCACCGTCGTAGTTGCCACCACGCCGATCATAGCCGGGGTTCCGCCGATAGTCATCGCGGCTCTGGTGATGGCCGTCCTTGCGGCGATATTCCCGGTAGTCGTAACGGCCATCCTCTCGACCAGGATACCGAACTCGCTGATAATGCGGCACGTACGCGCGCTGATACCAGTTGGCGTTGACGAAATAGACACGCTCGCCGCAGGCATTGTAGGCGCGACAGTGCTTGCCCCAATGCTTGGCGTGGCCGGGCGGCACGTGCAGGTACACCGGCGGACGGCCGGGTGGGACGCGCTCGAGGTAGATCGGCTGCGGGTAGACCAGTTGTGGCGGCGGATAGCCGCCGATGTCGATGCGCCCGTAGAAACCCGGTTGGCCGACGCTCAGCGAGACGCCAAGGTCGGTGGCAAGGGCCGGTACGCTGGTGGCCAGTAGCGCGGCGGCAAACAGTAGCAGACGTTTCATGTCGATGCCCATCGTTGTCGTTACAGTTGCCTAACGCACGAACCCGCCGATCCGATGACCGGCCGCTGCTGCCATGACGTGCAAGCCGCGTTCTTGCCCGGTTGCGTGCGAGCGCCGCGCCGGGGCGTGGTCAGCCGACCCGAATGCGAGCGATAGCGTCGATCGGCAGCGGAATCCGAGCGCGTACCGGAGCTTGCGCATCGTGGTTGCCACGCCCTTCGAGGTCGCGGTCGACATCCTCGAGGCGGAATTCCCTGCCCCGGATCGCATCTCGCGTGAGCCATGGCCGGCAACGCCGCCACCCCCTCGATCACTTCGTACGGTCGATCTGTCGCAATGACTTCCTCGTTGTTCCAGGCCCGTTGCTGCCTGCGCGCCCGCAAGGCGAGTCGCGTGGCGTCCCTGCGAGAGGGGCAGGCCCCGGTCGTAGACGCAAGAATGGGCACCCCAGGGTGCCCATCTTCGTGTACTTCTGGCACGCCCGAGACGATTCGAACGTCCGACCCCTGCCTTCGGAGGGCAGTACTCTATCCAACTGAGCTACGGGCGCGTGCGGGAGACGAAGCTTAACCGGTTTGCTTCGGGGAGTCCAGTCCGGGGCTTTGGGGCGAGGGTAAACGGCGGTACAATTATCGATCCAACCCGCAGACAAGCAAGGATCCAGCATGGCTCAAAAACAAAACTCCTCACGGGCGATCCTGGTGATCACCATCGTCATTGCCGTCGTCCTGATCGTCGTCATCTGGCCGCTCTCGATGATCGGCAAGGGCAGCGTCGCGACTGGCGACAGCGACGCGGTCTATGCCCGCATCCTGCCGGTGGCAAAGATCGAGTTGGCGAAAGCCCCCGCGGCTGCGGCCGACGGCCAGGCACGCGATGGCGCTGCGATCTACAACTCGATCTGCATGGCCTGCCACGCCAGTGGGGTTGCGGGTGCGCCGAAGGCCGGCGACGCGGCGGCCTGGGCGCCGCGCATCGCCACCGGCACCGACGCGCTGGTCGCCAGCGTCACCAACGGCAAGGGCGCGATGCCACCCAAAGGTGGCGGTTCGGACCTCACCGACGACGAGATCAAGGCCGCCGTCGCGTACCTTGTCGGGCTGGCCAAGTAAGGCGTCTGGTCGGCAGCAAAGAAAAAGGAGACCTTCAGGTCTCCTTTTTCTCGTTCGCCTCGCAAGCGGCTCCGCCGGCACGGCGGGCCGCGTCGCCTTACTTGCTCACCGCCGGGACAGCGGCCGAAGCGGCCGCAGGCGCCGTGTCGGCAGCGCTGGTTGCCATCTTGTCGGTGGTCGTGTGTTGGGCGGCTGCCGTAGGGGTGCTGGCCTTCGCTGTTGCTTTCGGCTTCGCCGCATGCATCTTGTCTTTGACCATCGCATCCGGCTTGGCGGTCGCCGTCGTTGCCGTGTCGGCCACTACCGGCGTTGCGGCGGACGGGGTGGCGGGGCTTGCAACGGCCGGCGTGGTGGCAGCTGCCGCGGCGACGGCGGGCTTGGCCGCGTCGACCGCCTTGGTCGCGCTCGCCGCAGCCGGGGTTTGTGCCAAGGCAGCGGTGCTGAAAGCAGCGGCGACGGCGAGGGCGATGAGGTTCTTGAACATGTGGGTCTCCTGAAGTTGATTGGGGTTTGTTCGCTCGGCAGGCTCCATCTTGCAGTTGCTTGTTTCCGGCCTTGCCACCGATAACGCAGGGACTGGTCAGCGCGATGTCAACCCGTGGGTAACGTCGTGTAACGCGCTGTGACCGGGTCGCTGGTGAGAATCTACCGGGCCCGGCCAAGCATCGCCTTCATTGCTGCCAGGCGGTTCGAGTTGGCGGCCTTGTCGGGTGTGGTGGCGCTCTTGCCGCCGGAAAAGCGCAGGTCTTCGCTACCCATCTCGGCGATGAAGCGCGACGGTTCGCAGGGGATCGTCTCGCGGCCCTGCTGCCGCCGCTCGCAGTAGCTCAGATGCAGCGAACGCTGGGCGCGGGTGATTCCCACGTACATCAGCCGGCGCTCTTCCTCGATCCGGCCGTCGACGTGCGCCTCGCGGTGCGGCAGCACGCCTTCCTCGATGCCGATCAGAAAGACGTGCTTGAACTCCAGTCCCTTGGCGGCGTGCAGTGTCGACAGCTGAACGGCGTCTACCTCCGCTTCATTCTTGTCGAGCATGGTGATCAGCGCGATCGTCTGGGTGAGGTCGACCAGTGTCTTGCCTTCTTCTTCGCCCTTCTTGCCCAGCCAGTCGCAGAACTCGCGGACGTTGCCCCATTTGACGCTCGCCGCCCGCTGCTCCTCGCGTTCCTTGAGCCAGTCTTCGTAGGCGACGGCGTCAAGCAGGGCGGCCAGCAATGCTGCGGCCGGCTCGCGGCTGGCGCGCTCCTGCAGGCGTTTGATGAACTCGCAGAATGCGAGCAGCGGCGCCAGTTGGCGCGCCTGGACGCGCTGTGCGAAGCCTTGTTCGAAGGCCGCGGCGAACAGCGAGCAGTGACGTTCGCCGGCGTAGCTTCCCAGCGCCAGCAGGGTGCTGGTGCCGACGCCACGCCGCGGCGTGCTGGCGGCGCGGATGAAAGCCGGATCGTCGTCGTTGTTGGCCAGCAGGCGCAGGTAGGCGGTAAGGTCCTTGATCTCGCTCTTGTCGAAGAACGACTGGCCGCCGGACAGCAGGTAGGGTATGCGCTGGTTGCGCAGGAACTGCTCGAGGGCGCGCGCCTGGAAGTTGCCGCGATAGAGGATCGCGTAGTCGCGAAACGCGCCGCGATGTTCGAAGCGGTGCGCCTGCAGCTTCATCACCACCGCCTCGGCCTCCTTTTCGCTGTCCCTGCAGATGCTGACGGTGATCGGGTCACCGTGGCCGAGGTCCGACCACAGCTTCTTGTCGAACAGTTTCTCGTTATGCGAGATCAGCGTGTTGGCTGCCTTGAGGATGCGTACCGTCGAGCGATAGTTCTGTTCGAGCTTGATCAGCTTGAGCGTCGGGTAGTCGCGCGGCAGTCCGCGCAGATTCTCGACGTCGGCGCCGCGCCAGCCGTAGATCGCCTGGTCGTCGTCGCCGACCGCGGTAAACGCCGCGCGCGGTCCGGCGAGCAGCCTGAGCAGCCGGTACTGGCTGGCATTGGTGTCCTGGTATTCGTCGATCAGCAGATAACGCAAGCGGTTCTGCCACTTGTCGCGCACCGCCGGATGGTTCTCGAACAAGGCCACCGGCAGCCCGATCAGATCGTCGAAATCGACTGCCTGGTAAGCGTGCAGAGTCGCCGCATAGGCCGCGAAGGTGTTGACCGCCAGCAGTTCGATGTCGCTCTGCGCGTCCTTGCGCGCCTCGTCGGGCGATCGCAGCGCGTTCTTCCAGCCCGAGATCAGCGATTGCAGCCGGCGCACGGTGGCCTTGTCGGCGCTGCCGGCAAGCTCGGAGACGATCGCGAAACAGTCGGTCGCATCGAGGATCGAAAAGTTCGGCTTGTAACCGAGCGTCCGCGACTCTTCGCGCAGGATGCGCACGCCGAGCGCGTGGAAGGTCGAAATCGTCAGGCCTTTCGACGGCTTGTCGGCAAGCAGCTTGCTGACCCGCTCCTGCATTTCCCTCGCCGCCTTGTTGGTGAAGGTGATCGCGGCGATGTTGGCCGGGCTGAAGCCGCAGGCGTCGATCAGATAGGCGATCTTCTCGGTGATCACGCGCGTCTTGCCCGATCCGGCGCCGGCGAGGACCAGCAGCGGGCCGTCGAGGTAGCGGATCGCTTCGCGTTGTGGCGGGTTCAGGGAGGACATCGCGGAGCCGGACTGGAGCGGGGGGCGATTCTAGCATGCGCTCGCCGCCGGCAAGCGCCGCGCGCGCGGCGCTGGCGAGCGGTGTTGTGCGCTCGCTGGCCTTGCCTGTTGGCGTGATTCGTCGGACCATAGCGGGCGTTGCCGTCCGGCCGCCCCTCTATCCCGAGCACCGTTACCATGTCGCCGCTGATCCGCCGCCTGCTTGTCGCCATCCTGCTTGTTGTGCTGATTGCTGGCGGCATCTGGTGGGCGACCCGTCCAAAACCGGTGGCCGTGGTGCTGAAGGAAATCGAACGCGGCCTGGTCGAGTCGACCATTGCCAACACCCGTGCCGGGACGGTAGAGGCGTGTCAGCGCACCAGGTTGTCGACCATCACCGGTGGCCGCATCGAGCTGCTGGCGGTCAAGGAGGGTGATCGCGTCGCCAAGGGCCAGCTGTTGATGAAGCTGTGGAACGACGACCAGCAGGCGCAGAGCGCCTGGTACGTCGCGCAGGTGGCGACCGCTCGCCAGCGTGTCAAGGAAGCCTGCACCGTCGCCGCCAACGCCGAACGCGAGGCCGATCGGCAGGCAAGCCTGCGCGCCAGGGGTTTTGTTTCGCAGGCCAAGGAAGACAGCGCACGCAGCGAAGCGCTTGCCCGGGCTGCCGGTTGCGAGGCGGCCAGGGCCGATGTCGTCCAGGCCGAGGCGAGAGTCCGGTTGACGCGGGTCGAGCAGGGGCGGACGGTGCTCTACGCGCCATTCGCCGGCACCGTTGCCAAGATCGTCGGCGAAGTCGGCGAGTACTCGACACCGTCACCGCCGGGCGTGCCGACGCCACCGGCGATCGATCTGATCGACGACTCGTGTCTCTACGTCAAGGCGCCGATGGACGAAGTCGATGCGCCGAAGATCGCCGCCGGGCAGCCGGTTCGCATCAGCCTCGACGCGCTGCCGAAGCAGTCCTTTCCCGGCACGGTCAAGCGTGTCGCACCCTACGTTTCGGCGGTCGAGAAACAGGCGCGCACGGTTGATATCGAGGCCACTTTCGACGATCCGCAGGCGCCGGGCAAGCTGCTGGTCGGCTACAGCGCCGACGTCGAAGTGATTCTGGACGTTCGCGACAACGTCGTTCGCGTGCCGACCTCGGCCTTGCTCGAAGGCGGACGGGTGCTGGTCGCCGACGCCGACGGCACGCTTGTCGAGCGCAAGGTCAGGACCGGTCTCGCCAACTGGGAGTTCGCCGAGGTGCTCGAAGGGCTGACGCCCGGCGATCGCGTCGTCACCTCGCTCGAACGCGCCGGGGTCAAGGCCGGCGTGCCTTATGCGGTCGACGGCCAGGCGACTGCGGCCGGCCGCTAGCCAATGAGCGCAGCGCTGATCGAGCTGGCCGGCATCGAACGCGTCTTCCACCTTGGCGACAGCGAGGTGCACGCGCTGCGCTGCCTGGACCTGCGCATCGCCGCCGGCGAATACGTCGCGGTGATGGGCCCGTCCGGCTCGGGGAAATCAACGCTGCTCAACCTGCTCGGCCTGCTCGACCGCCCCAACGCCGGTACCTACCGGCTCGAAGGGCGCGACGTCACCACCCTGTCGGCTGAAGAGCAGGCGCGCGTACGCAGCGAGCGCATCGGCTTCGTCTTCCAGAGCTTTCACCTGGTGCCGCGCCTGACCGCCGCCGAGAACGTCGCCCTGCCGATGATCCTCGCCGGAATCGCGCCGGCACAGCGCGCGCAGCGGGTGGCACGGACGCTGCGCGACTACGGCCTGGAAAACCGTGCTGACCATCGCCCGGACCAGCTCTCCGGCGGGCAGCGCCAGCGCGTCGCAATCGCCCGGGCGACGATCATGCAGCCGGCGGTGATTCTTGCCGACGAGCCGACCGGCAACCTCGATCGCGCCACCGGCGAGGAAGTCATGCGCCTGCTCGAAGCACTCAACGGCCAGGGCGTGACGCTGATCGTCGTCACCCACGACGGCGCCCTCGGCGCGCGCGCCAGGCGCCAGTTGCTGATGGAAGACGGCGCTCTGGCGCATGACAGCGCCAGCCCGGACGAGGTGAAAGACGCGTGCGCACTCCCGACCTGATCCGCTTTGCCCGCGACGCGGCGACCGGCAATCCCCTGCGCAGCTTCCTGCTGGTTCTGGCGATGGCCATCGGTGTCGGCGCCGTCGTCGTGCTCACCGCGCTCGGCGACGGTGCCCGCCGCTACGTGCTCAACGAATTCTCGTCGATCGGCAGCAACCTGGTGATCGTCCTGCCCGGCCGCTCGCAGACCGGCGGCTTCAACCCGGGCAACGCGGTCACCAGCACGCCGCGCGACCTGACCATCGACGACGCGCAGGCACTGCTGCGCGCGCGCGCGGTGCACCGCGCGGCGCCGCTCGCGGTCGGCACGTCGGAGATCAGCTTCGGCGGCAAATTGCGCGAAGTGATGGTCGTCGGCACCACTGCCGAGTTCATCGACGTGCGCCGTCTGGCGCTCGCCCAGGGGCGCTTCCTGCCAGCTGGCGACTGGCGTCGTGGCGTCTCCGAAGCGGTGATCGGCGCCAAGGTACGCGACGAGATGTTCGGCCACGAGTCGGCGCTCGGACAACTGGCGCGCATCGGCGACCGCCGTTTTCGCATCGTCGGCGTCCTCGCGTCCAGCGGTCAGGGGCTGGGGATGAACACCGACGAGCTGGTGATCGTGCCGGTGGCGCTGGCGCAGGCGATGTTCAACAGCAACACGCTGTTCCGGATCCTGGTCGAAGCGACCGGCCGCGAAGCGATCGAACCGGCCAAGGCGCAGGTGACCGAGATCATCAAGCAGCGCCACGACGGCGAGGAAGACGTGACGATCATCACCCAGGACGCCGTTCTGGCCACCTTCGACCGCCTGCTCGGGACGATGACCCTCGCCGTCGCCGGCATCGCCGCGATCAGCCTGGCCGTCGCCGGCATCCTGGTGATGAACGTGATGCTCGTTTCGGTGACCCAGCGCACCGCCGAGATCGGCCTGCTCAAGGCGCTCGGCGCCACCGGCGCGACGATCCGCAATGCCTTCCTGACCGAGGCGGCGATGCTGTCGGTGGCTGGCGCGCTGCTGGGCTTCGTCCTTGGCCAGGCCGGTGCCGCCCTGATCCGCCAGCTCTACCCGGCGTATCCGGCTTTTCCGCCGGACTGGGCGGTGCTCGCCGGGCTTGGCACGGCACTTTTCACCGGCATCGTCTTCGGCGTCCTGCCGGCCGGCCGGGCGGCACGGCTCGATCCCGTGCAGTCCTTGTCGCGGCGCTGAGGCGACGGCCGGACGGGCGAAAACTCTCGCCGAGCGACACGCACCCGCACCGTCATTGCGCGGACATCGCTCGCGCTCCGTGGCCTCGAGAGCACCCCCACCCGCCGGGTATTACAATGATCGCCAACGTAATACAGAAGGAGGCGCAACATGGCGACGACACTTATCAGCAAGGGTCAGGTCACCATCCCCCGGCCTGATGCTGCTGGTCGACAGCAACGTGCTGGTCGATGTTCTGGAGAACGATCCGGAATGGGTGGACTGGTCAATTGGCCAACTGCGCGCACAATCGAAAGTTCACCGGCTGGCGATCAACCCGATCATCCATGCCGAACTGTCGCTGACCTTCTCGACCGTTGAGGCACTGGACAAGACCATCGATGAGCTTGAGCTGGCAATGATCGAGTTGCCGCGCCCAGCCCTGTTCCTGGCCGGTAAGGCATTCGTGCGTTACCGCCGACAGGGCGGTACCAGAAACAACGTGCCCGCCGACTTCTTCATCGGTGCACATGCCGCCGTGTCGCGATTTCCGCTATTGACCCGGGATACGCGGCGCTACACATCCTGTTTTTCCGATGTGGAACTGATCGCACCCGAAGCCTCGCCATGAATGATTCTCAGCCGTCACGCCCAGCCAGATCCAATCCCCGGTTGGGGAATTCGCAGACATGCTGCGTCGTTCCTCAGAAATCGGGTCTTGACTATTGCCCAAGGCCCGGGGGAATGACAAGCTGATGGCGACGAGAACCAGCAAGAAAGGCGACTCGACCGCCACCATCGGCTTCGAGGCCAAGCTCTGGCTCGCCGCAGACAAGCTGCGCAACAACATGGACGCCGCCGAGTACAAGCACGTCGTCCTCGGCCTGATCTTCCTCAAGTACATCTCCGATACGTTCGAGGAACACCGCGCCAGGCTGGTCGACGGCCAGGGCGACTACCAGGGGGCGAACCCCGAGGACCCGGACGAATACCGAGCCGAGAACGTCTTCTGGGTACCCGCAGATGCGCGCTGGTCCTACCTCCAGGCCCATGCCAGGCAGCCCGTCATCGGCAGGATCGTCGACGACGCCATGGTCGCCATCGAGCGCGACAACCCGCGCCTCAGGGGCGTGCTGCCCAAGGACTACGCCCGCCCCGGCCTCGACAAGCACCGCCTCGGCGAACTCATCGACCTCATCGCCACGATCATGCTCACCGCCGCCAGCGAGGGCGAGAAA
This sequence comes from Accumulibacter sp., assembly GCA_024235695.1. Taxonomy (GTDB): domain Bacteria; phylum Pseudomonadota; class Gammaproteobacteria; order Burkholderiales; family Rhodocyclaceae; genus Accumulibacter. The sequence continues at coordinate 66,832 of JACKLX010000009.1, forward strand.
ACCCATCGCTCGGTCGATCTGCTCGGCCGCGTCTATGAGTATTTCCTCACCCGCTTCGCCAGCGCCGAAGGCAAGAACGGCGGCCAGTTCTACACGCCGTCGTGCGTCGTGCGGCTGCTCGTCGAGATGCTCGCGCCGCACGCCAACTCGCGCATCTACGACCCCTGCTGCGGCTCCGGCGGCATGTTCGTCCAGTCCGAGAAATTCATCGAGGAGCACGGTGGTCAGCGCGACCAGGTCGCCATCTACGGGCAGGAGAGCAACGCCACCACGCGCCGCCTGGCGGTGATGAACCTCGCCATCCGCGGCTTCAGCGCCGACCTCGGCCCCGAGCACGCCGACACCTTCCGCCGCGACCTGCATCCCGACCTGCGCGCCGACTACGTCCTCGCCAACCCGCCGTTCAACGACTCCGACTGGTTCCGCAGGGACGACGACGTGCGCTGGCAGTTCGGCGTCCCACCCAGGGGCAACGCCAACTTCGCCTGGGTGCAGCACTTCATCCACCACCTCGCGCCGGCCGGCACGGCTGGTTTCGTCCTGGCCAACGGCAGCATGTCGTCCAACCAGTCCGGCGAAGGCGACATCCGCCGCGCCCTCATCGAAGCCGACCTGGTCGACTGCATGGTCGCGCTTCCCGGGCAGCTCTTCTACAGCACGCAGATTCCCGTCTGCCTGTGGTTCCTCGCGAAAAGCAAGAGCGCCGACGCCAAACGCGGCTTGCGCGACCGCCGCCAGCAAACCCTGTTCATCGACGCCCGCAAACTCGGCACCCTCATCGACCGCGTCCACCGCGAGCTGACCGACGCCGACCTGCAGAAAATCACCACCACCTACCACCTCTGGCGCAGCGCCCGCCTTTCCCCTTCGCCCCTCGCGGGAGAGGGCCGGGCAGAGGGGGCGAGCTACGCCGACATCGCCGGCTTCTGCAAATCCGCCACCACCGCCGAAATCGCCGCGCACGGCCACGTCCTCACACCCGGTCGCTACGTCGGTGCCGAGGAAGTCGAAGACGACGGCGAGCCATTCGAGGAAAAGATGCCGCGCCTCGTCGCTGAGCTGCACGCCCAGTTCGCCGAGTCGGCGAAACTGGAGCAGGTAATCAAGGCAAACCTTAGGGGGCTGGGCTATGGCGGATGAATGGACAAGGCTCCCGCTGGAAGATTGCATGGCCGCAATCATCGACTACCGCGGAAAGTCGCCTGAAAAGGCGACCTTCGGCGTTCCGCTCGTTACGGCGAAAATTGTGAAGGGTGGGCGCATCGAAAAACCCGAAGAGTTCATCGCGGAAGCGGACTTCGAGGATTGGATGCGGCGTGGAATGCCGAAGCCTGGCGACATAGTGATGACGACCGAGGCACCGCTTGGCGAAGTGGCGCAACTCGACGGACGGAAAGTCGCGTTGGCTCAACGTGTCATCACGCTTCGCGGAAAACCAGATGTTCTTGACAACACGTTTCTGAAATTTCTCCTGCAATCGAGTCCAGTTCAAGAAGAGCTTCGTTCTCGCGGCACAGGCACAACCGTTGTCGGCATTCGACAAAGCGAGTTGCGCAAAGTCAGCCTCGCGCTCCCATCCCTCGCCGAGCAAAAGGCCATCGCGGCGGTACTTGGGGCGCTGGACGACAAGATCGAGTTGAACCAGCGGATGAACGCGACGCTGGAGGCGTTGGCGCGGGCGCTGTTCGACAACTGGACTCAATTGCATGCAAACGCCATTGAGGAGCACATCGTCCAAGAGTTGATCGACAATAAAGTCCTGCTTATTGGCGACGGTTATCGTGCAAAGAACTCCGAGTTCGCGACTGACGGGCTTCCATTTGTTCGCGCCGGAAATCTGAAAGTCGACGGTTTGGATTTGGCTGGAGCAGAAGTCTTGAGCGCCCACAGCACCGCCGCTGCGGGTCACAAGGTCGGAAAGGTGGACGACGTCGCATTCACATCAAAGGGGACCATCGGGCGCATCACGCGCGTATCACCAAAAACCGGACCGTTCGTTTACTCACCACAAGTCTGCTTTTGGCGCTCCGTCGCCCGCGACACACTCAATCCAAACGTGCTCTACCGTTGGATGAGGAGCGCCGATTTCACCAGGCAAGTCACAGCCGTCAGCGCGCAGACCGACATGGCGCCTTACGTGAGCCTGCAAGACCAGAAGAAGATGGTCATCCAGTTACCGCCACCAAGCGCGCAAAGCGAGATAGCCGAACAACTAGAACCAATCGACGCGCGCATAGCTGCCAACGCCGAACAATCCCGCACCCTCGCCACCCTGCGCGACACGCTGCTGCCGAAGCTGCTGAGTGGCGAGCTGAACCTGCCTGCCGCGTTGCTTGCGGCGCAGGCAGGGGTGGCGGCAGCAGCCTCAAACATCTAAACCAACTCTCGTCTATGGACCCACGTGTTACCGAATTTCAGTGCATCATGCCGATGGAGAACATCCCTTCGGTGCTGGTGCATGGGATTCTGTCGCATGCGCGGGCGTCGAGGCTGGCTCATGCCACCGTGGCGATGGAGACGATGCAGGAGAAGCGGGACAAGAAGCACGTGCCCGGCGGCTTGAAACTGCACCAATACGCGAATCTCTATTTCCACGCGCGCAATCCGATGCTTTTCAAACGCAAGGACCAGGCGGCGAGCCTGTGCGTGCTGCGCATCTCGACAGACGTCCGGAATCTGGCGGGCGTAGTCTTCGCGGACAGCAATGCCTCGGGTGATTATGTCCGCTTCCTGAGTCCGGCGCAGTGGCAGCTGCTCCACTTCGATGACATCTACGCGATGGACTGGCGACATCCGAATGACCCCATCGCTTACTACCGGCACCGCTCGCGAAAATGTGCGGAGGTGCTGGTGCCGCATCGCGTGGAGTATTCCCTCCTGACCGGCGCCTGGGTGGTGGACAGGCGTGCAGCCGAGAGGCTCTCTGCGATGGGGTTCACGCTCCCCATTGCCATCGATCCCGTGTTATTTTTTTGCTAAGCTCAAGCACACCAATCATGTTCAAAGCACTCATCGGCAACCTCTTTACCAGCGAAGTGCAAACGCTGGTCAACACGGTCAATTGCGTCGGCGTGATGGGCAAAGGCGTGGCGCTGGAATTCAAGGAGCGCTTTCCCTCCTTGTTCTCGGACTACGCCGAGCGATGCACTCGCAAACAACTGCGGCTTGGCGAGCCGTATGTGTATCGCGCAACAGGCGGGAAGCTGGTGGTGAACTTCCCGACGAAAGGACACTGGCGCTCGCCTTCACGACTCGCGGACATCGAGAGCGGACTGGATTATTTCGTGAAGCACTACGCCGCGTGGGGCATCACGAGCATTGCCTTTCCGCCGCTGGGCTGTGGCAACGGCGGGTTGGAGTGGGCAGAGGTGGGGCCGCTAGCTTATGCCAAGCTGCACCGCTTGCCGATCCTCATTGAGATCTATGCGCCCTACGGCACGCCGAAGCATGAATTGACAGAGGAGTTTCTGGCCAGACCAGCGCAGATGTCTTTGGGAGGGGAAGGCCGGAAGCAAGATAAGCTGAACCCTGAATGGGTGGTGCTGGTGGAAGTGCTCCGGGAGCTTGGGCAGCAGCCGTACGCGAATCCGGTGGGGCGAACAATCTTCCAGAAGATTTGCTACGTGCTGACGGAAATGGGCGTGCACACGGGCTTTCAGTTCGGCAAGGGCAGCTACGGCCCCTTTGCCGATGAGGTGAAGCTGGCGCTGCATGAGTTCGCCAACCGAAACTGGCTGCAAGAAGAACAACTCGGCCAGATGATGGCGCTGCGCGTGGGCGAGCAATACGAGCAGGACCGGGCAAAGTTCGCCGACGTAATCCAGCCGCATCAAAAGAAAATCGCCAAGGCGGTGGACCTTTTCAGCCGCATAAAAAACACGGCGCAAGCGGAGGAAGTACTGACGGTGTTCTTTGCCAGTCGCCAACTGAAGAAGGCCAAGCCGCAGCAGGAAGTCGCCGAACAAGAGCTCTACGATTACATCCTCGACTGGAAAAAGGCTTGGGCGACGGACCAGAAGAAGAGCGCAGTGGCGAGTGCGATCCGAAACCTCGTGGTGCTGGGCTGGATGAAACTGAGCTTCAGCGAATCCATGCCGGAATCTGCCTAGCCCCCGATGGTCTTCAACGAATCAATCGTCGAAGCTGCCGCCCTCGAATGGTTCGGGGAACTGGGCTATGCGGTCGAGCACGGGCCGCAGCTCTCGCCCCCTGCCTGCCGCGACGACCACGGCGCAGACAGGCGGGCTTCGTTTGCCGAGGTGGTGCTGGTCGGGCGCTTGCGGGCGGCGATCCGGCGGCTGAACCCGGCGATTCCCGAGGAAGCGCGCGAGGAAGCCTTGCGCAAGCTGCTGCGGGTGGGGACGCCTTCGCTCGCGCAGACGAACCGTGCCTTCCACCGCATGCTGCGCGATGGCGTGCCGGTGGAGTATCCGCGGCCCGATGGCAGCATCGCCGGCGATCATCTGCGGCTGGTCGATTTCGACGATGCGGGCGCGAACGACTGGCTGGCGGTGAACCAGTTCACGGTGATCGAGGGGCAGCACAGGCGGCGGCCGGACATCGTTATCTTCCTCAACGGCCTGCCGCTGGGCCTGATCGAGCTGAAGAATGCGACGGACGACGAGGCGACGATCTGGAGTGCCTACGCGCAGTTGCAGACCTACAAGGCGGCGATTCCCTCGCTGCTGCACTACAACGCGGCGCTGGTGGTGAGCGATGGCCTGCAGGCGCGCATCGGCTCGCTGACGGCGACGCAGGAGTGGTTCAAGGTCTGGCGCGCGATCGATGGCCAGGCGGGTTTGCCAACCGAGGCGCCAAAGTCCGCGCTGGAGCTGGAGGTGCTGGTACGCGGCGTTTTCGAGCGGCAACGCTTCCTCGAGCTGCTGCAGCACTTCATCGTCTTCGAGGAAGACGCGGACTCCGGCGCGCTGCACAAGATCATCGCCGGCTACCATCAGTTCCATGCGGTGAATGCGGCGGTACAGGAAACGCTGCGCGCCAGCGGCATGACCGAAAGCAAGGTGTTGCGCGAGGATACGGGTACCTACTGGGCGGGCCGCATGCACGGCGGCAAGCCGGGCGACCGCCGCGCCGGCGTGGTCTGGCATACGCAGGGCAGCGGCAAGAGCCTGACCATGCTGTTCTTCGCGGCGCGGATCATCCGCGAGCGCGCGATGCGCAACCCGACGCTGGTCGTGCTGACCGACCGCAACGATCTCGACGACCAGCTTTTCGGACAGTTCCAGCGCTGCGCGGACATCCTGGGGCAGACTCCCGTGCAGGCCGCGAGCCGCGAGAAGCTGCGCGAGCTGCTGGCGGTCGCCAGCGGCGGCGTCGTGTTCACCACCATCCAGAAGTTCCTCCCCGAGAAGGGCGAGACGATGCCCTGCCTGAGCGAGCGCCGCAACGTCGTCGTCATCACCGACGAAGCGCATCGCAGCCAGTACGACCTCATCGACGGCCTCGCCCGGCACCTGCGCGACGCGCTGCCGAATGCCTCCTTCATCGGCTTCACCGGCACGCCGATCGAGAAGACCGACGCCAACACGCGGGCGATCTTCGGCGATTACATCTCGATCTACGACATCCAGCGCGCCGTCGCCGACAAGGCCACGGTGCCGATCTACTACGAGAGCCGTATTTCCAGGCTGGCCCTCAATGCTGCCGCGCTGCCGAAGCTCGACGAGGAGTTCGACGAGATCACCGAAGCCGAGGAGCCGGCGCAGAAGGAAAAGCTCAAGAGCAAGTGGGCGGCGCTGGAAGCGCTGGTCGGCGATCCCGGGCGCCTTGCGCTGATCGCCGCCGACCTGGTGGCGCATTTCGAGAAGCGCCTGGAGGCGATGGACGGCAAGGCGATGATCGTCTGCATGAGCCGCCGCATCGCCGTGGCCCTCTACCAGGCGCTGATCACGCTGCGCCCCGACTGGGCCAGCGCCAGCGACGACGAGATTGAAGTCGAGAAAGGCAAGACCTGCGTCGTGAACCAGTGGACGACCGGCAAGGCTGCCGATCGCCTCGCCCTGATCCCCGCCGGCCAGGAGCACATCCTCGCACAGGAAGACGGCAAGAAGCGCTGGCTGCAGCTGGTGAGCGAGCTCTCCCGCGCCTTTGCCCTGTGCGCCGCCAGCGATGAAGCCGCTGCGATCCGCGACGACGTCAGCTTCTTCCAGGCTTTGCAAGCCGCGCTGAGCAAGCAGGGCGGCGGCGGCAGGCAGACCCCCGACCAGATCGACGCCGCCGTACGCCAGCTGGTGTCGAAGGCGATTACCCCCGCAGGCCAGATCATCGATGTGTTCACCGCCGCCGGTCTGGCCTAGCCGGATATTTCCATCCTCAGCGACCAGTTCCTCGCCGAAGTGCGCGGCCTCAAGGACAAGAACGTCGCTGCCGAACTGCTGGAGAAGCTGCTCAAGGGCGAACTCAAGGTCCGCTCCAGACGCAATCTGGTGCAAAGCCAGCTCTTCAGCGAGAAGCTCAAGAAGACCCTCAACGCTTACCACAACCGCGCCATCTCGACGATGCAGCTGCTGGAGGAGCTGATCACCCTGGCCAGGGAGCTCGATGCGGCGACCAGGCGCGGCCAGGACCTCGGTCTGAGCGACGACGAAGTCGCCTTCTACGACGCGCTCGCCGCCAACGAGAGCGCGGTCCTTGCCATGGGCGACGAGAGGCTCAGAGTGATCGCCGCCGAGCTGATCAGCAAGGTGCGCCAGAGCGTCAGCATTGACTGGACCCTGCGTGAAAGCGCGCGGGCCAGGATTCGCGTGCTGGTCAAGCGTATTCTCAACAGGTATGGCTATCCACCGGACTTGCAGGAGGAGGCCGTAAAGACCGTGCTTGCCCAGGCCGAACTGCTCTCGGATGCCTGGGCTGCCGCATAGATGATCCGTCCCGGCGACTCGCTGCAACTCGCCCTGCGCGCGATCACCGCGCATCGCCTGCGCAGCTTCCTGACCTTGCTGGGGATCGCCGTCGGCATCGCCGCGGTGATTCTCTTGACGTCGATCGGCGAGGGGATTCATCGTTTCGTCCTCGCCGAGTTCACCCAGTTCGGTACCAACGTGATCAGCGTCGCGCCGGGCCGGACCAAGACCGCGGGGCACGTGCCGACCGGCATTCCGACGTCGGTGCGGCCGCTCACCCTCGAAGACGCGCGCGCCCTCGAGCGCCTGCCGCACATCACCGGCATGACTGCGACCGTCTGGGGCAACAGCGAAGTCTACGCCAACGGTCGCGTCCGTCGGACGACGGTCAACGGGGTCAGCCCCGACATGCTCAAGGTGTTCAGCATCAAGGTGCGCAGCGGCCAGTTCCTGCCCGCCGAGGATGCCGACAATGCCCGCGCCTTCATCGTTCTCGGCGCCCGCCTCAAGGAGGAACTGTTCGGCACCGCCAACCCCCTCGGCGCGCGCGTGCGCGTCGGCGGCCTGCAGTTCCGGGTCATCGGCGTGCTCGAAGCCAAGGGGCAGTTCCTCGGCATCGACCTCGACGACGCCGCCTACATCCCGACCGCCAGGGCGCTGGAGCTCTACAACCGTGACGGCATCATGAAGATCGACCTGTCGTACGAGGAGGGCGTACGCGCCGCCGGCGTCAGCGCGCTGGTCAAGGCGACGCTGGCGGCGCGGCATGGCCGTGAGGACTTCACGATCACGACGCAGGAAGACATGCTGCGCACCCTGTCGAACATCCTCGACGTCCTGACCATGGCGGTCGGCGCCCTCGGCAGCATCTCGCTGCTGGTCGGTGGCGTCGGCATCGTCACCATCATGACCATTGCGGTCGCCGAGCGCACCGGCGAAATCGGCTTGCTGGTGGCACTTGGCGCGCCGCGCCGGACGATTCTCGGGCTGTTCCTCGGCGAGGCGGTCGCCCTCTCGGCGCTCGGCGGGCTGTTCGGCCTGCTGCTTGGCATCGGCCTGGCGCAGCTGATTCATCTGCTGGTACCGGCCTTGCCGGTGCACACGCCGCTCAGTTTCGTCGCCCTGGCCGAAGTGCTCGCCGTGGCGATTGGCCTGCTCGCCGGTGTGCTGCCGGCCCGGCGCGCCGCGCGGCTCGATGCCGTCGATGCGCTGCGTGCCGAATGACGCGTTCTTCCTCGCCGCGCCATGCTTTCACGGAGCACTGTCGGAAAACTTTACACCTGCTCTTGCCCTTGCCCCGGTGAGTCGAAAGAATACGGCATTAAAACAGCCGGATAACTTTTTCGGTGCGATTCTTGCTTGCGGGATCCTGTCGATCACCAAAGCCGCCGTATTGCGGTGCCGCAGCCCGGCCTGCGGCCAGCAATCAAGTCCTGATTCTTCGATTCTTCGATTCTTTATCTCTTCGACTCTTCGACGCTCGATGTCTACCGACCAAAGGGGGAACACGCAATGAAAAAGCTGCTTGGCGCGATGGCGCTGCTGGTTTCGATGGCTGTGCCGGCGTCAGCGAACGCCGCGTTGCAGCAACTCTCCAATCTGTTCGTTTTTGGCGACAGCCTGTCGGACGGTGGCAACAGCGGCCTGGTAAGCCAGGCGGCGACCGGCGGCGCGCTGACCTTCCCGCCGTTCCCGTACTACAACGGTCAGTACTCGAACGGCCCGGTCGCCGTCGAGTACCTGTGGCAGATGTACAACCCGGGCAACACCACTTTCACGCCGTCTCTGGCTGGCGGCAGCAATTACGCGATCGGCGGCGCGACCAGCGGCCTGGCGAGTTACAGTTCGGTCAATCCCAACGTCCCGGCTTTCCTGCAGCCGGCTTACGACAACCTTGGCAACGCCTGGCAGCTCAACACTTTCGCGGCCCAGAGTCCGGTCTTCAACGCGGCGACCTCGCTGTTCGCGATCTGGCTGTTCCCCAACGACGTTTTCTACCAGAACGCCACCGGCATGCTGCCGGGCACGGCGACAGGTTCGCCGGGCGGCCCCGGCGACGTCGCGGCGTTGATCGCCAACGGCGTCAACAACATCGTTGACACCGTCCTCGGTCTTGCAGGGGCGGGGGCGCAGCATTTCCTGATTCCGAACATGCCTGATCTTGGCAAGACTCCGGCATTTCGTGGTGACCCTTTTCAGTCCGCTGAACTGTCGTTTCTCACGGCGGCGTTCAACAGCGCGCTCGGCACGACGCTGACGGCGCTTGACGCGGCGCTGACGTCGGCCGAAATCGTCCAGTTCGATACCGCCGCAGCTTTTGCCAGGGTGCTCGCCAATCCGGCTGCCTACGGCATGACGGTAACCGACAAGGCTTGTATTGACAACCTCGCGAGCGGGTTGTGCAACGCCGCCAACTGGGACCAGTGGGTGTTCTGGGATGGCGTGCATCCGACCACCGCCATGCACCGGGTCATCGCCGGAGAGTTCCAGAAGGCGGTACCGGAACCGGCCGCCATTGTCCTTTTTGCGCTCGGCCTGTTCGGCCTGGTCGCCGCACGTCGGCGCAAGTTGCGGTAGGCTGCCGCAAGCGACCACGCAGGCCCCGCTCCGGCGGGGCTTGTTGCTTTGCAGGCGCACCTTGCCGTGCTACTGGCCGCGGCCGGGGTGGGCGCCGACATCACAACCCTTGCAAGGAAGAGCGATGAGCGACACGCCCCTGCGGATCTACCACAACAAGCGCTGCTCGAAGAGCCGCGCCGCGTACCAGCTGCTGGTCGATAAGGGTCTTGCCCTCGAGGTGGTCGACTACCTCGAGGCGCCGCCGAGCCGGGAGGAATTGCGCGACCTGCTGCACAAGCTCGGCATGAAACCCGCCGAACTCGTCCGCCGCGGCGAAGCCGTTTTCAAGGAGCATTATGCCGGGCGTACGGTCAGCGACGACGAGTGGCTGGCAGCGCTGGTCGCCCATCCGATTCTGATCGAGCGGCCGATCGTCGTGCGCGGCGAGCGCGCCGTCATCGGACGGCCACCGGAGAGGGTGCTCGATCTGCTCTAGCGATCGCTCGGCGCTGGCAGCGGGTCGGCTGCACGACGCCGGTATGGTGCCGCCGGCGGTGCCCCGGCCAGTCTTGGCCGAAGCTTCATTTGCGCTGGCCGGGCCTGGCGGACCACGAATCCCTTAGCGTTACCGTCCGGTTGAAGACCGGTGCGCCGACGCGTGAATCGACGCGGTCGGCGACGAAATAGCCGTGTCGCTCGAACTGGAAGCACTGCTCGGGCTCGACATTGCGCAGCGCCGGTTCGACCCAGGCCCTGATCACGCGCATGCTGTCCGGATTGAGGTCGGCGCGGAAGTCGCGTTCGCTGCCTTCCGGGTCGCCTTCGCGTCTGGCCCCGGGTGACGGCACGGCGAACAGCCGATCGTACAGGCGCACTTCGGCAAGGCAGGCGTCGGCGACCGAAAGCCAGTGCAGGTTGCCCTTGACCTTGTAGCTGTCGGCGCCGGCGCTGCCGCTTTTCGAGTCGGCCAGGTAGTCGCAATGGACGGCGACGACGGCGCCGCTGTCGTCGCGGTCGAAACCCGTGCAGCGGACCACGTAGGCATAACGCAGGCGCGCCATGTTGCCGGGGTAGAGGCGGTGGTAGCCCTTGCTCGGCTCGGCCATGAAGTCCTCACGTTCGATCCACAGCTCGCGCGCGAACGGCATCGCCCGTGTACCCGCCTCGGGCTTCAGCGGATGCTTGGGTGCGAAGCAGTCTTCGCTGTCGCCGGCCGGATAGTTGTCGATGATCAGCTTGAGCGGATCGAGCACCGCGACGCGCCGCTCGGCCGACGCGTTGAGCACTTCGCGCATGCTGTCTTCGAGCAGGCTGTAGTCGATCAGCGAGTCCGAACGCGAGACGCCGACGCGTTCGGCAAACAGGCGAAAGCCCTCGGCCGGATAGCCGCGTCGGCGCGCGCCGACCAGCGTCGGCAAGCGCGGGTCGTCCCAGCCGGCGACGTGTCTTTCCTCGACCAGCTGGATCAGCTTGCGCTTCGAGAGAACGATGTAGCTCAGGTTCAGGCGCGAAAACTCGATCTGTTGCGGCAGCGGCCGCTGCAACAGGCCACCCTCGGCCAGGCGTTCGAGCAGCCAGTCGTAGAACGGTCGCTGATCGGCGAATTCGAGCGTACAGATCGAGTGGCTGATGTTCTCGAGGGCGTCTTCGATCGGGTGGGCGTAGGTGTACATCGGATAGACGCACCAGCGGTCGCCGGTGTTGTGATGGCTGGCGTGGCGGATGCGGTAGATTGCCGGGTCGCGCAGATTGATGTTCGCCGCCGCCATGTCGATGCGCGCGCGCAGGACGTGTGCGCCGTCCGGAAACTCGCCCTGCTGCATGCGCTTGAAGAGGTCCATGTTCTCGGCAACGCTGCGCGCGCGAAACGGCGAGTCGCAGCCGGCGTTGGTCAGCGTGCCGCGGCTGGCGCGCATCTCGTCGGCGCTCTGGCTGTCGACGTAGGCGTGACCGCTGCTGATCAGGTACTCGGCAAACTCGATCATCCACGCGAAGTAGTCGGAGGCGTAATAGAGGTTCGTCTCGCTCGCCGCGCTGGCGTCAGCGAGCGGGCCCTCCCACGAAAAGCCGAGCCAGCGCACCGAGTCGATGATCGAATCGACGTACTCCTGTTCTTCCTTCTCCGGATTGGTGTCGTCGAAACGCAGATGGCAACGACCACCGTACTCCTGCGCGAGGCCGAAGTTGAGGCAGATCGACTTGGCGTGGCCGAAATGCAGGTAGCCGTTCGGTTCGGGCGGAAAACGCGTGCGGATTCTTGCCGGATCGAGGGTGCCGGCGAGTTGTTGCGGGCCCGGGCCGGGCCGGCCCGACCACTTGCGCGCGGCGTGCTTGCCGGCGGCGAGGTCGGCTTCGATGAGGTTGCGGATGAAGTTGGTGCTGACGACGCCGGCGGTGTTCGCGGCGTTGCTTGTTGGCTGCTGGCTCACGGGGCAGTCCTTGACTCTGGAAGCCTCGCATTTTAACCGGCCGGGGTGGCAAGCGAGCCAGAATTCCTTTGCCGGCGCCGCGCCGAAGAGCGCTGCTCAGTCGCCGTGACGAGCCGCCGTGCCGGCCTGTGCGGCCAGCGCATGCGCCCTGGTTTCGAAAGCGGTGACCATGCTGGTCGCCATCGGCAGGACCAGCAACTGGATCACCGGCATCAGGAACAGCGAGCTGGTTTCGCAGTCGAGTGCGAAATCGACGTGACAGTGTTCGTCGTCCAGCGGCGAAAACGTCCAGCGAATGTCGAAACGGCAAAACGAACGATCGTCGGACAGCACCGTGATTCGGCGTGGCCGCTCGAGCTCGGTGCGCGTGCGGAAGCGATGCATCAGCAAGCCCAGCGCCAGTCGCTGCTCGGTTTCGTAAGCGTCGTCCTCGCGGTGTACGACCTTCGCGTCGAGCATCAGTGGCACGAACTCGGGATAGCGCTCGACGTCGGCAACGACGTCGAACAGCCACTCCGCTGTAAGGGCAATGGCGCGGCTCTCGCGATGGGTTGCCATGGGCATCTGCCTCCCGATTGCTGTGTCGCTGGCCGGGATATTCGCCGGCACCCGGCAGCGTGATCGCAGGATCATGCGTGGCTTGCCGACTGCCGGCAAGGGCACGCATGAGCAGGTTTTCCGATGATAGCAATATTGGCCGTATCGCTGGCATGGCAATGGTCCGCCACCCGGTCAGCCCCGCTACCGTCGGGCGGCGACGACCGACCCTGGGCCGGCCGCCGCAACGAGCTGTCTTCCGCTGAACGCCGTGCTGGTGGATAATCAGCGTTTTCTAATGCAGAGCGAGTCAGTCGATGTCCGCCGTATTGTCCGCGCGTCCGAGCTGCGCCGAAATCGTCCGCAACTTCGCACCGGGCTGGTTCGCCGCGGTGATGGGGACCGGCGTGCTGAGCGTCTCGACGCTGACGCTCGCCGGGCGCTGGCCGCTCCTGGAGGGCTTTGCCTGGGGCCTGCATTACCTCAACCTGCTGCTCTTTGCCATCCTCGCCTTCCCCTGGCTGACGCGCTGGATCAGGCATCGCGAGCTGGCGCTGGCGACCTTGCAGCATCCGGTGCAGGCCAGTTTCTACCCAACCATTGCCATCGCCATGATGGTCATTGCCGCGCAGTTTCTCGCCTTCGGCGGGCAGGTCGAGCTGGCTCTGCTGTTCTGGTGGCCGGGCATGGTGCTGACCTTCGTTTTCAGCTTTGCCGTGCTCTACGCGATGTTCAGCGGCGAGCATGTCAACCTCGAGCACGTGACGCCGGCCAACTTCATTCCGGCGGTCGGCCTGGTGGTCATCCCGATCGCCGGCGGCCCCCTGCTCGGACACCTGCAGGGAAATACCCGGGAGCTGGCGCTGCTGGCCAATGTCGTCGGTCTCGGCGCCGGCTCGCTGATGTATCTCGGTCTGCTTGCCCTGACGCTGCAGCGCAAGTATCTTGCGAAGCCGGCTGTCGGCATCCTGGCGCCGACGGTGTGGATCCATCTTGGGCCGATCGGCGTCATTCCGGTAAGCCTGCTCAATCTTGCCGGACAGCTGCCGCTGGTCCTGCCGTCCGGCACGCTGGTTCTCGCCGGTCTGCTGCTGTGGGGTTTCGGCGTCTGGTGGGTGGTGATGGCGACGCTGCTCACCGCCGCGGCGCAGCGTCGCGGCATGCTGCCTTTCGCGCTGTCGTGGTGGGGCTTCACCTTTCCCCTCGGTTCATTCGTGTCGGCCAGTTTCAGGCTGGCACGGGAGACCGGCCTGGCGGGCGTCGAGCTGGTCGGTATCGCCTGCTGGCTGTTGCTGCTGGCGCTCTGGCTGCTCACCGCCTGGCGGACGGCGCGCGGCGTCGGCAGTGGCGCTGTCTTTCGCCCGCATCCCTGACGGATTGGCCGGTGAATTCGACTAGAATGCCCACACCATGAGCGCTGCCGCCCGACCCGATCAACATCCGCACGACCATGACCATGAGCATGAGGATGAGCATGAGGATGAGCACGCCGGGCACGGCCACGCGCATCATCACCACGCCGACGCCGGACCGCGCCTGATCTGGGCGCTGCTGCTGACCCTTGGCTTTGCCGCCGTCGAGGCGCTCGCCGGCGTCTGGTCGGGTTCGCTGGCGCTGCTCGGCGACGCCGGTCACATGGTCACCGACAGCGCCTCGCTCGCTCTCGCCGCTTTTGCCGCCTGGCTCGCCCAGCGCCCGCCGACGCAGCGTCACACCTACGGCTACGGCCGCATCGAGACCCTGGCGGCGTTGGCCAACGTGCTGTTCATGGTGCTGGTGGTGGTCGCCATCTCGGTGGTGGCAGTGCGCCGGATGCTCGAACCGGCGGTGGTGAACGGCGAAGCGGTTACCGTCGTCGCGGCGCTTGGCCTGGGCCTCAACATCGGCGTCGCCTGGCTGCTGATGCACGGCGAACAGACGATGAATACCCGCGGCGCCCTGTTGCACGTTCTCGGTGACCTGCTTGGCTCGGTGGCGGCGCTGGTTTCCGGCGCGGTGATCATGTGGACCGGCTGGACGACGATCGACCCGTTGCTCTCGCTGCTGATCTGTGCGCTGATGCTGGCCTCCAGCCTGCGGCTGCTGCGCGAGGTGCTGCAGGCGCTGATGGAGGGCGTGCCGGTGACCACGTCGACCGAGCAGATCGGCCGCATGCTGGCCGGCCTGCCAGGCGTCGCATCGGTGCACGACCTGCACATCTGGACCCTGTCCTCCAACCGTATCGCGCTCTCGGCGCACCTGATCGTCGAATCGCTGGAGCATTGGCCGGCGGTCCTGGCGGCCAGTCGACAGGCGTTGGCCGAGCAGGGCATCAGGCACGTGACGCTGCAGCCGGAACCGCTGCACAGCACCGTCCGCTGGTTGCCCGCCGGCGAGTCCCGTCGGGCCCCGGGAAACTGAGCGCCGGTGAGCGCATGGTCCCTGCAGACGCCGGCGGCAGACGAGTTGCCGCAGGTGCTGGCGCTCCTCGACGCCTGTGCCCTGCCGGTCGCTGACCTGACGCCGGCGCACCTGCCGGGATTTCTGAGCTGTCGATCGGGCAGCCGGCTGATCGCCGTGGCTGGCCTGGAGCGCTGCGGCGAGGTGGCGTTGCTGCGCTCGCTGGCGGTCGCAGCTAGCCACCGCCAGCGCGGGCTGGCCAGTCAACTGGTCGACACGCTCGAGCGTCGCGCCCGTGCCGACTGCTTGCCGCAGATCTTTCTGTTGACCACGACGGCGCGGGATTTCTTTGCGAGACGCGGTTTCCAGCCGCTGGCGCGGCCGGCGGTTCCGCAGGCGATTGCCGAAACCGGCGAGTTCCTCGGTCTGTGCCCGGCGTCGGCGGTGTGCATGGTCAAGACGCTGGCCAGCAACGCTTCGCCGTGAGGGTCGTCGTCCAGCGCGTCGCGGCGGCGCGGGTCGAGGTCGATGGCCAGGTCAGCGGCGCCATCGGCCCGGGCCTGCTGGTTCTGGCCGGCTTCGAAGCCAGCGATGGCGAAGCCGACCTGGCCTGGATGGCCGCCAAACTGGCCAGGCTGCGCGTTTTCGCCGACCCGCTCGGGGTCATGAACCGCAGCGTCGTCGACGTCGATGGCGAGCTGCTGGCGGTCAGCCAGTTCACGCTCTTCGCATCGACCCGCAAGGGCAACCGTCCGTCGTGGAGCCGCGCGGCGCCGCCGGCCGTGGCGCAGCCGCTGTTCGAGCGCTTTGTCGGACACCTCGAGGCGGCGCTCGGCCGCCGCGTACAGACCGGCGTTTTCGGCGCCGAGATGCGCGTTCACCTGGTCAACGACGGCCCGGTGACGATCAGCATCGATTCGCGCCAGACCGAGTAGTCGGATTTCGCGTCGTCCGGCGCGGCCGCGACGCTGGCCTGGCCGCCGGACAAGCTCAATCACGATGCCGGCGCGATGCCCATCTGCGTCTGCAGGTAGTTCTGCACGCCGACCTTCTCGATCAGGTCGAGTTGCGTTTCGAGGTAATCGACGTGCTCCTCGGTATCGTTGAGGATCTCCTGGAACAGGTCGCGTGAGACGTAATCCCTGACCGATTCGCAATGGGCAATCCCCGCCACCAGGTCGGCGTGCGCGCCGCGCTCGAGCTGGAGGTCGCCAGCCAGGCAGTCCGGCACGTTTTCGCCGATCAGCAGCTTGCTCAGCGCCTCCATCTTCGGCAGGCCCTCGAGCAACAGGATGCGCTCGATCAGTTTGTCGGCGTGCTGCATTTCCTCGATCGACTCCTCGTACTCGTGCTTGCCGAGAGCGCTGAAGCCCCAGTTCTTGTACATCCGCGCGTGCAGGAAATACTGGTTGATCGCCGCCAGTTCGTTGGCCAGCTGCTTGTTGAGCAGCGCAATGACCGTTTTGTCGCCCTTCATGAAGGTCTCCGTTGCAAGGTGCCGTGAACGGTGTCGCGGCGGGTGGTCGGGGAAAGCGCGCCGGCGAGCAGGACTTCCCGCAATCCGCCGGGCGCGAGGATGGTCGCGCCAGCCACCGGTACAGACAACTTGTCGCGCGTGCAATTCACTTCAGCGACCACCTGCGGCAGTCGCCGGGCCGCTGCCAGCTTCGGTGAGGTTGTCGCCGGGGCGCAGCGCCGGCGTCATTGCGTCGCCGCGGCAGAAGCCCGTTCGACGGACCGGCAAGGGAGCGCTTCGACACCAGGGTCGGCCAGCGACGCTGCCGATGCCAGGGGCGGATCGCCGGCGCGAACGGTCGATCACCAGCCCTGCCGCAACAGGGTTGGCGTCCCCACGGGGATTCGAACCCCGGTACCTACCGTGAAAGGGTAGTGTCCTGGGCCTCTAGACGATGGGGACGCGGACGTTCTTTCGGCCTGTTGGTGGAGGTACGCGGGATCGAACCGCGGACCTCTTGCATGCCATGCAAGCGCTCTCCCAGCTGAGCTATACCCCCGCCCGAAAGAAGCCGGGATTATAGGGAGCCGACTGCTTGCTGTAAAGCGCCGCGCCGACGGCACGGCAGCAGAAAAGGAGGCCGCTTCAAGGTCTTTCCGGAGGTTCTTCGCGGCGCCCTTCGATCGCCGCCGGATCGCGCCCGTTGTCCGCCGTGGCGGGCGCCAGCGCTTGGTCGTTGCTGGCCATTCCCAGTCGCCCGATGCCGGGCAGTTTGAGTGCCGGCGGCGAGAGGTCGATACCCAGCGACAGGCCCAGCAGGTTCACCTCGACGCCTTCTTCGGCGGCGATCATCACGCCGAGCAGGCCCACCAGCGAAAACTGGAAGCCACCGCCGCTCGGGGCGCTGGCCACGAGCCCGCCTGCCGGCAGGTAGTCCTTGCCGATCGCCGTCGGCGGCAGATCGAGGTGCAATTCGGGTACGGCCCGCCCCAGGTAGGCGATGAAGGTATTGCTGTTCGGACCCGGCCACAGGCGGTATTCGTGATTGTACGGATAGGCGCGGGCAGCGCTGTGCAGTCGGTCGATCAGGGCGTCCACCTCGGCGCCGCCGCGCACTTCGCGAATCACCGTCGGTGCGTTGCCGTACCAGTAGCCGTCGGCTTCGCCATGGTGAATGCGCACCGCGTCGATGCCGCGCTGCACCCCCCAGCCGACCACCTCGAGGCGCGTGTAACGCTCGGCATCGCTGTTCTTGGTGGCGATCCAGGTATGCACGCCGAAAACGCCTCGCCAACCGAAGGCGCGTGCTGCATAGACCTGGATGACCGCTGCCGGCGTCTGCTGTGGATCGGGCGCCTGTCCGCTGCTGTCGTGGCGCGCACTGCGCCAATCACCCGGCCGGGCGTCATCGCTCAAGTGCCTGCTCAGCGCTACGCCGACCGGGACGACAAACAGCAGCAACAGGGTGAACGCCAGTCGCCACGCCGACGATCGCGAAAATCTCATCTGGAAAGTCCTCCTTACGGTCATCAACTGTCGCGACACCCCGGCTCATTCGCCGTCCCCGCCCGCTGTTTCGCGCCGGGGCGAAGGGCGATTGGTGAGTCGCACCGGCGACTTTCACGCTAACGCGTACAGCACCAGCCATTGGTACCTGCCAGGCGTCATTGGTTCGCGACGCGGTTCTTCACGGCCGCGAAATGCTGACCGGTTGACCGCAGAGACCCCCTCTCGCCTCAGAAACCGGGCACATCGGCCGGGTTTTTCGTGCGCCGGATCTTGCGCGCCTCGTCCAGGACTTTCGCGCAGCCATCGAAGGAACCGATCCAGCGATCCCAGAGACTGGTCGCCAGAATCGACATCCCGGCCGTCGCCGCCGCCACGCCGCCCGCGATGGCGGCATTCTCGACGTCCAGACGCAAGGCGGGTGCCTGCAATGTGCCGCCAAGCTTGATGAACGGGTTGATGATGTCGCCGGCACTCAGGCCGACGCCCTGCAGCGGGGTGGTCTTGAAGGCGAGATCAACATGCTCCGAACGCAAGTCGATGGTCCCCCTGGCGACGATCGAAAGCTTGTCCGTTTGTACGATCACCGCCGGCGCCGTTTTCACCTGCCCCTGGCGAGCCTCGAAATACATGCCAGCGCAGCGCACGCTCGAATAGGGGTCCTTCTTGACGAAGGGATTGAGTGTCGTCATCAACAGCGACGCAAAATCACCGTAGAGCTCGGCAAATGCCAGCGACGGCATTCGTCCCTTCGCAGCACGCAACCAGAAATATCCGTCGAGTCCCGCAGCGAGAGCGCTGATGCTGTTGCCACTGGCCGAAAAGCCGCTGTCCACGTCGAGAGGCGGGAGTTGATCGCGATCCGCGTCGCTCATTCCGCGAATCGCAAACACGGCGTCAACGGCCTTCAGACTGCCCTGTACCCGCAATGGCTCAGCGCTGCCATCGACGCTGAAGCTTGACTTCAGCGTGCCGCGCCGGCCGTCGGCCTGCAGTTGCTTGACCACCAGCAAACCGTCCTTCAGGGTGGCGTCGGCAAGAACGTTGCGCATTTGCCGATGTTCGCCGTCCACCCGTCTCAACGATGCCTGCAGCTTGCCGTCGAAATCCCGCAGTGCTTCGAGATGCAGCGCTTCGTCCGAGAACAGCTGGTGGCGTTTGCCTTCCCGACTGCCCCCGCTCCTCTGGGCTTTGCCTTGGGGCAGCAGTTGCTCGAGGTGCAGGTAGTTGGATTGCACATTCAGATCGATTTCTGGTCTGGCCAGCGTGTTGATGCGCAGGCTTCCCTTGAGGTCGCTGTCGCCGAGCGTCAGCTGCAAGTCATCGATGCCGAGCCTGTTTTCGCTGCCGGTCATGGTCGCTGCGACAGCGAAAGGCAGATCCGGCAGCGGCCATTCCTTGACCCGGCCGAGGTCCGACAGCTTCGCCCCGGACGCCGACAAGCGCATGGCAGCCGCCGAAAGACTCGGTTTCAAGACCAGCTTGCCGGCCAGAGCGACGTGGGCATCAGCGATCTTTCCGTCGAGACCTTCGATGTTGATGCTCGCCTGGTCAGCCATTCCCCTGGCCTCGATTCGAAAGGCTGCCGGCGCCGCGACGTAGCCCGGGATTTCCGGCAGTGAGGCGCGCAGGTCGCTGCCGGCAGCCGTCAGGTCGAAGGCGATCTGCTCCGGTTTGCCTGGCCAGCCCGTCGCTAGCCGGCCGCTCAGACGGCTGTCGCCGAGCGAGAACTGCAGATCGTCGAGCGCGATGCCACGGTCGGAGACCTGCAAGGCCGTGCGCAGGGAAAAGGCACCGGCCGGGACGGCTTTGATGATCGTCGGTTTGAGCAGTTCAGCGAGATCGTTGCCGCTGGCCATGAGTTTGCCAGTGACTTGCGGCATCTCGGTGGAAAAATCGACCGTGCCATCGAAACCGAGGACGTTGTTGCCTGCTCTTGCGGTGCCGCTGCTGATCGTCAGGCGCTTGCCGGTGAGCGCAAGCCTGCCGGCCAGGTCGTAGCGCCCGCCAGGGAAATAGGCGGCTTGCTCGTCGCCAAGAAACAGTCTCGCCAGATTGCCCAGGTCAGGGCCGGTCATCTGTGGCTCGAGTTCGACTGCGCTGCCGGCACGCCCGAAATCGATCACGCCGCGGGCCGCCAGCTGATTGTCGTCGATGTTCGCCGCCAGCCTGCTGATGCGCAGGCGTTCGGAAAGCAGCGCCAGGT
Organism: Accumulibacter sp.; assembly: GCA_024235695.1. Lineage (GTDB taxonomy): Bacteria > Pseudomonadota > Gammaproteobacteria > Burkholderiales > Rhodocyclaceae > Accumulibacter. The sequence continues at coordinate 86,767 of JACKLX010000009.1, forward strand.
CGACTTCCAGGCGAGCAGCAACGGCGGCTGGCAGGCTGAGCCCGCGGGCGCGCGCCAGTTGCCGCAGATCCGGAGAGCTGCCGCGATAGCTGAAGGTCGATCCGGCAAAGTCCCGTTCCTCGCTCAGTTCGCCGGACAGTTTGCCGTCGATATTGCCCAGTTCGAGCCGAGCGTGCAGCGCATCCTTGTGGCCGCGGCCATTGCTCTTGACGCTGCCCTCGATGTGCAGCGGCAGGGCCGGCAGCCAGGCCAGCGACAACACCTTGCCGACGGTCGCCGCGTTGTCCGCCGTGAGCGTGATGTCCACATCGAGGTCTCTTGGCTGCGGCAGCTTGTTGGCGACACCCGAGGCCGCCAGGGTGATGCCGTCGGTCCTGAACGACAGTTGCCTGACCTGCAGACGCTGCGCGCTGCGACTGGCATCGACCTGCAGCGAATAGGGTTTGTCGGGTAGATGATCGACCCCCGCAAGTCTGGCCAGGGCGCCGACGCGAGGACCGTCCGAGCTGAGCGCGAGCGAGAACTCGCCAACTGAGGTGATGCTTGTCGTCAGCAGCCGGGCGTCAATGTTGAACTCACCGAAGTTGCCTGCCAGCACGCTGGCGAGACGCTCATCGGCTGGCGCGACCCGGGCCTGAAGTTGCACCTGGCCGCTGGTCACTTCGGGAAGTGCCAGCGCCTGCAGGAGCTCGCCGGCGTCGGCGGCGCGCAGTTCAAGGTCGAAGCGCGGCTTTTTCGGGTCGTCAAGGCGATCGAAGTGGCCGCTTGCCTTGAGGCTGACAATCGCTGCCGCGAGAGTGAAGTCGTAATCGATGGCGCCGCCGGCGATCAGCTCGGCGAAAGGACCGATGCGCCCCTGCAGGCTGAGCGGCCGATTGTCGACCACCGCCTCGCTGGTGATCAGCAGCCGATCCTGCGCGTCGTGCCGCTCGCTGGCCTGCACGACATCGACCACCAGTTCGGCGGTCAACGCCGGATGCCTGACGCGGATTTCGACCCTGCGCAGCTCGCTCTGACTCAGCAGTAAACGCAGCGGATTGGACTTGTCATCGGCCTTGTCCTGCCTGGCGGTCATCTGCCAGTTGAACTGTCCCTCCTTGTTCCATTCGAAGAGCAGCCTGGCGTCTTCGGCCTGTGCGTCGCTGATCACGATCGGACCCTTGAGCAGGCTCAAGACGTCGATCGACAGCGACAGCTTCTTGGCCGTCAGCATGTCTGGCTGCTGGCTCCAGGCCGGATTCAGCCAACGGACATCGCTACCGCGAATTGTCGTCACCCGGCCCAGGCGGATATCGAACTCGCCGTCGATATGAAAGGGGCGATCGCTCAGCGTGCTGATGCCTGCTTCAAGGGCGCTGCGCAGACGATCCCGGTCGAGCAGCAGCCAGCTCGCGCTACCGACGACGACAAGCAGCAGCCCTGCCAGGACAAGGAGGAGATGCCTCGTTCGCGGGCGCCTGCTGCGAGGGCTGTCGATGCCGGGCATTGGCCGCGCTGCCGATTCGTCAGCCGTTGGCGAGCGGTCGCTGCTCAGCGGCCGAGCGCGGGAAGACGAGCGCTAGCGCGTCGCCATGCGCCAGGTCGCGCACTCCCGGAGCACGCTGCAAGACGACGCCGGCTTCGCCGAGTTGCGCGCTCGCCACCGACAGCGGCCGTGATTGGGCGTCAGGTGCAGCCGTCTGCATGCGGTCGTGTACGGCGGCGCGAATCTTCATGGCCCTCTCCCTGGGCGGGTCTTGTTTGCGCAGCATGACGCCGCTCCCTGACCGTGCCGTTCCACCTACTTCAGGCTGATCGTCGTATTCACCCGATCGCTGCTGACCGCGTCGTCGAACCAGCGCGCCGTCACCGTCTTGACCTGCGTGTAGAACTGTATTGCCTGGCGGCCGTATGGTCCGAGGTCGCCCAGCTTCGAGCCGCGCGAGCCGGTGAAGCTGAAGTAGGGCAGCGGTACCGGAATCGGGACGTTGATGCCGACCTGACCGACGTCGATTTCGTTCTGGAACTTGCGCGCGGCAGCGCCCGACTGGGTGAAGATGCCGGTGCCGTTGCCGAAGGGATTGGCGTTGACCAGCGCGATCGCGTCGTCGAGCGTGGCGACCGACACCAGGCACAGCACCGGCCCGAAAATCTCTTCCCGATAGATGGTCATGCCGGGCTGCACGCCGGAAAAAATGGTCGGACCGATGAAATTGCCGTCGGGGTAGCCGGCTACCGTCAGTCCGCGCCCGTCGAGCTCGAGCGTGGCGCCTTCCTCGACACCGGCGGCAACCAGCGCCCGGACACGAGCGAGCGCGCTCTTCGAGATCAGCGGGCCCAGATCGGCACCCGGTTCGTTGCCAGCCGTCACCGTCAGCGTCCTCGCCCTGGCGACGATCTCGGCGATCCACTCGCTGGCCTTGCCGACCAGTACGCCGACGCTGATCGCCATACAGCGCTGGCCGGCGGCGCCGAAGGCCGCGCCGACCAGCGCGTTGAGCGATTGCTCGCGCGCGGCGTCCGGCAGTACGACGGCATGGTTCTTGGCGCCCAGCATGCACTGCGCGCGCTTGCCGTGGGTCGAGGCGAGCCGGTACACGTGCGTTCCGACGGGCGTCGAGCCGACTAAGGAGACGGCGCGAACGTCGCGGTGCGCGCACAGCGTATCGACCGCGGCCTTGCCGCCGTGCACGATATTCAGAACGCCCGCCGGCAGGCCCGCCGCGATCGCCAGCTCGGCCAGCAGCATCGAGGTCATCGGGTCCTGCTCGGAAGGCTTGAGGACGAAGGTGTTGCCGCAGACGATCGCCATCGGGAACATCCACAGCGGGATCATCGCCGGGAAGTTGAACGGCGTGATGCCGACGCAGACGCCGATCGGCTGCCGCATGGTGTAGACGTCCACCCCGTCGGCAACCTGTTCGAGGTGCTCGCCCATCTGGATGCTGCCTACCGCGCAGGCGTGCTCGACGACCTCCAGGCCGCGAAAGACGTCACCCTCGGCGTCCGCGAGTGTCTTGCCCTGCTCGTCGGTCAGGCATGCCGCCAGTTTCTTCAGGTCACGGCGGACGAGTTCCTGCAGCTTGAGCATTATCCGCATGCGCGTGCCGACCGGGGTGTTCTTCCACGTCGGGTACGCCGCTGCCGCCGCTGCCACCGCCGCGTCGAGCTCGCCCGCCGTGGCCAGGGGTACGCGGGCCAGTACCTGCTGCGTCGCCGGATTCACCACCTCCTGCCACTCGCTGGTCGTCGATTCGACGAAGCGGCCGTCGATCAGCAGTTTGACGGTCGCCACCGAATCGGCGGCGGTCCGGAAATCGGCGGACATGGTGTTCTCCTTGGCTTGCTCCGCGGGCAGCGTGGGCGGCTGGGCGGCTCGACGTGGTACCCCTTGCCCGGGATTATAGGCCGTCGCGAAAGGGCACGGCGAGAACGAAGAGCAGGAAGGGTGCGACGAGCAGCGCCGCTGGCCAACGCGGCGCCGTCAGCAGCACTTCTGTCCGTCGATGCCGTCCGATGCCGTCCAAATCGATGCGCCGGCGGCGGCGAGCTGGCCCGGCGCGGGTACGCTTGCCAACGCAGCGGTCAGGGTCTGCTCGAACGACCTGACAACGTTGATGTCGCCGTCGACCGCTGGCGCCGCCGCCCGCACGCCGGCGCGCCGGGCGGCGCGGCGATCCGGGTCGCCGCTCTCGCCGGCAAGCCTGACGGCAATGGCCACGTAGTCGGCGCGTGACGAGGCGACGGTTTCGGCCAGACCCGCCTTGCGCAGCAAGCCGGCGGCGAGGCGCTGGCGCAGGTAGCGACCCTCGAGGGTGACGATTGGCAGGCCGCGATGCAAGGCCTGCCAGGCGGTGGTGTATCCCGAGAAAGTCGGGCAGTCGAGGTAGACGTCGCAGAGATCGAGCAGGGCGAGGAACTTCGCCGGCGATAGCCAGGGAATCACCCGCAGGTGCCGGTCCGGGTCGAGTCCCTGCTGGCGGAAGGTTGCCGCCAGGCGTGCCATGATCAGGTCGGTCGCCCACGGACACACCGGGTCGCGCAGCAGGACGAAGACGCTGGCGCCGGTGGCGATCGCGATCTGCGCGTAGATCGGGTCATCGACCGGGTCGAACTTGATCGCTCGCTGGGCGACCACGAAACGGGGCCCGTCCACTGCCTGCAGGATGGCCTCGACGTCGGCGATCGGCTCGGCAACGAGCGGCATGGCCGTCGTGCAGCAGCCGGTCCCCGGCAGGCGGACGAGGCGTTCCCGATAGTGCGCATCGGCATCCGGCGGCTCGAGCAGGTCGCCGGAGAGAAAGAGGTCGATGGTCGCCAGGCCGGTGCTGATCGGGTGTCCCCAGCTGGCCACCTGCAGCGGCGCCAGGCGATGTGCGGCGAGAAAGTACGATAGCGACGACATCCCGAGCTCGGGGTAGAAGATGACGTCGGCGAGGTCTTCGCGGGCCGCCGCCAGCCAGCCATCGGCATCCGCGCTGGCAGCCGATATCGTCTGCCGGTCGCGCCACCGATCGACCTGCGCGCGAGCGAAGGCGGTTTCTCCGTCTTCGACGTTGCCGAGGTGATACAGGAAGACCTCGAAACGACTTCGATCCAGATGGGCCAGCAGGCCGCGCAGCACGATGTCCCATACCGAATGCCGGCGGACGTGATGCGAGACGATCAGCAAGCGAGTTCGAGTTCGCTGCGGGCGCGGCGTCGGCGCTGGCGCCGCAAGGCACTCGCCGAGAAGATCGCCGTAGCGCGACAGCAGTTCGACGTGATTGCCGTCGCGATAGGCCAGCAGGAACGGCTGCTGCGCTGCCGCAAGGTCGCCAGCGTCGGACTGCCGGCCGGCGTCCGAATGCAGCCAATCCGACAGCTCGTCGAGCGCACGAGCGAACAGGCCAGGCGCTGCCGCCGCTTCTTCGACGCTCTGCGCGATCACCGGCAGCGCCGCGTTGGCCAGCGCCAGACGCGTGCTGGTGCGCCCGCCCTGGACTCGCAAGGCCTGCAGCAAGCAGTCTCTCGCTTCGGCCGGGCGTCCGAGTTCCAGCAGTACGCCGCCGAGCCGCTCGAGCGTCTCGGCGTCTTGCGCCGCCGTCTTCAGCGCCGCCCGATAGCACGCCTCGGCGTCGGCGAAGCGGCTCTGCTCGACCAGAAGCTTGCCGAGATTGCGGCTGGCCATGGCATAGGCGGGGCTCAGCTGCAGGGCGCGGCGATAGCACTGCTCGGCGTCGGCGAAACTGCCGATTTCCTGCAGGACGTTGCCGAGGTTGCCGAGCGCCGCCAGGTAGTTCGGTTCGATCCGCAGCGCGGTGGCAAAACAGTCGCGCGCCTCCCGGGGACGTGCCGAGTCGCGCAGGATATTGCCCAGCGCGAAGTGCGCCGCCGCGTACTCCGGTGCGAGCTCGACGGCTCGCCGACCGTTGGCTTCGGCTTCGCTGAATTGTCCGAGTTCGGCGAGCGTCGCGGCCAACGACATGCGGCCTTCAGCGAAGTCCGGAGCCTTTCGCAAGGCACTGCGCAGCAGCGTCGCTGCGTCTTCGCAGCGGCCGAGCAGCCGCAGCGTATCGCCCAGATGAAACTGGGCCACCGGATTCTCGGGTTGGCTGGCCAGTGCCCGGCGAAAAGCGTCGCTGGCTTCGGCGAAAAGGCCGTGTTCGAGGAGCGCCTTGCCGAGGCCGGTTTGGGCATCGAAGTCGCCGGGCGCGAGCGTCGTCGCGCGCTGCCAGGCGAGCAGACCGTCCTTGCCCTGCGCCTGCAGCGTGGCGCCGAGCAGCGTCCACAGAAAGCCCGATTGCGGCTGCTGCTCGACAAGCGCGTGCAGGTAACGCTCGAGTTCGGCATGGCGGCCGGCGGCGAACATCGCCAGCAACTGCCTGGCGTCGGTCGGTGGCGCCGGCGTCGCGCTGGCCGTCCGGCTGCCGAGGCAGCAGTTCTTGTATTTCCGGCCGCTGCCGCACGGGCAAGGGTCGTTTCGCCCTGGTTTCATCGCTTCTCGTCATGGTCGCCAGCGTTGCCCGCGATGGTCGGCATGACCGTCGTGCGTTTGCTGTGGTTGCCGGACAGATTCCGAAACGGTAGTTCCGGCGCCGGCCCCCGCGAGTATAGGTGGCGCCCCGAATGTCCGGCAAGCGGCAGCGGCCGACCGGTGATCGCCGCCGCCAGTTGCCCGAGCCGCCAGGACGCCGCCTCGACGGAAGTGATCTCTGCTGTGCGTGTCGGCGCTCAGCGCACGCTGATCTCGACCCGGTCGTAGCGCCCGGCGTCGTCCATCACCGTGATCTGGTAGCGTCCGGCGTCGCTGAAACGCTGCGCCAGGACGCCGCCGGCGGCGACGCGGCCGATCTGGCGGCCGTTCAGCAACCAGATCAGATCGGCCTGGCCGCCGCGCGCTTCGAGGCGCAGTTCCGGCGCCGGGCCGTTGCCGGCGCGGCGGATCGTTTCGCCGTCGCTGACCCCGACGATCCGCAAACCGCCTTCGGGCGCCCGCGCGTGGCGACACTCGGGCGCCCACTCCGGGGGGAGCGCGCGCTGTCGCGTCGCGCCGTCGAGCCAGGGTTCGAGCGCTGCCGGCCAGCGCGCGATGGCGACCTCCGACATTGCGCCGGGCGCGCAGGCGGCGCGTACGCGCAGGCCGCTGGCGCTGTCGCGCTGGTCGGTATAGCGCGCGCCACCGCCGCGCAGCCGGTCGGCGAAGGTCGGCGGCGCGGTGCCGTCGAGGATCCAGGCGGTTCTCTCCTGGTGGCACAGTTCGCGTGGCGTGGTATCGCTGCGTGTCCCCAGCGGCCAGCAGATGCGGGCCTTCGAGACGCTGGCGGGCGGTATCCGCGCTGGCGGTGGGGCGTCGTCGATCATCGAAAAGACGTCGACCAGCAGCGGTGCGGCGATGTTGCCGCCGAAGAAACCGGGATTCGGCGTGCCGTCTGGCCTGCCGATCCAGACGCCGACGGTGAACCGGTCGCTGACGCCGACCGCCCAGGCGTCCCGGAAGCCGAAGCTGGTGCCGGTTTTCCAGGCGATGCCGCGGCGCTCGCCGAGGCCGTCGTTGACCAGGCGCGCCAGCGGCCCGCCGGCCTCGAGCACGTCGCGGATGATGAACGCGGCGCCGGCACTCATCATCCGTGCTTCTTCGAGCGGCGCGTCGGCAAAATAACGTGGCTGACCGCTGACGCCGGCGCGCGCCAGCGCGCTGTAGGCGCCGACCAGTCCTTCGAGGGTCACCGCCGTGCCACCGAGGATGACGCCGAGATTCGGCGCGCTGCCGCGCGGCAACTCCAGGGTCAGTCCGCCACGCCGCAGCAGCGAGACGAAGCGGGCCGGGCCGAGCTGCGCCAGGACTTCGACCGCCGGCACGTTGAGCGATTTCTGCAAGGCCTCCGAGACGCTGACCGGGCCACTGAAACTGGCCTGGAAATTGCCCGGCTGGTAGCCCGAGAAGGACTGCGGAACGTCGGCCAGCAGCGACTCCGAATGGGTCAGCCCTTCGTCGAGCGCCAGTCCGTAGAGAAAGGGCTTCAGCGTCGAACCCGGTGAGCGTGCGGCCTGCACCATGTCCACGTGCGCAAAGCGGGCGTTGTCGGTAAAGTCGGCCGAGCCGGCGTAGGCGCGAACTTCAAGCGATGCGTTATCGACCACCAGCGTCGCCATCGAGACGCGTGGCGGCAATACCGCCAGGCGCGTTGCCAGCAGTTGTTCGACGCTCTGCTGCATGCCGGCGTCGATGGTGCTGTCGATGCGCGCCGCCTGCGGTTTGAGGCGCCGCAGGCGTTCGGCCAGCAGCGGCGCGAGCAGCGGTTCGCGGATGCTCAATGCGATCACCGGTTCCTGGCGGGCGTCGGCGATCGTCGTCGCCGGCCATCGCGACCGCAGGCGGTCGAGGACCTTGTCGCGTGCCTGGCGCGCGCGCTCGGGGTAGCGGTCCGGCCGCAGCCGTGAGGGCGCTTGTGGCAGCACCGTCAGCAGCGCCGCTTCCGATTCGCTCAAGCGTCGTGCCGGCTTGCCGAGGTAGGCGCGGCTGGCCGCCTCGACGCCTTCGACGACGCCGCCCATCGGTGCGTAGCTGAGGTACAGCTCGAGGATCTCGCGTTTCGAGAAGCGCAATTCGAGTTGCAGCGCACGCGCGACCTGCCGCAGTTTGCCGGCGAAGCTTCGCGGTGTCGGCTCGAGCAGGCGGGCCACCTGCATCGTCAGCGTCGATCCGCCGGAAACGATCTGGCCATGGCGCAGCCATTGCCAGCCGGCACGCAGCAGTGCCCAGGGGTTGACGCCGGGATGCCACCAGAAGCTGCGGTCCTCGTAGGCGACCAGCGCCTCGATGTAGCGCGGCGAGACTTCTTCGATGCTCACCGGCTGGCGCCAGATGTGCATCCTGTCGGGGAAAGCGCGCAGCGGCGTGCCGTCACGCGCGAGAACGACCTGCGCGTGCGCGGCCGCACGGCCGGGCAGCGGCGGCGGCCACAGCTGGTCGGCGACCAGCAGCAGCGCCAGGGCAGCGGCCAGCGTCAGCGGTGTCTTGCGCGTCATTTCCCGGCGCCGGCCCCGGCTTCCCTGCCTTCGTCGATCAGCATCGTCTGGTCGCCGCCCGCCAGGCCGTAGATCTGCGGCTGATACATGTCTTCGGCGTAGCTTGGTGGCACCACGAAACGTCCCGGGGTGACGGCGCGAACGCGGTAGAAGAACTGCATCTGGCCGGCGATCCTGGCGGCGACGACGAAGCGGTCGTCGCGGAACTCGACGTGCCGGATATCGCCGTGCAGCATCGCCTGGCGCGGATCGACGCCGTCGATGGTGACCACCGACCGCTCGCCCTGGACGATGTTGGCGTTCTCGATCTCGAGGCCGGCCGGGATGTGGTCGACCACCAGACCATTGGCATGGCGACCGGAGGTCTTGACCTGCAGCCGGACGATCGCCGTTTCGCCGACGCGCAGGGTGCGCGTGCCGAGCGGCTTGCCGTCGGCGGTAAACAGGTCACGCTTGAGATCGAAGGCGTCGCGCCGCGCGGCCGGCATCTGCAGCGGGTTGCCGGCGAAGCCGAGTTCGACGAACAGGCGCTCCTTGCCGGGGTTGTTGATCCGGATGCCGGTCGCCACCTGTTCTGCCGACAAGGGCAGGAACTGCGTCCCCTTGCCGCCAATGGCCTGCGCCGTGCCGGCCGAAAGCCACTCGGCGTGCCATTCCTTGCCGGGTTCGTTGAGAAAGCTGCGGCCCATCAGGAACACCGCCAGTTTCTCCTGCGTGCTGTAGTAGCGCTGGCTCTGCATTTCACCGGCGACCTGGACGAGCAGGTTTTCGCGCCCTGCCGGCGTCAGCTGATGGCGGTCGAGCAGGAAGTAGATCAGCGCCCAATCGCGCAGGCTGCTGCCGTAGTCACCCCACCACGCGTCGCTGGGGCCACTGCGCGGCTTGATCAGCCCCGCTTCGATGGCGCTTTGTGCGCGCGCCTCGTCACCCATCAGCTTGAGTGCCAGGCCGAGGTGCACCAGCGACAGACCCGAGTGCGCGGCCGCCTGCGACTCGTCCAGCTGGCGCAGGGTCGATAGCGGCGCCTTGCCCTGGCGTGCCAGCACGTAGGCACCGTAGGCGAGCACCGCGAAGCGCCCCGAACCGGCGTAGCGGTTGTCGTTCCAGATCGCCTTCGGGTTGTAGGTGACGGCCCCGCGGGGAACACCGGCAACGCCTTCCTGCAGCCCCTTGAGCAGGAACTCGAGGGCGCGCTTCTCGACCTCCGGCGGAACGTTGAAGCCCTGCTCGCGGGCGTCGAGCAGGAAATGGGTGACGTAGGCCGAGAGCCAGTACTGGTAATCGGAGAGACTGCCCCACAGGCTGAAGCCGCCGTTCGGCGCCTGCATGCCGGCCAGTCGGGCGATCGCCTGGTCGACCCGCGCGGCGCGCTGCGCCTTGCCGAGGGGTTCGAGGGCGAGCTGTCTGGCCGCGGCCTCGTCGATGAACAGCAGCGGGTAGGCACTGCTGGTGGTCTGCTCGGCGCAGCCGTAGGGGTAGCTCAGCAAACCGCGCACCGCGCTGCGCACGTCGATCGGTGGCCGGTTCGACAGCGACAGCGAGGCGCTGACGCTCTGGCGGAGGAAGCCGCCAAGCTCGGCATCGCGCAGGTCGACGCTCTCGCCGCCAGCAACCACCAGGCGCCTGACTACCGACTGGCGTGGCGTCGGCGCCTGCACCTGCAGCGGGAAGCGGCGATCGATCTTGACCCGCGGGCTGTCGACACGCACCTGCAACTCGCTCAGGCCGATCGCCGTACCGCTTTCGATCGGAACGCGCAGCGTCCGCTTCTCCTGATTCTCGAGCGCGAACTGCTGCTCGCCGCCCCTGATCAGCAGGCCGTCGCGATTGCTCACCGACAGGCTGATCTGCTGCCGGCTGCCGGCCATGTTCTGCACGTCGAGCGCCAGCAGGGCGCTGTCGCCGACCGACAGGAAGCGCGGCGTCGCCAGCTCGACGACCAGCGGTGCGACCACCGTGACCTCGGCCTCCTGCCGGCCGAAGCGATCGCCACTGGCGGCGACGGCCATCAGCCGCAGGCTGCCGTTGAAATCGGGAACCGCCAGCGAGACCTCGGCTTCGCCCTGCGCGTCGAGCATGACCGGGCCGCTGAAGAGGTCGACCAGGCGCAGCTTTTTCGGCAGGCTGAGCGTCGGCTTGGGCGCCTGGTCGCCACCAAACTTGAGCTTGCCCGGGTGACCGCCCATCTTTTCGATTACCCGGCCGTAGATGTCGTAGTCGTCGGTTCCGTAACGCAGCTTGGCAAAGAAGAAGGCGAAGGGATCGGGGCTGGCGAAACGGCTGATGTTGAGAATGCCGACGTCGACCGCCGACAGGGTCACCAGCGCCGCTTGCCCCCTGGCCTCGGGAACCTTGATCCTGACCTTCAAGGCTTGCTCGGGCTCGATCTTCTGCGGCGCCTCGAGGGTCACCGCGAGCTTGCGCTGCTCGCGGTCGAGCGGCAGGTAGGCGACGCCCAGCGCCCTGGCCGGGGTCACCTTGTCGCCGCTGTTGCCCGGCCGCAGGACCATCACCGTGACGTACAGATCGTGTCGCTGCCAGTCCTTGCCGAGCGGAATGTCGATGGTCTTGCCGTCGGCGCCGATCGTCAGCCGGCGCAGCCAGAGCGCCCGGTCGCCTTCGACGGTCACCAGCGCTTCGCCGGCGTGTGGCGGCGTGATGGTCAGGCGCGCGGTCTCGCCGGCCCGGTAGGCCGGCTTGTCGAGCTTGAGCGCTACCCGGTCGGGGCGAACGCCCTGCGCCTCGTCGTCCTGCGCCGACCAACCGGCGTAGAAACGGAAGCGTGTTGTCTGGCCGGTTTCCGGATCGACCGCCTCGAGCCGATAGCGGCCGTACTTGACCGGCAGGCTCAGCTTGCCGCGGCCACCGGCCGGGATCGATACCTGTGTCGTCGCCACCAGTTCATCGACCTCGCTGAAACCCGAATGCCAGCCGCGCTGATCGTCGAAGCGCCAGTAGTACTGGCGGTCTTCGCGAAACAGGCGGATCGGCAGCGCTGTCCCGGCCTTCAGGTCGGCGCTGGCGTCGGCGCGCACCACTTCGAACTCGGCCGCCGTGCCTTCGCGCGCGTAGGCGCCGACGAACAGCGGCCGCAGGCCGACCAGCACCGGTGCCGGCCAGAACACCCGCTCGATACTGCGCACCACCGGCCGGCCGCCCGTTTCGAGCAGGCTCAGCGTCGCGCGCACGGTGAACGGCGAACGGCGTTTGCCTACCGCTGCCAGGTCGACATCGACCGTCGCCTGTCCCTGCTCGTCGATGACGGTTTCGCCAAGTTCGGCGCGCGTCTTGACGTTGTCCTCGTCGGCATCGCCGAAGACAAAGCCCGGCAGACGGTCGGTCAGCGGGTTGCGGTTGCGTTCGCTGGTCACCACGCCGACCAGACTGTTGCCGGCCGCCGGCGCACCGTACAGGTAGCGGCCGCTGACCTCGATCTGCCAGGTCGACCCGCCCGTCAGGCGCTCGCTGGCGGTGCTCAGGTCGAGCTTCATTCTTTCCGGCAGGAACTCTTCGACGGCGAACGGCATGCGGCTGTCGGCGACCCTGGCTGCCGGGTCGGCGCGCAGTTCGAGCTGCCAGGAGCCGGTGGCGGCGTCGACCGGCAAGTCGATGGCGCGCCGGTAGTAGCCCGCGAAGGCCTGCTCGGGTTGCCAGGTGGCGGTCCACTGCGCCTTGCCGTCGGGTCGACGGAGGGTCGCCTGGATCGGCTGTGGTGGTACCGGATGGCCGTCGGCATCACGCGCGATCACCGAAACGTCGAAGCTCTCGCCCGGCCGGTAGAGGTTGCGACCGCTGTAGGCGAAGAGGCGCACGGGTACGTAGGGCATGCCGGCGACGTCGAATTCGGCAAGGTCCAGCGCCGGTTCGCGCAGCGCGATCAGCGACAGCTGTTCACCCTTGCGGGCAAGCAGCACGCGCGCGCCGGCCGGCTTCTCGGCAAAGCTGGCGCGACCGTCGCCGTCGCTTTCGCCGCGCGCCAGCGTCTTGCCCAGACGATCGATCCAGCTGACCTCGACGCCGGCGCTCGCCTGGCCGTTGGTCAGCGAGCTGACGAAGGCATCGGCGCTGCCGTTGGCGTACTGGCGCAGATGAAGTCCGAGGTCGCTGACGTAGAAGTAGGTCGTCTGGTAATCGCCGGTGAAGCGATTGGGCCGCGACATCACCGCCACGTAGACGCCTGGCTCGCGCAGCGCGGCGATGCTTTCGACCGGAATGAAGGTCACCGAGCGGCGATTGGCCTGTTGCTCGGTGACGAAACGGCCGACGAAGACGCTGCTCGTCAGCTGGTGCAACTGGTCGATCTCCCAGCCGCTGACCGCGCCCTTCAGCCGAGGGCCTCGGCCATAGTAGTGGTCGTCGCTACCGCCCTCGCCCTCGCCCTCGCCTTCATCGTCGCTGTCGGCCACCGCCGGTGCCACGCGACCGCCCCTGGCGACGACCTTCTCGAGAAAGCCGGCAAGTTGATCGGGCTTGACCTTGAGGAACTGGATGTCCACCTCCGGCACATTGACCGTCGTTACCGGCAGGCCGCCGTTCTGCGCCGCCGGCAGCACCATGCCGCGGCTGGCGAAATAGAACGTCGGCGCGACGGCCGCCGTACGGATCGAAAAACGGGATTCCTGGTCGAGCTTGCTGCCGTCTGCGGCGATCAGCCCGGCCTGGACGCGGACCACGTAGCGCGCCTGCGGCTTGATGCGCGGGAAGAACAAGAGATGCGGGTTGTCACCGACCACCCAGGCGCCCGAAACCGGCTTGCCACCGTCGAGACGAGTGTCCTCGACCGAGTCCTTGCGGCGATCGCCGGTGTCGGCGGCCGTTGCGGACGGTGTTTCTTCACGGCTGTCGGTGCTGGCCGCCGTCGGCGCATCGGGCGGCATTTCGAGAACCTGCACGAAGCGGTCGTAGCTCTCCTTGCGATTGAGCGGCCGGCTGAACGACAGCGCCAGCGCCGGTGAACCGTCGAATTCGCGATCGGCCCCATCAACGACTTCGAAGCGGACGCCAGTGCCTGCCGTTTCGTCCTTGCCTTGCGGCGGCAGACTGACAATGGCCAGCAAGCCGGCGATCGCCAGGGCTGCTGCCGCCAGCACGGTGCGCAACGATGCCCGCCCACGCTGTCTGATTTTCTGTCCGATCTGCATGGCACGCTCCCGGGAAAGACTGCCACGATTCTAGCAGGCGAGGTCTGCGGACGCGGCAAATCGCCCTGGCCGGGGCGTAGACGGCATTCGGCATCGTGGCGATCGGCGATGGGCAGCGCCGCAGCGCCAGCGTTGCGCTGGCCGCCGTCGAAAGCAGTCGCGGTTCACTCCGCCGGCGGCGGCGCAGGGGGTTGGCGCGGCGCCCCGCTGCCGGCAGCAGGCGCCTGCATCAGCAGCGTCTTCAATTCCCGGATTTCTGCGCGTATGACGCGAATCTCGGCGTGCAGGTCGCTCTCGATATGTTCGCGGGCATGGTCGACGACGGCGACGGTCTGCTGATGTTCCGTCTCGCTGAAGGTCTGCATGGCGTTGACGATGATCGCGATGAACAGGTTGAGCATGGTGAAGGTCGCCACCAGGATGAACGGCAGGAAGAACGCCCAGGCGTAGGGGAAGTTCTCCATCACCGGTCGGGCAATGCCCATCGACCAGCTTTCCAGGGTCATGACCTGGAACAGGGTATAGAGCGAGCGGCCGATGTTGCCGAACCAGTCCGGGTAGTCGGCAGCGAAGAGCTTGGTGGCGATCACCGCAAAGACGTAATAGATGACCAGCAGCACCAGGGCGATCGACCCCAACCCCGGAATCGCCGCCAGCAGGGCGCCGATGACGCGGCGCATCGACGGCACCGCGGTCAGCAGGCGCAGCACGCGCAACACGCGCAGGGCCCGCAACACGGCGAACTGGCCGGTGGCCGGCAGCAGCGCGATGGTCACCACGATGAAATCGAAGACGCTCCACGGATCGCGCCAGAAATCACGCCGATAGACGTAAAGGCGCAAGGCGATCTCGACCACGAACACCCCCAGGATGGCGCGGTCCAGCGCGACAATCAGCCCGCCTGCCAGGGCCATCGCCGCTGGCCAGGTTTCCAGACCCAACAAGGCGGCGTTGATCAGGATCAGCGTGATGATGCCGCGCTGTACGCGCTCGTCCTGGATGAAGGCGCGCAGGCGCGGCCGGGCATCCGCCGACGGTGACTGGTCGACGCTGGCCATCAGCGTTCGGCGCTCGCCTTGAGTGCGGCGATGCGCGCGGCCAGCGGCGGATGGGTGATCGACAGGCGCTTGAGCCCGGACGCGCCGCTGACGCCGAAGGCGGCCAGCTTGTCGGCCAGCGGTTGCCGGCTCGCCAGGCGCTTCAGCGCGGCGATCGTGGCGGCGCGGGCCTGGCGTCCGACGGTCGGCAGCAGCCTCGTCGCGCTGGCCGTGCGCGGCCTGCCGATCACCTCGCTGGCCAGCGATTTCCTGGCCATCCACCTGGACAAGGGCAGCGAGATCAGCGAGCCGCCGAAGGCCATGGCGGCAGCAAGGACCAGCAGTGAGGTGAGCTTCGGGCCCTCGGCGTTGTGGGTGGCTTCCACCCCGAGCAGGCGCATGCTGACCAAGAGCGCCAGCGCGATCGCCAGGTTGGTGGCGAGAAAAAGCACGATTCGTTTCATCGATGACTCCTGGCATCCCCTGCTGTGACCGCCGATCACGCCACCTGATCAGCGTCGCGCGCGTCCACCTGATCCGCCCGGTCATGGTGGCGGTCGATGGCGAGGCACATGATAGGGCGGCCTGAACAGCAAGAAAAGACCATTGTTGTTGGCGAGTTGTTCGCCACAGACTGATTGCCATGCGCATTGCAAAGGCGGGCGGAAGAGATCGCCCATCGATCGGGAGATGGACCACGAGGCGCTGCTCAAGGCTGTCGGTCAGCCAGGCGGTGGCGCCGCTGTCGTTCGCTGGCCAGTTGCCTCTCGGGCGGCTGGCCTCGATCAGCCGCCGTTCAGTCGCGCGCCTCGCCCGGCGAGCAGTCGACCTGAAAGAGGCTGCGGTCCTCGAGACGAATGGCGGTCAGATGGCGGCCCCACAGACAACCCGAGTCGAGCGCCAGCAAGTTGGGCTCGATCTTCAGGCCGAGCGCCGACCAGTGACCGGTGACCAGGACGTCGCCGGCGCTGAGGCGCCCGGGCACTTCAAACCATGGCATGAGACCGGCCGGCACACTGCTCAGTTCGCCTTTGGTCTTGAACTCCATCACCCCATCGGCAGTGCAGAGGCGCATCCTGGTCATCGCGTTGACGATCACCCGCAAGCGCGGCCAGCCTTCCAGGTCGTCACTCCAGGCGGCCGGTTCGCTACCCCACATGTTGGCCATGAAGTCGAGATAGGTCGGGCCGGCAAGCACCGCTTCGACCTCGGCGGCCAGGGCGCGTGCCCTGGCGACGGTCCACTGCGGCAACAGGCCGGCATGAACCAGGCAGAACTCGCCCTCCTGGTGGCACAGCGGCCGATGGCGGAGCCAGTCCATCAGTTCCTTGCAGTCGGGGGCGTCGAGGATCTCGTCGAGGGTGTCGCCCTTGCTTCGCCGGTCGATGCCTGCGGCAGCCATCAGCAGGTAGAGGTCGTGATTGCCCAGCACGGCGGTCGCGACCGGGCCGAGGCCACGCAGGAAGCGCAGCGTCTCCAGCGAGCGCGGACCGCGATTGACCAGGTCGCCGACCAGCCACAGGCGATCATTCGAGGGATCGAAGCGGCACTTGTCCAGCAGCTGCAACAGCGAGTCGAAGCAGCCCTGGATGTCGCCAATCGCGTAGGTCGCCATGGTCTCCGTTCAGTCGGCTGCGCGTTGCTGTTGCCAGCGCCAGGCGTCGCGGCACATCTGCTCGATGCCGCGCCTGGCTTGCCAGCCAAGCAGCTGTTCGGCCAGTCGCGGATCGGCGTAGCAGCTGGCGACGTCGCCCGGTCGGCGTGGCACCAGCGCGTAGGGCACCGGCCGACCGCTGGCGGCGGCGAAGGCGCGAACCATGTCGAGCACCGAGTAGCCGCAACCGGTGCCGAGGTTGACGGTCAGCAGGCCACCCTTGTCGCGCAGGTAGTCGAGCGCCGCCAGGTGGCCCTCGACGAGGTCCATGACGTGAATGTAATCGCGCACGCCGGTGCCATCCGGCGTCGGATAGTCGTTGCCGAAGACGCTCAGCTGCAAACGCGTGCCTGCGGCGACCTGCGCCACGTAGGGCAGCAGATTATTGGGCACGCCATTCGGCTCCTCGCCGATCAGGCCGCTCTCGTGCGCGCCGACCGGATTGAAATAACGCAGCCGGGCGATCCGCCAGTGGTCGTCGGCCTGCGCCAGGTCGGCCAGGATGTCTTCGATCATCAGCTTGCTGGCGCCATACGGATTGGTCGCCGAACGCGGGAAATCCTCGCGGATGGGTACCGACGCCGGGTCGCCATAGACCGTCGCCGACGAGCTGAAGATCAGCGTCCTGACGCCTGCCTCAGCCATCGCCGCGCACAGTGCGATGGCGCCGCCGACGTTGCAGTCGTAGTAGCGCAGAGGCTGCGCGACCGACTCGCCGACCGCTTTCAGGCCGGCGAAGTGAATCACCGCATCGATCGGCGACCGTGCGAAGACCTGGCGCAGCAGCGCGCGGTCGCGAACGTCGCCTTCGACGAAGACCGGTCGCCGGCCAGCGATCTGGCCGACACGGTCGATAACCTCGGGGCGGCTGTTGGAGAGGTCGTCGACGACGGTCACCGCATGACCTGCGGCGAGCAATGCGACGCACGCGTGCGAGCCGATATAGCCGCTACCGCCGGTTACCAGGATGTTCATGTTCGAGTCTCGTGAGGGCTTCGCGGCGACTCCATCGAGCCGGTCCGCGGTCGCCATTGCCTGATGTGGCAAGGCCACTGTCCCGGCTCGATGGCTGGCGCCATCGTCAAGCTGTGCGGCGCAAGGCGAGGGCGATCAGTGGTGGAGCCGTATCCTTGCGCAGCGCCGGCAAGCCGGCGGCCATTCAGTCAGCGGTCGATTCCCGCTTGCCCGGCAGCTGTCACCGCCGGCTTCGGCTGGCCGCCATCTTCGCTGTCCAGGCAGCAGCCACCGCGCAAGTCGCGCAGTCTACAGCCTGGCAAGGCGCGCAGCAATCGCCGGGCGTTGCGGCCCCGGCATGCTGCGTGCTCCCTGACTAGCGGGAAACGAGGAATTCGTCCCTGTGCCGTCCCTGACCCTCGAGGCTCGTCAGCCAGTTTGGCGCCTTGCCGCGACCCGACCAGCTTTCGCCGTTGGGGCCGCGATACTTGGTGGCAACCGTCGTCCGGGTCTTGCCTGCCAGCATGGCGGCACCGCGGAAGCCGCAATCGGCGGCGGTCAGACCGTATTCCGCAATCAGCTGTTTGGCTTGCGCGATGGCGGACGCCACCTCGGCCTGCCGGGCCTCGGCGATCTGTTGCTCCAAGGTTTCACGTTGCACCAATAATTCCCTGTAAGTCGGCATGCATTTCTCCTGAAAATAAATAAACCACTCCACTACACCATAACCGCCCTTTGCACCGGGCAGTCCACGACACGTCAACGCTGAAACACCGGTGGCCGTGTCTTGCCGACGCCCCGAACGCTGCGCTAAAAGCCGTCCGCTTTGCCCCGAATCGACCCGCCTGCGATCGCAAGTACTCGCCACCGCCACGGCAATACGCCCGCCGGTGCGATCGCTACTTTGCCGACCGACTGAGCTGCCGATAGCCGCCGCCATGAAAGATCAGCGGTTCGCTGGCCTCGCCCCGCGCAAAGCGCCGGACGCGGCCGATGAAAACAAGATGGTCGCCGCCGGGATACTGCGCTTCGTTGGCGCACTCGAACCAGGCGGCGCAGCCATTGATCAGCGGCACGCCCGCCAGACCCTGGCTGCTGGCGACGACATCGAAACAGGAAGTCTTGTCGCGGTTGGCGAAACAGTCCGAGATCCACTGCTGGTCGGCCGCCAGCACATTGACCGCGTACTGGCTGGCGCGACGGAAGGCATCGAGTCGCGGCGAACTGCGTGACAGGCTCCACAGGATCAGCGGCGGTTCCAGAGACACGGCGTTGAACGAACTGATGGTGACCCCCAGCATGCTGCCGTCGGGTGCCAGCGCCGTCAGCACCGTGACGCCGGTGGCAAAGCTGCCAAGGGCATCACGGAAGTCACGGCAGACCAGGTCTCGCGCCGCGAGCGCGCGGCCGGTGTCACAGCCATGGCACTGCTGTTCATCATCAAGCAGCGTGCTGGTCGGGCATTCGGGAGCGCCAAGAGGCATCTCCATCAGGCGGCCCGGATACGCTGTTCGGGCGTGCTACTATTCGCTGTTGGCAAAATGGTCAATGAAATCCTGGTAAGTGCCGCAAGAGCAAATAAACGCTTGGTAACGATTGCTGCATTAATATGAACGAGGCGACAAGGTCGACGCCTGCTTTGCTCCGTTGCTCCTTCGTCGCATACTCCGCGCCATTTTACGCGATGACGGCAAAGCGACCAAACGCGCGATTATCCCCGCACCTGGCGTCGCTGTCGAGATAATTTTGGTAAGCCATTATATGCAGGTGGTGGGACATCATCCGGCGGCAGGCGTTCCGGTGCGCCGGCGAAACCATTACCGGAAAAGTGGCGGCAGACGCGCTTTTCCACCAGCCAGGAAGGTCGGGCCGGCGAATGCCTGAAGCGGTATGTCCCGGTCCGCGCGGCTTTGCCAGTTGCGTCATCGAATGGCAAAAGGCCCATGGCCGTCACCACCTGCCCTGGCAGAAAACGGCCGATCCGTACCGCATCTGGTTGTCCGAAATCATGCTCCAGCAGACGCAGGTGCAGACCGTGATGCCTTATTACGAGCGATTCCTGGCGCGCTTTCCAACGCTTGAAGCGCTCGCCGGGGCACCGATCGACAGGGTGCTGGAAGTGTGGTCCGGACTGGGCTACTACGCGCGCGCGCGCAATCTTCATCGCTGCGCGCAAGTGCTCGTCATCAACCGGGCGGGCAGGTTCTCGGCCGATCCCGAAGAGAACGCCGCCCTGCCAGGCATTGGCCGCTCGACCGCGGCGGCGATTGCCGTCTTCGCTTTCGGTCGCCGTGCGGCGATTCTCGACGGCAACGTCAAGCGCGTGCTGGGGCGTTGCTTCGCGCTCGCCGGCGGGTCGTCCGCGGCACGCGCCGAGCGAGAAATGTGGGCGCTCGCCGAGTCCCTGTTGCCGGACAGCGGTGTTGAAAGTTACAGCCAGGGGATGATGGACCTTGGCGCGACAGTGTGTACCCGCCACCAGCCGGCGTGTCACGCGTGTCCCCTGCGGCAGACCTGTGTCGCCTGCCGTGAGGGCCGCCAGGCCGAGTTGCCGCAGCCGCGGATGCGCGCCAGGCTGCCGCTGCGTTCGAGTCGCCTGCTGCTGCTCAGTGATGGCCGGCGCGTGCTGCTCGAACGCCGTCCACCGAGCGGCATCTGGGGCGGGCTGTTGAGCCTGCCGGAACTGGGCGATGAGTCTCCCGAAGCGCTCGCTCGACGCCACGGCTGTCGTCTGCTGGGCAGCCGGACACTGCCGCCGATGGTGCACAGCTTCAGCCATTTCCGGTTGCGCATCGAGGTCGTGCACGGCGCTGTCGATGACATCGGCCATGGGGTCGGCGAGGCGATCGTGGAATGGCTGCCGGTTGAGCAGCTTGCCGCGGCGGCCCTACCGGCGCCAATCCGGAAGCTGCTGCTCGCCGCGATGGCCTGAACGGGCGGCGTTCGGCCACTTGTCGCCCGCGGCTCGCTCAGGGGGCGCGGACTTCGAGAAAGCGCGCGAAATCCTCGCTCGGCAGCGGGCGACTGAACAGGAAGCCCTGGTATCCGTCGCAACCGTGGCTGTCGAGAAAGCGGCATTGCGCCTCGTTCTCGACGCCTTCGGCGAGGACCCTGAGGCCGAGGCTGCGGCCCATGGTGACGATCGTCTGGGCAATCACCGCGTCGCTGCGGTTGTCGGGCAGTCGACTGACAAAGGCGCGGTCGATCTTGAGCTGGTCGAGTGGCAGGCGGGTCAGGTAGGAGAGCGAGGAGTAGCCGGTCCCGAAATCGTCCATGGCGAAGCTGACGCCAAGCTGCTTGATGGCGTTCATCTTGGTGATCGTGTCGGCAACGTTGTCGAGCACCAGGCTCTCGGTCAGCTCGAGTTTCAACAGCGTCGGCCTGGCAGCGCTACGCGCCAACGCTTGCGCAACCTGTTGCGCGAAATCGGTCTGCCGGAACTGACGGGCGCTGACATTGATTGCCAGCTGCAGTTCGCGCGTGCGCGCCGCGAGCGACCACGCTGCCAGCTGTGCGCAAGCGGTCTCCAGCACCCACTGGCCGATCGGCACGATCAGCCCGGTATCCTCGGCCAGCGGGATGAAGCGCGGCGGCGGTACCAGACCGTGCTCGGGGTGTTGCCAGCGGAGCAGCGCTTCGGCACCGAAGACGCGGCGCATGGCGTCGACCTGTGGCTGGTAGTGGAGGGCGAACTGCCCCTGTTGCAGGGCCAGATGCATGTCTTCCTCGAGTTGTCGCCGGTCGCTGGCCAGTTCGTTCATGCTCGCGGCAAAGAACTGCAGGTTGTTGCGTCCCGCCGACTTGGCGTGGTACATCGCGGCGTCGGCGTTACGCATCAGCACTTCGACGGTCTCCCCGTCCGTCGGGAATACGGCAATGCCGATGCTCGATGTGGTGTGCAGGCTGTGGCCATCGAAGTGAAAGGCCGGCGACAGCGCCGCGAGGATCTTGCCGGCGACGCGCTCGGCGGCGGCCGCGTCGGCGCCGGCCAGCACGACGACGAATTCGTCGCCGCCCAGGCGGGCGACGATGTCGCTCTGCCGTACGCTGGCGCGCAGCCGTTGCGATACCTCGAGCAACAAGGCGTCGCCGACGTGGTGGCCGAGGGTGTCGTTGATGTTCTTGAAACGGTCCAGGTCCAGGAACATCACCGCCAGCGGCGCGCGTTGGCGGTCGCGCCGCGCCGCCGCCAGTGCCTGTTCGAGCCGTCCCTGCAGGTGCAGTCGGTTGGGCAGGTCGGTCAGGGTGTCGAAATGGGCGAGATGGCTGATCTTCTCTTCGGCCGCCTTGCGCTCGGAGATGTCGACGAAGCTGCCGATGTAATACTCGATGTCGCCATCGGTGCCACGAATGGTCGAGATCGCCAGCCATTTCGGGTAACAGCTGCCGTCCTTGCGGCGGTCCCAGATTTCGCCCTGCCAGTGGCCGGTGGTGTTGATTGCCTGCCACATTTCGCGATAATCGTCGGCCGCCGAGCGGTCCGACGACAGCAGGCCGGGATCCATGCCGCGCACTTCATCGGCGCTGTAGCCGGTGAGGCGACAGAAGGACTGGTTGACCTCGAGGATGCGGTTGTCGCGATCGCTGACCATGATCGCCTCGGCACTGTGCTCGAAAACGCCGGCCAGCAGGCGCAGGCGCGTTTCGGCGACGAGACGTTCGCTGATGTCACGCCACAGGGTGTGCAGGATCACCTCGCCACGCAGGGTGATCGGCGTCAGGGTGACTTCGACCGGGACCGTCGTACCGTTCGCGCGCCGGTGTAGCCACTCGAAACGGTGGTAGCCAAAGCGGCTCGCGGCGGCGATCATCGCCGCTGCCTTGGTCTCGGAAGGCTGACCGTCGGGCTGGCAGGCCGGCGAGATATCGGCCGGGCTGTGGCCGAGGAACTCTGCCTTGGAGTGGTAGCCAAGCAAATTCAGGGTGGCCGTATTGCAGTCGACGAAGCGCCCGTCCTTGAGCAGCAGCAAGGGATCCTTGGCGTCTTCGAAAAGCCGGCGAAAGGCTTCTTCGCTTTCGTGCAATTGCCGGTCACCGCGCAGGCGATCGGTAACATCTTCCTTGACCGCCAGGTAGTGCGTCACCTCGCCGCGATCGCCCAGGACCGGCGAAATAGTAACCTGTTCCCAGAACAGCTCGCCATTCTTGCGCCGGTTGTGGAGCAGGCCACTCCATACCTTGCCGGCGAGCAGCTGGCGCCACAGGCTGCGGTAGGTTTCGTCAGGCGTCTCGCCGGACTTGAGGAAGCGCGGATTGCGGCCAAGCGCTTCGTGCCGTGAATAGCCGGTGGCCCGCGTGAAACTCGGGTTGACGTATTCGATCTCGCCGGCGGGGTTGGTGATGACGATCGCCACCGGGCTCTGTTCGACCGCCTGCAGCAGCTTCTGCGACTCCTCTTCGGCGCGCCGTCGCTCCGAGATGTCGGCGAAGACCCAGATGCTGCCGTCGTGTGGTCGCCGGGGGTCGATGGCGCGGCCGGTCAGAGCTCCCCAGAAGAGACTGCCGTCCTTGCGCTTGAGCATCATTTCGGTGGTGAACGCGCTGCCCGAAGCGACGGTCGCGTAGGCTCTGGCACCAATGTCCTCGAAGATCTCGCGCGATGCGTAAAAGCGTTCCGACGACTCGCCGACCAGCTCGCCTGGCTGGTAGCCGAAGATCTCCTCGAGGCGCCGGTTGCACGACACGACGCGTCGTTTCCTGAGGTGCACGATGCCGACCATGGCGTTGGCCAGCAAGGTCTGCATTTCGGCGAGAAGTTGACGGTTGCGCGCCTCCATCTCCTGGCGCTCGCTGAGGTCGGCCAGGACGTTGGCGATGACCGCGGGCTCGCCGGCGACCTGGCGGACGACGAACAGCGCGTGGATGGCCGGAATGCGGCGCCCGTCGAGTGCCGTCAGTTCGAGTTCGCCGGTCCAGTGACCTCGCTCGACAACCGCGGGAAGGGCCTCTTCCTGCAATCGGCGGAGGTTTTCACCGGCGTAGAACCTGGCGAAGGAGTAGTCGCTGCTTGCCGCGTCGGGCGGCAGTTGCAACATCCTTCGGGCGGCCTGGTTGGCATAGATGATCGTGCCGTCGGCATGGGCCATGCCGATTCCCTGACCGGCGTTGTCCACCAGGCGCTGGAATATCTCCAGGCGCTCGCCGTTGGCACGCAGCTGTTGCTCGCTGGCGACCAGGTCGGCGACGACCTGCGCCTCGCGCCGGTCGCTGCTGCGCAGGCGAAACAGCAGGGCCGCCAGCAGGGCGAGCAGCAGCAGAGCCGAAGCGCCGACCACGACGACGCGTTTCCGCCAGCCGGCCAGCACGTCGTCTTCGCTGAGGCCGATGACGAAATAGAAGGGGTAGCGCTCGAGCCGGTGAAGGCTGTAGATGCGGCTTCTGCCGTCGGTCTGGGCGGTGAAGCGCAGGGTCGCCGTTCGCTCGCCGGCGTCGAGCAGCGGGCGCAGTGGGTGCTCCGTCCTGAGCGCCTGGTTGACCTGCCCGGCGATGTGCGGCCAGCGTACGACCAGCCGCTGATCGTCGCTGCGGCGCAGGACGATCGAGCCGTCGTTGCCGAGGTCGATCGACCGGAAGATCTGCTGATAGCGCTCGAGGTCGAGGACCGCCGTGACGATGCCAAGAAAGGCGCCGCCGGCATCGCGCAGCGCACGGGCGACGATCAGGCTCGGACGGCCGCTGGCGCGCGAGATCAAGACCTCGGAGAAGACCGGCCCGGCAGCGGTGCTGTCGCGAAGCATGCGGAAATAGTCGCGGTCGGCGACGTTGATTTGCGGCGTGTTGGCCGGGTCCGAGCTGTACAGCAGTTCACCGCGGGCGTCGAAGACGCGCAGGGCGGCGAGTTCGTCGAAACGGAACAGCTGCGCGTCGAGCTCAGCGTTCAGTTCGCCGCCGTAGTGTGCGACCGCTGGCGGTTTCAGGGCCGCTGCCGGGAGGCGTCGTGCCAGCTCCTGGAGGACCGCGTCGCTGCGCCGTAGCGTCGCGTCGAGGCGTGTTTCGAAGATCGCGGCATAATTGCGGGTGGTCGTTTCGGCGGCACGGACCTGCTCCCGGTAACTCAACCAAAGCTGGTAAGCCAGGAGAAGCAGGACCAACAGCACGACCACGCCGATGGCGAGCCGTAGCGCGCGGCGTTGCCGGCCGACGGCGGTGAGCGAATTCACGGCGGCCATTGGGCAATACTGCAAGACTTGGCCGGCCAAGGCAAGGAAATGGCCGCTTCCCGATCCGGACGGCTGGCGTCAGGTCGGTCGCGCCCACTCCGGCGGTTCAGTGGTGGCTGGCGTCGGCCGGCGGCGCATCGATGCTACCGATCGCCCAGCGCCCGAAGGCGACGCCACAGGCCAGCGTGACGAAGCCAGCGGTCCAACCGTCGTGGCTGGCGCGACCGAAGGCATCGAGCGCCACGCCAAATGCGACTGGCCCGAAAAAGCCGCCGGCGAAGCCGACCGACGAGTACAGCGCGAGGGCCGTGCCGCGCTTGTCGGGAGCGGTTTCGGTGAGCAGGCCGGCGGTCAGCGCCGCCGAATCGAGATTCATGCTGAACGCGTAAAGCAGGACCAGCGCGACCAGCAGCCCGTTCGACTGGCTGCCGGAAAAGCCGACGACGAGCGCCAGCAGACACGACAGGGGCATCACACTCCGCAGCCAGCGGCCGCGTCCCCAGCGCTGCGCGCCTTCGTTGCCAAGGATGCTGGCGGGCACGGCCAGAAAAGTGGCCAGGGCGGCAATCAGCCCGGGCATGCTGGTCCAGCGGTCCGCTGCGCTGGCATGGGTCCACGTCAGGTAGGCAACCAGCCAGCCGCGGAAACCGAACAGCTCCCAGTTGTGACCGAAGTAGCCGCCACAGAAAGCCAGGACACGCCGGTCGCGCAGGACGCTGTGCCAGCGGCTGCCGGCGAATGCGGAGCGCGTCGGCGGCTCTTCCGGGGCGACGGCGCACCAGACCAGCACCACCGCCAGGGCCGAACACGTCGCCGCGACCGCGAACAGGTCGGCCCACGGCAGCCGGTCGCGCAGCAGTTCGATCCAGAGGTAGGACAAGCCCGCGCCGACTCCGAAGGTGGCGGTGTAGAAGGCAGTGCCGCGTGCTTGTGCGGCGACCGGCAGGCGATCGGTCAGCGCCTTCAGCCCCGGCATGTAGGTGCCGGCCAGCGCGAGGCCGGCCAGCCACCACCAGCCGAGCGCGGCGGCGAAACTGTCGGCGAAGTTGGCGAAACCGCTCAGCGCGATGCTGCTCAAGGCGGCGCAGGCGAGGTAGATGCGGCGCGCGTCGATGCGGTCGGTCAAGCCGACCAGCAGGGGTACCGCGACGATGTAGCCGAGAAAGAAGATGCCCCCAAGCCAACCGCCTTCGGTGGCCGACAGGGTCCATTGCTCGGAAAGCTGCGGCAGCAACGACGGGACCAGTGCGAAGCCGCTCATCGAAGCGGTCTCGGCGGCGCAGAAGATGGCTGCCAGGCCGACTGGCGAGCGTGCTGCGCCGTGTCGCTTCACTCGCCGCCGATCAGTCGCTGCAGCGATACCTGCGCCGCGAGTGCGTCCAGGCGTGCTGCCGGATCGCCGAGTTCAAGCAGCGCTTGCCTGGCGAGGGGGGCCAGCGGCAGGAGTTCGGCCAGGCGATAGCCAACCCAGGCGGCGTCGTCGAAGGCGTGCGGTGGCGGTAGCTGCCCGGGAGCAAGTTCGGCAGCGATCGCCTGCAGGAGTGTGTGCAACGCGGCATGCCGCGTTGGCAGCCGTTCCGCGGGTTCGGCAAGCTGCGTTACTCGTGCGCGCAACAAGCCGCCGGCAAGCCGTGTCGTCGCCACAATCCGGAAGCGGCGGCCGCCGCGGACGGTGAGCTGCATGATCCCGAGTTGCGGCACGTCGACCTCGACAATATGCGCCAGGGTGCCGACCTGCCACGGTTCTGCCGCTGCGCCGACTTCCTGGCCGCTGGCGATCAGGCAGACGCCGAAGGGCATTTCGTTCCTGATGCAATCGGCGGTCATGTCGAGGTAGCGCTGCTCGAAAACCTTGAGCGGCAGCACGCCGCCGGGGAACAGTACGACGCCGAGCGGGAACAGCGCGATTTCGAGCGCCTGTCGGTCGGCCGCGGCTGGCGTCGCTTGCTGTCCGCTGTCGTCGGCGGCCGTCACTGGCTGTCCCCGGCGTCTCCCCAGCGCGGCAGCAGGGCATGCGGAACGCGCAGTTGATCGAGGATCCGCGCGACGACAAAGTCGACCATGTCCTCGACGCGCCGGGGATGGTGGTAGAAGCCCGGGTTGGGTGGCAGGATCACCGCGCCGGCCCGCGACAGGCGCAACATGTTCTCGAGATGGATCGCCGACAGCGGTGTCTCGCGCGGCACCAGGACCAGCTTGCGGCCTTCCTTGAGGGTGACGTCGGCGGCGCGCTCGATCAACTTGCTCGCCAGCCCCTGGGCAATCGCCGCCAGCGTGCCCATCGAGCAGGGGCAGACGACCATCGCGTCGGGTGGGTTGGAGCCGCTGGCGACCGGCGCAAACCATTCCTCCCGGCCGTAGACCTCGAGCCTTCCCGGCAAGGCCCGGAAACGTTCCTGCAAGGCGGCGCGTGCGTCGTCGGCGCGCGCCGGCAATTCGAGCCCCATCTCCTGCCGGGCGACGATCTGCGCCACCTGCGAATAGAGCAGCTGAACGCGGCAACCGGCGGTCAGCAGGCACTCCAGCAGGCGCACGCCGTAGGGCATGCCGGAGGCGCCGGTGAAGGCCAGGCAGATGGTTTCAGGCATTTTGGACCTCGCTTTGGTTGACCGCCAGTTCATCGAGCAGGCGCGCCGCGAGCAGGCCGTTGATGACCCCGAAAGTGAGCGCCGCGACGGCAAAGAATGGCACCAGCAGGTACAGGCCATCGTGCGGGATCAGCCACCATCGGGCCAGCAGCAGTTGTCCGCCGATGTGCGCGAAGGCGGCCAGGATGCTCCAGCTGACCGGTCCGAACCAGCGGCTCGGCAGGCGAATGGCCAGGGCCAGGGTCAGCAGGCTGAACAGGGCGCCGGTGAGGCTCATGAAGAACCCCGGTGAGAGGAAGTAACCGAGCAGCAGGCCGCCGGCAAAGACCCGCAAGCCGCTTACCCAGGCGGCGGCCAGCCAGCCGTAGCGCGCCAGGACGATCAGCGTGACGATGTTGGCCAGCCCGGGCTTGATGCCGGGCAAGGGCAGCGGGATCGCCGCGTCGATCAGCGACAGGCCGATCGCCGCCGCGGCAAGCTGCGCGATGCGGTGGTCTTCCGGCGTGGCGATCAGCCGTATCAGGCGCTTCGTCTCGCGCATCGGGACTTCTCGCAGATCGCCATTGCCGGCCGCAGGGCGGGTTTCGCCTGACCGGGTCGCCGGCCGGTGACGGCGATGGTCGGCTTCAGACCAGTCGCACCGTCAATTCGCCGACGCCGTCGATGCCCGCTTCCAGCAGGTCGCCGCGCTGCACTTTCGACACGCCGGCCGGCGTGCCGGTGAAGATCAGGTCGCCCGGTGCGAGTGCGACGTAGGTCGACAGCTTGGCGATTACCTCGGCGACCTTCCACGACATCTGCTGCAGATCGCCGTTTTGCCGCAGCTGGCCATTGACCTTCAGCCAGATCGCGCCGCTTGCCGGATGGCCGACCGCCGGCAGCGGCTGGATCGCGCCGATTGGCGCGCTCTGATCGAAGCCCTTGGCCATGTCCCAGGGGTGGCCCTTGTCCTTCGCTGCCAGTTGCAGGTCGCGCCGGGTCAGGTCGAGACCGACGGCGTAGCCATAGACCAACGCGAGCGCTTGCGACGGTTCGATATCGGCGCCGCCAGCAGCCAGGGCGACGACCAGTTCGACCTCGTGCTGCAGATTGTCGGTGGCTGGCGGAAAGCGGACCTCGCTGCCGCCAGCCACCAGCGCATCGGCCGGCTTGCTGAAGAAGAAAGGTGGTTCGCGGCGGTCCGCACCCATTTCCGCGGCGTGGTCGGCGTAATTGCGACCAACGCAGTAGACCCGGCGCACCGGGAAGCGGGCGTCGCTGCCGGCGACCGGAACGCTGACCTGGGGGGCGGGCGGAAAGACGTAGGACATGGGGACTCCTTGCGATGTTTGTGTCAGACGGGGTTGTCGACGTCGACGAACTGACAATCGATGCCGTAACGCCCGGCGAGATGTTCGGCGAGCGCCTGCACACCGTAGCGTTCGCTGGCGTGGTGGCCGGCAGCCAGGTAGGCGACCCCCGACTCGCGCGCCAGATGGACGGTCTGCTCCGAGATTTCGCCGCTCAGGTAGGCGTCTACGCCGAGGGCAATAGCCTGCTCGAAGAGGTTCTGCGCACCACCGGAACACCAGGCGACGCGGCTGACCGCCTGCTGGCCATCGCCGACCGCCAGTGGTACGCGCTGCAGCGCGGCAGCGACGCGTTCGCTGACTGCGGCCAGTGTGCCCGGCTGGTCGATGTGCCCCAGCCAGCCGATATCCTGCTCGCCGAAGCGGCCATCGGCGGTCCATCCGAGCCGCCGGGCCAGTTGCGCGTTGTTGCCGAACTGCTCGTGGCTGTCGAGCGGCAGATGGTAGGCGATGAGGTTGATGTCGTGTTGCAGCAGGGTCTGCAGGCGCGTCTTGCGGATACCGGTGACGCGACCGTCCTCACCGCGCCAGAACCAGCCGTGATGGACCAGCAGGGTGTCGGCACCGCGCGCCACGGCGGCGTCGAGCAAGGCCTGGCTGGCGGTGACGCCGGCGACCAGTCGCCGCACCTCGGGCCGTCCTTCCACTTGCAGGCCGTTTGGGCAATAATCGCGAAAGCGCCCGGCGTCCAGGAGGTTGTCCAGGTAGCGTGTCAATTCCTCGCGTTTCATCTACTACTGGCTCCGGTTTCGCCCATGCGCAGGCTCTGGCTGATTTTTGCACAAACGGTGACCCTTGGCCTCGCCGTGTTCTTCGTCGTCGGCACGCTCAAGCCGGAATGGCTGGGCAAGGGACCCGCCACGGCGCACAGTATCGTTGCCCTGCAGGAGTCTGCCAAGGGGGTTGCGCCGGTCCTCGTCGCGCCATCGTATCGCGAAGCGGCGAAGAAGGCCCTGCCATCGGTGGTGCACATCTTTACCTCGCAGAAAGTCAAGACGCGCCGCCATCCCCTGCTCGACGACCCGGCGTTCCGGCACTTCTTCGGCGACGGCCAGGAGGGCGATACGCCGAGCAGTTCCGGACTTGGCTCGGGAGTGATCGTCAGCGCCAGCGGTTATATTCTCACGAACTTTCACGTTGTCGAAGCGGCTGACCAGATCGAGATCGCGCTCAGCGACGGCCGCAACCTGAATGCGCGTTTGGTCGGCAGCGATCCCGAGTCCGACCTGGCCGTGCTGCAGATCAGCGAGGTCAACGGCAAGGCACTGTCGTTGCCGGCGATCACTCTCGGACGGATGGACGACGTCCTGGTCGGTGACGTCACGCTGGCCATCGGCAATCCCTTCGGCGTTGGCCAGACGGTGACCATGGGAATCATCTCGGCGCTTGGTCGTTCGCACCTGGGGATCAATACTTTCGAGAACTTCATCCAGACCGACGCGGCGATCAATCCCGGCAACTCGGGCGGCGCGCTGGTCGACAGCCAGGGCAACCTGATCGGCATCAATACGGCCATCTACTCGCGCTCTGGCGGTTCGCTCGGCATCGGCTTCGCCATTCCGATCTCGATCGCCAGGAACGTCATGGAGCAGATCATTCAGACCGGTACCGTGACGCGCGGCTGGATCGGCGTCGAAGCGCAGGAAATCACCATCGATCTGGCCGAGTCCTTCGGCCTGCCCGATACCCGCGGTGCGCTGATTGCCGGTGTCCAGCGCGGCAGTCCGGCGGATGCTGGTGGCATCAAACCGGGCGACATCCTGCTGGCGGTTGACGGGCGGGCGGTCAAGGATCCGCAGGGGATGCTCGATCTGATCGCCGGCCAGAAGCCCGGCGAGACGATCAGCTTCCAGCTGCGTCGCCAGAACAAGCTGCTCGACGCCGCCGTCAAGATCGGCAAGCGGGCGCCGCAGCGTCGCGAGCGCGAGTAGTCGCGAACAGGGGAAGGGCCATGTGCCAGTTGCTCGGCATGAACTGCAATGTACCGACCGACATCTGCTTTTCGTTTGCCGGCTTTCAGGCGCGTGGCGGCGCCACCGATGTGCACGGCGACGGCTGGGGAATTGCCTTCTTCGAAGGTCGCGGCACGCGCGTATTCCTTGACCCGCAGCCGTCGTGCACGTCGCCGGTCGCCGCGCTGGTGCGCAGCTATCCGATCCACTCGAAGAACGTCATCGCGCACATTCGCAAGGCGACGCAGGGGCTGGTCGCGCTCGAGAATACGCATCCCTTCATGCGCGAACTCTGGGGGCGCTACTGGATCTTCGCGCACAACGGCCATTTGGCCGATTTCTCGCCGCCGCTCGACGGCAGTTTCACGCCGGTCGGCCATACCGACAGCGAGCGCGCCCTGTGCTGGCTATTGCAGGAGTTGCGCCAGCGCTTCGGCAGCCGGCCGCCGGCCCGGGAGGTGCTGTTCGAGGCGCTGCATCAGCTGACCCTGGCGCTTGGCGGCTACGGCGCGTGCAACTATCTTCTGTCCAATGGCGACTGCCTGTTTGCCCACTGCTCGACGCAATTGACCTACATCGTTCGCCAGGCGCCGTTTGCCGTCGCGCACCTGCGCGACCAGGATCTGAGCATCGATTTCAGCGACGTGACGACGCCCGACGATCGCGTGGCGGTGATTGCCACCGTGCCGCTGACCGACAACGAACAATGGCTGACGATGCCGCGCGGCAGCCTGTGGTTGTTCGAGGCCGGTGCGCCGGTGCGCCATCGTCTGACCGTCGCCGGACCGGACCAGACGGCCGCGGCAGCCGGCGCATGAGCGCGCGGGCGGCCGAGCGGCATCGCCGTGTCGGCGGCCAGCCGCCAGCTTTCAGGCGTCGGGCTTCCGATCGCCTGCCGGTGGCTGACCGAGATCGGCGATCGCCTTGTTCATTTCCTCGCCGCTCAGTGGCGTCCACTCCTCAGCCGTCGGCGCCGGCGGCTCGTCGGGCGTCGCCGACGATCGTCTGGTGACGAACTTGGCCATCAGCAGTCCGAGCTCGAACAGCAGGCACATCGGGATCGCCATCATCAGCTGCGAGATGACGTCCGGCGGCGTGAAGATGGCGGCCACGATGAACGATCCGACGATGACATAGGGCCGCCACTCGCGCAATTTGGCGAGGTCGACGATGCCGACGTACACCAGTACGACGACCAGCACCGGTACCTCGAAGGTGACGCCGAAGGCGATGAAGGTGGTCATCACGAAGGACAGGTATTTCTCGATATCGGTCATCCAGGCGACGCCCTCGGGCGCTACCTTGGCCATGAATCCGAAGACCGTCGGAAATACCAGAAAATAGGCGAAAGCCATCCCGACAAAGAACAGCAGGACGCTGGTTGCGACCAGCGGCAGGGCCAGTCGCTTCTCGTGCGCGTACAGCCCGGGCGCGATGAATGCCCAGACCTGATAGAGCACGTAGGGCAGGGCGACCAGGAAAGCGACCATCAAGGCCACTTTCATCGGCACCAGGAAGACGCCGACGACGTCGGTGGCGATCATCTGGCCACCTTGCGGCAGGGTCGCCAGCAGCGGTTGTGCGAGCAGCGAATAGAGTTCCTTGGCCCAGGGAAACAGGCAGACGAAGACGATGCCGATGGCGATCAGCGCCCTGATCAGGCGGTCGCGCAATTCGACCAGGTGCGACAGGAAGGAATCTTCGCTTTCGCTCATCGCTCGCTCAGGCCGTGCCGCCCGGTTTGTCGGGAGCGCCAGGCGCCGCGGGCGGCTGCGCAGCGGGGGCCGGACCGCCGGTCGTCGCCGGCGTCGCAGCCTCGGCCTGGCTGCTCTCTGCTGCCGCCTTTACTTCGCGGTCGAGTGCCTGGGCGGTCTGCGCCACCGCCTGTCTTGCGGCCAGCATTTCGCTGTTCAGGCTCTGCTCGACGCTGCGCGCCGATTCCTGGATCTCGGCTTGCAGTTTCTTCAGCTCGTCAAGCTGGATCTCGCGGTTGATGTCGGACTTCACGTCGCTGACGTAACGCTGCAGACGCCCCAGCAGGTGCCCGGCCGTGCGCGCCACTTTCGGCAGCCGTTCCGGTCCGATGACGATCAGCGCCACGACGGCAATCAGGATCATCTCGGTAAAGCTGATATCAAACATCGGTGGTCTTTGCCGGTAGGGGCGATCGCTGGGCGCTGCGCTGAACGGCCCGCCAGGGCCCGCGGCGGGGTGCTTGCTGGCGGCGCATGTGCCGAGCGCCCGGCGGCGCTGGCCAGACGGCTGGCACGGCGACTAGCTCCTGGTCTTTTCCCTGACCTCGCCTTCGATGGTTTGACCATCCTTGACCTGTTGCGCCGCCGGTGGATTCGGCGCGCTGCCTTCGGCCGGCTTGTCTTCGGTGGTCGCGTCCTTGATGCCCTCCTTGAAGCCCTTGACCGCGCCACCGAGATCGGAGCCAAGGCCGCGCAGTTTCTTGGTGCCGAAAACCAGCAGAACGATGATCAGGACGATCAACCAATGCCAGATGCTGAAAGAACCCATAGCAGGTCTCCATTGAAGTGAAATTCGGCAGTCCTGCCGGCGGCAGCAGGCAAAGCGCGAGGCTGCTCGGGGCCGGCAGTGCCGCTCAGACGCGCTTGAGCATCGGTCCGACCGGTTCCGGTCCACCGACGATGTGGGCGTGCAGATGCTGGACTTCCTGGTGACCGATCGCCCCGGTATTGATGATCAGCCGGAAGCCGTCGGGGCTGCCCTGTTCGGTCGCCAGGCGGTTGGCAACGGCGAGCATCCGGCCGAGGACTGGCAGGTCGGCTTCGGTGCTGCTCGCCAGCGAGGTGATGTGACGCTTGGGAATCACCAGAATGTGCACCGGACGCGCCGGATTGATGTCGTGGAAGGCGAAGAGCTCGTCGTCCTCGTAGACTTTGCGCGATGGGATGTCGCCGGCAGCGATCTTGCAGAACAGGCAGTTCTCCATTGTTCAGGTCTTCCGCGCTTTCTTTTCGTCGATTCCCGAGACGCCTTCACGGCGCCGCATCTCCTGCAGCACGTCCTCGATCGACAGGCCGTAGAAGGCCAGCAGCACCATCGTGTGGTACAGCACGTCGGTCGATTCCCAGACCACGTGCAGGCGATTGCCTTCCTTGCCGGCCATGATCAGCTCGGCTGTTTCCTCGCCGATCTTCTTGAGGATCGCATCCGGTCCCTTGGCCATCAGTTGCGCCGTGTAGGAGGTTTCCGGATCCGCCTTGCGGCGCGCCAGCAGCGTCTCCGAGATCCGGTGCAGCATGTCCATGTTCATTTACCGTAGATGTCCCTGGGGTCCTTGAGCACCGGGTCGACCGCAACCCATCGCTGGCCCTGCAATTGGTGAAAAAAACAGCTCTCGCGACCGGTGTGGCAGGCGATGCCGCCCTCCTGATCGATCGACAATAACAATACGTCGCCGTCGCAGTCGGCGCGGATCGAACGTACCCGCTGCCTGTTGCCCGATTCCTCGCCCTTGCGCCACAAGCGTTGCCGTGAGCGCGACCAGTATACCGCGCTACCACTGCTGACCGTTTCCTGCAGTGCCTGCCGATTCATGAAGGCAAACATTACCACCCGGCCGCTGCCGGCATCCTGGGCAATCGCTGGAATCATACCCTGCTCGTCCCACTTGAGGGCGTCGAGCCACGCGCGACCAGTGTCCAGATCGCTCACAGGCGAACCTCGATGCCTCGCTCGCGCATGTACTCCTTGGCTTGCTGAATGCTGTACTCGCCAAAGTGGAAGATGCTCGCTGCCAGCACCGCGTCGGCACCACCTTCCGCGACGCCGTCGGCGAGATGTTGCAGGTTGCCGACGCCACCGCTGGCGATTACCGGGATGTCGACGGCGCCCGCTATCGCACGGGTCAGCGGCAGGTCGAAACCGTTGCGGGTACCGTCGCGGTCCATGCTGGTGAGCAGGATTTCGCCGGCACCGAGTTGCTGGACTCGGCGAGCCCAGGCGATGGCGTCGATGCCGGTGTTGCGGCGCCCGCCATGGGTAAATACCTGCCACACGCCCGGGGCCTGCTGCTTGGCGTCGATGGCCACGACGATGCACTGGTTGCCGACCTTGGCCGACGCCTCGGCAACGAGCTCCGGGTTCTCGACGGCGGCCGTGTTCATGCTCACCTTGTCGGCGCCGGCATTCAGCAGACGCCGCACGTCGGCCACCGAGCGTACGCCACCGCCGACGGTGAGGGGGATGAAGACCTCCGCCGCGCAGGCTTCGACGACGTGCAGGATGATGTCACGCTGATCCGACGAGGCGGTGATGTCGAGAAAGGTGACTTCGTCGGCCCCCTGCTCGTCGTAGCGGCGGGCGACCTCGACCGGGTCGCCGGCATCGCGCAGGTCAACGAAGTTGGTGCCCTTGACAACGCGACCGGCCGTCACGTCGAGGCAGGGGATGATCCGCTTGGCCAGGCCCACGATCAGTCAGCGCCTTGATCCTGCCGAGAACGGGCGGCGATCAGCTGTCGCTCGCACGGTCGGCTTCGGCCTGCGCCAAGGCGAAGTCGAGCGAGCCGTCGTAGACGGCGCGGCCGGCGATGGCCGCGCTGATCCCTTCCTGTTCGACCGCGCAGAGCCGTCGGACGTCGTCGATGCTCGACAGGCCGCCGCTGGCGATCACCGGAATCAGCAGGGCCTGGGCAAGCTTCACCGTCGCCTCGACGTTGATCCCCGAGAGCATGCCGTCACGGCCGATGTCGGTGTAAATGATCGCTTCGACGCCGTAGTCCTCGTATTTCCTGGCCAGATCGATGACATCGTGGCCGGTCATCTTCGACCAGCCTTCGACCGCCACCTTGCCGTCGCGCGCGTCGAGACCGACGATGATGTGCCCGGGAAAGGCGCCGCAGGCATCGTGCAGGAAGCCGGGATTCTTCACCGCAGCCGTGCCGATGATGACGTAACTGACGCCGTCGTCGAGGCAGCGCTCGATGGTGTCGAGATCGCGGATGCCGCCGCCGAGCTGCACCGGGATGTCATCGCCGACGGCGTCGACGATTTCCTTGATCGCTCTTTCGTTCTTCGGCTTGCCGGCGAAGGCGCCGTCGAGATCGACCACATGCAGGCGGCGCGCGCCCTGTGCCAGCCAGTCGCGAGCCTGCTCGCCAGGGGAATTGGAAAACACGGTCACCTGGTCCATGAGACCCTGTTTGAGACGGACGCACTGTCCGTTTTTGAGGTCAATCGCGGGAATGATCAGCATGTCGAAAGTGAGAGCAGTAGTGAAAGGAGTCGATGGCAACGAGAGGAGGAAAGCGGCGCTGGACGCACAACGGTACTCAGGGTTTCCAGGCGACGAAATTGGCGAGCAGGGCCAGGCCGTCTACCGCGCTCTTTTCGGGATGGCACTGAATGGCGAAGATATTATCCCGAGCCACCGCACTGGTAAAGGGGAGGCCATAGGCGGTCGTTCCGACGACGCAATCGTCAGCCAGCGGATCGACGAAATAGCTGTGCACAAAGTAGAAGCGCGCGCCATCGGCGATGCCTTTCCAGAGGGCGTGCGGCTTGGCCTGCCGCACCTCGTTCCAGCCCATGTGCGGCACCTTGAGCCGCTTGCCTGCGGCGTCGACCATCCGGCTCGGCGGAAAGCGCCGGACAACACCCTGGATGACGCCCAGGCCGGCGACGTCACCTTCCTCGCTATGGTCGAAGAGCATCTGCTGGCCAATGCAGATGCCGAGAAAGGGCTTGTTTCTCGCCGCCTCGAGCACCGCTTCGCGCAAGCCGCGCGCCTGGAGCTCGCGCATGCAGTCGGGCATCGCACCCTGGCCGGGAAAGACCACCCGTTCAGCGGCGAGGACCGCCGCCGGATCGGACGAGACGATTACCTGCCGATCAGCGGCGACGTGGACCAGCGCCTGCCAGACCGAACGCAGGTTGCCCATGCCATAGTCGACGACGACAATCGCCCCCGCTGGGGCGCCCACCGCCGACATCAGAGCGTGCCCTTGGTCGACGGAATGCTGCCGGCGGTACGCGGATCGGCTTCGACGGCGATGCGCAGCGCGCGACCGAAAGCCTTGAACACCGTCTCCACCTGGTGGTGCGCGTTGTCGCCACGCAGGTTGTCGATGTGCAGGCTGATCAAGGCGTGATTGACCAGGCCCTGGAAGAATTCATGCACCAGATCGACATCGAAGGAGCCGATCATGGCGCGCTTGAAATCGACGTGGAACTCCAGCCCCGGTCGCCCGGAGAGGTCGATCACCACCCGCGACAGCGCCTCGTCGAGAGGTACATAGGCGTGCCCGTAGCGTCGCACGCCCTGCTTGTCGCCGAGTGCCCTGGCCAGCGCCTGGCCAATGGTGATGCCGATATCCTCGACCGTATGATGGGCGTCGACATGCAGGTCTCCGTCGGCCCTGATTTCCAGATCGATCAGGCCATGGCGGGCGATCTGCTCGAGCATGTGATCGAGGAAGGGGACGCCGGTGGCGAAGCGGCTCTGACCGCTACCGTCGAGGTTCAGATGAACGGTGATCCGGGTTTCGAGCGTATTCCTGGAGACGTCTGCTTGCCGCATCGGAAGACCATCGCTGGTGGAAAAAGAACCGGGTTCGGAAAGGACGCCGAGCTGGTCGTTGCTGCCGCCTGGCGGCGCCGACAGTCGGCGAATGCGTGTCGCTGGACAGGTGCGCATGATAGCATCTTGCGCTTTCCTTGCATCCGACCCGGGCCGTCTTTCATGAGCCGCTACTGGAGTTCCCTCGTTGATCGCCTGACCCCCTATGTCCCGGGAGAGCAGCCGCAGCTGGCGAACCTGGTCAAGCTGAACACCAACGAAAACCCCTATCCGCCGTCGTCACGCGTCGCCGCCGCGATTGCCGCGCAGCTGGTCGATGGCGGCGAGCTGCTGCGGCTCTACCCGGACCCCGATGCCGGCCTGCTCAAGGCCGCGATCGCCGCCCGCTTCGCCGATTGCGGTATCGCTGCGCCGCAGGTTTTCGTCGGCAATGGTTCCGACGAAGTGCTGGCGCATGTCTTCATGGCGCTGCTTCGCCAGCCCTTGCCGATTCTCTTTCCCGACATCACCTACAGCTTCTACCCGGTCTATTG
This sequence comes from Accumulibacter sp., assembly GCA_024235695.1. Taxonomy (GTDB): domain Bacteria; phylum Pseudomonadota; class Gammaproteobacteria; order Burkholderiales; family Rhodocyclaceae; genus Accumulibacter. The sequence goes on from JACKLX010000009.1 coordinate 124,174, forward strand.
CGGTCTGCATGACGTCGCCTACGCGACGGTCGCGCTCGACGACGATTTCGCGATCCGCGTCGACGATTACGCCGCGGCGAACGGTGGCATCATTTTCCCGAATCCCAACGCGCCGACCGGCTGCCTGCTGCCGCTTGCGGCGATCGCCAGCCTGGCGGCCCGGCATCGGCAAGCGGTGGTGGTGGTCGACGAGGCCTACGTGGATTTCGGTGGCGAGTCGGCGATCGCGCTGGTCAACCAGCACCCGAACCTGCTGGTGGTGCAGACGCTCTCCAAGGCCTATTCGCTGGCCGGCCTGCGGGTCGGTTACGCCGTCGGCCATGTTGATCTGATCGAGGCGCTGGAAAGGGTCAAGAACAGTTTCAATTCGTATCCGCTCGATCGCCTGGCGATCGTCGGCGCGGTCGCGGCGATCGCCGACCGGGAGCACTTCGAGACGACCCGGCAGGCAGTCATCCGCAGCCGCGAGGCCTTGCGCGGCGAGTTGCTGGCGCTCGCCTTCGAGGTCCTGCCGTCGGCTGCCAACTTCGTCTTCGTCCGCCACCCGCGACGCGACGCCGCCGAGATCGCCGCCGCTCTCCGCCAGCGTGGCATCATCGTCCGTTACTTCAAGCTGCCACGCATCGACCAGCATCTGCGAATCACCATCGGCACCGACGCCCAGTGCGCCTCATTGATCGACGCCTTGCGCGAGATTCTCGGCTGATCGGTGGGCGGCGGATGAGCCGCTGGCGGCCGGCAAGACGGCCATCCTGAGCAGCGCTCGGCGTCGTCGCGGGCCAGCGTTCGGCGCTTCAGCCGTCGACGCGGTAGCGGGCGGCGCGGGCGTGTGCCGGCAAACCCTCGCCGTCGGCCAGGGTCGCCGCGATGCGGCCGAGGGTCTTCGACGCGGCCTGCGAAACACGGATCAGGCTGCTCCGCTTCTGGAAGTCGTAGACCCCCAGCGGCGACGAGAAGCGCGCGCTGCCGGAAGTCGGCAGGACGTGGTTCGGCCCGGCGCAGTAGTCGCCCAGCGACTCCGAGCTATGACGACCAATGAAGATCGCGCCGGCGTGACGAATCTTGTGCACCCAGGCGTCGGCATCGTCGACCGACAGTTCGAGGTGTTCGGGCGCGATCCGGTTGGCGATCCGGCAGGCTTCGTCGAGATCGCGCACCGCGATCAGCGCGCCGCGGTTTTCCAGCGCGGCACGGATCACCCGTTGCCGCGGCATGGTCGGCAGGAGTCTTTCGAGCGCCGCGGCGACTTGCTCGATATACGCGCGATCGGGACAAAGAAGTATCGACTGCGCCAGTTCGTCGTGCTCGGCTTGCGAGAAAAGATCCATTGCGACCCAGTCCGGGTCGGTATGGCCGTCGCAGATGATCAGGATTTCCGATGGCCCGGCGACCATGTCGATGCCGACGACGCCGAAGACGCGGCGCTTGGCCGCGGCGACATAGGCGTTGCCCGGGCCGACGATCTTGTCGACCTGCGGGATGCTGCGTGTACCGTAGGCCAACGCTGCGATCGCCTGCGCGCCGCCGATGGTGAACACCCGATCGACGCCGACCAGCGCCGCGGCAGCGAGCACCAGCGGGTTCTGCTCGCCGGCCGGCGTCGGCACGACCATGATCAGTTCGCCGACGCCGGCGACGCGGGCCGGAATCGCATTCATCAGCACCGATGAAGGGTACGAGGCTTTGCCGCCGGGGACGTATAGCCCGACACGGTCGAGCGGCGTCACCTTCTGGCCGAGCATCGTCGCGCGCTCTGGCGCGCCGCCATTGCTGCCGGACTGCTCTCCCTGCTCCTGGTCCTCGTCGCCCTCCTCGTATTGCCAGCTTTGCAGGGTCTGCCGCTGGTGGTAGCGGCGGACGCGCTTGGCGGCGGCCTCGAGCGCCTGGCGCTGCTCGTCCGGCAGCTCGACGAGTGCCCGTTGCAGTTGGTCGCGGGAGATCTCCAGCTCGGCCATGCTGTGCACGCTCAGGCCGTCGAAACGCCGGGTGTAGTCCACCAGAGCGAGGTCGCCGCGTTGCCTGACGTCAGCCAGGATGGCGGCGACGGTCTGCTCGACCGCTTCGTCCTGGGCGGCCTCGAAGGCCAGCAGCGCGTCCAGGCGCGAGCTGAAGTCGCTGTCGGTACTGACCAGGCGTTTGATCCCGATCATCGTTCGACGACGTCGGCGATGGCGTCGAGAATCGGCTCGAGCGTCTCGCGCTTGAGCTTGAGGGCCGCCTGGTTGACGATCAGCCGCGACGAGATGTCCATGATCTGTTCGACAGCGATCAGCTGGTTGGCTTTCAGCGTGCTGCCGGTCGACACCAGATCGACGATGGCGTCGGCGAGGCCGGCCAGCGGCGCCAGTTCCATCGAGCCGTAGAGCTTGATCAGGTCGACGTGCACGCCCTTGGCGGCAAAGTGCTCGCGGGCGATATTGACGTACTTGCTGGCGACCTTGAGTCGCGCGCCCTGGCGGACGGCGTTGGCGTAGTCGAAACCGGCGGGGACGGCGACCATCATCCGGCACCTGGCGATCTGCAGATCGAGCGGCTGGTACAAGCCCTGGCTGCCGTGTTCAAGCAGCACGTCCTTGCCGGCGACGCCGAGGTCGGCGGCGCCGTATTGCACGTAGGTCGGCGCGTCGGTGGCGCGAACGATGACCACGCGGACGTCGGCGCGGCTGGTCGGGATGATCAGCCGGCGGGAGGTTTCCGGATCCTCGAGCGGCTCGATCCCGGCTGCCGCCAGCAGCGGCAGCGTCTCTTCGAAAATGCGGCCCTTGGAGAGGGCGATGGTGATGCCATTCACGGCGCGTTTCCTGCTCGACGACGAAGCGCGCATTCTACCGCAACGCGGTGGCCGGGGCCGGCCGCCGGTCGGCACGCAAGTCGAGGCCTGCCGCCCCGACGCCAGGGTACCTGGCCGGCGATGACCGCGAGCAGTCGAGATCCGCCCGGGATGCAAAATATGCGCACAGATAGCGTATTATTCGCGCGCAGCCGCGGCAGCGAGGCCAATAAGGGTCAAAAAAGCAAGAAATGTGTGGCCGTCGAGCTCGCCACGTCGGCGCGCCAATCGTCCTGATCGGTGGAGTCAGGCGTGTGCTGGCGGATTTTTCAACGACCGCGGGTCATCGAGGGGGGTTTTGCATGGAACAGATGAATCTGTATCTCAATCTCGTACTTATTCTGGTATTCATCGCCGGCAACGCTTTTTTCGTCGGCTCGGAGATTGCCATCTCGTCGGCTCGTCGCAGTCGGATCAAGCAGCTGGCGGAAATGGGCGACAAGCGCGCCGCGAGAGTCGAGATGCTGCACAACGAACCGGAGCGTTTCTATTCGGTGACCCAGGTTGGCATCACTCTGGTTTCCCTCGGCCTCGGTGCCGTCGGCATGGAAACGATCAGTACCCTGACCGATTCGACCTTCGTTGCCGTGTTCACCATCTTCGGCCAAAGTGAGGCGGTGCACAAGGCGGCGCACACGATGTCGTATGCCTTTGCCTTCGTCGTCATTTCCTTCCTGCACGTGGTCGCCGGTGAACTGGCCCCCAAGGTCCTTGCCTTTCACAAGGCGGAACAGTTGAGCATGGCTGTCGGGTGGACGATCAACGCGCTCTACCTCACGTTCAAGCCGCTGATCCACGTCATGAAGATGTCCTCGAATGCCCTGCTCAGGCTGTTCGGACAGCGGAATCTGCAGGGCCACGGCGAGAGCCACTTCACGATGTCGGTCGAGGAGATCCGCATGATCCTCTCGGCGAGCGAGAAGGACGGCACGCTGGCACCCGAGGAGACGCAGATGATCCGCGGCGTCTTTAAGCTCGACGAGCACACGGTCCGCGAGGCGATGATTCCGCGCACGCGGATCAGGGCCTTGACGCAGGACGACACGCTGGCCGATGCCCTGCGGGTCTTCCGCGACGTGCCGCACGCGCGCTTCCCGATCTGTGACAAGAGCCTCGACCGGATCACCGGCGTGGTGGCGATCAAGGAGTTGCTGACGGTGATGGCGGAAAGCAGCGGCCAGACGCTCGAAGAGGTCAGTCGGCGGCCGGTCGGCGACTTCGCGCAAGCGCCGTTCATCGTTCCGAACAGCAAGTCGCTGAGCGATCTGCTCAAGGAATTCAAGCACACCCGCCAGCAAATGGCGATCGTCATCGACGAGTACGGTGGTACCGAAGGGATCATCACTCTCGAGGACATCCTCGAGGAAATCGTCGGCGAGTACGAGGATGAGTTCACGCGACAGGGGCGGCGGTTGCGGAAGCTGGTCGGCAGCCAGTACGAGATCGACGCGTCGATGCGGGTCACCGACCTGGAGTCGCTGCTCGATTTTCCGTTCCCACTGGACGACGATTACGTCACGCTGGCGGGACTGTTCTACAAGAAGCTGGGCAACGTGCCCAAGGTCGGCGACTCCGTCGAACTCGAGGGCGGCCGGCTGACGGTGCTCGAAATGGACAACCACCGGATTACGCTGCTGAAGTTCGAGGACACTGCCCTGGGCGATGACGGGGTCGTGCGCCTGGTGGAAGACTCATCCGCCGCCGATGCCGTCGTCGCCCAGCCGGCACAGGATTGACCAGCCGCGGCTCCGCCCGGGCAGGCGGGGTGACCCGCTTGCCGTCATGAAAGTCGTGGTTTCTGCCGGTTTTCGTCCGTTTCCCGCTTTCTGCGTGGTTTATGCAGCCGTCACGGGCGGCAGATGGCTCTGCCGTGTGTGACGCGATTGCCAATACAGGTGTTATATTGCCGGCTTCGTCGCCGACCGGGTCCCCTTGTCCCGAAGCGCCGACCAAGCGGGGGAAGATGAACGCGCGTCGCGGCAATGAGCCGCGCCGTCGACGTGTCTGGCTCGTTCTGCACAGGCGTCACTGAGGCTTACCCACGGGACTGCTCGCCGGCGGGTTGTTGGACGCTGGCGAGCAGCTGCTTTGTGCAAGGGTGTCGCTAAACCGTAGTCGAGGAGCACGCATATGGACCAACTGGCTGGGCAAGTGCCCGACTGGGTCGACCTGGAACTGGTCGTCCGGGTTTGCGTTCAGATCATCCTTCTGACCGTCTCGGCGTTCTTTTCGGGATCCGAAACGGCGCTGTTTTCGCTGACTTCCTTCGATCTGCAGAGGTTGCAGAACAGCCAGCATCCGCGTTTCAAGAGTATCCAGGAAATGCTGGAAGAACCGCGGCGCCTGATCATCTCGCTGTTATGCGGCAACGAGCTGGTGAACATTGCCTCGGCGGCCAACATGGCGGCGATCCTCTTGAAGTATTTCACCGAAGACCAGACCACCTGGATCAACATCGTGGTAATGGTGCCGATGCTTCTGCTGTTCGGCGAAGTGACACCCAAGACCATTGCTGTCACCTACCCGATGATGGTCGCGACTCGCTTCTCGGCAGCGCTGCTGCCGCGATGGATCGCTTTTATTGCGCCCCTGCGCAAGGTCGTACGGGCAGTGGCTGACCGGATCACGACGGCCATCGTCGGCGAGCCGGTGAAGAGGGAAAATATCCTCCACTCCGACGAATTTCGTACGCTGGTGGAGGAAGGCGAGGCCAGTGGCGCGATCGTACCCACCGAGCGGATTCTCATAGACAACATGCTTGAGGCTTCGGAAGCGGAGGTGGTGGACATCATGACTCCGATTTCGAGCATGATTTCCTTTGACGTGGACGATCCGCTGCCGCAGGTGGTGGAAGCCTTTCAGGCCATCCGTCATCCCCGCGTGCCGCTCTTCGAGGATACTCCGGCGAACGTCGTCGGCTTCCTCCACTCGGAAGACATCATCAAGCTGGTTCGCGGTGGCGGCGACCTGGCGTCGATCAGGGTCCGCGATGTGATGCGGCAGCCCCATTTTGTACCGTCGACCAAGAAAGTGGATGAAATGGTCGAGTTCTTCCAGGAGAACCGTACGCGCGTCGCTCTGGTGATCGGGGAGTACGCCAATGTCCTGGGGATCGTCTCGATCCGCGACGTGGCGGCTTTCATGCTCGGCCGGCTTGCTCCGCCGCAGGATGAGCCTGGCGTCAGGGAGATCGAGCAGAGCAAGATCTATTCGATCCCTGGCGACATGAGTCTGGTGGACTTCAATCAGTTGGTGGGCGCCAACCTCGATGACCCGAGCATGAACACCGTCGGCGGCCTGGTCATGCGATTACTGAACCGCTTGCCGAAGGGTGGCGACTCGGTCACCTTCGAGGGTTTCATTTTTTCCGTCGAGCGCATGCGGGGTCTACGTATCGACGAGCTCCGTGTCACCCGCCTGGACCTGGGTCCGGACCCCGAACCAGTGGCCGAGCCGCAGGCCGACGACCCCGGGGTAGAGGGTTCCGGCGCGTCTGATGAACAGGCCGGGGCGATCGAGGATCCGCAGGCCGATTTGGCGTCCGTGCCGTCAACCGCGGCCGGGGAGGATACGGCAGGCGTCGACGGAACATCTTCGGCTGTTCCGTCGACGACGAAAGGGGGCTGATCCGTGGAAATCTTCTTCGAATGCGTGCTGATCGTGATTTTCCTGCTGCTCAAGGGCTTCTTCTCCGGTTCGGAGATCGCCATGGTGAACAGCGACAAGATCAGGCTGCGTCATCTGGCCAAGACCGGCGACAAGGGTGCTGCACTGGTGCTCAAGCTGTACAAGACACCGGACGAGCTGCTGGGAACAACCCTGGTGGGGACCAACGTGGCCACGGTGACGGTCACCACGCTGATCACGCTCATCTTCATCGAATTCCTGGGGCCTAGCGGGGACATCATCTCGGTGGTGCTGGCCACCCCGTTTCTGCTGATCCTCGGGGAGATCGTGCCGAAGAGTATCTACCAGCAGAAGGCCGATTTCCTGGTGACCCGCATTGTCTTCGGGCTGCGCTTTTTTGCCTGGATCTTCGCTCCGGTAATCTTTGTCTTCAGTCGCGTGGCCCGCTTTGCCACCCGCTTGGCGGGGGGCAGCACACCGGTGAAGGGCGGCTACATCAGCCGCGAGGAACTGCGCATGCTGCTCGAGATGTCGTCGAACACGCCCGACGACGACGGCAGCTTCGACGCCGAAAAAGTGGCCCGCATCACGCGCTTCTCGGAGACTTCGGTGGGCGAGGTGATGACTCCACTCGACGAGGTGGTGGGAATCAGCGAGCACGCCAGCATGGAAGAGGCGGTGAAGCTGGTGCTCGCGCACGGCTACAATCGACTGCCGGTTTATCGCGGTAACATGTCACACATCGTTGGCATCCTCACCTTGAACTCGTGGGATCTGATGGCCGCCGATATCAACCAGAAGGCCAAGACCAGTTATATCCAGGAACCGGTCTATGTCACCTCCAGGCAGCCGATAGACCGCACCATCAAGACGCTCCTCCTGCGCCCGATAGACTTCATGGCGATAGTCGTGAACGAGTTCGGTTTGGCCATCGGCATTCTCAGCATGGAGGACATCTTCGAGGAGGTGGTTGGAGAAATCGATGTCGGCTACGATTTCGACGAGTACGAATCCCACCGCAGCAAACAGCGCATCATGATCAAGCAGCTGGGATCCGAGGAGTTTCTGGTCGACGGCCGGATGCCGATCTCGCAGATCAACGAGGAACTGCATCTGAACATTCCGATGGAGGCGGCTCATACGGTGGCCGGACTGATCATCAACCGTCTGCGTACCATTCCACCCGTGGGGAGCTACATACGTGAGGAAACCTACCAGTTCACGGTGCGGACCGTGAGTGCGCGGACCGTTACCAAGGTGCACATCCAGCGGGTCTGATTGCCACGAGCTGGTCATTCGTCCGTGTCCGGGCGGCAACGCAAGCGGCTGCGCGACACGGTGGCGGCCAGTCAGCTGCTACCGCCAACACCGCCGAACAAAGGCCTCGTCGATGATCTTCGTGCGGGCGGGCCTTGCCGGCGATCCGCGCGGCACCTCGAGGCAAGGTTTCCAAGCGGTCCTCTCAGCGAACGCAATCGACCGAGTACACCGGCTTGCCGTTGACGATCGCCTTGACCAGGCCGTGCACGTCGGTTTCGAAGCCGGGAAAGCGCTCGTTGAAATCGCGCGCGAAGCGCAGGTAACGAACGATCGTGGCGTTGAAGCGCTCGCCGGGAATCAGCAGTGGAATTCCCGGCGGGTAGGGCGTCAACAGGGTGCTGGTGATCCGTCCCTCGAGATCGTCGATCGGCACGCGGTCGATCTCGCGGTGCGCCATGCGGGCAAAGGCATCGGTCGGCTTCATCGCCGGTTCCATGTCGGAAAGGTACATCTCGGTGGTCAGGTGCGCCACGTCGTTGGCGGCGTAGATGCCGTGAATCTGCTTGCACAGATCCTTCAGCCCGTAGCGCTCGTAACGGGGGTTCTTGGCCAGGAACTCCGGCATGACTTTCCACAGCGCCAGGTTCTGGTCGTAACCGTCCTTGAACTGCTGCAGTTCGGTGACCATGGTGTTCCAGCGGCCCTTGGTGATGCCGATGGTGAACATGATGAAGAACGAATAGAGGCCACACTTCTCGACGATGATTCCATGCTCGGCGAGGTACTTGGTGACGATCGCTGCCGGTATTCCCCAATCGGAGAAGTCGCCATCGACATCGAGCCCGGGGGTGATGATCGTCGCCTTGATCGGGTCGAGCATGTTGAAGCCCTCGGCGAGCATGCCGAAGCCGTGCCAGCGTTCGCCCGGTTTGAGAATCCACGCCGCCCGCTCCTCGATTCCCTCCTCCGACAGGTCGTCCGGGCCCCAGACCTTGAACCACCAGTCGGCGCCCCATTCCTGCTCGACCTTGCGCATCGTCCGACGGAAGTTGAGCGCTTCGGCAATCGACTCCTCGACCAGCGCCGTTCCGCCCGGCGCCTCCATCATCGCCGCCGCGACGTCGCAGGAAGCGATGATCGCGTACTGCGGCGAGGTCGAGGTGTGCATCAGGTAGGCTTCATTGAAGATGTCGCGGTCGAGTTGGCGCCCTTGCGAATCCTGCACAAGAATCTGTGAGGCCTGCGAGAGGCCGGCGAGCAGCTTGTGCGTCGACTGCGTCGAGAAAATCATCGCATCCTTGCAGCGTGGACGGTCGGCGCCGATCGCGTGGTAGTCGCCATAGAACTCGTGGAAAGCGGCGTGCGGCAGCCAGGCCTCGTCGAAGTGCAGCGTGTCGATCACGCCGTCGAGCATCTCCTTGATTTCCTCGACGTTGTAGAGAATCCCGTCGTAGGTGCTCTGGGTGATGGTCAGTACGCGTGGCTTGGCGTCGACCGTGCGCGCGAACGGATGCGATTCGATCTTCTTGCGGATGTTCTGCCAGCGGAACTGTTCTTTCGGAATCGGCCCGATGATGCCGAAGTGGTTGCGGGTCGGCATCAGGAACACCGGTATCGCGCCGGTCATGATGATCGAGTGGAGAACCGACTTGTGGCAGTTGCGGTCGACAACCACGACGTCGCCGGGCGCCACCGTCGAGTGCCAGACGATCTTGTTCGACGTCGAGGTGCCGTTGGTCACGAAATAGAGGTGGTCGGCATTGAAGATGCGCGCCGCGTTGCGTTCCGAGGCGGCCACCGGGCCGGTGTGGTCGAGCAGCTGGCCGAGTTCCTCGACGGCGTTGCAGACGTCGGCACGCAGCATGTTCTCACCGAAAAACTGGTGGAACATCCGGCCGACCGGGCTTTTCAGGAAGGCGACGCCACCCGAGTGCCCCGGGCAGTGCCAGGAATACGAGCCGTCTTCGGCATAGTGGGTCAGGGCGCGGAAAAACGGCGGCGCCAGGCTTGCCAGGTAGGCCCTCGCCTCGCGGACGACGTAGCGGCCGATGAACTCGGCGGTGTCCTCGAACATGTGGATGAAGCCATGCAACTCGCGCAGGACGTCGTTCGGAATATGGCCCGAGGTGCGCGTCTCGCCGTAGAGGAAGATCGGAATGGCCTCGTTGCGACAGCGGATTTCCTTGACAAAGGCACGCAGGCCGGCGACCGTTTCTTCGGCCTTGCCATCCCTGAAGTCCTCGTCGTCGATTGACAGGATGAACGCCGAGGCACGGCTCTGCTGTTGTGCGAACGACGTCAGATCGCCATAGCTGGTGACCCCGAGCGTATCAAAGCCCTTCTTTTCGATCGCTTTGGCCAGGGCGCGGATGCCAAGTCCGCCGGTACTCTCGGAGCGGTAGTCCTTGTCGATGATGATTACCGGGAAGTCGAAATGCATGGCCAGTCCAGTGTGAATTCAATGGCGGGGGGCAGCGGTACGGGCACGGTGGTCACGCCGGTGCCGGCAATTGCGCTGACCTCCTGGACAGTGCGACGGGCGCACACGGCGTCAGATTTTCGGCAAGGTCACCCCCACCTGCCCCTGGTACTTTCCGCCGCGGTCCTTGTACGACGTTTCGCACTCCTCGTCGGATTCGAAAAAAAGCACTTGCGCGATCCCTTCGTTGGCGTAGATCTTTGCCGGCAGCGGCGTCGTGTTGGAGAACTCGAGCGTCACATGCCCTTCCCATTCGGGTTCGAAGGGCGTGACGTTGACGATGATGCCGCAGCGGGCATAGGTGCTCTTGCCGAGACAGACGGTCAGTACGCTGCGAGGAATACGGAAGTACTCGACCGTGCGCGCCAGGGCAAACGAGTTCGGCGGGATGATGCAGAAGTCATTCTTGACCTCGACGAACGAATTCGGGTCGAAATTCTTCGGGTCAACGATGGTCGAGTTGAGGTTGGTGAACAGCTTGAATTCATTCGAGCAGCGGATGTCGTAGCCGTAGCTCGACGTTCCGTAGGAGACGATCCGCCGACCGTCGATCTCGCGCACCTGATTGGGCTCGAATGGATCGATCATGCCGTACGTTTCCGCCATGCGGCGGATCCATTTATCCGATTTGATGGACATCGCTGGTCACCCCAATCCCGACCATGCGGGAAAGGGATTCATTCTACGGCGTCCCGCCGAGCGAAGGAACCGCTTTGCATGCGGGCGCCGGGCAAGCGTCGGTGCGACAGCGTACCGGCCTCTCGGCCGGTCGGCTTCTCAGGTGTTCTGCACGACGATATTCGGGAACTTGGCACTCATGTCGCGGCTGCGCTCGGCGACCTTGACGGCGATCCGGCGGGCGATCGTGCGGTAGATCGCCGCGGCCCGCGAGTCGGGCGCGCCGACCACCGTCGGCTTGCCGGAATCGGTCAGCTCGCGTATCGAGAGTTCCAGCGGGAGCGCGCCGAGGAACTCGGTGTCGTAGTCGCTGCACATCTGTTCGCCGCCGCCCTGGCCGAAGATATGCTCCTCATGGCCGCATTTCGAGCAGATATGGGTGCTCATGTTCTCGACCAGGCCGAGGATCGGGATGCCGACCTTTTCGAACATCTTCAGTCCCTTGCGGGCGTCGATCAGGGCGATGTCCTGAGGCGTGGTGACGATCACGGCACCGGTCACCGGCACTTTCTGCGCCAGTGTCAACTGCGTGTCGCCGGTTCCTGGCGGCATGTCGACCACCAGGTAGTCGACATCATGCCAGTTGGTCTGCTTGAGCAGCTGCTCGAGCGCCTGGGTGACCATCGGGCCGCGCCAGACCATCGGCGAATCGATGTCGATCATGAAGCCGATCGACATCGCCTGCAGGCCGTGCGCCTGCAGCGGATCCATCGACGTGCCGTCCTCCGACTCCGGCCGCTGGCCGGTCAGCCCGAGCATCTGTGGTTGCGATGGGCCGTAGATGTCGGCGTCGAGCAGGCCCACCACGGCACCTTCCTGGGCCAGTGCCAGTGCCAGGTTGACCGCTGTCGTGCTCTTGCCGACGCCGCCCTTGCCGGAGGCGACGGCGATGATGTTCTTGACCCCCGGCAGCGGCTTGAGGCCACGCTGCACGGTATGGGCGACGATATTGACAGCGATATTGACGCTGACATTGGCGACGCCGGGGATCGTCCTGAGCTTGTCGATCACCGTCCGACGGAGGTCATCGATCTGCGTCTTCGCCGGATAACCCAACTCGATGTCGAGCGACACGTCGGCGCCCTCGATGCGGATATTTCTTGCCGAACGCGTAGACAGGTAGTCCTTCTGGGTGTTGGGATCGATCAAGTCCTTCAGCGCCGCCTGTACGGCTTCAGTCGTTACCGCCATGTCGTAAAGCTCCTTCGATGGATACCTGAGTGATTTAGTATAGTTTACCCGAAAACTTCACAGAGCACACCTGCTGGCAGCCAGCCAGGCTGCCGCGGGACGGTTTGCCGTGCGCGCGACGCGTCTTTGCCGGCTGCCCGCCGGCTGTTAAGCTGCGGCCATGAAGAAACCGACTGTATCCGCCGGGGGCAGCGACCGCAGCTGGCTGCTGGCTGCCATTGGCCGCATCGAGGCCGATTTCCAGCGCTCCAGCGATACCCACCTGATTCCCTTGCGACTGGCCGGCTTTGCGGGCGTCGACCTGTATCTGAAGGACGAATCCAGCCATCCCACCGGTAGTCTCAAGCACCGCCTGGCGCGCTCGCTGTTCCTCTATGCGCTGTGCAACGGCTGGCTGCGGCAGGGTGGCACGGTGGTCGAGGCGTCGAGCGGCTCGACGGCGATCTCCGAAGCCTATTTCGCGCGCCTCCTCGGTTTGCCGTTTGTCGCCGTGATGCCCATGGGGACCTCGCCGGAGAAAGTTGCCGCGATCGAATTTCAGGGCGGTCGCTGCCATCTGATCGACGACCCGATGCGCATCTACGGCGAATCGCAGCGCCTGGCCGACGAACTCGGTGGCCATTACATGGACCAGTTTACCTACGCCGAGCGGGCCACGGACTGGCGTTCGAACAACAACATCGCCGAATCGATTTTTGAACAGATGCGGCTCGAAAGACATCCGGTGCCAAGCTGGTTGGTATCCAGCGCCGGCACCGGCGGCACCGTCGCGACGCTCGGCCGCTACGTGCGCTACCGCGCCCGGGACACCCGTGTCTGCGCGGCCGATGCCGAGTTGTCGGTGTTCTTCGACCACTACCTCAACCGTCAGCCCGACCTCTGCCTGCACCAGGGCTCACGGATCGAGGGCATCGGCCGGCCGCGGGTCGAGGCCTCGTTCCTGCCGCAGGTGATCGACGGCATGGTCAAAGTGCCCGATGTCTGGTCAGTGGCCGCGATGCACGAGTTGTCGGCCCTGGTCGGGCGTCGCGTCGGTCCCTCGACCGGCACCAACCTGGTTGCCGCGCTGGCCTGCATGGATCAGATGCGAGCGGCCGGCGTGGTGGGCTCGGTGGTGACCCTGCTCTGCGACGCCGGCGAGCGCTACGCCAACACCTACTACGATGATCAGTGGCTGCAGCGTGCCGGCCTCGCCTGCGACGACCAGCGCGCGGCCGTCGCCGCCTCGCTGGCGGAAGCCGAGCTTGCCGCCGAGTTGGTCGCCGGATGGCGAACGGCGGGCGATCTGGCGATCGCCGGTCAATAATACCGCTGGCCGGCGGCAGCGCGCCGCCCGGACCGCCGGCGCCGGTTGCTCAGCCGATCGTCGCCGAGCTGTTCTGCCGAACCCAGTTTCGCCAGGTGGCGAACACCGCCGGGTTGAGAGCGGCGATGACCGAGCGGCGCCAGACATCCTCCGCCTCGTAGTCGTCGTGCGCGAGAGTGCACATCTGTCCGCCGGCCTCGCGCAGAATCAGGCTGCCGGCCGCATAATCCCAGAGCATCTGACCGCCATGCAGATAGAGGTCCAGTCGGCCGGCAGCGAGGTTGCACCAGTCGAGCGTCGAGCTGCCGAAATTCCGCTGTGAGTAGAACGGCGGGCTGACCGCTATGCGGTCAGCCAGCGGCTTGGGAATGCGCTTGAAATCGACGCCACCGACGGCGCGCCGGATGTCGGCGGTCACCTCGCGCAGCGGCAGCCGGCGACCGTTGAGGTAGGCGCCGTTGCCTTCGCGGGCATAGAACATTTCGTCGGTGATCGGGTTGTAGGTCACCGCCAGTCGGGTGCGCCGCCGACGGATCCAGGCGATCGAAACGGCGAAGCAGGGCAGTCCGTTGATGAAGTTGGTGGTGCCGTCGATCGGGTCGATGCACCACAGGCCGTCGTCGTCGTTGCTGCCGCCCTGCCAGCTGGCACGCTGTGCGGCTGGCGACATCTCCTCGCCGATGATCGGGCAGCGGCGAATCTCTTTCAGTCGTCCGTGCAGGAAGTTTTCGGCCGCCAGATCGGCTTCCGAACACAGCGATCCGTCGTCCTTGCGTCGGTCGTGGACGACCCGCAGGAAGCGCGGCATGATTTCTCGCTGCGCCACTTCGCGCACCAGGGCGACGCTGGCGTCGAGCATTCGCTTGAGTTCGCTGTCGGTGGTCGTCGGCGGCGCAACGCTGTCCAGGGCACTCATCGCCAATCAGTGGCGCCACTTGATCGAGCAGCCGATGCTCGCGACCTGTTCGCGCGGACCTTGCCCGGTGGCAGCGATTTGGCGCATCGCTTCGAGCAGTTCACGGCGACTGTCCGGCGCCGCCGGCAGGCGGCCGCTGGCATCGAGACGTCCGCGATACTGCAACTCGAGAGCGCTGTTGAAGCCGAAGAAGTCCGGCGTACATACCGCCCCGTAGTTGCGCGCGACGCTCTGATCGGCGTCGTACAGGTAGGGGAAAGAGAACTCGAGCTGGCTAGCCAGGCGCTGCATGTTGGCCGGCGAGTCCTCCGGGTACTCGCTCGGATCGTTGCTCATGATCGCCGCGACACCGATGCCCTGAGCCTGCACTTGCCGTGCATCGCTGCAGATTCGGTCGATTACCGCCTTGACATAGGGGCAGTGGTTACAGATGAACATCAGCAGCAAGCCGTTCGGACCGCGCAGCGAGGCGAGCGAATGCCGCGAACCAGCGGTGTCGGCAAGTTCGAAGTCTACCGCCCGCCAGCCGAAGTCACAGACCGGTGTGTTGAGTGCCATGCGAGAACTGTCTCCAAAGGACGACCATCCGGTGGTCGAGCTTTTATAATAACATGGTGAATTATCCTCGTTTTCATTGCCCGATACCGCTTGCTGTCGGCATGCAAACCGACCTGCCGGAGCGGGTCGCGCATCATGCAGTCAAGGTTCTGCGCCTGCGTCGTGGCGACGACCTGACGCTGTTCAACGGTGCCGGTGGTGAGTATCGTGCACGAATCCTCGGCTGCGAGCGTGCACGGGTCAGTGTCGAGGTACTGGAACGGCTGCTCAGCGAGCGCGAGTCACCACTCTCGATCAGCCTGGTGCAGGCCCTGCAGGCCGGCGAGAAAATGGACCTGACGGTACAGAAAGCGGTCGAACTGGGCGTCGGGCGGATCGTCCCGGTGATCTCGCGACGCAGTGTCGTGCGTCTGGCGGAGCAGCGCGGCACGCGTCGGCTCGAGCACTGGCAAGGCGTCGTCGTCGCCGCGTGCGAGCAGTGTGGACGCAACCGGCTGCCGGAAATCACCGTTCCGGAGAGTCTGGAACGGTGGCTGGCGCGGCCGGCCGAACCGGGCGTCCTGCGCCTGATGCTGGCACCGGCCGGCAGGGTGTCGCTGGCGACGCTGCCGGCGCCGTTGAACGACCGGCGTATTGAAGTGCTGATTGGCGCCGAGGGCGGTCTGGCGCCCGAGGAGATCGAACTGGCAGTGCAGGCTGATTTCTTGTCGGTACGTCTCGGGCCGCGTATCTTGCGTACCGAGACGGCTGCGCTGGCTGCCTTGACAGCTATCCAGTTTTTGTGGGGTGACTTGAAGGAGGAGGTGACGGATGTTTGAATCGGCCGAACTGGGACACAAGATCGACAAGGCGACCTACCGCGAGGAGGTGCCGGTACTGCGCGCGGCGCTGCTCGAAGTGCAGGAGAAGTTGCGCGACGACGGCAGCTTTCCGGTAATCATCCTGATCAGCGGCGTCGACGGCTCGGGCAAGGGTGAGACGATCAACGCCCTCTACGAGTGGATGGATCCACGCTACCTTTCGACGCACGCCTTCTATGCACCGACCGCCGAGGAGAAGGCGCGGCCATCGATGTGGCGCTATTGGCGAGCGCTGCCGCGCAGCGGGCGCGTCGGCATCTTCGCGGGTTCCTGGTACTCGCATCCGATCGCCGAGCGGATCGCCAACGAAATGTCCCGCGCCGACTTCGACCAGCGCATGGACCGGCTCAACCGTTTCGAGGCGATGCTGGTCAACGAGGGCGCGCTGATTCTCAAGTTCTGGATACATCTCTCCAAGGAGGCCCAGCGCGAGCGCCTGAAATCGATCGAGGACAACCCGCTGACCAAGTGGCGGGTGACCAAGGCGAGTTGGGACCGCCTCAAGACCTACGACAAGCTGCAGGAAGTGGCCGGCCACCTGCTGCGTACCACCAGCACGCCCTGGGCGCCGTGGATCATCGTCGAAGGCACCGACGATCGCTATCGCTCGCTGACTGTCGGCAAGACCATTCTCGAAGCCGTGCAGAAGCGCCTGGTCGACAAACGCGAGCAGACGGCGTCGCTGGCACCGCCGGTGTCGCCACGAATCGACCAACTCGACGTGCTGCGTGCGCTCGACATGTCGCAGAGTCTGTCGAAAGACGTGTACGAGACCGAGTTGGCCAAGTGGCAGGGTCGCCTGGCCGAGTTGATGCGTCACCCGGAGTTCACCAAGCGGGCGTTGATTCTTGCCTTCGAGGGCTCGGACGCGGCCGGCAAGGGCGGTGCCATCCGGCGGGTGATGTCGGCGATGGACGCTCGCCAGTATCGGATCATCCCGGTCGCCGCACCGACCGCGGAAGACCTCGCGCATCCCTACCTGTGGCGTTTCTGGCGCTACATGCCGCGGCTCGGGCGGGTCACCATTTTCGATCGGACCTGGTACGGGCGGGTGCTCGTCGAACGTGTCGAGGGCTTCTGCAGTGAAGCCGACTGGTCGCGCGCGTACGCCGAGATCAACGATTTCGAGCATGACATCTGGCACGCCGGTGGCATCGTCATCAAGTTCTGGTTGCAGATCAGCGACGACGAGCAGCTCAGGCGCTTCGAGGGCCGCGCGCAGGTCGAGCACAAGCGTTTCAAGATCACCGAAGAGGACTGGCGCAACCGCGAGAAGGCCGGTGCCTATCATGAAGCGGTCTGCGACATGGTCGAGCGGACCAGTTCCGGGACGGCGCCGTGGACCATCGTCGAGGCCAACGACAAGTACTTTGCGCGGGTCAAGATACTGCGGACGATCTGCGAACGGGTCGAAAAGGAGTTGCAGCTCGAGCCGATGAAGGAAGCCAAGGCGCCGTCGGCGAAAGCCGCCAAGGCGGCAGCAGCGAAAGAGGCCAAGGCGGCGGCCGCGAAGGAGGCCAAGGCGGCGAAGGCGGCGGCAGCGCAGGAGGCCAAGGCAGCGGCGACCGACGAGGCACCGGCGCCTAGCGCCCAGAAGGAGAGCGCGAAAGGCACCGCAAAGGCCGCCGGAAAAGCCAGCGAAAAGGCGGCACCTGCCGCGTGACATGTCCGACGAGTCGAGCTCTGCCCATTTCGTAGCCTGGTTCCGGTCGGTCGCGCCGTACGTCAATCTCTTTCGCGGCAAGACCTTCCTGATCGCCTTTGGCGGCAAGGCGATCGCCGGGCCGCTGGCGCGGACCCTGGCCTACGACGTCAATCTGCTGGCGGCTCTGGGCGTGCGCCTGATCCTGGTGCACGGCGCACGGCCGCAGATCGAGGAGTTGCTGCGCGAGCGAGGCCTGCAGTCGGTCTATCACGGCAACTATCGCGTCACCGACGGCAAGGCGCTCGACAGCGTCATCGACGCCGTCGGCAGCATTTACGTCGAGATCGAGGCCCTGCTGTCGCAGGGTCTCGCCGATACGCCGATGGCCAACAGCACGATTCGGGTGGTGGGCGGAAACTTCATCACCGCCCGGCCGGTTGGCGTCGTCGATGGCGTCGACCTGCAGTATTCGGGGCAGGTACGCAAGATAGACGGTGACGGCATACGTGCCCAGCTCGCTCTCGGCAACATCGTGCTGCTGTCGTGCCTTGGCTCGAGCCCGACCGGCGAGATCTTCAATCTGGCAATGGAGCAGGTGGCCGAGGCGGTGGCGACGTCGCTGCTGGCCGACAAGCTGATCTTTCTCACCGACAGCCGCGGTGCGACCGATATCGACGGTGCCTTGCTCGACGAACTGACGGTCGACGCGGCCGAGCGTCTGGTCAGTCTCGGTGACTGGCTGTCGACCGACCTGAAGCGCTATCTCCCCTGCGCGGTGCGCGCCAGTCGCGCCGGCGTCGGCCGGGTGCACCTGATCGGCTACGACGAGGACGGGACACTGCTGCGCGAGTTGTTTACTCGCGACGGCGTTGGCACGGTGATCACCCGCGAATCACTCGAGCAGTTGCGCGACGCGCGCGCCGACGACATCGGCGGTCTGGTGGCGCTGATCGAGCCGCTCGAGGAAGCGGGCGCCCTGGTCCGGCGGTCGCGGGAGCTGCTCGAACGCGAGATCTCGCGCTTCTCGGTGGTCGAGCACGACGGGGTGATCGTGGGCTGCGCGGCGCTCTATCCTTACGGCGGCGAGCAGGCCGAACTGGCCTGCGTGGCGGTTCACCCGCACTATCGGCGCTGGGGCTACGGGGCGCTGTTGATGAAGCGGATCGAGGGCAAGGCGCTCGCATCTGGCATCAAGCAGTTGTTCGTGCTCACCACGGCGACCTCGCAGTGGTTCAAGGAGCGCGGCTTCGTCGAACGCCACATCGACCAGCTGCCGGCCGAGAAACGGCTGGTCTATAACCTTCAGCGTCGCTCCAAGGTGCTGATCAAGGAGCTCTAGGTTTTCTCATCGTTCCCGCGGGGCTGTCGCTCAACCGGGGGTGGACAACGTTTCGCTCGGCGGTAGGCTGCCGAGCGGTCAAGGAGTGGATTGCATGACAAGAATGGTCAACTGCATCAAGCTCGGCCGCGAGGCCGAGGGTCTCGATTTTCCGCCCTATCCGGGCGAGTTGGGCAAGCGGATTTATGAAGCCGTATCGAAGGAAGCATGGCAGCAATGGGTGCGCATGCAGACCATGATCATCAACGAGAATCGTCTCAATCTCGCCGATGCCGCGCATCGCAAGTATCTTGCCGAGCAGCTGGAAAGGCACTTCTTCGGCAGCGGCGCCGACAAGGTGCAGGGTTACGTACCACCCGCCAGCTGAGCGAGCGCCCGCCGAAAGGCGGCCGCCGCGGCACGCCGCCGCCTTTCAGCGGGCGGTCAGCGTTCGCACTCCGCCAGCCGTGGCAAGCAGGCAGACGTCTGCCGGTCGCCGGGCGAAGAGGCCGTTGGTCACCACCCCGACGATCTGGTTGATGCGCGTCTCCAGCCCGCTGGGATCGACGATCTCGAGGCCGCTGACGTCTACGATCAGGTTGCCGTTGTCGGTGACGAAGCCTTCGCGCCGTGCCGGCCTGCCACCGAGCGCCGCCAGTTCGCGTGTGACGTGGCCAAGCGCCATCGGAATCACCTCGACCGGCAGCGGGAAGCGGCCGAGAACCGGCACCAGCTTGCTGCCGTCGGCGATACAGACGAACTTCGCGGCGACCGCCGCGACGATCTTCTCGCGGGTCAGCGCGCCGCCGCCGCCCTTGATCATCTGCATCGCCGAGTTGATCTCGTCGGCCCCGTCGACGTACACCGGCAGCCGGTCGACCTCATCGAGACCGTAAACGGCAATGCCATGGCTCGCAAGGCGTTGTCTGGTGGCCTCGGAACTGGCCACTGCTCCGCTGATCCGGTGCTTGACGCTGGCCAGTTGATCGATGAAACAGTTGGCGGTCGAGCCGGTTCCGACGCCGACGATCTCGCCATCGACGAGATAGTCGATGGCCGCGCGGCCGACGGCTTTCTTCAGTTGCTCCTGGTTCATGGTTGAGCTCTGCCTCCTGGGCGTTGCGGTGGCTATGGGAGTCGCCGCCATTGTATCGGCGGTCGCTCGGCAAAGCACTGTGTCGCCTGCCCCCGGCCGCAGTCATTCGCCCGCTGACGCTGCGTCGCCGGCGCTGGTCGGCGGCAATCCGTGCCGGGATCAGCGCTGAAGTCGCTATACTTGCCGCCGATCAGGAAACGGCGAGGAGGCACCGGTGGCTGACGAAAGCCCGTTCAAGGGACAGACCGGATGGCGGCGAATCTGGAACGCCCTGCACTATTCACTGGCCGGGCTGCGCGCGGCCTTTGCCGCCGAGGACGCCTTTCGTCAGGAGGTGTGGCTCGCCGCGCTGTTGATTCCGCTGGCCCTGGTGCTCGCGGCAGATGGCGTCGGGCGGGCGCTGATGGTCGGCAGCGTACTGCTGGTGCTGATCGTTGAGCTGCTCAATTCGGCCATCGAGGCGACGGTGGACCGGGTTTCGCTCGACCGGCACCCGCTTGCCAAGCGCGCCAAGGACATCGGCAGCGCCGCGGTGTTGCTCGCCCTGCTCGATGTCGTGGCGGTCTGGGCCTGCGTGCTGTTATCGTGAAAGCGGCGTCCGTGACTGCCGGCAGCGACCGGCGCAGGACTTAGCGGACGCGGCGCAGATGAATCAGCGCCGAGATCTTCGCTCCCAGCCAGCCCAGCGCGCCGCCGCTGGCGGCGAGCGCGCCGATGGCCTCTGCCGACAGGCCGCGCAGCGTGAAACCGCCGCCGTAGAGCCGTGCCAGTTCGGCCACTGCCGGCGTCAGGAGATGGATGCCTGCGGCTACCAGCAAGGCGGCACACAAGCCGCCCAGCGCGCCTTGCAGCAGGCCGAAATAATGCAGCGGACGCTGAATGTAACTGTCGGTGGCGCCGATCAGTTTGGCGACCTCGATTTCGGCAGCCTGGGCGAGGATCTGCAGACGAATGGTGTTGAAGGTGATGGTTACCAGGGCGCCGGCAAAGAGCACGGCGAGCAAGATCACGACCAGCCTTCCGAGACGGAGGATGGCGTCCAGACGTTTGACCCAGGCGGAGTCGAGCTGGACGTGGGCCACCTTGGGCCACGCCGCGAAAGCCTCTGCCAGGCGCTCGAGCGACTCCGGTTGCGAATCGGCTGGCGTGACGACGAAAGCGTCAGGCAATGGGTTCTTGGGCAGGCTGCCGATGATGTCGGCCATCCCTTCGGCCTCGCGAAGGCGTGCCAGTGCCTCCGCGCGCGGCACGAAACGGGCGCTTCCCGGCGCGGCGTCCTTGAGCCGTGACTCGATCTCGGCGACCTCGCGTGGGCCAGCGTCGAGGCTCAGAAAGATGCTGATCTGCTGGACGCCCGGGGTGTCGCCGGCCAGCGAGCGCAGGTTCTCGATTGCCAGCCAGCCGGCCGTCGGTAGAGTCAGCGCGACGCCGATCACCAGCAGCGACAGGAGCGTGCCGAGCGGCGCCGCCGCGAGCCGCCGCAGGGCATCGCGCAAGGCGGCCAGATGGTGGCCGAGCCAGGTGCTCATGGTGTGTCATCCCCGGCAGGCAGCGCCGGCCCGTGTTCGCTCATCTCTCCCTTGTCGAGGCGCAGAATCCGTGGCTTCAACCTGGCCAGGATCAACGGGTCGTGGGTGGCGATGAGAACGGTTACCCCGACCTGCTGGAATGCGCGGAAGATCTCCAGGATCTCGGTCGCCGACTCGGTGTCGAGGTTGGCGGTAGGTTCGTCGGCGAGGATGATTGCCGGCCGATTGACCACCGCCCGGGCAATCGCCAGGCGCTGCTGTTCGCCACCCGAGAGGGTGATCGGAAAAGCCTTCTCGCGATTCGGCAGGCCGACCTTGGCGAGCGCCGCCTGGGCCCGGCGTGGCGCGTCCTTCGCCGGATGGCCGACGATCGACAGCGGCAACAGGACATTGTCGAGGACCGAACGGTCGAAGAGCAGTTTCTGGTCCTGGAAGATGATTCCCAGCTTGCGGCGCAGGTAGGGAATCGCATTTCGGCGCAGTGCGGCGAGGTTCTGGCCGTTGATCACGATGCTGCCAGAGGTCGGGCGCTCGATTGCCGCGAGCAGCTTGAACAGCGTCGACTTGCCGGCTCCGGAGTGGCCGGTCAGGAAGACCATCTCCCCGGCAGTGATCTCGAAGCTGACGTTCTTGAGCGCTTCGTGACCTTCAGGGTAGCGTTTGGTGACGGCGTTGGCGGTAATCACTCGAACAGGGCATCTACGAAATCACGGGCATGGAACGGCCGCAGGTCGTCGATTCCTTCACCGACACCGACGAAGCGTACCGGCTTCGGGCACTGGCGCGCGATCGCCGCGACGACGCCACCCCTGGCGCTACCGTCGAGCTTGGTCAGCACCAGGCCGCTGACCTGGATCGCCTTGTCGAAGGCGATCACCTGCTGCAGTGCGTTCTGGCCAAAGGTCGCGTCGAGGACCAGCAGCGTTTCGTGTGGCCCCGACGGGTCGGCTTTCTGAATGACGCGCCGAACCTTGGCGATTTCATCCATCAGATGCAACTGCGTCGGTAGCCGACCGGCGGTGTCGGCGAGGACGACGTCGATGCCGCGCGCTCGGGCCGCGCCGATGGCGTCAAAAATCACTGCCGCCGAGTCGCCGGACTGCTGCGAAATGACGGTCACGTTGTTGCGCTCGCCCCAGGTCTGCAGTTGCTCGCGCGCCGCGGCGCGGAAGGTGTCGCCGGCGGCCAGCAGGACCGACCGGCCCTGCGCCTGGAAATACTTGGCCAGCTTGCCGATCGAAGTGGTCTTGCCGGCGCCGTTGACGCCGGCAATCATGATGATGAACGGGCGGTGCGTCGCCAGGTCGAGCGCTTCCTCGAGCGGCCGAAGAAGGTCGAACATGGCGTCCGCGAGCGCTTTATGAATCGCTTCCGGAGTGTCCAGCCGGTCACGTTTGGCGCGCGTTTTCAGCTGGTAGAGCAGATGCTGCGTTGCGTCCAGACCGACGTCGCTGGTCAGCAGCAGGGCTTCGAGGTCTTCGAGCAGTTGGTCGTCGACCTTGCCACGCGAGAACAGCGATTTCAGCTTGCCGCCGAACTGCGCGCGCGTGCGCGAGAGACCGCTCTTGAGGCGCAGCCGCCACGACGAACTCGCCTCGGCGGCGGCTTCGACACCTGCCGGCGTCGGGCTGGCCGGCGGTGGCGCTGGCGATTTCCTGGAGAAACCAAACATGGTGCGTCCGTGTCTGAAAGGCGCTCGGGAACTTCGGCGGTGATAAGATGCCGGCGCGAGAACCCGACACCGTGAAATTCTATCAGAAGCAGTTCATGCCGATGCCTTACGCGAGACTGATTCCCCTGTTATTGGCGCTGGCGGCGCCGCTTGCCGCGCTGGCCGACACCTTCGAGCAGCAGCTGGCGAATGGCCTGCGAATCATCGTCAAGGAGGATCATCGTGCGCCGACGGTGGCGCACATGGTCTGGTACCGCGCCGGCAGCATGGACGAGACCAATGGCCGGACCGGCGTCGCGCACGTTCTCGAACACATGATGTTCAAGGGTACGCCGAGCGCCGGACCCGGCGAGTTCAGCCGGCGCGTCGCCGCCGCCGGCGGCCGTGACAACGCCTTCACCAGCCGCGACTACACGGCTTACTTTCAGCAGGTGCCGAAGCAGCAGCTGTCGGAGATGATGCAGCTGGAGGCCGATCGCATGCGCCACCTGACGCTCGACCCCAGGGAGTTCGCACACGAGATCAAGGTGGTCATGGAAGAGCGTCGCTGGCGTACCGAAGACCGGCCGCAATCGCTGTTGTTCGAACAGTTGACGGCCGTCGCTTTCCAGACCCATCCCTATCGGGTACCGATCATCGGCTGGATGAACGATCTCGAGAACCTGGCGCCCGCCGATGCGCGTACCTGGTACGACGATTGGTACGCGCCGAACAATGCCTATCTCGTGGTAGTCGGTGACGTCGAGCACCAGGAGGTTTTTCAGCTCGCCGAAAAGCACTACGGGCCGCTCGAGGCGCGGCAGTTGCCGGTCAGGAAACCGCAGGACGAGCCGCCACAGCTCGGCATCCGCCGGCTGACGGTCAAGGCGCCGGCCGAACTGCCGATGGTGATGATGGCCTACAAGGCGCCGGTGATCCGCAACGTCGATCAGGACGTCGACCCCTACGCCCTGGAAATGCTCGCCGCGGTGCTCGCCGGCCACGACGCGGCGCGCTTTTCGAGACACCTGATACGGCAGCAGCGCCTGGCCGTGGAGGCCACCGCCAGCTACGATTCGACCGCGCGTGGTCCAGGCATCTTCTATCTGTACGGCTCGCCGAGCGAGGGCAGGACGGCCGCCGAACTCGAGGCCGGACTGCGTGCCGAAATTGCCGACGTTCAGGAGAACGGTGTCGCCGCCGATGAACTGGTGCGAGCCAAGGCGCAACTGATCGCCGGCCAGATCTACAAACTCGATTCGATGTTTGCGCAGGCGATGGAGATCGGCCAGCTGGAAGCGGTCGGAATTCCCTACACGCTGAACCGGCGGCTGCTCGAAAAGCTTCAGGCGGTGACCGCCGAGCAGGTTCAGGCGGTGGCCAGGAAATACTTTCGTGATCCGCAACTGACCGTCGCCGACCTCGACCCGCAGCCCTTACCGCCGGCTTCGGGGGAGCGCGCGCCGTCCGCCCTTCGCCACTGATCAGGGACCGCCGATGAATCCCCTCAAGCTGCTGCTGTGCTTCTCGGTTGCGTTGGCCGTGCCGCTGGCGCACTCCGGGCCGACGATTGAGCGCTGGCAAACGACGTCGGGCGCGCGGGTCTTTTTCGTCGAGAATCACGCCTTGCCGATTCTTGATGTTCAGGTCGATTTCGCTGCCGGTACGGCCCGCGAGCGCGAGGGACGCGCCGGCGTCGCCGCCCTGACGCGAGAACTGATTGCCCTCGGCGTCGCCGGGATGGACGAAACTCAGATCGCCAGTCGCCTGGCGGATGTCGGTGCCCGGCTGTCAGGCGGTGTCGATATGGATCGCGCCTCGCTGACGCTGCGGACCTTGTCGATGGCCGACAAGCGCGCGCCGGCGCTCGACGTGCTGCGTGCGATCCTGAGTACGCCGCAATTTCCGGCCGACGTCTTTGATCGCGAGAAGGCGCGTTCGGTGGCGGCCCTCAAAGAAGCTCTGACGCGCCCCGAAACGCTGGCCAGCAGGGCTTTCTGGTCGGCCATGTATCCTTCGCATCCGTACGGACGCTACGCCACGCCCGAGTCGGTGAGCGCCCTCGAGCGGGTCGATGTGGTGGCTTTCCACAGCGCCAACTACACCGCGCCACGGGCGACCGTGGCCATCGTCGGCGATCTGTCGCGCACGCAGGCCGAGGCGCTGGCCGAGGAATTGGCCGCCGCTTTGCCGCCAGCACCCGGCTTGGCGGCGATTGCCGTTCCCGAACTGCCGGCCGCCAGCGAGCAGCGGATCAGCCACCCGGCGCAGCAGGCCCATCTGCTGCTCGGGCTGCCGGCGCTGAAACGCGGCGATCCGGATTTCTTCGCGCTGGTCGTCGGCAATTATTCGCTTGGCGGCGGCGGCTTTGTCTCGCGCCTGATGAAGGAGGTGCGGGACAAACGTGGCCTGGCCTACAGCGTGCACAGCTACTTTCTGCCACTGGCGCAGCCGGGGCCGTTCCAGATCGGTCTGCAGACCAAGAAGGCGCAGGCCGACGACGCGTTGAAGCTGACCCGTGAAGTACTCCAAGGTTTCCTCGAACAAGGGCCCAGCGAGGACGAGCTGCAGGCGGCGAAACAGAATCTGATCGGCAGCTTCCCGCTGCGCCTCGACAGCAACCGCAAGATTCTCGACAGCGTCGCGCTGATCGGCTTCTATCGATTGCCGCTCGACTATCTCGATCGCTACCCGGAAAACATCGAGCAGGTGAGCGTTGCCGACGTCAAGGGCGCCTTCTCGCGCCATGTCCGTCCACAGCATCTGGTGACGGTGATCGTAGGCGGGGAATGATCTCCTGAACGCGGTGCGGATCATTGCCGGGGAGTGGCGGCGGCGCGTCTTGCGATTCCCCGATTCACCCGGCCTGCGGCCGACCCCCGATCGTGTCCGCGAGACCCTGTTCAACTGGCTTGGCGCCGACTTGCGCGGGGCGTCCTGCCTCGACCTGTTTGCCGGCAGCGGTGCGCTGGGATTCGAGGCGGCGTCGCGTGGCGCGGCCAGGGTGGTGCTGGTCGACAACTCGCCAGGGGTGATCGCGGCGCTCGAATCGAACGCGAGAACGCTGCCGGGTGGCAAGCGCCTGGAGATTGTGCGTTCGGATGCGGTAAGATTCGCCTCTTCCGACGCTCAGCCCTTCGACGTGTTGTTTCTCGACCCGCCGTTCAAGCAGGGCTGGATCGACCGGTTGGCGCCGCTACTGCCGGCAATTCTGGCCGGCAACGGCGTCATCTACGTCGAGGCGGAGACGCCGCTGGAGGGCTGCGGAGCGTGGCGCACGGTGCGCCACGGACGGGCAGGGCAGGTTTTCTATCACTTGATGCGGCGAGGCGACGCGGATGGCGCTGAATAGGCGAATGGCAATCTATGCGGGGACCTTCGACCCGATGACTCGCGGGCACGAGGATCTCGTTCGACGCGCGAGTTGCCTGTTTGACCGGGTGATCGTCGGTATCGCCGAAAGTCAGCCGAAGAGGCCGTTTTTCTCGCTTGCCGAGCGGGTCGAGATGGCGCAGGAGGTCCTGGCGCCGTACCCCAACGCGGAAGTCTGCGGCTTCAACGGCCTGCTGATGGATTTCCTGCACGCCAAGGGTGCCAAGGTGATTCTGCGGGGGTTACGGGCGGTATCCGATTTTGACTACGAGTTCCAGATGGCCGGGATGAACAGAAACCTGTACCCCGAGGTCGAAACGGTATTCCTGACCCCCGGCGAACAGTACATGTTCATTTCGGCGACGATGGTACGGGAAATCGCCGCGCTGGGCGGCGATGTCAGCCAGTTCGTTCAGCCGGCGATCTGTGAGCGGTTGGCCAAGCGGGTAAGAGAAATTTCATTGATCTGAGGAATAGCAAGAATGTCATTGATTATCACCGACGAATGCATCAACTGCGACGTGTGCGAGCCGGAATGCCCGAACGAGGCCATTACGCAGGGTGTGGAAATCTACGAGATTGATCCCAACAAGTGCACCGAGTGCGTCGGCCACTACGATACGCCGCAGTGTGTCGAGGTTTGTCCGGTCGATTGCATTCCCAAGGATCCGGCGAATTCCGAAACCGAAGACCAGTTGTGGGTCAAGTACGAGAAGCTTACCGGCAACCGGCGTTCGTCCTGAGGGTCGGGCGGGCGTATTGCTGCGCTCGCAGCCCGCGTCTGCCGCGGGCAAGCCGTCCCGGCGCCAGCATGCCGGGACTTTTTTTTTCGCCTCGCCGCTGGTCGGCGCGGAGCGCTTACTCGATCGCGGCGAGGGTCGTTTCGCGGGCCAGGTCGAGTTGGCCGCGCTGGCTCAGGCTGGACGCCTTGAATCGAGCCAGCAGGGACCGTTCGAGAGGAATGGCGCGTGGCAGCGAAATGGCCAGCGGGTCGACCTGCTGCTCTTTCACCCGGAATTCGTAATGAAGATGCGGTCCGGTGGCCAGTCCGGTTTGCCCGACGTAGCCAATGGTGTCGCCCTGGTGAACGCGCGCGCCCTTGCGGATTCCCTTGGCAAACTTCTGCAGGTGACCATAAGCGGTCGAATAGCTGCCCTGGTGCTTGAGAACGATCAGGTTGCCGTAGCCGCGCTGGCGTTCGGCGGTCTGCACGATGCCGTCAGCGACGGCAAGGACGCCGGCGCCGGTCGGTGCCCCGTAGTCCACCCCTTTATGGGCCCGCCAGGTGCGTAGAATCGGGTGAAAGCGGGCGCCCGAAAAGCCCGAGGTGATCCGGGAAAACTCGATCGGCGAGCGCAGGAACGCCTTGCGCAGACTACTGCCGTCAGCCGCGTAGTACGCACCCTCGTCGTGGTCGGTCTTGAACCAGTAGGCTTGCAGGACCTTGCCGTCGTTGACCAGTTCAGCCGCCAGAATGCGACCACTGCCCATCGTCTGGCCGTGGTAGCTCAATGTTTCGTAGACCAGCGAAAAGCGGTCGCCCTTGCGCAGGTCACGATGAAAGTCGACCTCGCCGCCAAAGATCGTCACCAGTTGCATGGCGATGGCGTCGGGGATGCCGGCGTCGTCGGTAGCGCCGAACAAGGAGTGGCGGATCTCGCCGGACTTGATCACCTCGCGGCTCTCCAGTTCGAGCGCTTGCTCAGCCGCCACGAAGCTGTCGCCGCTGCGTTCGACAACCAGCAGCGCGTCCTTGCCGGGGAGTTCGACGTAAAGCGTCTGCAGTTCGCCGTTTTCGCCAGATCTGGCGCTGAGGGTATTGCCCGGCCTCAGGGTGCGCGCCATTTCCCGCGTCAGCGGGTTGCTGCGAATGAACTGCATCGCCTCGGCGTCGTTGATGCCAAGGCGGGTCATCAGGCTGGCGACGGTGTCGCTGCGTTGGACGCGTTCTTCTCGCAGGAAGCTTGCGTTGCCGGTTGCGAGCAGCGTCGCTCGTGGCGCCGGGAGTCGCTGCAGAACCGTCGTCAGGGCAACGGGAGCAACGGCCGGTGGTGGTGCAATGGCAAATGCGGCAACCATGCCGAGCAGCGAGACCCCGCCAATGGCGGTTGCTGTCCAACGGTGGCGACGCAGTCGGTCGATCGTCGGGTGTGAATGCGGTAGAATCCGGCTCTCCTCGATTTTCATGGACTGTCGGTGGCAAAGCGCTGCAGTCTAGCAAAAAACCCTCCTCCCCAGAAGCTCTCTTGGCAGAAACATATTAGAGGTTTGCATGCGCGCTGTTGAACAGGACCTCCAGCAAATCAAGCGCGGGTCCGAAGAATTGCTGCTTGAATCGGAGCTGATCGAGAAGCTTAAGAGTGGTCGTCCGCTGCGCATCAAGGCGGGATTTGACCCGACCGCGCCCGACCTGCATCTCGGCCACACGGTGTTGATCAACAAGCTCAGGCACTTCCAGGACCTCGGTCACCACGTGCTGTTCCTGATTGGTGATTTCACCGGCATGATCGGTGATCCAACCGGCAAGAACGTCACCAGGCCGCCGTTGTCGCGCGAGCAGATCCTCGAAAATGCCCAGACCTATCAGGAACAGGTATTCAAGATCCTCGATCCCGCGCGGACCGAGGTCTGCTTCAACTCACGCTGGTTCGAGCCGTTTGGTGCGTCTGGAATGATTCGCCTGGCGGCGCTGCATACCGTGGCGAGGATGCTCGAGCGCG
>JACKLX010000010.1 GCA_024235695.1 Accumulibacter sp.
GGATTACGTGTTCCTGGCGGCACTGCCCAAGAACAACTACGGCAAGGTGCTCAAGACCGAGTTGCGGCGCCATTGGCAGCCAGCAGGGGAGAACTGAAGATGGGCGGACGTTTGCAGGACAAGGTGGCGATCGTCACCGGCAGTGGCTCGGTGGGACCGGGGTGGGGCAACGGCAAGGCGATTTCGGTGCTCTTCGCGCGCCAGGGCGCGAAGGTCGTCGGCGCCGACATCGACGCCGACGCCGCGGCAGCGACGCAGCAGATCATCGGCGAAGAAGGCGGCAAGAGCATCGCCGTGGTCGCCGACGTGAGCGTCGCTGCCGACGTCGAGCAGCTGGTCGCCACGGCGCTCGACGCCTACGGGCGCATCGATATCCTGGTCAACAATGTCGGCATCGCCGTCGTTGGCGGTCCGGCAGAGCTCGACGAGGCGACCTGGGACCGCATGATGTCGATCAACATCAAGAGCGCCTACCTGACCTGTCACCACGTGTTGCCGGTGATGATCGGCCAGAAATCGGGCGCCATCGTCAACAATGCATCGGTCGCCGTGCGCGGCTGGGCCGGTGTCAACTACGGTTTCTACGCCGCCAGCAAGGGCGCCATGGTGGCGATGACGCGCACCATGGCGATCCGCCACGCAGCCGACGGCATTCGTGCCAACTGCGTCCTGCCGGGGCTGATGAACACGCCGCTGGTGCACGCCGCGCTGACCCGCGTGTACGGTGAGGAAGGCGACATCCCCAACCTGATCCGCACGCGCGATGCGCAATGCCCGATGGGCCACATGGGCGACGCCTGGGACACCGCCTACGCGACGCTGTTTCTCGCCTGCGACGAAGCCAAGTACATCACGGCCACCGAACTGCTGGTCGATGGCGGTCTGTCGGCGCGTTTCGCCTAAGGCCGTCAGCAGCGCACCGATTGCACTCGCTTGGCGCGGTCGATGCCGTTCCGGGAACAGGTGCGACCAGAATTCCGGCCGGCCGAGCAGCACACTCGGATCGTTTGGCGACGGTCTGGCGCAAGATCGGGCAGCGAGCGCTTTGGCCAGCGCTGCCGTTGCCGACGAGAAGCAGACCGTGAGCTCGCCGTGCGGCCGTCCTTCGGATTCGTGCCGAACGAAGGTCGCCGCAGATCCGTCGAGACCGTCGTTTTCGGCACACCCGCCGCTTGCGCAGGCATCGCGGCGTCGGACCACCAACCGCAAGAGCGCCGCGATGAGTTCGAGATCGTCAGCGGCCGGCATGGCGTCACCGCGGTCGGTTACGAACCGGTCGCTGATCTGCACTCCAGGAGGTGAGCAGGGCCGGCAAATGCCGCAGCCCCTGGGCGGCTTGCCGGGCGCTGCGAGCCGATGGCGACGCCAAGGGTCGCCCGCGGCAGAACGCTTCGCGCCCGGGGGCCGGCGATGCCCGGCCGATAGCGGTATGGCCGCTGGCGGCAGCGTTTGACCGCAGCAGGCAATCCTCGGATACTCTCGCGACAAGCCGTGAGCGCCGCCGCCGATGCTCGCTCCCTCCGCTTGCGGTCGTCCGGGCTGGCGCGGCGTGCCGACCTGGTCCTGGTGAGGAGTGCTGACGTGGCAAGAAGTGCGGATGCGGGGTACGACGTCTTTCTTTCCCATCGCTCGGAAGACAAGCCGATGGTCGAGCGGCTGGCCGAGAAGCTTGTCGAGGAGGCGCAGCTCGAACCGTTTCTCGACCGCTGGCACCTGATCCCGGGCGAACCGTGGCAGGAAGGGCTCGAGCAGGCGTTGAACCGGAGCCGCTGCTGCGCCGTATTCGTCGGGCCGAGCGGCGTCGGCTCGTGGGAAAACGAGGAGTTGCGGACGGCGCTCAGCAGGCGCGTCCAGGAGAACAGCTTTCGCGTCATTCCGGTCCTCCTGCCGGGTGCCGACCGGGTCGCCAGGGACCGCCTGCCATCCTTCCTGCTGCGCTTCACCTGGGTCGACTTCAGCGCCGGAATCGACGATCAGGTCGCCTTTTCGCGACTGGTCGCCGGCGTCCGTGGCCAGGCTCCGGGGCGCTCGGCGGTGCAACGGCTTTCGCAGGGCTCGCTGTACGTCCGCAAGAGCGTGCGCGAGATCATGGCGGAAGCCTTGCGTGGCGCTGGCATCGACCTGTCTGGCGTGCCGGTGGTGCTTGGCGCAACGATCAGGATGCTCGTCCGTCGCTGCCAGATCCAGTACCCGGCGTGCGACCCGGCCGAACTCGCGCGGCAGATCGGCAAAGCCCGCGCGACAGCTTACGAAGAGAAGTACGCGCGTCGCAGCCGGAAGGAGGACGAGCGCTATCGCGCCTTCGACGAGTGGGAAAGCGAGTTGCACGCGCTGCTGCGGCACGTCGGCATCGGTGTCATCGAACGCTGCCGGGCGGTCAACGTCGGGATCGGTAACGGCCTCGAAAGTCCTTTCTTCTACAAGGACTTCCAGCAGCTGGTGGGGGTCGACCTGTCGTCCAGGGCGCTCACGGCCGCGGCGCGGTCGATCCCCGGCCTGGTCACCTGTTGCGCCGAAGCCGAGACACTTGACGGCGTTGACAGCGGCGCCTTCGACCTCTATCTGTCCCTGCGCACCTATCAGTCGACCCTGTTCGACATCGGCGACGCACTTTTCGAAGTCTGCCGCGTACTCAAGGTTGGTGGCCGCGCGGTGATCTCCATTCCCTATGTCTATGTCGACCAGGGGCAGGCGCTGAACGGCTTGTTACGGCCCGGGGGGCATGATCTGGATCCTGATCTGCCCTACGAAATCGCCGATCAGGTCCGGCGTGGCCTGCAGAATCTCGGTTTCGAGCAGCTCGGCATCCGCACCGGCCTGTTCGAGATCTACGTCTATGGACAGAAGACGATCTGACCTGCGCCGGCCTGCACGGCCGCCGTCATGCCGCGGGTCGCTGCCGGCGGGGCCGGCTTCAGTCGAAGGGAATGATCAGCTTGTCCCAGCCCGAGCCGTCGTTCCCGATATTGCCACCGTTCTGCCGAATGGCGGCGGCGACGCGCCGTTCGAGCTCGGCGATCAGCGCGTCGCCGTCGTGAGCTCGGCGCCGGTCGCCACTGCGGCGTCGATCGATGCCGGCGCGCCGGTCGCCGGCCGACCGGCGGCGATCGGGCGTCCTGGGCGACGTTGCTGTCGCATTCGGGCGAGAGTCTGGCCGGCCATCAGTGAGCATGGGGTTTCTCCTCGAATCCAGGTGGTTTGCACCGGTCAGTATGCCTTGTTTTGACCGCGCGCGACCAGCCGATTTGGGTACCCCGGGATCAGCGGGCAAGCGCCGGATGGTTAACCGCCCGACCCGGTCGACGGCCGCCAACCGACCGTCCCCTGCAGTTTACTCGTCCGGACGCAATCCCCCAAGCCGGCAAGCCCGGCAGGTGATGGCCGTATCGCGGGGCGGCCTTCTGCCGCCACACCGCCGACGCCTGCGAGCCGTCTCCGGCGTGCGCGTGAAGCGCTTCAGAGGGTCCACCAGCCGGGAAAACCTGTATGCCACCATGACTCATGCGCCTTTCTTTGCGCGACGTCGACAGGGTGATCGGCCGGTGGCGTTTCCGGACGATCGCAAGTGGTCTGCAGGCCGGCAAACAGCAGCCGCAGGCGGGGGACGTCGGTGTACCGCCGCTGCCGCCCAGGCTCGCCGGCCTTGGCACACATCAATCGATCGAGAGTGCGCCAGGCGTTCAGCTGGCGCTGCCGTAGAGGGCGAAGTGTAGTCATGGCAAACCCCGCAAGGAGATTCATGAAGACCGTAGCGCACGGCCATGATCGTCGGCGAAAGTGCGCCGATAGCGAACAGTTGCACAGCTTGTTGCGGATTCATGTGACGCGCTTCACGATGCGGATTCGATTTCGACTTTCGCTTTCGCGTCGGAGCGGAGCGGCGCGGCGCGTAGACACGGCGCGTGGTGGATGCCCACCGTGATCGCTGGCCGTGGCCGGCAATCGCCTGCCGAGCCCCTTGCTTCGCTCGGGCGCTATCATTAACAACGCAGCACGGCGTCGTTCGGCCGACAAAGCGCGTGCTGATCAGTAGAAATGGCGGCGACGCCAGCCAGGGAGTTCGCACAATGGATAATTGGCCTTTGCCATCAGACCCGGTCAGCGGCGCGCCACGTGGGCGCGCCAGGTGCTGCCCAGGGAGGCGCTAATGGCGCGCTCGCCGACCTTCGTCGAGAAAGACCGCCCACAAGAGGCAGCGGTTCGTGCCGAGTTGCTGCATGGCCTGCAGGCGACTCCGGCCGTCGTCTCGCCCAAGTACCTCTACGACGCGTTGGGCTCCAGGTTGTTCGCGGCGATCACCGAATTGCCCGAGTATTACCTGACGCGTACCGAGGCGTCGATCTTTGCGCGCGAGATTGACGCCATGGCCGACGAATTGCCGGCCGGACTGACGCTGGTCGACCTCGGCGCCGGCAACTGCGAAAAAGCCGCACGCCTGCTGGGGCCGTTGCGGATCAGCACCTACGTCGCCGTCGACATCTCGGTCGACTTCCTGCGAGACGCGCTCGAACGCCTGCAGCAGCACCATCCGGAGGTCGACATGCTCGGCGTCGGCAGCGACTTTTCGAGCCGCCTGGTGCTGCCCGCGGCGGTTGGCGACGGTGCCCGCCTGCTGTTCTATCCGGGGTCGAGCATCGGCAACTTCACACCGGCGCAGGCGCTTGATTTCCTGCGTCAGATGCATCCGGCGGCGCAGGGCGGCGGACTGCTGATAGGCGTCGACCTGCGCAAGCCGGTCGAGGTGCTGGAGGCCGCCTACGACGATCCGCTGCGGATCACTGCTGCCTTCAACCGCAACCTGCTGCGGCACGTCAACCAGCTCGTCGGCAGCGACTTCGTGCTCGCCGACTGGCGGCATCGGGCTTTCTTCAACAGCGCGCAGTCACGGATCGAAATGCACCTCGAAGCGCTTCGCAGCGTCACCGTTCGCTGGCCAGGCGCCGAACGTGCCTTCGCCGCCGGTGAGCGGATTCATACCGAGAATTCGTACAAGTGGCGCGCCGACGATTTCGCCGCCTTGCTGGTCGATGCCGGTTTCTCGGCGATCCGGCGCTGGACCGACGAGCGTGGCTGGTTCGCCGTATTTCTGGCGAGGGTCTGAGGCTTGGCGGTGATCGACCGACGTGCGGCAGTGCCGGGGCGAGCGGGGTCGGCAGACGGCTGTAGGCGCTCAGCCGCCGACGGCACAACTGCGGCAGCCGCTGAAGATGTCATCGCGTTCGGGCGTGAAGAAATTGCGGTAGCGCGGATGCGCCATTTCCGGCGCGGTGGTGTGCCTGGCGCCGCGCAGTACGAAGCGACTGGCGGACCAGGGCGCCGAATAACCGCGGTAGGGATGGGCGCGAAAACCGGCGTACGGTACGAAGCGGCTGGCAGTCCATTCCCCGACCGCGCCCCAGTGGAAGCGGCGCTCATCGCCGGCGGCGAGTTCGACTGCGCCGGCTTCGATTGCGACGGCTTCCCACTCGGCTTCGCTCGGCAGCCGGCATCCCGCGCGGCGACAGCAGGCGTCGGCTTCGAACCAGGCGAGATGGACGGCCGGCGCGGCAAGCGGCAAAGCCTGCCATTGACCGAACACGCGCTGCTGCCATTGTCCGTTCACCCGGCGCAGAAAGCGTGGCGCGACGACCGCATTGGCTTCGCGCCAGTGCCAGCCGGCAGGCGACCAGCAGCGCGGGTCGCCGTGGCCCATTGGTGGGCTGCCGTCATGCTCTCGCGTCTCCTCGATGAAAGTGGCCGGATGAACTTGCCGCCACCGATCACCTGCTGCTCGCGCTGCACGCGCGCCGCTCGGCGTCATCGATCGCCGCCTGGCGGCAGGTGCATCCGGCGCGCCGACAGGCGGTGATTCTGACCGCCACCGATCTCTACCGGGACATCGATTGCGACCCTGCCGCGCAAAGCTCGCTGCGTCTTGCCGACGCCCTGGCAGTGCGGCAGGAACGCGGCCCGTCGGCCCTGGCCGGCGACCTGCGCGCCAGGGTGCGCGTGACCATTCAATCGACAACCAGCCGGCAACGGCTGCCGAAGGCCGCAGACACGCTGCGCGCACTGATCGTCGGCCACCTGCGTGACGAGAAGGCGCCCGAGGCGCGCTTTGCCGCGGCCCGTTTGCTTGCCGGGCATCACGACATCGGCATCGATCACGCCGGTGACGCACTCGATCCGCGGCTCGGCCAGGCGGCGCCGGCGACGATGGCGGCGTGCGCGAACCATCGCTGGCTGGGTGGTCAGCCGTACGCGGCCACCCGCCGACGCATCCAGCGGGCGCATCTGCTGGTGCACGCCAGCCGGATCGAGGCTGGCGCGCACGTGGTGATGGAAGCGGTGTGCAGCGGCACGCCGGTGATCGCCTCGGCGATCGACGGCATTATCGGCATGCGCGGCGGCGACTTCGCCGGTTATTTCGCCTGCGGCGATGCCGCCGCGCTGGCGACGCTGCTCGTCCGCTGCCGCGCCAGCCAGCGGCAGGCCGACGGCCTGCTGGCGCAACTCGCCGCACAGTGCCGGCAGAGGGCAAGGCTGTTCGCGCCGGCTGCCGAACGCTCGGCGGTGCGGCAACTGGTCGCCGAACTGCTCGCCAGGCCGGTCGAGGGAGCCGCCTAGATGCGCGTCGCCGAACAACCGGTGCTTCGCGACATCGTCCTCGTCGGCGGCGGCCACAGCCATGTCGTCGTCCTTGGCCGCTTCGCCATGCGCCCCGAGCCAGGCATTCGCCTGACGCTGATCTGCACCGATACGCACACGCCCTACTCGGGAATGCTGCCCGGCTACATCGCCGGCCATTACAGCTACGATCAGGTTCATATCGACCTGCGCCGGCTGGCCGGGTTCGCCGGCGCCCGTTATTTTCGCGACGAGGTGGTCGGCCTCGACCGGGCGCAGCGCAAGGTGCTCTGCCGCCATCGCCCGCCGGTGGCCTACGACCGCGTCTCGATCAACATCGGCTCGATGCCGGCGGTCGAGTGCGTCGAAGGCGCCGCCGAGCATGCGATTCCGGTCAAGCCGATCCGCCGCTTCAACGAACGCTGGCTGGCGCTGCTCGAGCGCGTTCGCCGGCACGCCGGCAGGACCACCATCGCCGTCGTCGGCGCCGGCGCCGGCGGCGTCGAATTGACGCTGGCGATGCAGTATCGACTGCGCGGCGAACTTCGCTCGCTGGGGCGTGATCCCGACGAACTGCGCTTTCACCTCTTTTCCGCCGCTCGCGACATCCTACCGACGCACAACGCGAGCGTACGGCGGAGCTTCGAGCGGGTGTTGGCCGCGCGCGGCGTCGTCATCCATCGCGCGGCCGAAGTATGCGCGGTCATCAGCGGTCAGCTCAGCACCGATGCCGGCGAGACGCTCGCCGCCGACGAGATCGTCTGGGTCACGCAGGCTGGCGGTGCCGCCTGGCTGCGCGCTACCGGCCTGGCGCTCGACGACAGCGGGTTCATCGAAGTGCAGGACAGCCTGCAGACGGTCAGCGACACGAACGTCTTCGCCGCCGGCGACTGCGCCGCGATGCGCGATACGCCACTCGAGAAGGCCGGTGTCTTCGCCGTCCGCCAGGGCCGGCCGCTGGCCGAGAATCTGCGTCGCTCGTTGCTCGGGCAGCCGCTGCGCGCCTACCGGCCGCAGGCCCGCTGGCTGGCGTTGATCAGTACCGGTGACCGTTACGCCGTCGCTTCGCGTGCTGCCGCTCATGTCGAAGGCGCCTGGGTTTGGCGCTGGAAGGACTGGATCGACCGGCGCTTCATGACTCGCTTCAACGACTTGCCGGCGAGGTCTGCGCCGCCACGGCAGAAGGCGGCAGCCGTGCCGCTCGATCAGGCGGAAGCGGCGCAGGCGATCTCGGCGCTCGCCATGCGTTGCGGTGGCTGCGGCGCCAAGGTCGGCGCGACGGTCCTGTCGCGCGCACTGTCGGCGGTGCAGCCACTCGAACGCGACGACGTGCTGATCGGCCTGCACGCGCCCGACGATGCCGCCATCGTGCGTGTTCCGTCGGGCAAGGCGCTGGTGCATAGCGTCGATTTTTTTCGCGCCTTCATTGACGACCCCTGGCTGTTCGGCCGGATCGCCGCCAATCACGCGCTTGGTGACATCTTCGCGATGGGCGCCGAGGCGCAGTCGGCAACTGCCATTGCCACCCTGCCACCCGGCCTCGAGAGCCAGGTCGAGGAGACGCTGCTGCAGATGATGTCCGGTGCCGTCGAGGTGCTCAACGACGCCGGCTGCGCGCTGGTCGGCGGCCACAGCGGCGAGGGCAGCGAGCTGGCACTCGGTTTCGCGATCAACGGCCTGATCGACGAGGGGCTGGATTCGCTGATGTGCAAGGGCGGCATGCGGCCCGGCGAGCGGCTGATCCTGAACAAGCCGATCGGCACCGGCACGCTGTTCGCCGCGCACGCCCGTCTGCGCGCCAGTGGTCGCTGGATCGACGAGGCGCTGGCGTCGATGCAACAGTCGAACCGGCTCGCCGCACAGTGCCTCCGCGAGCACGGCGCGACGGCGTGTACCGACCTCAGCGGCTTTGGCCTGCTCGGCCACCTGATCGAGATGACCCGCGCCTCCGGTGTCGATGCCGAGATCGACCTGGCGGCCTTGCCGATCCTCGACGGCGCCGTCGAGACCAGCGCCGCGGGCATTCTCAGCTCGCTGCAGGCGGCCAACCTCCACCTGCGCCGCGCCTTGCGTAACGATGAGCAGGGTCGCGCGCACGCCAGCTATCCGCTGCTCTTCGATCCACAAACGGCCGGCGGATTGCTGGCCAGCGTACCGGCCGAGCGGGCCAGCGCCTGCCTCGTCGCGCTGCGCTCGCTTGCTTATGCGAGGGCGACCTGCATCGGTCGCGTGCTGGCTGCCGACGACGGTCTCGCGCCGATCCGGCTGCGGCTGTAGGCTCCGCCGTGCAAGGCTGATCGAGGTCGAGCGTTCGCTGATCAGAGCCTTGACTGCGTGCCGATCGCTCGCTCGCGCGATGCCGCTGCTGGCCGGGCGTGCCGGTGCTCGAAGCGGCGTTCGCCGCGACGCCGCATGTCGATGCCAGCCGGATTGCCGGGCACTGATCGGCAACGGAGCGGTTCTGCTGTCAGTGGCGACGACGACCCGAGGAATGACCCTGCCGCGTGCTTTGCGGTACATCACCTGACGGCAAGTCGCGCGGTCGGCAAGTTTGGCCAGGGTCGCGGCCGATGCCGCAATGTCGGACCTGGTACCGGGCGTATGTTGATCGGCATCATGCCGCCCGGCGTCCATCACCGCGACCCGATGGTCGGGAGGCGCCCCGTAGCGACCGCATCGGTCGCGGGGACGGCATGGTCATCGGCTACCATGCCATGCTGATCCGGGCATTGCCGACAACAGCATCGTGGCCTATGGCACCGACAACGGCGCCGAGGAAGTGACGTGGCCGGACGGCGGCACGATGCCGTTCAAGGGCGACAAGGGCACGACCTGGCAAGGCGCCTGCGCGGGCCAATGCTTGTGCGCTGGCCGGGCTTGATCAAGCGGAAACCCCGCTGTCGCCCCACAACTGAGCGCCGGCAGCGATCGTTTCGGCGGCGTCCTGGCCGTCAATTCGTTCCCTACAAGCCGGACTTGCTGGCTTCTGGGTTGTCGACGCACTGATAGTCGGTCGTGCAGTTGGTCAGCGAGCAGACGCTTGCCGTCCGGATCGCCGGCTGTTTGCGCTGCCGGCAGGTTTCTTCGGCTCTGGCACGAACTTCGGCAATGGCTTTTTCGGAGTTCGGGTGATGGAAGGTCAGGTAGTTGGTGTCTTCACCCGACGCGACCAGCCAATTGTCGGCGCAGCTTGCCAGCAGGAAGCTCAGCAGGAAGGTCGGCAGGAGTGCTCGGATGGTCATCGAGGTGGCGATCGGGCGCAGTGAAGTCGACGAGAGGTGGGAAAGTATCGCGGGCCACGGCCCCCGTCGTCAATCGAAGAATGTGTCCCGAGCAGCCATTCTCAGGCGCGTCGGTGGACGCGTCGTTGGCGGAGCAGATGGCCGGCAAGCCGGGTCGGCAGATCAGCCCGGCGCGTCGAGCGCCATTTGCAGGTCGCGCTGACGGGCGCGGTCCCGGCGCAGCATCACGAAGCCGGCTATCACCACACCGAGGGTAACCAGCGAGACCATGATGGTCGCCAGGGCGTTGATGTCCGGGCTGACGCCCAGGCGCACTTTCGAGAAGATCACCATCGGCAGCGTGCTCGAGCCCGGACCCGAAACGAAGCTGGCGATCACCAGGTCGTCGAGCGAAATGGTGAACGCCAGCAGCCAGCCGGAAACCAGCGCCGGCGAGATGATCGGCAGCGTCACCAGCAGGAACACCCTGGTCGGTCGCGCGCCGAGGTCCATCGCGGCCTCTTCCAGCGAGACGTCGAGCGACGCCAGGCGTGACTGGACGATGATCGTCACGTACGACAGCGTCAGCGTGATGTGCGCGATGGTGATGGTACTGACGCCGCGCCCTTCGGGCCAGCCAAAGGCTTGCTCGGTGGTGACGAACAGCAGCAGCAGCGACAGGCCGGTGATCACTTCGGGCATCACCAGCGGTGCGGTGGTCATGCCGGAGAGCAGTGTGCGACCGCGAAAGCGGCCGAAGCGTGCCAGCGCCAGCCCCGCCAGCGTGCCGAGCACCGTCGCTCCGGTGGCATTGATCGCCGCGACGCGCAGCGACAGCCAGGCAGCTTCCAGAATCTGTTGGTTTTCGAACAGGCGGCCGTACCACTCGGTGGAAAAGCCGCCCCAGACGGTCACCAGGCGTGACTTGTTGAACGAATAAAAGACCAGCGAGAGGATCGGGACGTACAGGAAGGCGAAGCCGAAGATCAGGAACGACAGGCGGGCCAGCGAGTTCTTCGCGCTCACGTTTGGCCCTCGTTTTCACGTTCCTGGACGCGCTGGAAGTACATGATCGGCACGACCAGCAGCAGCAACAGGGCAATGGCGACGGCGCTGGCGACCGGCCAGTCACGGTTGTTGAAGAATTCGGTCCACAGCACCTTGCCGATCATCAGCGAATCGGCCGGCCCGAGCAGGGCGGGTATCACGTACTCGCCGACCGCCGGTATGAAGACCAGCATGCAGCCGGCGATGACGCCCGGCATCGACAGCGGCAGGGTGATGCTGGCGAAGGCGCGCAAGGGCCGGCAGCCGAGGTCTTCGGCGGCCTCGAGCAGCGTCAGGTCCATTTTTTCGAGAATCGCGTACAGCGGCATGACCATGAACGGCAGGTAGCAGTACACGATCCCCAGATAGGTCGCGAAATCGGTCTGCAGCATGACGATCGGCTGGTCGATGACACCCAGCCAGAGCAGCAGGTTGTTCAGCAGACCGTTGTTCTTGAGGATGCCGATCCAGGCGTAGACGCGCAGCAGGAACGACGTCCAGAACGGCAGGATCACCATCATCAACAGGATGCCGCGCCAGCGCGGCTCGGCACGGGCGATGGCGTAGGCCAGCGGATAGCCGATCATCAGCGCGGCCAGCGTCGAGATGGCGGCGACCTGCAGCGAATTGGCGAAGGCACGCAGGTACAGGCTGTCTTCGACGAGGTACAGCAAATTGCCGGGATTGACGTTCAGCCGGATATCGGCGAGCCGTTCGCCGGCCCATTGCAGCAGCGGCTGGTAGGGCGGCATGGCGATCTGCGCTTCCGAGAACGAGATCTTCAGGACGATCGCGAACGGCACCAGGAAGAACAGCAGCAGCCACAGGTAGGGCACGGCGATCACCGCCGTGCGACCGTTGAGCCCCCGGCGTGCCAGTTGCGTCCGCAGCCAGCGAATCGGCGGCCGCCTGGCGAGCGCGCCGAGCGTCGTTCGCAGCGCCCTGCCGAAACGCTCGCCGGCGGCTTGCTCGGCGGTTGCTCGCGGCATTTCTTCCGGCCGTCCGGCGGGCTTCATTCGCTGACCAGCACCGGGCTGCTGTCGTGCCAATGCAGGTACACCTGCTGTTCCCAGGTAATGCCCTGATCGTCGTGGCGCATGACGTTGGGACGCGTCACGCGGATCGTCTTGCCCGACTGGAGAGCAACCAGGAATACCGACAGGTCGCCAAGATAGGCAATCTCCTTGACCCGGCCCTGCGTCCAGTTGGCGGCCGCTGGTGGTGGCGCCAGCGACAGCTGCATCTTTTCCGGGCGAATCGCCACCCAGATCCTGCCTTGCGGCGCCGGACCTGCGCCGCGGGCGACATGCACCGGCCGCTCGAGTTCGGGACAGGCGAAGCACAGGTGCCCGTCCTCGTCCTGTTCGGCGGCTGCTTGACCCTCGAAGAGATTGACCGAACCGATGAACTCGGCGACGAAGCGGTTGCCGGGAAACTCGTAGATTTCCTTGGGTGTTCCGACCTGCACGATCCGGCCGTGGTCCATCACCCCGATCCGCGACGACAGGGTCATCGCTTCTTCCTGGTCGTGGGTGACGACGACGAAACTGATGCCGAGTTGCTCCTGCAGATTCACCAGTTCGAACTGGGTGTGTTCGCGCAGCTTCTTGTCGAGCGCCGCCAGCGGCTCGTCGAGCAACAGCAACTTGGGCTGCTTGATCAGCGCACGCGCCAGCGCGACGCGTTGACGCTGGCCGCCCGACAACTGGTGCGGCTTGCGCTTGCCAAAGCCCTCGAGGCGAACCAGTTCGAGCATCTGTCCCACCCGCCCGGCGATCTCGGAGCGCGAGCGGTGCTCCATCTTCAGGCCGAAGCCGACGTTCTGTTCGACGCTCATGTGCGGGAACAGCGCATACGACTGGAACATCATGTTCACCGGGCGTTGGTAGGGCGGGATGCCGCACATGTCGAGGCCATCGATGAAGATCCTGCCGCTGCTCGGCTCCTCGAAACCGGCCAGCATTCGCAGCAGGGTTGTCTTGCCGCAGCCCGAGCCGCCGAGCAGGCAGAAAAGCTCGCTCTTGAAGATGTTCAGCGAGACGTCGTCGACCGCGACGAAGTCGCCGAAGCTCTTCGTGACGCCTTCGATGCGGATGTACGGTTCGGCTGTCGGGTCGTTCCACGCCTGCCGGACGCTGGCGGAGTCAGCTGCAGATGAAGCCATGTGGATTCCAGCTTGAGTTCTTCTTGCCTCGAGGGCAGTCGGTCGAGGTGGTTTGAGGTGGTGTGACGAGGTTTGACGACGTTTGACGAGGTGCCACGCCGAGCGGCCCGAATCCGCCGCGCCGGGTGCCGGCCGGGGCGAGCGGTCACTCGTCCGGCCGGGCGGCTTATTGACCGGTCTGGAAGCGAGTCCAGGTGCGCGTCAGCTGGCGATTGTAGTCGTCGCCCACCGCCAGTTCGGGCGACAGCCTGGCCTTCACCTCGGCACTGGGGAAGACGCTCGGATCGTTCTTCACCTCCGCCTTGATGAATTGCTCGGAGGCGAGATTGCCGTTCGGATAGTGCACGGCGTTGGAATTGGCCGCCGCCACTTCCGGCTGCATCAGGTAGTCGATGAACAGGTGCGCGTTGCCGGGATGCTTGGCATCGGCCGGGATGACCATCATGTCGAACCAGATGATGGTGCCTTCCTTCGGCAGCGAATAAGCCACCTTGACGCCCTTGCCGGCCTCGCGGGCGCGATCGCGCGCCTGGAGAACGTCGCCGCTGTAACCGACGGCGATGCACAGGTCGCCGTTGGCGAGGTCCTCGATGTACTGCGAGGAATTGATCTTGCGCACGTAGGGGCGAATCTTCATCAACTGCTCTTCGACGAGCTTCAGATCGTTGGGATCCTGGCTGTTGGGGTCCTTGCCGAGATAGATCAGGACGATGCTGCGGATGTCCGAGGCGGCGTCGAGGATCGAGATGCCGCAATCCTTGAACTTCGACGCGTACTTCGGATCGAGAACCAGCGCCCAGCTGTCGACCGGGGCGTCGGGCATGATCTGCTTGAGCTTGTTGACGTTGTAGCCGATGCCGTCGGTCCCCCACATGTAGGGGATCGCATAGTCGTTGTTCGGATCGTGCTGGGCGACGCGCTGCATGATCGCCGGGTCCATGTTGCCGAGGTTCTTCAGCGCCGCCTTGTCTAGCTTGCGGAAAACGCCGGCCTTGATCTGACGTTCCATGAACTGTGCCGACGGCATCACCAGGTCGTAGCCGGTGTTGCCCGCCAGCAGCTTGGTTTCGACCACCTCATTGGAGTCGAAGACGTCGTAATTGACCTTGATGCCGTACCTGGCCTCGAAGTTCTTGACCGTATCGGGGTCGATGTAATCCGACCAGTTATAGACATTGAGCACCTTCTCGGTGTCCGCGGCGACACCGGTCCTGGCAGCCGTCGCCGGCGGCGGCGTCACTTCCGCCTCCTTGCCGCAGGCGGTCAGCAGCAGGGCAGCGGCGGTCAGGCAGGCAAGCCTGGCGAGGAGGGTGGCGAAAGAAGGCGATCGGGTGTACATGGCGCAGCCTCTCGATGCGGGATGGCAATGGTCGAAGCGTAACCCAGAGCCAACGACACGCCAAGGCTTAGATCGCCGAACGCTGCGCGGCACCCGGCGGGGCGTTGCACGCCCGGATCACTCGTCTTGCGCAGCTGAGGTTCGGAGGTCGTTGCCAAGCGCATGCTGCCCCTTGCCGTCCGGCCGCCGCGACTCTTGCGGAGTCGTGGACCTTCATCGTGTTGGCTGGCGCAAAGCCCTCCGAGCCACCGCGCGCACGAGCATGCCGATCACCTCGAGGGTCGACGAAGAGACCCCCCAGCGGTGCCAGAACAAGGGAAC
Organism: Accumulibacter sp.; assembly: GCA_024235695.1. Classification (GTDB taxonomy): domain Bacteria; phylum Pseudomonadota; class Gammaproteobacteria; order Burkholderiales; family Rhodocyclaceae; genus Accumulibacter. The sequence goes on from JACKLX010000010.1 coordinate 14,699, forward strand.
GTCCAGCCAGTGGTCGGGCGCAATCTCGACCAGTTCCGCGGCTTGCAAGGCCGCGCTGACGATCTGCTCGGGCATCATTCCCCAGGCCAGACCGCGGCGAGCGGCTTCAAGGAACGAAGGCGTCGAGGGAACGAAGTGCGTTGGTGGTCTAACTGCCAGTTCCGTGAACTGCGAGACGAAGGCGCGCTGCAAGGCGTCCTTCTTGTTGAACATCAGCATCGGTGCCGCATGCAGCGTGTCCGCGTTTACCCCCGACGGAAAATGGCGGTCAACGAAGGACGGCGATGCCACGGCCAGATAGCGCATCACCCCCAGCGGCTCTACCTGGCAGCCCTGGATCGGCAGCGCGTTGGCGCTCACCGCGGCCATCACCGTCCCTTCGCGCAGCAGCGCCACGGAGTGATCCTGATCCTCGCTGCGGATGTCGAGCGTGATCGCCGCGGCGTCGGGCAAGCCGTCGAACACCTCGCTGAACCAGCTGTCCAGGGAATCGGCATTGACCACGACGGGAATTCGCACGGTGGACGGCGCGATGGCGTCGGCGACCCCGAGTTCGGAGAACACTTCGGCCTCGAGCAGCGCCAGCTGCTCGGCAAAGCGAAGCAGGGATCGCCCGGCAGAGGTTGCCTGGCAAGGCGTCGCGCGTTGAATCAAGACCTGTCCCATGCGGTCCTCCAGCAGTTTGATCCGCTGGCTGACCGCCGACGGGGTCACGTTCAATTTCCGGGCCGCGGAATCAAACGTCCCCTCGCTGAGAACCGCGGCAAAGGCCGCGAGTTGTGCATTGTCGATCCTCACGAATCAATCCTTCTAACGAAGCATCAGAAACTTTAGCTGGGATTATGATTCGGCGATCGCTAAGCTGTCTTCATCGTCACTCACTTCTTGCCGCCGTGTCAGCCGATCTCATCGCCGGGTTCGTCGCCGGAGCCGCACTGATCATTGCCATCGGTGCGCAAAACGCTTTCGTGCTGCGTCAGGGTATTCGCCGCGAGCACGTTCTGCCGATTGTACTGGTCTGCGCCAGTGCCGACGCCTTGCTCATCGCTGCCGGCGTCACCGGCCTCGGGGCATTGATCGAATCAGTGCCGCTGGTATTGATCGTCGCACGTTACGGCGGCGCGGCCTTCCTCCTCGGCTATGGCATGACAGCCGCCAGGCGGGCCATGCAAGGTCAACGACTGGCGGTCGATGCAAACGCCGGAGTATCACTCGGCTGTGCCATGGCGACCTGCCTGACATTCACCTTTCTCAACCCGCATGTGTACCTGGATACCGTAATCCTGCTCGGTTCCTTGGCCAGTCAGCGCGACGACAGCGGACGCTGGGCGTTCGGCGGCGGCGCTGCCGGCGCCAGCTTCGTCTGGTTCTTTGCGCTCGGCTTCGGCGCGCAGCGGCTTGGCCCGCTGTTCGGCAATCGGCTGGCATGGCGCGTGCTCGACACGCTGATCGCCCTGATCATGTCCGGACTGGCTGTCGTCCTGCTTCTGGGATGAAGATCGCCACCTGTGAGCGAATCTGGGGCAAGGGATTACCCGTCGCGTCCCGGCCATGGCGCCGCTGTTCTGGTCATTGCAAGGCAGACATCGAAAGCGGCCTGAAGCCGCTGCTGGACCTGCACCCAGGCCGACGACCTGCCGGGCGAGGTCTCGCGACGAGGCGCCGAAACGCGCGAGGGTGAAAAGAAAGCGCTGAGCCTGCGCGCGCCGGACAACGCTTCAAGGCCCTACCAGTAGCAGCTGTCGACCCAAACCACCTGATGACATACGCAGACTGACCCGCTGGTCAACCAGCGCTCCGGACACCCTTGGCTGCGCGCTGGAGGCCAATACCGCCGTGCGCCCAAATTGTCGACCGAAGGTGCGAACGCTGACCGCTACCAACAGAGCAGACATGCGAGGCTGCCATCGACACGGTGCGGTAAAGCGGATATCGGGAAGCCTTTTCGTCGCAGGGTGGCCGTTCGCTTCGGCCGATGACGACCCGGGCAAGGGCATCCGCGACAGGCAGCAGCCGTCGATGACGATGTGCCGACGTATGCGCGAATCGGCGAGCGCCACCGCGGCAGAGCACGGCGTGTGCCGGCGGGCTAACTCGCCGCGCGCTGCACCAGCTGGCGGATATGGCGAACGCCCAGTGCGGCAACGACGACGACGATCGGAATCGCGATGCCGGTGACGATTTCCGGATTGACTGGGGCGCCGGCGGCCTTGACTGCCTTGGCGGCATAGCCGACCAGGCCAACCACGTAGTAGCTGACCGCGGCCACCGACAGTCCTTCGACGGTCTCCTGCAGACGCAACTGCAGCTTGGCTCGCCGCGCGGCGGTACTGAGCAGCGACTGGTTCTGCCGTTGCAGCGCGATATCGACGCGCGTGCGCAGCAGCTCGCTGGCGCGACTGATCCGCTCGGACAGGCTGTCCTGGAGCCTGGCGACGGTTTCGCAGGTGCTCATCGCCGGCAGCAGGCGGCGTTCGACGAACTCGCGCAGGGTCTGCACGCCTTCCACGCGCACTTCGCGCAAGTCGGCAAGGCGACGTTCGACCAGTTCCTGGTAGGCGCGCGCCGCGCAGATTCGCCCCAGCGTCGAGGAAATGGTGCTTTCGACAACCGCGGCAAGTCGCGTCAGGCGGTCGAGCAGGGCGGGTTCATCTTCGCTCTTGACTGCCGCCATTTCGTTGATCAGCGCGGCGAGCTGCAGATCGGCGTCGGCGAGCACCGGCAGGGTGGCCCTGGCCACCGGCAGCGTCAGCAGCGCCCGCATCAGATAGGTCTCGATTTCGAGCAGGCGCTGCACCATCCGCCCGGCCTGGCGCGGGGTGAGACTGACATCCTCGATCAGGAAGCGGCTGAAACCGTCGGCGTGGATGCGAAAGTCCGCCCGTACGCTGGCGACACCGTCGCCGACCCGCGAACCGACCAGCGGGTTGCCCTCGAACAGGCTGGCCAGTTCCTCGTTGCTTGAGGGTTCGGCTGGCGCCGGTCGCAGCGCCACGTGTGCGGCGACCAGCACCTGCCCCGGCAGGCCTTCGAGCCAGTCTTGCGGCACGCTGGTGATCACCGGCTGGGCGAAGGGGTCGCCGACGTCGCCCTGGCGGAAAAAGGTGTAACTGCTGCACTCGGCACGCCTTTCCCACTTGAGCCGGAAGGTACCGAGATCGACCTTGAAATGATTGAGCTCGGGAGCCGGCGAGGTGACGCCATAGCGCGTGCACAACTCGACGATGCACTCGTATTCCGCTTGCCGGTTCGAGGGGTCGGTTGCCAGCGCCAGATACGACGCCTGCTCCGGGATGCTCAGCGCCTCCGGCGGGCGAGCGTGCAACTCGTAGTTGAGCGAGAAGCGCTGCGGGTGATTGGCTGGGTTTGTCACTTTATTCCTTCGTCGCTGCTGTCGTGGCGGCTGGCAAACCAGCGCTGCACCTTGACGTTTCGGTCGGACGAGATCGGGGGTGTTGGTCAGTGGTCCCTCGCTGGTGCCTGCCGTTCGTTTTGGGCGGATTCTACGCCACTCGCGACGGGCTGGCGCTAGACGCCGGCGTCGCCGCTTTGCTGTTCGTCGAGGTGGTGAGGACGGGCAGCCAGGCGTCGGGCGACAGATCGCGCCCGTGGCACGCCAATCTCGCACGGCTACCGCCAGCAACAGCCGGCAACTGGCGTTCGCCCGGCAGGCGCGCCTGGTCGCGCCTGCCAGCGCGTTGTCCTGCTCGGCGTCGCTGGCCGCCAGGAGCCAGGAGCCAGGAGCGAGGACTTCGCCCACCCTGGTTTCTGGCGTCCGTGCTGGCGACCATTGCCGAGGATGGCATGGTGACCGGCAACGGTCGTCGCTGCGCCGATACCGTCCGAGCCGCATCGCCTGCGCGCTCGCGATATTTCAGGGGCCTTTTCGATCGCTCCACCGCTTCGTCAGGGCGGCGAGCGGGCGAGCTTCCGGATGTCCGCGTCACGGGCGTTCGGGTCGGTGTGCAACAGATAGGGCTGGCCCCGGATGACGCTCAGAAAGAACGCCGCGAAATCCTTCACGCGGAACGCGAAGCTGTTTCCCCAGGTAGCTTCCTGACTGCCCCAGTAGGGCAGCCGGCGCGCGTCATCGAGCAATTCAGCCAACTCGACCGCGGCGCCTTCGCCAAGACTCACCAGATGCTGCCCGGCGCTGCCGTCGAGCTCGCCCGGCAGCCCCCAGGGATTGGCCATGCTGGCGTTTCTGAGCGCCTCGACATAAGCCGGCGCCAAGGTGTCGCGCTGATCCTTTCGTGGAAAACCGGCCTGCTTGCGGAACAGGACCTCGGCCGCCAGAAATCGCGCTTCCCACGGGACGCCCGGGCCCACCGCCAGCGCCTCAAGTTCCAGGGAGCCGTTTGGCCGATTCCACAGACGGTCCTGATGTTCGGTGTCCGCCCGCATGAACAGATCGACGTAACCCAGCGTCGCCAGCTCGGCCGCCAGCGCTTGCTGCGAACTGCCGCTCATCGCAGCTGCGCGAAGTCGATCCGCACGGTGTACTTGCCGCCGTCCCGGGACTGGGTCTCTTCCGCGGGGAGGCCGGACCAGTCCCACTTCTTGTCGAACATCAGGTCGTCTCCCTCCCAGTCTTCGTCGTACGCCCTGACGAACAGCGACGGGAAAGCGTGCGACAGCGGTGGGCCGGCGAACAGCGCCGAGAGAGGAACGACGAAGGCATGTTCGTCGCCGTTGTCGAGATCGACGACGGAAGTCCTCGTCGCCAGGAACCCGGACCACGCCACGACGTAGACACTGTCGGCACCAAAGGTGTCCTCGGTCTCGTGAACATGAACGGTGATCAGCATCCTGCGTTTCGGGATTTCTCTCTTCACTGCCTCTTGTTCAAGCTCCTTGTCAGTGCGCGCAGATCCTGCCGCCATGCCGGCGATCTCGGCAGGAAGCGCGTCGGCGCGCTTGATCAGATCGGGGGTGGCGAGGAGAGTGGCAGCCTTTTCCTGGTCGGCCAGGGAGAGGGTGGGCTGATCGGCGCGTTTGGCCAGCTCGAAGGCGAGCGCTTTCTTCTCGAATTCCTTGTTGGTCTTGTCGGTGCCGGGAAGCATCGACGCCAATTCGCTATTCACCCTGGCGATCGCGATCACCAGATCGCTCGTCGAACGGCTCGACGGCAAGGTGGTGTTGGCGGGAAGCGACGACGTCGGGAGGTTGATCGTCGCCGTGCCGCTGGACGTCGTGTTGGTGTTCCAGAGTTCGGCGGCGCGCATGAACGTGGCGCTTGGAACTCCCGCGGAACCTATCGCCAGCGGCGACTTGCTGAGTGCGCCGGCGGCATCGGTCTGCCACCCCCAGGTGACCGAGCCGTAGTAGGTGCCGTCCTGACTACCTTTGACGGCGAGCGCGGCCGACTCGAAATTCTGGCTCGAGTTGGCTCCGGGAGGATCGACCGTCGGCGTGTCCTTGAGGATCGCGTCCTGATGCTGGGCCCCGCTCAATGGGTCGTTGTAGTGCCAGCCGTGTTGACCCCAGAAGGCCGAGGTCGGCGTGCTGGCCAGGGTATCTGCGACTCCCGGGCTGGTCGCCGCATAGAGGGGATTGCCGTAGGCGGAGAGACGGTCGATCTTGGTGCCTTCTTCGACACCCTTCTCGCCGGCAGGAATCGCACGGCGCCTGGTGGTGTCGGTCGGAAAAGCCAGTTTGCCGCCAATGATTGTTCGCGAGGTCTGCGTCAGTCCGATCAACTCTGCATCAACGGGATCTTCCGGCTTGAAGTTCAAGGCGATGTCGACGCCAATATCCGTCGTCCCGGCGGCGTCTTGCACCACGTCGTACTTCGTCGTGTCCCACTCGCCGCCGAGGGTTCGCACGGCACGCTGGATCGACCGCTCGGCCGCGTGCAGTTGCGGCGACCGCCGGCCGGCCGGCGAACCGCCCGACTGCTGCACGACGTGCGCCATCTCGTGTGCCAGCAGGCGGCAGCCGGTCGGCGTTTCGGGTTGGAATTCGTCCGACGCAAACGCGATATCGCGACCGACGGTGAACGCACGCGCATTCATGGCGCGCGCCGCCGCGTCCGCACCGGCGTCGCGGTGCAGCCGTACAGCGCCAAGATCGGCGTCGAACCGTGCTTCCATGAAGCGCTGGATGCGGCGTGGCAGTACTTGACCACCAGACCCTTCGCTGGCCTGCTCCGCCGCTCCGTCACGCGCCGGGAACCCGGACGCCGGCGGCGTATCGTGCAGTGCCCTGACCGCCTCGTCTGCCGCCCGGTCAGCCTCCGCCTCCGCACCGCCATGCGGCTGGCTCAGCTTCAGCTTCGGCTGCAGAAAGCGGGGCAACGCGATTGCCTCCCGCGTTTCAGGCGGCAGCCGTTCACCACTCCGGCCTGCGGCATGTTGAAGAAAGGCCGGGATGCCGGCGCGGCCGCCAGTCCGTGCCGCGTGCGGTGCGGACTGGCGATCCAGCGCGGCAGCCCTCGAAGTGGCGGTCGACCTCGCAGCACTTGACCCGTAATTGGCCTGTCCCATGGCTTGTCCCCGATGAAGAAGTCACCTGTAAGGTATTTTCAGTGTAGTCGACAGCCCTGCAGATTGTTGCGTGCGCTGACTGCCGCGGGTAGCCGTCGTCTGGCCGCTTGCACGCACCCGCGGCGCGCGGTACCTTGCCGGCGGCGTGGCACAAGTTGGCCTCGTCACACGAATCGCTGGATGGGCGGAGCAAGCGCCGGCGCCGGCTTCGACGTCCTGCTGCCGGCAAGCCCGCGGTAGTGCCGGCGACAGACCCACTCGCACTGGAGAAAAGATGGCTGCCTATCTGGTTGTCGATACCGACCTGACCAATCCGGAGATGTACGAGAGCTACAAGCTGAAGGCCAAGCCTCTGGTGGAAAAACATGGCGGTGAATACCTCGCCCGAGGTGGCAAGCTGACGGTCAAGGAGAGCAAGCTCTGGTCGCCGACGCGGATGGTGCTGATCCGCTTTCCCTCTGCTGCCGACGCCGAAACCTTTTATCAGTCCGACGAATACCAGGACGTTCTGAAGATCGGGCTGCAATCGGCGAACAGGACGCTGTTCATCCTGGAAGGCCTATGAGTATGGTGTGAGCAACGCCGCCGCACGGTCGGCGTCAAGGCCGCCTGGACAGCATTGCTTGCAGGCAACCATCAGCAAGATCGGGTACTCGGTCGGCGTCGAGCCGCCTCCCCGGGGCATCGTGAACACGGTCGTGAAAACGGGCTCGCGGAAGCCGGCCGCTGCGGCTTTCGTTGCCAGGACGCCGCGATCGAAACTCTTGTGGCCGTCGAATCGCTGGCCCTGAAAGGACCCGTTCTCGCTGTCGAGATCGGCGACGCACAGGTAGCCCGGCGAGGCCGGCAAGCGGTAGAGGCTGCGCAGCAGTGTGTCGGTGTCGCGGACGTGGTGAAAGGTCATCAGCGTGTAGATCAGGTCGTAGCGTTGCGGTGGCAGCGGGTCGGTGAGCAGATCGAGCCGCATCGGGTGCAGGTTGCCGATGCGCTGGACGGCGATCTTCTCGTCGAGCACGCTCAGCATGCCCTGCGAACTGTCGGCCAGGGCAAGCTGAGCGAGCTGCGCGTGCAGCGCGAAGCTCAGCAAACCCGTTCCGCAGCCGTACTCCAGCGCGCGCATCTGCGGCCTGTTGACACCGATTGGAAGCGGACAAGGTTTCTCGCGTCGTCAGCAAATGCGACCGCTTTTCCGCGATGAACATCGCTTCGCACGGGCCGCTGGTCAGGTGCGGAAGCTGGCACGCGGGAGTCTGAAAAAAAAAACCTGTCTCAAAGGCAAAATTCCCCTTTCATTTGTTTTTGTAGTGGCATAATTGCCGCCAGTTTATGTTTGGTTGGCAAAGCTATTAGCTCGGGAATATTGATGCCCTTGTCTTTCTATTTGGCGCGAGTGGTAAGCCTCATGCAACCAAATGGCGATCACTTCCGGTCAGCGGGACGGGATCTTCGTGCAGATCAGCTGCGGCTGTTCGGCGTTCGGAGAGTCGGTCTTGCGACGGAGCGTCGATCCGAAGCAAGATCTCGTTCGCGCGGTAGAGCAGGCACCCTTGGCCGTTTCGCGGGTGCCTTGACCGACAACACGGCCAGGTGGGCCGCCAGGGCGAAGGCCGAGATTGCGCGTTGGAGCATCCCCAGGACTGGCGGCTCGTTGACCGACCCCCTGGCCGCCGCCGAGAGGTCGCTGGTCATCCTGCCCGATACAGTGTCTCGCGATGGTTCGCCCACCAGAAGCGCACCAGCCGCCCTTCCACGGCGGACCTGCGTTTCGCTTCCCGCCAGCACGTCAACGGCAACCTAGCCTCCGCGGTAATGCTTGCAACAGCTGTGCGGGTGCTCGCCAGAGCAGCATGGGACGTCGCCACCCCCAAGACCAATGTCTGCCCCTGGATCAGGGCTCATCGTCGCGCCACCCATTCGACCACGAGCCAGATTCTTGACCGGCCAGGGATCCGTCCCGACTCGCGCGCGGACGATCGCCACTCGGAAGCTCGAAACGATGAGGGAGTTTCGCGTTTCCCCGCTTGCGGCGGCGGAATGCGGGCGGCCGTAAGGGGAGCTCGACGAAGGGTTTGTTGAAAAAGATCGGCGGGCAGGGCAATCGATACCCTGCAGTGCCTGTCGTCCGGGCGCCTGGCTCGCGGCCGAAGGCGATCGGCCATGGGCGATGAGCTGCCTGCTGTGTATTTCGTAGTTGCGGGAAAGGGTGCCGAGATTTGCTCGGCTTGGGGGTTCTGACTGGTGGGTGCCCGACGGGGCAGATAGCATGGGGGTAGTCGAATGTTTAGTAGTCTGATGCCGCAGCGCAAGGAATTTTTTGAACTTCTCGCGGCTCACTCCGAACGAGTGGTTGCGGGAGCCAACGCAACCTTGCGCCTGATCAATGGCCTGGGTGAGGGGGGAGAAGATATTCCGGCGTTGGTCGCCGAGGTCAATCTCAACGAGAAAGAGGCCGACAAGATCAAGGCCGCCTTGATCGAGAGGCTGCACAAGTCATTTACCACGCCGATCAACCGCGACCAGATTCACGCGTTGACGACGGATCTCGACAAGACGCTGAATGCTCTGCAGGACGTCGCCAACGCCCTGGGGATGTACAGCATCAAGCAATCGACTGTCGAAGCCCGCGAAATGGCATCTCTCAGCGCCGATGCCTGCATGCGCCTCAACCGCGCCGTCATGGCGCTGTCCGACAAGACGCGTAGCGCCGAGACGCTCAATCTGTGCAAGGAAATCGAGGAGATCGAGAGCAAGGCCGATCGGGTGCAGCGCAAGGCGATCACGGCACTCTTCCAGGATGGGGTCAGCGTCTGGCAAGCCATGAAGATGCGGGAGTTCTACTCGCTTCAAGAGGGCGTCCTCGATTGCTGCCAGGACGCGGCCAAGATGATCGAAGAGATCCTGATCGAAAACTCCTGAGGGGTAAGCCAAGATGGAAGGTCTGAATATCAGCATCTGGGTGCTGGGGCTGCTGATCGCGGTCGCTTTGGCTTTTGACTTCATGAATGGCTTTCATGATGGCGCGAATGCCATTTCGACGATAGTCGCGACCGGTGCACTGACACCGAAGCAGGCGGTGCTTTTCGCCGCTTTTTTCAACTTTGCCGCTTTATGGGTGTTTCAGCTCAAGGTGGCGGCAACGATCGGCAAGGGCACGGTAGATCCCCTGTTCGTCGATCACTACGTGATTTTCGGTGCGTTGATGGGCGCACTCGCGTGGAACATCATCACCTGGTACTACGGGATTCCGTCATCCTCCTCACACGCCCTGGTCGGCGGGCTGGTTGGCGCGACGGTCGCCAAGTCGGGCTCGGGTGCGCCGATCGTCTGGGATGGATTCGGCAAGATCCTGGCATTCATCATCATTTCGCCGGTGGTGGGGATGATCATCGGTGGCCTGCTGATGGTCTTGGTCTCCTGGATCTTTCGAAACCACTCGCCGCATCAGGCAGGGAAATGGTTCAAGAGCGCGCAGTTGTTCGCGGCGGGCGCCTATAGCCTGGGTCACGGCGGCAATGACGCTCAGAAAACCATCGGTATCATCTGGTTGCTGATGATCACCGCGGGTGTCGCGACCAAGGACGTGGCGACGCTGCCGATGTGGGTGATCTACTCGTGCTACTTCGCCATCGCCTGGGGAACCTACCTGGGCGGCTGGCGAATCGTCAAGACCATGGGCACCAAGATCACCAAGCTCAACGCCGTCAGCGGTTCGTGCGCGTCGATGGGCGGCGCGATCACTCTCGGACTGGCGACGCTCGGGGGCATTCCGGTGTCGACCACGCACACCATTACCGGTGCGATCATCGGTGTCGGTTCCGCCACCGACGTCAAGGCTGTCCACTGGGCGATCACCGCCAATCTGCTGGTTGCGTGGATCTTGACGATTCCCGCTTCAGGCCTGATCGCGGCAATCTTCTGGTATATCGGGACCAGGGCATTCTAGGCACTGCGTGCTGCGTTGGTGGAGGAGGCGCGCCGCTGGCGGTGCGCCTCCCGTGCTCGTCTCGGCGCCGTGTTGGTCGGCTCAGCGATGTCATGGCGTGCCTTCAGCTTGCGATATCGCTGCAGATGTTACTTCTTGTCGCCAAGAAGCCATTTTTGAATACTTAACAAGGGAACTAGCCATGTTACCGAAGCGTTCCGAGTTTTTTTCTCTTCTCGCCGCACACAGCGAGCGTGTCCTGGCGAGTACCAATGCCATGCTTCGCCTGGTCACCAGCCTGGGCGTCAGCAAGGAGGACGTTGCCGCGCTGGCCGAGGAAGTCAACATGAACGAAGCCAGCGCGGATCAGATCAAGAAGGACATGATCAACATGCTGCACAAGTCCTTCGTCACGCCACTCAACCGCGAGCAGGTCTATGCACTGACTCTCGAACTCGACGGCGTGGTGAATGCGGTCCAGGACGTCGCGCAGGCGGTGGGGATGTACAGTATTCCGGAGGCGACCGTCGCCTCGCGTGAACTGGCGGCGATGGCCGTCGACGCCTGCACGCGGCTCAATCGGGCGATCAATTCGCTGAAGGACAAGGAGCGTAGTCAGGAGACGGTCACCCTGTGCGTGCAAATCGAGAGCATCGAGGAAAAGGCCGACGCCGTGATGCAGCAGGCCATCAAGACGCTGTTCGAGAATGAGGGCGACGACGAGGCCGCTCTACTGGCCATTCGCATGCGGCAATTCTATTCGCAGCAGGAGAAGGTTCTCGCGCGCTGCAAGGAATCGGCGCAGATAATTGAAGGGATTCTGATCGAAAACTCCTGAAGCCGGGCTCCGGGTCGCCGCAACTGGCGGTCGGCCGGGAGCGGCGTGTGCATTACTTGCGGGCGACCATCAGGAAGATCGGGTACTCGGTCGGCGTCGAGCCGTCTCCCCTGGTCATCGTGAACACGGTCGTGAAAGCGGGCTCGCGGAAGCCGGCCGCTTCGGCTTTCGTTGCCAGGACGCCGCGATCGAAACCCTCGTGGCCGTCAAATCCCTGGCCATGAAAGGCCCCGTCCTCGCTGTCGAGATCGGCGACACACAGGTAGCCCGGTGAGGCCAGCAAGCGGTAGAGGCTGCGCAGCAGTGCGTCGGTGTCGCGGACGTGATGAAAGGTCATCAGCGTGTAGATCAGGTCGTAGCGTTGCGGTGGCAGCGGGTCGGTGAGCAGATCGAGCCGCATCGGGTGCATGCTGCCGATGCGCTGGACGGCGATCTTCTCGTCGAGCACGCTCAGCATGCCCTGCGAACTGTCGGCCAGGGCAAGGTGAGCGAGCTGCGCTTGCAGCGCGAAGCTCAGCAAGCCCGTTCCACAGCCGTACTCCAGCGCGCGCATCTGCGGCGAGATCGGCACCTGGTTTCGGATGCCGGTGGCGACCGCGAGCGCACGCGCGCGCTTGACGGGATCGGCATCCCACGTCGCGGCGCGGTGGTCGAAGTGGTTGGGCGAGGGGGCGTTGGCGATCTGACAGTTGGCGGCTCTGGCCAGTAGCAGCGCACGTTCCCGGCCGTTGTGGGCAAGTGCGGCGGCACGTTCGAATTCCACACGCGCTTCTTGCGGGCGCTGCAGGCGGCCCAGCAGTTCGCCGCGCACGCTGGGCAACCAATGGTAATTGTGCAGGGCCGGCTCGGCCCGCAGCTCGTCGACCAGATCGAGCGCCGCCGCCGGGCCATCGGCCATCGACACGGCGACGGCGCGATTGAGCCGAACGACCGGCGACGGCGCGATCTGGTCGAGGGCGTCGTAGAGTGCGACGATGCGCCGCCAGTCGGTCTGCTCGACCTGCGTCGCGCGGGCGTGACACGCGGCAATCGCCGCCTGCAGCGCGTACGGGCCGAGAAGGCCGTTGGCCGGCAGGGCTTCGCTTCTGGCCAGCGCCTCGAGCCCACGGCGGATCAGCAGGTGGTCCCAGCGGCGGCGGTCCTGGTCGAGCAGCAGCACCGGTTCGCCGCTGGCCGAGACGCGCGCAGCGATCCGCGAGGCCTGGATTTCCATCAGCGCGACGAGGCCGAAGACCTCGCTTTCGTCGGGCATCAGACCGGCCAGCACGCGACCCAGGCGCAGTGCTTCCGCGCACAGCGCCGGGCGCATCCAGTCGTCACCGGCGGTGGCGACGTAGCCTTCGTTGAACATCAGGTAGATGACTTCGAGCACCGAGGCCAGGCGCAGACGCAGTTCGCAGCCGTGCGGCAGTTCGAAGGGGACGCCGGCAGCGGCGAGGCTGCGTTTGGCGCGGACGATGCGCTGGGCGATGGTCGGCTCGGGCTTGAGGTAGGCGCGGGCAATCTCTGCAGTGGTCAGGCCGCCCATCACACGCAGGGTCAGCGCGCTGCGCGCCTCGGGCGAGAGGATCGGGTGGCAGGCGGTGAAGATCAGGCGAAGCTGCTGGTCGCCGACGTCGTCGTCGAGCGCCGCGTCGGCCGCTTCCCGCTCGGCGTCGTCGGCGCTCTGGTGTTGAAAATCGAGCGCGACACCGACTTCGGACGCCTTGCTCGCCGCCATCCGCGTGTGGCGAAAATGGTCCAGCGCCCGGCGCCTGGTCACCGTCAGCAGCCAGGCGCCGGGGTTGTCCGGGATGCCACTGCGTGGCCAGACCTCGAGCGCGGTGACCAGGGCATCCTGGGCAAAATCTTCCGCCAGGCCGATATCTCGGACGATGCGCGCCGCGCACCCGATTACCCTGGCCGCTTCGAGACGCCAGACGGCGGCAATGCGCCGGCGGGCGTCGTCGGCGTCGCTCATGCCGGCTCGGTCAGGTGAATCAGCTCCCAGATATGGCCGTCGGGGTCGGCGAAGGCGTCGCCGTACATGAAGCCGTGGTCTTCCGGCGCCTTGTAGGTGCTGCCGCCGCGGGCAAGCGCCCGGGCGACCATCTCATCGACCGCCGCCCGACTGTCGAGCGCCAGGCAGAGCAGCACTTCGGTGGTCTGCGTGGCGTCGGCCACCGGCCTGGGCGTAAAGGTCTGGAAGCGTTCGCGGGTGAGCAGCATGGCGAAGATGTGGTCACCGATGATCATGCAGGTGGCCGCGTCGTCGGTCCATTGCGGGTTGAAGCTGAAGCCGAGCGCGGTGAAGAAGTCGATGCTGCGCTTGCGATCGGCAACCGGGAGATTGACGAAAATCTGGGTGGCCATGAGACCTCCCTGTCAGTGCGGTGGAAGCGAACGGACGTCGAAATGCGGCGCCGGCAAGTCGGGACCGAGGACGACCTTTTCGCTGTGGGGATCGAAGGGTGCCGAGCAATGGTCGTGCACGATCAGCCAGCTGTCGTCCGCTTGCCGGCGCCAGACCATCGTGCTGCGCAGCCAGTGGCGGCCGGCCGGATGGTCTGGCGGCAGACCGGAAAAATGCCAGACGAAATGCGCCGCGGCGATCTCGCCAGCGACGCTGACGCTGAGATCCTGTGTCGCGACCGCAAAGGTAGACGCGTCGGGGAAATGGGGGAGGCAGCTCGCGACCTTGTCGCGCATTGCCTCGACGCCGCTGGCGAACGGCGGGATGGCATCGAACACCACCGCAGTCGGCGCGTAGAGCGCCATCAGGCGGTCGAGGTCCTTGCTGCAGAAGGCGTCGCCCCATGCCGCGATGGCGGCACGGATGCGGCGGGTCGCATCCTGGTCGCTCACCCGGCTCTCCCTACGGCAGGTGGCAGGGCGCGCATTCGCGCACTTCGACGGCGGCCCAGTTGACCGCCGGGCAGCGTCCGGCAATCGCCAGCGCCTCGTCGCGCGTCGCGACGTCGATCAGGAAGAAGCCGCCGACCATTTCCTTGCTTTCGGCAAACGGGCCGTCGAGCATCTGCGGCGTGCCGCCCGGTGCTCTGGCGCTGATCCGCACGGCGTGCTCGTCGCTGCGCAGCGATTCGGCGCGCAGCAGGACGCCGCGCTCCTGCAACGCGGCGCTGAAGGCCATCATTTCGTCGTAGAGGCCCTGCGCTTCGGACGACTGGCGGCTGGCGCGCTGGCCACGAGGTTCAACGATCAACAGCAGGTAGGGCATCTCAGTGCGCTCCGGCGTCCGGACAGCCGTTGACCATGGCGGCGGTGATTTCTTCCGGGCTGAGGTCGCGCTGGTGGGTGGCGACAGACCAGTGATGGCCGAAGGGATCGACCAGTCGACCGTAGCGGTCGCCCCAGAACATGTCGGAAACCGGCATGGTCACCCGGGCGCCGGCAGTGACGGCCTGGGCGACGGTAGCGTCGACGTCGTCAACGTAGAGGTGGATGGTCACCGGCGAGCCGTTCAGCGACAGCGGGCTGAGCATTCCCTGCTCGGGATACTCATCGACCAGCATCACGCTGGCGCCGCCGATGCGAATCATGGCGTGCGCCAGTTTGCCGTCCGGACTGGCCAGGCGGCCTTCCTCGCTGGCGTCGAAGGCCTGTTTGTAGAACTCGATCGCGGCAGCGGCGTTGCGGCAGGTCAGGTGCGGGGTGATCGCCGTCATGTTCGGCGGAATGGCCTGGTTCATGGTGTTCTCCTGTGTGCGGGATGGTGTTCGAAACGGCGAGTGCTGTGCCAGCCGACCAGGTGCTTGCCCTGCGACGGTGGCCGAAGAGGCGTTTCAGGTCGGAACGCCAAGCGCCTTGAAACGTTCGATACTGTCCGCTGGCGGAAAATCCTCGAGGCCGTACAGCGGGCGCACCTCGATCTCAGCCGGCAGGCCTTGGCCGCGCGGGTTGGGGAAGCGCTGGCTCCAGGCCAGTGCTTCCTCGCGGTCGCGCGCTTGAATCAGCGTATAGCCGGCAATCAGCTCCCTGCTTTCGGCAAACGGGCCGTCGATCACCGTACACTGTTCGCCGTCGTAACGGATGCGCCAACCGGCCGAGCTTGGCTTGAGACCGGAGGCGTCGAGTAGCGCGCCGGCCTTCGCCAGTTCTTCGTGGAAGCCGGCCATCGCCGCCAGCAGTTCTTCACCCGGCGCGGGTGAAGTCTCGGCTTCCGATTCCGGTGTTGCCTTGACGATGATCAGAAAACGCATGCGCTTCTCCTTGGCAATGGCGCCGCCGAAATGGCGGATTCCCGGCATACGACGAATGAGGAACGGCGAAGTCGACAGCGTCGCACGGGAATTCGCCCGATGGTGCGAAGCTCTTCGAACGACTCGCGGTCTTTCATCCGGCGAAGGAGCATCGCCGACGATTGGCGGTAAGATCGAGCAAGCGGAGCGAGTTCTCCGCGGAGGAGGTGACCTTGACCAGCAAACCACTGTATTTTCCACCGGCGCCTTTTGACCTGGGTGACGCGCTGACTTGCTCGAACCTGGTCGATATCGCCTACGCGATGTACGCACAATGGCTGCAGCAGGGGAAACCGCACGACCCGCATTGCTTTCGGTGGCAGCCTCCGGCAGGCGCCAGCTTTCGGTTCGGCGCACCCGTCTGGGGAAACTCGCAAGTCCTCGCCTTCCACGACCTGGAACCGTTTGCCCTGGTGGCACAGCGCGGGAGTGACGCCTATGCCATCTTCCGCGGCACCGAAAGTCCCGAGGACTGGTACGTCGACGCCAGGTGCGAGCAGGTGCCCTACCAACTGCCCAATGTCACCGATGCCGGCTACGTTCATAAGGGCTTCTTCGACTTGTACCAAAGCCTGCGACTGGCAGTGCTCGATCAGCTCGCCAGCCTGGCGGGTGTGCGGCGCCTGCTGCTTACCGGACACAGCCTGGGCGCGTCGCTGGCGATGGTCGGCATGCCCGACCTGATGGCCAATGCTGCCCTTCCGGCGGTGTCCTTCTTGCAATACAACCTGGCCGGCCCGAGAACCGGCGACGCGGCTTTCGCGTCGCTGCTGAACAGTGGCCCCGCCAACATCTACCGCATCGTCAACAGCTGCGACCTGGTGCCGGACGTGCCGCCGTCGGTATTCGACGACCTGACCTGTCACGTCCTCTATCAGCACGTCGGCGATGCGATCACTTTCACCGCGCAATACAACAGCGTCGTCGGCAATCACGACCACCACGCCAGCTACAACTATGCGCTCGCGCATCCCGAGCAACCGCAGGGGCCTGTCCCGAGCTGATCGCACGCCAGTGGCCGACGCCAGTGCCTCGCCGGGCAGCCACGGGAACGGCGCCGCCTTGTTGCCAGCGAGGCGCCTTGCGGTCACTTCTTCGGCGTACATGGTCCGGTTTTCGTCGCCCCCTTGCCGCCTTCGCAACTGGCGAGCGGCTTGCCGGCAGGGTTGCGGAGCGTCCCTTTCCAGCCGTGCTTCCCGCCTGGCGCGATCTCCATGTAACCAAACTTGCTCAGCCCGAAGCCGCTGCCCGTCAGGCCGTCGATCGGCAACGAGAAGGGCTTCGCGGGGTGGTTGTGCGCCAGGCTGACGCCGCTGTTGCCAACGACCAGCTGGTCGGGGTAGGGCGCCTGGCTGGCGCGGCTGAAGCCGATCGCCTGGAAGCGATGCATGTGGCCGGACAGCACGAGGTCCACCGGTCGTGGCAAGGGGTACTTGCGATAGGCCCGCTGCAAGGTCTGGTCGATGATCGCATAGGCCCCGCTGCGGTCGCTATCGCCGGGCGCCGTGCTGGCGTCGGCCTTGCGCACGGCCGACAGCGGTCGATGCGACACCAGGGCGACCAGCGCTGGATCAGGGGAATTGCCAAGCAACCGCTGAACCTCCCTGAACTGCTGGTCGAAATGTGCCTGATGCAGCTCACCCTGGTCGCAGGCATTGGCGGAATCGACTACCAGCAGCGCCAGGCCGGGCAGGTCGATGCGATAGGGCGCACCGAATACCAGCGGCTCGCTGCTCTCGGCGGCTGGACACACGGCCTGACCGGTTTCGACGCCGGCAAGGTCGGAGCCGGGATCGAGCAGGTAGAACCAGCCCGGGCCGGCGCGGCTGCAGAGTTCGTGGTTGCCGCGCGCGACCACCCAGGGAGCGGCGGCGAGCAGGTCGGCGGCCGGCTGGAAGAGATCAAGCCACCAGTCTTGCCAGCGGTCGGGATCGGCGCTGCCCTGGCTGTTCTGTCCGTGGTAGGGCCCGGCGAGCTGGCAACTGACCGAGCCGGTGTTGTCGCCGGCGTCGTATACCGGCTGCCTGACGCCGTTGATGCTCACCTGGCCGGGTGTGCCGCGGTAGTTGTAGTCGCCCATG
Source organism: Accumulibacter sp. (assembly GCA_024235695.1). GTDB lineage: Bacteria > Pseudomonadota > Gammaproteobacteria > Burkholderiales > Rhodocyclaceae > Accumulibacter. The sequence continues at coordinate 32,263 of JACKLX010000010.1, forward strand.
TGCACCACCAGGTCGGGCTTGGCCGCGGCTGCCGAGTGGGCAATTTGCTGGAACGGCCACGCCTTGCTGCCGAGCCTGCAGCCATCCTGATCGGCGGGTTTGCAGCCGGAATCGCCAACCACCGACACGGCACCCGCTTTTCGCGGCAGGCCGGGTACGCGCTGTCGGCTGCCATCGACCTGCATTGACGCGGTGACGATCGCTTCGCAGACGCGGATCGGGAAGTTCGCCGGGTCGGGGTTGTTGCGCGCCGTGGTGGCGACCGCGCTGCCCGGGCCGGTGACCGGAATCAGTCTGGGGCATGGCGACTCCGCGCCCTGCACGATGGCTCGGGCGATGGCGACCGTGGCCCCCTGCCTGTTCGGCGCCAGCACCGTGTACGCGGCCAGGACGGTTCCCGGCGTCGGCTCGGCGGCGCGGGCAGCGGTGGGCAGCAGGGTGGCGATGATCGTCGCCGTGAAAAGCGGTGTTGTGGCGCGCATGGTGGGCTCCTGGCCGGGGTGTCGTCGCAGTATAGACGCTCGCCGGTCCGCGGCGGATGGCACGGGCGTCAAGGAGCTGTTGCCGCCGATTGGCTGGTGTGCTCGGGCGCAGCCTTGCGCTGCTACCGCACGGCCGGGAGTGGGCACTACGCGCGGCGAATGGCGCCGGCTTGCCGATCTTCTGCCTGTCTGCCGACGCCGTTGGCCCGTGTGCGGCGGTGGCAGGCGCTCAGGTTCGGCTGCCGGTGTTGTTGTTGCGTCCGCTCAGGAAGGCCTGCGCTTCCTCGCGACGCTCGAAGACGTGCGGCGCGATGCTGCGTGCCGCGAGCGCTTCGCCGAGCTTGGCACGAAGGAAGGCGCTGGTCGCGTAGCGGGTGATCTGACTGAAGTAATTGGCCAGGAAGTAGCGATCCATTTCAGCATAGGCGTCGTACATGTCCTGGTTGATCCGAAAGCGGTCGTAGTTGATGATCACGCCGACGCGCTGGCCGGCGGTCTTGCAGCGCAACTCGCAAATGTCCCAGATCGCCTTGACGTCTTCCTCCACCCGGACGTGCATGCCCTCGAAGTTGAGGAACAGGATGTTGCGCTCCGGATCGTAGATGACCCGTTCGGGCAGCGACAGGTTGAGCAGTTCGGCCTCCAGTCCCATCGGATTGACGTTGAAGATGCGCGCGTCCATCTCGCCGTATTCGCCGATGATCGGCTCGAAGTCCATGTTCGCCAGGATGTCGCGGTCGACGTCGATGCCGGGCGCCACCTCGATCAGCGCCAGCCCGCCCCGGACCCGGCGAAACACGCAGCGTTCGGTGATGTAGTAGACCGGCTTGCCGCGATCGTAGGCGTACTGGCCATTGAAGGTGATTTGCCCGACCTGCTTGAGGAACTTCCGCTGCCGCCCCTCCTCGACGATCCGCAGCTTGCCGTCGTTCACCTCGACCTTGAGACCGTTGCCGGTGAAGGTGCCGACAAAGACCACCAGGCGGGCGTTCTGGCTGATGTTGATGAAACCGCCGGCGCCGGTCAGGCGGCCGCCGAAGCGGCTGACATTGACGTTGCCGGCGGCATCGCATTCGGCCATGCCGAGACAGGCCATGTCGAGGCCGCCACCGTCGTAGAAATCGAACTGCTGGTTCTCGTCGATCACCGCGTCCATGTTCACGCCGGTGCCGAAGTTGCCGCCGGTCGACGGGATGCCGCCGATCAGGCCCGATTCGACGGTCAGCGTCAGCAGGTGCGAGATTCGCTCTTCGTTGGCGACCGCCGCCACGCCTTCGGGCATGCCGACACCCAGATTGATGATGCCGTTGGGCGGCAGTTCGAAGGCCGCGCGGCGGGCGATGATCTTGCGCTCGGTCAGGGGTGCCGACACCAGGCTGGCCTGCGGGACGCGGAACTCGCCGGCATAGGCGGCGCTATACTGGGTGGCCAGCGTCTGCATGTGCTGGGCAGGTTCGGCGATCACCACGCAATCGACCAGAATCCCCGGAATCTTCACCTGCCGCGGCGGCAGGCCGCTGCGCTCGGCGATCCGTTCGACCTGAGCGATGACGATGCCGTTGCTGTTCTTGGCCGCCATCGCCATCGCCAGGTTGTTGAGGGTCAGCGCTTCGCGCTCCATCGTGATGTTGCCGAAAGTGTCGGCGGTGGTGCCGCGCACGAAGGCGACGTTGACCTCGCCGACCTTGTAGAACAGCCACTCCTCGCCACCGACTTCGACCAGGCTGACGATGTCCCTGGTGGTCGTGGCGTTGATCCGGCCGCCGCCGTAGCGCGGATCGACGAAAGTGTGCAGGCCGACCTTGGAGAAGGTGCCGGGCTTGCCGGCCGCCAGATCCCGGAACAGCTGACAGATGATTCCCTGTGGCAGGTTGTAGGCTTGGATGCGGTTGTCGAGCGCCAGTTGTGCAACCGTCGGCATTCTCCCCCAGTGGCCCGCCACCACCCGCCGCAGCAAGCCTTCGTGTCCCAGGTGATTGAGTCCAAGGGTCTTGCCGTCACCCTGGCCGGCGGCCGCGAACAGGGTCAGGTTCTTCGGGCCGCCGGTGGTCAGGAAGCGCCGCTCCAGCGCCGACAGCAGTGCCTCGGCAAAACCGGTCTGGACGAAGCCGGTGCTGGCCAGGGTATCGCCTTGCCGGATCAGGGCGATGGCTTCATCGGCGGTAACGATCTTGCTGCGCATGCTGATTTGCTCCCGATCACGTGGCTGCTCTGCGGACAAGGGCGCGAAGGCCCGACTGACGGCGACGCTGTCACGGCCGTGCGCGCGGCTTGGCCGCACCTGACCTTGCGAACCTTACCCCTTTACGCCCGCATCGCGCCAGCATTTCATCGCCGCCGGCCGATCGGCCAGACTTTGGCTGGCGGCGTATAGGCAGACGTCGGCGGCTCGGGCATGATGACGCGCGAGCGTTGATGGTGACGATTGTCTGTGAGCTGCCAACGGCAGCCGGCTTCGCCGACGCCTGTTGAACGCTCGGCTGGTCTACCATCAAACCCGGGAGGAATCTGGCGATGAGCGATCTGGTGCTGTACACGAATCCGCAGTCACGTGGGCGCATTGCCCACTGGATGCTCGAAGAGATCGGCCAGCCGTATCAGACGGTATGGCTCGAATTCGGCCCTGCCATGAAAAGCGCCGAATACCTGGCAATCAATCCGATGGGCAAGGTGCCGGCGCTCAGACACGGTAGCGCGCTGGTCACCGAAGCGGCGGCCATCTGCGCCTACCTGGCCGATCGCTTTCCCGCCAGCATGCTGATACCCGAGTTGGCGTCGCCCGCGCGTGCCGCGTATTTTCGCTGGCTGTTTTTCGCTGCCGGGCCGCTCGAGCTGGCGGTCACCGCCAGGGCGCTCGACTGGCAAGTGCCGGAGGGCAAGAGCGGCTTCGTCGGCTTCGGCAGCTATCGCCAGGCGATCGACGCGCTCGAGCAGGCGCTAAGCCCCGGACCCTACCTCTGCGGCGAGCAATTTACCGCCGCCGACGTGTACGCCGGCTCGCAGCTTGGCTGGGGCATGACTTTCGGCACCATCGACAGGCGTCCGCGCTTCGAAGCGTATGTCGGACGGCTGAACGAGCGCCCGGCTGCGCGACAGGCGAATCTCCTCAACGAGGAGCGTCTGAAGGACGCCGGGCGGTGAGCTGCCGGTCGGCAGGCAAAGTGCGGCCCGGGCCAACGCGGCGGCTTGCGCGCACGGCGCCGACCCTGGCGACAAGTGCCTGACCAGCTGCAGGAAAGCCGGCCATGCCGCATGCTCGCGTAATTGCCCTGACCGTGCTGGCGATGATTGCCTTTGCCGGCAATTCGCTGCTGTGTCGGGCGGCTTTCAAGCACACCGGCATCGATGCCGCCAGCTTCACGACGATCCGCCTGGTTTCGGGAGCACTGATGCTCTTGCTGGTGGTCCGGATGCGAGGGCGGGCGCCGTCCGGTGGCGGCAACTGGTGGTCGGCCCTGGCCCTGTTCGTCTATGCCGCCGGTTTTTCATTTGCTTACCTGAGCCTGCCGGCGGCGGCCGGCGCGCTGCTGCTGTTTGGCGCCGTGCAGGCGACGATGATCGGCCATGGGCTGTTGCTTGGCGAGCGCCTGCAGCGGTGGCAGCTGGTCGGTCTGGTGTTGGCGCTCGCCGGGCTGGTCGGCCTGGTGTTTCCCGGTCTCTCGGCGCCGCCGTTGTCCGGATCGGTACTGATGCTGGGTGCCGGTGTCGCCTGGGGTGTCTATTCCCTGCGCGGCAAGGCGGCAGGCGACCCGACCCGGGTGACGGCGGGCAATTTCCTGCGTGCCGCTCCGATCGCCGCGGCCTTGAGTATCCTGACGGTGACCGGAGCAGCGATCGACCCGGCGGGCTTCGGCTACGCGGTCGCCTCCGGGGCGCTGGCGTCCGGGATAGGCTACGCGATCTGGTACACGGCCTTGCCGGCCTTGAAGGCGACCAACGCCGCGACGGTGCAGCTCAGTGTGCCGGTCATTGCCGCGGTCGGTGGCGTCGCCTTGCTCGGCGAACCGCTGACGCTGCGCCTGGTGCTCTCGTCGGTGGCGATTCTCGGCGGCATTGCGCTGGTGATTCTGGAGAAGCCGCAGGCCAATGGCGGCTGACCTTCGTGGCCGGCGCCAGCCGTCCGGGAGGTGGTCACGCCCGTCATCGGCAGGGGTGTGTCGACAGTTGATCACCGTCAGGTCTGCTGGTCGCGCCGCCGGATCGACCAGGCAGGCGTCGGCAAGGGATCGGCTTTTGTGCTGTAATGAAGCGGCAGCGCCGATCGACAAGCCGGGGTGCAGGGCAAGGGGCATTGCACCGCCGACCTCCGGCGCGGTCCGGCGAAACCAGGGAGACCTGCCGAATGTCCGAGATGGCCTCGTCCGCAACCCCGATCACCGAAGTGTCGGCGCGTCGGCGCCTGGCGCAACGCTACCGTGAGATCCGCGCGTACAGCCTGGCGCTCGCCGCACCGCTGTCGGCCGAGGACCAGTGCATCCAGTCGATGCCCGATGCCAGTCCGACCAAGTGGCACCTGGCGCACACCAGCTGGTTCTTCGAGGCGGTCGTGCTGCAGCCGCATGGCGCTGGCTATGTACCGTTCGATGATCGCTTCTCGTTGCTCTTCAATTCCTACTACGAGTCGCTCGGCCCGCGCCACCCGCGGCCGCTGCGCGGCCTCCTGACCAGGCCGTCGCTGGCTGAAGTGCATGCCTTTCGCGAGCATGTCGATGGTGCCGTCCGGTCGTTCATCGAAGGCACCGAGGCGTCCGTCTGGCAGGACGCGGCGCCGCTGCTCGAGCTCGGCCTGCACCACGAGCAGCAGCACCAGGAGCTGATCGTCACCGACATCCTGCATGCGCTGTCGTGCAATCCGCTGCTGCCGGCCTATCGGGCGGCCGATCAGGGCAGGCCGCGGCGGCCGTCGGCGGCCGCGTCGCCGCTGCGCTGGCTGGCGATTCCAGGCGGCGTCAAGACGGTCGGTCATGACGATGCCGGCTTTGCCTTCGACAACGAAATGCCGCGTCACCAGGTGCTGTTGCCGCCGTTCCTGATTGCCGATCGCCTGGTCAGCTGTGGCGAGTACGCATCGTTCATTGCCGACGGCGGCTATCGGCGGCCCGAGCTGTGGCTGTCCGACGGCTGGGCGACGGTCCAGGAGCAGGCCTGGGGCGCGCCGGCGTACTGGCTCGCGCCAGGTGACGCACGGGCGCCGTCGGAACAGTGGCAGGCGTTCGGCGTGCACGGCGTGCAGCCGCTCGACGCCGCCGCGCCGGTGGCGCAACTGAGCTTCTACGAGGCCGCCGCGTATGCCGAGTGGGCGGGCGCCCGCCTGCCCACCGAGTTCGAATGGGAGGTCGCGCACGGCGTGCCGGGGATCGGGCAGATGAGCGGCGAGGTGTGGCAATGGACGCGCTCGTCCTACCAACCGTACCCGGGTTTCCGGCCGCTGAGCGGCGCCGTCGGCGAATACAACGGCAAGTTCATGGTCGGTCAACAGGTGCTGCGCGGCGGCAGCTGCGCGACGCCCAAGGGGCACAGCCGCGCAAGCTATCGCAACTTCTTTCCGCCGGCGGCGCGCTGGCAATTCTCTGGCCTGCGGCTGGCCAGGGATGCGCCACCTTGAGGCGCGTCGATCGGCGGGACAGATCTGGAGCAGACGATGACTGACGGCACACCGCCCGCGAGCGAGGCGTTTCCTCCCGAACTGCGACGCCGGCTTGACGAGGCGATCGCACGACGCGGCCCGGCGTACCGGCCACGCAGCCATCACCTCGACGATCAGGGCCGGCCGCGCTTCACCAACCGCCTGGCGCTGGAAAGCAGCCCCTACCTGCTGCAGCACGCACACAACCCGGTCAACTGGTTTGCCTGGGGTGACGAGGCTTTCGCCGAAGCGCAGCGCCTCGGGCGGCCGGTATTTCTGTCGATCGGCTATTCGACCTGCCACTGGTGTCACGTCATGGAGGCCGAGTCCTTCGAGGACGAGGAGATCGCCGCCTTCCTCAACGCGCATTATGTGGCGATCAAGGTCGACCGCGAGGAGCGGCCCGACCTTGACGCGGTGTACATGAGCGCCGTGCAGCAACTGACCGGTTCGGGCGGCTGGCCAATGAGCGTCTGGCTGACCGCGGCGCGCCAGCCGTTCTATGGCGGCACCTATTTCCCGCCGCGTGACGGCGAGCGTGGCGCCCGGCGTGGTTTCCTGTCGCTGCTCGGCGATCTCGCCGACGCCTTCCACCGTGATCCCGATCGCCTTGGCAAGGCGACCGAGGCGCTGGTGCAGGCCGTTCGCCAGCAGATGCAGGGCGCTCGGGCAGCGGCCGATGCGATGGAGCGGGCCGCTCTGCCGGACCGGTCGGCGATCGATGCCACCGTCGAGTACTGCAAGCGCGCTTTCGACCGGGCCAACGGCGGTCTGCGGCAGACCCCCAAGTTCCCGTCGCATGTCCCGCTGCGACTGCTGCTGCGTCATTACCACCGTAGCGGCGACGCCGAGGCGCTGCAGATCGCCACTTTCACGCTCGAGAAGATGGCTGCCGGCGGTCTGTACGACCAACTGGCTGGCGGCTTTCATCGCTATTCGACCGACGCGCGCTGGCTGGTGCCGCATTTCGAGAAGATGCTGTACGACAACGCCCTGCTGGTGGTCGCCTACGTCGAGGCGTTTCAGCTTACCGGCAGGCCAGATTTCGCGCGCGTCGCACGCGAAACCTGCGACTACGTCCTGCGCGAGATGCGCGACGCCGCGGGGGCCTTCTATTCCGCCACCGACGCCGACTCGGAGGGCGAGGAAGGGCGCTTCTTCGTCTGGCGTGCGGACGAGATACGGCATGAGCTGAAGGCCCTGGGCGACGACCAGGCGACGCGGCTGTTTCTCGAACACTATGATGTGCAGGCCGGCGGCAACTGGCAGGGGTGGACCATCCTCAACGTCCCGCGGCCCGATGAGCAGCGCTGGGCGCGGCTCGCCGCGGCGCGGCAGAGACTGTACGAGGTCCGCCTGTCGCGCCTGCCGCCCTTGCGCGACGAGAAGATCCTGGCCGCCTGGAACGGCCTGATGATCTCCGCCCTGGCGCTTGCCGGACGTGTTCTCGAGCAGCCGCACTTCGTTGCCGCCGCGGCGCGGGCGGCCGATTTCGTGCTCGCGCAGTTGCGTGGCGCCGACGGCGAACTGCGGCGAAGTTTCAAGGACGGGCAGGCACGGCAGGCCGCTTTCCTCGACGACCACGCGTTTCTCGCCGCCGGCCTGATCGATCTCTACGAGGCGAGCTTTGAGCTGCGCTACCTGCGCGAAGCGCTGGCGCTTGCCGAGGCGACGGAGGAGCTGTTCGCCGACCCGATCGGCGGCTGGTTCATGACCGGTCCACGGCACGAAGCGCTGATCGCCCGCGAGAAGCCCGCCCACGACGGCGCCGAGCCGTCGGGTACTTCGCTGGCGCTGATCAACGCGCTGCGCCTGGCGGTATTCACCGACGACGATCGTTGGCGGCAGGTTGCCGAGCGCGGATTGCGGGCGCACGCCGAGCTGCTCCGCGAGCGGCCGATGGTGATGGCCGAGGCGCTGCTGGCGCTTGATTTACTCACCGACACGCCGTTGCAGGTGGCGATCGTCTGGCCCGATGGCGCCGAGGCCGATGGCGCCGTCTTGCAGTCGGTGCTGCGCAGCAGCTACCTGCCGTCGCGTGCGCTCGCCGGCGGGCCTGCGTCGGCAATCGAAGGCGCTGCCCGGACCATCCCGTTTCTCCGGGAGAAGCTGCCGCAGGGCGGTCGCCCGACCGCTTTCGTTTGCCGTCTCGGTCGCTGCCAGCTGCCGGTCACGGAAGCGACTGCGCTGACAGCGCAGCTTGGCGCCGCCCGTTCCTGACGGCAGCCACGGTCGCCGCGCTGCCCGCTTGGCCAGTACGGGCGCGTTTGTCATGGCGAACGACCTGAGGCAAACGAAACGACGCAGTTCAGGGGGCTCTGACGGTAGCCGGGTTCCTGTCGTGCGGCGGGTCGGGACCGGTCGCGGCGGTTTGGCGCGCTTGGCTCATTTGGTCCACTTGCGGCATTCGCTGCCATCGCCGGGCCTGCTTTCTGCTAAGCTGCCCGCCCACAGCGTTCAGCTGTTCGGGAAGTCCTTCCCGCCACGCGCCGTGTAGCACGAATCCGACAACGTCCGATGTTCGACAACTTGCGAAAGTACGCTGCCGCCTACGCCGTGGCGGTCGGCGGCATCTTGCTGACCTGCCTGTCCTCGTGGAACGTGCGCGAAGAACTGGCGAGCAGCCACCTCAGGGAATTTCAGCGGGCGGCCAGTGACCGCATCGAATCCTTGCGCGCCTTTGTCGACCAGGGTCTCGACGCCCTGCTGGAGATCAGGGGCCTGCTCTACGCCGCACAGGAAATCGATGAGGCCGAGTTCAGCGTCTTTGCCGATGCGATCCTGCAGCGTCGCCCCTATATCGTAAGTCTGCTCTGGGCGCCCGTGGCGGCCGCCCAACGACAGGCGGCATCGAAGCTGGTAGCGGGCAGCGCTCCGCCTGCCGCGGCAATTGCCGACGGCGCGGCAACGGCATCCGGGCCGCGTCGGCCGAGTCCGGTGACGCTTGCGGCATCGCGAGACGGCGCCGGGATAGCGACAGGCGTGGACCTGATCGCCACGGCTGATCTGGCTGAATTCTTCCAGCGCGCCGGCGACAGCGGCAAGATCGCGGTCAGCGGCCCGATGGCACTATTGCGACCCGGCAAGGAAGCCTTGTCGGTGATCTACGCCGTGCAACCGGTCTTCGCGTCGGGGGAAGCGCGTCGCTCTGAGGTGCGGGCCAAGCCGGGCGAGCGAGCCGAGCCGATCGGTTTTGTCGTTGGCGTCTACGACATCGAGGAACTGGTTCACGTGGCGATCAGCATCCTCGAGCCGCGCGGTGTCGAGGTGCTCGTGCGTGACGAATCGGCTGGCGGCGAAGCGCAGTTCCTTCACTTCTACGCCAGCCGGCTCGAACCCGGCAGTGTCGCGACCGCTGCCGGCCTGCTGCCCGAACAGGACCAGGGGCAGCCACGGATGGTGGCCAGCATTCGCGTCGGCGACCGGAGCTGGTCGGTCACCTGCGTCGCCACGCATACCTTTCGTAGCGGTGAGGCGTTCAGCCGGGCACACTGGTCGGTTCTCGTCGGCGGATTCCTGTTTACCGCCTTGTTGAGCTTCTATCTGGTGCGCAGTCGCCGCGAGCTGGACAATCGAAGCCGGCTGGCACAGGCGATTTGCCAACGCGAAGAACTGCTTCGCCAACTCGCGGAAACGGTCGATGTCGTTTTCTGGGCAATCAACGCCGAGGCGACGCGGCTGGAGTATATCGGGCCAGCGTTCCGGCAGATTGCCGGCGACGATGCCGGCATGGACAGTGCGGCGCCGTCGCTGCTGCTGGACGTTTTCGAGGCCGGCGATCGTTGCGCGCTGAGCGCGGCGATCGGCCGCCTGCAGGCCGGGGGAGGGCGTTTCACGGTCGTCCTGCCGGTGCGACAAGGTGCGCGGGAGCTGCGCTGGTTGCGGGTCTGCGGCTTCCCGGTGCACGAGTCCGGCGGCGCCCTGAGTCGCATTGTCGGCTTCTGTGAGGACATCACCGAGCACAAGCTGGCCGAGGATGCGTTGCGCGATTCCGAAGCGAAGCTGCGGACGCTGTTCAACCATTCCCCGGACCTGATCTTTACCGTTGATCGCCGAGCCAGCATCCTGCTCACCAACCGGCCACTGCCGTACCCGGTTGGCGGTGCCGGCGAGACGCGATCCGAGCTCATCCTGCCGGTCGAGGTGCGTCAAGCCTACCTCGACAAGCTGCGCCAGGTCTTTGCCAACGGTCAGGTTGAGCATTGCCAGTACGCGGGCCCCGACGCCACCAGCTGGGAAGTGCGGATGGTGCCGATCAACTCGGCGACGGTGGCAGATACGGTGATGGCGGCCATGGTGGTGATCACCGACATCACCGAGAACCGGAAGCTGCAGTCGCAGGCGATCCGCAGCGCGCGGCTGGCGTCGCTCGGTGTACTGTCGGCTGGCATTGCCCACGAAATCGGCAACCCGACGCACGCGATCATGGCCAATGCGGCGTTGCTGGCCCGGATCTGGCACGATGCCTTGCCGATACTGAGCGAATATGAGCGCGAGCAGGGGGATTTTCTGCTGGCCGGCCTGAGCTTCGCGCAAGCGCGCGAAACCATTTCGCGTGGCATGGGCGATATCGGCGAAAACGCCAGGCGGATCCGCAAGATCATCGGCAATCTGAAGCATCTCGGCAAACAGGATGGCGGGCATATGGACGAACTCGCCGACATCGGGAAGATTCTCGACGCCGTGGTGACGCTGCTCGACGCGCGCATTCGCCAACACACGGACGCCCTGACCCTGGATTTGCCGGCGGCACTGCCGGCGGTGCGAGGGAACGTTCAACAGCTCGAGCAGGTGTTCATCAATGTCATCGTCAATGCCCTGGAGTCGCTGCCGGACCACAGCTGTTCGGTCAAGGTATCGGCCAGGCTGGACAGCAGCGGCGAGCGAATCATCGTGCGCGTCAAGGATCAGGGTCAGGGGATTGCCGAGGACGTCATGGCCCAGATCGGCGAACCGTTCTTCACCACCAAGGGCGACAGAGGCGGCACCGGCCTGGGACTGTCGATTTCGTCGTCAATCGTCGAAAGACATGGCGGCGTGCTGCGCTTCGCGTCGAACAAGAAAATGGGGACGACGGTGAGCATTGAACTGCCGGTGATCAGGGAGGAGTCGTGAAAGAGAAATCCTTTGCCAGCCTGCCGGTCGTTCTGGTCGATGACGACCAGTCTGTTCTGCATGCCACGGCGGCCGTGCTGAACAGCGCCGGCGTGGCCAACGTCGAGCTGGTCAACGACAGTCGCGAACTGCTGCCGGCGCTCGAGCGGCACGCGGCCAGCCTGATCCTTCTCGACCTTTTCATGCCGCATGTCACCGGCAACGAGCTGCTGCCGGAGATCGCCAGGCTTTATCCGGAGCTGCCGGTAATCGTCATGACCGCCGCTCAGGATATCGAGACGGCGGTACTGAGCATGAAGGAGGGCGCCTTCGACTACCTCGTCAAACCGGTCGAGGAGAGCCGCCTGCTGGCGTCCGTTCGGCACGCCCTCGAGGTGCAGTCGCTACGTCGGCAGATGGGCGTTCTCAAGCATTACCTGCTGTCGGACTGCCTGCAACACGGCGAAGCCTTCGCCGGCATCGTCACCAACAGCCGCAAGATGCGCGCCCTGTTTCAATACCTCGAGGCGGTTGCCGTTTCGGCCGAGCCGGTGTTGATCTCCGGCGAGACCGGTGCCGGCAAGGAGATGTTCGCGCATGCCTTGCACAAGCTCAGCGGCCTGACCGGACAGTTCGTCCAGGTCAATGTCGCCGGCCTTGATGACACGCTGTTCTCGGATACCCTGTTCGGCCATCGCAAAGGGGCCTATACCGGTGCCGACCAGAACCGGGCCGGGCTGATCTCGCAGGCTGCCGGCGGCACGCTGTTCCTCGACGAAATCGGCGACCTGTCGATGGCCTCGCAGGTCAAGCTGCTGCGCCTCTTGCAGGAACACACGTATTTTCCGCTGGGATCCGATGTGGCGCGTCCGAGCGACGCCCGTGTCGTCTGCGCGACCAACTGCCAGCTCGCCCAGATGATGCGCCAGAACCGGTTTCGTTCCGATCTCTTCTTTCGCCTCTCGGTGCACCAGGTCGAGGTGCCGCCGCTGCGCGAGCACAAGGAAGATATCCCGCTGTTGCTTCAACGCTTTCTCGACGAGGCCGCCGCGGCGATCAACAAGTCGGCACCCGAGCCATCCAACGAGCTGATCACGCTGCTCTCGAACTACCATTTTCCGGGCAACGTTCGCGAGTTGCGGGCGATGGTCTTCAACGCCATGGCCCTGCATCGTGGCGGTTCGGTGCTGGCCATGGAGAGCTTCCGCCAGGCGATTCAGAAACAGCAGAGAACGAATTCCGATCAGCCGCTGGCGGCACCGTCCGACGGCTTGCCGGTGGTCATTCCCGGCCGTTTCCCGACCCTGGATGAGGTCGAAGAAGCGATGATCAGCGAAGCCCTGCGCCGTGCCAGGGGCAATCAGGGAGTCGCCGCGACGCTGCTCGGCCTTTCGCGTCCGGCGCTCAACAGACGCCTGGCGCGGCGGGCGACGCCACCGGCTGCCTGAGGCGGAGATCGGCCAGGCCGCTCACCGCTCCGTCGCGCATGCCAGCTTGCCGGTGCGCAGCGGCTTCGATGGCCTCTCGCATGGCGCTGAGCGGACGATCAGGCGGTGTAACTCGATGCCATTCCGGGCGTAAGCGCCAGCATGGCATGAGCTGCCCGCTTTAACTGGCCTGGGCGATCATTCGGCATGACAAATCGCTGACGCTGTAAGCGTTTCGTTACACCCCCACCTGCTTGTCGCACTTAATCCGTCATCGTCCGTCTGCCGAGCGATTGATCTGGATCCCGTTCGCCGCTTGCGCTCTGGCATACAAACTGCTTGGTCGAACCGCTCAGCGCCTTCTTGGTGTCGCCATGGCCGATTGCCGGCGGCGGCCCGATCGGTGACAGGCGAGCACGGGGTAGTCCAATTCCTGGGGGGTATGTGGATGGGGCAATGCGGGGTTCGCTCCTTGTCTGACGACGGGGCGCGACTGCAGGGGAAGCGCCGGGCGGCGCTGCGCCCTTACTCTGGCGCGCCCAGTCGGCCGGCAGTCGGCGGCCGCCGTAGTCGATACTTCGTTGCTCCGCTGCCGCGTCGCCGGCGCCGGCTTACCTGCCGCTGTTCGGCGTCGCAGGCGCGCGCGGGCCGCTGTAAGCGCTTTCCCGCAGGCCATTTCTCAGCGCTTGCTCGGCGAACCGCATCACACGCCAGCGACCCGGCCCGGCGTCGCACAGCGTCGGTCGTCGTACGTCCGGCTGGTCGGCCGGGCAGCTCGATGCCGGCGCCCCGATGGTGAATGACGAGGAGGGTGCAGCCGAGCCGATACCGTTACCGACAATTCTTCAGCGAGATCGCGCCAGGCGCGCGCCGCGGTACGCCCATGAGCTTGCTCGCGACGCCTCAACATACAACAACATTCTCAGGGTGGTTTGATGAGCACATTATTGATATTGACGATCGCGACCGTTGTTATCGTCCTTTTCTTTGACTACACCAACGGTTTTCACGATGCCGCGAACATCGTTGCGACGATCATCGCGTCGCGCGCGATGACCCCCATACAGGCCGTGATGATCGTCGGTACCTTCGAGTTTCTCGGGCCGCTGTTGGGAGGCACGGCCGTCGCCAATACCATCGGCAAATTCGTTACCCTGGGCGATGTCGCCGCCGTGCTGTCGCTGGCGATCCTGATCAGCGGCCTGATTGGCGCCATCGTCTGGAATCTGGCGACCTGGTATTTCGGCATTCCGTCGTCCTCGTCGCACGCCCTGGTCGGTGGCCTGATCGGCGCGGTCGTCGTTTCTGCCGGTCCGGACAACGTCGTCTGGGGATTCTCGCAACTGCTGCACGGTGAGATGACGGGCATCATGAAGGTTCTGGCGGCGCTGATCCTGTCGCCATTGATCGGCTTCTGGGTTGGTTTCCTGGTTCTCCGGCTGATGAACATCGTGCTCTTTGCCGCCAATCCTTCAGCGAATACCGGTCTGCGCCACGCGCAGTTCATCACCGCCGCCGGACTGGCGTTCTCGCACGGCGCCAATGACGCGCAGAAGAGCATGGGGATGCTGACGCTGGCGCTGCTGCTCGGTGGCTTCATTCCGACCTTCGAGGTGCCCTTCTGGGTCATGCTCGCCTGCGCCGTAGCGATCACCCTGGGCATCCTGTCGGGTGGCTGGCGGATCGTGCGCACCCTTGGCTTCTCGATCTATCGCGTACGCCCGATTCACGCGCTGAGTTCGCAGCTGACGTCGGCGCTGGTGATTCTGACCGCCTCGGCGGTCGGCGCGCCGGTGTCGACCACGCACGTTGTCGGCACGTCGATCATGGGCATCGGCGCTTCCGAGCGGCCGCGAGCGGTACGCTGGAAGAAGGCCAAGGACATTGCCGTCACCTGGATGATCACCATCCCGGGTGCGGCACTGGTTGCAATTCAGACATTCGCGCTCGTCAACCTCTTTATCGGAAAGGTATGAACATGTTGGACACCAGCTCTGTACGCCCCTCTTTCTCTCGTCGGATCCTGCATCGGGTATTTCCGAAGGTTCCCGATTTCTTTGCTCTGCTCGCCGAACAGAGCGCGCATGTGGACGTCAGCGCCGGCCTGCTGGTCGAGTACATGGGTGCCGACAGCGCGCAGGCGGCAAAGAAGATCGTCGAGGCCGAGTACGAGGGCGATCGGCAAAAGGTCCGCAACCTGACGTTGCTCAACGAAGCCTTCTCGACGCCAATCGACCGTGAAGATCTGCACCGGGCGATCATCAATCTCGACGAGATCATCAATAGCTGCAAGTCCGTTGTCGTCGAAATGGACACCGACGTTCTCGCCCTGAAACCCGACAAGGCCTGCCTGGAAATGGCGGTTTACCTCAAGGCGGGAGTCGCTGCCGTGGCTGCCGGCTATGGCCGTCTGGGGAGCGACCCGAAGTTGGGGCGCGCCGATGCCGAGAAGGCGGACAAGGCGGTTCGGCAACTGACCAGGACGCACCGGTGCGCTCTCGCCGAGCTGTTTCAGAACGACGATTTCCATTACATCTTCAGGCGCAAGGAAATCTACATGCAGCTGAGTCGTGCCGGTGATCGCCTGAACATCTGCAACAGCACGCTGCTCGATATCGTCGTCAAACTCTGCTGAACGCCTGCGCCGCAGGTCCTCGCGGCTGGCCCTGAGGGTCTGCCGCGGGGGCCTTCAGGTGCTTGCCCGTTGGGCACGGCTCCTGGCGCCTCGTGCGGCCGGCCGCGGGCGGCACGCGCGGCCTGCCGCCCGCTCGATGCGCCGGCGATCGGCCGCTCTCGTCGCTGCTGGCGCGGCCGTCGCGTGGATCGCCACGGTCGTCGCCGACAACTGCCAGAGGCACGGCTCACGGTGTTACGTGCCATCACCCCTTGTGCACCGCCGCCATTCTCGCAAGTCCTTGTTCGATTGGACTCATCCTGCCGTCCACCGGCCATTGCCGTGACCGCCACTGTCCATTTTGTTACACCGGCAACGGGCTTCGCCGTGACCCGCGGGGTACCGCTAGGGGCGTGATTTTCAATGGCGTTTGGCGCCACCGATGGACTGGCGCAGCTCTTGCTTGATTCGAGACAGCACCGATCCCGGTAAGTGTGTTGGCGGATGCCGTTCGCCTCGGGATCGGTTGCTGTGGCTGAAGTGTCAGTCCAATTTTCAGGAGCTTGCCAGATGCACGGCGAAAGAGACCCAAATCTTTCAGAACTCAATCTTTCCCTGACCCCGGGGGTGGCCGGTCGCCTGGCCAGGCACCCGCTGCTGGTCGACAGCGCCGCGATTCGCGAGAGGGTCATCAATATCTACTACGACACGCCGGATCTGCGCCTGCAACGCGAGCGCGTCGTGCTGCACTACCACAAGAGGGGCTCGGCCTGGTGGTGCTCGGTCAGCCGGGCGGCAATCGGCGCCCGGCGAGGCGCCGGGCAGCGTGAATGGGAGGCGGTGGGCGAACCGGGTGATTTTGACTTTTCGCACGTCGGCGACGGCGGCTTGCGGCAGTGGTTGGAAGCCTTGCGCAAGGAACTTCAACCCGCGTTCACGACCAGCTTCACCCGTAACGCCTGGACGCTTGAGCCGCGTGCGGGTGTGCGCATCGAGGTGGCGCTCGACCGTGGCTGGATCGTCGGCGAGGGCCGACGGCAGGCCATTTGCGAGGTCGGACTGGGGCTCATTTCGGGATCCGCCGGGGACCTGTTCTCCACCGCCAGCGAACTGCAGACCGATCTGTCTCTTCACCCGGAAGTCAGCAGCAAGCTGCAGCGCGGTTATCAGGCGCTGACCGACGACGCACTGCAGGCGGTCAAGGCGCTGCCGCTGCAGACGAATGCCGGCATGACGGCCATCGACGCATTTCGCACGATCGCGCTGGCATGCCAGAAACACCTGCAGGACAACGAGCATGGTGTTTGCGAAAGCGACGATCCCGAGTTCGTGCACCAGGCGCGGGTGGCGATTCGCCGTCTGCGCTCGGCGATCCGCGTCTGGCGGCCGTTGCTCCCGGAGGGTTTCGTGAGTCGTTTCGATCCGCTGTGGCAGTCGCTGGCCGGGCGACTCGGTGAAGCGCGCAACTGGGACGTATTCTCGACGGAGACCGTGCCGACAATCGCGGCAGCCTTCCCGAACGGTGTCGAAAGCCACCGCTTGTCCGCCTACGCGCAGCGGCGCTGCGCGATCAATCGCGAGGCTGCTCGCAATGAGTTCCGGTCGGTCGACTATTCGCGCCTGCTGCTCGAATTCACGGCTGCCGTCCTGGCGCTTCGCGACGACGAGAACCTTCGCCTGGACGCCTTCGCGCCGGCCTGTCTCGACAAGCGGGCCAGGCAGGTCAGCCAGTTGGCGGCGGAGGCGCTGGCCGGCGATGCGGCGGCCCGCCATCGCCTGCGTGTCGCCTACAAGAGACTGCGCTACGCGCTGGAATTCTTCGCCCCACTGTTTCCGGGTGAACTGCTGCGCAACTACCACGTCTCGGCCAGCGGCCTGCAGGAGATGCTCGGGCGGCTCAACGACCTGGCCGTTGCTGCGCAACTCAGCGAAGAAGCGCTCCCGGGCGAGGCGGGAGCGGCCATCCGCCACTGGCTCGAAAGCCAGAGTGAACGCCTGTTGCCGGAGCTTCGCGGCTGGTTGCACGACTTTGAACAGCACCCGGCGCCATGGCGGAACCAGTAAACGCGGATTGACTGCTGCGGCAGGCAGGCCGGCCGGCGCGGCGGCCGCGTCGGGCGGACGCGGCGGCACTTCGCGTCACGTGCGGGGCGTCGACGAGGCGTGCTGCGGCGCTCGCCGCTCGCCGACCATTGTCGTGCGGGTGTAACGCTTTGTCCTTGTACGCCATTCCCTTCAAGGCGACTCAAGACGCTGTTTCCGGTCGTGAATCGCGCATCTCGGCGAACGCTGCCGGGTAGCGGGCCACCGTTTTGTTACACCCCATGGCGGCCCTGGTCTGGCGCGTTGGCTGGCGAGCATGTGCATGATTCGGCACGAGAACTGCTTTGCGATGCGCGTCTGGCACGACCTGTGCTTAATTCGCTTCGGACAAACGCCTGGCCGCGGCAGCGGCTGTCGTCCGCGATTGCGCGCGTGAGCCTGCAAGGGGGGTGGTTCGTTCGCCTGGTTTGCCGGCATGGAACGGCGCCGTCACGAGCTGTCGCGGTGCGTCCAGGCTTCGACCGACACCGCCTTCGTCCCGGACAGCGACCGGGGCGACGTCATCTGGACCACGGGGTCAGCGATTTAACCCGGTAATTGTCATCAACTACGTGGGCATTGCCCCACGTGTGAAAGGAGAACTTCATGGACAAGAGCAAGCTGCGTCTATTCCACACCACCAAGGAGGTGGAGACGCACTTCGATTCGTTTCTGGACACGGTCTCCGAGGGCGGCATCTCGTTCCGCGGCGGTGTCGGGGCGTATCTGGATTCCGCCGGCAATGGCGACATGGCGGCCAAGCTGAAGCAGATCAACGAACTGGAGCACAGAGGGGACGAATTGCGCCGCCAGGTCGAGCACGAACTCTATACCTTGGCGCTGATCCCCGACTTTCGCGGCGACGTGCTGAGTCTGCTGGAGGATCTGGACTGCCTGCTCAATGTCATGGAAGAGACGATGGGGTCGCTCGACATCGAAAGGCCCGCTTTTCCTCCGGAGCTGCATGCCGACCTCAAACAGCTGGCCGAAAGCGTTTCGCTGGCGGTGGAGAGTACGGTGCTGGCGTCCCGCGCCTTCCTGCGCGACATCCAGTCGGTTCGCGATCACCTGCACAAGGTGATGTTCTATGAAAAGGACGCGGACCGCCAATCGGAGAAGTTGAAACGCGCCGTCTTCGCTTCTTCCCTGCCGCTGGCCGAGAAGTTGCACCTGCGCCGCTTCATTGACGCGATCGACCATATCGCTGATGAATCCGAGGACGTCGCCGACTGGCTGGCGATCTACACCATCAAGCGTTTGGACTAAGGTCAGGGAGCAAGGCAAGCCATGGATCCTACGATATTCCTTTACCTGTCGAGCGGTTTGTTCCTGGGGTGGTCGCTGGGAGCCAACGATGCGGCCAACGTCTTTGGTACGGCGGTCGCTTCGAGGATGGTCAAATTCCGGACGGCTGCGATCATCCTCACGATCGGAGTGATCCTCGGGGCGATCGTCAGCGGCGCCGGAGCGGCGCATACCCTGTCCAAGCTCGGCGCGATCAACGCGCTGGCGGGTGCCTTCATGGTGGCCTTCTCGGCAGCGGCCGTCGTCGCCTGGATGACCATCGTCGGCCTGCCGGTGTCCACTACCCAGGCCGTCGTCGGGGCGATCATCGGCTGGAACCTGTTCACCGGTTCGGTTACCGACTACACCGTCTTCAAGACCATTTGTGCCACCTGGATCGCCAGTCCGGTGCTCACCGGCTTCTTCAGTTACTTCATCTACAAGGGAGTGATGAAGTTGCTCGAGAAGTCGCGGATTCACATCATCCGGCTGGATGCCATGACCCGTATCGGTCTGGTCATCGCCGGCGCGTTGGGCTCCTACTCGCTGGGCGCCAACAACATCGCCAACGTGATGGGCGTGTTCATTGGCGCGAATCCGTTCAGCGATCTGCACGCCGGCCTGTTCGAGTTCTCCGGTCTGCAGCAGCTGTTCCTGCTCGGTGGCGTGGCCATCGCGGTCGGCGTCTTCAGCTACGCCAAGAGAGTGATGCTTACGGTGGGAACGCAAATCGCCCCGCTGACGCCGGTCGGTGCCTTCGTCGTGATCATCTCGACCTCACTGGTTCTCTTCCTCTTCGCCTCGGAAGGCCTGGAGTTTGCGTTGGCGTCGGTAGGCCTGCCGACCATCCCGCTGGTGCCGGTCTCGAGCTCGCAGGCGGTAGTCGGTGGAGTGATCGGCATCGGGCTGATCAAGAACTCGCGGAACATCAAGTGGAGCATCGTTGGCCGCATTGCCGTGGCCTGGATTCAGACCCCGATCGTGGCGGCGCTGGTCTGCTACGTCTTTCTTTTCTTCCTGCAAAACGTTTTCGGCCAGACGGTCTACAACCCGGTGGAATACCGTCTTTCGGAGCAGGTAGTGGTCCATCACGGCGACGCGGTCGACGCCCAGGCGCTGTCTGGGGTGATCGGCAAGAGCTTCGAGACTTCGGGTCAGCTCAAGAGCGCAATCGACAAGGCTCTGCCAGATCTGGATTTCAAGACCGAACTGAAGCTTGTCGACGACTCCCTGGTGGAAGAAATCACGGTTGATCCCGCCAAGTTCCAGGCTCTGGAAAAGCTGCGAGTGATCGAGCCCGAGCGCCTGGCCGCGCTGCGTACGCTCGGCGGCAGGACCTTCACTTACCGCTGGGAACTGGTTGAAGCCCTTGCCGAAGCGGATCCCGAGTGGAAGTTCAGGGAGAAAACGGTTCTCAACAAGCCGCACAACAAGGAGATCCAGAAAAACCTCGACCTGGTGATGGACGCCTACGTCGCCAAGATGAAGTAGGCAGGCGCTGAGGAGCGAAGCAATGCGCGGTGTGTCTCTTGCCACAACGAGCGTGGAACGTTCGGCGGGAAGGCTGGCCGACACGGCGGCCGGCCGATTCGGGGCGTTGGCGGAACCGCTCGCTCGCGACGACGCGGCGCCGCTGGCTGTAAGCGACTGGTGTCCGCAGGCAGTTGCAGCTTGGGGCAATGACACCGTAGTTGACGTCGTGGCGGCGCCGCCGGAAGCTGCGCCGGCGTCGTCGGGCAGACGCAAGATGGCCCTGGAACTGGTGCAGCAGGCGCGGCAGATCGGTTTGTCCTTCGCCTTCGTCGCGACCGACGGCGCCTACCGGCACCTGCCGTGGCTGCTTGGAGAACTGGACGATGCCGGGGAAACCTTTCTCGCCGAGATGCATCCCGACCGCGCCGTCTATCTGGACGATCCGGTGCATGCCGCAGCGGACGAGTCGCTGACGAGGGTTCGCGCGTCCTTGCGCTTGCGTACGACGGTGGCGCCGACTTCGCTGGTCGCCTGGATGTGTGCGCAACCGGCGAGGCAATGGGCCCGTTTGTCGATCGGTGACGGCGACACGAGCAGGGGGAGAGGAGACTATCTCACCCGGCGCGTCTGGATCTGGGATGGCAAGTCGCCTGCGGCCCGTCATTGGCACCTCCTGGTGCTTCGTGAGGTGTACGGGAAGGCGCTCAAGTTCTGCCTGTCGAATGCCGCAGCCACGGCTTCCCTGCGCGATCTGGCGGAAATGCGAGGCCTGGCGATGGCGTCGAGTAGACCAGCGAGGCCGCCACGAGGGCGTGCGGCATGGGCGTGGTCATGAGCCGAGCAAGATAGCGATTGGCGGCAATGGTGGCGCTGGCCAACGGCCGCCGGCAGGTGAGCTGATCAACCACGGTCGATTGGCGGTTTTTCTCGCGGCTCTGGCGGTTGCCGACAAGGGGTGGCTCCGCGGCGAGCGATGGGGCGCAAGTTCCCCTCAACATAGGGGTTTGTCTTCGTGGATGGACAAGTGCACGGGGCTCCGGCCCCGGCAAACGTGAGGTCGATCGAAAGCGATCTGGACCATTTTCTCGATGCGGCAGTGGCCGCTACCGAGATCTTCAGGGTCGCCGTGGCGGCTTACCTCAGCGGTGGCCAGAAAGGGCACGCGTGGCAGTTGGCCCGGCAGATCGACGAGCAGCTGCGCACTGTGGACGACCTGCAACAGCGGTTCGAAACCGGCATGCGCAGGCAGCATGTCGTTGGTGGAACATTTCCGGAACTGCTCGAGCCCTTGGCCGGCGTCACCCGTTTGCTCCGCGACATGCGTCGCCAGATCAGCGGCTTTGCCGTCGAGTCGGGCTTCTCCGGAGCAGCGTCCGAGGTTTCCGTGCATCTTGTCGCCGATCTTCAACAATTGACCGAAGAGGTTTGTTCGGCGGTTGATGAACTGATCGAGGATTGTCGTCCATGTGTGCTGCTGTGGAATCCACCCGCATCCGCTGATGCAGCGCTGGGTGTCGGCTGGTACGAGAGCCGGGCGGACCGGCTCTCGACGAGGCTGATCAAGCAGATTCTCCAGGACGATGCGCTGGGCTTTGAAGCGCAGCTGCGCGTGGCGCGGCTGGTCGAGGAAATCGATCGCCTCGCGGATTACGCAGAAAACGTTTGCGTCGAGGTGCGGGTCGGCCGCATGATCCGCCCGACGGTTCTCGCCAGTGCCGATTCGCGCTGATTTTTGAACCGGCACGCCCCCTCGGGGCGGTGCTTTGCTGCCCGTGGTCGTGGATCGGGCACGGGGCTTGGCGGGTCATTCCTGAACCGTGCAGCGCGCGACAAACGGCTGGCGGGTGGTGATAACGAGCGGCATTCGCTCGAGCAATCAAAGTAGTCCGGGCGTGTCGTCCGGACGGCGTTCGATAGCCCTGTTGCAGACCGGCTGGCCTGCAACAGGGCTATGTTCTGCCTACAAGACGGGAGGCACGTGCTCGTGGAACTGGCATTGAATATCAAGAACGACAAGCTTGTCGGCGATTTCTGGGGTGGTCTGGCGTCGATGCTGGTCGCGCTGCCTTCGGCAATCGCTTTCGGCGTCACCATCTACGCCGCCATCGGCCCCGAATACGCGGGCCTCGGGGCGCTGGCCGGGATTCTCGGGACGACGGCGCTCGGCCTGGTCGCCCCGACGCTGGGTGGCACCAATCGGCTGATCACGGCACCGTGCGCGCCGGCGGCAGCGGTATGCTCGGCGTTTGCCATCGAACTGGTGCAGCACGGCGTCCAGCCGGCTTTCATCGTGCTGATGCTGACCGCCCTTGGGCTGGTCTGCGGGATCGTGCAGGTGTTGCTCGGCTTCATGGGCGTCGGAGGGCTGATCAAGTACATTCCGTTCCCGGTGGTCAGTGGCTACCTCAGTGGCGTCGGCCTGATCATCATCGGCAGCCAGATCCCGAAATTCATGGGGGTGATGGACGGCACGTCATGGTGGCGGGTGTTGATGGCGCCCGATCTGTGGCACTGGCAAAGCGCGCTGATCGGTGCCGTGACGATTGCCGTGATGCTCGGCGCACCGCGGCTGACGCGCCTGGTGCCGGCGGCGATCCTCGGCCTGCTGGCGGGCGTCATCACCTATTTCGCGATCGCCTTCTCGGTTGACGGGTCGCTGCTGGTGATGGAAGGCAACGGGCTGATCATCGGGCCGCTCGGCGGCACGGCTTCGAGCATGGTGGACGCGATTACCGGTCGCTGGCAGGAGATCGGCGAGCTCAAGCTCAGCCAGATCGGCGCGCTGCTTGGCACGGCGCTGACCCTCGGGGTACTGCTGTCGATCGACACGCTCAAGACCTGCGTCGTCCTCGACACCTTGACGCGCAGCCGGCACGATTCAAATCGCGAGTTGATTGCCCAGGGTTCGGGAAACATCGCTTCGGCGTGCGTTGGCGGCATGGCGGGAGCGGGGCAGATGGGGGCAACGCTGGTCAACCTGACGAGCGGTGGCCAGACGCGCCTGTCCGGGGTCATCGAGGGCGTGCTCTCGTTGATCACGTTTCTCGCGCTCGGGGCGTTCATTGCCTGGATTCCGGTAGCTTCTCTGGCCGGGATCCTGATCATCGTCGGTATTCGGATGATCGACCGGCACAGCGTGCATCTGCTGGAGTCTCCCTGGACCCGGCTCGACTTCTTCGTGGTTGCCGCTGTGGTCGCCGTGGCGCTCGGCTACAGCCTGATCGCCGCCTCGGGAGCCGGCATTGTCCTGGCCATGCTGCTGTTCATCCGCGAACAATTGAGCAGCACGGTCATTCGTCACAAGGCCGAGGGTGGCAACCGGTTTTCCAAGCGCCTGCGCTTGAGTCGGGAAATGGAAGTGCTCGAGAAAGAGGGCGCCCAGAGCGTCATCTTCGAACTGCAGGGGAGCCTTTTCTTCGGTACCAAGAGCCAGCTTTACGCGGCCCTCGAAAGGGAACTCGAAACGCGTAAGTACGTGGTGCTCGACATGCGGCGCGTCCAGTCGGTGGACGTCACGGCCGTGCATCTGCTCGAGCAGGTCAGGGACTCGTTGATCGAACGCGACGCTTACCTGATCTTCAGCAACCTGTCACACGCCCTGCCGAATGGCCGGAACATCGGCGAGTTGTTCGACCAGATGGAACTGACGACGCTGACCGAACATGTCAAGGTGTTTCCCGAACTGGACGACGCGGTCGAGTGGATTGAAGAGCAGATCCTGGGTGAGAACCTGGCGCAGGAGGCCGAGGTCACTGCGCTGGAACTTGCAGATATCGAGCTTTTCAAGGATCACAAGGAAGAGACGCTGATCGACCTCGAGGCTTGCCTGGCGCGACGATCGGTCGAGAAGGACGGCAAGGTGTATTCGTTTGGCGACCCCGGCAATGAGCTGTTCCTGATTCGCAAGGGGGCGGTTCGCATCACGTTGCCCAGTGGCGACGGTGTGCCCGCCCATCACGCGCTGACCTACGGCCGCGGCGATTTTTTTGGCGGCATGGCTTTCCTCTCGCAAATGACGCGCTTCAACGACGCCACGGCACTCGAGGATACCGAACTCTACGTGTTGCAGCGCGAACAGTTCGAAAAGCTTCGTGAGGAACACAAGCGCCTCGCTTGTCACCTGGTCGAGGCGGTCGCCAAGGTGCTGGCCTTGCGACTGCGCTACTCGGACAAGGAACTGATGGCCATGCAGGACTAGCTCGCGAGAGATCGGTTTCGCTACACTGTTGGCGCCGAGCAGAGAGCTTATCCTGGCGCCAAGAAGAGTTGGCGCACTGGCAGAGATGCGCGGAAGCAGCGTTGGGGAATGAGGTGGGCGATGCAGGGAGCAGGCCGCCTGCCGGGTCGAACGATTCCGGCGGGCAATCCGGAGAGTGAAGTGGTCCCCTGAGTCAAGACAAATATCGACCCAGTTTAAGTTGTGCAGTTGACTTCGCTAGCAGCTGGACGGCGCTGCCCCGGTGTTGCCTTTGAATTTGCTTTTGATGCGGCCGTTGACGTTGCTTCTGCGGGTGGGGAATCGCCTGTGGAGCGTAGCGGAACAGGCGATTCCCCACCCGCGCGGCCAAACTTGTCGAGGATCAACGCCCCGCCACCTATGCCGTTTCGATAGACGGTTGCGGGTGCCGCGTTGCCCAGCGACTGGTGCGGACGCTCGCCGTTATAGAAGGCAAAGTACGCGGCCAGGCCAACCATCAATTCGCCCATCGTCGCATAGCCCTTCAGATACACGTCCTCGTACTTGACGCTGCGCCAGAGGCGCTCGACGAAAATGTTGTCGAACACGCGCCCCCGCCCATCCATGCTGATGACCACGCCTTCTCGTTTCAGCACCCGGGTGAAGGCTTCACTGGTGAACTGCGCGCCTTGATCGCTGTTGAAGATTTCTGGCTTGCCGTGGCTACGCAGGGCCTCCTCCAGGCAATCGACACAGAACACCGATTCCATGCTGTTGCTGATCCGCCAGCTGAGCACCTTGCGGCTGAACCAGTCGATCACGGCGACCAGGTAGGCGAAGCCGTGCGCCAACCGGATGTAGGGGTGAGTAGACCGCAGGAGTTTCACCTGCGGCCCCTCGCAGAACCGGACGTGAGCCTCTCGACTCATCCGGCTCCCATCATCCAGCCTTGGGAACACACCCCAACCGCCAGTGCCAGAAGGCCTCTGGGAATTTCTGCGCAAGTCGCCCAAGGGCTTGCCGTGCTCGGGTTTTATGCCGGGCCAGGCGTTGGTACTTGCGCATCAACCAGCGCGTCAGGTACTCATTCAAGTGCTTCCACACGGCAGACATCGCCGACTCATAGAATCGACCGTAATACTGATGCCAGCCCCGGAGGGTCGGATTGAACATGGCCGACAGCTCGGCCAAGCTCTTGTCACACTTCAGCTGAAGGTGCCAACTGCGTACCGTCTGCCGCATCACCTTGAGGGCGGTACGGCTGACTGCCGGGGCGAAATTCACATAGACCCGACCGTACTTATCCACCGCTTTGCGCGGACGGAAGGTATAGCCAAGAAAGGTGAATTGGACGCAGTCGAAAGCCCCCTGCCGATTGATGTCCTTGCAGTACACAATCCGGGTCTTCTCGGGATGCAATTCAAGCCCACACTGACGAAACCGCTCACCAACCTTGGCCAAGGCAAACTTAGCCTGTGCCAGACTCCGACAGTGCATCACGCCATCATCGGCATAGCGGCAGAATCGCACGCTCCGCAGATGTCGGCCCAACCAGCTGTCAAAGGCATAATGCAAAAACAGATTGGCCAGCAAAGGACTAACGACACCCCCTTGCGGGGTACCCCGTGTCCTTGCCGCAAGTTCGCCGTCCGGCATTTGCATTGGCGCTTTCAACCAACGCTCGACGTACAGCAACACCCATGGCGTCTGACAGTGCTTTCTGAGCGCACGCAGCAGTAGCTCGTGGTCGATATTGTCGAACAAACCCTTGATATCGAACTCGACTACCCAGTCATATTCCCAGCTTCGCCGCCTAACCATGGCAATCGCGTCGTGCGCCGAGCGCCCTGGACGATAGCCGTAGGAGTTGGCATGAAAGACCGGATCAATGACCGGTTCCAGCAGTTGCTTGACTACCGTTTGCGCCACCCTGTCTGCCACCGTCGGCACACCCAGCATGCGCACTCCACCAGACTTCTTCGGGATAGGCACACCTTTGACCGGCGGCGGAAAGTAGCTCCCGGAACACATGCGATTCCAGAGCTTGTACAGGTTGTTGCTCAGATTTTCCTCGAATTGCCCAATGGATTCCTGATCGATTCCCGCTGATCCCCCATTGGCTTTCACACTCAAATAGGCTTCCCAGACAAGCGCCTTGGGAATGCTATAAGGCTTGGTCATCGGCCAATACTCCTCCCGCTGACGCGGTTGATACTGACCAATGCCTGGATGACGCAGCCCCTTCGCTCCACCGCCATTACAACGGCTTCATCACTACTACGAGCTGCTCCGTCCCTTGGTGGCGCATCGCTACTGTCGGCCTCGCCTTTTGAGCTTGTGCCTTTCGCTTCCCATCGCCACCGAAGGTTCCCGCAGTTCAACGTAAGAGCCCGAATCAGGCTGACGCTGCCTCTATGCCGGACACCGCTTGGCCCGTAAGCAGGTAACGGCCAAACTGATCGCGGGGCAACATCACTCCCCGGTTTTGATGTCATCTGAGTACTTTCGACACTTGAACGGCAGTTCACGGTTGTTCGTCTTCCTCGATTCATACCTGATGCCTCGCGGCACCTTTTCCATAACGCTCACGACCCAGGCTTTTGGCCAGCGCCGCTTATGGTGGTTTGCAACCCGCTCCTGCAAGCCGATTGCGAGGGGCCATACCCTCATCTCTTACGCCGCTTGCTGCGGCACACTGATGTCCGTGCTCCACACTTGGTTGGGTCTGACCACAGGAACGCCACGCAGCAGATACGGATAGACCGCGTGCTCAGGGCGCGGACGGCTGGTGTTCGGCCCCGGCGCCATGCCCGACAAGCCCATCAGTCGCATCAGGCGTCGTACCCGCTTGCGATTGACCGTGTGCCCCAACTGCTCAAGAAAGATCACCATCCGACGGGTGCCGTAAAACGGGTGGCGCGTGTACTCCTCGTCAATGAGCCGACTGTGGAGGAGATCGCCAGCATCGATCACCGGTGGCCGGCGCTGCGCGTAGACGGTGGCTCGGCATAACCCCGCCAGCGCGCATTGCTGCACCACTGCGACGGCCTCGCCGGGGTCGATCCATCCGTGCCGTATCACGGCAGGCTGATCCCAGACTTTTTTTTCAGCCAGTCCAGTTCCATCTTCAACTTGCCGATCTCGCTGTACAACAGCTCCGGCTCCCGGTGCGCCGCCGCTGGCTTGGGGCCGCGCTTGCCTTCAAACAGCGTCTTGGCATTCTCCTGGATGGCCTTCTTCCATTGCCCAACCTGCACCGGATGCACGCCGTATTCCCGCCCAATCTCGTTGATCGTCTTGACCCCGCGTACCGCCTCCAGACCAACCTTGGCCTTGAACTCCGGCGTATGTACCTTCCGCGTCGTTGCTTCACTCATCGCTTCTCGCTCCCTATGACGGAGCACAGCTTAAACTACTGTCTGATTTCCAGGGACCACTATAGAGCACACGGGCAGTGAGAGAAACCGTCACGACTTTCATCATCGGGGGTGTCGCGACAGTGCATGACCGTTCGGGCCGTGCCGCCCTTGCTGACTGATATCGAATGGCCGTCGGCGCAACACAAGGTGTGCGCCGATGGCAATGAAATATCCTTGGGAGACGACAATGTTTCAGCATATCTTGCTGCCTACCGACGGCAGCCAACTATCGCGTGACACCGCGGCGCGCGCGGTATCGTTTGCCAAGGCCGCCAACGCCAGGATCACCGCCATGTACGCCAAGCCGATTGGCCAGCATCGCGCGGAAAACTATACCGATTTCGAAAGCCCCTCGGTGGTAGACCGCCTGCTCTCGGGGTCCGACAGCAAGGCCAAGGAATATCTCGGTTTCATCAAGAAGCTGTGCAAAGACGCGGGCGTCGAGTGCACGACTCTGGCGGTTGCCGGCGACGCGCCCTGGGAGGCGATCATCGACGTCGCCGAGGACCACGACTGTGACCTGATCTTCATGTCCAAGCACGGCCGCGGCGAATTCTCCTCGCTGCTGCTCGGCAGTGAAACCTACCGGGTTCTGACACATTCCAGCATCCCGGTTCTTGTCTACCGACCTCCCGAGTTGGGCATGCGTCGGCGCGGCACAAGAGAGAAGGCCAAGGACAAGGACAAAGACAAGAAGAAAGCGTGAGTGCAAGCTTGCGGCGATGGCATGGACGGCACCGTTTGGTGCCTTGCTTCGAACGCTGCGCCCGCAAGAACCGGCCCGAGCCGCGCGGCACGCGTGGGCGGGGGTGCCGGTCAAGGCCTTGATATAAGGTGGCGGCTGCTGTGCGCCTCGCTTTCCCTGGTACCGCGATCGTCGTGGCGTGCGGCGACCAGTACGGCGCCAACGAGAACCACAGGCCCGCCGACGAAGTGGTTCAGGCCTTGAAAACCTGCGGAAATCCACAATGGCCGGAGGCCTGGGGATCAATCAGAATGTGTTCCGAACCGGAGGTCGACGGTGATCAGCATCAGGTCTGGCAAGGTGCAGCCTGGTTCGCCACCGAGCACGCTGTTGCGGTCGGCGCTACGAGCACCCGGTTTGCGGTGTCCACTCGGGGTATTTCTGCTGTCGCGCGCGGGAGGGCGGCAAAACATGGCTTGTCCGGGGTATTCGAGCGTGCAGGAAATCATCGAGCAAGGAAGCAATCGTTTGTATTTGCTTGCGTTTACGAGCGCGAAATGCGTATCCTTTGCGCCACAAGGCAGCCGCCTTGTCTTACAAGAAGACGATATATTCATATGTAGTAGTCATTCTGGATAGGAGATTCCATGAAGCAGATGAAAAAGATCAGCGTCGCCCTGACCGCGCTTGCGATGGCCTTTGCCGCCGCGTCGGCATCGGCAAAATGTGACAAAGGCGAGGTTGTCGCCAAGCTCAGCCACGTGACCGGTGGTTCGACACATCCCAAGGTGGTGGGATCCAATCGCCTGGCGGAACGCGTCAACAAAGAGATGAACGGCAAGCTGTGCATCGAGGTTTATCCGAACAGCACCCTGTTCGGCGACAGCAAGGAACTGGAGGCGCTGCTGGTCGGCGACGTGCAATTGCTGGCCCCTTCGCTGTCGAAGTTCGGCTCCTACACCCCCAAGCTCGGCGTTTTTGACCTGCCGTTCATCTTTGTCGATATCGACCAGGCGATCCGCTTCACCAACTCGCCCGAGGGCAAGAAGCTGCTCAAGTCGATGGAGGGCGTCGGCTTTGTCGGGCTCGGTTACTGGATGTCGGGCATGAAGTACTTCTCGGCCAACAAGCCGCTGATCCTGCCCACCGACGCCAAGGGCCTGAAGTTCCGCGTGCAGACTTCCGACGTCGCCAAGGCGATGATTGCCGCCATGGGCGCCTCGCCGCAGCCGATGGCATTCGCCGAAGTCTATGGCGCGCTGCAGACCGGCGTTGTCGATGGCCAGGAAAACACCTGGTCGAACATCTACACCCAGAAGTTCTTCGAGGTCCAGAACAGCACCACCGAAACCAACCATCAGCTGTTGGCCTACATGTTGCTGACCTCGGCAGAATGGCTCAACAGCCTGAAACCCGACGTTCGCGATCAATTCCTGAAGATCGTCGACGAGGTTTCCAATGAAACCAACCAGAAGGTCAAGGCCGAAGAAGCCCACAACCGCGAGAACATCCTCAAGGCCGGCGGCAAGATCAACACGCTGACCCCGGAGCAGCGCAAGCAGTGGGTGGAGGCCATGAAGCCGGTCTGGAAGAAGTTCGAACGTGAGATCGGCCCGGACACCATCAAGGCGGCGGCCGGTTCATAAACGACCAGATCGAAAAGGGCCAGGTTTCTTCTGGCCCTTTTCCTTGGACCCGCAAGAGCAATCATCATGAATCGGGTCGACTGATTGCTGCGAGCTCGCTTCTTTCGGCGCGATGGCGTTTTTTTCAAGAACATGACTAAAGGTGTTTGCCATGGGAGCTTACTGGTTTCACGTTTATCTTTTGATTTTCATAGTGATTCTCTGGGGGCTCGAAAAGAAGTTCCCGAAGGTCGTGGCGAGCGCCGAGGAGTCGCTGCTGGTCCTGGTGATTTCGGCGATCATGGTGGTCTCCTTCGGGCAGGTGATCGCGCGCTACGGTTTCAATACCGGCTGGTCGGCGGCGCTGGAATTCAACACGGTTTGCTTTTCCTGGCTGATCCTTCTCGGCATGGGCTATGGCATCAAGACCAGCCTGCACCTCGGCGTTGACATCATCGTCAAGGCCGTTCCCCCTCCGATGACGAAAGCTCTGTCGCTGTTTGCGGCGGCGTGTTGCATGCTCTACGGCCTGATCCTGCTCGACTCGGCCTGGGTTGCCTTGCTCGGTGCTCCAACGCGGGGTGGCGCGATCGAGTACTGGCTGAAAATGTACAAGATCGGTATCGGCTCGGAGGAGTTGCACTATCCGGAACTCATTCAGGACATGTTCGGTATCCAGTCCCGCGTTCACCGCTGGCTGGTCCTGCTGGTCCTGCCGGTCGGCCTGGCCTTGCTGGTGTTTCGCTCCCTGCAGGCCTTTGTGGACATTGCAACGGGTCGTCGCAAACTTCTCATCAGCGGTCATGAAGCAGAAGACCTGGTTGAAGAGAGCAAGCACATCTTGAAAGACTAATCGACATAAGGAACCTGGGATGGATTCTCTTTTTCTTTTCGCCATGGTGCTGGCGCTGCTGTTCATCGGCGTTCCAGTCGGCATTTCTTTGGGTTTGTCGTCGATTCTTTTTGTCACCTTCTTTTCCCATGATTCGCTGTCTTCGGTGGCCATTCAGCTGTTCGGAGCGGGACAGAACTACACCCTGCTGGCGATCCCGTTCTTCATTCTCGCCTCGGCGTTCATGTCTACCGGCGGTGTCGCAAAGCGGCTGATCAATTTCGCGATCGCCACCGTCGGGCACTTCAAGGGTGGTCTGGCGATGGCGTCGGTGCTGGCCTGCATGATGTTTGCCGCGCTCTCCGGTTCTTCGCCGGCGACCGTGGTGGCGATCGGCACCATCGCCATCGCCGGCATGCGGCAGGTGGGTTATTCGAAGGAGTTCGCCGCCGGCATCATCTGCAATGCCGGCACACTGGGGATCCTGATTCCACCGTCGATCGTCATGGTGGTATACGCGGCGGCGACCGACGTTTCCGTCGGACGGATGTTTCTGGCCGGTGTCATTCCGGGACTGGTCGCCGGTTTCATGCTGATGCTGGCGATCTACGTGGTTGCCCGGATCAAGGGCCTGCCGCAAGAGGAATGGCGTGGTTTCGGCGCGATCCTGGACGGCGCCAAGGAGGCCGGCTGGGGGCTGTTTCTGGTGGTGATCATCATGGGCGGGATCTACGGCGGCGTGTTTACGCCGACGGAGGCTGCCGTCGTCGCCGCCGTGTACTCCATCCTGGTCGCCCTGTTTGTCTACCGAGACATGGGTCCGCTGAAGGAGACGCCCTGGGTGCTGCCGTCGGATGGCCATGCCGCACGCATCGGTTTCAACGCCGGGGTCTACGCCGTGTCGTTCTTCATGGTCTGGATGATCCTGTCGTTCTTCGCCACTGACGGCATGGAAGCGACCGGGGTGATCCGGGCGTGGTGGGGGCTGGGGATGTCGCTGACCATTTTCGTCGTCTATCTGGTCAAGGTCGGCGGTACGCACGGATCCGTGGCGAAGTGCTTGATGGCTGGCCTGGGCATCTGGCGTCGAAACCTCGTCTTGCTGGCCAAGAGCTTCTTCCCGGCGCTGTTTGGCAGCGAATCGCGGGCGACCATCCTACACGCGACCCGCACGACGGTCATGCTGATGTTCATCATCGCCAACGCCCTGTTGTTTGCCCACACGCTGTCGGCGGAACGCATTCCGCAGGACATTACCGAATGGATGCTGCAGGCAGGTTTCACCTGGTTTACCTTCCTGATCGCGGTGAACGTCCTGCTGCTGATCGGCGGCCAGTTCATGGAGCCCTCGGGTCTGCTGGTGATCGTCGCGCCGGTGGTCTTTCCGATCGCCATGGAACTGGGCGTCGATCCGATCCATCTGGGCATCATCATGGTGGTGAACATGGAGATCGGCATGATCACGCCGCCGATCGGCCTGAACCTCTTCGTCACCTCGGGCATCACCAACATGAGTCTGGCAACGGTGGTGAAGGCAGCGCTGCCTTTCGTCGGAGTGCTGATGCTGTTCCTGATCCTGGTGACCTATGTGCCGTGGATCTCGACCGCATTGCCCTACGCCCTGATGGGACCGGAACTGGTCATCAAGTAGGCAGTACGGCCGCTTCGCTTCGTCCGCCTTGAGCATTGCTCCGCCGCTGGCCTTCTCCACGAGGCCGGCGGCGGATTTTTTTGCCTGGCAAGAGAGGCCTCGTTGGAAAACATGCCGCCAACGATGGCCGCTACAATCGCCGCATGACTCCCTCCTATTGGCAACAGGCTGGCGCCGAACTGGCGCTTGCCGATCCGGTTCTGGCGGCGCTTGTCGAGCGCTTCGCCGGCACGGCGCTGGTGTCGCGCGGCGAGCCCTTCGTGACGCTGGCACGCTCGATCGTTGGTCAGCAGATTTCCGTCAAGGCCGCCGACACGGTCTGGGCGCGACTTGCGCAGGCTTTGCCCGTGCTGACCGCAAGCGAAGTGCTGGCGCGCGAGCCTGCCAGCCTGCGCGCCTGCGGCCTGTCGGTGCGCAAGGTCGAATACCTGCAGGATCTGGCGCGCCACTTCGAGAATGGCCAGGTTCACGTTGCTCACTGGGCGTCGATGAGCGACGCGGAGATCATCGACGAATTGACCGCCGTGCGCGGCATCGGCGTGTGGACGGCGCAGATGTTTCTGATCTTCAACCAGTTGCGCCCCGACGTCTTTCCGCTCGATGACATCGGCTTGCAGAAGGCAGTGGCACGGCACTACTGCGACGGCCAGCGGCCTGCCCGCGGTTGGCTTGCGGCGCACGGCGAACGCTGGCGACCATGGCGTTCGGTGGCGACCTGGTATCTCTGGCGCAGCCTCGACCCGCTTCCCGTAGAATACTGAGCGGCCCTTGTCGGCAAGGCCGACGATTGACCGTTCGGGTTAGAATGACGGGCTCCTGAAATTAAACAAGCGTTCAAATACGGTTGGCTCTGATGAAAACCAGTTTCCTCGATTTCGAACAACCGATCGCTGATCTCGAAGGCAAGATCGAAGCCTTGCGCTTTGCGCAAGGCGATTCGGCCGTCGATATTTCCGAAGAGATCGGCCGCCTGGAACAGAAGGGCCAGAGCCTGACCCGGGAAACCTACGCCCGGCTGACCGCCTGGCAGGTTTCGCAGGTGGCGCGGCATCCGCAACGGCCCAATACGCTGGACTACCTTTCGCTGATCTTCGCCGACTTCGAGGAGTTGCACGGCGATCGCAGCTTTGCCGACGATCATGCAATCGTTGGCGGCCTGGCTCGTTTCAATGGCCAGTCGGTGATGGTGATCGGCCACCAGAAGGGTCGCGACACCAAGGACAAGATCTTCCGCAACTTCGGCATGCCACGACCGGAGGGTTATCGCAAGGCGCTGCGCCTGATGCGCCTGGCCGAGAAGTTCGGCATCCCGGTGTTGACCTTCATCGACACGCCAGGGGCGTATCCCGGTATCGACGCCGAAGAGCGTGGCCAGTCGGAAGCGATCGGCCGCAATCTCTACGTCATGGCGGAACTGAAGGTGCCGATCGTCGTGACGGTGATCGGCGAGGGCGGATCCGGCGGCGCTCTGGCGATCGGTGTTGGCGACGTGGTGCAGATGCTGCAGTACGCGACCTATTCGGTGATTTCCCCCGAGGGTTGTGCGACCATCCTCTGGAAGAGCGCCGAAAAAGCCAGCGAAGCGGCCGAGATCATGGGCATCACGGCGCCGCGTCTGAAGTCGCTCGGTCTGATCGACGCCATCGTCAGCGAGCCGACCGGCGGCGCCCATCGCGATCATCCGGCAATGGCCGCCAACCTCAAACAGGCGCTGCAGGAAAGCCTGCAGAAGCTCGCCGCGGTGCCGACTCGCGACCTGCTCAAGGGACGCCTCGAACGACTGATGGCCTATGGCCGCGTCAAAGAGCAGGCGCGGCGCTGAGTCTACCCGGGCGGGCTCGGCACAACTGATTCCGCAGACGCTGTCGGCTTTTCTCCAGACCCGCTTGCGACCGGGTCAGCGCTTGTGCGTCGGCCTTTCCGGCGGGATCGATTCGGTCGTTCTGCTGCATGCCCTCGATGGCCTGCGCGCAGCGGCTGTAGCGTTCGATCTGTCGGCGGTGCACGTGCACCATGGCCTCAGCGCCAATGCCGATCGCTGGGCCGCGTTCTGCGAGGAGTTCTGCCGACGCCGCGAGGTGCCGCTGGTGGTACGGCGGGTGGCGGTGCCGCTTGCTAGCCGGGAAGGACTGGAAGCTGCCGCGCGGCGCGCGCGCCACGCGGTGTTTGCCGGCTGCGCTGCCGACTGGCTGGCGCTGGCGCATCATCGCGACGATCAGGCCGAAACGGTGCTCTTCAGGCTGTTGCGCGGTGCTGGCGTTGCCGGCGCTGCCGGCATGTCAGCCGAACGTGCGCAGCCGGGTGGCCCGCGCCTGATTCGCCCGCTGCTCGAAATCGCTCGTCCGGTGATCGCCCGTTACGCCGAAGAGCATGCGCTGGCATGGATCGAGGACGAGAGCAACGCCGATCAGCGGCACCGCCGGAACTACCTGCGGCGGCAGGTGATGCCCGATATCGAGGAGCGCTTTCCGGGAGCGGCGTCGGCACTGGTGCGCGCCGCGCGCCATTTTGCCGAGGCGGGCGAGTTGCTCGACGAACTGGCGCGGGCGGATCGGGCGGCCCTGGCGAGCGCGCACGGGCGCATCGATCTGGCCCGTTTCAATGCCCTGAGTTCGCCGCGGGCTCGCAACCTCATGCGTTTCGAGTTGCGCGCGGCGGGCTTTCGTGCCCCCGAAACGCGCTGGCTTGACGAGGCGCTACGGCAACTGGCGTCGGTCGGCGCCGCTTCGCAAACCTGTGTGGCGACGCCGGATGGTGAGGTGCACGCCTATCGGAACGAGCTGTATGTCGTGCGGCAGCGCCAGGCCTTGCCACCGGTCGCGCTGCCCTGGCGTGGCGAGGCGGTCTTGTCCTGGGGGGGCGATCGGCTGTCCTTCGTGCGCACCGTCGGTGCCGGCCTCAGTGCCGGCCAGCTGGCCGGTGCCGCCGTCTGCCTGCGGACCAGGCGGGGCGGCGAGCGTTTGCAGCCCGATCCGCGCCGCCCGGGACGGAGCTTGCGCAACCTGTTGCAGGAGGCGGCGGTGCCGCCCTGGGAGCGAGCGCGCCTGCCCCTGCTGTGGTGCGATGAGCGACTGGCCTGGGTTGGCGGTCTCGGTGGCGACGCGGCTTTTGCCTGTGCGCCAGGCGAAGAGGGGCTCGAGGTGGTCTGGGAGGTCGGCGGTGGCGCCGGTGGCGCCGGTGGCGCCGGTGGCGCCGGTGGCGCCGGTGGCCTGTCGCCCGCTGCACGCGCGAGGTCGTCGGATTGAGGTGGCGGTGAGCGTGCCGCCCCGTCCCGGCTGGCGACGGTGGTCAGCGTTTGCCGGCCAGCAGCTGCGCCAGTTCGACCGCCGTCCTTACGCCCATCTTTTCGAACAGATTGGCCCGGTGTACTTCGACCGTGCGCATGCTGATCTGCAGTTCCTCGGCGATCACCTTGTTCAGCGTGCCAGCCAGAACGAGCTCCATGACCTCGCGCTCGCGGCTGGTCAGGCGGCTGGTCAGGGCGTTGACCGTATCGGCGCCGGATGCGGCGAGGCGCTGGTTTTCGTCCAGCTGCAGCGCTTCGATGACCCGGTTGACCAGTTCGTTGTCGTTGCAGGGTTTTTCGACAAAATCGAAGGCGCCTTGCTTGAGCGCCGAAACGGCCATCGGCACGTCGCCGTGACCGGTGAGGAAGATCACCGGCAAGGTGCTGCCGCGCTGGCACAGGAGCTTGAAAAGCTCCGGTCCGCTCATCCCGTCCATGCGGATGTCAAGGACGATGCAGCCGGTGAGCGAGGGGTTCCAGGCGGCCAGAAAATCCTCGGCCGAGGGGAAGCTGAGGCAGGCGACGCCACGCGACTCGAGCAGCCAGCCGAGTGAGTCGCGGATCGCTTCGTCGTCGTCGACGAGATAGGCGTGCGGGCTCATTGCAGGACGACCGGCAAGGTGATGAAAAAGATCGAACCGCCCTCGGGATTGGCCTCGGCCCACAGCCGACCGTGGTGGAATTCGATGATCGAACGGCAGATGTTCAAGCCCATGCCCATGCCCTCGGCCTTGGTCGAGAACAGCGGTGTGAACAATTTGTCCTCGACCTCGGGCGGAATGCCCGGGCCGCGATCGATCACCCGGATCTCCATCTGTTGACTGTCGAGCTGGCTGAGCTTGATGGTCAGGCGGCGCTGCTCGGACGGCGTGTGCCGCATCGCTTCGATGCCGTTGCGCATCAGGTTGAGCAGCACCTGCTCGAGCATCACCGGGTCGGCCATCAGTTCGGGACGCATACCCTGGATCTCGCGAACGATACGGACGCCGCGTGCCTTGGCGGCGCCGTCGATGAAGCCGACACTGTCGTCGATCACTTCGGCGAGGTCGCAGGGCACCCGCTTGGGCTCGCTCTTGCGGACGAAGTCGTGTACCCGGCGGATGATGTGCCCGGCGCGTTGGGCCTGGATGGCCAGCTTGCCGAGCGCGTCTTTCAGTTGCGCGGTGGTGAAATTGCCCGACTCGAGCTTGTTCAGGCAGCCGGCGTTGTAACTGGTGATCGCCGCCAGCGGCTGGTTCAGCTCGTGCGCCAGCGTTGACGCCATCTCGCCCATGGTCACCAGGCGCGCGGTGACCTGCAGTTTCTCCTGTTGCTGCTGCGCGAGTTCCTCGGCGTGCTTGCGTGCGGTGACGTCGATGATCGACGCCATCCAGCCGGTCTGCTCGCCATCGGCGTCGATCAGTGGCGCCTCGTAGACCAGGGCGTCGAAGCGGCTGCCATCCTTGCGCATCAGGCGGATCTCGAAGCCTTCCGGCGGCGCCTTGCCCTCCAGCACCTCGTTGTGCAGCTGCAAGGTTCGCTCCATTTCTTCTGGCGCCCAGTAAGGCATTGGCGGTGCGATGCCGATCAGCTCTTCGGCGCTGAAGCCGACCATCTTGAGGAAAGCGGGATTGACGTAGCTGACCCGACCGTCGAGGTCGCGTGCCCGCATGCCGACCATCAGCGAGTCCTCCATCGCCTTGCGGAAAGCGTACTCCGAGCGTAACGCCTGTTCGGCCTGGAGGCGCCTCTGGATCAGTCCTCGTACGGCCCACAGACTCCAGAACACCGCCGCCGCGAGAACGATGATCAGCGCGGCAATCAGGGTCTGCGCCAGATTGTCTGCCCCGCGGTAGGCGGTGACCTGCAGCACCATGCCATAACCGGGCGGGTCGAGGATGACCGGATAGCTAAGCGTCGTCGATGCGGCGTCGACCTTCGACTTGCTGGCCAGCAGGCTACCGTTGCCGTCGAGAATGTGTACCTGATATTTCTCGGCAAACCACCAGGGCACGTATTGCTTGAGCAGGCTGCTAAGCGAATAGACACCGAAGAGCGTGCCGCGATAATGGCCGTCGTCGAAGATCGGCACAAAGATGTCGAACTGCATCCCCGCCGTCGTCGGATAGGCGTCGCTATAGACCGGCTTGCCCAGACGGGCCATTTCGATCGACCGGCGGAGAGGATTGTCACCGGAAGCATCTCGTCCACGTCGTGGCAGGCTGCGTGTCGGGATGCCGTGCACCGGATCAGCCACTTCGTCCAGCCACAGGATCTGCTGCAGTTCAGGGCTGTTCACCAGGATGTAGCGAGTGCGCAGGGCGAACAGGGCTGGCGGATCCTTTGCCCGCGTAAGGTCGAGGGCGAGTTGTCGCAGTTGCTCCGAGTTGCCCTCGAGATGAAAGCGGAGACTTTGTTCGAGCCACAGCACGTCGGCAATCAGCGTCGAGCGCTGTTCATCGATCTCGTTCTGGCGCAACAGCCAGAGCAGTGCGATCAGCAGGATCAGCAGCAGGCCGACCGCCCCTTTTAGGATCGAGAGATACCAGTGCGACCACTTCACGAAAGCGGGTCGGCGGCGGCCATTCTGGGCAGGGATGGTGGCATCTTGCATGGCGCTTCATCTTACCTGAGTCCTGCCCACTGGACGTCGCAAAGGGCTACGCGGAGCGAAATTCGACGGTCGCCAGGCGTGTCGGCTTCCGTCATGCCGGATTGCGTGTTTTCCACAATAGCGCCCGGCGCGGGCTGCAGTATCATCCCCTTCCGCAACTGGCTAATAGTTGTATTGAAAAACAAGTTCCTATTTGGAGGAGATGCCGTGAACGTAACGAATTTGCTGTCCTGGGCGCTCGGTTGCGCCCTCTCCGTGGCGCCTTTGGCGGCTCTTGCGGACGAGCCGATCGTCATCAAGTTCAGTCATGTCGTGGCCAACGACACGCCCAAGGGTTTGGCTGCCGAGTTCTTCGCAAAGCGCGCCAGCGAGCTGACCAAAGGCAAGGTCAAGGTCGAGGTGTACGGTAACTCGACCCTGTACAAGGACAAGGAGGAGCTGGAAGCGCTGCAGCTCGGCGCCGTTCAGATGCTCGCTCCGTCGCTGGCCAAGTTCGGCCCGCTCGGCGTAAAGGAGTTCGAAGTCTTCGACCTGCCGTACATCTTCGACAACTACGCCGAGCTGCACAAGGTGACGCAGGGTCCGATCGGAACAGGCCTGCTGAAGAAACTCGAGCCCAAGGGCGTCACGGGTCTGGCGTTCTGGGATAACGGCTTCAAATCGTTCTCGGCGAACACACCGATCCTGATGCCCGAGGACCTCAAGGGCAAGAAGATGCGTATACAATCGTCCAAGGTCCTCGAAGCGCAGATGCGGGCACTCAAGGCGATTCCGCAGGTCATGGCCTTCTCGGAGGTGTACCAAGCGCTGCAGACCGGCGTTGTCGATGGTACCGAGAATCCGATCTCCAACCTGTTTACCCAGAAATTCTTTGAAGTCCAGAAGCACCTGGCGATGACCGAGCATGGTTATCTGGGTTACGCCGTGATCGTCAACAAGAAGTTCTGGGACGGCTTGCCCGCCGAAATTCGCGGCCAGCTCGAAACGGCGATGAAGGAGTCGACAGTGCACGCCAACAAGATCGCCAAAGAGCAGAACGACAAGGACCTTGAAGGGGTGAAAAAGAGCGGCAAGACGGCGATCCATGTGCCGACCCCGGAACAGCGCGCGGCTTTCAAGAAGGCCCTGATCCCCGTGCATGAAGAGATGGCGTCGCGCATCGGCAAGGACCTGCTGCAGTCGGTGTACAAGGAGACCGGCTCCGATCCGGGCAAGCTCTGAGCACGCAAGGAACTTGGTGAACAGCCCGTTGGGACGCCTGGCCCAACGGGTTTTTTTCAGGCAGTCGGGGGACTTCTGAATGAAAATACTTGATCACCTGGAGGAGTGGCTGATCACCTTCCTCATGGGGGCGGCAACGACGATCATCTTTCTGTCAGTCGCGCATCGTTACGCGGCGGGCTACCAGATCCCGATCCTGCAGGATTGGCTGCTGTCACTGAACTTTGGCTGGGCGCAGGAGCTGTGCATCATCATGTTCGTCTGGATGGCCAAGTTCGGCGCGGCCTATGGTGTGCGTACCGGCATTCACGTCGGCGTCGACGTGATGATCAACCGCCTGGACGAAGCCAATCGCGGCCGGTTCATCGTTTTCGGCATGCTCGCCGGCGCCCTGTTTACCGGTGTGGTCGGCACCCTGGGAGCGTACTTCGTATGGGATAACGGTGCCCACTACGCGATTTTCCAGTTTTTCGGCATGGACACCACCGACATGTTCTCGGGGCCAACGACTCCCGACCTCGAATGGCCGACCTGGGTGGTCTATAGCGCCATTCCGCTCGGTTCGTCGTTGATGTGTTTCCGCTTTCTGCAGGTCACGGTGAGCTTCCTCAAGACCGGCGAGTTGCCGCACCACGATCACGGCCATGTTGAGGGACTCGACGAGGAAGGTGTTGCGGATGAGGCCGAGCCTTCCCAGATGGAGGACAGCCTGCATCCCCATGACCGGACGTACGACAAGCGTCATCCGGAAGATCGCTCGGGCAAGGGAGACAAGTAGCCATGAACGCCATCATCATCTTTACCATCCTGTTGTGCCTGATGCTGACGGGCATGCCGATTTCGATCTCGCTCGGCCTGACGGTGCTCAGCTTTCTCTTTCTGTTCACTCAAGTACCGCTCGAAGCAGTGGCCCTCAAGCTGTTCACCGGTATCGAGAAGTTCGAGATCATGGCCATTCCGTTCTTCATCCTGGCCGGGAACTTCCTGACGCATGGCGGGGTGGCGCGACGAATGATCAGGTTCGCGACGAGCATGGTCGGGCACTGGTTCGGTGGTCTCGGCCTGGCCGGTGTGCTCGCCTGTGCGCTGTTTGCCGCTGTTTCGGGATCGTCTCCCGCGACCGTCGTGGCAATCGGTTCGATCCTCATGCCGGCCATGGTCAAGGCCGGGTTCCCGAAACGCTTCGGTGCTGGAGTGATCACGACTTCCGGCGCATTGGGCATCCTGATTCCGCCGTCGATCGTCATGGTCATGTATTCCGTGGCGACCAATACTTCGGTTGGTGCCCTGTTCATGGCCGGCGTCATCCCGGGAATCGGTCTGGCAATGGTGCTGGGCGGTGTGACGTGGTATCGCGCCAAGGCGAACAACTACCCGCGCATGCCGAAGTCGTCACTCGGCGAGCGCTTCACGGCCTTTCGTGAATCGGCCTGGGGCCTGCTCTTGATCGTGATCGTCATGGGTGGCATCTACAGTGGCATGTTTACGCCGACCGAAGCAGCGGCGATGAGCGCGGTCTACGCCTTCGTGGTTGCCGTCTTCGTTTATAAGGACATGGCGCTGCGCGACGTGCCGCGGGTCCTGCTCAACTCGGCCAACATGTCGGCGATGCTGCTGTACATCATCACCAATGCCGTGCTGTTTTCGTTCATCATGACCAACGAGAATATCCCGCAGACGCTGGCCGACTGGATGCTGGGCCACGGCCTGGGCATGATCGCCTTCCTGCTGGCGGTGAACGTCATTCTGCTGCTCGCCGGCAACTTCATGGAGCCATCGTCGATCGTGCTGATCTTCGCGCCGATTCTCTTTCCAGTAGCGATGAAGCTGGGGATTGATCCGGTGCACTTCGGCATCCTGATGGTGGTGAACATGGAGGTGGGCATGTGCCATCCGCCGGTTGGCCTCAATCTCTACGTCGCGTCCGGGATCACCAAGATGGGGATCACCGAACTGACGGTGGCCGTCTGGCCCTGGCTGCTGTCGATGCTGGCGTTCCTGGTTCTGGTGACCTACGTGCCGATCATCTCGACCTGGCTGCCAAGCCGGCTGGGCATGATGTAG
The DNA here is from genome assembly GCA_024235695.1 of Accumulibacter sp. Classification (GTDB taxonomy): domain Bacteria; phylum Pseudomonadota; class Gammaproteobacteria; order Burkholderiales; family Rhodocyclaceae; genus Accumulibacter. The sequence continues at coordinate 73,898 of JACKLX010000010.1, forward strand.
CCAAGCGGGAGAAGAACTGGTGCGGTTTGGGCGCGCGTGCCGCGAGGTCGGTACGCGCGCCTTGCTTTTCGTGGGCAGGCGAATGCCGTATTGCTCCCGAGTCTTGGTATAATATTAGGTTGTGTTGCTAGCGATATGATTTGTCGTTGTTTTTTTGACTACCTTTCGTTTTGGAGAACATTTCATGGCCATCGAACGTACTCTTTCCATCATCAAGCCCGACGCCGTTGCCAAGAACGTGATCGGCAAGATCTACTCCCGTTTCGAAACCAACGGCCTGAAAGTGATCGCTGCCAAGCTGGCCTGGCTGTCACCGCAGGAAGCAGGCGCCTTCTACGCCGTGCACAAGGAGCGCCCCTTCTTCCACGACCTGGTGTCGTTCATGATTTCCGGACCGGTGATGGTGCAGGTTCTCGAGGGCGAGAACGCGATCGCCAAGAACCGCGAGTTGATGGGTGCGACCGATCCGAAGAAGGCCGAGCCGGGGACGATTCGCGCCGACTTCGCCGAATCGATCGACGCCAACGCCGTGCATGGGTCGGACGGCGAGGAGACGGCGAAGGTCGAGATCGCCTTCTTCTTCCCGGCGATGAACGTCTATTCGGGTCGCTAGGTCGAAGCGCCCGGTTTCGATGACCGCAAATCTGCTCGATTTCGATGCCGTTGGCTTGACGGCCTTTTTCGCTGAACGTGGCGAGAAGCCCTTTCGCGCCAGGCAGGTGTTGCGCTGGGTGCATCGTTGCGGGCAGGGCGACTTCGACCAGATGACCGATCTCGCGAAGAGTCTGCGCGACAAGCTCGGGGAGATGGCGGTGGTGCTGCCACCCGCCATCGTTGCCGACCGGCTTGCCGACGACGGTACCCGCAAGTTCCTGTTCGATGTCGGCGGCGGCAACGCCGTCGAATCGGTCTTCATCCCGGAGGACGATCGCGGCACGTTGTGCATCTCGACGCAGGCCGGTTGCGCGCTGGACTGCTCGTTCTGTTCGACCGGCAAGCAGGGGTTCAACCGCAACCTGACGGTCGCCGAGATCGTTGGTCAACTGTGGCAGGTGCGGCACGCGCTTGGTGCCTGCCGGCACGGCGAGACGGCATCCGAGCGAGTAATCAGCAACGTCGTGCTGATGGGTATGGGCGAGCCACTGGCCAACCTCGACAACACCGTCACGGCGCTGCGCCTGATGCTCGACGATAACGCCTACGGCCTTTCCCGCCGACGGGTCACGGTTTCCACCTCGGGCCTGGTGCCGGCGATCGATCGCCTGCGTGACGAGTGCGCGGTCGCCCTGGCCGTTTCCCTGCATGCGCCGAACGATCGTCTGCGCGATGAGTTGGTGCCGATCAACCGCAAGTACCCGCTGGCCGCCTTGCTGGCGGCGTGTCGGCGCTACCTGCAGAAAGCACCACGCGATTTCGTGACTTTCGAGTACGTCATGCTCGACGGGGTCAACGACGCCGATGCGCAGGCGCACGAGTTGCTGGCGCTGACCCGGGAAGTGCCGTGCAAGTTCAACCTGATTCCCTTCAACCCCTTTCCGGGCTCACCGTATCGCCGTTCGCCGGCCATCCGCATCCGCCGTTTTGCCGAGATCCTGATGGCTGAAGGGGTGGTGACGACGACGCGCAAGACGCGTGGTGACGATATCGACGCCGCCTGTGGTCAGCTTGCCGGGCAGGTGCTCGACCGCACACAGCGCACCGTCGCGCGAAGCTTTGCCCTGCGGCTCGATCGTCAAGAGGCCTGCCGATGAGCAGGGCGCTGTTGCTGGTGTGGTCACTGATGGTCGTGCTCGGTCTCGGTGCCTGCTCGTCGAATCCGTTCTCGGCGGCCAGTCAGGCAAAGCCAGCCGAGGACGAGCCGGATTCGCGGCGGCCGACGCCGCCTCGCGACAACCGCACGCGGGCCAAGAGTCATACCGATCTCGGCTCGCTCTACCTGCAGAACAAGAATTATCAGGTGGCGCTCGAAGAGCTGACGATGGCCATCGTGGTTGACCCGGATTACGCCAAAGCGCACGGCACGCGCGGCCTGGTGCTTTACTACATCGGTGAGATGCAACTCGCCGACCGGGATTTCCAGAATGCCTTGAACATCGATCCCAACGATCCCGAGCTGCACAACAACTACGGCTGGTTCCTGTGCCAGATCGGCCGGGAGAAAGAAGGGCTGCCGTTCTTGCAGCGGGCGATGAAGAACCGTCTGTACGAAACCCCGGAAAGGGCCTACGTGAACGCTGGCGCCTGCTACATCAAGCTCGGCGAGCTTGACACCGCCGAGGGCTTGATCCAGCACAGCCTGCAGATCATGCCGAACAACCCGCAGGCGCTGCTGCAACTGGCCGACATCAATTATCGACGCGGCGACCTGCAACGCGCCAGTGATCAGCTCACGGACCTGATACGCAAGGCCAAACCGAACGCCGAGGCGTTGTGGTTGATGGTGCGGGTCGAGCGCAAACTCGGTGATCGCCTGGCAGAGGCTCGCTACACCGCCCAGTTGAAGCGAAACTTTCCGCTCTCACCGGAGGCTCAGGAACTGCTGAAAGGCAACTTCGAATGAGTGATAAATCTGTATTCTCAAGCGCCGCAGAGCAGGACTTGACGCGGCGCAACGCCTCCCCGGAGTCGATCGCCAGCGGCCAGCAGCTAGCCACTGTCGGCCAGCAACTGCGTGCTGCCCGCGAGGCCAGAGGGCTCAGCGTTGCCGACGCCGCGCAGTCGTTGAAGCTGGGACCCCGGCAGGTGATCGCACTGGAGAGCGAGGACTGGTCGTCGTTGCCCGGCAATACAATGATCCGCGGTTTTGTTCGCAACTACGCCCGCCTGCTCAATCTCGACGCCGATGCCCTGATGCGCGGCCTTGACGCCGAGCAGATGCAGCGGACACTGCAGCTCAATGTGTCGGCGGGAACCAGCGCCAGCCTGCCGCAGGCAGGCCGGCAGGCCGAGCGACGTGACTATCTGGCGATCTTTGCCGGCTTACTGCTGCTGACATTGGCGCTGATCGCCTATCTCTACGTGCCGCAGGATTTCTGGGAGGAAAAGCTGGCCGCGCTGACCGGCAGCAGCACGCAGCAGGCTTCGGTCGAGCCGGCAAGCACGCCGGCCGTTGCCGCAACGCCGGCAGTGGTGACCGAGCCGCCAGCGGCCACACCGTCGGTCTCGGCGACCACTGCCGACGCGACCCCGGTGGCGCCGAATCAGGTCGCGGCGACGATCGCCGCCGTCCCCGGCGCGGCCGCCAAGGCGGACTTGACGCCGGCTGCCAAACCGCAACCGGGAGGGGAGCAGAAAGCGGACGCCAAACCGGCAGCAACGGCCGCTGGCAACAGCCTCAAGCTGCGTTTCGCGCAGCCGGCCTGGATAGAAGTGCGCGACGGTCGTGACGAGGTTCTCGTTTCCGGATTCAGGCCGGCCGACAGCGAACGGGAGATTACCGGACAGCCACCATTCTCGCTGGTCCTGGGCAACGCCAAACATGTGACGGTCGAGTACAACGGCAAGCCGATCGACCTCGAGCCGCACATCAGCAAGGGCGTCGCGCGGCTGACGCTCAAATGACGCCCGCCGGATCAAGGGACGACAGACGTTGAGCGGCACGCTGCCAGGAACACAGCGTCGCCGAACGCGCGCGGTCAACATCGGCCCGGTTACCGTTGGCGGTGAGGCGCCGGTGGTCGTCCAGTCGATGACCAACACCGATACCGTCGACGTCGTCCGGACCGCCATCCAGTGTGCCGAACTCGCCGGCGCCGGCTCCGAGCTGGTGCGGATCACGGTCAACACAGCCGAGGCCGCGGCAGCGGTCGCGGCGATTCGCAGGCAACTCGATCGCATGGGCGTTGATGTGCCGTTGATCGGCGACTTCCACTACAACGGTCATCGCCTGCTCGCCGAACATCCGGATTGCGCCGCGACACTGGCCAAGTACCGGATCAATCCGGGCAATGTCGGGCATGGCAGAAAACGCGACGAGCAGTTCTCGCAGATGATCGAGATGGCCTGCCGCTATCAGAAGCCGGTGCGAATCGGGGTGAACTGGGGCAGTCTCGATCAGGACCTGCTGGCCCGCGTCATGGATCAGAATGCCCGCCGCACCGAGCCGCGGGACGCGATCGAGGTGATGCGCGAAGCGATGGTCGCGTCGGCGCTCGAGTCGGCGACCCGGGCCGAGGAAATCGGCCTGCCGGGCGACCGGATCATCCTTTCGTGCAAGGTCTCGGGTGTCCAGGATCTGATCGCCATCTATCGCGAGTTGTCGCGCCGTTGCGATTACCCCTTGCATCTTGGCCTGACCGAGGCCGGCATGGGTTCCAAGGGCATCGTCGCGTCGACGGCAGCGATGGCAGTGCTGCTGCAGGAAGGTATCGGTGATACGATCCGCGTCTCGCTGACGCCGGAGCCTGGCGGCAAGCGGACGCAGGAGGTGATCGTCGCGCAGGAGATGCTGCAGACCATGGGGCTGCGCGCTTTCACGCCGATGGTCGTCGCCTGTCCGGGTTGCGGCCGGACCACCAGTACCTTCTTTCAGGAGTTGGCCCAGTCGATCCAGGATCACGTCCGCGACCGCATGCCGCAATGGCGCAGCGAGTACGATGGCGTCGAGAACATGACGCTGGCGGTAATGGGCTGTGTGGTCAATGGGCCGGGCGAGAGCAAGCACGCCAACATCGGCATCAGCCTGCCAGGTACCGGCGAAACGCCGGCGGCGCCGGTGTTCGAGGACGGCGCCAAGACGGTGACCCTGCGTGGCGACCATATTGCCGCCGAATTCACCGCCATCGTCGACGCCTACGTGGCGCGCCGCTATCAGAGAAAGAGTCGATGAGCAGCCCGAAGATCCAGTCCGTTCGCGGGATGAACGATGTCCTGCCGGACGAGGCCGAATTCTGGGACATCTTCGAGGAGACCATCCGTTCGTGGCTCAAGAGCTACGGCTACCGGCCGCTGCGCCTGCCGATCGTCGAACCGACGCCGTTGTTCAAGCGTGCCATCGGCGAGGTCACCGATATCGTCGAGAAGGAGATGTACTCCTTCGTCGACAGCCTCAACGGCGAACCGCTGACGCTCCGTCCGGAGGGCACTGCCGGCTGTGTGCGAGCGGTCATCCAGCATAATCTGATCGCTCAGCAGGCCCAGCGGCTGTACTACATGGGGCAGATGTTCCGGCACGAGCGGCCACAGAAAGGGCGCTATCGTCAGTTCCACCAGGTCGGTGTCGAGGCGCTCGGCTTTGCCGGTCCGGATATCGACGCCGAACAGATCCTGATGGGCGCGCGGCTGTGGGACGATCTGGGACTGGACGGCATCAAGCTGCAGCTCAATACTCTCGGGCAGTCTGCCGAGCGCGCCAGCCATCGCGCGGAACTGATCGGCCATTTCGAGCGCCATCGCGAACTGCTCGACGACGACGCGCAGCGGCGCTTGCACAGCAACCCGTTGCGCATCCTCGACAGCAAGAACCCGGCATTGCAGGAAATGATCCTCGGCGCGCCGAAACTGATCGATCACCTGGGCGGCGAGTCGCTGGCGCATTTCGACGGCGTCCAGCAGGTCCTGCACGACGCCGGCCTACCTTTCGAGATCAACCCGCGGCTGGTACGCGGCCTCGACTATTACAATCTGACGGTCTTCGAGTGGGTGACCGACCGCCTGGGTGCGCAAGGGACGGTCTGTGCCGGTGGGCGTTACGATGGCCTGGTGCAGCAGCTCGGTGGCAAGCCCGCGCCGGCCTGTGGTTTCGCGATGGGCGTCGAGCGGCTGCTGGCGCTGATCGTCGACGCGGCGGGCGCGACCACTGCCCCGGCCGTCGATGTCTATCTGGTGCACCAGGGTAGCGCCGCTTCGCGTCTGGCGACGCGGGTCGCCGAAGGACTGCGCGACCAGGGCATCGACGTGCTGTTCCATTGTGGCGGCGGCAGCTTCAAGTCGCAGATGAAGAAGGCCGATGCCTCGGGTGCGGGTTTTGCGGTGATCATCGGCGATGACGAAGCCAGTGCCGGCGAGGTGACGTTGAAACCGCTGCGTCCGAATGGTGAGCAGCCGAACCAGCAGAAGCGCGTCGGCGTCGATCGCGTCGCCGACGAAATCATGAGTTCTATTCTGGATTGGGAAGAATCGTAATGGCTACCTATGACCTCGAGGAACAGGAACAGATCGCCGAGATCAGGGCGTGGTGGAAGCAGCATGGCAGCCTGGTGACCGGAATTGTCACCGTCGTCGCAATCGGCGTTCTCGCCTGGCAGGGCTGGAACTACTATCAGCGCAGTCAGACCGCCAAGGCGTCGATGGTCTACGCCAGCCTGCAGAAAGCGCTGGCCGAAAACGACTCGCAGCGGATCAAGGCGGCGAGCGGCGAACTGCTCGAGAAATTCGGCGGTACCGCCTATGCGCCGCTGGCCGCCTTGTCTACGGCCCGGGTGATGGTCGACGCCGGCGATGCGAAGACCGCCAGCCTGCAGTTGCGCTGGGTGGCGGACAACGGCCATGATGAATTGCGCGATCTGGCACGCTTGCGTCTGGCCGCCCTGCTGCTCGACGAGCAGGCCTACGAGGAAGCCTTGAAGCAACTCGACGGCAACGTTGGCGCCGGCTTCGCCGCACGCTTCGCCGACAGCCGCGGCGACGTTTTCCGCGCCCAGGGCAAGAAGGCGGAAGCGCGCAGTGCCTACCAGGCGGCGCTGGCGATTCTCGACCAGGGCGATCCGACCGGCAAGGGAAAGAACACCCTGCAGGCGACCCAGGCGAATGCCGCTTACCGGGAGCTGCTGCAGCAGAAAGCCGACGCGCTTGCGGAGGGCAGTTGATGAAACGGGCGCTGGTCCTGGCAATGCTGGCGGTGGCGCTGGCCGGCTGTTCGACGCTCGATTCGCTGAATCCGTTTGCCAGCAGCGGGCCGAAAATGGCCGAGCTGCAGCCGATCCAGGCCAGCGTGCAGGCACGCGTCGCCTGGCAGGACAGCGTCGGCAAGGGCGAGCCGTACACCTTCGTTCCGGCCGTCGTTGGTTCCTCGGTCTACGCCGCCGGCAGGGACGGCAGCATCGTGCGCCTCGACGATGGTCGTCCGGTGTGGCGCATCAACACCGAGAAGCCGCTCGCCGGGGGGGTTGGCGCCGATCGGCAAACGCTGGTCGTCGGCACCGCCAAGGGCGATATCCTTGCCTTCGCCACGGCCGACGGCAAGCCGTTATGGCAGGCCAAGGCCAGTAGCGAGGTGCTGGCGCCGCCGGCCGTTGGTGGGGGAGCGGTGATCGTGCGCAGCGGCGATCATCGCCTTACCGCCTACGACGTCGCCGACGGCTCGCGCAAGTGGATCTATCAACGGCCGACGCCGGCGCTGTCGGTGCGCGTCACGGCCGGGCCGGTGCTGGCGGACAAGTATGTCTTTGCCGGTTTTCCAGGTGGCAAGCTGATCGCGGTGAACGCCGACAGTGGTGTGCCAATGTGGGAAGGCACGGTTGCCTTGCCCAAAGGCGCGACCGAACTCGACCGCATCGCCGATGTCAGCAGTGTTCCGGTGATTGACGCGCGAATGATCTGCGCGGTCGCCTTCCAGGGGCGCGTCTCGTGCTTCGACCTCGGCTCCGGAAACCTCATCTGGGCGCGCGATATCTCGAGCGCTGCCGGCTTGTCGATCGACAGTCGCTACGTTTACGTCACCGACGATCAGGGCGCCGTGCATGCCCTCGACAAGGCGAGCGGTGCCAGCATCTGGAAACAGGACAAGCTCTTCCTGCGGCGCGTGACGGCGCCGCTGGCCGGCGACGGTCTGGTCGCCGTCGCTGATGCCGAGGGCGTGGTGCATCTGCTGAGTCGCGACGATGGTTCTTTCGTCGCTCGGCTGCGGACCGACGGCAGCGCGGTGGTCGCGCCGCTACAGCGACTCGGCAGAAACCTGCTGGTGCAGACTCGCGCTGGTGGCCTGTTCGCGATCGACGCGCAGTGATCCTGGTGGTCGCGCCGGCCAGTCTGGCTGATCCCGGCATGGGCAAGGCGCATCGTCGTCTGCGGTTCGCGGCGCCCGGCTCGCCGGCTTGCCGGGCTGGCCGCGCGTCCATCGCCCGCTTGCCATGGCTGCCGGTGGCTGGTGGCCAGCCGGCTTGCGCATGAAGCCGAGCATCGTCCTCGTTGGCCGTCCGAACGTCGGCAAGTCAACGCTCTTCAACCGTTTGACGAGAACTCGTGACGCGCTGGTTGCCGACATCCCGGGCCTCACTCGTGACCGCCACTACGGTCACGGCAGGCTGGGCAGCAAACCGTATCTGGTGATCGACACCGGCGGTTTCGAGCCGCTTGCCAGGGACGGCATCATGCACCAGATGGCCCGCCAGGCCGAGCAGGCCATCGACGAGGCCGACGTGGTGATTCTGGTGGTCGATGGGCGGGCCGGAATCACCGGGCTCGACAAGGAGATCGCCAACCGGCTGCGCCAGTCGGGTCGCCCGGTTCTGGTGGCGGTCAACAAGTCGGAAGGAATGACCCACGGTCTGGTCGTCGCCGATTTCCACGAACTCGGTCTGGGAGCGCCGGTGGCGATATCGGCGACGCACGGCGAGGGCGTGCGCGCGCTGATCGACCTGGCGCTTGCCGACTATCCCGAGCCGGTCGACGACGAGAACGAAGGCGGTGCCGTCAAGGTGGCCATCGTCGGCCGGCCAAACGTCGGCAAGAGCACGATGATCAACGCGCTGCTCGGCGAAGACCGGGTCATCGCGTTCGACCAGCCGGGAACGACGCGCGATGCCATCCACGTCGATTTCGAGCGCGGCGGCAGGAAATACACGCTCATCGACACCGCCGGCCTGCGGCGCCGTGGCAAGGTCTTCGAGACGATCGAGAAGTTTTCGGTGATCAAGACCCTGCAGGCGATCGAGGATGCCCACGTGGTGGTGCTGGTGCTCGACGCCCGCCAGGATATCTCCGATCAGGATGCGCATATCGCGGCCTTCATCCACGAGTCGGGGCGGGCGCTGGTGGTGGCGGTGAACAAGTGGGATGGCCTCGATCCCTACCTCCGCGAGCAGATCAAGCGGGCCCTCGAGAGTCAGTTGGCGTTCATCGATTTTGCCCGCTTCCACTACGTATCGGCGCTCAGGGGGCAGGGGCTCGAGCCGCTTTTCCGGTCGGTCGATGCCGCCTACAAGGCAGCCACCGCCGACCTGCCGACGCCGCAGCTGACCCGCGCGCTGATCGACGCGGTGGCCAGGCAGGCGCCGCCGCGCAGCGGACTGTTCCGGCCCAAGTTGCGTTATGCGCACCAGGGCGGTCGCAATCCACCGCTGATCGTGATCCACGGCAACGCCCTCGACAAGATCCCGGAATCGTATCGCCGCTACCTCGAGCGGCTGTTCCGGGAAGTGTTCAACTTGCAGGGAACGCCGCTGCGGATTCAGTTCAACGTGTCCAGCAACCCGTTTGCCGACAAGAAAGCGCCCGAGGTCAAGCGGCGCCACCGCCAGGTCGGCGACCAGCCGAAGGTGGCCGCCGGCAGCGCCGCGCGGCCGACCGCCGCGCGCAAGGAGAAGGTCGCCGCGAAGCCAAGGAGGCCGTCCGGGGCGCGCTGACCGGCAATCGGCAGGAGCCCGCTGCCGTGGCAGCGGTGGCTGGCGCGCAATCGCCGTTCGCCTGGCCGCAGGTGCGACTTTTTGTCGCCGAGTCTGTACAATCCCGGCTCCCCGGTTGCGCTGGCCGGCTTTTGGACGGATGATGAAAGCCTTGTCGGAGGTGGCGGCATGCCGCGCCCGGAGAGCTTCGGTGAAGCCGAGAAAGAAACGTATCTGGAAGATGGAAGGTGATCAAGGTTCTTTTTGTTTGTATGGGAAACATCTGCCGCTCGCCGACCGCGGAGGGCGTCGTGCGGCACATGCTGCGCCAGAAAGGTCTCGAGGACAAGGTCGAGGTCGATTCGGCCGGGACGCATGGCTATCATGTCGGTGAGCCGCCGGATCAACGTACCCAGCGCGCCGCTGCCAGCCGCAACTACGACCTGCGCGACATGCGGGCGCGCAAGGTTGCGGCACAGGATCTCGACTACTTCGACATGATCCTGGCGATGGACCACAACAACCTGTCGGTACTGCAACGGATCTGTCCCCCGGACAAGCATCATCGCCTGGGGTTGTTCATGAGTTATTCCAAGAACTTCGACGACGACGAGGTTCCGGACCCGTACTACGGCTTGGGGCACGGCTTCGATCTGGTTCTCGACATGGTCGAAGACGCGGCCAATGGGCTGATCGAGAGCATCGAGCAACAGCTGATCGACGATGTTTCCGTCGCCGGCGCGGCGGAGCGCAGCCAGCACGACAACGCCGGCTGACCAGCGGCAGTGGCGCCGCCAGTGGCCCGGCCGGGGCCAGGCCGGCCGCGGTCAACGCGGCAACCGGAGCGCTTCGACGCCGCTCAAGCCTGGCTGACGATGATCGCTTGCCCCGGACTTGCGGCGAGCGCTTCGACTGCCGGCGTCGGCGCCTTGCTGAAAGCGCGCTCGTCGGCGCCGACCACGGCATGGCTTTCCCGGTCCACCGCTGGCTGGTACTGAAGAACAACTCCTGGCTGTCCAACGCCCGTCGCCAACCGGTCTCCATCGCCAGGCGCCGGGTGGCCTGCGTCGCCAGGTCGGCGGTGAACAAGCGGTAGGCCTTCTTGCCGTGGTCCTTGGCGCGATACATCGCCGAGTCGGCATTGCGCATCAGCGAGTTGGCATCGCCGGCTGGGCGAGCGAGCGTCGCGGGCGAGAGCGATGGCTCCTGTCGATCGCCGCTCGCCGTGCTTGTGGCGATGACTGACGGCCTGGCTGGCGATCGGGAAGTTGCGCGCAGGACTCTGTTCAAACGCTCAGCGGTGCCCCAGGGCGATCCGGAAACCACTGCTGCGTGGTCGGTAGGCCGGTTCGATCCGGCTTCGATTGCCCGCGCGCGCGTAGCGGCCGGGGTCGCCCCAGGTGCCGCCGCGCAGGATCCGTTGCTTGCCATACCTGGGGCCGAGCGGGTCGACCTGGGGTTCTGTCGGGTAATCGCCGTACCAGTCACCACACCACTCCCAGACGTTGCCGTGCATCTCGTAAAGGCCCCAGGGATTCGCTGGCAGCGAACCGGCGGCGACGGTGCGCTGACGATAAATGCCCTTTTCTCCATCCGCGTAGGGGTAGCCGCCGTGGTAGTTCACCTCTTCCGGAGTGATCTGGTCGCCGAAGGCGAACGGTGTCGTCGTGCCGGCACGGCACGCGTACTCCCACTCCGCTTCGCTCGGCAGTCGCGCAGATAGTCCCGGCAGTCGCCGGTTCAACTCGCCGATGAATCCCTGGGCATCATGCCAGCTGACGTTTTCCACCGGATTGTCGCCGTGATCCTGGAAGTGGCTCGGATTGACCGGCCAGACGGCCAGCCAGAAGGCCTGCGTGCAGGCGGTATCGGCCAGCCAGAAGCCGTGACTGAGCCTGACTTCATGCGCCACCTCACCGGCACCGCGCTCGCTCTCGTCGATGGGCGTACCCATCTGAAATCGCCCCGGTGGAATCCAGCGGAAGCGTTGGCGCGCGTTGCCGACCGTGAGCACCATTGCGGTGCCGAACGAGTCCTCGATCGGATCGCCCGCCGGCACGAGAAATGGCGAGGCGGCGCGCGTCTCAACGGATTCAAGGCCTGGCTTCGAGATCATGAGCTTGCGCGATGGCGGCGACGCGTCAGTGCCGGCGGCTTGCACCGAAAGGCCGAATAGGTCGCCGTGGCAGCAACCCTCGCGACCGACGAAACAGCCGCCGGTTGCGCATCAGCGGCAGCGGGTGGGGAGCAACGGACAAGGCTTGTGACAGTCATGATTACTTGCTGGCCAGGGGCCGACGGGGCTCACGTCGAAAAACAGGGGCGGGCGTGACAGGGGCGGGCGCGCCAGCGGCCAATATACCGCGACGGCCGTCCTGGCGGGTGTCGTTTTCGTCACACTGGCGACGGGATGTGGCGTCCATGCCGGTTCGCCGGTCGACCGCTCGGTTGGACTGGCCGGCCTGCCCATCTTTCCGGTATGCTCTGCAGACCATCCGGGGTTCGCCGGTTCTTGCTGCCAGGTTGTCGTCGATCGGCGGCGCCGAGCCGGAATCTGCAGCTGTGAGGATCAACGGGTGTTCGAAGAGGCAACGAGATCGCCGGGGCGATTGATCCGCTGGTCCAGCGGATGTCGTGCTCGGCGTGTCGGTCTGCCTGTCCGCCTGATCAGTGAGCCGAGATGACGTTTGCCCCTGTACTGGACAGCCTGAGCCCGCAACGCCGGAGCCGCATGCTGGCGGCCGGACATGAAGTCCGCGAGTGCTACCGGGTTCTTGAAAAAGCCGGGATCAATATCGTCGGCGAAATCCTGCGCGGACAGGGCGAGTTCATCGAACTGGAACACTATCCCCGGGACGACGTCTTCGACGGTGACAGCGGTGGGCAATACTATTACCATGCGCATCGCAACGCCGAGCTCGAGCATGGCCATTTCCACCTCTTCCTTCGCGCCGCTGGCATGCCAGCCGGTTGCCGTGTGCTCGACTACCCGCAGGCGAGCGACGCCTGGCCTTCGGGGGACGACGCCATCTGTCATCTGGTGGCGATTGCGATGAACAGCTGGGGTTATCCGGTGGAGCTCTTTTGCACCAATCGCTGGGTCACCGCGGAGGCCTGGTATCCGGCAGAACAGGTGATCACGATGCTCGACCGTTTCGCCATTGACCACGCTTTTCCCAACTGGGCCGTGAATCGCTGGCTTACGGCGATGCTGCAACTCTTTCGTCCGCACGTCGAGTGCCTGATTCGGCAGCGCGATCAGCTGGTCGCTGACTGGCAGTCCAGGCAGCCACACGCGGACATCTTCGAGGACCGAAATCTCGAGATCATCAGCCAGCTGCCGATCGACGTTGATGCACTGATCCGGGAGCTTGAAGCAATGGCGGCACGGTGAACCCCGTCGCAGGTCATCGCTGGCCGTCGCCAACACCCGCTTGTAAGCATTGCCGATTTCACGCGACTGAGAGAAGTGTGCCGCTGGCGCACCGCTGCCGGGACCATTGCCTGAACCGCTGGCGAGTACCTGCGGCCTGACGAGGAAAGCTGACTGGATGAACATGAGCTTGCTGAAGACCACCTCCGGTGGCGCGCACGACCATCGCCAGCGGGTGATGTACGGCTGTGTGGAACGGTTCTTGCCGAACCGCCTGCCACCGTCATGGTTACATGTCGCCCGGGATTTTCCGCTTCGCGCTTGCGTCGCGAGCTACGGCGCGGCGGATGACCGTCTGCGACGCTACGGAGACGGCAGATGCTGACTTGCCGAGAGGTCACCCAGCTCCTGTCACAAGGGCAGGACCGAAAGCTGAGCACCGTCGAACGGCTGCGCTTGCGGTTGCATCTGGCGCTCTGCCGGGGCTGTGCCAATTTCAAGAAGCAGATGGACTACCTGCATCTGGCGTGCCGGATGTTTGTCACCCGAGCGTCCGGGAACGACGGTGGCGATTAGTCGCCGAGGCAGGCGACATCGCGCTGTTCGTGCCGGTCGCCCGGCGGGGCGTCGTGGCGAGCTCGCCGGATCGGCCATGGACCTCGTCGAGTCAAGCGAGCGCCCTCGTCTTTCGCTGGTGCTGCCGGTTCTGGACGAGGCGGCGACGGTAGCCAGGCACCTGGCCGCCCTGCAGGCGCTGCGCGCGCGCGGCGCCGAATTGCTGGTCGTCGATGGCGGAAGTTCCGACGGCACGGCCGATCTGGCGCGGCCGGCGGTCGACCGGCTGATCGATTCGCCGCGCGGTCGCGCGGTGCAGATGAACGCCGGCGCCAGTGCCAGCCGGGGCGATGTCCTGCTCTTCCTGCACGCCGATACGATGCTGCCGCCGGCGGCCGACGAACTGATCCACCGGGCGATTGCCGCCGGAGCGTCCTGGGGGCGCTTTGACGTACGCATCGACGGCCGCCATCGGCTGTTGCGTGTCGTCGAAAGGATGATGAACTGGCGCTCGCGGTTGACCGGAATTGCCACCGGTGACCAGGCGATCTTCGTTCGCCGCGACGTCTTTTTGGCGGTCGGCGCTTACCCCGAGCTGCCATTGATGGAAGACATTGCCCTGTCGAAACGGCTGCGGCAGGTCGCGCCGCCCGCCTGCCTGCGCGAGTCGGTAACCACTTCCGGGCGGCGTTGGGAGAAACGCGGTGTGTTGCGGACGATCGTGCTGATGTGGCGGCTGCGCGCCGGCTACTTCCTTGGTGCGGACCCGCAGACGCTGGCTGTTCGTTATGGCTATCTACCCCGGCAGCGCTGAGCAGCCCGCCGTTGCCGTCTTTGCCCGCGCGCCGCAGGCCGGCGCCGCCAAGACTCGCCTGATTCCTGCCCTGGGCGCAGCCGGCGCTGCCCGGCTGCAGCGGCGGCTGGCCTTGCACGCGTTGGCAACCGCCAGGCGGGCAGCGCTCGGCAGCGTCACCCTGTGGGCTGCGCCGGACAGCTCTCACCGCTTCTTTCGCGCCGCCAGACAGCATTGCGGTGTCGGCCTCCGCGCACAGATCGGCGACGACCTTGGCCAACGCATGGGCGCAGCGTTCGCCATCCACGCCGGCCCGATGTTGCTGATCGGCAGTGACTGTCCGGCGTTGCAGGAAGCCCACCTGTCGGCTGCGGCCGCCGTTCTGATCGAGCGACGCGGCGGTGCCAAGGATGCCGTATTCATTCCTGCCGAGGATGGCGGCTACGTGCTGGTTGGCCTTCGTTGCCCACAGCCGGGGCTTTTTGACGGCATCGACTGGGGAACCGAGCGGGTCATGGCGCAGACCAGGCAGCGCCTGCTGACTCTGGGCTTGCGCTGGCTTGAACTGCCGGCCCTGTGGGACGTCGACCGGCCGGCCGATCTGGCGCGCCTGGCGACACTTGCCGGCTACATCGAGCGCTATTGACGGAACGCTGACGGCGTGGCGGCGTGGCCCCGCGCCGTCCTGCGGCCACCGGACGCCCGTCGCGGGTGACGTTACGGGCGTCCGGCCAGCGGCTATTGCGTTTGCTGAATTCCGGCCAGCACCCAGCCGCCCTTGCCGCTGCGCGGCTTGACCAGATGCCAGATCTCGTCGACCGGTTCGGCTGTCGCGTCCGGGTCTTCGCGGATCAGGCCGGTGAAGCGAACACTGACGACGTAGCGGCTTTCCTCTTCGGTGACGTCGAGCACCTGCGCGTCGATGGTGACCACCTCGGTTTCCTGAACGGCGTCGCCACGTTCCGCGATATTCATCCTGATTTCGGCGAACATCTCGGGAGATGTGAACTCGCGGATGTCGTCGAGATTGCCGGCGTCGTTGGCCGCCTGCAGGCGGATGAAACTGACCTTGGCATTGCGCACGAAGCCGTCCACGTCAAAGTCGGCGGGGATGCTGCCAGGGCCGGATCGAGCGTCAATGGCCGGCGCAATGGCTGACGAGGCGAGGCCGGAAGGCGGCGCTGACGGCGCATTGGCGCGCTGACTCGTCGGCGCGTTGCCGCTGGCGGCTGTCGCGTATTGCAGGCCCGCCGCACCAGCCATCGCCGGGTCGCGGGCGGCGGCACGGCGGCGCATGACGACGCCGATCACGACCATCACCGCGACGACCAGCAGGCCGATCATCAGGAGCGACGCAAGTTCCTCGCCAAAGCCGAAGTGGGAAGCCAGCGCGGCCAGGCCAAGGCCGGCAGCCAGGCCGGCGAGCGGGCCCATCCACGAACGCTTGGCCTGGGCGGGAGCGCCGGCGGCCGACGCTCTTGCGGCGTTTGCCGTCGCTGCCGGTGTCGACGCCGGCGAGGCCGAGCGATCGGCAGATAAGGATTCGCGCTGCATGCCGGAGGATTTGCCGGCGCCGAAGCGCTTGCCGGCGGCGTCGGCATCGCCGCTTATCAGGGTCACGCCGAGCGCCAGGACGGCGGTCATCAGCGACAGGGTCTTCATCGTTTTCTCCTTTTCGTTGCGAGATTGCAATGGCCAAGGATAGACGCACGATGAAAGAAAAAAAGCAGAATTATAGAATACAATACATCCAAAAAATGGAACTATTGACAGGCCCCGTCGGCGGCCTTGAAGGCTGTGGTGGCCGCTTGCTCGCCGGCGATCAGGACTTCCTCCTGGCCAGCCGCGAGCGGCCGCGCGAAGGTGCCGGCGAGGTCTCGGTCGGCCCCTGGGGACCGCTTGGACTGCTGACGCCCGGCGGGCGTGTCGGGTTGCCGAATACCTCGTTGCGCGCCACCTGAATGATCGCGACGATCGCCGGGTGACTCAGTCGACGCTCGGTGGTGATGGCAAACAGCTGTTCGGCGATCGAATCGATGCGTCCGACCGCACGCACCCGATACTGATCGGTGACGTAGGCGGCGATCGCCGTCGGCGCGACGAACAGGCCGGCACCGGCCTGTCCGAAGGACTTGAGCAGCGCACTGTCGTCGAACTCGCCGACGATGTGTGGATGCAGCCGCCTGGCTTCGAACCACTGCTCGAGTCGCGAGCGGATCGCGACGTCGTCGCCGGGCATCAGGAACGGGGCGCCGTGCAGCAGCGCCGGGAAATCCCCGCTCAGGGTCTCTATTAGCGCCGCTGCTGCGAAGACCGTCAGGTCGCTTTCGCCGAGCAGGTGGTCGTAGCCGCGTACGTTGAGATTGCTCGGCATCGGTCGGTCAGCGATCACCATATCGATCCGATGCACGGCCAGATCGGCAAGCAGTCCGGTCAGGCGTCCCTCGCGACAGACCAGCCGTACCGATTCGGGCAGGCGAAGGGCGGGCTCCACCAGTCGGTGGGCGACCGATTTCGGTACGGAATCGGCGATGCCGACGGTGAAGCGCAGGGTTTGTCGGGTCGTCTGGTCGCGC
Organism: Accumulibacter sp.; assembly: GCA_024235695.1. Lineage (GTDB taxonomy): Bacteria > Pseudomonadota > Gammaproteobacteria > Burkholderiales > Rhodocyclaceae > Accumulibacter. The sequence continues at coordinate 90,737 of JACKLX010000010.1, forward strand.
GCCACCTCCAGCAGTTCCTCGCCGAGCGCGAAGATCTCCTCGGCGTAACTCAGGATCCGCCGTCCGGCGTCGGTCAGCTCGAGGCCGCGCCCGGCGCGACGGAACAACTCGACCCCGAGCGCGTCTTCCAGTTCGCGCAACTGGCCGCTGATCGCCTGTGGCGTCAGATGCAGCTGTTCGCAGGCGCGCGCGATCGAGCCAGACTTGGCGACCATCCAGAAGTAACGCAGATGTTTGTAGTTGAGCGCTGCCATGATCCTGAAAAACGCAAGAAAAAATGGATGAAATGAAAATTATATCCGATTTGTCGGATGTCTAACGCTGTCCTACACTGGCCTTTCGCTCAACCAGAAAGGAGAACCCCGATGCAGATCGTCACCCTGGCCAGAGGCTTCGCGCTCACCACGGACGTGCGCCAGCACATCGAGCGGCGCCTTGGTTTCGCGTTCGATCGAGCGCACCACCAGATCGGCAGGATTTCTGTCGTCGTATCCGACGTCAACGGGCCGCGCGGCGGTGAGGACAAACGTTGCCGTATCCAGGTGAGCGTGGCAGGCGCCGCCGACGTGATGATCGACGATTGCCAGAGCGATCTCTACCGCGCGATCGATCGCGCGGTCGATCGGGCCGGTCGGACGCTTGCTCGCCGCTTGACGCGCCTGCGTGACGGTCGGCACGGCCGCCCGGCGATTGCCCGGTTGGCTGCCGTCAGCGAAGCCGCCGACCAGACTGTGCCGCAGATCTGATTTTCGACCATTACAGGAGACCACAATGAATACCTTCAACAGCCTGCCGACCACCCCCGGCGGGCAAACGCGGGCCGCCTCGGCAATCGCCACCAACACGGTGATCCGCAACACCTACATGTTGCTGTCGATGACCCTGCTGTTTTCGGCGCTCGCCGCCGGTGCCTCGCTGGCCCTGAAGTTGCCGCATCCTGGCCTGATCGTGACGCTGCTCGGCTACTTCGGTCTGCTGTTCCTTACCAATCGGCTGAGGAACAGCGGCTGGGGCGTGGCGTCGGTGTTCGCGCTGACGGGCTTCATGGGCTATACCCTGGGGCCGATCGTTGGCCACTATCTCGGCCTGCCGAACGGCGGCCAGACGGTCATGATGGCGATGGCCGGCACGGCCGTGATCTTCCTGTCGCTGTCGGGCTACGCGTTGACCACCCGCAAGGACTTCAGCTTCATGGGCGGCTTTCTGCTGGTTGGCATCGTGCTCGCTTTCCTGGCCGGGCTGGCGGCGATCTTTTTCGCCATCCCGGCCTTGTCGCTGACCGTCTCGGCGGTCTTCGTACTGCTGATGTCGGGTTTGATCCTCTACGAGACCTCGAACATCATCCACGGTGGCGAAACCAACTACGTGATGGCGACGGTGACGCTGTTCGTCGCCATCTTCAACCTCTTTACCAGCCTGCTGCAACTGCTCGGCTTCACCAGCAGCAGTGATTGAAGGTGAGGTGGCGGCGTCCTGCCAACGCCGCCACCGCTACCAGGGCGCGGCCGCTGCGGCGGCCGCGCTTTCAGCGCGTCAGTGCGTCGGGGCCAGGCAAAGTTCGCTATAATCCGCCGCGAACCGTACTCATCGCCACTTCGCCATCGGCAAGCCCCCGCGGCGTTTCTTCCATGCGCAATGATTCACTGACGCCAGCCAGCGTTCCAGACTCAGCGATCGCCATCCTGCCTGCGACTTCGTCGGCGATTTCGCCGCACGCCGACGGTACGCTGGTCGACAAGTATGGTCGGCACGTCACCTACATCCGCCTGTCGATCACCGACCGCTGCGATTTTCGCTGCAACTACTGCATGGCCGAGGAAATGACTTTCCTGCCACGCGCGCAGGTGTTGACGCTCGAGGAGTGCCTGCGGATCGCCGCCAGCTTCGTCGACCTTGGTGTGACCAAGGTGCGGGTAACCGGCGGCGAACCGCTGGTCCGCCAGAACGTCGTCTGGCTGCTCGAAAAGATCGCCGCTCTGCCCGGTCTCAAGGAACTGGTGATCACCACCAACGGTTCGCAGCTCGATCGCTTTGCGCCGGCCCTGCGTGCTGCCGGCGTCAAGCGCATCAATGTCAGTCTCGATACCCTGCGGCCTGACCGTTTCCGGGCGATCACCCGCGTTGGTGACCTGGGCAGGGTGCTGCGCGGCCTCGACGCCGCACAGGCGGCGGGTTTCTCGCGCCTCAAGCTGAATACGGTGATGATGCGCGGCAGCAACGACGACGAACTGATCGAGCTGGCGCAGTTTGCCGTCGACCGCGGCATCGATATCGCCTTCATCGAGGAAATGCCACTGGGTGAAATCGGCCACGGGCGCCAATCGAGCTACTTCAGCAGCGAGGAGGCGATCGCCCGGCTCGAACAGCGCTTCGTCCTGCTGCCGTCCACCGAAAGCACCGGCGGGCCGGCGCGCTACTGGCGGATTCCAGGCACCGCGACGCGCGTCGGATTCATCTCGCCGCACAGCCATAACTTCTGCGAGTCGTGCAACCGCGTGCGGATCACCGCCCGCGGCGAGCTCTATCCGTGCCTGGGAAACAACGACGCGCTGGCGCTGTTGCCGCTGCTGCGTGCGCATCCGATCGACGACCGACCGCTGCGCGCGGCAATCGTCCATAGCATGGGGATCAAGGCCAAGGGCCACGAGTTCAGCAGCCAGATGGAGGTGCCGCAGGTGGTCCGTTTCATGTCGATGACCGGCGGCTGATCGGTCGGCGCTGAAGTCTTTCGGGTGACCGCGCGCCTCCGGACTGCGCCACCGCTTTCGCTTGATCGTTTGCCGCGGCGCGAGCTTTCGCCGGGCATCACACCGACCAGGACAAGACGAACCGCCATGAGTCTCGCCGCCCGCTTCAGTTGCTTGCACGACCACGACCCCGAAGCGCTCTCGGTCGACCAGGCGCGCCGCTTCATCCACAGCCAGCTGCGACCGGTTCGTGCGCACGAGCGCCTGGCACTGCGCAGCGCCCTTGGTCGGGTGCTGGCCCGCGACGTCGTCGCGCCGTTCAACGTTCCGGCTCACGACAACTCGGCGATGGACGGCTACGCCGTGCGCCACGCCGAACTGTCGACCCGCGGCGCGACGCGCTTGCGGGTGGTGGGCACGGTGCTCGCCGGCCAGACCTTTGCCGGCAAGCCTGGCGTTGGCCAGTGCGTGCGGATCATGACCGGCGCCTTGCCGCCGGCCGGAACCGATACGGTGGTGATCCAGGAAATTGTCCACGTCGATGGCGACAGTGTGCTCATCCCGGCGGGCCAGCGGCCCGGTCAGAACATCCGGCTGGCCGGTGAGGATCTGGCTGCCGGCCAGCCGGCGCTTGCCGCCGGACGGCTGATCCGACCGGCCGAGCTGGGGTTGCTGGCGTCGCTCGGCTGTGCCGAGGTGAGCGTCCATCGCCGGCTGCGCGTCGCTTTCTTCTCGACCGGCGACGAACTGTGCTCGGTCGGTACGCCACTGGCCGACGGCGAGGTTTACGACAGCAATCGTTACACCCTTTTCGGGATGCTCGCCCGGATCGGCTGCGAAGTGCTCGACCTGGGCGTCGTCCGCGACGACCCGGGATCACTCGAGGCAGCGTTCCGTGAGGCCGCGGCGGCGGCCGACGTGGTGATCACCAGCGGTGGCGTTTCGGTCGGTGAAGCCGATTTCGTCAAGGGACTGATGGCGCAACTCGGCGAAGTGCTGTTCTGGAAGATCGCCATGAAGCCCGGCCGACCGATGGCCTTCGGTCGCATCGGCGGCGCCGCTGCCGCTGATGCCGATGGCCACTCCGCCTGGCTGTTCGGCCTGCCCGGCAATCCGGTGGCGGTGATGGCCACCTTCTACCAGTTCGTGCGTGACGCGCTGTACCTGCTGATGGGCGCCGAGCCGCTGCCGGTCGTGCCACTGCTGCCGGCGGTTTGCACGGTGGCGATCAGGAAGAGCCCGGGACGCACCGAGTTCCAGCGCGGCGTTCTCGCTCGGGTGGACGGAGAGTGGTGCGTGCGCCCGGTGGGTGCGCAGGGGTCCGGGATCCTGCGCTCGATGTCGGACGCCAACTGCTTCATCGTTCTCGAACACGATCGCGGCCCGGTTGCCGCCGGTGATTCGGTCAACGTACAGGTGTTCGACGGACTGCTCTGAGCAGCAGCCGGAGTGACCACGTCGGGTACCCGACGGGCGCCTGCCGGGGTCGGTTCGGCGCGTCTCTACAGCCGCAAGCGACCGGCGTAGCCGGTCATCTCCAGGTAGCCGCGGCCGCTCAGGCTGCCTTCGACATGTACCAGGCCTTCCCAATAGACCACGGCTGTCGGCCGGCTGGCCGACAGCTCCTGGTCGTCGAGTACCGGCCGCGTGCGCAGTGTCAGCTCGCCGATGCGGATTTCCATCTGCACCGGATAACTGGCGCCACTGCGCGCTGACGACCAGTTGCGCAGCGGCGTGAAGCTGACGTCGGCGGCATCGAACTGGCGCACGCGACCCTCGGCATCGCGCCAGGTGGCGTGCGCGAACAGCGTTGCTCGCCGGGCGTCGCGCATTCGGAAAGCCATCAGCGCGCCACCGCCGTCGAGGTTGACGCCGAGCCAGTCCCAGCCGACGGCAAGGCCATCGAGAATCGCCGTCGACCATTCGTGATCGAACCAGGCGCGACCACTGGCGACTTGCCGTTTGCCGTCGACGATCAGCGTGCCATCGACCTGCAGCTGTGGCCAGCTGACGTAGTAGCTCGCCAGTTCCGGGCCGTTCCCCTTCCGTGAGTAGCCGCCGTCGCCCTGCAGCAGCAAGGGCTGCGATGGCGTCAGCGTGAAGTCGTACGAAAACTGCGGGCTCTGCATCTGCAGTCTGAACAGTTCGCCGGAGCGGCGGTCTTCACGGCTCATCCGCCAGGCGCCGATATGTACGTCGCAGTCGACGATCGAGAAGCCGGCGCCGAGATTGGCACGCGCGGCTCGTTCGGCGTGCAGCAGACGGGCTCGTTCGGCGTGCAGCAGACGCTCGCCGGGCACGGTCAGCGCGGCGTGCGCAAAGAGGATTTGCCGGGCGGCAATCGGCGACTGCAGTGCTTCGGCAGTGCCCGGCCGGCTGCGAAAGAAGGTCAGTTGGAAACCGGTGTCGGCTTGCGGCGAGTCGAGTGCGCCGGTGACATACCACCATTCGCTGCGGAAATCCGGGTGCGCGCCGTGGTCGCGCGGGAAAGCCAGCCTGACGCCCGCGCCGACCGCTGGATACGCGATCGGCGCACGGGCAGGCGCCGCCAGCGTCAGCGCCGGCAGCAGCAGCGGCGCCGAGAGGAAGGTTCGCCGTCGCATCGCTCGCGTCTACTGGGCGCTGGCCAGTACCTGCGCCACCGCCAACCGGGTTGCCTGGCGCGCCGCGTAACGGCTGGCGAGCACCGCCGCTGCCAGGGTGATCGCCGCGCCGGCGACCACCATCGGCCAGGGGATCGCCAGCGGCATCCGCCAGTGGAAGGCCTGTGGATTGACGACGTGCGTCAGGACGGAGCCGATCGCCACGCCGCAGCCGAGGCCGATCAGCAGACCGACGCCGGCGATCAGCGCCCCTTCGAGCATTACGGCCGTGCTCAGCATGCGGCGGTCGAAACCGAGTGCAGCGAGCGTCGCCAGTTCGCGCGCGCGCAGCCAGACGCTGGCTGCCAGCGTCACCGCCAGACCGAACAGCCCGATCAGCATCGCTGCCGCTTCGAGTGCGTAGGTCACGGCAAAGCTCTTGTCGAAGATCGACAGGCTCAACTCCCGGATGGCGGCGCTGTCGGCGAGTTCGAGTCCGTAGCGCTCGATCGGCGGCGCCAGCCAGGCGACGGCGACGCTTTGCTGACCGGGCAGCGGCCACAGGGCGAGGTCGGTCGGCTGGAAATCGCCACCGAGGCTGAGGTAGTCGTCGCGGCTGATGACCACCGCGCCGAACTGCCTGGCGTAGTCGCGCCAGACCCCGCCAACGAAGACGTCGACCTCGCGCCCGAGCAGCGGCAGGCGCAGCGTCTCGCCGGCGCCGACGCGGTAGATTTCGTGCATCGGCTCGCTGATCCAGACCAGCGGCATCGCCACCGGCGGCGTCAGCACCGGGCCGGTGAAGGGAAGGCGTGCGGCCGGGTTGTCGCGCTCGAGTTCGCGCACCAGCAGCGCGACCTTGGGTCGCCGCGGGTCGAGGGTCAGCGATGCGGTCGCCATCCGTTCGATCCGGGCGAAGGGTGCGTCGGGCGTCGCCAGTGCGTCGAGCAGGGGTTGCGGCAAGGGCGTCGCCTTGCTGCGCAGGTAGAGCGGCGCTGGCAGGACGTGGTCGAGCCAGTGGTCTACCGCGACGCGAAAGCTCGAGACCATGATCACCATGCTGGCGGTCAGTGCGAAGCTGACGATCAGCCCGCTCGCCGCGACCTGCGCCATCAGCGGCGCCTGTGCGACATTCTGCAGGGCGATTCTTTGCGGTGCGGGCAGCGGACGCTCGCTGAGCCAGCCGAACATGGTCTGCGTCAGCAACGGTGCGCTGGCGATGCCCGCAGCCAGGACCAGGGCGATCGTCGCATAGCCGGCGAGCGGCAGCTCGAACAGTGGTGGCAGCTGTGCCAGGGCAAACGCTGCCAGGGCCAGCAGTGCCGGCAGGGCGAGTCGGCTTGGCGATGCGACGATGGCGGCGGGGCGCTGTGAAAAGCCGCTGGTCAGCGCCTGCGCCAGCGCTTGCGTGCGATTGAGGTAGGCCGGATAGAAGGCGCCGGTGAGGCTGGCGAGGCAGCCCAGCGCCAGGAATGCCAGCGCCGGTACCAGGGCTGGTACGATCAGCGGCGCGCTGTCCGAGAAGTAACCGCCGCCGAGGTCGCCACCGAGCAGTTGGGTGAAAGCGACCGCCAGGATGTAGCCGAGCGAAAGTCCCAGCAGCGAACCGGGAAGGCCGATCGCCAGCCCTTCGAGCAGGACCTGCAGCAGGCGCATGCGCGGCGACAGCCCCAGTACGCCAAGCAGGGCGAATTGCGTCGAGCGTTGCGCGACCGCGGTCAGCTGGGTGGCGAAAACCAGGAAAGCGCCGGTCAGCAGGGCGACCAGCGCCAGGACGTTGAGGTTCACCCGGTAGGCGCGCGACAGGTTCGAGAGGCGGGCACTGTCGTCGTCGGCGGCACGGATCAGCAGACCCGCCGGCAGTCGTTGCGCCAGCGTCGTCCGCCAGGTCGACAGGTCGGCGTCCGGCGCCAGGCGGACGCGGCCCTCGCTGACCGCTTCGGCGGGGCCGAATCGTTGCTGCACCCAGGCGATGTCGGCAACCAGCAGTTGCTCGTCGGGATGCGTCGCCGGCAGGTCGCCGGAAATCGTCGTGCGCCAGCGCTGCTCGCCGCGCACCAGCGTCAGCGCGTCGCCGGGACGTAGCCCGAGCCGCTCGAGCAGCGTCGGCGACGCATAGACGCCACCCGCGAAGATGTTGTCGAGCACGGCCCGATCATCATGCCGCGGCATCAGTTGGGGCATCACCGCCGCGGCACTGAAAACGTCCAGGCCGATCAAGCTGACCGGTATCGGCGAGTCGTCGATTCGTACCCGGGTTTCGATCACCGGCGCGACGACCAGCACCGCTGGGTCGCGGGCCAGCTGGTTGATGTCTGCCAGCGGCACGCTGCCGGCGCTGTCGCGGGCGGCGATCACCGCATCGGGATCGCCCTGGACGCTTTTCATCGCTCGCGCGAAGTCGGCCAGCGCGGCGTCGTTGATCAGATGGATCGCATAGCCAAGCGCGACACCGAGCCCGATCGCCAGCATCGACAGCAGCGTCGCCGCCCGGCGACTCCGGAACTGGGCACGGATCAGCCACCAGGCGAGTGTGCCGAGTGCGCTCCGATTGCCGGCGGTGATCACGACAGGCCGTCCGGGGTCAGCGTCAGGATGCGGTCGCAGCAGCTCGCGACCTGCTGCGAATGGGTTACCACCAGCGCGCTGACATCCTGCTCGCGGACCCTTTCGAGGAGCAGCGCCAGTATCTCGTGAGCGGTACGCGGGTCGAGGTTGCCGGTCGGCTCGTCGGCCAGGATCAGCGCCGGCTGGTGTATCAGGGCGCGGGCGATCGCCACCCGCTGCAGCTCACCGCCGGACAGCGAAGCCGGCCAGCGCGGTCCGAAACCGCTCAAGCCGACGCGTTCGAGCAGCGCCCGCGTACGCCTCCCGTGCTCTTTCGCCGGCACGCCGCAGAGCAGCAGCGGCACGGCGATGTTCTGCGCCACGGTCAGCGTCGGCAGGACGTGGAAAGCCTGGAAGACGAAGCCGATATTGCGGGCGCGCAGCGCCGCCCGGGCACTTTCGTCGAGCTTGGCGATGTCGACCGCTTGCGGTCCGATCCGGATCGAGCCGCTGTCGGCGTTCTCCAGCCCGGCAATGCAGTTGAGCAGGGTGCTCTTGCCGACCCCCGATTCACCGACCAGCGCGACGATCTCGCCGGCCGCGACGGTGAGAGCGAGGCCGCTGAACAGCGGCCGGGCGGCCGTCGCGTGGCGTTTCTCGAGGTTGGCGAGCAGCAGCATCGTTCAGCCGGTACCTCGTCGGCGAACCGGCCTGCGCCACTCGCCGGTCGCACCTGCCGTGCTCCGAAAGCGCCGTTTCATGCTCGTGCCGGCAGGTAGGACCAGTTGATCTTGCGGCGCGGCAGCAGGTAATCGAGTTCTTCGGTCGGGCGGTCCTGCAGCCGCAGGGGGCGCTCGATCGTCAGTGCGTCGTCGACGGCCAGATCGACGATGATCGATTGGCGGCGCGGCACCTCCGGTGCATGAATCATCACCTTCGGGCTGAGTGGCTTGCCGCCGGGTGCCGAGCCGACGACGGCGCCGACCCGGCCGTCGCTGAGCTGCACGATCGAACCCGGCGGATAGACCCCCATGGCGCGCACGAAGAGCTGCAGCAAGGCGCCGTCGAAAGCCTTCTGCTCGCGCGTCCACATCGTCGACAAGGCCTCCGATGGCGACATCGCGCGGCGGTAGTCGACCGGGTTGACGAGGTTGTCGAAGCGGTTGGCGATCGCTACCATGCGCGCCGCCAGGGGAATCGCATTGCCGCTCTGCCGATCGGGAAAACCGTTGCCGTCGAAGCGCTCGTGGTGATGCAGGATGGCGTCGAGCATCGGTGCCGTCAGGCTGCCGGCGCGGCCGGCCTCGTCAAAGCCACGGCGGCAGTGCGTCTGATAGATCGTCTCCTCGTGGCGGTTGCGATCGCTGTTGCGCAGAATCGCCGGATTTATCAACAGCTTGCCGATGTCGTGCAGCAGGGCGCCGATGCCAAGCGCCCGCAAGGCCGCTTCCGGCAGCCCGGCCTGCTTGCCGAGCAACAGCGCGAGGGTCATGACCGACAGCGAGTGCGCGGCGTGGCCGTCGTCGTGCGCCTTTTCGGCGATCAGCACGATCGCGCTGTCGGGATCGGCGAGCAGCGCCGCGGTCGACTCTTCGCTGACCTGGGCGACCTGCTTGATCGATTCGCGCGGATTCCTGGCGAAGTCCCTGATCGCCCCGCCGACGGCCCTGGCGGCACCGAGGTAATGTTGCTGCGCCTTGTCGAGGCGGCCCCGCAGTTCGCTCATCACCCGCGAACGTTCCTGCTTCTCGGCCATGCGCGCGGCGGCGAGAGCCGCCAGCCGCTCCTTTTCTGCCGCCCGTTCCGCCTCGCGGTCGGCGCCGCGGTCGTCGTCCGGGCCAGCCGAGGCAGCGGCCTGCGATGGCGGCAGGGGTACCGTGCAGCGGGTCGGGTCACAGAACAGTTGCGGCAGTCTCATCGCCGCAATCAGCCTCGCCTGCTCGTCGTCGGCAATGACAAAGGAGTTGAACATGAACTGGTGCTCGATCCACGGGATCGGCAGCCTGACGTGCACCCCGGGACGCAGCTGCGAGGCGTCGATGCAGATCTCTCCTTCGTGAGCGGTGATCGCGTCAGGGGCTGGCGGCATGTCCTGTTCTTTCGTGTGAAGCCGACGCACGCAGGCGCGCACGACAGCCGCAACTATAGGACAGACTGGCGGCCAATCGGTAGCGTTGCCACCGACCGCCGCTGTCGGTCGGCGCCGGCCGACGCCCGCAGCGCATGACGCGACGCCCGTGCCGCGCGCGACGGCCGGCTTTTCCGTGCGCCTACCTGGCAGCCGGGTCGGCGCGCAAACTGGTCAGCAGCTTCTGGCCCGGACGGCCGTCGGCGGTCATCCCCAGACGTTGCTGTTCGGCCTTGATGGCCTCGCGCGATCGCGCCCCGATCATGCCGTCGACTTCACCGATCGGATGGCCGCGGGCGGCGAGCAGGGTCTGCAGCTCGCGGCGTTCGAGCCGCGACAGACCCGGATCATCGGTCGGCCATGGGGTGACGAAGGGCTTGCCACCGCGCAGGCGGTCGGAGAGGTGAGCGATCGCCAGGGCATAGCTTTCGGCGGCGTTGTAGCCATAGATCACGTCGAAGTTGCGGAAGACCAGGAAAGCCGGACCCCGCGGGCCAGCCGGCAGGAGCAGACCGGCGGCGGCATCCGAGACGGGGATCGGCTGGCCATCGGCGCGTCGCAGCCCGCGTTTGGCCCACCAGGAGAGCGGACGTTTGTCGCGGCGTCCGGAAACGCTATCGTCGAAGTCCGCCGGTAGCAGCACCTCGTAGCCCCACGGCTGGCCTTCTCGCCAGCCGCCCTTGTGGAGGAAGTTGGCGGTCGACGCCAGCGCGTCCGGGACGCTGGCCATCAGGTCGCGCTTGCCGTCGCCATCGCCATCGACGGCCAGCCGGAGAAAAGTCGATGGCATGAACTGCGTATGGCCAAAGGCACCCGCCCACGACCCGACCAGCTGCTCGGGCTCGATGTCGCCGGCGTCGAGAATTTTCAGTGCGCTGAGGAACTCGCCGCTGAAATACGACTGCCGACGACCGAAGCACGACAGCGTCCCGAGCGAGGTCAGCAGCGGCCGCTTGCCGAAATTGCGCCCGAAATTGCTCTCGACACCCCACACCGCGACGATCGTTGCCGGGTCGACCTGATAGCGCTCGCTGGACGCCGCCAGCGTGTCGGCCCACTTCGCCTGCATTGCCAGTCCGTCGGCGACCCGCTCTTCATCGACGAGCCCCGCGAGGTAGTCCCAGATCGCCGTCCGGAACTCCGGCTGGTAGTCGAGGAACTCGAGCACGCTCAGGTCGGGTGTCAAGCCGCTGGTCAGGCGGTCGAAGGAAGCCGGGGCAATGCCTTTCGACGATGCCACCGAGCGCAGTGTTTTCATGCACGACGTGAAACGCTCGTTCGGGGCAGCATCCTGGGCGGCAGCGGCGCTGCTGATCAGTGCCAGGGACAAGGCGAGGCAGGTGTTTTTCATGGCAGGTGGGGTCACGGTGGAAACTTGAAAGGAAGGCCGGCACGCCCGGCCGCCGGTCGTGTTGGTCGCGCGGCCGGGGGCGGCTCGGCAATGACTGGCTTGGCAGCGCGTGGCGTCAGGAATCGTGGGCGGCAGGTGGCCGACCGGCCTGGTCGCGCCCGGGATCGGCGCGCCGCCCTTGGCGGCCGGAAGACGATCCCGCATCCGCCTCGTCGCGGCCGCCGCTGATCACCTCGCCTTCGATGACGCGGCCGCCGCCCGGCGGCGGGTAGCCCTGTCGGGCTGCCTGTTGCTGCATCTGCTCGGCCAGATCGCGCAGGTCTCGCGGCAGGTGGCGCGTCTTCCATTTCAGGTAGGCGAAGAACAGCACACCGACGACGAGGACGACGCCGAGTGCCACCAGCGAGAACATGAAGGCGACGACCAGAATGACGACGCCGACGGCGATGGTCAGCAGTTTGCCGAAGACACCCATCGGCGGAGCCGCCAGTTGCGCTTGTCGCGAGTCGCTTCGTTCGTCGTTGATATTCATCCGAGTCCTTGCTATCGAGTGCGGCAGGGGCTGCCCGCGCTGCCCCACTGCCACGGGGTGCTTGCCGGGCATTGTAAGTGCTAGCCAGCGGTCGGACCATCCCCGGACCGATGTCCGCGGCCATCGCCCGGCGTGCAAGGGTGCCGAAGCGCGGCGACGCCAGATGACACGAAACGAGCGGGGCCAAAAAAAAGGCCCGCCAGGGGGGCTGGGCGGGCCGGTGCTGCTGTCGTCGCAACGTTCCCAACGAGGGGAGGGGGAGGAGGAAAATCACGACGACAGGGAGGATGGTAGCGAGCTGAGCCGGCGCGGTCTGTGTCAACAGTGTTCCACTGTGTGACAACGTGTAAGAATCATGATCAACAATTAATGCAATACATTAAATAACTACGATAAATATAGGAAAGATAAACTAAACATGCATGACAATGCGGCGCTGACTGGTCGCTTTGACGGGGTCGGATACGAATCCCGGCCGGCTTGCCGCGGACGGCATCGCGCAGCCGGACTCGCTGCCGAGCAATCTGCCGATGGCCTTCAGCTGCCGGCGTCGCAGAACACGAAGGGCCGCGCCGCGCCCGAGAACAGGTTTGCCAGCAGCGCCCGCTCCTTGCGGTCGATCGAGGTCAGGAAGTCGGCTGCCGAGCCCATCGCCCGGAAGGCATTGAAGCCGCGCTCGAGAAATTCGTGCAGATCACCGAGTCCCGCGAGCTGCGCGGGGCGACGCATCAGCTTGAGCAGACCCGTCAGCAGTGGCTTTCGGGCCAGCTTGTCGAGCGCTTCGCCCGTTTCGCGAATCAGCACGATCTGGCGCTGGCGCTCGGCCTGACAACCGACGGCGCGGTAGGCTGCCGCGTAGGCGTCGTCGTCGATGCGCTCGATCAAGCCGGCCCGTGACAACTCGGCGACCATCGCCGCGTCGAGTTCCTCGGTCAGCGCGTCGAGCTCGACGGCGAGCGCGACGGTGTGCAGCGCCGACGCCGGCAGCATCTTGATCAGCAATGGCAGGATGCGCTCGACTTCCTCGTCACGGCTGCTGAAGTCCTTTGGACCGTAGAGGTCGGAGATGAAGAACTGCGCCGCCTGGCCGAAACGAGGGCTGGCGAGCAGGTTGGCATGGCTGCGCGCCAGCCGGCCCGCCTGCCATTCCCGCAGATAGAGCCGCCGGCGCGCTGCCGTCGGGTCGAAATTGGCTTGCGTGCGCAGGCGCTTGGCGGTCTTGAGGTGCCGACGAAGCGCGTCGGCGCTGCGCTGTTTCTCGATCGGGCTTGTCGAATCGTCCATGGCGATCAGTGCTTGCGGAGTCTGCGAGGATTATGCATGGTCGGTCGGCGGCTGTTTAGAGGGCTTCGCCTAACGGCGGCCGGGTGCGCGGCATACACTTGCCCGACACTGACGACTCACCAAGGAGCAAGCGATGCCTCATCCCGACTCGCTGGCGGAACGCTTTGAACGCCAGCAGCGTGCCGCACGCGGCGATCCGAATCCGGGTCGGGAGGTGCGCGAGCGTCGCCTGCTGACGCTTGATCGCCTGCTCCGCGACAACGAGCCGGCGATCGCCGACGCCGTCAGCCGTGACTTTGGCCATCGTTCGCCGGCCGAGACGCGGCTGCTCGAACTGTTCCCCAGTCACGAGGCTATCCGCCATGCGCGCCGGCACCTGCGGCGCTGGATGCGTCCGCAGGGCCGTTCCGTGTCGCTGTGGTTTCAGCCGGGTCGTGCACAGGTGCGTTTTCAGCCGCTCGGTGCGGTGGGCATCATCGTCCCCTGGAATTATCCGATCTTCCTGGCCATCGCGCCGCTCGCCGCCGCCCTTGCCGCCGGCAATCGGGTATTGGTCAAGATGTCCGAGATGTCGCCGAACAGCGCCGCGCTGCTCGCCGAACTGGTCGCCAGGAGCTTCGCCGACGACGAACTGGCGGTCGTCGAAGGCGACGCCAGCGTTGCGCGGGCGTTCTCGCGGCTGCCCTTCGACCATCTGCTGTTTACCGGCTCGACGCCGGTCGGCCGGCAGGTGATGCGCGCCGCTGCCGACAATCTGACGCCGGTGACGCTCGAACTCGGTGGCAAGTCGCCGGCGATCATTGGACCGGGCCTGGCGTCCACGCAGCACTTCGCTCGCGCCGTCGAGCGCATCATCGTCGGCAAGTGCATGAATGCCGGCCAGACCTGCATCGCACCGGACTACGTGCTGCTGCCAGCCGGACAGGAACAGGCCTTCATCGCCCGCGCGCGCCGTGTCGTCGCGCGCTGCTACCCCGACATCGCGAACAACGCCGATTACTCGACGATCGTCGACCAGCGTCATTACGCTCGCCTCTGCGGCTACGTCGACGAGGCGAGGGCGAGCGGTGCCAAGGTCGTCGATCTGGCGTCGGGCGCGGTCGCCGACCCGGCGACGCGACGCCTGCCGCCGCTGGCGCTGCTCGACGTCGGCGACGACCTGCACGTGATGCAGGACGAGATCTTCGGGCCGCTGCTGCCGATCAGGCCATACCGCGATCTCGACGAGGCGATCGCGCGGGTCAACGCGCGCCCGCGGCCGCTGGCGCTGTACTACTTCGACCGCGACCGCGCCAACATCGCGCGCGTCCTCGACGAAACCGTCTCCGGCGGCGTGACGATCAACGACACCATCCTGCACATCGCGCAGGACGATCTGCCTTTCGGTGGCGTTGGTGCCAGCGGCATGGGCTGCTATCACGGCTTCGAGGGTTTCCAGACCTTCTCGGCAAAGAAAGCCGTCTTCCGGCAATCGCGGCTGTCCGCGATCGGCCTGTTCAAGCCGCCTTATGGTGCCTTGTTCGACCGGCTGACCCGGATCCTCCTGCGATGATCGTCGGCCGTCGGCAGTTCATCAAGACCGGTCTTGCCGGCAGCGTCTTGCTGTCGTTCGCGGGCTGGCTCAACGCCGCCGGATCGCGCCAGCTGAGCGACGCCGAACGCGAGATGCTCGCGGCGGTGGTCAACGCGATGCTCGCCGGCGTCTTGCCAACCGAGAGTCGCGAACGACGCCGGCTGGTGACGCTGACCGTCAACGGCGTGGCGACCGCGGTCTCGGGTCTTTCCGCGGCGACCCAGAAAGAGATCGGCGAGTTGTTCGGCCTGCTGGTGATCGCGCCGGCGCGCCTGGTCCTGGCCGGGGTCGGCAAGCCCTGGCGCGAGGCCAGTGTCGGCGAGGTCAGCGAATTCCTGCAGGCGTGGCGATCGAGCCGCCTGAACCTGCTGCAGAGCGCCTACGGGGCGCTCCACGATCTGACGTTCGGCGCCTGGTACGGGCGACCCGGCAGCTGGCAGGCGATCAGCTATCCTGGCCCGCCCAGGGGGTATTTCTGATGGAAGATCCGATCCGGATCGGCCTGGCGGCTGGTTGGAAACACGTTGATGCGTCGAAGCTCGGCAAGGGTGGGACGATCGACACCGACGTGCTGATCGTCGGTACCGGGGCCGGTGGCGGGGTCACCGCCGACCTGCTCAGCGCCGCCGGTCTGCGGGTCGTGCTGATCGAAGAGGGGCCATTGCGCTCGTCGAGCGATTTCAGGATGCTCGAGAGCGACGCCTACCCGGAGTTGTACCAGGAGTCGGCGGCCCGCAAGACCGCCGACAAGGCGATCAACATCCTGCAGGGGCGCTGCGTTGGCGGCTCGACGACGGTTAACTGGACCAGCAGCTTTCGTACGCCACCGGAAGTCTTCGACTTCTGGCAACGCCAGTTTGGTTTGCAGCAGCTGAGCGCCAGCTCGATGAGCTCGTGGTTTGCGGTGATGGAGCACAAGCTGTGGGTGCGTCCCTGGGAGACGCCGCCGAACGCGAACAACAAGGTGCTCGCGCTCGGCGCCGAAAAACTGGGATTCGAGGTCGGCGCCATCAAACGCAACGTCAAGGGTTGCTGGAACCTCGGCTACTGTGGCATGGGCTGCCCGACCAACGCCAAGCAGTCGATGCTGCTGACCACCATTCCGGCGGCGCTCAACCGCGGTGCGACGCTCTATAGCCGGCTGCGTGCCGAACGCCTGCGCTTCGATGGCAACCGCATCTCGGCGCTCGATTGCAGCGCGCTGCAGCCCGACGGCATCTACCCCTCGGGGCGCCGGCTGCTTTTTCGCGCGCGCCACTTCGTCGTCGCCGGCGGCGCCATCGGCAGCCCGGCGCTGCTGATCCGCAGCAGCGTTCCCGATCCCTACCGTCTGCTGGGCAAGCGGACCTTCCTGCATCCGGTGGTGATCTCGTCGGCGCTGATGCCCGATCGGGTAGACGCCTACGCCGGCGCACCGCAGTCGATCTACTCGGATCACTTTCTGCGCGAGGCGCCGCTCGACGGCCCGCTCGGCTTCAAGCTTGAAACACCGCCCCTGCATCCGGTGCTCTATTCGACGACGCTGCAAGGCTTTGGCGAGGCGCACGCCCACCTGATGCGGGAATTCACCCGGGCCAATGTCATCCTGGCGTTGCTGCGCGATGGCTTCAATCCCGAAAGTCGCGGTGGCCAGGTCCGTCTCGGGTTGGCCGGTCAGCCGGTGCTCGATTATCCGCTCGGCGAAGTGATCTGGGAGGCGGCGCGTCGGGCACTGCTGGCGATGGCCGAAATCCAGTTTGCCGCCGGCGCACGCTGGGTCAACCCGGTGCACGAAGCAGCGCCCGGCTACTCGACCTGGGCCGAGGCGAAAAGGGGAATTGCCGAGTTGCCACTGAAGCCCCTGATCTGCCGGGTGGTCAGCGCGCACGTAATGGGCGGCTGCGGCATGGCCGATGCGCCGCATCGCGGCGTCGTCGATCACCGTGGCCGGCATTTTTGGCTTGATAATCTGTCGGTGCATGACGGCTCGGTCTTTCCGACCAGCCTGGGCGTCAACCCGCAGCTTTCGATCTACGGCCTGGCAGCCCGCAATGCCAGTCTGCTGGCCGCCGAGCTGTCCGGCCGGCCGGTGCCAGCCATCCCCTGAAAGAAAGGGCATTGCCAATGCTCGCCAACGCGCTCCGCCTGTCCCTTGTTCTGGAGGTGGCGCTCTACGCCACCCTGGCGATCACCGTTGGCGAGAAATCGCCGCTGGCTGCGGTGCTGCTGGCAGTGCTGATCATGCTCGCGCTGCGCGCGCTGCTGATTGCGGTGACCTACGCCTACGCCTGGGTCTACCGTTCGCCGTCGGCGCGCCTGTCGGTGGGGCAGGCGCTGCTGATGGTGCTCGGCGAATATGCGGCTTTCCTTGTCACCTTTCTGGTGATCCTGCCTTTCGAACGCCGCTGGATGGGCGACGATCGGCTGTCGCCGCTGGTTGCACCGGAGCGCCGAGCGAAAGCTGAGGGCAGCCGTCCGCCGATCCTGCTGATCCACGGCTACGGTTGCTCGCGCGGTGCCTGGTGGTGGCTTCGTCCGCGGCTCGAGGCCGCCGGCTGGACGGTGGCGACGATCAGTCTCGAACCGATCTACGGCAGCATCGACAACTACGTCGCCCCGCTGGCTCGGCGAATCGACGAGGTTCTCTCCGAAACCGGCGCCGACAAGCTGATCCTGGTCGGCCACAGCATGGGCGGGCTGGTGGCCCGCGCCTATCTGCAGCGCCACGGTGAGGCGCGTGTCGCCAGGCTGGTCACGCTTGGCACGCCGCATCAGGGCAGCGAACTGGCGCGCATCGGTTTCGGCGCCAATGCCCGTCAGATGCGTCCCCACAGCGCCTGGTTGCAGGCGCTCGGCCGGCCGCAGCCGGCGCTCGCTGCGCTGGCCATCTACAGCCCACAGGACAACTTCGTGATGCCGCCGTCGCTGCTCGAACTGGCCGGTGCAGAAAACCGCACCATCGATGGCCTCGGACATCTGGCGATGCTCTACTCGCCACGCCTGGCGCTGATCCTGCTGACGGCGCTCGAACAGCGCACCGGCGGTGGCGAGTGCGCGTTCGCTGGCGCCGACAGCGAAGCGGCCGCCGATGCCTAGCCCAGGCGCAGTACGCCGGCCAGGAAATCGAAGAACAGGCAGTACACCGCGATCGGCAGCGGCAGGCCAAGCAGCGTCCCCAGCATGTACGCGCGAAAGCCGACACCCGACATCGCCAGCGCATAATTGAGCGCCGGCACCGTCTGAAACAACACCCGCAGGACGAAGATGCTCCGGATCGGCCGCGCATCGAGTTGCGCCAGCAAGCGGATCGCGATCCGGCTGCGCAGCTGCCGCAGCGCGTCGCCGCCGACCAGGCGGATGGTGACGAAGGTCAGCGCGCACGAGGCGCTGGCGGCGACGTAGGTCAGCGCGCCACCCGACACCCGGCCGAGCGCCAGGACCGCGGCGGCGAGGAAGATCCAGCCGGGGATCTGGATCAGGTTACCGAGCGAGAAAAGCAGCACGAAGATCAGCAGGCCGCCGATCTTGTGGTCGGCGAACTGGTCGCGCAGGAAAGCCAGGCTGAAGTGGTCGCGCAGCCCCGACAACTCGAAGGCAGCGAAGAGCACGCCGAGAAAGAGCGCAACGGCGAACAGGCGCGCATGCCGAAAAGCGCCGCGTTTCAGCATCCGGTGTGCGCCGGAAGCTGTTTCACCTTCCCGACGGTGCTCTGCTTGTTCAGTCAAAGACTCTCTCCGCGGGATGCGCGACGAGCACCACGGCCGTTGCCCGATGGCGGTCCGACCGTTACGGCCGCAACGTTTGCCGCAGCGCTGTAAGGCGGCGCCGGGTGATGACGACCATATTCGTACCACCTCCGGGAACCACCCAGAACCAGGCACTGCACGGGAGTATATCAATGCACGCCAAGCCATCCTTGCCCGCTCGCAGCGATCTTCCTTTCACCAGGATACGTGCCGCCAAACCGCCGCAGCCACGCCAGCCACGCCAGCCACGCCAGCCCGGCCGCCGGTCGGACAACGGGCATCGTCATGGTAACGTGGCTTCGCGGCGCATCGCTGAAATGATCGCCACCGCGATATGCGCCGTGATCTTCGCCATCGCCGGCGCCTCGTTCAGCCAGGCGGCCGGCTGTGCAGCAGCGAGGAGAGAGGCCACGACAGCCACCCGGAGCGGTTCCCGAGCGAAGTCTGCCGGCGAGGGAGAGTCAACATGAACGGATGGCAGGGATTGTTCTTCTGGGGTTTCCTGCTGTCCTTCGGCGCCGTGATGTACCTGATCTCACCGCGCACGCATGACGACGCGGGTTTCTTCCGCGGCCACGACGAGCAGGGTCGCCCACCTTCGGAGTGGGCGCTGATGATGAGTGTCTTCATCAGCTGGATTTTCGCCAAGTCGGTGACCAACGCCGCCAACCTCGGCGCCGCCTACGGCATCGTCGGCGGTTTGGCCTATGCCACCTACTGGCTGTCGATCCCGGTCGCCGGTCTGGTGATCTACCGCTTGCGTACCCGTCAAGGCGTCAGCGGCCTGGTACCGTTCCTGATCGGCAAGTACGGACGTGGCGCCGCCCTGGCGTTCTCGCTGGCGATCCTCGTTCGGCTATTCAACGAAGTCTGGAGCAATACCGCCGTCGTCGGCGGCTATTACGGCCAAGCCGGTTCGGCGGCGTTCATCGGTGCGGCGTTGCTCTTTACCGCCGTGGTGCTGTTCTACAGCCTCAAGGGCGGTTTGCGCAGCTCGATCTTTACCGACGTCGTCCAGGCGGTCGTCTTCCTGCTCTTCCTCGGCGTCGTCGTCGCCCTGGTCCTGCCGGCGCACACGCCGCAGCAACTGCTCGGCCAGGGGAGTTTCACTCTCGGCGGTGGCGTCGACCTGCTGCTGGTCGCGCTGCTGCAGGTGCTCTCGTACCCCTTCCACGATCCGGTACTGACCGACCGCGGCTTCATCTCGAGCGCGAAAAGCATGTTGCGCGCTTTCATCGTCGCCGGCGTGCTGGGCTTTCTGGGCATTCTCGCCTTCAGCCTGGTCGGCGTGCACGCGCGTCTCGAAGGCCTTGCCGCGGGCAGCAACGTTCCTGCCGAGGTCGCGCGCGGGCTCGGCTTCGCCGGTTTCTTCGCGATGATCGCGGTGATGATCTCGTCGGCCGCATCGACCCTCGACTCGACCTTTTCGTCGCTGGCGAAGTCGGTCGCTCACGAACTGCCACTGCTCGCCGGGCAGGCGCCCCTGCCGCGCGCGATGCGCGTCGGCGCGCTGACCATGATCGTCTTCGCGCTGCTCGGCAACCTGCCGATGCTGGTCGGCACCGACATCCTCAAGGCGACGACGATCAGCGGTACGATGGTCATCGGTCTGGCGCCGATCTTCCTCTTCTCGCACTGGGTCGGCTACTCGCCGCTGTCGTTCCACCTCGCGTTCTGGACCGGCATGCTGCTTGGCATCCTGCAGGCGATCAACCTGATCCCGGCAAGCTGGGCGATCGGCGACGGCAGCTACGCGATCCTGCTCGGCACCAACCTCTACGGTCTGGCTCTCTGCTCGACGGCGTTCTTCCTGCCGTTGCTATTGGCACGTACTCGGCTTCGCAGCTACGAGAACCCGGCGTGAGTCGCTGATCGCCCGATCAATCGGGCTCCTGCAGACGGCGGGGTTGCGTTGGAATCGATTTCGCTTGTGGCCGGCTCGGACAGCCAGAAGCAGGAACCCGATTGAGCGGGCGTTAAGCATCTTGTCAGAGCCGCGGCGCGGGTCGATACTGAGCGCACCTTTCGGCCGCGCGACGATCTCCCGATGCCACAGCTCACTGTTCCCGTACAGGCTGCTCGAATCCAAGCGATCCGTGCTTGTGCGCGTCCCCTGTCCTGGTTGAGCACACTCGCGCTAACGATGCCGCTTTGCCTGTTGCTTGCGCTCCCCACTGGGGCGTCGGCGCAGGAAGTTTTCGTCACCCGCGGTGCGGGCAGCCCGGTTTTTTCGGACAAGCCGCAGCCCGGCGCGAAGGCGATGGTGCTGCCGCCAATCAACGTCGTCGAGCCGGTACCAGTGACCAAGAACGCGGCGCCAGCGGCGGTGCCAATTCCCGACCAGAGCGGCAAAACGGCAGCAGCGATCGCCTACCGCAGCTTTCGCATCGTCTCGCCGGAGAACGATGGCAGCGTCGCCGCCAACACCGCGCTGTTCGACGTGCGCGTCGCGGCCGATCCCGATCTGCAGTTGGGCGAGGGACACGCGATCATGGTCAGCATCAACGGCCAGCCCGTCGGGCAGCGCTTTACCTCGTCGGAATTCACCATTCCACCCGAATTCTGGGGCGACAGCTTGCCCCCTGCCAATCAGCGCCAGCAGCTCGATGCGGCGATCGTCGACCGAAATGGCGAGGTGCTCAAGCAGGCCGCGCCGGTGACCTTCATCCTGCGCTACGTCGCCGGCATCAATCGCCCGCCCTGGTACAGGCCAAGGCCGATGCCGCCGCCGAGGCCGGTGCAGCTGCCCGGCGAAAGGCCGAAGCCACCCGCGTCGGCGCCGGCTGCGGATCCGTGGGCGAAGAAATTCGAGCAGCAGGGGTTGCGGTTTTACGAGCGCTAGAAGGCGCATCGAGCAGTTGCGCATCGCGGCGGCGGTGTGTGATCATTTTCGCGCGCTGCGCTGGTCGCGGCGCGCTGCCCGGCCGAGTGATCGTGACCGGACTTTCTCGACAATGGATCGAAACTCATGACGGACGTTGAAAGGCGATGGAACTGGATGGCCTGGGGACTGTGGCTGATCACCATCGCGGTGATCGCCGCGATGGTGATCGGCAGTCCGCTCGAGCGCAGCATGACTCCCGGATATCACCATGCGGTCGCGAATTGGTGGGCCCGGCAGCCGGTCTACACGGGTCCCACCGGCTTCAATTACCTGCCGATATTCCTTTCCTTGTTCGGCTTGTTTGCCGGCTTGCCGATCGTCGCGGGCGAGCTGCTCTGGCGAGCTGTCGCTGTCGTCGGCCTTTACGCGGGTCTTTGGCGGTATTGTGGCGTATTGGCGGTTGGCGACCGGCAGCGGGCGTTTGCGGTCATCACCGCATTGTCCCTGCCGCTTTGTTTCAGTGCACTGCGCAACGGCCAATCGAGCGCACAGCTGGCGGCGTGTCTCGTCCTGGCCGCCTGGTGTTTGCATCGGCAGCGTTGCTGGTGGGCGACGCTGTGGCTTTCCCTGGCGCTGGTTTGCAAGCCTCTGGGTTTGCCGGCAATCGGTCTGGCGGTGATGGCATTCCCCGGCCTTTGGTGGCGTATGGCAATCGGCGTCGCGGTCGTTCTGGTCGGGCCCTTTCTCTTCGTCCCGCCAGATTATGCGACCGGCCTCTACGTCGATTTCGCCAACAACCTCGCGCAGTGCCTGGATCCCGGCGGTCGCACCTTCGCCGACCTCAATGGCGTGCTGAGGCCTTTCGGCTTGACCCTTGACGGGATGCCGTCGCTGCTTGTACGCGTTGCCGCCGGCCTGGCCATGGCCGCGGCGTGCTGGTTCACGCGCCGGCTTGCCTGCCAGATCGATCGTGCGCTGCTCTGGCTCGGCTTTACCGGCATCTACATCATGCTCTTCACACCGATGAACGAGGCCAACAGCTACGTGATGCTGGCGCCGGCGCTGGCGCTCTGGGCCTGGCGCTATCTTGAACAGGGCGCAACGCGAACCTTCCGCGTGTTCGTGGCGTTGTGCGTGACGATGATGTTCCTGCCGGACCTGGTCGGGCTGGCGATCGGCAAGCAGGGCGGGCACGAGTTCGGCAAGTTCTGGAATCCGCTGATGACCCTTGCCTTTCTGGCAATCCTGGCCTGGCGGATGCGCTGTTCCTACCGCGAATTACAAGGACGAGGGACGCACGGTGAGCAAGCGCCAATCTGGAATCTGGCGCGTTGATCGGCCTGCAGCGGCACAGTATCGACTCCTGACGGCCGACAGCGGGCTGCTGCGGCTGTCGTCCGGCATCGCGGGGATGGCCCGTCGAGTCGTGATGACGTCAGGCAGACGGCGCATTTGTCGTCGCACGACGCAAGCGGACCAGTTCGGGTTATCCTCGCGCACCTGGCCTTCGCGCCAAGCCAAATTCGTCCGCCTCGCTCGCCACCGATGACCCCTGGCCTGCCGGCAGCGCCAGCGCGTTCCACAACGTATTCCACAATGCACGTACGTAAATCGAGCGAATCCTGATCGACCATGACAAGTACCGTTAGCCACCAGCGCTCGCCGCTGACCCCCGACGTCGGCAGTCCGACGCTGAAAAGCCACCTGACCTTCACGCTCTACGGTGCGATCGTCCTGCTGGCGCTGTACACCGTCTTGCGCGTCGCCTTGCTTTTCTACAACCGCGAGCTGATCGGCAGCACGCCGGCGGCAAGCTTCGTCGAGGCGTTCTACAACGGCCTGCGTTTCGACCTGCGGGTGGTGGTGTACGGCGTCACGCCGCTGCTGCTGGCGCTGCTCAGCGTTCGCGCCATGGCCGCCCGTCGGCTGTTGTGCTGGTGGCTGACCGCCTTCGCCAGCCTGACCCTGCTGCTCGCCATCAGCGAGCTTGATTTCTATCGCGAGTTTCATCAGCGGCTCAACGGCCTGGTGTTCCAGTATCTCGAGGAAGACCCCGCGACGGTCGCGAGTATGTTGTGGAACGGCTTCCCGGTCGGCCGTTACCTGCTGGCGTGGGCGGCCGCGACCTGGCTGCTGGCCAGACTGTTCAAGCGCCTGGAGCTGCTCAGCCGGCCGCCGTCGACGCCATTTGCGCCATTGATTCCATCGCCGGCCGACCAGCAAGGGCAAGCGCGCCGCGCCGCGCCGAGATGGTACTGGCGGCTCGGCGCGTTGTTGGCGTGTTCGCTGCTCGCCGTGGTCGCCGCCCGCGGCCATCTGCGGCAGGGGCCACCGCTGCGCTGGGGCGACGCCTACACCACCGATTCGATGTTCGCCAACCAGCTTGGCCTGAACGGCACCCTGACGCTGATTTCCGCGGCGCAGGCCAGCTTCTCCTCACAGCGTGGCAACGCCTGGCAGGCGACGATGTCCGACGAACTGGCACTGCAAACCGTTCGCCAACTGCTGCTGACGCCGCATGACCGGCTGGTCGATGCCGAAAGCGCGGCGATTCGCCGCGAGTTTACGCCGCCCGCCGACCGTACCCTGCCGATTCGCAACGTCGTGGTGATCCTCATGGAGAGCTTTGCCGGCCACTTCGTCGGCGCGCTCGGCGGTCGTGGCGAGATCACCCCGCATTTCGATCAGCTGGCGAAGGAGGGCGTCTTGTTCGACCGCTTCTTCTCCAACGGCACGCACACGCATCAGGGGATGTTCGCCACCATGGCCTGCTTTCCCAATCTGCCCGGTTTCGAGTACCTGATGCGTACCCCCGAAGGCGCGCACAAGTTCTCCGGCCTGCCGCAGCTGCTCAGAGCACGCGGTTACGACAACCTCTACGTGTACAACGGCAATTTCCAGTGGGACAACCAGTCGGGCTTCTTCAGCAATCAGGGGATGACCGAATTCATCGGCCGCGAGGATTTCGTCGCGCCGGTGTTCATGGACCCGACCTGGGGCGTCTCCGATCAGGACATGTTCGACCGGGCCGCCAGCGAACTGGCCAGGCTGCCCGCCGACAAGCCCTTCTACGCGCTCCTGCAGACGCTCTCCAACCACACTCCCTACGCGCTGCCGAAAGACCTCCCGGTGCCGGCGGTGAGCGGTCACGGCAGCATCGACGAGCACCTGACGGCGATGCGCTACGCCGACTGGGCGCTCGGCCAGTTCTTCGAGAAGGCGCGCAAGGCGCCGTACTTCAAGGATACCCTGTTCGTCCTCGTTGGCGACCACGGCTTTGGCAGCGAGCAGCAGCTCACCGAGATCGACCTCTTCCGCTTCAACGTGCCGCTGTTGCTGATCGCGCCGGGGATTCAGGAGAAATTCGGCAGCCGCAACCACAACGTCGGCACGCAGGTCGACATCGTGCCGACGATCATCGGCCGCCTGGGCGGTACGGTGCGCCATCAATGCTGGGGGCGCGACCTGCTCAACCTGCCCGATGGCGACCTCGGCGTCGGCGTGATCAAGCCCTCGGGTGGCGAGTTGACGGTCGCGCTGCTGACGGCGCAGCGCATCCTGATCGAGCCCAGGGGCTTCGAGCCGCGCCTTTACAGCTACCAGCTCGGCGCCGATCCGAAAGCCGAACGGATTGCGATCGATCTCGCCCCGGAGTTGAAAACGAATCTCGAGGCTTTCCTGCAAATCGCCACCCGGAGCCTGCTGGAAAACACCGCCGGCGTCGAAGACGCGATGTCGCACAAACGCTGAACCTGCCCGCTGCCTGGCATCGCGGCGGCCTGGCGCGGTGTCGCCTTCACCGTCCTGGTCCGGTCGCGGTCGACCGGGGTGGTCGCCGCGCGCGATGCCGCCGCCACAGCCAGAACGCCAGGCCAGACGCCACGATGACCGCCAGTACCAGTTCCTCGACGGACTTCAGGTCGTCGATCACGGCGTTGATCGCGGCCCCGAAGGCGTATCCGGCGCCACTGATCAGCGCCGCCCAAAGCGCCGCACCGGCGACGTTGAGCAGCGCGAAGCGCAGCAGCGGCACCTTGCTGGCGCCGAGCAGCAGCGGGCCGGCGATGCGCAGGCCGTAGAGGAAGCGCACGCCGAGGATGAAGATCACGTCGTGCGCTTGCAGCAGCCGATCGATGCGCGGCTGCTGCAGCGCCAGCGCCGGGAAGCGCTGCAGCAGCGCCGCCCCCTGCCAGCGACCGAGCAGAAAGGCGATCTGGTCGCCCAGCGTCGCGCCAAGCATTGCCACCAGGGCCACCAGCCGCCAGTCGAGCAAGCCGCGGTGGGCGGCAAAGCCGGCGGCGATCAGAATCGTCTCGCCTTCGAGCAGCGTGCCGACGAAGACGGCCAGATAGCCGTAAGAGGCGACGAAGGCGCTGATCATCGCTGCTCGCCTTGGCGGTGCCGGCCGACCCGGGTGTCGCTTGCGGCTGGCAGCTCGGCCGCCTTCAGACGACGCGCCTGGCGAGGAACTCGTCGCCCTGCAGCAGCAGTTCGCCCGAGCGGCCCGGCACGGTGCCCCAGACGACCTCGTGGCGTGGCAGTCGGTCGAGGTCGAGCCGATCGCGGAGGGCGCGCAGGGTGCTCAGCGCATAGCCTTGCTGCCGCCAACCGAGCAGCAGCTTGTCGAGTACCGGCAGCAGTTTCATGCCCTCGAGCTCGGCGTGCAGGGTGAACACGTGGCCGCTGGCGGGAGCCTCGCTGGTCAGCGCCAGCAGGTGTTGGTGGACGTTGCCTTCGTCGATGCCGTCGATGCCGATCAGTTCGTCGAGCGTCGGCAGGGTCGTCGGCAGTTGCGGGCAGTTCACGATTTCGGCGTTCCACACCGGCATGAAGGGGTGGCTGCCGCGGCAGTCGGAAGCATGGCTGAATCCCAGGCGCTGCGTCAGACGCAAGGCCTGTCCGTTCATCTGCCAGCCGGCAGCGCCATGGACGGTCGCCGACTCGCCGAAGATCTCCCGGTAGCGCCCGCCGGCGAGGTCCATTTCGCGTTCGGTCCAGCGAACGTTGGCGCGACGCACGCCGTCCTGCCAGCGGATATGGTCCCAGCAGTGAATGCCGGTTTCGAAACCGGCATCGCGGACGCCGCGCAGGATGTCGGCGCAGCGGCGGCCGATATCCGGGCCCGGCAGTAGCGTGCCGTACAGCAGCGTCTTCAGGCCGTAGTGCGAGACCACCGAGGTTCGCGACACTTTTTGCATGAAGCCGCGCCGGAAGGCACGTTTGATCGCGCGACCGGTGTGGTCGGGCCCGAGCGAGAACAGGAAGCTGGCGTTGGCGTCGTGCTGGCGCAACAGGTCGACCAGACGCGGCACGCCGATCAGCGTGCCGCGGTAGGTGTCGACGTCGATCTTGAGGACCAGCGCGGGCATCGCCCTCAGTCCATCAACTGGCGGGCGGCGGCGACGTCGCTGCGGTAGGCGTCGAAGATGCCGCGCAGCGCGTCCGCGAAGCTGACCGTCGGCTGCCAGTCGAGGTCGGCCATGGTGTTGGCGATCTTCGGCACGCGGTGCTGGGTGTCCTGGTAGCCCTTGCCGTAGTACTCGGCAGAAGTGGTCTCGAGCACCTTCACCCGCGCTGCGGATTCGGCGTATTCCGGGTACTGCCTGGCGAGGTCGAGCATCAGCGTCGCCAGCTCGCGGATCGAGTAGTTGTTCTGCGGGTTGCCGATGTTGTAGATCTTGCCGTTGGCGACGTCGTCCGGGTTGTCGATGATCTTCATCAGCGCATCGATGCCGTCGCTGACATAGGTGAAGGAGCGCTTCTGGGTGCCACCGTCGACCAGCTTGATCGGTTCGCCGCGAACGATGTGGCCGAGGAACTGGGTGATCACCCGCGACGAGCCTTCCTTTGGCGTGTGGATCGAATCGAGCCCGGGGCCGATCCAGTTGAACGGCCGGAACAGCGTGTACTGCAAGCCCTCCTGCTGGCCGTAGGCGTGGATCACGCGATCCATCATCTGCTTGGCGCAGGCGTAGATCCAGCGCGGCTTGTTGATCGGGCCGTAGATCAGCGGCGAGCTTTCCGGGTCGAATTCGGGGTCCTGGCTCATCCCGTAGACTTCCGACGTCGATGGGAAGACGACCCGTTTCTTGTACCTGACGGCGTGGCGGATGATCGGCAGGTTGGCCTCGAAGTCGAGCTCGAAGACGCGCAGCGGTTCGGTGACGTAGGTCGCCGGCGTGGCGATGGCGACCAGCGGCAGGATCACGTCGCACTTGCGGACGTGGTACTCGATCCACTCCTTGCTGATCATGATGTCGCCCTCGAAGAAATGGAAGCGCGGATCGTCGAGCAGGTCGGATACCCGTTCGCTGTTGATGTCCATGCCGTAGACCTGCCAGTCGGTGCTGGCCAGGATCCGTTGCGAGAGGTGGTGACCGATGAAGCCGTTGACGCCGAGAATGAGAACTTTTTTCATGAGGATCAGACCAGAAGAGGGATGGGGTTTTGGCCCAGTCGGGCAGGCAAGGCGGCGGGGGCGATGGCCTCGCCGTCCAGTTCGAGCGCAAGGATTCGCAGCACGCCGCCGTCGGCACAACGGGCCAGCAGCCGGTTTCCTTCGGCATACAACTCGGGTCCGGCGCTGTGCGGCCGGGCGTCACGCGGCCGCGCCAGACTGCGGCTGATGACGATGCGCCGGTTGCCGAGTTCGAAGAAGGCACCCGGGTACGGCGGCGCAACGGCGCGGATCAGGTTATGCACCACGGCCGCCGGCTGCCGCCAGTCGATGCGACCATCCTCGGCCTGGCGGCCGCCGAAATAGCTGCCGGCGCCGAGCTCGGGCAGCAGCAGCGGCGCGGTGCCGGCGAGCAACTCGGGCAGCACCCGGTCGAGCAGCAGCTCGGCGGCCACGGTGACCTTGGCGAAGACCTCGCCAGCCGTGTCGTCGGGCAGGATCGGCACCGCCTGGCGGCCGACGATCTCGCCGGCATCGGGCTTTTCGACCATCCGGTGCAGGGTCGCGCCGGTTTCCCGCTCGCCGTGGATCAGCGCCCAGTTCACCGGCACGCGGCCGCGGTAGCGCGGCAGCAGCGAGCCGTGCATGTTGTAGCCACCGTGGGTGGCGAGCGCCAGCAGCGCCGGCGAGAGCATCAGCCGGTAATAGAAGGAGAAGAAGAAAGCGGGCTGCAGTGCCTGAACGCGGGCGATGAACTCGGGGCTGTTGGGGTCCGCTGGCGTGGCGACCGGCAGGTCGTAGTCGCCGGCCAGGTCGGCCACCCGTTCGAACCAGATGTTCTCGGCCGGATTGTCGCGGTGGGTCACCACCAGCGCCACGTCCACGCCGTGCGCCAGGAGAACGCGCAGGCAGCGCGCGCCGACGTTGTGGTAGGCAAAGACCACCGCCCGCGGCGGCGGCGTCACGGCTGACGTTCCAGTACCGCGTCGATCAGGTAGCGCGGCCGGTGACGCACCTGCAGATAGACCCGGCCGACGTACTCGCCGAGCAGGCCGATACCGAACAGCGCCAGGCCGATCAGGAAGAACATCAGCGCGAAGAGGGTGAACAGCCCCTCGGCTTCGGGGCCGACGATCAGGCGGCGAACGATCAGCAGTACGAACAGGGCCGCCGAGCCCAGCGAGACCAGGATGCCGAGCATCGAGAACCATTGCAGCGGCACCAGGGAAAAGCCGGTCATCAGGTCGAAGTTGAGGCGGATCAGGCTGTAGATCGAGTACTTGGACTCGCCGGCGGCGCGCTCCTCGTGCTCGACGATCACTTCGGTCGGCCTGGCGGCAAAGGTATAGGCCAGCGCCGGGATGAAGGTGCTGACTTCCTTGCACGAATTGATCGTCTCCACCACCCGCCGCGAATAGGCGCGCAGCATGTTGCCCTGGTCGGTGATGCGGATGCGGGTAGTCTTCTCGCGCAGGTGGTTCATCAGCCTCGAGGCGGCGCTGCGAAAAGCGTTGTCCTGGCGCTGGCGGCGGATGCTGCCGACGTAGTCGTGGCCCTCGTGCATCTTGGCGATCACCTTGCGGATCTCTTCGGGGGGATTCTGCAGATCGGCGTCGAGGGTGACGATGATCTGGCCACGGGCGTATTCGAAGCCGGCCAGGATCGCCATGTGCTGGCCGGCGTTGGCGGCCAGCAGGATGACCCGGGTGACCTCGGGGCGCTGCTCGAACTGCTCGCGCAGCAGCGCCGCCGAGCGGTCGCTGCTGCCGTCGTTGATGAAGATCACTTCGTAGCTCGTGCCGAGCGCGTCGAGCGCCGGGTAGAGGCGGGCGAAGAGCGGTGGCAGGCCGTCCTCTTCGTTGTACACGGGGATCACGACGGAGATCTCGGGAATGATCATCGGTTTATCGCTCAGGGTTTGAGGACGGCACGCAGGGCGCGGCAGACGCGGTCGACGTCGGCCTCGCTCATCGCCGGGAAAAGCGGCAGTGTAACGGTTCTGGCGCCGACGCTCTCGGCATGCGGGAACTGGCCGGCCCTGAAACCCAGCCCGCGGTAGAGCGAGAAGAGGTGCAGCGCCGGGTAATGGACGCCGACGCCGATCCCCTGTTGGCGCATCGCGGCGATGAAAGCGCCGCGGTCGCAAGCCGCCGGCAGCAGCGGCTGGAACATGTGCCAGTTGCAGTTGGCGAAGTCGGCCGGCGGCAGCTCGAGTGCCAGCGCCGGATCGAGTCGTTCGAAGTAGAGCCGTGCCAGCGCCCGGCGTCGGGCAGTGAATTCGTCGAGGTGCCTGAGCTGTCCGAGGCCGACCGCGGCGGCGACGTCGGTGAGATTGAACTTGCCGCCGAGCAGGTCCACGTCCATGCTGCCGTCGGCAAAGCGCTGGACGCCCTGCAGGCGCCGTCGCTCGCACAGTGCCGGATCGATGTCTGCCGGCAGCACCAGCGCGCCGCCCTCGCAGGTCGTCAGGTTCTTGTTGGCGTGGAAGCTGAAGGAGACGAAGTCGCCGCTGCTGCCGATCGCCTTGCCGTTCCACGAGGCGCCGATCGACTGCGCGGCGTCCTCGACGACACGCAGCCGGTGCCGCCCGGCGATCGCATAGAGCCGGTCGCGGTCGACCGGCAGGCCGGCCAGGTCCACCGGCATCAGCGCGCGGGTTCGCGGCGTGATCGCCGCCTCGATGCGTTCGAGGTCGATGTTGCGCGTCGCCGGGTCGATGTCCACCAGCACCGGCGTCGCGCCGACTTCGAGAATCACGTTGGCCGTCGCCACCCAGGTCAGCGGCGTCGTGATCACCTCGTCGCCGGCGCCGATTCCGGCCAGGCGCAGCGCCACTTCCAGCGTCGCGGTGCCGGAGTTGAAGGCGCGCACCGGGCGACCGCCGCAGAGCTCCGCGAGCGCCGCTTCGAAAGCCTGCACCTTCGGGCCGCTGGTGATCCAGCCCGAGCGCAGCACCGCGCAGACCGCGGCGATCGTCTCCTCGTCGATCGACGGGCGGGTGATCGGCAGCAGCGGTGCGCTCACGAGTTGGCCACCAGCACGACGCCGATGATGATGAAAGCGATGCCGAGCATCTTCTGCAGCACGAGAATCTCGCCGAACCAGTAGTGGGCGATCAGCGCGTTGACGACGTAGCCAATCGACAGCATCGGGTAGGCGATGCTCACCGGCACGCGCGACAGCGCCATGATCCACACCACCACGCTGATCGCGTAGCACGCCAGGCCGCCGATGATCGCCGGCTGGCCGGCGATCTTGATGCCGATCGGAATGACGTTGGCGAGCGCGAAGTCGAAGTGGCCGACGGCGTTGGTGCCGGCCTTGAGCAGCAACTGCGCCGCGGCGTTGAGCAGCACCCCGGTGAGGACCAGGGAAAAGGCGATGGGGGTCATGTCAGTTCGGGGCTCCGTTGCAGTCCGGGCGCACGGCCCGGTCATTCGGTGAAGGCGATGGCGTGCCGGTTGCCGCGGCGCCGGCCGTGCAGTCGCCGCGCGCATCGGTCAGCGGCGACGCCGTCGCCGTCGCCGCGGCCGGTTTTTCGGCCACGACGTACCGCCGGTCGCGGGCGATCTCGGCCATCGGCAGGCCTTCGGCGAACAGCCGGTCGAAGACGTCGATGGTCATCACCGCGTAGGCCTCTCGATCATCGTGCCAGCGCTGCTTGAACTCGTCGATCGTCGCGATCCACTTGTGCCGCTCCTGTGCGATGCCGAAGGACAGTTCGTTCTGTGTCTGGACCATGGTCAGCGTCCGCTGGATGTAGAAGGGCAGTGTCTGTTCGTAGTAGTCGACGCTGTAGAACGGCCGATCCGGCTGCAGGCGGGGCAGCGCCTGCGCGGCCAGACTCCTGGCCGAACTGAAAGTCGACAGGTGGTCGTGGCCGAGCAGGCCGGCGCTGGTGCTCAGGCACCCGCCGATCGCCAGTACCGTCGCGGCGGCAGCGTTGCGGTATTTCCAGACCAGCCAGGTCGCCAGCACGATGCTCGCCAGCGACAGCGCCGCCGCACCGAGCAGCCAGTTCAGCACGCCCTGCAGCATGGCCGGCGAGTACGACTCGCCGGCCAGGTTCAGCACCCGCGGCGCCGTCGCCAGCGCGACCACCGCCGCGACGGCCAGCACCGCCAGGTGGATCAACCAGGCGCGCCGCGACAGACTGGCGATGTGACGGCCGCCGAGCAGCGCCAGCGCCGGAAAGACCGGCAGGATGTAAGGCGCCATCTTCGAACTCGAGACACTGAAGAAGGCGAAGGTGGCGACGATCCACAGCAGCAGGAAGCGCTCCGGGTTGAAGCTGCCGGCGACCTGCTGGCCCCAGGACTTGAGCAGTGCGTGCAGCAGCAGCAGCGTCCAGGGCAGGGCGCCGAGCGCGTAAACAGCGAGGAAATACCAGGCCGGCTCGTCGCGGCGATGGACCTCGGTCAGGAAGCGATCGAAGTGCTCGTGGATGAAGAAGAACTGCGGAAACTCGGGATTGGCCAGCGAGACGGCGACGAACCACGGCGCGGCGATCGCCAGGAACAACAGCAGCCCGCTCACCGGCGCCAGTTTCTTCCACGGCGACAGGTCGCGGTTGAGCAGCGTGTAGCCGAGCAGCGCAGCGCCGACCAGCACCAGCGCCACCAGGCCCTTCGAGAGGACCGCCAGCGCCAGGCCGGCCCAGGCCAGCAACATCCATCGTCGGCTGGCGCCACGCTCACCCTGCTGGGCAAACAGGAAACCGGTCCACGCCACCTGCAGGAAGAACGACAGCCCCATGTCGAGCGTGATCAGGTGGCCGAGAACGACGAACAGCAGCGAACTGGCGAGGATCGCCGCCGCCAGATGGCCAGCCATCGGCCCCCACAGCCGTTGGCCGGTCCACCAGGCGAGGACAATGCTCAGGAAGCCGGTCAGGGCCGGCCACAAGCGGGCGGTCCATTCGTCGATCCCGAAAAGCGTGTAGCCGGTCGCCGTTGCCCAGTACTGCAGCGCCGGCTTTTCGAAGTACTTGAAGTCGTTGAGCCGCGGTGTCAGCCAGTCGCCGCTGGCGACCATCTCGCGCGGGATTTCAGCGTAACGACCCTCGTCGGGCCGTACCAGCGCACGCTGATCGAGCGTGCCGAACCAGACCGCGGCAAGCGCGATCCACAGGATCACGATCAGGGGTCTGCTCATTCGCTGTTCAGCGCACGGCGGGCGCGTGGTCTTGGCTGGCCGCGGCCAAGGGGCAATGACCAGGTGGGCGGCAGAGGCGGCAGCCGCCGAGCGGGCGAAGGTTCATCGGGGAGGTGTGGGATTCTGCGGGAGGAGAGGGGAGAAGCGTCGTATGCTGTGCCATCGGGCGCGATTATACACTCGCGCCGCGTGGCCATTCCGCATCGCCAGGCGCGTCGGGGGCCGGCGGCCGGGGCCGTACAGCGCCGGAGCCGGTCGGGTGCCGGACCACCCGGCGGGCTGGACGGCTGCGCCGCCGTGCAACCGCTGGTCGACGGTCGGCGATGGCCTGAAGGCAGAGGCTGACATCGCCGCGATCACGCGGCGTTGGCCCAATGCTGACGCCGGAAAAAGACTTGCGCGCGGGCCGATCAGGCGCAGAAAATGGCCACTCGCACGCCGGTTCCTTAGGCGCATGATTTGCCGGCTCTGACCGAGAGAGGCTGGTCCATGACTGCCGCAGCACATGTCCGCCAACTCGCCAACGGCGAATTCGCGATCCACTCGCTCGACGACCACCTGTTGTCTGTTGCCCGGCTGGCCGGACATCTTGCCGAGGCGATCCAGGGCGGGCCGTGGGCTGAGCTAGCCGGGGTCTGGCACGACCTTGGCAAGTACCAGCCGACGTTCCAGAGGTACATCGCTTCTGCCAGTGGCCTGGATGCGCACATCGAGGCGCCTGGCAGGGTCAAGCACGCGATCGCTGGCGCGATTCATGCCTGCCGCCAGTCAGGACCGTACGGCCAGCTGCTCGCCTACCTGATCGCCGGTCACCACGCCGGTTTGCCTGACTGGCATCCGGGCGAGGCTGCCGGCGCCGCGCTTTCCCAGGAACTGCAGGATGAGCAGGCGACACTGGCGCAAGCGACAGCCGGTGGCGCGCCACAGGCTATCCTCGCGCCGGGCATTGCGCTCAGCAGACCGCCGATTCGCAACGCCGACCAACTCCACTTCTGGCTGCGAATGCTCTTTTCCTGCCTGGTCGATGCCGACTTTCTCGACACCGAAGCGTTCATGGCCGATGCGCGAGGCGAAATGCGCGGCGGCTACCCCGAGATCACCGTGCTCCGCGAGGCGTTCGAGCGCTACATGGCGCGCCGTTTCACGGTCGCTGACACGCCGGTCAAGCGCCTGCGCGGCGAGATTCTCGCCAGTTGCGTTGCGCGTGCCGCGCAAGCACCAGGGCTGTTCAGCCTGACCGTACCGACCGGTGGCGGCAAGACGCTGGCTTCGCTCGGCTTTGCCCTGCATCACGCACAAGGACACGGCTTGCGACGCATCATCTACGTGATTCCGTACACCAGCATCATCGAGCAGACAGCCGACGTCTTCCGGGAACTCTTCGAGGGTATCGACCCTTCGCCGGTCATCGAACACCACAGCAACATCGAAGCGGAAAACGAAACGGCCAAGAGCCGCACGGCGTGCGAAAACTGGGACGCGCCGATCGTCGTGACGACCAACGTCCAGTTTTTCGAATCGCTCTACGCCGCGCGGCCCTCGCGTTGTCGAAAGTTGCACAACATCGCCAACAGCGTTGTCGTTCTCGACGAGGCGCAGCTGTTGCCGCCCGAGCATCTGGCGCCAATTCTCGACGCCCTGCGGCAACTGATCGAGCACTATCGGGTAACGGTCGTACTGTCCACCGCGACCCAGCCGGAGCTGCACAAGACGCGGTCCGATGCCTTCGGTCGTGTGCGATTGCCGGGATTGGGCGAAGCGCGCGAGCTCGCACCCGATCCGGCACGGCTCTACCGGCAACTCGAGCGGGTCAGCGTCAGCCTGCCCGACTCATCGCGGCAACGCTGCAGTTGGCAAGCGATCGCCGGCGAGCTCGCAGAGCAACAGCGTGTGCTGTGCATCGTCAACCGTCGAGACGATGCAGCGACGCTCTGGGGCCTCCTGCCAGAGGGCGCGTTGCACCTGTCGGCTCGCATGTGCGGCGCACATCGTGCCGAGGTGATTGCGGAAGTCCGCCGTCGCCTGATCGCTCTGGAGCCGGTGCGGGTGGTCAGCACCCAACTCGTCGAAGCTGGCGTCGATCTCGATTTCCCGGTCGTCTATCGCGCGATGGCCGGCCTTGATTCGATCGCCCAGGCGGCGGGTCGCTGCAATCGCGAGGGTTGTCTGCCGCAGAAAGGACGGGTGGTCGTTTTCAATCCGCCGAAGCCGTCGCCAAGCGGGCTGTTGCTGAAAGCGGAACAAGCCGCGGAAGTCGTGCTGTCGGGCGCATCTGGTGAGCCCCTCACCCCCCTACAATTCGGGCGTTACTTCGATTGTTTCTACGGCGGGGTGAACAGCTACGACAAGGAACGGGTCATGGAACTGCTGCAGCGCGATGCCGCCAGCGGGCAAGTACAATTCCGCTCGGCGGCGCAGGGGTTTCGTTTGATTGCCGACGAGGGGCAGCGGCAGGTGATGGTCAGCTGGGGAGAGGGGCATTCCCTGGTCGAGCAGCTCAAGCAGATTGGCCCAAACCGCGATTTGATGCGCAAGCTGCAACGTCATACGGTTTCACTCTACGAGTATCAATGGAAGCGGTTGCTCGCAAGCGGCGATCTGGAGTGGCATGGAGACTTTCTGATTCAGAAAAGTGACGCGCTGTACGACCCCGTGCTCGGGTTGTTGCCGGATGTGCCGGATTACGCGCCAGCCAGCCTGGTTGTGTGAAAGGAGTGGCTTTGAAAGCTTATTGTCTTGAAGTAAGTGGCGACTTCGCGTGCTTCACCCGTCCGGAAATGAAGGTCGAGCGGGTGAGCTACGACGTCATGACGCCTTCGGCGGCACGGGCGATTTTCGAATCGATTCTCTGGAAGCCAGCGATTCGCTGGCGGGTGATCAGAATCGACGTGCTGAAACCGATCCACTGGATTTCCCTTCGTCGCAACGAGGTTGGCGCCGTCGTGCCGATCAACAGCGTCAAGGGCGCGATGAACAGGGGTAGCGGTGAACTCGGGATGTACGTCGAAGACGTTCGTCAACAGCGCGCGGGACTATTCCTGCGCGACGTGGCTTACCGAATCCATGCCGTCTTTGAACTTTGCGACGGCTCGCGCCATCGGTCGAACTTTCCTTACCTGGTCAGGCAGCCGATCAACGATCCGGACGAGCAGCGCGCTGCCGACGAGGCCAACAACGTGCCCAAGTTCATGGCCATGTTCGAGCGTCGGGCACGCAAGGGCCAGTGCTTCAACCAGCCGTATCTGGGTTGCCGCGAGTTCGCCTGCGATTTTCGTCTGGTCGAAGACGTCCAGGCGGTGTCCGCGCCGATCGCCGAAAGCCGCGACCTCGGCTGGATGCTGCACGATCTCGATTTCGACAACCCGGCCGATCCGCAGCCGCGCTTCTTTCGCGCCGCGGTGAAGAGTGGTGTCCTCGCAGTCCCCGACTGGAGCGACCCGGAGGTGAGACGATGATTCTCCAGGCGCTCAACGACTACTACGCGCGCAAGGCGGCGGATCCTCGAACGAGCCTGGCTCCCGAGGGGTTTGAAGTCAAGGCGATTCCGTTCGTGCTGGTGATCGACGCGGACGGCCGCCTGCTGCAGTTGGCGGATCGGCGGGAAGGCGTGGGCAAGAAGAAGGAGGCCAAAGCCGAACTGGTCCCACAGGGCGCAAAGAAGACTTCGGGCGTGGCAGCAAATCTGCTGTGGGACACTGCCGAGTACGTTCTCGGCGTCGACACCCGCGGCAAACCCGACCGCGTTGCCGAGCAACATCAGGCCTTCGTCAAGCGCTTTGTGGAAGCCTTTGGCGGAGATCCCGAGGACGCAGGCCTTCGCGCCGTCAAAGCCTTCCTGGAAAGGCATGTGCCGTCGACCCGCGAGGATCTGTCCGCGCATCCAGCCGGCGCGGAAATCATGGAAACGAACCCACTGCTCAGTTTTCAGTTGCAGACGGACGCGGTACTTGTTTGTCAGCGGCCAGCCGTGGTCGCCGCGCTGCAGGCAGGGCAAGCCGGGCAGGGCGCGCCGGCTGACGGCATCTGCCTCGTCTCCGGCGAGGCAGATGTGATTGAACGGCTGCATCCATCAATCAAGGGTGTCTGGGGTGCGCAGACCTCGGGGGCCAATATCGTTTCATTCAACCTCGATGCCTTCAGCTCGTACGGCAAGACGCAGAGTTTCAACGCACCGGTCGGCAGCCGGGCGGCTTTCGCCTATACCACGGCGTTGAACCACTTGCTCAGCAAGGGCTCCCGGCAACGAATCCAGGTCGGCGACGCGTCGACGGTGTTCTGGGCGGAAAAGGAAAGCGGTGCACCGTTCGAGACGGCTTTTCTGGATTTCCTCGACGCGCGCCGGGACGATTGCGATCCGGACCGGGGAACGCAGGCGGTGGCGAGCCTCTACGCCTGCGTGCGCGACGGGCGCCCGTTCACCACCGACGACCTGCAGCGGTTTCACGTGCTGGGTTTGTCGCCAAACGCCGCGCGTATCGCCATCCGCTTCTGGCACGTGGCGAGCATCCGCGAGTTGGCGACCGCCTTCCTGCGTCACTTCGGCGACCTTGAAATCGATCGGCCGGGTTACGAAGCGGCGGCACCACTGTCGCTGTACCGTCTTCTGAGCAGCACCGCGCTGCAGGGCAAGGCCGAGAACATCGCCCCCAACCTCGGCGGCGACGTCATGCGCGCCATCCTCAAAGCGCTGCCCTATCCGGAAACCTTGATGCAGGGCGCGCTGAGGCGCATTCGCGCCGAGCGGGAAGTGGGTTTCCCGCGTGCCGCCCTACTCAAGGCTTATCTCATTCGCAATTGCCAAGACAAGGAGATCACCGTGTCGCTCAATCCCGAAAATATCGATCCCGGCTACTGCCTCGGACGCTTGTTCGCCGCCCTGGAGCGTGTCCAGGAACGCGCTCAGGGCAACCTCAACGCCAGCATTCGCGATCGCTACTACGGCGCTTTCTCGACGACACCGACGACCGTCCTGCCGATGTTGATGCGCCTGAAAAACCATCATCTTGCCAAACTTCCCAATCGTGGCGAGGCCGTCAATCTGGAGAAGCTCCTTGCCGAGATCGTCGACGGGCTGGCCGATGTGCCGGCTCGTCTGAGCCTGACCGAGCAGTGCCGCTTCGCCGTCGGCTACTACCACCAGCGTCAGTCCTTCTTCAATCGGGCCGACGCTCAGACCGCCGATCAACCCGCCACCTCTCTTGCTGAATAAGGAACGACCATGAGCCTCAACCACCGCTACGATTTCGTGCTGCTCTTCGACGTCAGGGATGGTAATCCGAACGGCGATCCCGACGCCGGCAACCTGCCGCGACTTGATGCCGAAACCGGCCACGGACTGGTGACTGACGTCTGCATCAAGCGCAAGGTGCGTAACTACGTCGGCATCGTCCATGGCGAGCAACCGCCCTACGAGATCTACGTCAAGGAAAAAGCGATTCTCAACCGGCAGCATGAGCGCGCCTACGAAGGCATCGGCAAGAAAGATCTGCTGAAAGGTGACGACAAGAAGCGCAAGGGCGGCGACGCCGTCGATGAAGCACGCCAGTGGATGTGCCGTAATTTCTTCGACGTACGCACCTTCGGCGCGGTGATGTCTACCGGCGTGAACTGCGGGCAGGTCCGCGGCCCCGTTCAGTTGACCTTTGCGCGCTCGGTTTCGCCGGTGGTGGCGCTTGAGCACTCGATCACGCGCATGGCCGTCGCGACCGAAGCCGAAGCCGAGAAGCAGAGCGGCGACAACCGCACGATGGGGCGGAAGTTCACCATCCCCTACGGGCTGTACCGTGCCCATGGTTTTGTTTCCGCGCATCTTGCACGGCAAACGGGTTTCGGTGAAACGGACCTGGAGCTGTTTTTCAAGGCGCTGGAAAGCATGTTCGAGGAAGATCGCTCCGCGGCTCGCGGTGAAATGGCGAACCGTGGGCTCTACGTTTTTCGACATGACTCCGAGCTTGGCAACGCACCCGCGCACGCCTTGTTCGATCGTCTGTCCGTCGAACGTCAGGGCGACGACGTGGTACGCGACTTCGGCGCCTATGCCGTGCGCTTCGATGGTGATGAAGTCGCCGTCGGCCAGTCCGTCGCCGCTTCGACAGGTGTGACCATGATCAGGCGGTGCTGAACATCGGACACCGGCGCTTGACTGACGACGTCACAGGACAACAAGCAAGTTGTGGCCGCGCGACGGCCGGCGAGCGCTGCCGTATGCGTTCGCCCGGATAAGGGCATGGACGCATGGCAAGCTGCATGGCGGCAAGGTCTTGGCGAGGCACACGTCGCCGTGTCGGGCATGGCGTTTCGTTCGCCGAGGACTGGCGAAGCTGGGCGGCTGATGGCAAGCAGAGCTGACAGCCTCACCCGGGGGATTGTTCCGGTTCCTGACAAGGAGTCAGACAATGGACTGGCATGAGCGCATTGTTTCCGATCCGGAAACGCTGTTCGGCAAACCTCGCATCAAGGGGACGCGCATCGGCGTCGAACTGATCCTCGATCTGATGGGGTCGGGCTGGAGCGAGGCGCAGATCCTGGCAAGCTACCCGCACTTGCGGGCGGCAGACCTGCAGGCCGTTCTTGCCTTTGCTCGAGACTGCCTGAAAGACGAAACCTGCATCATGCAGGCGGCAATTGTTGCCCCCGCCACCGGCTATCCTCTGTTTCCGGATTCAGCCGATAGTCATCGAGGGCGTCCTGGCCGCGGCCTTGCGCGCACTTGCCGAGTACCCGACGGTTCGTTTGCCGTAATCAGCCCCAATGATGTCCGCTTGCGACCACCCGCCGCTGTCTACGCAAATGGCTGAGACGTCGGAGCCCATCCCGGTCTCGGCCATCCAGCACTGGTGCTACTGCCCGCGCCAGTGCCTGCTGATCCACGCCGAGCAGGCCTTTGCGGAGAACGTGCATACCATGCGTGGGCAAGCGGTGCATGAGCGCGTTGATCAGGCCGGTGTGGAAACGCGGGCGGGCGTTCGCACCGCCCGCGCAGTGCCGCTGTGGAGCGACCGGCTGGGACTGGTCGGCAAGGCCGATGTCGTCGAGTTTCTCGCCGACGGGACGCCGTATCCGGTCGAGTACAAGCACGGTCGCAAGGGCAGGGCGGCCAAGGGCGTGCATGATCATCTGCAACTCGCTGCGCAAGCTCTCTGTCTCGAAGAAATGACCGGCAAGGGCGTCGCCGTCGGGGCCATCTATCACGCTACCTCGCATCGTCGCCGAGAAGTCACCATCGGCAGTGTACTTCGAACACAGGTGGCAGAGACGGTAGTCGCCATCCGCCAGGCGCTGGCTGCGGGTACTTTGCCGCCACCGGTCAACGACGAACGCTGCCGCGAGTGCTCGCTGATCGACCTCTGTCAGCCTGCACCGCTGGCCGCGCAGGCACGTCAGAAAGAACTCGCTTGCCGACTCTTCGTGGCGGACGATTGACGTGCAGACACTGCTCAACACGCTGTATGTCAGCACGCCGATGTCCTACCTGCATCTCGACAACGACACCGTGCGCGTCGAGGTGGAGCGCGAAACGAGGCTGCGCGTGCCCTTGCACCATCTCGGCGGCATCGTGCTGTTCGGCAACGTGCTGGTTTCGCCGGCGCTCATTCATCGTTTG
Source organism: Accumulibacter sp. (assembly GCA_024235695.1). Taxonomy (GTDB): domain Bacteria; phylum Pseudomonadota; class Gammaproteobacteria; order Burkholderiales; family Rhodocyclaceae; genus Accumulibacter. Next base: position 131,124 of record JACKLX010000010.1, read on the forward strand.
GCAGACGACGGCAAGAGTCTGATTCTGCTCAGCGAACACGGGCGTTTCAAGGCGCGGATGGAAGGACCGACATCGGGGAACATCCTGCTGCGCCAGGCTCAACACGCCCGTGCGGCGGATCCCGCTTTCGCCCTGGCGATCGCCCGAGCCTTTGTCGCCGGAAAAGTGAAGAATACCCGGCAGGTGCTCTTGCGTGGCGGGCGCGAGGCCAGGGATACTGAGGACAGCGCACGCCTGACACGGCGCGCCGATGACCTTGCCGCCTCGCTGCGCGCCCTGCCGGCGGCTGGCGATCTCGACACTGTACGCGGCCTCGAAGGCGAAGCGGCGCGTCAGTATTTTGCGGGTTTGAATCTGGTGCTTCGTCCCGAGTCGCGGGCGGTCTTCGCCATGGACGGCCGCAGTCGCCGGCCACCGCGGGACCGGATCAACGCATTGCTGTCCTTCCTCTACGCGATGCTGATGAACGATTGCCGCTCTGCCGTCGAGACGGTCGGCCTCGATCCTCAACTCGGCTTCCTGCATGCCGTCCGGCCCGGCCGCGCCGCCCTCGCGCTCGACCTGATGGAGGAATTCCGAGCCCTGGCCGATCGTCTGGCGCTGACCCTGATCAACCGCGGCCAGATCCAGAGCGGTGATTTCACCGAACACGATGGCGGTGCCGTGACGCTGGCCGACGGAGGGCGCAAGACGGTGATCGTCGCCTGGCAGGAGAAGAAGCGGGAAGAACTTGCCCATCCATTGCTCCAGCAAGCGGTGCCGATCGGTCTGTTGCCCCTGCTTCAGGCTCGCTTCCTTGCGCGGACCCTGCGCGGTGAGATGGCGAGCTATCTTCCCTTCACGACGAGGTGAACCGCATGCTGGTGATCGTTTGCTATGACGTAAGTACCGAGACTCGCGAGGGGCGCCGCCGTTTGAGACGGGTCGCAAGGGTCTGCGAGGGCACCGGCCAGCGCGTACAGAAGTCGGTCTTCGAGTGCCAGGTCGACCGGATGCAGCTTGAGGAACTTGAGCGTCGACTGCTGGCGGAAATAAGAGTCGACGAGGATTGCCTACGCCTCTACCGCCTTGCCGAAACACGCGGTTGTGAAGTTCGCGAGTACGGTCGTTTCCGTGCCCTCGACTACGATGCGCCCTTGCTGGTGTGAGCGGCGCTGCCGTGATGCGCGAACCGCCAGCGGCCGGCAATAGGCGGGAAGTTCGCGCGCCTTGCACGTCCTTGTTCTTGCATGGAAAATGGCGGACGTAACATCCTCACTTGCACGCAGCATCCCGTTCGCGTCGGGGTTCGCGCAATGCGACCCACAACCGCTGCGTGTACATACACTTGACGCGAACGGACACGCTCCCCGGCGACGGGGAGCGAGGATTGAAACGTCACGCCTCGAAAGGCTCGAAAGATATGCGGCTAGACACGCTCCCCGGCGACGGGGAGCGAGGATTGAAACACCTATCACCCTGTACAGTGTGCTAATTCAGCAGTTGACACGCTCCCCGGCGACGGGGAGCGAGGATTGAAACGGCGGCTTTGGCCGCTTCGACTTCGGCGGCTTTGGACACGCCCCCGGCGACGGGGAGCGAGGATTGAAACCAATTCTGGGGAAGCGGAAGCGGCCAAAGCCGTTGAGACACGCTCCCCGGCGACGGGGAGCGAGGATTGAAAACGCTGGTGCTACGCTGACATCGCTGTGTCAGCTGCGGACACGCTCCCCGGCGACGGGGAGCGAGGATTGAAACAGCGTCGTTCGGTGGGATCATCGAAGCGCCGAAAGACACGCTCCCCGGCGACGGGGAGCGAGGATTGAAACGCTATGCGAAAGGTACGCTTTTCGCCCCTCACGAGACACGCTCCCCGGCGACGGGGAGCGAGGATTGAAACCCGTCAATCGTCGCGATGGAGTTGGCCATCAGGACGACACGCTCCCCGGCGACGGGGAGCGAGGATTGAAACGCGTTAATCCGGGCGTCAAGGGTATTTATACCCTGACACGCTCCCCGGCGACGGGGAGCGAGGATTGAAACATCATCGGATATTTGGTGGCGAGAGCCTTGCGCTGCGACACGCTCCCCGGCGACGGGGAGCGAGGATTGAAACGGCCTTGGCCGAAGCGTCTTGATTGCACGCTGCCGACACGCTCCCCGGCGACGGGGAGCGAGGATTGAAAACCTTGGTGGCCATCGGGTACTTGATGGCAAGGCTTGACACGCTCCCCGGCGACGGGGAGCGAGGATTGAAACGACATAACATCATCCTCCATCAAGCTGGTAGCGCCGACACGCTCCCCGGCGACGGGGAGCGAGGATTGAAACTGATGTACATGTAACCTATTGATCTATAACACATGACACGCTCCCCGGCGACGGGGAGCGAGGATTGAAACAACTCAAGGGTAATACCCTTTGTCAATGAATCCACTGACACGCTCCCCGGCGACGGGGAGCGAGGATTGAAACCGAGCGATCGGATTGGGCAAACCATGACCACAGCGACACGCTCCCCGGCGACGGGGAGCGAGGATTGAAACGGATTGCACAGCTCTTTTAGCCGAAAACGCGGTCGACACGCTCCCCGGCGACGGGGAGCGAGGATTGAAACCAGCCGCTCGGCACAGTTCCTCTGGCGGGCGACGACACGCTCCCCGGCGACGGGGAGCGAGGATTGAAACTATGGGCAGCGGCTGGTCTGCGTTGGACAGATAGAGACACGCTCCCCGGCGACGGGGAGCGAGGATTGAAACGATTAGCGCCTTGGCGGCGGCGCGGTTGCTCAGCGGACACGCTCCCCGGCGACGGGGAGCGAGGATTGAAAACCAGCAGGGACTCGCAACGCAGCAGGCCGGCGGGGGGACACGCTCCCCGGCGACGGGGAGCGAGGATTGAAACATGGCCTTGCGGTCGGCGACCGAATGCCTGGCAAGACACGCTCCCCGGCGACGGGGAGCGAGGATTGAAACCTGCGGCGATAGTTGGCACAAATGGACAGGCATCGACACGCTCCCCGGCGACGGGGGAGCGAGGATTGAAACTTCCAGGCGTCCGGGTTGGTGGCCTGCAGGTAGAGGACACGCTCCCCGGCGACGGGGAGCGAGGATTGAAACGCCACCGCCGGCAAGACGCCGCTTGCTGGAATTGGCGACACGCTCCCCGGCGACGGGGAGCGAGGATTGAAACAAGCCGAATGCGCTGTTATATGTGCCAGAGGTCAGGGACACGCTCCCCGGCGACGGGGAGCGAGGATTGAAAACCCCGGGCGGAGTCGCGGAATATTGATGCGCTGGACACGCTCCCCGGCGACGGGGAGCGAGGATTGAAAACTCATCGCTGGTGACGGGCTTTCGGCTTTGGCGACGACACGCTCCCCGGCGACGGGGAGCGAGGATTGAAACCTGGTAGAACCACTCTTCCGCGCCTGGCGACGAAGACACGCTCCCCGGCGACGGGGAGCGAGGATTGAAACGTCGCCAGCTGGTCGGTCGGCGGCAGCGAAATCAAGACACGCCCCGGCGACGGGGAGCGAGGATTGAAACAGCCTGGGGCGCAACGCTGATCGATGACGCTGACGACACGCTCCCCGGCGACGGGGAGCGAGGATTGAAACGAGTTCGGCGGCGGTGGCGTTGCTCATGCGCGCCAGACACGCTCCCCGGCGACGGGGAGCGAGGGATTGAAACGGCAGGCCGTGCTCGGAAATCGTCTCCGCATAGGGGACACGCTCCCCGGCGACGGGGAGCGAGGATTGAAACTCGGCGGTCTTGGCCTGGGCTTCGACGCGCTTGACGGACACGCTCCCCGGCGACGGGGAGCGAGGATTGAAACCGCTCGCCACCACCTGGTGCGCGATGCTGGCGGCGAGACACGCTCCCCGGCGACGGGGAGCGAGGATTGAAACCATTGCCGCCCTACGGCGGTAATCGCGGCGACGGGGACACGCTCCCCGGCGACGGGGAGCGAGGATTGAAACCTCGAACGTTACGGCGTCAGTGTCTGCGCCTCAGTGACACGCTCCCCGGCGACGGGGAGCGAGGATGAAAACGCAGCCCGTAAGGCGTTGATGCTGCATTACGCGAGGACACGCTCCCCGGCGACGGGGAGCGAGGATTGAAAACTTTTCCGGCGTCTCGCCAGGCTCGTAGCGCCACACCGACACGCTCCCCGGCGACGGGGGAGCGAGGATTGAAACGGCAATGTGCTTGATTCCGCCGACCGCTGATGGGGACACGCTCCCCGGCGACGGGGAGCGAGGATTGAAACTGCACATGGCCGCCGGTGCCGGCGTGCTTGAGGTCGTCGAGAACGATGCCGGCGGCACATACCGGGCTGTCTACACGGTGAAGTACGCGGAAGCGGTGTTCGTCCTGCACTGCTTCCAGAAGTAGAGCAAGAGGGGATCGCCACACCAAAGTCAGATATGGACATCATTCGCGCTCGGCTGAAAGTGGCCGACGCATTGGCACTGGAGCTACGAAATGCAAAAACGAATCGTTGAAGGCGTCGAGGTTCAGCGCAGCTCGGGCAACGTCTTTGCCGACCTTAAACTGCCCGATGCCGAAAAACTCAAGATCAAGACCGGCTTGGTGGTCGAGATTAGGAAGGCGATGCGCGCCCTTGGGCTGACTCAACAAGAGGCGGCGAAACGCATGGGCATCCCGCAACCGAAGGTGTCGGGCATGATGCGTGGCGACTTCACAAATCTGTCCGAGCGCAAGCTGATGGACTGCTTGAACCGCCTCGGCTACGACATCGAGATCAAAGTGCGGCCGGCCGCCGAGCCGGTCGGACACCTGACGCTCGCGGTCGCTTGACCAGATGCCAACCGATGGCAGTCCGCATTACTGATGAAGAGTGGGACAAACGGTCTCCGGAGAATTTCGAGACGCATTCGCTGCTGCGTGCCGTCGATGGCGTGCACGAACTGCGCGCCGATCTCAACGATGGCGGACACGCCACCCCGCCGCAGCTTCGCACAGACCTGCTGCAGCTGCACCAACTGGCAATGGCCGTCATCAGCTTGCTTCCTGGGTCGGCGTTTGTCCGGGCAACAACGAGTCGGCGGGAAAACGAAAGTCGGGGCGCGTGCGCAAGGGCAATCTCTACCTTCGCCGACTTCTCTGCGAGTTCGCGCACGCCGCCAGCCGCACCAAATCAGCGTTCCAGTCCAAGTTCCAGTCGCTGATCATTCGCCGCGGCTACAAACGAGCCATCGTCGCGCTGGCTCACAAAATGTTGCGCACCATCTTCTTCATGCTCAAGCGTGGCGAACACTACCGGGATTCCGCCATCAACTATGAGCAGCTTTCCGTGCAGCGTAACGCTTCTCGCTGGATCAAGGCGCTGACTCGCTTCGGCTTCATCCCCGCCGCCGCCTGATTCCCGACAAGCCCTTGTTATGACCCACGGCGGTCAGAGCTTCGCGCGTCTATCAACTGACTTCCTTCACATTAACAGCACGGCGCTTCGACGGCCATCGCTTCAGGGCCTGCAATGCCGAAGCCGCCAAGGGCATAGAGCGGCGCCATGTGTATCAAGCTCGAAAGGGCGACGGGGAGCGAGGATTTAAGCGAGAACTTGCAGCAACGGTCCGCTCACTGTGTCCGGCACACGCTCCGTCCGCACTGCCGGGAGGTTTGCCTTGTTGCGATCGGTGACGCGCTTCCAGCGGCCTGCTACGCGAAGCTGTCGATCCGACTGCCGAGATGCGGCGGGTTGCTGCGGACCACGTTTGCGGCGGCCTCGACGAGCTGCAGGGCATTTTGTGACTGAATGTCGAGGGCTTTCTTGAGCACGGCGGTTTGCACGGCGTCGGCCGTTCTGCTCTGACTGATTTCTGTCGCCATGGCGGCGATCGCCGGTACGTCCATGATCTCCTGGCCTCCCGTGATTTCCTGCGTCCGAAGCCTGGTATACGGCAGTCCTGGCCGGTTCTTGAGCTTCGTTGAGCGCACGGTCGCGATATCGAAGGCCGAGGCGTGGCGGCGCAGGCCGGGGCCACCGGCATGGCCGCGGTGAGCTTGCCGAGCGTTTCGCCGGCTTGTCGCATCGGCGGGTCTTGTAGTACCGTCGCCGTGACGCGACAGGGTTCGTGCCGCAAGAATTGTTTTGACTTGACCCGCGGCGGCCGTTTCCGGTCCGACACAGCAACTCCCGGCGCACGGGCGCACCCTGGCGTCTGCCGGTTTTCTAGATCGGGCCGAAGTGGCCCCCAACGAAGGACTGACGATGAATTTCCGTACCGTGATCGCTGCCGCTGTTGCGGCATCCTGCTTCCATGCGGCACCTGCAGCGGCCGACGAATCGACCCTGGCGAAGATCAAGCAGACTTCCACCATCAAGCTCGGCTACCGCGAGAGTTCGCCGCCGTTCTCGTTCGTCGGCGACGACAAGAAGGCGCACGGCTACAGCATCGATCTGTGCACGCGCGTCGCCGCCGACATCGCCGAGCAGTTGAAGATCCCGCAATTGAACGTGCAGTGGGTGCCGGTGAGCGCGCAAAGCCGCTTCGAGGCGCTGAAGAACGGCGAGATCGACATCGAGTGCGGCAACACCACGCAGACCCTGTCGCGCCGTGCCGACTTCGACTTCAGTCTGATGACCTTTGTCGACGGCGCCAGCCTGCTGTACCGCGCCGGTGAGAACCCGAAATCGGTCGCCGACATCATGGATCAGCGGATCGTGGTGGTGGCGGGAACGACCACCGAAAAAGCGATGGATCAACTGCTCGCGTCCGAAAAACCGGGCATCCGGCTGATCAAGGTCAAGGACCACAAGGAAGCGCTGGCGGCACTGCAGAACAAGACGGCAACCGCCTATGCCGCGGATCGTACGGTATTGATCACGACGGCGATCCTCGGCGGCGATGGCAAGGAATACACCATTGCCGACAACCAGTTCACCTACGAACCCTATGGCCTGATGATGCGCCGCGACGCCGATCTGCGCCTGGCCGTCGATCGCTCGCTGGCGCAGTTGTATCGCAGTGGCGAAATCGGGCCGGTTCTCCAGAACTGGTTCGGGGCGCTCGGCAAGCCGGGCGACGCGCTGAAGGTGATGATCCTGCTCAACGGCCTGCCGCAGTAAGAGCCGGTCTGGCGCCGCGCTGACGGGATCGGCAATGAGCCTGCAATCGGTACGCGATTTCCTTGCTGCCCACGATCTCGACCTGCCGATCATCGAACTGCCGGTCAGCACGGCAACGGTTGCTCTGGCCGCTGAAGCGCACGGCGTCGAGCCAGGCCGGATCGCCAAGACGCTGTCGTTTCGCCTGAGCGATGGCCGGGTGATCATTCTCGTGGCGCGTGGCGACGCCCGCATCGACAACCGGAAATTCAGGGGCGTTTTCGGCAAGGGCAAGATGTCGCCGCCGGAAGACGTCGAAGCCCTGACCGGTCATCCGGTCGGTGGAGTCTGTCCGTTCGGCCTGGCGCGGCCTCTGCCGATCTACCTGGATACGTCCCTGCAGGCTTTCGACGAGATCCTGCCGGCGGCCGGCGCGGTGCACAGCGCCGTACGGATCAGCCCGGCACAGTTGGCTGCGGTGACCAGCGGCCAGTGGGTGGATGTCTGTCAATTGTCGGCGTGCTGATCGGTGCTCGGCGCTCTCGCGTGGGCCGCTGAGCGAACGACCGGCCTCGCCGGCGACCGGCCCCTACCGGCCGGCGTCGCTGCGGGCGAGGGCGGCTGATGGCCACCGTCCGGGCGACGGTTTGCGGCGCGTAATCGCGCCGCTCTGTGCCTGAAATGGCCGGCATGTCTCGGGAAAAACTGCCGGTCACCCAGGCCGTCCGCGTCTTGCGCGCGGCGCGGGTGGCGTTCTCCGATCACCCCTACAACTACGAAGAGCACGGCGGCACGGCGGTCAGCTGTCGCGAACTCGGCGTCGATGAGCACGCGGTGATCAAGACGCTGGTGATGGAGGACGAAGCCAGGCGTCCGCTGCTCGTCCTCATGCACGGCGACCGCAACGTGTCGACCCGGCGACTCGCCCGCCAGGTCGGCGTCAAGACGATTTCGCCGTGCAGCCCGGCGGTGGCCAATCGCCATTCGGGTTATCTGGTCGGCGGCACCAGCCCGTTCGGCACGCGCAAGGCGATGCCGGTCTATGTCGAGCGCAGCATCCTTGAACTGGACAAGATCTACATCAACGGCGGCCGGCGTGGCTATCTGGTCGGCATCGCACCGCAGGCGCTGCTTGAGGTGCTCGCGGCCGAGTTGGTTGACGTCGCCATTTGACGGCGTGATCGCGACATCCTGGCGATGCGCGAACTGCAGGCCATCCTCGAACGTGCCTGCCGGCCCGGCGGTCAGCGAAGTGGCGGGGCCGACCGTCGCCGTCTGACGTGCCAGTGCTCAGCTGAACGAGCTGCCATTGACCAGGAAGTGCGTCCAGATGCTGGCGGCGTAACCGAGAAGGATCGCCCAGCTCCACTTGAGGTGGGAAAAGAAGGTGTAGACGCCGCGGGCCTGCCCCATCACCGCGACGCCAGCGGCGGAACCGACCGACAGCAGCGAGCCGCCGACGCCGGCGGTCAGCGTCACCAGCAGCCACTGTCCGAGGTCCATATCCGGTCGCATGGCGAGCACCGCGAACATCACCGGGATGTTGTCGACCACTGCCGAGAGAAAGCCGATCAGGATGTTGGCCGTGGTCGGGCCGAGGCTGCCGTACATCAGGTGCGAGCCCAGCGACAGGTAACCCATGGTGCCCAGCCCGCCGACGCACAGAATGACGCCGTAGAAGAACATCAGCGTATCCCACTCGGCACGTTCCAGCGACTTGAAGATGTTGTACTGGGTGGCGCCGTCGCGCACCTTACGCTGTACCGGCGCGCTCTCCAGTGCCAGTGCCGTGTCGCTCAGCGCTTGCTCGGATGGCGAGGGAAAGAAATGGTCGCGCCGTTTGAGGTAGTAACCATAGAACTTCAGCAGGCCGAGGCCGGTCATCATGCCCATCACCGGCGGCAGGTGCAGGAAATTGTGCGCACAGACCGCCATGACAATGGTGCCAAGGAACAAGCCGACGATCACCCAGGCGCCATGGTGCAGCACCGCCTGTTCATGCACCGGGTCCGGTGTTCCCTTGCCGACCGCCAGGCTCATGATCGCCGCCGGTACCAGCCAGTTGACCATTGACGGCAACAGCAGCTGGAAGAACTCGCTGAAATGGACGAGCCCCTTTTGCCAGACCATCAGCGTCGTGATGTCGCCGAACGGCGAAAAGGCGCCGCCGGCGTTGGCGGCAATGACGATATTGATGCACGCGACACCGACGAAAGTCTTGTTCTGGCCGCCGACCGCGATCACCACCGTCGCCAGCAGCAAGGCCGTGGTCAGGTTGTCGGCGACGGGCGAGATCGCGAAGGCGAGCGCACCGGTGATCCAGAATATGGTGCGCAGGGAGAAACCCTGCGTCACCAGTTTGACTCGCAGCAGGTCGAATACGCCGCGTTCGTCCATGGCGTTGATGTAGGTCATCGCCGCCAGCAGGAAGAGGAACAGCTCGGCGAATTCGAGCAGGTTGTGGCGTACCGCGATCTCGGCCGTGTGCGTGTCACCATGCTGGGCGTAGACGATCGCCACCAGAACCCAGATGACGCCCGCCGCCACCATTACCGGTTTGGACTTGCGCAGGTGCAGCGTTTCTTCGGCGATGACCAGGCCGTAAGCAAGGAAAAAGACGGCCAGCGCGGCAAAGCCGGCCCAGTGGCCGGTCAGGTCGAGCATCGTCGAAGTGGCGCCTTCCGAAGCGAAGACCGACAGCGGGAAGAGGACGGCCACGACGGCGAAAAACGCCCGGGGGGGCAGCGGTATCATCGATTACCTTCCAGTCAATGTAAGAAACATGTGAGATCGTGTGATGCCGACGATAAACGGATAAATAGTACCCCAATAGTCGGCGCTCACCCAGCGAAAAGCCGGCATCAGGGGACGGCGGCTGGGCGGGTTTTTTCACTTTTTGCTGGCCCGCCATCGGCCGCGTGGCACGGTCCCGGGCGCGTGCAGGTGACGTACTGGAGGCGGCGGCTGGTGGCACGATCGGGCGCGATGAGGGGCGCCCGCGAACCGGCGACTGCCGATTCGGGCGCCCTGGCAGGCTTTGGTCAGGAACCAAAGCCGCGTGCAGGCGATCTGCCGTTTGCTCGCTGCACACGCCGCTACTCGCAGCGGGTCGTCTGCCCGCCGTCGTCAATTCTCGTGGAGAAGCTCTTGCCTTTACGCATCGCGATCAAGACCGTTCATGCCGCGAGCGCCATCCCGCGGACGGCGTGGGAGCGCCTCTGCCCGGCCGGCGACCCGTTTCTGAACGGCGATTTCCTGACCATCATCGAACGGCACGGTGCGGCCGCGCGCGAATCGGGCTGGATGGCCCACCATCTGGTGGCCAGCGACGAGCAGGACGTCGTCGTCGGCGTGCTGCCGCTCTACGTCAAGAGCCATTCGCATGGCGACTTCATCTACGACTGGTCGTGGGCAGCGGCCTATCGGCAGCTTGGCCGCCACTACTATCCGAAGCTGATGAGCTGCCTGCCGCATACGCCGGTGGCCGGGCCGCGCCTTCTGGTCGCCGAGGGCCCGGCAGCGGTCAGCATCCGCCAGGCGTTGATCGATAGTGCACAGGCGATGGCCAGCCGCCTCGGTCTCTCCTCCTGGCACGTTGCCCTGCCGGCCGCAGCCGACACCGAACTGCTGCGGCGCGAGGGACTGTTGATCAGCCAGGACGTGCAGTTTCACTGGCTCGATTGCGGCTGCGGCGACTTCGACGGTTATCTGGCGACGTTCAGCGCCGCCAGAAGGCGCAAGGTCAGGGCCGAACGGCGGCGGGTGCAGGAGAGCGGCCTGGACGTCGAAACGCGCCATGGCGACCAGATCGACCCGGGCGAATGGCCGCTGCTGCATGCGCTCTATGCCGATACCTTCGAGCGGTTCAACAATCACGCCGTCTTCTCGCCTGCCTGCTTCGCCGATCTGGCGAGCGCGCTGGGTCGCCGGCTGGTGGCGTTCATCGCCCGCGACCGCGGCTCGCCGGTCGCCGTCGCGCTCTGTTTTCGCAGCGAGGAGGCGCTCTACGGGCGCTACTGGGGTTGCCGCGGCAACTACCACAGCCTGCATTTCGAGCTTTGCTTCTACCAGGGCATCGCCTATTGCCTGGAGCACGGCCTGCGGCGCTTCGAACCGGGCGCCGGTGGCGAACACAAGGTGTCGCGCGGTTTTTCGCCGACCATTGTGCACTCGGCGCACTGGATCGCCGACGCGCACATGCGTGGCCTGCTGGCTCGCCATCTGGCGCAGCAGGGCGAGGCGCTGGCGGAATATCGGCAGCAGGCGGCAGCGCACTTGCCGTTTCGCCGCGATCGAACGCTACCGCCGAACCCGTAGGGCCGCCGTCCCTGATCAGCGAGCGGGGAAACTGCAGAGGATTTCCTTGCGCTCGCCGTTCAGGCGGCAGTCACTGAGCGTCACCCCGTCGGGGTCGAGCAGCGTGCCGGACCAGCGCCGGTCATTGGCATCGCGTTCGAGCAGCAGGAAGCTGTAACGGTTGACGACGATGCCGCTGCTCGCCGTCGCGCCATCGTAGCTCTGCCGGTCGGGTCGCGCCCTTTCCTTGCTGCCCGGACCACCTGCCCCTTCGTAGAACGGCGACTCCGGATCGTAGGCTTCGAGTTCGGTGCCGCCACCGCCGACGACGATCTGGGCCGGTCGCCCTGCCGGATGGTAGGCGGCGTCGGCGGTGGGCGAAAAATTGATCGTCTGGAAGACGTGTTGATGGCCGGAGAAGGCCAGCTGCACGTTCGCCGGCAGGCGCTTGCGCAGCGCCACCTGCAGCGCGTTCGGTTGTGCCGACGCGACGAGCATGTCGTACCAGATCGGCCGGTGCGCCAGGAGCCAGGCCGGTCGACCGGCGGGCAGCGTGTCCAGCACCTGCAGGTGGCGCTCGAAGAGGCCCACGTCAGCGGCTCTGGCGGTGGCCGGAAAATAGTCCTCGGCGCCGGCGTTGTCGGCGATGACCAGCGTCAGATTCTCGTCGACGTCGACGCGATAGGCGTCGGCGGTGAGGTTGTTGGCCAGCACCGAGCGGCTGGCGCTGCGGTACAACTGGTCGCCACAGGCCTGGTAAGGCAGCGGCGAGAGGAAGCGCATCCAGCCGTCGCCGGCGCGGTCGCAGTTCTCGTGATTGCCGCGCAGCATGATCCACGGGGCCGCCGCCAGCAGCGGCGCCGCCGGGGTGAAGAAGTCGGCATGCCAGCCGGGCCAGCCGTAGCCGACGGCGACGTCCGGGTCCCAGGCCGGTGGGCAGCGCGTCGGGTCGTCGCAATACTCGCGGTAGTGGTAGTCGCCGAGGTGGATCACCAGATCGGGTCGCGTCCGCGCTGCCGCCGCCGCGATGCGCTGCCAGGGCCAGTCGGTCGGGCTGCTGCAATCCTGCACCGGCGGCCCTGGCTGGCTGGCCGATGCCTTGATCCGACAGCCGGTGTCGCCAACGATGACGATGCGCCGGATCGCGGTCTTGGGCAGCGGCATGATCTGGCCAGCGATGCTGGCCCGGCGCGTGCTCGCCGGCACGGACAGCTCGCACGATTGCACGGGGAAATCCGGCTGGTAGGCCGGGTTGTCGCTGTGCCGGCCGGCCGGCGGCTTTGCGGCGGTCGCTGCGGCACGTTGCAGCAGGCTGTGCGGGTGGCCGTCGACCAGCGCCGTCGGACACTCGTCGTCCGCGGCAACGATCGCCCGCAGGCTGACGGCGCCGGCCGGGCCGAGCTGCGTCCAGCGGTCGAGCGGTGCCCGTTGGCTGCCTGGCGGGCTGACACAGCCGCCGAGCACGATGAGGGCGGCGAGGGCGATGAAGGCGATGCGGGCGACCGGCAGCAGTGGGCTGGCGAGCGACGCTATCCCGAGGTGTCTGGCGCGGCGAAGGAGGGTTGGCACGAGCGTGCTGTCGATTGCTGCGGGGTGGTGAACGGCCAGCGCTAGCTGACCGGGAAAGGGCATGGCCGCCGGCGCCGCCATTCAGCGCCTTGACGCGGCGATCGCGCGCAGTGCGGTCAGGGCGCCTTCGGCGATCGCAACGCCCTTGCCATGCGGCAGTTGCGGCTCGCGCGGATTGATGCGGATCAGCTGTCCCTTGAGGCGCTCGCCCATCAGCCGCGCGGTCGGGACGGCCGTTCCGGCGCCGATCTCGATGACCAGCAGCCGCTCGACGCGGCGCAGCCAGGCGTGCAGGCGGCTCTCCTGCGCGTCGCTGCGTTCGCCGCGCCAGCGCCAGTCGCCGAACATCAGGATGTTCGGGCGGGCGATCTTGCCGCAGCTCTGGCAGAGCGGGAAGTCGGAGGTCAGCAGGCACTGCTCGGGGTCTACCCGGGGAGCGAAATCGTCGGCTGGCCAGATACCGCCGTGGGCGGTGTCGCAGCCGTCGCTGCACTGCAGGTGGTGGATCGAACCGTGGCATTCGCTGATTCGATCGTCGGCGAAACCCGCCTTCTGGAACTGGCCGTCGACGTTGCTGGTGAATACGAAGGCGCCCTGCGCCAGCCCTTCGCCGATCTGTCGCAGGATCTGGAAGCCCTCGTGCGGCACGGTGCGCCGGTAGAGATTCAGGCGGTGGCCGTAGAAACCCCAGGCCAGGCGGGGCTGGCGCGCGAAGGCGGCAGGGTTGGCGATCTGCTCGAAGGCGATGCGCGCCCTGCCGAGCGCCGGGTAAGCACCCCAGAAGCCCTGCGTGCCGCGAAAATCCGGCAGACCGGAGTCGACGCCGATGCCGGCGCCGGCAGTGATCAGCAAGCCGTCGGCGTCACGGATCAGTTCGGCACAGCGCTGATAGCCGGCCGTCACCTACAGTCCCCGCGCCCAGGCTGGTCGCAGCGCGGCGCTGTCGGGGTCTTCGATCGCCTGCCGCACCTGCAGCAGCAGGCGCTTCTTGTCGGCCCCCAGCGTTCCCTTGAGAACCAGCCAGTTCGACGCGTGGTCGCTGCGAAATACCGTCCGCGTCAGTTCCAGCCGGTCGAGAAAGCGCTCCATTTCGACGAACAGCTGCTGCTGGCTCAACGGCCGCCAGCCCGGGAAGCCGTCGCGGAAGCGCTGCTCGCCGGGCGGCAAGCTGACGACCAGCGTCGCCAGATACTCGGGCTGAGTGGCATTGAGCAGCCGCGCCGAGTTGTCGGCGTGCCGCAACGACAGGTCGGCGCCGGCCAGACCGTTGAGAATCATCACCGAGCGGCTGATGCCGGCGGCGCCAAGCTTGTCGAGCGCCTCGCGGGTCGAGGCGAAAGTCTCGCCCTTGTTGACGCGTTCGAGGACTTCGTCGTCGCCCGACTCGGCGCCAACGTAGGCGATCGACAGCCCGGCTGCAGCCAGTTCGCGCAGTTCGTCGACCGACTTGCGGCGCAGGTTGCGCGGCAGGCAGTAGCTCGAGACCCGGCGAACCGCCGGCAGGTACGTGCGGATCGCCACCAGGACGTCGAGCAGACGGCGCGTCGGCAGGACCAGTGCGTCGCCGTCGGCGAGGAAGACCCGGCGGACGCCGTCGCCGAGCTGTTCGCCGGTGCGCTGGATGCTCGCCAGTACCTCGGCCTCGTCGCGAGCACGAAAACGCTTCTGCGGTGCGGTGTACATCTCGCAGAAGCGGCAGTGGTTCCACGAACAGCCGTCGGTAATCGGCAGGATCAGCGACTGCGCTTCGCTGGGCGGGCGGTAGACGGGTTCGACGTAGCGGATCGGCAGGACGGGCAACATGGCGTTCGAGAGTTCGTCGAAGTGGGCGAACACCACCATGATAGCTCGCTTTGGCTTCGCTGGCCGTCGGCGGCCACCGCCGACGGCGCGTTCAGCGCTGGTCGTCGGTGGCCGCTGGCGGCCGGCCTTCCGGCCCCGAGCGCACCAGCGCGTAGTCGGAGCTGCGCACCTCGCTGAGCAGCATCTCGGTCTCGGCATTGCCGACGCCGAGCTCCTCGAGCGTTTCGGCGGCCAGGCGCAGGCTGGCCTCGAGGGTTTCGGGATAGGCCTTGCTGGCGCCAGCGCGAAGCAGTGCGTCGCAACTCGCCAGGTCGCGGGCGCGCGCGAGGATGTTCACCTGCGGCAGATGCGAGCGGATCAGCGACGCCGCGCGAACGGCCGTGCGCCGGTTGTCGATGGTCAGCACGACCAGGTCGACGTGTCGGAGTGATGCGGCATTGAGCAGTTGCGGGTCGCTGAGGTCGCCGTAGAACACCGGATGTCCCTGGCTTCGCCATTGCGCGACCAGTTCGGCGTCGACATCGAAGGCGACGTAGGGGATGCCGGTACTGGCCAGGACCGTGCCGACGGTGTGGCCGACCCGACCATAGCCGCCAATCACCACGCGAACGGCGGCATCGTCGCTGTTCGAGACGTAGCGGAAGCTGTCGTGAACACCGCCTGGCTGCTGCGCGATGCGCAACGCCAGGCGGTTGCCGACCTTGACCAGCAGCGGCGTCAGCAGCATGCTTATCGAGATCACGGCCACGGCCATCACGAAGATGTAATCATCGATCAGGCCCAGCGCCTTGGCGGCGCCGAGCAACACGAAGCCGAACTCGCCACCCTGCGAGAGCAGGAAGGCCACCCGCCAGGCAATGGCGCGGCCGCTGCCGAAGCACAGACACAGCACGTACAGGACGGCCACCTTGATGGCGATGATCGCAGCGACGTGCAGACCGAACTGAAACGGGTGGTTGGCCAGCGAACGGACGTCGAGCGACATCCCGACGGCGACGAAGAAGAGGCTCATCAGCAGGCCCTTGTGCGGCTCCATGCCGGCCTCGATCTGCAGGCTGTAGCGCGAGGTCGATAGCATCATCCCCATCAGGAAGGCTCCCAGAGCCATCGACATGCCGGCATGGTGCATCGCCCAGGCGGCGATGAATACCGACCCCATGGCGGTCAGCAGGAAGGCTTCGCGGTTGTTCTGGCGCGCCAGATGGTCGAGGATCCAGGGCACCAGATAGCGGCCGCTGAGCAGTACCATGGCGACCAGGCCGACGGCGACGCCGATCTGCTGCAGTACTGCCCGGTCGGCCGGTGGCGCGCCGATGTCGGCCAGCGCCGGGACCAGGGCAAGCATGGGAACGATCGCCAGGTCCTGCATCAGCAGGACGGCGAAGGCGGTCTGGCCATGGTGGCTGGCGATCTCGCCCTGGTCCCTGAGCATCTGGACGACGAAGGCGGTTGACGAGAGCGCGAAGCTGCAGCCAATCAGCAGGGCCGTCTGCCAGCTGTGGCCGAACAGCTGGAAGTAGCCGGCGATGAGTGCCGCCGACACCAGGATCTGCAGTGAACCGAGCCCGAAAAGTGTCCGCCGAAGCTCCCACAGTCGCCGCGGCTTCATTTCCAGGCCGATCAGAAACAACAGCAGCACGACGCCGATTTCCGTAAACTGTCGGACGTCTTCGACGTTGCTGGTGACGAACGGTCCGGCCGTATGCGGACCGACGATGACGCCGGTGATCAGCAGGCCGACGATCGAACCGAGGCCCACGTGCCGGAACACGGCGACCGCGATCGAGGCGACCACCAGCAGCAGCACGGCGGAATCAACGAAGGACTTGGGGTCCATGGTACGGTGTCCTACAGCCCGCGAAGGCGGGCTGACAGCGACATACTAGCGCGCTTTTGGGCGCCTGGTGCCGGCCCCGGCGGTGCCGGGATCGGCGATCCGGCAGGCGCTGTCCGTCTGGCGCGGCTTTCGTCGCCAAATCTTATGAAGGAGTTGCTGTCATGCCGCAAACAATGATCCTGGCCGCCCTGGGGCTGCTCCTCGCCACGCCGCAGGCGACGCTGGCGCAAGGCCAGTTGCAGTTGCCGAGAGGCGACGCCGATTACCGCCAGTTGCAGCAGGAGGAACTGCGCAGTGGACCGTGCGAGCGTTGCGGTGTCGTCTACGCGATTCGTACGCTGAGTCGTGCGGGCAGCGGCAGGCGTGATCCGGCAGCGGCGGTCGGGCGCGATGTCGGTGCCGCCGGCAGCCATCTGGTGACGGCGCCGATCATTGGCACCGGCAGCACGGTCAAGGATGCCCGCAAGGCGAACGCGCCGGTGCGCAGCTACGAAATCACCGTTCGCTACGAGGACGGCAGCTTCGCCTCGATCGCGCAAAGCGATGAGCCGCTGGTACGCAAGGGAGATCGGGTGCGGGTGGTCGACGGCCGTGTCGAACTGCGCAACGACTAGTCGAACCGGCGTCTACTCGAAGTACGTGCGCGCCGTCTGGAAGCGTTGCGCGTAGTAGCTGGCGGCCAGTTGATCGATGCGCACCTGGCCGCGCGTCGACGGCGCGTGTACGAAACGGTCGTCGCCGATGTAGATGCCGACGTGCGACAAGGAAGCGCCACGGGTGTTGAAGAAGACCAGGTCGCCGGGGCGCAGCTTGTCGCGCTGCACTGGCCGGCCGTGCCGCGCGATGTCGGCGGCGCTGCCGCCGACCTTGACTCCCGCCGCTTGCCCGTAGATGTAGGCGACCATGCCGCTGCAGTCGAAGCCGGCCTCCGGGTTCTTGCCTCCGAAGCGGTAACCGGTGTCGATCAGGCCGAGCGCGAAGATCACCACGTCGCGGCCTTTTTCGGAGCTGAGCGGTCGCTCTGGAGAACTGCTGCACGCCGCCACGACGAGCGCTACGGCAGCGACGATCAGGAACTGTAGTCCACGCATGGTGCACAGTATAAACTGGCGTTTTGAAAATCCTGGAGATTGTCATGCACCTCAATGATCCGCGCCTGCTGCGCTCCAACTGTTACATCGACGGGCGCTGGGAAGCCGCCGACGACGGTCGTACGCTGCTGGTCAGCGATCCGGCGAGTGGCGGGACGCTGGGCGAGGTGCCGCTGATGACCGCCGTCGAAACGACCCGGGCGATTGCCGCGGCCGAAGCAGCGCTGCCGGCGTGGCGGGCGAAGACTGCCAAGGAGCGCGCCGCGCTGCTGCGTCGCTGGTACGAACTGATCGTCGCCAACGCCGAGGACCTGGCGCAGCTGATGACCGCCGAATGCGGCAAACCGATCGCCGAAGCGCGCGGCGAAGTGGCCTACGGCGCGTCGTTCGTCGAGTGGTTCGCCGAGGAAGGCAAGCGCGCCTATGGCGAGAGCATCCCGAGTCCGGCGGGCGATCGGCGGCTGCTGACGATTCGCCAGCCGGTTGGCGTCTGTGCGGCGATCACGCCGTGGAACTTCCCGCTGGCGATGATCACCCGCAAGGTCGCGCCGGCCCTCGCTGCCGGCTGCACGGTGGTGGTCAAGCCGGCCGAGCAGACGCCGCTGACGGCACTGGCGCTGGCCAGGCTGGCGCACGACGCCGATCTGCCGGTGGGGGTGTTCAACGTCCTGACCGGCGATCCGGTGGCGATCGGCGGCGCCCTGACCGCCAGCCCGCTGGTGCGCAAGCTGTCGTTTACCGGCTCGACCGAAATCGGTCGCTTGCTGATGGCTCAGTGTGCGCCGACGATCAAGAAGCTTTCGCTGGAACTCGGCGGCAACGCGCCGTTCATCGTCTTCGACGATGCCGACGTCGACGCGGCGGTCGAAGGTGCGGTGATCGCCAAGTACCGCAATACCGGCCAGACCTGCGTCTGCGCCAATCGGCTGCTGGTTCAGGAGGGCGTCTACGACAGTTTCGTCGCCCGCCTCGCCAGACGCGTGCAGTCGCTGAAGGTCGGGCCGGGCAGTGATGAAGGCGTCGCACAGGGGCCGTTGATCGACGCAGCGGCTCTGGCCAAGGTCGAGGAGCACATCACCGACGCGCTCAACAAGGGTGCGCGGGTGATCAGCGGCGGCAGCCGGCACGCGCTCGGCGGCACCTTTTTCGAGCCGACGGTTCTTGCCGATGTCACGCCGCAGATGCGCGTCGCGCGCGAAGAGACCTTCGGTCCGGTGGCGCCGGTCTTCCGTTTTGCCGACGAAGCCGAGGCGCTGCGGATGGCCAACGACACCGAGTTCGGACTCGCGGCCTATTTCTATTCGCGTGACGTCGCGCGCTGTCTGCGTGTTGGCGAGGCGCTGGAGTACGGCATGGTCGGCGTGAACACCGGCCTGATTTCCAATGAGGTGGCGCCCTTCGGCGGCGTCAAGCAGTCCGGGCTCGGCCGCGAAGGATCGAAACACGGGCTCGACGAATACCTCGAGATCAAGTATCTGTGTTTCAGTACCGTGTGAGGCGATCAGGGCAGTAGATGAGGCTGCTGCTGGCACTGGCGGTACTCGCGCTGTTGGTTGCGACCGTCGTTGGCTGGCGGTTGCTGCGTGATCGGCAGCGCGAGCGGTTCATCGATGGCTACCCCTACGGGAAGTTTCTCGACCGGCGCCTGGCAGCGCGTCGGCCAGAATTGAGCGTGCCGCAGCGGGCGCTGGTCTTCGACGGCCTGCGCGAGTACTTTCAGCTCTGTCGCGTGGCGAAGAAGCGCCTGGTGGCGATGCCGTCGCAGGCGGTCGACGACGCCTGGCACGAGTTCATCCTGTTCACCCGCCAGTACCAGCAGTTCTGCCAACGCGGGCTGGGCCGCTTCCTGCACCACACGCCGGCCGAAGCGATGCGCCAGCCGACCGACGCGCAGGAGGCGATCAAGCGTGCCTGGCGGCTGTCGTGCTCTCGCCAGGCGATCGATCCGAAAGTGCCGTCGTCGCTGCCGCTGCTGTTCGCCCTCGACGCCATGCTCGGCATCAGCGGTGGCTTCGTCTATCAGCTGGACTGCCTGGCGGCGGCGAAGGCCGGTGTCAGCGGCGCCTTCTGTGCCGGCCACATCGGTTGCGGTGGTGGCTGTTCCGCTGGCAGCGGCGATGGTGGTGGCGACAGTGGCGATTCGTCGGGTTGCGGCGGCGGCTGCGGCGGTGGTGGCGACTGAGCGGCCTCCACCCTGCGAAAACGATCAGACGCCGTGTTGCTTGAACCATGCCTGCAGGCGTCGCCAGCCATCGGCCGCTTCGTCCTTGCGGTAGCTTGCTCGGTAGTCGGCGTGAAAGGCATGCGGCACGCCGTCGTAGACGTGGATCGTCGACGCCCTGCTGGCGGCACTGGGCGCCAGGGCGAGGGCCTTGCGCATCTGCTCGATGGTCGCCAGCGGGATACCCTGGTCGGCGCCGCCGTATAGCCCCAGTACCGGTCCGTGCAGCTTGCCGGCGACGTCCAGCGGCTGGCTGGGAGTCAGCTCGCTGGTCGGGCCGACGAGCTTGCCGTACCACGCGACACCGGCCTTGACCTGCGGATTGTGCGCCGCGTACAGCCAGGTGATTCGCCCACCCCAGCAAAAACCCGTGATCCCCAGTCGTCCGGTGTCGCCACCATTGGCCTTTGCCCAGGCGACGCATGCGTCGAGGTCGGCCATCACCTGCGCGTCGGGTACCTTGCTCACCACCCGTTGGAGCAATTCCTGCACGTTGCTGTACTGCTGCGGGTTGCCGTGACGGGCATAGAGCTCGGGCGCAATCGCCTGATAGCCGAGCTTTGCCAGGCGCCGGCAGACGTCCCTGATGTATTCGTGTACCCCGAAGATCTCCTGCACCACCAGAACCACTGGCCAGTTGCCGCCAGTCGCCGGCTGCGCGCGATAGGCCGGCATCTCGCCATCGGCCTTGACGATCATGATTTCGCCGGCGGTGAGGCCCTTGCTGTCGGTGGTGATCACGCTCTTTGCCGAGACCGGTTGTACCGCCAGGGCAAAGCCGGCGCCAAGAGCGGTGACGATGAAACTGCGGCGGTTGAAGGGGACGGCAGGGACGAGGCTGTCGAAGTCGGCGTCGGCGGTCAAGTCATTCTCCTCTTTGAACTGGTGGTCTTGTGGATTGTGTATCATGCAACGAAACCAACCAACTCGGACCATGGAGCAAGCGATGAATTCACTTGGCGGCTACAACATTCAGGATCTGCAACCCGGCATGAGCGCGAGCATTGCCAAGACGGTCAGCGAAGCCGACATCGTTCTCTTCGCCGGCATCTCGACCGACGTCAACCCGATGCACCTCAATGAGGAATGGGCCAAGACCACGCAGT